>NZ_BMVU01000003.1 GCF_014650875.1 Streptomyces minutiscleroticus
CGTCCAGCAGGGCGTGCACCAGCAGGGGACTGCCCGCGGTCGCCCGGTGGTAGGCGCGGCCGACGTTGCCGGGCAGCACGCGGCCCGCCTGGGCGGCGAGCAGTTCGCCGACGCCCTGTTCCGACAGGGGGGCGAGCCGTACGCGGTGGTGCGGCTGGCGGATCAGCTCCGCGTGGACACCGGTGCGCGCGGCGCCGGCCCGTCCCTCCGTGGCGCACACGACGAGCACCTTGCGGAAACGGCTGCGGCGCAGCAGCTGGACCAGCACGGCGAGCGACGCCCGGTCCATCAGGTGGGCGTCGTCGACGGCCACGACCAGGGAGCGCTCCCCGTCGGCGAGCCGCAGGAGGGCGTCGGCCGCCTCGTGTCCCACGGGCCCGAGAGCGGCTTTGCGCTTGTGCACGTCGAGTCGGGGGAATTTCTCCTCGGCGCCCCCCGCAGGACGCGTGCCGTTACACGTCGCGTACGCCATGTCGCCGTCGGGGGTTAATTGCCGTATCAGGCTCATCGGCCGGTCCTGATCGGCGGCGTTGGCCGTACCGGTCAGTATGCGGGTGCTCCCTCTGCCGAGCGTCGTCAGGAATTCATGAATGAGTTCGGTCTTTCCGGAGCCGGGGCCGCCCGTGACGATCACGAGCCGGCCGTTTCCGCGGGCGCTCTCGTCGAACGCTTCGCTCAGGGTCCGCAGTTCTCTGGTGCGGTCGAAAAGGCGCATCATGGTCCCCTGGTCCTGTTTCCCTGTGAGGTCGCGCCCCGTTTTCGTGTGTGACGTGGGGGGTGCGGTGCGACATGGTGTGGAGGGCCCGTGCGGGGCCGGCGCCGCCGCTGGACGGCGGCGTCGGCCCGGTCGGGCCCCGGCGGGGCGGTGCCTGACGGGACGCGTTGGGGGAGACGGGACGCGTCGGGCCGAAACCCTGGTCCGGGCCGGCGGTCCGGCCGTTCCGGCCCGTGCGAGGGCGCGTCCCGGGACGGGGCGTGCTCGTGCCGCCGCGGTGACTCCTCGCGCGCTCGCTCCTTCCGCCGGTGTGGTCAGAACGTGTGCCGTGGGAACGGCGACCCATCCTGGTGTTCCCCCGTTTTCCATCTGATGAAGACGGGCACTGCTTCATTGCAGTGCGGTGCCGGTTCGTTTCCGTTCGGTAACCGCTGCTTCGCCCGGAATACATGTGCGGAGTGGATCCCGGTCAATTCCGCTGTAATTCCATTCGGGCAGTTCGCGCTTTTATCGCCGGTCGGCGAAATCGGTCACCTGTTCATAGTGGGCAGAAAGGCTATCCGGCTGTTCCAATGTTGTCAACTGCACACTTGTGGCAGCCGGTTACTCCTTCAAGCCTCTCCCGCGGCACCCTTTCACATCCTATTGATTTACTGGTTTACCGGCCGGTAAAGGGTGGCGGGCGAGTGTGACGCTCGCGACATCGGGCACGAAGAAGCGTCTTCGTGCCCGTTCGGGCACCGCGCGCCGTGCTCCGGCCCCGGCGGGGCCCCGGGGCCCCTGGGGGCCGTAGGGGTATCGGGTGTCACCGCGATCTCCCTAGCCTCCGACAGCGGAGGGGGACAGCGGACCGGAACGCCGAGGGAGGCGGTCCGCACGACCGAGGCCCTCATTTCGATCTCGATCGGATGGCGCGCTGGTGAACAACGAAGAGCAACTGCTCGACTACCTCAGGCGGACGACCGCGGATCTGCGGGAGGCGCGGCGGCGGCTGCGCGAGAACGAGCAACGCGCACACGGCCCGGTCGCCGTCGTCGGCATCGGCTGCCGCTACCCCGGCGGGGTCACCACGCCGGAGGGCCTGTGGGACCTGGTGGCCACGGGCACCGACGCCGTGTCCGACTTCCCCGCCGACCGCGGCTGGGACGTCGACGCCCTCTACGACCCCGACCCGGCCAAGGCCGGCAGGACCTACGCCCGCACCGGCGGATTCCTGCACGACGCCGCCGACTTCGACCCCGACTTCTTCGGCATCGGGCCCCGCGAGGCACTCGCCATGGACCCCCAGCAGCGGCTGCTCCTCGAGACCTCCTTCGAGGCCTTCGAGCGGGCCGGCATCGTCCCGGCGTCCCTGCGCGGCAGCCGCACCGGCGTCTTCGCCGGCGTCATGTACAACGACTACGCCACCCGCCTCGCCTCCGTCCCCGACGACCTCGACGGCTACCTCGCCAACGGCAGCGCCGCGAGCATCGCCTCCGGACGCGTCGCCTACACCTTCGGCCTGGAGGGACCGGTCGTCACCGTCGACACCGCCTGCTCCTCCTCGCTGGTCGCCCTGCACTGGGCGGTGCGCGCGCTGCAGTCGGGCGAGTGCTCGCTCGCCCTGGCCGGCGGGGTCACCGTGATGTCCACGCCGGAGACCTTCGTCGACTTCAGCCGGCAGCGCGGTCTGGCACCGGACGGACGGTGCAAGGCGTTCGCGGCCTCCGCCGACGGCACCGGCTGGGGCGAGGGGGCCGGCATGCTGCTCCTCGAACGGCTCGCCGACGCCCGGCGCAACGGCCACCCCGTGCTCGCCGTCGTCCGCGGCAGCGCCGTCAACTCCGACGGCGCCAGCAGCCGCCTGACCGCGCCCAACGGCCCCTCCCAGCAGCGCGTCGTCCGCCAGGCCCTGGCCGGTGCCGGGCTCACCACCGCCGACGTGGACGTGGTGGAGGCGCACGGCACCGGCACCTCCCTCGGCGACCCCATCGAGGCGCAGGCCCTGCTGGCGACGTACGGCCAGGACCGCCCCGCGGACCGGCCGCTGCTGCTCGGCTCCGTCAAGTCCAACCTCGGGCACACGCAGGCCGCGGCGGGTGTCGCCGGCGTCATCAAGATGGTGATGGCCATGCGGCACGGCGAGGTGCCGCCCACCCTCCACGTCGACACCCCCACCGACCAGGTGGACTGGGACGCGGGAGCCGTCGAGCTGGTCCTGGAACGGCGCCCCTGGCCGGAGACCGGGCGGCCGCGGCGGTCCGCCGTCTCCTCGTTCGGCATCAGCGGCACGAACGCGCACGTCGTCCTCGAGCAGGCCCCCGCCGACGAGCCCGCGACCGCGGCCGGGCCGCAGGACGGACCGGACGCGGAACCGCGCGGACAGGGCGCGGAGCAGGGCGGACAGGGCGCGGTGCCGGACGGACGGGCCCGGGGGACGTTCGTGCCGTGGATCGTCACCGGCCGCACCCGCCGGGCCCTCGACGGCCAGCTGACGCGCCTGCGCGACCACCTCGCGGCGCACCCCGGCGAGCGCCCGGCCGACGTCGGGCTGTCCCTGGCCACCACCCGCTCCCGCTTCGAGCACCGGGCCGTCGCCGTCGGACGGGACACCGGCGAACTGCTCGCCGGGCTCACCGCCGCGCCCCCGCTCACCCGGACCGGCGGCAGGACGGCCTTCCTGTTCACCGGCCAGGGCTCGCAGCGGCCCGGCATGGGCCGTGCCCTGCACCGCGCCTTCCCCGTCTACGCCGAGGCGTTCGACGCGGTGTGCGCGCTGGCGGACCCGCAGCTGGAGCGGCCGCTGGCCGAGGTGATCGACCACGACGCGGACCTGCTCACCCGCACCGACTACGCGCAGGCCGCCGTCTTCGCCACCGAGGTGGCCCTCTACCGCCTCCTGGAGTCCTGGGGCGTGGTCCCCGACCACCTCGCCGGCCACTCCGTCGGCGAACTGGCCGCCGCGCACGTCGCCGGCGTGCTGTCGCTGCCGGACGCCGTCGCCCTGGTCCTCGCGCGCGGCCGGCTCATGGCCGCCCTGCCCGGGGGCGGCGCCATGGCGGCCCTGCGCGCGACCGAGGAGGAGGTCGCCCCGTACCTGGACGACCGGGTCGGCCTCGCCGCCGTCAACGGCCCCCGCTCGGTGGTCGTCTCCGGGACCGCGGAGGCCGTGGACGCGCTCGCCGCCCGCTTCGACCGGAGCAAGCGGCTGAAGGTGTCGCACGCCTTCCACTCGCCGCTGATGGAGCCGATGCTGGCCGACTTCGCCGAGGCCGCCGCCCGGTGCTCCTTCCACCCGCCGCGGCTCCCCGTCGTCTCCACGCTCACCGGCGCCGCCGCCGACCCCGCCCACCTGGCCACCCCCGGCTACTGGGTGGACCACGTCCGCCGCCCCGTACGCTTCGCCGACGCCCTCGGCACCCTGTACGGCCTCGGCGTACGGACGTTCCTCGAAGTGGGACCGGACGCGGCGCTGACCGCGCTCGCCGGGGAGTGCCTGCCCGAGGACGCCGTCGCCGTCGCCGGACTGCGCCGCGACGGCGACGAGGAGCGCGACCTGGTGGGCGCCGTCGCCCGGCTGCACGCGGCCGGCACCGCCGTGGACTGGGAGGCGTTCTTCGCCCCGCACGGCGCCCGGCGCACCGACCTGCCGACCTACGCCTTCCAGCGCACCCGCCTGTGGCTGGAGGCCGAGGCCGGCGGCAGCGGCGACGCGGACGGCCTCGGGCAGAGCGCCACCGGCCACCCGCTGCTGGCCGCGGCGGCCGACCTGCCCGACACCGGGGGAGCGGTCCTCACCGGCCGCCTCTCCCGCGCCACCCACCCCTGGCTGGCCGACCACGCCGTGCACGGGACCGTCCTGCTGCCCGGCACCGCCTTCGTCGAGATGGCCCTGCAGGCCGGGGAGCGCCTCGGCTGCGACACGGTCGGCGAACTCACCCTGCACGCCCCGCTGATCCTGCCCGAGCAGGGCGCCGTGGCCGTGCAGGTCGCCGTCGGCGAGGAGCGGGACGGGCAGCGGGAGGTGACCGTCTGGTCCCGCCGCGCCGACGCCCCGCAGACGCCGTGGACGCGCAACGCGGGCGGCGTCCTGACCACCGCCCCCGCCGACGGCGCGCCGCCGGCCGGCCTGACCGCCTGGCCCCCGGAGGGCGCCGAACCCGTCGACCTGGACGACCTCTACCCCGGGCTGGCCCGCACCGGCTACGGCTACGGAGAGGTCTTCCAGGGCCTGCGCGCCATGTGGCGCCGGGGCGACGAGCTGTTCGCCGAGGCCGCGCTGCCCGAGAAGGCCCGCGCCGGCGCCGCCGCGTTCGGCCTGCACCCGGCCCTGCTGGACGCCGTCCTCCACGTCAACCTGCTGGACCTGCCCGGTGGCCGGGCGGTGCTGCCGTTCGCCTGGGGCGGCGTCACCCTGCACGCGGCGGGCGCCGACGCCCTGCGCCTGCACCTGTCCCCGTCCGGGCCCGAGGCCGTGACCCTCGACCTCGCCGACGCCGCCGGCGCGCCCGTCGCCACCGTGCGCAGCCTCGTGGCCCGGCCCGTCTCCGCCGAGCAGCTCGCCGGGGACGCCGACGACCCGCTGTACCGGGTCGACCTCGTCCCGGCGCCCGGACCGGCGGACGCGCCCGTACCGGACCTGGCCGTGTGCGGCGACGGCGACGCCGGCCTCGACGCGCCCCGCCACCCGGACCTGGCCGCCCTCGCGGCCGCGGGCCCCGTGCCCGGCCTCGTCGTCCTGCCGGTGCCGCCCGCCCCCGACGGCCCGAGGGACCTGCCCGCCCTGGTGCGGGAGCGGGTGAACGCCACCCTGGACACGCTGCGCACATGGCTGGACGACGAGCGCTTCGCGGACCGCCGGCTGGCCGTGCTGCTGCGCTCCGGCGACCTCACGCACGCCCCGCTCCACGGCCTCGTACGCGCCGCCCACGCCGAGAACCCCGGACGGTTCCTGCTGGTCGACAGCGACGGCAGCGCCGCCCCCGGCCGGGCCCTCGCCACCGCCCTCGCCGCCGGGGAACCGGAGGTCGCGGTCCGCGACGGCGAGGTGCGCACCCCGCGGCTGGCCCGCGCCAAGCCCGGCGGCCCGCCCGCCTGGGACCCGGACGGCACCGTCCTGATCACCGGCGGCACCGGCGGCCTCGGCGCCCTGATCGCCCGTCACCTGGTCACCGAGCACGGCGTACGGCACCTGCTGCTGGCGGGGCGGCGCGGCGCGGACGCCCCCGGGGCGGCCGAGCTGCGCGAGGAACTGGCCGCGGCGGGCGCCGAGGTCACGCTCGCCCGCTGCGACGCCGCCGACCGCGACCAACTGGCCGCGCTGCTCGGCGCGCACGAGGTGCGGGCCGTGGTGCACGCCGCCGGCGTCGTCGACAACGGCGTCCTGGCCACGCTCGACGCGGACAAGGTCGCACGGGTGCTGCGGCCCAAGGTGGACGCCGCCTGGCACCTGCACGAGCTGACCCGCGACAAGGACCTGTCGGCGTTCGTCCTGCTGTCCTCCGCCGCCGGCCTGCTCGTCGGCGGCGGCCAGGCCAACTACGCCGCCGCGAACACCTTCCTCGACGGCCTCGCCGCCCACCGCCGCTCCCTCGGCCTGCCCGCCGTCTCCCTGGCGTACGGCCTGTGGTCGGAGGCGGGCGGCATGAGCGCCGGTATCGACACCGCCGACCTGGAGCGGCTGCGCCGGCTCGGCCTGCCGCCGCTCACCGCCGGGCAGGGGCTGCGCCTGTTCGACGCGGCACCCGGCGGCGAGGACGCCGTCCTGGTGCCCGTCCGGCTGGACGCCGCCGCGGTGCGGGCCCGCACCGACGGGGTCCCCGCGCTGCTGCGCGGCCTGGTGCGCCCCGCGCGGCGGCGCACCACCGGGTCCGCCGCGGGCGCGCCGGCCGCCTCCTGGCGCGAGCGCCTCGCGCCGCTGCCGGACGCCGAACGGGACCGCGCCCTGCTGGAGCTGGTGCGCACCCACGTCGCCGCCGTGCTCGGCCACCCCTCGCCGGAGGCGGTGGACCCGGGGCGCGCCTTCCAGGAGATGGGCTTCGACTCGCTCGCCGCCGTCGAACTGCGCAACCTCCTCGCCGGCGCCACCGGCCTGACCCTGCCGGCGACGCTGGTCTTCGACCAGCCCTCGCCGCGCGCGCTCGCCGCCCACCTCAAGGCCGCGCTCGTGCCCGGACCGGCCGACCTCACCCGGTCCGCCCTCGCCGGGCTGGACCGCCTCGAAGCCGAACTGCACGCCCTGCCCGACCGGGACGGCAGCCACGCCCGTGTCACCGCGCGTCTGGAGGCGCTCCTGCGCGGCTGGCAGGACACCCACGGCCGGAACGCCGAGCCCGTGCCGCCGGAGGACTTCGGCGGAGCCAGCGACGAAGAACTCTTCGCCAGGATCGACAACGAACTGGGAGCCCTGTGATGGAAGACCCGGCCACGGCGGACAAGCTCCGCGACTACCTCAAGCGGGCCACGACCGAGCTGGAGCGCAGCCGCCGCCGCGTACGGGAGCTGGAGGAGCAGGACCGCGAGCCCGTCGCCATCATCGGCATGGGCTGCCGCTACCCCGGCGGGGTGCGCACCCCCGAGGACCTGTGGCGCATCGTCGACGAGGGCGTCGACGTCGTCACCGAGTTCCCCACCGACCGAGGCTGGGACGTCGACGCGATCTACGACCCCGAGCCCGGCGCCCCCGGCAAGTCCTACGTGCGCCACGGCGGCTTCCTGCACGACGCCGCCGAGTGCGACCCGGCCTTCTTCGGCATCAGCCCCAAGGACGCGCCCGGCACCGACCCGCAGCAGCGGATGCTGCTCGAGGTCACCTGGGAGGCCTTCGAGCGGGCCGGCATCGACCCCACCACGGTGAAGGGCACCCCGACCGGCGTCTTCGTGGGCCTGATGCACCACGACTACGTCGGCGGCACCATCTCCGGCAGCATCGTCTCCGGCCGCATCGCCTACACCCTGGGCCTGGAGGGCCCGGCGGTCACCATGGACACCGCCTGCTCCTCCTCCCTGGTGGCGCTGCACCAGGCGATCCAGTCGCTGCGCAGGGGCGAGTGCTCCCTGGCGCTGGCGGGCGGCGCCGCCGTCATGGCGAGCCCCGAGATGTTCATCGAGTTCAGCGAGCGCCGGGCGCTGTCGCCCGACGGCCGCTGCCACTCCTTCTCCGACGACGCCGCGGGCGCCGCCTGGGCCGAGGGTGCCGGCATGCTGCTGGTGGAGCGGCTGTCCGACGCCCTGCGCAACGGGCACGAGGTGCTGGCCGTGGTCCGCGGCTCCGCCGTCAACCAGGACGGCGCCTCCAACGGCCTGACCGCGCCCAGCGGCCCGGCCCAGGTCCGCGTCATCCGGCAGGCCCTCGCCGACGCGCAGCTGGCCCCGCACCACATCGACGCGGTCGAGGCGCACGGCACCGGCACCACCCTCGGCGACCCCATCGAGGCCCAGTCCGTCATCGCCGCCTACGGGCAGGACCGCCCGGAGGGCCGGCCGGTCTGGCTGGGGTCCATCAAGTCCAACATGGGCCACCCGCAGGCCGCGGCCGGCGTCGGCGCCGTCATCAAGACGGTCATGGCGATGCGCCACGGCGTCCTGCCCAGGACCCTGCACGTGGAGAAGCCCAGCACCGCCGTCGACTGGAGTGCGGGCGACGTAAGGCTGCTCACCGAGGCCCGCCCCTGGGACACCGACGGCCGCCCGCGCCGCGCCGGGGTGTCCTCCTTCGGCATCTCCGGCACCAACGCCCACACCATCCTGGAGGAGGCGCCGCCCGTCGAGGCCGCCCCGCCGGCGGAGCGCGCCGCGCTGCCCGTCGTGCCGTGGGTCCTGTCCGGCAAGGGCTCCGACGCCGTACGGCGGCAGGCGGAGCGGCTCCTGGCGGTCGCCGGCGACCTGGACCCGTACGACGTCGGGTACTCGCTGACCACCACCCGCACCCTGTTCACCCACCGGGCCGCCGTCACCGGCCGCGACCGGGACGAGCTGCTGGCCGGCCTGCGCGCCGTCGCCGACGGCAGCCAGGCGGCCGTGACGGCCCCCGAACCGGGCCGGCTCGGCGTCCTCTTCTCCGGCCAGGGCTCGCAGCGGCCCGGCATGGGACGCACCCTGCACGCCGCGTTCCCGGTGTTCGCCGCCGCCCTCGACGAGATCTGCGCCGCGTTCGACGCCCACCTGGACCGGCCGCTGCGCGAGGTGATGTTCGAGGAGGCCGACCCGGCCTCCGCGGAGCTGAACCGGACCGTGTACACGCAGGCGGCCCTGTTCGCCTTCGAGACGGCCCTGTACCGGCTGCTCGAACACTGGGGCGTACGCCCCGACCTGCTCGCCGGGCACTCCATCGGCGAGGTGGTCGCCGCGCACGTCGCGGGCGTCCTGGACCTGGAGGACGCGGTCACCCTGGTGGCCGCCCGCGGCCGCCTCATGCAGGAGCTGCCGGCCGGCGGCGCGATGGTGTCCCTGCTGGCCGCCGAGGCCGAGGTCGCGCCGCTGCTCACCGACGGCGTCGACGTCGCGGCCGTCAACGGCCCGCGCGCGGTGGTCGTCTCCGGCGACGAGGAGGCCGTCCTCGCCGTCGCCGCGCGGGTGGAGAAGTCCACCCGGCTGAAGGTCTCGCACGCCTTCCACTCCCACCGCATGGAGCCCATGCTGGAGCCGTTCCGCCAGGTGCTCGCGGGCCTCACCTTCCACGAGCCCGCCCTGCCGGTCGTCTCCAACGTCACCGGTCGGATCGCCGACGAGCTCACCTCGCCCGAGTACTGGGTGCGCCACGTGCGCGAGGCCGTCCGCTTCCACGACGGCCTCACCTCCCTCGCCGCCGAGGGCGTCACCCGCTTCCTCGAGGTCGGCCCCGACGCGGTGCTCACCAACCTGGCGCAGGACGTGGTGCCGGACGCCGTCGGCACCCAGCGCCGCGACCGCCCCGAGGACGCCGCCCTCGTCGACGCCCTGTGCCGGCTGCACCTGACCGGCACCGGACCCGACTGGCGCACCGTCTTCGCCGGCGGCCGCAGGGTCGACCTGCCCACCTACCCCTTCCGCCGGGACCGGCACTGGGAGGACGCCCCCGTCCTGCAGGCCGAGCGCTCGGCCGCGGCCCGCTCGGGCGGCGACGCGGCCGACCCGTTCTGGGAGCTGGTGCGCGCGCAGGACGTGAGCGGCGTCGCCGCCGTCCTCGGCGTCGAGGAGGAGACGTCCGTCGCCGCCGTGGTGCCCGCCCTGGCCTCCTGGCACGAGCAGAACCGGGCCAACGCCGCCGCGGACGCCTGGCGCTACCGGGTCGCGTGGGAGCCGCTGGCCCCCGCCGCCACGCCCGCGCTCGGCGGACGCTGGCTGGCCGTCGTGCCCGCCTCCGCGGTCAGCGACCCGTGGACCACGGCCGTCCTGAGCGGCCTCGCCGACCGGGGCCTGCACGTCGAGACCCTCATGGTGTCCGACACCGCGGACCGGGCGGAGTTCGCCGAGTCGCTCGGCGGGCGCGGCGCCGTCGACGGCGTCCTGTCCCTGCTGGCCCCGGCGACGGAACTCACCGCGACCGCCGCCCTCGTGCAGGCCCTCGGGGACGCCGGGACCGACGCCCCGCTGTGGTGCGTCACCCGGGACGCCGTCGCCCACGGCACGACCGCCGCCGTCACCGGCCTCGACCAGGCGGGGGTGTGGGGCCTCGGCCGGGTCGCCGCCCTCGAGCACCCCGACCGCTGGGGCGGACTGGTGGACCTGCCCGCCGAGGTCGGGCCGCAGAGCGTCGCCCGGCTGGCCGCGCTGCTCGGCGACCCGGGCGGCGAGGACCAGGTCGTCGTCCGCGAGTCCGGCGCCTACGGCCGGCGCCTGGAGCACGCCCCCGCCCGCGCGGGCGCGCCGTGGAAGCCGTCCGGCACGGTGCTGGTCACCGGCGCCACCGGCGCGGTCGGCACCGCCGTCGCCCGCCGGCTCGCCGCCGAGGGCGCCGACCACCTGCTGCTGGTCTCCCGCCGCGGCGCGGACGCGCCCGGGGCGGCGGACCTGCGCGCGGAGCTGACCGCCGCGGGCACCCGGGTCACCCTCGCCGCCTGCGACGTCGCCGACCGCGCCGAACTGGCCGCGCTGCTGGACTCCGTACCGGCGGAGCACCCCCTGACCGCCGTGCTGCACCTGGCAGGCGTCCTCGACGACGGCGTCCTGGACGCGCTCACCCCCGACCGGTTCGCCAAGGTCCTCGCGCCCAAGGCGGACGCCGCCCGCACCCTGCACGAACTCACCGCGGACCTGGACCTGTCGGCGTTCGTGCTGTTCTCCTCCCTGACCGCCACCGTCGGCGGCGCGGGCCAGGCCAACTACGCCGCGGCCAACGCCTTCCTCGACGCCCTCGCCGAGCACCGGCGCGCGGCCGGACTGCCCGCCACCTCGGTGGCGTGGGGCCCCTGGGGCGGCGAGGGCATGGCGGCGCACGGCTCGGTGCGCTCGGCGGCCCGCGCGATGGGCATGTCCCTCCTCGACCCCGACCGCGCCCTCACCGCGCTGCACCGCGCCCTGGAGAGCGGCGACACCACCGTCACCGTCGCCGACGTCGACTGGTCGGTGTTCGCGCCCGCGTTCACCGCGACCCGGCCCAGCCCCCTGCTGTCCGCGCTGCCCGAGGCGCGCCCCGGTACGGGCGGGCAGGCCGCGCAGGCAGAGACCGACGGCTTCGCGCAGAGGCTCGCCGGGCTGACCGGCGGGGAGCGCGAACGCGCCCTGGTGGACCTGGTGTGCGGGCAGGCCGCCGCCGTCCTCGGCTACGGCGGAGCCGACGCGGTCGAGCCCACCACCGCCTTCCGCGACCTGGGCTTCGACTCGCTCACCTCGGTCGACCTGCGCAACCGCATCAGCACCGCCGCCGGGGTGGCGCTGCCGGCCACGCTCATCTTCGACTACGCCACCCCCGCCGCCCTCGCCAAGCACCTGGGCACCGAACTCGCGGGCGCCGACACCTCCGTGGACTCCGTCCTCGCCGAACTGGACCGGGTCGCGGCCCGGCTCGGCGGCCTGACCGCCGAGGACATCGAGCAGGGCCGGATCACCACCCGCCTGCAGACCCTGCTCAACGACCTGAACAAGACCCTCGGCCAGGACGACGGCGCCGTCACGGGCCGCCTGGAGGACGCCTCCGCGGACGACGTCTTCGCCTTCATCGACAACGAACTCGGCTCGGCGTGACCCAGCCCTCCCACGGCACCCCGGCCCGACCGCAGTCCACCTCTTCGCACAGGAGTGGCGACACCCGATGACCAACGACGAAAAGCTGCTCTCCTACCTCAAGCGGGTCTCCGCCGATCTGCACCAGACCCGTCAGCGGCTGCGCGAGGTGGAGACCCAGGACCGGGAACCCATCGCCATCGTCGGGATGAGCTGCCGCTTCCCCGGCGGTGTGAGCACGCCGGAGGAGCTGTGGCGGCTCGTCCACGACGGCACCGACGCCATCGGGGACTTCCCCGGCGACCGAGGCTGGGACGTCGAGGGGCTGTACGACCCCGACCCGGACGCCACGGGCAAGAGCTACGTCACACGCGGCGGGTTCCTGGACGACGCGGCGGGGTTCGAGCCGGACTTCTTCGGCATCAGCCCGCGCGAGGCGGTCGCGATGGACCCCCAGCAGCGGCTGCTGCTCGAGGTGTCGTGGGAGGCGCTGGAGCGGGCGCGGATCGCCCCCGACTCGGTGCACGGCGGCCGGGTCGGGGTGTTCGCCGGCACCAACGGGCAGGACTACAAGGACCTGCTGGCGAAGATGGAGCAGGACACCGAGGCGGCCCTGGGCACCGGCGCCCTGGCCGCCGTGATCTCCGGCCGGATCTCCTACACCCTGGGCCTGGAGGGCCCGGCCGTCACCATCGACACCGCGTGCTCCTCGGCGCTCGTCGCCGTGCACCTGGCCGTGCAGGCCCTGCGCAACAAGGAGTGCACCCTCGCCCTGGCGGGCGGTGCGACCGTGATGTCCACGCCGAACAACTTCATCGCCTTCAGCCGCCAGCGGGGGCTCGCCCCCGACGGCCGCTGCAAGTCCTTCGCGGACTCCGCCGACGGCACCGGCTGGAGCGAGGGCGCCGGCATGCTGCTCCTGGAGCGGCTGAGCGACGCCCGGCGCAACGGGCACGAGGTGCTGGCCGTGGTCCGCGGCTCCGCCGTCAACCAGGACGGCGCCTCCAACGGCCTGACCGCGCCCAACGGCCCCTCCCAGCAGCGCGTCATCCGCGCCGCGCTCGCCGGGGCGCAGCTGACCCCCGCGGACGTGGACCTGCTGGAGGCGCACGGCACGGGGACGACCCTGGGCGACCCGATCGAGGCGCAGGCGCTGCTGGCGACGTACGGGCAGGACCGCGAGGAGGACCGGCCGCTGTGGCTGGGCTCGGTGAAGTCCAACATCGGGCACACCCAGGCCGCCGCCGGCGTCGCCGGCATCATCAAGGCCGTCATGGCGATCCGGCACGCCGTCCTGCCGAAGTCGCTGCACGCCGACGAGCCGTCCACGAAGGTCGACTGGGACCAGGGCCGGGTCCGGCTGCTGACGGAGAACCGGCCCTGGACCGACCCCGGGCGCCCGCGCCGCGCCGCCGTCTCCTCCTTCGGCGCCAGCGGCACCAACGCGCACACCATCCTGGAGGAGGCGCCCGCCGAGGAGCCCGCCGAGGACGGGCCCGCGGAGCGCACGGCGCCGCCGCTCGTGCCCTGGGTGGTCTCGGGGCGCACCGAGGAGGCCCTGCGCGAGCAGGCCGCCCGCCTGGTGGCCGCCGCCGGCGGGCAGGACCCGGTGGACGTGGCGCACTCCCTGGCCGCCACCCGCACCGCCCACCGGTACCGCGCGGTGGTGCTCGGCGCCGGCCACGACGCGCTCGTGGAGGGCATGACCCGGGTCGCCGAGGGCGGCGGGGGCGCCGCGCTGGGCCGGGTCCGCAAGGGACAGACGGCCTTCCTGTTCACCGGCCAGGGCGCGCAGCGCGCCGGCATGGGCCGGGAGCTGTACGCGCACTTCCCGGTCTTCGCCCGCGCCTTCGACGAGATCTGCGCGCTGTTCGGCGACGACCTGCGCGCGACGGTGTTCGGCGACGACCCGGAGCCGCTGAACCGCACCGCGCGCACCCAGAGCGCGCTGTTCGCCTTCGAGGTCGCCCTGTACCGGCTGGTGGAGTCCTGGGGCCTCGCGCCCGACTACCTCGCCGGGCACTCCATCGGCGAGATCGCCGCCGCGCACGTGGCGGGCGTCCTGGACCTGAAGGACGCGACCGCGCTGGTGGCCGCCCGCGGCCGGCTCATGCAGGCCCTGCCCGAGGGCGGCGCGATGATCGCCGTACGCGCCACCGAGGACGAGGTCCGCCCGCTGCTCACCGGGCGGGTCGGCATCGCCGCGGTCAACGGGCCCGCCTCCGTGGTGGTCTCCGGCGACGCCGCCGAGGCCGAGGCGGTGGCCGCCCGCTTCGCCAAGAGCCGGCGGCTGAAGGTCAGCCACGCCTTCCACTCGCCGCTCATGGAGCCGATGCTGGCGGAGTTCGAGGCCGTCGCCTCGTCCCTGACCTGGCACCGGCCCACCGTTCCGGTGGTCTCCAACGTCACCGGCGCCCTCGCCGGGCAGGAGATCGCCACGCCCGGGTACTGGGTGCGGCACGTGCGCGAGGCGGTCCGCTTCCACGACGGGATACGCACCCTCGCCGCCGAGGGCGTCACCCGCTTCCTCGAACTCGGCCCGGACGCGGTGCTGACCGCCATGGCCCGCGAGTGCCTGGCCGACGGCGACGCGGACGTCCAGGACGCCGTGCTGGCGGCCGCCACCCGCCGCGAGCGCGACGAGGCCGAGACCCTGCTCACCGCCCTGGCCCGGTTGCACGTGGGCGGGGCGGAGGTCGACTGGACCGCGCTGTTCACCGGCGCCCGCACCGTCGACCTGCCCACCACCGCCTTCCGCCGCGAGCGGTTCTGGCCCGAGACGGCCGACCCGGTCGGCGACGTCGGCTCCGCCGGCCTGGACCCCGCCGACCACCCGCTGCTCGGCGCCGCCACCGTGCTCGCCGGCTCCGACGGCGCCGTGCTCACCGGCCGCCTGTCCGTGCGCACCCACCCCTGGCTCGCCGACCACGTCGTCGGCGGGTCGGTGGTGGTGCCCGGCACCGCCGTGGTCGAGCTCGCGGTCCGCGCCGGCGACCAGGTCGGCTGCGGCCGCCTGGAGGAACTCGCCCTGGAAGTGCCGCTGGTGCTGCCCCCGGACGGCGGCGTCCGCGTCCAGGTCGCCGTCGGCGCCCCCGACCCGGCGGGCGCCCGCACGGTCCACGTCTACGCCCGCGCCGAGGGCCTGCCCGCCGACGAGCCGTGGACCCTGCACGCCTCCGGCCTGCTCGGCACCGGCACGGACGGACCCGGAGCCCGCCTGGACGTCTGGCCGCCCGAGGACGCCGAGGAGGTGGACATCACCGGCCTGTACGAGCGGCACGCCGCCTCCGGCCTGGAGTACGGGCCCTCCTTCCGGGCGCTGACCGCCGTCTGGCGGCGCGACGGGGAGCTGTTCGCCGAGGTCCGGCTGCCGGAGCGGCCCGCCGCCGACGCGCCGCGCTTCGGCCTGCACCCGGCCGCGTTCGACGCCGCCCTGCACTCCCTGGCCCTGCTCGGCGACGGCTCCGACGACGAGACCGCCCGCCTGCCGTTCATGTTCGCGGGCGTCACCCTGCACGCCGTCGGCGCCTCCGTGCTGCGGGCGCGGCTCGTGCCCGCCGGCGCCCACGCCTTCGCCATCGACCTGGCCGACGCCGGCGGCGCCCCCGTCGCCACGGTCGCCTCGCTCGCCGCCCGCCCGCTCGGCAACCTGCGGGCCGAGCGCGACCCGGCCGCCGACGCCCTGTTCGCGCTCGACTGGCACCCGCTGCCGCTGGAGACCGACGCGCCCGACCCCGGCCACCGGGTGCTGGAGACCGAGCCCGGGACGGACGCCGACGCCGTACGGCGGGCGCTGCACGCCGTGCTCGCCGCCCTGCAGGACGACGACCCCCGCCCGCTGGCCGTCGTCACCCGGGGCGCGGTGAGCGTCGCGGGCGAGGACGTGACCGACCTGGCCGGCGCGGCCGTATGGGGTCTGGTGCGGTCCGCGCAGTCGGAGAACCCGGACCGCTTCGCGCTGGCCGACCTCGGCCCCGGCACGGACGCCGGCACGACGCTGCCCGCCGTCCTCGCCTCGGGCGAACCGCAGGTGGCGGTGCGCTCCGGGGCCGCCCACGCGGCCCGCCTGGTGCGCGCCGAGGTGCCCGCCGACGCCCCCGGCCTCGTCCTGGACCCCGAGGGCACCGTGCTGCTGACGGGTGCCACCGGAGGTCTCGGCCCGGTGCTCGCCCGCCACCTGGTCACGGCGTACGGGGCGCGGCGCCTGCTGCTGCTCAGCCGGAGCGGCGCCGCCGAGGACCTGGTCGCCGAACTGACCGCGCTGGGCGCGCAGGTCACCTCCGCCGCCTGCGACGTGGCCGACCGCGACGCCCTCGCCGCGGTCCTGGCCGCCGTCCCCGACGCCCACCCGCTCACCGCGGTCGTGCACGCCGCCGGCGTCCTGGATGACGGCGTGGTCCCCTCGCTCACGCCCGAGCGGCTCGACACCGTGCTCGCGCCGAAGGCGCTCGGCGCCCTCCACCTGCACGAACTGGCCGGGGACCGCCCGGCGTTCGTGCTGTTCTCCTCCGTCGCCGGCACCGTCGGCGCGCCCGGCCAGGGCAACTACGCCGCCGCCAACGCCTTCCTCGACGCCCTCGCCGCGCACCGGCACGCCCGGGGCCTGCCCGCCCTGTCCCTGGCCTGGGGCCCGTGGGCGCCCACGGGCGGGATGACCGGCTCGCTGACCGAGGCCGACCACGCCCGCATGGCGCGCGGCGGCATGACGGCGCTGTCGGCCGAGGAGGGCACCGCCCTGTTCGACCGGGCGGTGCGGGCCGGCCGGGCCGCGCTGGCACCGGTGCGCCTGGACCTGCCGGCGCTGCGGGCGCAGGGCGCCGCCCTCGCCCCCGTCCTGCGCGCGCTCGCGGGCCGCCCCGTGCGCCGCGAGGCCGCCGCCGAGGACGCCGACGTCACCTTCGCCGACCGCATGGCCGCGCTCGGCGAGGAGGAGCGCGCCGAGGCGCTGCTGCGCACCGTGCGCACCCACGTCGCCGCCGTGCTCGGGCACGCGGGACCGGAGACGGTCGAGACCGACCGGGCCTTCAAGGACCTCGGCTTCGACTCGCTCGCCGCGATCGAACTGCGCAACTCCCTGTCCGCGGAGACGGGGCGGCGGCTGCCCGCCACCCTCGTCTTCGACCACCCCTCGCCCGAGGCGCTCGCCGCGTACCTCGGTACGCTCGTCACCGGCGCCAGGACGGGGGCGCGCCGCGGCCGGCGCGCCGGGAGGGCCCGCGCGGACGAGCCGCTGGCGATCGTCGGCATGGCCTGCCGCTACCCCGGGGGCGTCCGCTCCCCGCAGGACCTGTGGCGGCTGGTCGCCGACGGCACCGACGCCATCACACCGTTCCCCGCCGACCGCGGCTGGGACGCCGACCGCCTCGTCGACCCCACGCGGCAGCGCCCCGACACCAGCTACGTCGGCGAGGGCGGGTTCCTGCACGACGCGGGCGACTTCGACGCCGCCTTCTTCGGCATCAGCCCCAAGGAAGCCCTCGTCATGGACCCGCAGCAGCGGCTGCTGCTCGAGGCGTCCTGGGAGGCGCTGGAGGACGCGGGCATCGACCCGCACACCCTCAAGGGCAGCCGGACCGGGGTGTTCGCGGGCGTGCAGTACCACGACTACTTCGGCAGCTTCGGCTCCGGCAGCATCATCTCCGGCCGCGTCGCCTACACCCTGGGCCTGGAGGGCCCGTCGCTGTCCGTCGACACCGCCTGCTCCTCCTCGCTGGTGGCGCTGCACCTGGCCGGCCAGTCGCTGCGCCAGGGCGAGTCCACCCTCGCGCTGGTCGGCGGCGTCGCCGTCATGGCCACCCCGGAGACCTTCGTCGAGTTCAGTCGGCAGGGCGCGCTCGCCCCCGACGCCCGCACCCGCGCCTTCGCCGACGCTGCGGGCGGCACCGTGTGGGGCGAGGGCGTCGGCGTCCTCGTCGTGGAGCGCCTGTCCGACGCCCGGCGCAACGGGCACGAGGTGCTGGCCGTGGTCCGCGGCTCCGCCGTCAACCAGGACGGCGCCTCCAACGGCCTGACCGCGCCCAACGGCCCCTCCCAGGAACGCGTCATCGCCGAGGCGCTGGAGAACGCCCGCCTCACCGCCGCCGACGTCGACGTGGTGGAGGCGCACGGCACCGGCACCACGCTGGGCGATCCGATCGAGGCGCAGGCGCTGCTGGCGACGTACGGGCAGGACCGGCCCGAGGACACCCCGCTGTGGCTGGGGTCGGTGAAGTCCAACATCGGCCACACCCAGGCCGCCGCGGGCGTCGCCGGTGTGATCAAG
This sequence comes from Streptomyces minutiscleroticus, assembly GCF_014650875.1. GTDB lineage: Bacteria > Actinomycetota > Actinomycetes > Streptomycetales > Streptomycetaceae > Streptomyces > Streptomyces minutiscleroticus. The sequence continues at coordinate 18,099 of NZ_BMVU01000003.1, forward strand.
ATGGTGATGGCGATGCGGCACGGGGTCCTGCCGCGGACGCTGCACGTGGACGAGCCGTCGACCAAGGTGGACTGGGAGGCGGGACAGGTACGGCTGCTGACGCAGGAGCAGGAGTGGCCGCGGGCCGGGCGCCCGCGCCGGGCCGGCGTGTCCTCCTTCGGCATCAGCGGCACCAACGCCCACGTCATCGTCGAGCAGGCCCCGCCCGCGCCGGCCCCGGCACCCGCCGAGCCCGGCCCGGCCGGAGGTCTCGCCGTGCCGTGGCTGCTCACCGCGAAGACGCCGGCCGCGCTCGCCGGCCAGGCCGCCGCCCTCCTCGGCCACCTCGACACGCACCCCGACGCCGACGCCTCCGACGTCGGCTGGTCGCTGGCCACCACCCGCGCCCACTTCGCGCACCGCGCCGCGATCACCGGCGCGGACCCGGCCGAACTGCGCGGCGCGCTGGCCGCGCTGGCCGACGGCGGCACCGCGCGCAACCTCGCCGTCGGCACGGCCGCGGGACGCGCCAGGCCCGTGTTCGTCTTCCCCGGCCAGGGCTCCCAGTGGTCCGGCATGGCCACCGAGCTCCTGGACGGCTCCCCGGTCTTCGCCGCCCGCATGGCCGAGTGCGCCGCCGCCCTGGAGCCGTACACCGACTGGGACTTCCACGCCGAGCTGCGCGGCTCCCTCGACCGCGTCGACGTCGTCCAGCCGCTGCTGTGGGCGGTCATGGTGTCCCTGGCGCACACCTGGAGCGCGTACGGCGTCGCCCCGGCCGCCGTCATCGGCCACTCCCAGGGCGAGATCGCCGCCGCGTGCGCCGTGGGCGCGCTCTCCCTGGAGGACGGCGCCCGCGTCGTCGCGCTGCGCTCCCGGGCCATCGCCGAGGTGCTGTCCGGCTCCGGCGGCATGATGTCCGTCGGCGAGGGCGCCGACGCGGTCCGCGCCCGGCTCGCCGCCTGGGAGGGCCGGCTGTCGGTCGCCGCGGTCAACGGCACCGCCTCGACCGTCGTGTCCGGCGACGCCGACGCCCTGGACGAGCTCCTGGCGCGGCTGCGCGCCGAGAAGGTCCGCGCCAAGAGGCTGCCCGTGGACTACGCCTCCCACAGCGCCCACGTGGAGTCCCTGCGCGAGCGCCTGGCGGAGGTCCTCGACGGCATCCGGCCGCGCAGCACGGACGTGCCCTTCTACTCCACGGTCACCGGCGGTCCCGTCGACACCGCCACGCTCGACTCCGGGTACTGGTACACCAACCTGCGCGGCACCGTGCTGTTCGAGGAGGCCGTGCGCGCCGCCGTCGCCGACGGGCACGCCCTGTTCGTCGAGTCCAGCCCCCACCCGGTGCTGACCGTCGGCATCCAGGAGACCGACGCCGCCGTGGCCGCCGTCGGCTCGCTGCGCCGCGACGAGGGCGGCCGGGACCGACTGCTCGTCGCCCTGGGCGAGGCGTTCACGCACGGCGCCGCCGTCGACTGGGCCGCCGTCGCCGAGGGCCGCGCCCCGCGCCGCGTCCCGCTGCCCCGTTACGCCTTCCAGCACGAGCGGTACTGGCTCGACAGCACCGCGGGCGCCGCCGACGTCACCTCCGCCGGCCTCGCCCCCACCGAGCACGCCCTGCTCGGCGCCGCGGTGGTGCGGGCCGACAGCGAGGGCGCCGTCCTCACCGGCCGCCTCTCCGCCTCCGCCCAGCCCTGGCTGGAGGACCACCGCGTCGGCGGCCGGCTGCTCTTCCCCGGCACCGGCCACCTGGAGCTCGCGCTGCGCGCCGGCGACCAGGTCGGCTGCGGCGACGTCGTCGAACTCACCCTCCAGGCACCGCTGGTCCTGCCCGACCGCGGCGCCGTCCAGCTCCAGGTCGTCGTCGGCCCGCCCGAGGGCGACACCCGCCCGGTCACCGTCTGGTCCCGCCCGGAGCACCCCGACGAGGAGCTGCCCTGGACCCGGCACGCCGACGGCCTGCTCGCGCCCACCGGCACCCTCCCCGGCACCGCCGACCCCCTCACCGCCTGGCCGCCGCCGGGTGCCGAACCCGTACCGCTCGACGGCCTGTACGACGAGCTGGCCGCCCTCGGCCTCGGCTACGGACCGCTCTTCCAGGGGCTGCGCACCGCCTGGCGCACGGAGGACGGCCTGTACGCCGAGGTCGCCACCGACGCCGCGCCCGACGGCTTCGGCCTGCACCCGGCCCTGTCGGACGCCGCCCTGCACACCGTCGGCCTCACCGACGCCGCGGGCGACGAGGCCCTGCTGCCCTTCGCCTGGTCCGGGGTGCGCCTGCACGCCACCGGCGCGACCGCGCTGCGCGTACGGGTCCGGCCCACCGGCGAGGGCACGGTCTCCCTGGCGCTCGCCGATCCCGCCGGCGCGCCCGTCGCCACGGTCGGCTCGCTCACCCTGCGGCCGCTGCGGACCGAGGCGCTCGACGCGGCGGCCCGCCCGGTCCACGGGGGCGCGCTGCACCGGGTCGACTGGGTCCCCGCCCCGGCACCGGCGGACACCGTCCCCGCCCTGGAGGTCCTGCGCGCACCGGCCGGCGTCTCCGCCGCCGACATGCGGGCCGCCGTGGACGCGGTCCTCGACGGGCTGCGCACCCGGCTCGCCGACGAACGGCTCGCCGACACCACCCTGGTCGTCGTCACCGGCCCCGACCCGGCGGGCGCCGCGGCCGGCGGCCTGGTCCGCTCGGCCCAGTCGGAGAACCCCGGCCGCATCGTCCTGGTCGAGGCCGACGCGCCGGACGAGGCCGGCGCCGACCGCCTCGCCGAGGCGGTGGCCACCGGTGAGCCGCACCTGGCGCTCCGGGACGGGGCCTGGCGCGTGCCGCGGCTGACCCGCGTCGCGCCCGCCGACGCCGACGCCGACACCGGCACCGGAACCGGCACCGGACAGGACTCCGGAGCGGGGTCCGCCCTGGGCTCCGGCACCGTCCTGCTCACCGGCGCCACCGGCGCCCTCGGCCGCGTCGTCGCCCGCCACCTGGTCACCGGGCACGGCGTCCGGCACCTGCTCCTGCTCAGCCGGAGCGGCGTCCCCGACGACCTGACCGCCGAACTGACCGCCCTGGGCGCCGAGGTGGCCTCCGCCGCCTGCGACGTCGCCGACCGAGAGGCGCTCGCCGCCGTCCTGGCCGCCGTACCGGCCGACCGGCCGCTGACCGCGGTGATCCACGCGGCCGGCGTCCTCGCCGACGGCGTGCTCGCCTCCCTCACCCCCGAGCGGCTCGACACGGTGTTCCGGCCCAAGGCCGACGCCGCCTGGAACCTGCACGAACTCACCGCGGACCTGGACCTGTCGGCGTTCGTGCTGTTCTCCTCGGCCGCCGCCACCCTCGGCTCACCGGGTCAGGGCAACTACGCGGCGGCCAACGCCTACCTCGACGCGCTGGCCGGGCACCGGCGCTCGCTCGGCCTGCCCGCGCACTCCCTGGCCTGGGGCCTGTGGGCGCAGGCGAGCGGCATGACCGGCACGCTCGACGACACCGACCGCACCCGCATCGCCCGCGGCGGCGTCGCCCCGCTGGAGAACGAGGAGGGCCTGGCCCTGTTCGACGCCGCCCTGCGCGGCGACGACCCCGCGGTCCTGCCCGTGAAGCTGGAGACGGCCGCCCTGCGTGCCCAGGGCGCGGGCCTCGCCCCGCTGTTCCGCTCCCTGGTGCCCGTCCGGCGCGCCGGCGCCGCGGCCGGGCGGGCCGCGGCCGGCGGCGCCGACGCGCTGCGCGAGCGGCTCACCGGACTGCTGGAGCCCGAGCGCGAGCCCTTCCTCACCGAACTGGTCCAGGGCCACGTGGCGACCATCCTCGGCTACCGCTCCGCCCAGGACGTCGGCCGCACCCTGCCCTTCAGGGAACTCGGCTTCGACTCGCTCGCCGCCGTGGAACTGCGCAACGTGCTCTCCGCGGCCACCGGACTGCGGCTGCCCGCCACACTCGTCTTCGACCACCCCACCCCGGCGGAGCTCGCCCGCCACCTGCTCGGCGAGCTCACCGGCGCCCTCTCGGGGACGCCCGTCGCCCGCACCGCCGTCCGGAGCGCCGGCGCCGACGAGCCCATCGCCATCATCGGCATGGCCTGCCGCTTCCCCGGCGACGTGGCCTCCCCGGAGGACCTGTGGCGGCTCGTCGCCGAGGGCCGGGACGCGATCGGGGAGTTCCCCGCCGACCGCGGCTGGGACGTCGAGAACCTCTACGACCCCACGCTGGACCGGCCCGGCACCAGCTACACCCGGCACGGCGCCTTCCTGTACGACGCGCCCGACTTCGATCCGGCCTTCTTCGCGATGGACGACGAGGAGGCCCTGGTCACCGACCCGCAGCAGCGGCTGCTGCTGGAGACCTCCTGGGAGGCGCTGGAACGGGCCTCCATCGACCCCGCCACCCTGCGCGGCTCCGACACCGGCGTCTTCGCGGGCGTCATGTACCACGACTACTTCGGCAGCTTCGGCTCCGGCAGCGTGGTCTCCGGCCGGGTCGCGTACACCCTCGGCCTGGAGGGGCCGACGCTGTCGGTCGACACCGCCTGCTCCTCGTCGCTGGTGGCGCTGCACCTGGCCGCCCAGGCGCTGCGGCAGGGCGACTGCTCCCTCGCGCTGGCCGGAGGCGTGACCGTCATGGCCACCCCGGGCACCTTCGTGGAGTTCAGCCGGCACCGCGGCCTGTCCCGCGACGGCCGCTGCCGGCCCTTCGCGGACGCCGCCGACGGCACCGGCTTCGGCGAGGGCGCCGGCGTCCTGATGCTGGAGCGGCTGTCCGACGCCCGCCGCAACGGCCGGAACATCCTCGCCGTGCTGCGCGGCACCGCCGTCAACCAGGACGGCGCCTCCAACGGCATCACCGCCCCCAACGGCCCCGCCCAGCAGCGCGTCATCCGCCGCGCCCTGGAGGCGGCCGGCGTCCCGGCGGGCGAGGTCGACGTCGTCGAGGCGCACGGCACCGGCACCACCCTCGGCGACCCCATCGAGGCCCAGGCGCTGATCGCCACCTACGGCGCGGAGCACAGCGAGGAGAACCCGCTGTGGCTCGGCTCGGTCAAGTCCAACCTGGGCCACACCCAGGCCGCCGCCGGCGTCGCCGGCGTCATCAAGATGGTGGAGGCGCTGCGCAACGAGACCCTGCCGGCCAGCCTCGGCGTCGACCGGCCCTCCCGGCACGTGGAGTGGGAGGGCGCGGGCGTGCGCCTGCTCACCGAGAACCGGCCGTGGCCCGACCCCGGGCGCCCGCGCCGCGCGGGCGTCTCCTCCTTCGGGATCTCCGGCACCAACGCCCACGTGATCGTCGAGGCCGCGCCCGCCGAGCGGCCCGCCGAGCCGCCCGCCGCCCCGGCGGCCGGCACCGTGCCGTGGCTGCTGTCCGGCCACACCCCGGACGCCCTGCGCGCCCAGGCCGGCCGCCTGCTGGACCACCTGTCCCGGAACCCGCAGGCCGACCCGCACCGGATGGCCGGCGCCCTCGCCAACGCCCGGACCGCGCTCGCCCACCGCGCCGCCGTCCTCGGCGCCACGGCGGACGACCTGGCCGAGGGCCTGCGGGCCGTCGCGGAGGGCCGCACGCCCCCGGCCGGCGCCCTCGGCACCGCCGCCGACGGCAGGCTCGCCCTGCTCTTCTCCGGCCAGGGCTCCCAGCTGCCCGGCATGGGCACCCGCCTGGCCGAGGAGTTCCCCGTCTTCGCCGCCGCCTTCGAGGAGGTCCGCGCCCACCTGGACCCGCTCCTGGACCGGCCGCTCGCCGAGGTCCTCGGCTCCGCCGAGCTGCTGGAGCGCACCGAGTACACCCAGCCCGCGCTGTTCGCCGTGGAAGTGGCCCTGTACCGGCTCCTGGAGTCCCTCGGGGTCCGGCCCGACCTGCTCGCGGGGCACTCCGTCGGCGAGTACGCCGCCGCCCACGTCGCGGGCGTCCTGGACCTGAAGGACGCCTGCACGCTGATCGCCGCGCGGGGCCGGCTCATGCAGGCCCTGCCCGGAGGCGGCGTGATGATCGCCGTACGGGCCGCCGAGGACGAGGTCGCGCCGCTGCTCGCGGACGGCGTGGGCATCGCCGCCGTCAACGGGCCCGCGTCCGTGGTCGTCTCCGGCCCGGCGGAGCCGGCCCGCGCCCTGGCCGCCCGCTTCGAGCGCACCAGGGAGCTGGCCGTCAGCCACGCCTTCCACTCGGCGCTCATGGAGCCGATGCTCCAGGAGTTCCGCGAGGTCGCCGCGTCGCTGTCGTACGGCACCCTGCGCATCCCGCTGGTGTCCACCCTCACCGGCGCCCCGGCCGCGCCCGACGAGCTGTCCGACCCCGAGTACTGGGTGCGCCACGCCCGCGAGGCGGTCCGCTTCGCCGACGCCGTGACCGCCCTGCACGACGCGGGCGTACGGCACTTCGCCGAAGTGGGCCCCGGGGCCGCGCTCACCTCGGCGGCCGGCGAGTGCCTGCCCGAGGGGAGCGCCGTCGTGCCGCTGCTGCGCAAGGACCGCGAGGAGACCGAGGCCCTGCTCGCCGGGCTAGCCTCCCTGCACGTGCACGGCGCGGCCGTCGACTGGGCGGCCCTGCTGCCCCACCGCGACGGCTCGGACCTGCCCACGTACGCCTTCCGGCGCGGCCGCTACTGGATGACCGGCGACAGCGGCCTGCCGCGCCCGGCGGACCACCCGCTGCTCGGCACCGCCGTCGAGCTCGCCGGCGCCGACGGCACCCTGCACACCGGCCACCTCTCGCTCGCCGAACACCCGTGGCTGGGGGACCACCGCGTCGGCGGCGTGGCGCTGCTTCCGGGCACCGCCTTCGCCGAGATGGCCCTCGCCGCCGGCGCCCGGCTGGGCTGCGGCACGGTGGAGGACCTGACCGTGGCCGAACCGCTGGTGCTGCCCGAGGACGGCGCCGTCCGCCTCCAGTGCACCGTCGGCGAGCCCGACGCCGCCGGCGCCCGCGCCTTCCACGTGTACGCCGCGGCGGGCGACGGCGAGCCGTGGACCACCCACGCCACCGGCGTGCTGCGGCCCGCCGGGCACACGCCGGGCCACGACCTCACCGCCTGGCCGCCGCCGGGCGCCGAACCGGTCGACGTGGACGGCGTCTACGACCGCCTCGCGGAGCTGGGCGCCGAGTACGGGCCCCGCTTCCAGGGCCTGCGCGCCGCCTGGCGGCTCGGCGACGAGGTGTACGCCGAGGTGGCCGTGGACGACGCCGCCGGCGGCTTCGGCCTGCACCCCGCGCTGTTCGACGCCGCCCTGCACGCCGTCGGGCTGCGCGCGGGAGCCGAGGAGCGCATGTCCCTGCCCTTCGCCTGGAACGGCGTGGAGCTGTACGCGCGGGGGGCGACGGCCCTGCGGGTGCGGATCGCCCCGCTCGGCTCCGGCGCGGTGCGCGTCGAGGCCGCCGACGGGAGCGGCCGGCCGGTGGCGCGCGTGGCGTCGCTGTCCCTGCGGGAGGTGAACCCCGAGCGGCTCGCCGCGGCCGCCTCCGGCGGGCACGACGACCTGTTCGCGCTCGACTGGGTGCCCGTCCCGGTGCCCGCGGCCCCGCAGGCCGGACGGTGGACCGTGCTCGGCCCGGACCGCGGGGAACTGACCGGGGCACTGGCCGGCGAGGTCGCCGAGGTGACGGTCGCCGCCGGTCTGGCGGAGGCCGCCGCGCAAACCCCCGACGCCGTGGTCGTCGCCCACACCGGCGGCGACGGACCGGACGGTGTCCGGGCCGGTCTGCAAGAGCTGCTCACCCGGGTGCAGGACTGGCTGGCCGACGAGCGGTTCGCCGGCACCACCCTGGTGGTGGTCACCCGCGGTGCGGCCGGGCCCGGCGCCGCGGACGTCACCGACCCCGGCGCGGCCGCCGCGTGGGGCCTGCTCCGCTCGGCCCAGTCCGAGCACCCCGACCGCCTCGTCCTCGCCGACGTCGACGGCTCCGCCGCCGCCCACCGGCTGCTGCCCGCCGCCGTGGCCTCCGGCGAGCCCCAGCTGGCGCTGCGCGAGGACGGCGTGAGCGCGCCGCGGCTCGTACGCGCGCCGCGCACGGACGGCCCCTCCGGCGTCGACTGGTCCGGCGGCGTCCTCGTCACCGGCGGCACCGGCGCCCTGGGCCGGCTGGTCGCCCGGCACCTGGTCACCGCGCACGGCGCCGACCGGCTCGTGCTGCTCAGCCGCGGCGGTCCCGACGCGCCCGGTGCGGCCGGACTGTGCGAGGAACTGACCGCGCTGGGCGCCGAGACGACCGTCGTCGCCTGCGACGCGGCCGACCGCGCCGCCCTCGCCCGGGTCCTGGACGAGCACCCCGTCTCCGCGGTGGTGCACACCGCGGGCGTCCTCGCCGACGCCGTCCTCACCTCGCTCACGCCCGAGCGCCTCGACGAGGTGCTGCGGCCCAAGCTGGACGCCGCCTGGCACCTGCACGAGCTGACCCGGGAGCGGCCGCTGACGGCGTTCGTGCTGTTCTCCTCCGCGGCCGGCCTGCTCGGCAGCCCCGGCCAGGCCGGTTACGCCGCCGGCAACGCCTTCCTCGACGCCCTCGCCGCGCACCGCAGGTCCCAGGGCCTGCCGGCCGTCTCGCTGGCCTGGGGCGCCTGGGCGGGCAGCGGCGGCATGGCCGACCGGCTCGACGGCACCGACGCCCGCCGCATGGCCTCCGGCGGCGTGCTCGCCCTGGACGCCGACGCGGGACTGGCCCTGTTCGACACGGCCGTGGGCCGCGACGAGGCGGTCCTGCTGCCCGCCCGGCTCGACCTCGCCGCCCCGCGCGAGGCCGGCCGCGTCGCGCCCCTGCTGCGCGGTCTGGTACGGGCCCCGCGCAGGACCGCCCGCACGGCGCCGGCCGCGTCCGCCGAGCTGCGCCGCGAACTCGCCGGTCTCACCCCCGAGGAGCGGGCCGAGCGGCTGCTGCGGCTGGTGCGGGACGAGGTCCGGCAGGTGCTCGGCACCGAGGAGTTCGAGGCCGGGCTGCCGTTCAAGGACCTCGGCTTCGACTCGCTGAGCGCCGTGGAGTTCCGCAACCGGCTCAACGAGACCACCGGGCTGCGGCTGTCCGCCACGCTCGTCTTCGACCACCCCAGCCCGGCCGCGCTCACCGACCACCTCGCCGCCGAGCTGGCCCCGCGCACCGGCGACGGCCCGCGCGGCGAGGAGGACGCCGTGCGCGCCGCGCTCGCCGCCGTCCCGGTGGCCAGGCTCCGCGAGGCCGGCCTCCTGGACAGCCTGCTCGAACTCGCCGGAGTGCGGCCCGCCCCCGGGCCGGCCGCGGACGGCGGGACCAACGGCGCGCAGATCGACGCGATGGACGCCGAGAGCCTGATCAGCATGGCGCTCGACGACCTCGTCGGGGACGACGACGCCCTGTGACAAGGGAGAGGACCATGGCCGAGCCGGAGAAGCCGGACAGCAGGATGGTGGAGGCGCTGCGCGCCTCGCTGAAGGAGATCGAGCGGCTGCGGGAACGCAACCGCGCCCTGACCGCCGAGGCCCGCGAGCCCGTCGCGATCGTGGGCATGGCCTGCCGCTACCCGGGCGGCGTCCGCTCGCCCGAGGACCTGTGGCGCCTCGTCGCGGACGGCGGCGAGGGCATCACCCCCTTCCCCGACGACCGGGGCTGGGACCCGGACCTGTACGACCCGACGCCGGGCACGCCGGGCCGCTCCTACACCGGGGAGGGCGGGTTCCTGCACGACGCGGGCGACTTCGACGCCGCCTTCTTCGGCATCTCGCCCCACGAGGCCCTCGTCATGGACCCGCAGCAGCGGCTGCTGCTGGAGGGCTCCTGGGAGGCGCTGGAGGACGCGGGCATCGACCCGGTGTCGCTGCGCGGCAGCCGCACCGGGGTGTTCGCGGGCGTCATGTACCACGACTACTTCGGCAGCTTCGGCTCCGGCAGCATCGTCTCCGGCCGCGTGGCCTACACGCTCGGCCTGGAGGGGCCGACGCTGTCGGTCGACACCGCCTGCTCCTCGTCGCTGGTGACCCTGCACCTGGCCGCCCAGTCCCTGCGCCAGGGCGAGTGCACGCTCGCGCTGGCCGGGGGAGTGACGGTGATGGCCTCGCCGGGCACCTACGTGGAGTTCAGCCGGCAGGGCGCGCTCTCCCCGGACGGCCGCTGCCGTGCCTTCGCCGACGACGCCGACGGCACCGGGTTCTCCGAGGGCCTGGGCGTGCTGGTCCTGGAGCGGCTGAGCGACGCCCGGCGCCTGGGGCACCGGGTGCTGGCGGTGCTGCGGGGCTCGGCGGTGAACCAGGACGGCGCCTCCAACGGCCTGACCGCGCCGAACGGCCCGTCCCAGCAGCGGGTGATCCGCCAGGCCCTGGCGGCGGCGCGGCTGGCGGCGGGCGACGTCGACGTGGTGGAGGCGCACGGCACGGGGACGACCCTGGGCGATCCGATCGAGGCGCAGGCGCTGCTGGCGACGTACGGGCAGGACCGGCCCGAGGACACCCCGCTGTGGCTGGGGTCGGTGAAGTCCAACATCGGCCACACCCAGGCCGCCGCGGGTGTCGCCGGTGTGATCAAGATGGTGATGGCGATGCGGCACGGGGTCCTGCCGCGGACGCTGCACGTGGACGAGCCGTCGACCAAGGTGGACTGGGAGGCGGGACAGGTACGGCTGCTGACGCAGGAGCAGGAGTGGCCGCGGGCCGGGCGCCCGCGCCGGGCCGGCGTGTCCTCCTTCGGCATCAGCGGCACCAACGCCCACGCGATCGTCGAGGAGGCGCCCGCCGACGAGGAGCCCGTGGCGGACACGGAACCGGACGCCCCCGCGGTCGTGTGGCCCCTGTCGGCCCGTTCCGCACGGGCCCTGCCCGCGCAGGCCGAGCGGCTGCACGCCTTCCTGGCGGACCGCCCGGAGTGGCGGCCCACCGCCGTCGCCCGCGCCCTGGGCACCCGGCGCGCCGTGTTCGAGCACCGGGCCGCCGTGACCGGCGCCGACCGGGAGCAGCTCCTGGCGGGGCTGCGCGCCCTCGCCGCGGGGGAGCCCGCACCCACCGCCGTCACCGGACGGGCGCGCACCGGGGGCCGTACGGCGTTCCTGTTCACCGGCCAGGGCGCCCAGCGCCTCGGCATGGGGCTCGAACTGCGTGCCCGCTACCCGGTGTTCGCCGAGACCTTCGACGAGATCGACGCCCGCACGGGCCTGGACCTCGCGGGGGTCCTCGCGGGCGACGACGCGGAGGCCGTGCACCGCACCCAGTACGCGCAGGCGGCCCTGTTCGCCTTCGAGGTGGCGCTGTTCCGGCTCCTGGAGTCCTTCGGGATCCGGCCGGACGTGCTGGCCGGGCACTCGATCGGGGAGCTGGCCGCCGCCCATGCGGCGGGCGTGCTCGACCTGGCGGACGCGTGCACCCTGGTCACCGCCCGCGGCCGGCTCATGCAGGCGCTTCCCGAGGGCGGCGCGATGGTCGCCGTACGGGCGGCCGAGGACGAGGTGCGGCCGCTGCTGGACGAGCGGGTCGGACTCGCCGCGGTCAACGGCCCGGACTCCGTGGTCCTCTCGGGGGAGCGGGACGCGGTGCTCGCCGCCGCCAAGGGCTTCGCCAGGACCAGGCGGCTCAGCGTCTCGCACGCCTTCCACTCGCCGCTGATGGACGGCATGCTCGACGCGTTCCGCACCGTGGCCGAGGGGCTGGCCTTCCACGAGCCGCGTATTCCTGTGGTGTCCGCGCTCACCGGGCGCCCCGCCTCCGGCGAGGAGCTGCGCGACCCGGAGCACTGGGTGCGCCACGTCAGGGAGACGGTGCGGTTCGCCGACGCCGTGGCCGCCCTCGCCGGCTCCGGGACCACCCGCTACGTCGAACTCGGCCCCGACGCCGTCCTGACCGGCCTCGCCCGCGAGTGCGCGGGCCCCGACGGCACGGCCTTCGTGGCCCTCGGCCGGCGCAAGGGCGGCGAAGCCGCCACGCTCCTGTCCGGCCTCGCCCAGCTGTACACCGAGGGTCTCGCCCCCGACTGGGCGGCGCTGTTCCCCGGCACGGCCCGCGCCGAGCTGCCCACCTACGCGTTCCGGCACGAGCGGTACTGGATGGGCGCGGACGCGGCCCTCACCGCGGCCCCGCTCGCCGGCCCGTCGGCCGCCGCCCCGCCCGGACCCGCGGACGACGGGCCGCTGCTGGAGCGGCTGGCCGCGGCCCCCAGGGCCGAGCGCGAGGCGGCGCTGACCGAGGTGGTGCGGGCCCAGGCCGCCGCGGTCCTCGGCCACGCGGGCCCGGAGGAGATCGAACCCGACGCCCGCTTCCTGGAGATCGGCATGGACTCGGTCTCCGCGGCCGAACTGCGCGGCGCCCTGGGCCGGGTGCTGGGCACCCCCCTGCCCGCCGGCGCCGTCTTCGACCACCCCACCCCGGCCGCGCTCGCCGCCCACCTGGGGGCGCTGCCCGCCGCGGGCGGTGCGCCGGCGGCGGGCGGGGACGACGACGTCGAGTCGGTCGGCGGACTGGTGCGGCGCGCCGCGGCCGAGGGGCGGATGGCGCAGGCCATCGAGCTGCTGCGGAACGTCGCCGGCATCCTGCCCGGCTTCGACTCGGCGGCCGGACTCGGCACCGTGCCCGACCCGGTGCGGCTGGCCACGGGCGACGCCGCGCCGCGGCTGGTCTGCCTGCCCTCGCCGATGGCGCTCGGCGGCGCCCACCAGTACGCCCGCTTCGCCCGGCACTTCCAGGGCCGCCGCGACGTCCTGGTGCCCGCGGTGCCCGGCTTCGCCCCCGGCGAGGCGCTGCCCCTCTCGGTGGACGCGGTGGTCGAGGTGGTCGTCGAGGGCATCCGCCGGGCCTGCCCGGACGAGCGGCCGTACGTGCTCCTCGGGTACTCCTCCGGCGGCCAGTTCGCCCACGCCGCGGCCGAGATCATGGAGAAGGCCGGCCGTCCGGCCGCCGGTGTGGTGCTGCTGGACACCTATCTGCCCGGCGACGACGGCAAGGACGGGCTGTGGCGGCAGATGTTCGACGGCATGCTGGACCGCGAGTCCTCCCTCGGGGGCTTCGGCACCGCGCGCCTCGCCGCGATGAGCCGGTACAGCGACCTGATCCAGCACTGCCTGCCGGGCGCCCTGTCCGCGCCGGTGCTGTTCGTGCGGCCCGGCGAGTCGTTCGCCACCGGCGCCGACGACTGGCGGGCCACCTGGGCCGGCGAGCACGACCTCGCCGAGGTGCCCGGTACCCACTTCACGATCCTGGAGGATTTCGCGGTGGCCACCGCCGAGGCGGTGGACGAGTGGATCACCACCGCCGTCACCACGGACTGACCGAAAAAGACGGGCGAATACATACAGCGGAGCGACGCACCGCGAGGCGCGGCGGCCGAAGGGCCGCCGGCGCCCCGCGCTTTCTTCACGCGTCGGCCTCACGGAAATGCGCCGACCATGCTTCGATATCGCACCGGATACTGTCCGGATCGACACCTAATTGCGCGGCGATTTCCTCCGCGGCCAATGTCGGTTGCCAATCGCTGCGCTGGAGGGCGAGCCACATCGTCGTGCCGCGCGGGCCGCACCGGTGCCGCTTGCCCGTACGCGGGGAGAACAGCTCCAGGTACCCGTCCGGCAGTACCCGCGCGACCAGCTCCCGGTCATGCCGCATCATGCTCCGAACCTCCGTGTTCTTCCGGTGTGACCTGCGGCGGGACATGTGCTGCCGTTATCCGCCGGACCGGCGGACGATCGTGCCGGACACCGCGTGTCACCCGGTGCTCCCGTTCGGCCCTGAGAAGGCCGGCTGTCCTGGCCACAGGAATTCCCATCACTCGGAGGTTCTTCTGACACCTCGACGTTACCGGTCGCGGCGTGTGATGGCACTGACACTGACAGGAATTCACGGGGTGGCTTCAGCTATGCCTACCGGGGTGGTGCCGTATGCCGGACGAAGGGAATGTTTCTCACCCTTGACAGACCGTGCGCGGCGGCTTCTCGGAAACATCGCCGATACCGCCCCGCAAACCGCTCGCGGCCACCATGTCCCTGCCGTGCCGAGGTGGAGAAAGTTCTACCTCGCATCGGCCTGGCAGTGCCAATGTGCCGGAGCCGCGACCTTCCTAACCTGGTCCGCAGACACCGCGTAAGAAGCGCGTATCTCATGGGGAGCCCGCAGTGCACACATCTCACGACCTCCGCCGGGCGGAGGCGGTACGGCTGGACGCCGTGACGAAGACCTACGGCCGGGGGGACGGCCAGGTGGCCGCCCTCCGCGGGCTCACCATGAGCTTCGCCGACGCCACCTTCACCGCCGTCATGGGCCCGTCCGGGTCGGGCAAGAGCACCTTCCTGCACTGCGCGGCGGGACTGGTCCAGCCCACCTCCGGCACCGTCACCGTCGGCGGCCAGGACCTCTCCGGCCTGGACGACACACAGTTGACCAAGTTGCGCCGGGACCGGATCGGCTTCATCTTCCAGTCCTTCAACCTGCTGCCCGCGCTGACGGTGATGCAGAACATCACGCTGCCGCTGCAACTGGCGGGGCAGCGGCCCGACAAGGCGCTGATCCGCAACGTGGTGCAACGGGTCGGCCTGTCCGAGCGGCTCGGCCACCTGCCGTCCCAGCTCTCCGGCGGCCAGCAGCAGCGCGTCGCCATCGCCCGCGCCCTGGTGACCCGTCCCGCCGTCGTCTTCGCCGACGAGCCCACCGGCGCCCTGGACACCCGCACCGCCTCCGCCGTCCTCGCCCTGCTGCGCGAGTCGGTCGACACGGCCCGCCAGACGCTGGTCATGGTCACCCACGACCCGGTCGCCGCCTCCTACGCCGACCGCGTGGTCTTCCTCGCCGACGGCGCCTTCGCCGGCGAGCTGCACCGGCCCACGGCCGACGCCGTCGCCGCCCGTATGACGCGGCTCGGCGCCTGGCAGGACGAGACCGCTCCGCTGGCCGCGGGAGGGCTGCACTGATGTGGCGCCTTGCACTGCGCACCCTGAAGTTCCGCAGGACGAGTTTCGTCGCGACCTTCCTCGCCATGTTCCTCGGCGCGGCGATCGTGATCGGCTGCGGCGGTCTGATGGAGACCGGTGTCCGCATGGCGGCCGAACCCCAGCGCCTGCGGGAGGCCCCGGTCGTCGTCACCGGCGAGCAGACCCGGGACGGGACCGCCCTGACGGAGCGCAACCGCATCGACGCCGCCCTGGTCGGCGAGGTGGCCTCGGTCCGGGGCGTCGGGAAGGCCGTCGGCGACGTGTCCTTCCCGGCCACCGTCCTCAAGGACGGGAAGCCGGTGACCGGTGAGTCTGACTCCCACGGCCACGGCTGGGCGAGCGCCCGGCTCACCCCCTACACTCTCGCCGCCGGTGGATCCCCCGCCGCCGGCGGCGAGATCGTCCTCGACGCGGACCTCGCCGAGCGCGCCGGGGCCCGCCCGGGCTCCTCGGTCGACGTCGTCGTCCAGGGCGTCACCCGGCAGTTCCGGGTCAGCGGCGTCGCCGAGCCGGGCGGCGGCCGCGACCCCGGCGCCGCGGTGTTCTTCACCGACGACGAGGCGCGCGACCTGGCCGGCGGCCGCATCGACTCCATCGGCGTGCTGCCCGCCCCCGGCGCGGACACCGCCGCCGTGGCCGAGGCCGTCCGCTCCGCGGTCGGCGACCGGGCCGAGGTGCTCACCGGCGAGCGGCGGGGCCTGGCGGAACTGCCCGGCACCCTCGCCGGCCAGCGCACGGTCGTCATCCTCGCAGCGGTCTTCGGCTCGGCGGTGGTGCTGATCGTGATGTTCGGCGTGGCCTCCACCCTCGGTCTGTCGCTCCAGCAGCGCGCCCGGGAGATGGCCCTGCTGCGCGCGGTGGGCTCCACCCCCCGGCAGCTGCGCCGCATGATCCTGACCGAGACGGCCTTCCTGTCCGTCGCCTCCGTCCTGCTGTCCCTGCCGCTCGGCTACGCCATCGGCCGGCTGCTGTTCTCCGTGCTGACCGGGAGCGGCGTCGTGTCGTCGGCGGTCGTCTACCACGCCGGCTGGGTCCCGATGGCCGTCGGGGCGGTGGTCACCGTACTGGCCGCGGCCGGCGCCACCCGCTTCGCCGGCCGGCGGGCCGCCCGCACCGAACCGGTCGCCGCGCTGGCCGAGAGCACCGTGGGCACCCGCTGGTTCAGCGTGCCGCGCCTGCTGGTCGCGCTGTTCTTCCTCGCCAACGGCATCGGCCTGGCCGTCGCCACCGCCACCGTGATGGAGGACGGCCCGACCCTCGCCAGCACCGCCGGACCCGCCTCCGTGCTGTTCTGCATCGGCCTGGCGCTGCTCGCCCCCGGCATCACCAAGGCGATGGTGGCGCTCCTGAAGCTGCCGGTGCGCCTGCTCTCCGGGCTCTCCGGACAGCTCGCCCTGCGCAACGCCGCCACCGCCAACGTCCGCATGGCGGGCGCCGTCGCGCCGATCGTGCTGCTCATCGGCATCGCCACCGGCACCCTGTACATGCAGTCCACCGAGAACCACGTCTCGCGCAGCTCGTACGACCGCAACATCCTCGCCGACCACGTCCTGGACTCCACCACCGGCGGCTTCGCCCCCGGCGTCGTCGAGCGGGTCCGGGCCGTGCCCGGCGTGGCCGGGGCCTCCGAGTTCGTCACCAGCCGCGGCCTGGTGGACGGCGCCGACGTCGACCTGCGCGGCGTCTCCGCCGAGGGCGTGCGGCGCACCCTCGACCTGCGTACCGTCGCCGGGGACCTCACCGGTCTGCGCGGCGACACCGTGGCCCTGTCCGACAAGAAGGCCGAGGAGTACGGCGTGCGGGTCGGCGACCGGCTGCCGATGCACCTCGGCGACGGCACCGCCGTACGGCCGGAGGTCGTGGCCCTCTACGCCGACAACCCCAAGCAGCAGTACCTGACGCTGCCCGCGGCGGCCCTCGCCCCGCACACCGTCGACGGACTGCCGCACCAGATCCTCGTCCGCTCCGAGTCCGGCGCCGCCGCCGCGGTCCAGGACCGGCTCGCCGAGCTGGCGGCCGGCGTACCGGGCACGGAAGTGGACGACAGCTCCTCGCTGGCCGGCCGGAACAACCAGATCCAGCAGATCCTGGTGTCCGCGAACTACACGATCGTCGCCATGATCGTGGGCTACGCCGCCATCACCGTCGTCAACACCCTGGTGTCGGTGACCAGGAAGCGGCAGTCGGAGTTCGGCCTGCAGCGGCTCACCGGCGCGACCCGCGCCCAGGTGCTCGGCATGCTGACCGCCGAGGGCGCGCTGATCGGCGTGGTCGCCACCGTCCTCGGCACGATCGCCTCGGCGACGACCATCGTCCCCTACAGCCTCGTCAAGAACGACTCGTACCTGCCCGCCGGTTCCCCCGGCATCTACCTCGCCATCGTGGGCGGGTCGCTGCTGCTGGTCTTCGGCGCCACCCTGCTGCCCTCGTGGCGCGGCATGCGCAACCCCGCCGTCGACATGGTGAAGGCGGCATGAGCCACTCCTGCGCCGGGCCGCCCCCGCCGTCCCCGGGCGGGGGCGGCCCGTCCGCCGTCGCCGTCCGGGGATGGGAGCATGACGGCATGAACACCGTTCCGGCCGCCTTACGTCCCCGACTCCGCCGCGCCGCCGTGGACACGCTGGTCGGCACCGCGATCGCCGCCGGGGCCATGCTGTCCGTGGTCCTGTTCCTCACCACCACGTACTTCGTGATCCTGTGCCTGATCGGCATCGGCTTCGTGGCGCTGCCCTACCTGACCACGGCGGTGCGCCGGCTGTGCGACCTCGCCCGGCGCGCCGCCGCCCGCTCCGGCGTCCCCGTGGAGCGGCCCTACCGGCCCGAACCGGAGGAGATCGAGAGGGACATCGTCGGCTGGATGCGCCGCTGCAAGTGGATCCTCGCCGACCCCGCGACCTGGCGGGACCTGCTGTGGCTGCTGCTCAACTCCGTCGTGGGCCTCGCCGGGTTCGCGCCGGCCGCCCTGCTGTACTACGCGGGGGAGGGGCTGGTCCTGGCCGGCGGCCTGTGGCGGCCCCTCGCGGAAGACGGCGAGGGACGCTGGTACGCCTCCGTCACCGTCGACAGCTGGCCGGCCGCGCTCGCCGCGGCCGCCCTGGCGCTCGTCGTACTGGCCGGCTGGGTCCTCCTGAGCCCGCCGGTGCTCAAGGGCTACGCCCACTTCGTCCGCTTCCTCCTGGGGCCGACCCGGCGGTCGGAGCTGGCCTCGCGGGTGCGGCACCTGTCCGAGACCCGCTCCGGCGCCCTCGACACCCAGGCCGCCGAACTGCGCCGCATCGAGCGCGACCTGCACGACGGCGCCCAGGCACGGCTCGTCGGCCTCGGCCTCCAACTCGGCGCGGTGGAGCGGAAGCTGGGCCCGGACGACGAGGAGGCGCGCCAGTTGCTGCGCGAGGCGCGCACCTCCTCCGTGCAGGCCCTGCGCGAACTGCGCGACCTGGTCCGCGGCATCCACCCGCCGGTCCTGGCCGAACGCGGCCTCGCCGACGCCCTGCGCGCCCTCGGCCTGGCCAGCCCGCTGCCCGTCACGGTGGTCGTGGACCTGCCCGGCAAGCTGCCCGACCCGGTGGAGTCGGCCGCCTACTTCTCGGTGTCGGAACTGCTCACCAACGCGCTCAAGCACGCCGACGCCGAACGCGTCGAGGTCGTCGCCCACTACGCCGACGGCGCCCTGCGCGCCCGGGTCACCGACGACGGGCGCGGCGGCGCACGGGCGTCGGCCGGGAGCGGGCTGGAGGGCATCCGGCGGCGGCTGGCATCCTTTGACGGCGTCCTGGAGATCGACAGTCCCCCGGGCGGCCCGACCGTGATCACAATGGAGTTGCCGTGCGCGTTGTCCTCGCCGAAGACCTCTTCCTCCTGAGGCAGGGAATCATCCAGCTGCTGGAGGCATACGAGTTCGAGGTGGTCGCCGCCGTCGACAACGGCACGGATCTCGCCGCCGCGATCGAGGAGCACCGGCCCGACGTGGCCGTGGTGGACGTGCGGTTACCGCCCACCTTCACCACCGAGGGCCTCCAGGCCGCGCTCGGCGCCCGCCGCAAGCGGCCCGGCCTGCCCATCCTCGTCCTCTCCCAGCACGTGGAGCAGATGTACGCCCGCGAGCTGCTGGCCGACGGCACCGGCGGCATCGGCTATCTGCTCAAGGACAGCGTCCTGGACGACGAGCAGTTCATCGACGCGGTGCGCCGGGTCGCGGCGGGCGGCACGGCCATGGATCCCGCCGTCGTCGCCCAGTTGATGACCAGTCACTCCCGTGACGAGCCGCTGGCCGCGCTCACCGCGCGCGAGCGCGAGGTGCTGGAGCTCATGGCGGAGGGCTGCTCCAACACCGCGATCGCGCAGCGGCTCACCGTCACCGAGGGGGCGGCGGCGAAGCACATCTCCAACATCTTCACCAAGCTGATGCTGCCGCCGTCGAGCGACAGCAACCGCCGTGTGCTGGCGGTGCTGGCCTACCTCAACGCCTGAGCCCGCAGCGGACCGCGGGGCCGCTGGACCGCTGGGCCGCGGTGGCGGCCACCGCCGGGGGCCGCGCAGGTGGGGCGGATAGGGGTGGCCGTCCGCTCCCGCGCACCGCAGACTGCTGGGGCACGTCCCGCGTCCGCGCGCGGGACCCCGCCGTCAGAGAGGGAACGCCCGTCCCATGAGCACGCCCGCCGAGCACGACCGCCTCTGGATCCGCCGCTACCACCCCCGTCCGGACGCGGCGATCAGGCTCGTGTGCCTGCCGCACGCGGGGGGCTCCGCGAGCTTCTACCACCCGGTGTCGGCGAACCTGCCCGCGTCGGTGGACGTGCTGGCCGTGCAGTACCCGGGGCGCCAGGACCGGCGCAACGAGCCGTGCGCCGCCACCATCGGGGAACTCGCCGACGCCGTCGTGCCGGTCCTGCTTCCGTACACGGACCTCCCCCTGGTCCTCTTCGGGCACAGCATGGGCGCGACCCTCGGCTTCGAGGTCGCCCGCCGGCTGGAGCGGGACCACGGCGTCGTCCCGCACGCGCTGTTCGCGTCCGCCCGCAGGGCTCCCTCCTGCGCGCGCGACGAGACCGTCCACCTCCGCGACGACGACGGACTCGTGGCGGAGATGCGGGAGCTGAGCGGGACGGACGCGGCGATCCTCGACGACGTCGAGCTGATCCGCATGGCCCTGCCGGCGATCCGCGCCGACTACCGCGCCGCCGAGACCTACGTCTACGAGCCGGGCCCCGCGCTGAGCTGCCCCGTGTGGAGCCTCGTCGGCGACGCCGACCCCAAGGTCACCCTCGACGAGGCGCGGGCCTGGTCGCGGCACACGGACGCCGCCTTCGAGTTCCGCGTCTTCAAGGGCGGCCACTTCTACCTCACGTCCCATCAGGACGAGATCCTCGGCCTGCTCGCCGCCCAGGCGCCGGCGCGGAGCCCTCGCTGAGACCGGACCGGCCCGCCGGGGCGGGTCAGGAGCCGGGCGGGACGAGGGCTTCGGCGATGCCGGTGTCGGGGTCGGTGTCGTGCCCGGCGGCGAAGGCGGCCCGGTAGACCTCGTCCCCGAGGAGGCCGCGAGCCCGCTCCTCGCACGCGGTGCGGGCGGCGACGAGTTCGGGCGAGCCCATCCGGGGGGAGCCGAGGGCGTGCCAGATCTGCTCGGCGAGGCCGAGGAGGCGGGCGGCCGGTTCCGCGCGCCCGGCGGCGAGGGTCGCGGAGGCGAGCACGTCGACGGCCAGGGCGATGCCGAGGCTGTCGTGCAGGCGGCGTTTGCCGTCGAGGGCGGTACGGGCACGGGCCGCGGCCTCCTCGGCCCGCCCCAGTCCCAGCGCGGCGAGGGCGTGCACGTAGTCGCCGTAGGCGCGGGCCCAGGTCTCGCCGTGCCGGGCGCACTCGGCGCCCAGCTCCTCGGTGACGGCCAGGGCGTCGGCGTACTCCCCGAGGTGCACGTGGACGAAGGCCCGGGCGATCCGCACCGGGAACCACTCCGCGGCGTACCGCCCGGGGCCGGGCCGGGCGCGCGGCACCGCGTCCAGCACCGCGGCGGCCTGGTGCTGCCGGCCGAGCATCGTCAGACCGCAGCCCTCCAGGAACGCCGCGGCGAACACGGCGGTCCCGTCGGCCTCCTCGGCCACGGCCTCCCGGAAGACGCCGGCGAGGCGCAGGCCGGTCTCCGCCTCGCCCAGCACGATGGCGGCGCGGCCGCAGGCCCACAGGGCCCTGGACCAGACCGGTCCGGGAAAGTCGGCCAGGGCCAGGGACCGGTCCAGATAGCGCCGCCCCTCCTTGGCGAAGCCGCAGGCGGACCAGAGGAACCACAGGGCCCCGCCCAGCTCCAGCGCGCCGTGCCCGTCCTCCTCGGCGAGGCAGAAGTCGAGCGCGGCGCGCAGGTTGGCGTGCTCGGTGACCGTGCGGTCGTACCAGGCGGTCTGCTCGGGTCCGATCCAGGCGGCGTCGGCGGCCTCGGCCAGGCGCAGGTAGTGGTCGCGGTGGCGGCGGCGCACCACGGACTCCTCGCCGAGGCCGTGCAGCCAGTGCGCGCCGTACTCGCGGACGGTGTCCAGCATCCGGTACCGCTCCCCGGCCCCGGTGGGCGTCCACTCCACGATCGAGTCCCGCACCAGCGCGGCCAGGAGCCGGGGGACCTCCCGGGCGGGCAGGTGTTCGTCGGCCAGCACCCGGCCCGCCGCGTCGGCGTCGAAGCTCCCGGCGAACACCGACAGCCTGGCCCAGGCCAGCCGCTCGGCGGGGGTGCACAGCTGGTGGCTCCAGCCGATCGCGGTGCGCAGCGCCTGGTGCCAGGGCGGGTCGGCGTCGTAGTCCTCGTCCTCGGTGTCGCCGAGGACCGCGTAGCGGTCGGCCAGGCGCCGGTTCAGCTCGGCCACCGGCAGGTCGTGCAGCCGCGCCGCGGCCAGCTCCAGGGCGAGGGGCAGCCCCTCCAGACGGCGGCACAGCCGTACGGCCTCGGTCCGTTCGGCCGGGGTGCGGGGGAAGCCGGGCACGGCCGCGTCCGCCCGGTCGGCCAGCAGCGCGAGCGCGTCGTCGGCCCCGGCCGCCGCGCCGTCGGCGGGGACCGGCAGCGGGTCCAGGCACAGGACCTCCTCGGCGGGCAGGCCGAGCGGGCGGCGGCCGGTGGCCAGGATGTGCAGGCCGGGCGCGGCGGCCAGGAGCGCGGTCGCCGTCTCCCGGCACTCCCCGACGAGGTGCTCGCAGGTGTCCCACACCAGCAGCGTCCGCCGTCCGGCGAGGTACTCGGCCACCACCTCCAGCATGGGCCGGGTGCTCTGGTCGGCCAGCGGCAGCACCTCGGCGATCGTGTACGCCGGCGCCTCCCGCTCCGGGGGCAGCGGGGACAGCTCCACCCACCACGCCCCGTCCGCGAACCCCGGCCGCAGCTCGTCCGCGGCCCGCCGGGCCAGCCGGGTCTTGCCGACCCCGCCCACCCCGGTCACCGTCACCAGCCGGGACCGCGCGCACAGCCGGGCCACCTCGTCCAGCTCCGCCCGCCGTCCGACCAGGCGGCCCCTCTCCGCCGGCAGCCGGCCCACCTGTCGCTCCGCCGCCATCGCGACCGCCCCCCTTCCCGGTCCTGAGCGGTCCTCGCTCACGGGTGACTCGGTGTTAGCAGAACACCGTGTGCACCCGCAGGACTTCGAAGGCTTCGCCCACGGCGCGCCACCGGAAGTGGAAGAGTGTGATCTCCCTGCCGTACGCGACGGTGCCCTCACTCCGGGGCGTCCTCGCTCCGCAGTGTTCTCACTCGGGGCGGGCGGGGAGCGGAACGGTGGTGACAGCGTCCTGGCGTGCTCCGTCGCGGTGCTCCGGGCCGGTCCCGCTCCGCCGCTGCCGCCGGCGCCGTACGGGGCCGCCCGCCGGGACGGTGAGGACGGCCAGGCAGGCGACGACGAGCGCGATGCCCGCCCAGCCGGCGGCGGGCAGGCGCTCGCCGACGACGAGGACGGCGAGGACGGCCGCGACGGCCGATTCGAGCAGGGAGAGCGTGGTCGCGGTGCTGGCGGGCACGCGCGCCAGTCCCCAGCCGAACAGGACGTAGCCGGCGAACATCGGCACCAGCGCCATGTAGGCGCCGACGGCCAGGTTCGACCGGGAGTCGAGCAGCGGGGCCCCGGTGGCCAGGAGGACGGGCACGAGGAGCAGTCCGCCCAGGCCGAACACCGCGCCCATCGCCGCGCGGGAGGCGATCCCGCCGGTGATCAGCCGGTGGGCGGCCCAGGAGTAGAGGGCGTAGGCCATGGCGGCGACCAGGCCCAGTGCCACGCCGAGCACCGTGGCGCCCGCGGACGCCCGCTCCGGTCCGCCCGGGGCACCGCCGGCGTCGGCGGCGCACAGCAGGACGGTGCCCAGGAGGCCCAGCGCGGCGCCGAGCCGCCAGCGGCGGGTCAGCCGGTGCCCGTCCACGACGCGTTCGACCACGGCGGAGACGAGCGGGGCCGCGCCGATCGTCACCACGGTCCCCACGGCCACCCCGGCCAGGTGCATCGAGCTGTAGAACGCCAGGGGGTAGGCCGCCACCGTGACCGAGCCGAGCAGCACGGTGCCGCGCCGCGCACGCAGCAGCGGGGCCTGCCGGACGATGCGGGGAGCGGCGAAAAGCGCCTGGAGCAGCCCGCCGAGCCCCATGGCGACGGCGCCGACCGCGAGCGGGCCGACGGCGGGGGCGAAGGTCGCCGCGGTGCCGGTGGTGCCCCACAGCGCGGACGCGGCGAGCACGCAGGACGATCCGACGGCCACGGAGCGGGAGCCGTGTCCCGCGGGCTGCCTCACAGGCTGTCCAGCAAGGCCGCCGCCATCGCGCGGGCGTGCTGCAGACGGCTGCCGTCGCCCTCCAGGCCGGCCCGCGCCGTCGCGCCCTCCAGCAGGAACGACAGGTGCTCCGCCAGGGTGCGGGCGTCGTTCGGGCGTTCGGGCAGCAGGTGCTCCAGATGCCCGGCGATCAGCCGCTCGACCTCCTCCTTGTGGCGGCGTACGACGGTCCGCCCCTCGTCCCCGGCGGGCAGCTCGGCCGCCGCGTTCAGCAGGCCGCAGCCGCGGAAGCCGTGCTCGTAGGCGGACTCCGCGTGGTCGGCGTAGGCGTCGAAGACCGCGAGGACGCCGTCGCGGGGGCCTTCGGCCCGCTCCAGCCGCGACCGGTACAGCGCGAGCCACTCCTCGTGCCGGGCGTCGAGGTAGGCCCTGACGAGGTCGGCCTTGGAGGAGAAGTTGTTGTAGAGGCTCATCTTGGCCACGCCGGCCTCGGCGGTGATCGTGTCGATCCCGGTCGCCGTCACACCGTCGGCGTAGAAACGGCGGGCCGCGGCCGCCAGCAGGCGCTCCCGGGCCGGCCGCCGCCTCCCGGACCCCGCCGCCCTCGCGTCGGTCTCAGTCATCGCACACCCCGGAAATCGACTAGGTAGGTCTACCTAGTCTATGTCGTGGGACGGGCCGGTGCGAGGCCCGGGGCGGGCCGGCGGACAGCGGGGGACCCGGGCCGGATTACGGCGCGCCGTCGGGGGCACCTCGTAACTAGACAGATCTGTACAGTCAGTGTGAGGGGACGGACCGGTGCAGCCGGCGGGGGCGTGTGCCCGCGACCGCCGCCCCTGCCCGCGTCCGCGTCCGTTCCCACGCCCATCGAGACCAAGGGAAGAGCGGCATGACGTTCCTGACCGATCACCTCGTCGTCGACGGAGTGCGCATCGCCTGCCGTGATCGCGGCCGGGGCGAGCCCGTGGTGTTCCTCCACGGCACGCCCTCGCACTCCTACGAATGGCGCGACGTCGTCCCGCGGGTGGAGGCGGCCGGCCACCGGACCATCGCCTACGACCTCCTGGGGTACGGACTGTCCGAGCGGCCGGCGCACCGCGACACGTCGGTCGCCGCCCAGACGGAACTCCTGGAGCGCGTCCTCGACGCGCTGGGCGTCGGCGAGGTCGGCATCGTCGCCCACGACATCGGGGGCGCCATCGGCCAGCGCTTCGCCCTCGCCCACCCCGGACGCGTGCGGCGGCTGATGGTCGTCGACACGGTCAGCTACGACTCCTGGCCGTCCCCGACCTGGCGGAAGATCATCGACGAGGAACTGGACGACCACGCAAGCCTGTCGCAGGACGCGTTCGACGCCCTGCTCACCCGGCAGCTCAGGATGGCCGTGGCGGACGAGGCGGTGATGACCGGCGAGGTCCTCGACGCGTACCTGGCGCCTCACCGCTCGGCCCTCGGACGGGCCTCGTTCTTCGAGCACCAGGTGCGGCACTACGACGCGAAGTACACCGAGGAGATCAGCGGCGAACTAGGCGCCCTGACCATGCCCGTCCGCATCCTCTGGGGCGAGCGCGACCGGTGGCAGCCCCTCGACTACGCGCGGCGGCTCGCCGCCGACATCCCCGGCGCCGACCTCGTCGTCGTCCCGGGGGCCGGGCACTTCGTCATGGAGGACGCCCCCGAACGCGTCACGCGCGAGATCGTCGACTTCCTGGCCGCCCCGGTCCCGCGCACCGGGCCGGAGTGACCACGGCCGGCGCGGACAGGAGTGGGTACCGGGCACGGTCACGGGCGGGTGGAACACCGCCCGGGCACTCGCGGCCACCGATCGACACCATGTGAGGTAGCGGGAATGCGTACACGGCTGGACGAGATCGTCCTCGACTGCGGCGACCCGCAGGAGCTGTCCCGGTTCTGGGCGCTGCTCCTGGACGGGGAACCGGTGCGGCGGAGCGCGGACTGGAGCTACGTCGACCCGCCGGACCTGCCCCGCCTGGCCTTCCAGCGGGTCCCCGAGTCCAAGACCGTGAAGAACCGGGTCCATCTCGACCTGCTGGCGGACGACATCCCCGCGGCCACGGCCGAGGCCGTCCGGCTGGGCGCGACGGCCGTCGGCGAAGTGGTGACGACGCCGTACGGGCGCTTTCAGGTCCTGGCCGACCCCGAGGGCAACGAGTTCTGCTTCGTCAGCGGGCACTGACCCGGCCCCGGGGCGCCGGGGCCACGGCCCGGGGCGGAGCGGACCTCGTCCGACGCCCCGGGGGGCGCCCGCACGGTTCACGAGGTCCCGGCGGTCCGGCCGTGGCGGGAACCGCTGTAGGCGGCCTTGCGCAGACCGCTCCACCGGTCGGTGGGACGCAGCTCGGGCAGGTTGTGGATGTACGGGTCGTAGGAGACCGTGCTGCGCTCGGGGACGGGGTGCGCCGCCCCGAGGACGAGGGTCGCGAAGAGGCGCCAGGGCTCGTCGGGAGCGGCCGCGCACAGCTCGAAGCGGACGGGGCCGCGGGCGAGCGCCCGGCGCAGCGACGGCAGGCCGGCGCCCACCGGGCCGTGGGCGCCGCGCACGGGAAAGGCCGCCAGCACGCGTTCGCGGTCGCCCGCCCGGTAGGACACGAGGGTGGAGTAGGGCCCGGCCAGGGCACGGTGCCGCAGCACCGGCACGTGGCGGCCCAGGCGCCCGGCCCGGCTCGAGGTGAACAGCAGGTCCAGCGCCGTTCCGGAGCCGTCGGCGTCCTTCGCCCGCAGGGCCAGGCCCAGGCCGTCCGGCAGCCCCCCGGGCAGGCCGAGCGCCCGCGACCAGCGCACGGTCGCCTCGTAGGAGCCCCGGCGGTCCAGCCACGGCGCCGCCCAGTGCCCGTCGTCGCTGCCGGGCACGTGCAACTCGCCGGCGCACGTCACCCCACGGGGGTGGAAGGCCGGAGCCGATCGCCGCTCGGCCAGCCGGAGGGTGAGGTCGTGTACCGCTTTCACATGCGTCCTTGTCTCTTCTGAGGCTCTTCTTGTCCTGCGCGGGTCTCTCGTCGTCCACATATGCCCTTGTTCCGCCCGCCGAGTGTCCGCGGGAGACGGAGGTCATGCCTTCGGGCGGACGGCGCGCGCACGCGGCCACCCGCCGTGGCGTGTGACGCGTGACGTGTGACGTGTGACGTGTGACGCGTCCGCGGAGTGCCGCGCTCCCGTGCCGCAGTGGGGCATCGGTGGGCGCGGCCCTGCGCGGTACGGCGCGGTTCCCGTGTCGGGGGAGCGCGAGGCCCTACGGTGAGGCCATGACGTCCAGGGCCCGCACCTGCTCCGGGACGAGCGGTGCCCGGCGGGCGGTGCCGCCGACCCCGCCGCCGGTCCGCGCCGGGGGGAGAGCCCCGGCGCGCGGCGGTGCCGTCGTCGGCGCGGACGACGGGAGGGCTCCGTCCGATCCCCCCGAACCGGAACTTCTCCGGATACGGAGGGCCCGCGCGGCTACCCGGTCCTGAGACGGCGTGCCGCGGAGACGTCCCGCCGTCCGTCCTTTCCGTCCGCCGTCCGCGCGGGTACCTCAAGGAGCTGCACTACCCATGGCATCTCGCCGTTCCCCCCTCTTCCGCACCGCCGTGCCGATGGCGGCCCTGGCCGCCTCGCTGGTGCTGGCCGGCTGCAGCGACAGTGCCACGAACTCGTCCGGCATGGGCCACGAGACGGGCCCGGAGTCGCAGTCCGCCACCGCCTCGGCCTCCGCCTCGCAGGGCACCCACAGCGAGCAGGACGTGTCGTTCGCGCAGGAGATGATCCAGCACCACCGGCAGGCGGTGGCCATGGCGGAGGCGGCGCCGTCACGGGCGGAGTCGCAGGAGGTGAAGGACCTCGCCGCCAAGATCAAGGACGAGCAGGGGCCCGAGGTCACCACCATGTCGGACTGGCTCAGGGCCTGGGGCGAGGACGTCCCGGACGAGGACATGTCCGGCCACGCGTCCACGCCGAGCGCGTCCTCCTCCTCGTCGATGTCCGGCATGACGTCGGACGAGGACATGAAGAAGCTGGAGAAGCTGTCCGGCACCGCCTTCGACCGGGCGTTCCTGGAGATGATGAGCGAACACCACGAGGGCGCCGTGGAGATGGCGAGGACCGAGCAGACCAAGGGCTCCTACGGCCCGGCCAGGGACCTGGCCACGTCGATCGTCGACTCGCAGACGGCCGAGCTCGACCGGATGAAGAAGCTGCTCGACAAGGAGTAGTCCCGCTGCCGCACGACTGCCGCGGGGGTGGGCGCCGTCCAAGGCGCCCACCCCCGCGGGCGGTTCTCCCGGCGGCGCCGGCGGCCGGAGCGGACGGCCGCCGCGCGACCTCGTCCCCGTCCCGTCACCGCGGCCCCGCCCGGCGTGGCCGCCGCATGGACAACCGGTGTCGACGGCGGTCGGGCCGCCCCTGCCGTTCCGCTCCATGGACGACACCACTCCGCCACGGCCGACCCGGCTCGCCCTCCACGGTCCCCTTGCCAGGAGCGGGCCGGCAGGACGATCCGCCGGCTCGCCTCCCGGACCGCCCCGGTCTCCCCGGCTCCTGCGGCCACCGTGCTGGACATCGGCTGCGGACGGGGCGAGTTCATGCTCCGCCTCCTCGCGGCGGACCCCGGCGCGATCGGCGCCGGGACCGACGTCGACGAGGACGAGCCCGCCCGCGGCGCACCGCCGTCGAGGCCCGCGGACCGGCCGGAGGGGGGCCGCTTCGTCCGGGGCGGCGGCCGGCGCACCACGGCTGACGCGCGTGCCCGGCGGCGCGGGAGGAGCGGGGCGGACAGCGGTCGGCGGGGCGGACAGCGGTTATGGTGGGCGTGGCCGCCGCGCGTCGGCCTGACTCCGAGTCGGTCCCCGCCCACGCCGGGAACCGGCGAGCGAGGACAAGGGGCACCGCCTCACGTGCCGCGTCCGCCTGTCCGTGGTGATCTCCGGGGTGGGGTGCGTGGGATCTCCACCGGCAAGGGGACTCCATGACCAGTGACAAGCAGTTCAAGAAGGCCGTCCGCGCCCTCGCGGCCCGGGAGGGCATCTCCTACACCGCCGCCCGCCGCCGCCTGACGGCCGCGACCGAACCGCCGCCCGCGGCGCCGGGGCCGGACGCGGCCCGGTACGGATGGGACGGGACCGCGGTGGCGGCGCTCCGCGACGTCGTCGGCCGGCGGGGAACCGTCCCCGTACGGGTGGTGGAAGCGGACGGAGCACCGTCGAGCGCCTTCCGCCAGGGCCGTCGGGGTGTGGCCGAGCCGACGGCCGACGGTTACGTGATCCACGAGCTGCCCCACCGGCGCATGCCGGCCCCGGACCCGGCCGCCCGGGTGCCCGTGCCGTACCGCGCCGCCGACGGCCGGGTGGCGGTGGCTGCCCTGTGGCCGCTGGTGTGGCGGCCGCGGCACGACGCCCTGTGGCGGTGGGTCCACAACGGGTGGGCCGTCGAGCGGCCCGGCGACCTTCCCGACGGCCCCCACCCCGTCCGCCCCAGCCCGCACCTGCCCTACGAGGTGCGCGTCTTCCACGTCCCCTACGGAATCCTCGGCGGCGAGCACCGGGGTGCCGTGCCGAACTGGCTCACCTGGGGCTGGTGCTCCGATCCGGAGCGGGCGCGGGAACTGGCCGACGCCATGGTCGCCCACCGGCTGTCCGGTCCCGTGGACCCGCACGACGTCGAGGCCGGGTACGTGCGGGCCCAGGTCTGGCACCACGGCACCGCCGGTCCGGGCGCCGCGCCCGGCCGGATTCACCAGGCCGACGCCGCGCCCGGCCGACCGGTGGTGCCGCGACCGCCGCTCGGCAGCCGGCCGCCGGGCCGGCCGGGGCCGGCGCGCCCCGCACCGGAACCCGCCTGGACCCACGGCGGGAGACCGCCGGCCCTGGAGTTGAAGACGTGGTCCGCGGCCGACGGGTGGGTGTCGCACACCTGGTTCCCCGGCGGCCGCGACAGCGCCGCCGTCACCGCCGTCCTGCTGCGGGTCGGCGCCGGCGGCCGGTGGGCGTTCGCCGAGACCTGGGAGCCGCGCCGGCCCGACGCCTGGGCCGGCGACTGGACCCAGGCGGGCCGCGCGCCGGTCGACCACCATCCCACGATGGGCACCGCCGAGCGGGCGGCCCGGATCGAGGCCCTGCGCCGGGCGGAGACGGACCGCCTGGCGGCCGCGCTCGCCGGACGCAGCCAGGGCGCGCTCACCGCCGGGCAGGCCGCCGCCCGGCTCCGCGCGGGCGGGGCGGAGTACCGGGACTTCCTCCGCACCGGCGCGGCCTGCGTCGCCGAGGCCCTGCACCGGGCGCGCCGCACCGCCCGGGGCGCCGAGCGGCTGCGGCTGCGCGAGGCGCTGGACGCGCTGGAGGAGCGGCACGAGGTGGCGGACTGGGTCGTCGACCTCACCCTCGACCACCTCGCCGCCGACCCCGACGCGCACCTCACACCGGAGGCCCGTGCCCACCGCCGCCGGGCGCTCCAGGAGTACCTCGCCCCGGACGCGGACGCCGGCCGCGTCCCGGGTCCCGGTGCGGGCTGAGGGACGGGACCGGCTCCTGCGGAAGGTGTTACTCCGCAAAAGGTGCCAAATTCCCGCATGCTTCGTACAACCCCTGGCCGTATACGAAAGTCTCACCAAGTGGCTTCAGCAACACCATGGGGAGGCCGATCAATCTACGGATCGAGGTGCCATGAAGCGCTCGACACATGCCGCCGGGGCGGCACTGCTCACCGTCGCGGCCGTCGGAGCCGGGGTGCTGGCGACGGCTCCCGTCGCCTCCGCCGCGCCCGCCGGCGCGACAGCGGCGTACAACGGGGCCTGCGGCTCCGGCTACAGCAAGGTGAACTCCATGCCCGTGGGGAACGTGGGGACGGTCTACCTCACGTACAACTCCTCGAACGGCAGAAACTGTGTGGTGACCATCCGCAACACCTCGGGCTCACCGACGTACATGGTGTCCTACCTGAGCAACATCGAGACGGGCGACACGTCGTACGACGAGGGCGAGTACCGCTCGTACGCGGGTCCCGTGTACGTGTCCGCGCGCGGTGAGTGCGTGGAGTGGGGCGGGGTCATCGGCAACGTGCAGGCCTGGAACTACGGCTCCAACTGCGGGACGCTCGCTGCCAAGAAGGACCAGAAGGACTGGTTCGCCGGCGAGCGCTGACGCCTGAGGGACGGGCGCGGTCGCGGGGGGCCTCACCCGGACGGGGCGGCCCTTCGCGACGTGCGTCCGGAGTGACGGCCCGCCGGCCGGCGGTCCCGCAGGGACTCCAGTGCCCGTCCGGCCGTGCGCCCGGTCCGCAGCACCTCGGCGTGGGCGCACGGCGCTCCGGTGCGCAGGGCCTCGGACCGGGCCACGGCGGACAGCACCTCGCCGGTCCGCCCGGGGCCGCCGAACTGGAAGCCGAGCTGCGTGGTGTAGCACCGCGCGGCGGCGGCCTTGTCCGGCAGGACGGCCCCGATGTCGACCGTCGTCTCGACGGCCCCTTCGGGTCCTGCGCGCTCCGGTCCGCCGGCGGACCGGAGCGCGCGGGCGACATAGGGCACGTCGCGCCACCACGCGATCCGCGCGCGGGGCGCGGCGGCGGCGACCGCGCGGGCGGTGAGCAGGTGGTCGACGTGGTCGCCGATCGCCTGCGGGGCGAGGACGAGGTCCGCCGGCGCCAGGTGGGGACGGAGGAGCCGCGCCAGTTCCGTCCCCGCCGTGTCGCCGGGGCGGGGCGGGGTGAACAGCTCCCTCGGGCTGCCGTACCCCCTGTGCGGGGCCTCGGGCAGCGGCAGGTGGACCGGGGGCAGCGTCCCCAGTCTCCGCTGGGCGGCGGCGTCCTCGGCACGGCGCAGGGCCATGTAGTCGGCGTCGGCGGGCAGCCCCTTGTCGAGCTGGGTGGACAGGGCGAAGGGACCGGGGTCCTCGACCGTCGCGGTGAAGCAGGTGACGACGCGTACCCGCCAGCCCGCCCGGGCCAGGAGCGCCAGGACGCCCCCGGCGGAGAAGACCGCGTCGTCCAGGTGCGGGCTGACGGCCACAGCGGTGCGGGGTCCGATGGCCGTGCCGGTGCCGGGCGCGCTCACAGCAGGTGGGGTTCCCGGCGGAACCGGCAGCTCAGGTCCACGGCCGGGGCCGTGGGCCCGTCGGCCGGAGCCCCGCGGGACGTCGACGTCGTCGGCCACTGGGCGCACACCTCCTCGTACACGGCGCCGATGCGCGCGGCCGCCACCGGCCACGACCACTCGTCCAGCACCTGAGCCAGTGCCGTCCGCGCCAGGCGGTGCCGCAGCGGCGCGTCGTCGAGCATCCGGGCGACGGCCCCGGCCAGCGCGTGGGGCGCGTGCGGCGGCACCAGCAGCCCGTTCACCCCGTCGCGTACGCAGTCCACGACCCCGACCACGTCGGTGGAGACCACCGGGAGCCCGCTCGCCATCGCCTCCAGGATGGTGTTGGAGAAGCCCTCGGCCCAGGTGGGGCTGACGAAGACGTCGCCCCTGCGGTAGACCGCGGGGGCGTCGTGGTAGCCGGTGGGGCCCAGCACCTCCACCGCGTCGGACAGGTCGGGCCGCCGGGCCCGGCGGGTCAGCCGGTCCAGGTCGGGGCCGGTGCCGGAGACCAGCAGCCGCAGCCGCCTGCCCCCCTCGCGCAGCATCCGCACCGCCTCCAGCAGGTCCAGCACGCCTTTGCGGGCGTCGATCCGGCCGTGGTAGAGCAGCACCGGCGGATCGCCGAGGGCCCCCGGCTCCCGTCCGGGCGCGGGGCGGAAGCGGTCGGTGTCGGTGGCGCCGGGGACCACGGTGAAGCGCTCGGCCGGCACCCGGTGGCGGGCGGCGACCTCGGCCTTGAAGGAGGGGGAGCCGATCAGCAGGGCGGGGGTGTCCCGCAGCACCCGCCGGATCGCCGCGCGGTGGGTGGCGCAGCACGTGCCGACCCAGTGGCCGTCCCCGCCCTGGATGGAGACCACGGCCGGGACGCCGAGCAGGTCGGAGGCCTCCAGCGCGGCCAGCCCCGGCGGGTAGCCGTACTGGGCGTGCAGCACGTCCAGCGGTGCGCGGGCGTGCAGGCCGGTGATCGTGTCGCGCAGCGCGGCCACGTCGGCCTCGAAGTCCGCGGGCCGCCCCTCGCCGACGGCCTGCTCGCCCAGGGACTCCAGGGCCACCAGGCGCACCCCGTCGGGGACCCGCTCGGGCGGGGGAGGGCCGCCGCCGTAGACGGCGCGGCCCCGCCGGTCGCCGCGGTACTGGGAGACCAGGGTGACCTCGTGGCCCGCCGCGGTCAGGGACCGCAGCAGGTTCTCCGCGTAGGCGCTCATGCCCGACACGGCGGGCCAGTAGCGCCGCGAGACGAAGCAGACCCTCATCGCGCACTCCCCGGGGCGGCGCCGTGCAGGGCGGGGACGTCCCGGAAGCCCTCGGCCCCGGCGCGCTCGGCGCGCCGCAGCGCCTCCAGAGCCCGGGGCACGAGGACGTCGGCGCGGTGCGCGTCGCGGGACAGCTCCAGGCTCACCAGCCCGCCGTACCGCACGGCGCGCAGCGCGCCGAGGACGGCGGGCAGGTCCATGTCGCCCTCGCCCGGGGCGCGGTGCTCGTGCCGGCCGTACGGCATGTCCTCCACGGCGACCGCCCCGAGGTCCCCGGCGTGGCGCAGCACCGCCTGATCCGGCGTCAGGTCGCCGGACACCAGGCAGTGCCCGGTGTCCAGGGCCAGGCGCAGGCCGGGGACGAGGGCCGCGAGGCGGGAGAAGCCGGCGCAGTCCTCGACGAGCATGCCCGGCTCGGGTTCGAAGGCCGCCGCCGCGCCGCGTTCGGCCGCGTACGCCACGACGGCGCCCACCCCCTCCGTCAGGTGGCCCCAGGCCGTCCCGCCGGGGGAGACGTCCGTGCCCGGCGCCGGTACGCCCGCCCAGAACGAGACCGCCTCGGCGCCCAGGTCGGCGGCGACGTCCACGCACAGGCGCAGGAACGCCAGGCGGCGGGCCCGCCCCGCCGGATCGGCGGTGACCAGGGTCGGCTCGTGCTTGCGCCGCGGGTCCAGCAGGAAGCGCGCGCCGGTCTCCACGGTGCTGCCCAGGCCAAGGCGGTCCAGGCGACGGGCCAGCGCCGCGGTGCGCAGGGCCAGGCGCGGGGCGAAGGGGTCGTGGTGGGCCACGTCCACGGTGAGCGCGACCCCGTCGTACCCGGTGTCGGCCAGCAGCGCCAGCGCGTCGTCCAGCCGGTGCGAGGTCATGCCGTTGGTGTTGTAGGCGTAGCGCAGCCCGCCGGCGGCCGGGGTCACCGGAGCGCGCCTTCGGCCGTACGGGCCACCGCGTGGCGGTCGGGCTCGCGGTAGAGGGGGTACAGCGCCCCCACCGTCTCCCGCGCGGCGTCGACGTCGAACCAGGCCGGGCCGCCCAGGCGCGCGCGGGCCTCCGCCGTGAGGTGCACCGGCCGTGCTCCGGAGTGGGGGAGGGGCCCCACCCCGGCCAGCGGGCGCTCGCGTTCGCTCAGCCGCCGTACGCCGCGCTCCCCGATCCGCGCGTACGACATCGTCTCCACCTCCATGCCGGGGACGAGCACCTTGACCGCGTGGGCCCCGGGGCCGCCCGTGGCGACCACCAGGACGTCGAAGTCCGCCAGCCGCCGCAGCAGGTCGTCGAGGAGCGCGGCCGGGTCGTCCAGCGAGCCGGGCGGCACGGTGGGCAGGGCGGAGAAGGGCACGGTGGAGCGGCGGGACAGGACGGTGGGCTCCAGCAGCTCGCGCAGCCGCGCGGTGTCCAGGGCGGCCCACGCCGTCATCGCCCGCAGCGCCCGCGGCTCCTGCGCCGCCAGGGGCGCGGACAGTTCGCGCTCCATATAGCCGGGCGGGGCGATCCGGGCGGCGGCCGCCAGCGGGCCGTGGAAGAAGACCTTGCGCGCGCGGGAGGAGACGTACTCCGACAGCGCCTTGCGCAGGGCCGCCTCGCGGTCCGGGTGGGCGGCCTCGCCGCACGCGGTGAGTGTCAGCGGTGTCGGGCTCCCCTCCGCCGCGCCGTCGGTCTCCGAACCGACCACGTGGACGTCGGCCAGGCCGAACTGGGTGGAGGCGAGCTTGGGCAGCACCTCGACGCCGGCGTCCCGCAGCCGGTCGAGGACGGAGCGGGTGACCGGGTCGGTCACCTCGTCCGGTTCGATGACCACGCCCTCGTCCATCGCGCGGTGCGCGGTGGCGTTGCCGTCGCGCTGGAGGATCTCCAGGAGCGCGTGGGACAGGGCCCGCTCCAGGGTGTCGCCGGCTCCCAGTCCGTTGGTGACCGGCGTGGTCAGCCAGCCGTCCGGCGGGGGACCGCCGGGCAGGTCCGAGCCGCAGGCGGCGGCGAACTCGGCGGGCACCAGCACCTCCTCGCCGGTGCGCAGGCGGCGCGCGGGCACCCACTCCAGCGGCCGGTCGGGACCGTAGTCCGCGCCGGCGGGCAGGACGAGCTCCACCGGGTCGGCGACCCGGTCGCGGCCGCGTTCGCGCACCAGCTCCGCGTAGGAGGCGCTGCGGCGCGGGGTGCGGGCCAGGTGCCGGGCCAGCAGCACCTCCTCGGCGAGTTCGCCGTAGGCCCCGACGCGGGCCTGGGCGGAGTCCGCCCCGTAGCCGCAGGCGCCCTTTCGGACGCCGGCCGTGTCCAGGTGGTCGGCGGAGACGACCGGCAGGCCGGTGCGGTCGGCGGCGCCGATGTCGAAGTCCTGCTGCTCACCGGGGGCGAGCGCGTCGCGGTAGGCCCGCACCACCGGGTGTTCCGTGGCGGCGTTCATCGGAGGTCTCCCATCGGGACGGCGGCCGTGCCGGGCGGTCCGGCCAACTGGTGGTCGAACAGGCGCAGGACGTCCGCGGTGGTCACGGGGGCGGCGAACTCGAAGGGGGTGGCCACCGCCTCGAAGTCCAGCTCGCCGAGGATCGCCCGGTAGCTGCGCACCTCGTCGTGCGAGAGCGGGATCCGGGCGTGGAAGGCCTTGTGGCACGACAGGGCGCGGGGCGCGGTGCCGTCCAGGTCGACCTTGAGGGCGTCACCGCAGAAGAGGATTCCGCGGCGCGCGTCGTGCAGCACGCAGTGGCCGTCGAAGTGGCCGCCGGTGCGGTGGACCGTCAGGCCGGGCGCCAGTTCCAGGGTCTCGTCCGCCGGCCAGGTGACCCGGAACGCCTTCGTCCAGGCCAGGTCCTGCACGCCGACGGTCACCACCGGCGGGTCGAAGTGCCGCTGGAGCTGCCACAGGGCCCCGTAGCCGTGGACGTGGCTGGCGCCGAGCGCGGCGATGCCGCCGAGGCGTTCGATCTCGGCCAGCGCGTCGGGCGGGTAGTAGGGGGCGGCCTCCCAGGCGACGTTGCCGCCCTCGGCCTCGATCAGCCAGCCCGTCGACCCCAGGCCGAAGGACGGGACGGCGCTGAAGCCGGTGACGCCCGGGACGGGCCGGTGCCAGGCGGCGGTCAGGAGGGCCTCGACCTCCCGCTCCCAGGCGAAGTCCCAGCCCTCCTCGGGCAGCGCGTTGCGCACGTCGCAGCAGACCGGGCAGGCGGGCGGGGGCCCGAACCACCGCTGCCAGTGGCCGCAGTTGGCGCACGCGTACATCGACAGGGTCATCGTCGGCCTTCCTCGACGGTGGACGGGGCGGCGACCGGAGCCGGTGCCGGGGCCGGCGCGACGGTCCGCGGAGCGGTCGCGCGGGCGCGGGACAGCGCCTCGAGCAGCAGCCGGTGCAGGGCCAGGTCCCGGCGCAGCGGCCACGGCCAGGCCCGCTCCACCGGGGTGCCGGCGCGCACCGCGGCCACGGCCGCGGAGAACTCCCGGACCTGGACGGCGAAGGGCGAGGCGTGCGGGTCGAAGGGCACGGGCACGCGTTCGGCGGTGCGCGCGGCGGTGAGCCACAGCGTCCCCCCGGCGTCCTGGCCGAGGGTGTCGTCGGCGGTCAGCTGCCCGTGGGTGCCCACGACCTCCAGGCGGCGGCGGGGCAGCGTGTCCGGGGTGTTGTAGGCGACGTGCAGGCAGACCAGGACCCCGCCGCCGGTCCGGCCGGCCAGCACGGCGCCGTCGTCGACCGGGTAGGGGTGCACCCGGTGCTGCACCAGCGCCGTCAGCGCCGCCACGTCGTCCCCGCCGAGCAGGACGCCCGCCAGGTCGAGGCCGTGCGGCGCCAGGTCGAGCGCGGCGCCGCCGCCCGCCCGCGCCGGATCGGCGCGCCAGTTGTCGTACGGGCGGCCGTCCGGCGACCAGGCGGGCGGCAGCCAGCAGCAGTAGGTGATCCGCACCGCGGTGACCGTGCCCAGGGCACCGGAGGCCACCACGGCCCGCGCGGCCCGGTGGGCCGGGTGGAAGCGCTGGTCGTAGGCGGTCGCCGCGAGGGTCCCCGCCCGGCGGCAGGCGGCGACCAGCCGTTCGGCGTCGGCGAGGTCGGCGGCCAGCGGCTTCTCGCACAGCACCGCCGCCCCCGCCGCGGCGGCCGTCGCGACGGCGGGGCGGTGGGCGTGGTTGGGCGTCGCGACGTACACGGCGTCGGGCCGGTGGAGGGCGAGCAGGTCCGTGAGGCCGGCGGCGGTACGGGCACCGGGGGCCAGGGCGGCCAGCCGGGCGGCGGCCGCGGGGTCGACGTCGGTCGCGGCGACCAGACGGGGCACCACGGCACCGGCGGCGGTCCCGGCGGCACGGGCAGCGTTCCAGGCGGCGTCCGCGCCGGTCCCGAGGGCACCGGCACGGGCACCGGTTCCGGCACCGGCATGCGCATCGGCCCCGGCGGCACCGGTACCGTTCCCGTTCCCGGCGGCTTCGAGGAGGCCGGGCAGGAAGTGGTCCCGGGCCACCCATCCGCATCCGGCGACCGCCCACCGGCACTCGGCCGCGGGGGCGGCCCGCCCGCCCGCGCTCACCACCGCTCCGGCAGGTCGAGGAGGACCCGGCGGCGGGCGAGGCCGGTCACCTCGGGCGTCAGGCGCCCGGCCCGGGCCGCGGCGAGCAGCGCGGGGGAGAGCTCGACGCGGCCGGGCAGGTAGGCGGCGGCGCCGGGCCCGTACTCGTCGCGCCAGCGCGCCCCCGGCCAGCGCAGCACACCGCCGCGGTAGAGCGGGTTCGGCCGCAGGGGCCGGCCGGGCACGGGCCGGTCGGGGGAGAGCGAGCGGTACGCGGGGGGCGGGGGCGGGGCGCCGACCAGGGCCATGGCCTCGCACCCGGCCAGCTCGCCGGGCGGGCGCGGGCGGGGAGCGGTGCCCTCCAGCAGGGCGCGGGTCAGGTCGGCGTCGTCGTAGCAGAGGGCCCCGGGGAGCAGCGCCTGCCAGCCGGCCGGGTCCAGCGGCAGGCCGGATACGGGCCCGGGCACGAGGGAGTTGTGGCAGTGGCCCAGGACGACGCCGCCGCCGTCGGCGTACGCCAGCGCGCGGCGCACCACCTCCTCCTTGTCCGGCAGGAAGTACAGCGCGTCGTGGCAGGCCACGTAGGCGGGGCGGCCCGGGGGACGCAGCGGCCACGGCGCGGTGACGTCGGCGCACACCAGCCGGGCCCGGGGGGCGACGAAGTGCCGGGCCAGCCACAGCTTGGCGAAGACCACGTCGATGCCGGTCAGGTCCCGGTGCCCGCGCAGCTCCAGCTCCCGCAGCAGGTGCCCGGCGCCGCACGCCAGCTCCAGGACCGGCAGGTTCCCGGGGAAGTGGCGCGCGGTCAGGGCGAGCACGGCCAGCCAGGTCGGGTCGCTCCACCGGTGCACGAAGTACTCGCCGACCCGGCCCATGCCCAGCAGCCGCACGGCCTCGCGCAGGGTGGCCGCCCGCAGCGCGGCGCGCAGTGCGGCGGGGGTGGGGGCGGGGCCGTCCCACCAGGCGTCGGCGTCGGCGAGCAGGACGACGG
The DNA here is from genome assembly GCF_014650875.1 of Streptomyces minutiscleroticus. Classification (GTDB taxonomy): domain Bacteria; phylum Actinomycetota; class Actinomycetes; order Streptomycetales; family Streptomycetaceae; genus Streptomyces; species Streptomyces minutiscleroticus. The sequence goes on from NZ_BMVU01000003.1 coordinate 56,432, forward strand.
CGGCGCCGTCCTGGTCGCCCTCCTCGACGTGGCGCACCGCCCGTTCGCGCAGCTTCTCGCGGCCGGTGCGCAGCCAGGGGATGCCCGCCACGACGGGCCAGCGGCGTTCGCCGTCGGACAGGAGCCCCGGCCCGCAGGGCCGCAGCGGGGCTCCGTTGCCCGGGCTGAGCAGACCGGCCGCGGCCGGCGCCGCCGCGTGTCCGGCCGGCGCGTGCCGCGCCGGGCCCCTCACGTCGCCCCCGCCGCGTCCAGGACGGCCCGGTGGAAGCCGGACACCGCGCAGGGGTGCACCAGGTCCAGGTCGTCCAGGGCCTGTTCGGCGGTGAAGGCGGCGGCCCGCGCGTGGTGGCGCACCTGCAGGACGCGGTCGAGGACGTCGGCGGCGTGGAAGGCCCGGGCGGCCGGGGCCGCGGCCTCCTCGCGCAGGGCGAGCAGCGGACCCAGCCGCGCCGCGAGGGGACCGGGGAGGGCCGCGAGCTGATGCTCCGTCAGCCGTGCGACGACCGCGGGCAGATGCCCGCCCAGCAGCTCCTCCCCGGCGAAACCCGCGTCCGGCAGCACGGCGTTGTGCAGGTGGTGCCCGAGGCCCAGCAGGAAGGCGTCGCCGGGGTCGGCGCCGAACGCCCCCGCCAGCAGCACCCCGTACACCGCCACCGCCCAGCAGTGGTCGCCGTGGCTCTCGGGCGGCTCGACCATCAGGCGCGGACGCCCCGGACAGGTGGCGCCCGCCCGGGGCTGGGCGCACAGGGCCGCCGCGAACTCCGGGACCGGGCCCTGGCGCGGTTCCCGCACGAGGTCCGGCAGCGCCCCGCGCAGCAGGCCGGCGGTCACCGGGTCGATCCGGTCCGCGTGCTGCGCGACCGAGCGCTCCAGTACGGCCACCGCCTCGCCGGCGGTCAGTCCGCACCGCCGCAGCACCGGGCCGTCGATCCCCGCCAGGCGCGCCCCGGCCACGGCGGCCGCGCACGCGCGCACGGCGGTCCGGCCGGGGTCCTCGCCCCGCGCCAGCTCCGCCCACGAACGGCGGAAGGCGCGTTCCGCCATCGAGGCGTCGCCGTCGGCCGTACGGACCCGCTTGAGGTCCCCGATCTCACGCAGCAGCGGGACGGCCGCCCGCAGGACCCGGCGCGGCACGCCGGTCTCCCGCCGCGCCGGGCGGGGAGCGGCCTGCGTCACGACCGCCCGCTCCCCGCGGCGCTCGTCCCGCCGTCCAGCCAGTCCAGCAGGATCTGCTCCTGACGGTGCAGGGCATGCTCCGGGACGCCCCCGCCGACGGTCATCGGGGCCTTGAAGAAGAACCCGAACTGCTCCTGCACCCCGCTCTCCCCGCGGCGCCGCGCCTCGGCCAGCAGGCGTACCAGCTCCAGCACCAGGGGAGCCGCGAGGACGGAGTCGCGGCACAGGAAGTCGACCTTCATCTGCATCCGGCGGCCGAGGAAGCCCACGATGTCGATGTTGTCCCAGGCCTCCTTCTCGTCGCCGCGCGGCCGGTAGTACTCGATGCGGACCTTGTGGTCCTCCACCGGGTAGCCGAGCACCGAGTCGAGGACCGACTCCTTGGTGGCCGTCTTGCTGGCCAGCGAGTCGGGGTCCTCCAGCGCCCGGCCGTCGCGGTTGCCCAGCAGGTTGGTGGAGTACCAGCCCTCCACCCGCAGCGCCCGCGAGCGCAGGGCGGGCGCGAGCACCGTCTTGATCAGGGTCTGCCCGGTCTTGCCGTCCTTGCCGGCGACCGGCACGCCCCGCCGTTCCGCCAGGCGGGTCAGGGCCGGCACGCCGGCCCCCGAGCTCGGGGTGAAGTTCAGGTACGCCATGCCCTCGCTCAGGGCCGCGTAGGCGTAGAGCATGGAGGGGGTGACCGCCTCGTCGCCGTCGTCCAGCGCCGCCTCGAACGCCTCGACCGAGGCCAGGGCGGGCGACGCCGGGTCGGGCAGCCGCTCGGTCGAGGCGAGGTTGACCACCACCACCTCGTCCAGGTCCTGCTCGTCGCGGAAGCGCCGCAGGTCCTCCCGGATGCGTTCCGCCCGCTCGCGCAGGCCGTCGAACGCCACGACGTTGGCGCCGGTCACCGCGCGGCAGTAGCCGGGGTCCGCCACGGCCGGCCAGGGCCGCAGCCGCTGCAGCTGGGGGGCCACGGCCTCGATGTGGGCCGGTTCCAGGACCCCGTGCAGATGGGCGGCCTTGGCCAGGTCGTCGGCCGACACGTCCCAGCCGCCGAACACCAGGTCCTCGTAGGGCACCAGGTCCGTGCGCGCCGCCAGCGGGAGCCCGTCCTGGCCGCAGATGCCGAGCCTGAGCAGTTCCACCCCGGCCACGGCGGTGGTGGCGACCGCTCCGCCCAGCCCCACGACGGCGGCGCCCAGCCGGTTCGCCGGGGTGCCCGCGCCCCCGGGCCGGGAAGGCCGTCCCACAGTCGGTCCGTCCATCGCTCTCTCCGTTCGACTCGACCGCCGGACACGACCGGGCCCGGGTCGGGAGACGAAGGGGCGGTCGACGGCCCTGGAGCGGTCCGCAGCAGCTGTCGTTCGCGCGGCGGTACGAGCCGCCGCCGCGACACGACCAAGGCTCGGGGGAACCGCGGACCGCCGCATCCCGGAAAGCGATCACGGTTCCGGCGTTTCGTCCGCGCGCACACGGTGATGACGCGCCGGACCGCCCGCCGGCCGCCGTCTCCGGCACGCGGCGGACGGCCCGGGCGGGTGGCCGAACGGGTGAAATGTCCCGGGGGCGGCCGGGCGGCGCGGGCGGCCGTCCGGGGAGCCCGGGACGCCGGTGCCCTTCATCGACTGCGGGGCCGGGTCACGGCACCCGCCCGCCGGACCACCGCCACCGCTCCGCCCCTGGCGCCGGCCGGGTCACACCCGGGCGGTCTCCGGCGTCTCGGCGAACGAGTAGGGCGGCCAGGGGCCCAGGAAGCGGATGCGGACTGCGGGCTGCTCCGCCTGGAGTTCGCTCAGAAGGGTGCCCACCGCGTCGATCTCGTCCTTGCGTACGAGGAGGGCGGCGCAGAGCACGTCGGTCTCCTGCGGGGCACGGTGGGTACGGCCGCGGTCGCGCAGGTCGTCGGCGACGGACAGCAGCCGCCCGCGGAGGCCGGCGTGCAGCGCGTCGGCGAGCCGCTCGGCCGCCTGCCTGCTCTGCTGCTCCTGCTGCTTGGCGAGCAGCCGGCGCAGGCCCGCCGAGCGGACGGCCGCCGCGTCCGCCGCGTCCGCGCCGGTGTCGTCGGCGGACAGCGCCGTACGGTCCAGGGTGATCTCCACGCGCAGTTCGCACCGCCCGTCCAGGGCCGCCAACTGCTCGTTGATCTTCGGCGCCTGCTCGGTGACCCAGGCCGTGAGGCGCTGCTCGGCCGTCCCCGCGCCGTCGGCGGTGTCCGCGTCCCCGTCCGTGCCCGTGTCCGGGGCGTGACCGGCGACCAGGACGTTGAACGTCGTCGGCAGCAGACCGCCGGTGCGCTCCCACACGAGGGTGACGGCCCGGCTCTGCTCGTCCACCCAGCGGCGCACCTGCTCGTCGCCGCCCTGGTAGGGGGTGGCCGGAGCGTCGTGGACCAGCGCGGCCAGGCCGGTGCCGGGCACGGACAGCAGCCGCAGGGGCAGACCGTCGATGCCCGTGACACCGTCGGCGGCCCCCGCCCGGTCGGGCAGCAGCGCGTAGACGTACAGCGCGTCGCGCTCGCTCATGCCCCCGCCTCCTCCGCCCAGCGGCGCGGGTTGATCAGCTTGTCCACGACGTCGTCGACCACTTCGTCCAGTCCTCGGTGCAGGTCGGCCACGGAGGCGGTGATGCCGTGGTCCTCCTTGATCTGCTCCAGCGCCTCGTCCAGTTCCAGCAGGGCGTCGGCGAGGCGCTCGCTCTCCTCCAGGGTGAGGTCGCCGCCGTTGATCCGGCGCAGGGCCTGGCGTTCGAGCGCTTCCTGGATGACCTCGGTCAAGGTGAGCACCAGGGACAGCACCCCGTGCTTGAGGCTCTTCTCGTCGACGGTCAACGGCATGTCTTCTCTCCACCCTCCTGTTCCTGACGGCCCCGTCCGGGATCGCGCCGGGCGGTCACCCGGTCCCCATCGCCGGACGGGCCGCCGCCAGCCGCTCGGTCCAGGCCGCCGGGTCGTCGGCGGCCAGCGTCGCCTCGCCCCCGTCCGTGGTGCGCACGACGAAGACGGTGCCCTCCCCGGCGGGCCCGTACCCGGCGGACCGCTCCACCCCGGCGATGTCCGCCATGGGCACGACCAGAGCGGGCCGGGAGTCCACGGGGGCCTTCCACACCAGGCCGGCGGCGGTGAGCCGGCCCTGCCCGCCGCGCCACAGCGGGCCGCCGCGGCGTGGCTCGTGGAACCACAGGTGCCCCTCGTGCAGCGGCTCCTCCTCGACGGCCGGCCGGAACGGGAAGGGCGTGTCGAGACGGCCCGCGCACGCGTCGGTGAGCCGCGCGTGCAGCTTCTCGGGCTCCTGCGCGGACAGCAGCGCCTCCCCGCCGTCGGCCAGGGCGACCCGCAGGCGCAGGCGCTCCTCGCCGCCGACCGTGCGCTCCGGCTCCAGCCGGGCGGCCCGTACGGCGTCCAGGTCGGCCTGCCACAGCACCTCACGGGGCTCGTCGCGCACCACGACCAGGCGCTGGTCGGTCAGGTGCACGGTGCCGGGCCGCCAGCCCGTGTAGATGCCCTCGGCCAGCAGGTGGCCGCCGCTCATCCGGCAGACGACGCTCTCGCCCTCGCGCAGGTCGAGGCCGCGGCGGCGCACGGAGCGCTCGGCCCAGGCGCGGGTGTCCTCGTCCCACTGGCGCATCATGCCGTACTCCAGCATCGTCTCCATCCCCGCGACGACGGCCCGGACGTTGACACCGATCAGGGGGATGTCGGCCACGGCGACGATGAGGTCCAGGTGCAGGACGGCGCCCTTGTTGAGCAGGACCTCCACCAGGTCGTCCAGGGTCACCCGGGGGTCCCGCGTCGGCCGCAGCGGTGCACGCTCAGCCGTCACGCCGCACCGCACCGCCCTCGGACTCCACGGTCTCCCCGGCCTCCTGGGACTCCTCGGCCTCCTCCGGCCCCTCGGTCCCCCTGCTCTCCTCGTCCTCCCCGGCGGTCCGGCCCCCGCCGTCCCCGGAACCGGCGGGCAGGCCCTGCCGGGACTCGTGCTCCAGCCGGGCCTGCGCGCTGCGCCAGCCGCACCACGGGCACCACTCGTGCATCAGCTGCTGGAGGGGTGCGCGCTTGCCGCACTGCGGGCAGGTCTCCTTCTCCTCGCGCGCCTCCCGCCAGGCGGCGGTCTCCGTGTCCGTCCCCGCCGGGAACTCCAGTCCGTAACGGGCGGCCGTCTCGAACGACGCCAGCGCCGCCCGCAGGCGGATGCCCAGCAGTTCCACCCCGGCGACGGAGACCATGATGTCGGCGTTGAGGACGAGCCCCTTGTCCAGCAGCGTCTCCACCACGTGGGCCAGGCTTCCCTCGCCGTTGCGGGTGGGCTGCAGGGGCTGGACAGACGCGCTCCCCGCACGGTTGGGCACGGCGCCCCGGCTCGCGGTGGCCGGCGGGAAGACGGCACCGGTGGCTGTGTCTCTGTCCAGGCGGTTGCTCATTCTTCGCGCGTATCCGGTTTCCCAGGGCTTACACGCGGCACCCGGCGGGGAATGCCCTCTCGCGGGCACGGCGCCCGTACGGAGGGGCGGTCGGAGGAGGGAGGCCGCGTCGGCCGGGCCCCGGCACGGGGTTTCGCCGCTCCCGCGGACGGGGTGGTACGGCAGAAGGGCCGGAGGGTGCGGACGGGGTGGTCGGCAGAAGGGCCGGAGGGCGCGGACGGGGCCGTACGCACGGCCTGGGCGCCCCGCCGTCACACGTCGGGGCGGCGGCGCCGCGGCCGTGTCACACGGCCCGGCCGAGCACGGGGAGGACCTCGCTCGCGGCGCCGGCCTCCGCCGCCCCGGCCGACGCACGCGCGTGCCCGGCGTGCGCCGTGCCGAACAGCGGCCAGGCGCCGGTCAGGGTGAGGAGGCGGTCGGCGGCCGGACCGGCCGCGCCTATGGTGAGCGCCTTGCCCTGCTCGGCCGCCCAACGGTGCAGTGCCAGCAGGACGTTCAGTCCCGAGCAGTCGATGAAGGTGATGTCCTCCAGGTCCAGTTCCACGCCTCGTGGGGCACGGCGCAGGACGTCGCGGAGCGCGTGCTCCAGCACCTGCTCGGCCTGGCGGTCGATCTCGCCGCGCAGCACGACGGCCGTCGTGTCCGCTCCGGGGGCTTGGGGGCGCGTGCGGAGGGCCAGCGGGTAGGGCAGTCCGGCGCCGAGGCTGATCACCTCGGTGAGGTGCGCCGACCGTGCGTCGCGCACGGGCACGGGCGTGGCCGTCTTGTCCGTCGACATGCGTCCGTCCTCCTCTCCGTCGAGTCCTCAGCCAGGAACACGCTGAAAGATACGCGAAATATATGTCATGCATTCTGTGTCCGCCAAGGGTCCCCCCTTGTCTCGGTGCGGCACCGCCGGTCGCGCCGTCCGGCGGTGAGCGCGAGGGGGCGGGCGGCACGCAGGGGCCCGTCACGGACGCCTCGTGCGCAGGCAGACAAAAAGCAGGCCCACGGCGAGCACGCCGTCACAGCGTGTGACGGAGGGTGTGTCGGTGGTCCTGCTCTGTGAGGGGACGCCGCCTCGGACGCCGCCCCGGACGCCCGTCCGGCGTACGGGTGCGGGCCCGGCGGCCGGACGCCGGCCGGCGTCCCGCTTCGGCCGCGCTTTCGGGGCCGCGTGCGGCCCGTCCCCCTCGGGCGCGGCGCGGGCTGAGCGGGGCGGCCGGTGTCCCTACGGGCGGGAGGGCTTGGCGGCGACGTCCAGGTAGAAGGTGTCGATGCTGCGGACGGCCTGCTCGAACTGCTCAAGGTTGACCGGCTTGGTGACGTAGGCGTTGGCGTGGTGCTGGTACGCCCCCGAGACGTCGTCGGGCGCGGAGGACGTCGTCAGCACGACCACGGGGATGGAGCGCAGGTCCGCGTCCTCCTTGACGATCGCGAGGAACTCGCGGCCGTTCATGCGGGGCATGTTCAGGTCCAGCACGATCAGGTCGGGCCGGGAGTGGTTCGGGTCACGCAGGTACTCCAGGGCCTGGACCCCGTCGGCGACCTGGGTGAGGTTGCGGGCGCCGCGGTCCGTCAGGGCGTCCTGGATGAGCATCGCGTCGGCGATGTCGTCCTCGACCAGCAGCACGTCGTAAGGGCGGGTGGCGGCGGGGGTGGTCATGTCACGAACTCCTGGTCGAGTGGCGGGAGTGGGGGGAGACGGAGCCGCCGGCCACCAGGCCGGGCCACCGGCGCCGCGCTCCCTGGCGGCTCATGTTCGAGGCCTGGCCGATCTCCGGGTATCCGGCACCGGCCGCGGCGGCCGCTCGGGCCGCCTGGGATTCCAGCTGCTGCACAGCCTGTTCCGCGACGGTGAGGACGTACAGGCGCGCGAGCGCCCGTCTGCGGTCGGCGGCCGCCGGGTCGGCCGGGTCGGGCGCACCGGCCGAAAAACACACCGTGTCCAGCGCGATCCGGCGGGTCAGCTCGTCCACGGCCTCACTCACATGTGCAGCGATCTCCTTCTCGGCCAGCTGTGGGGCAAAGGCGGGATCTGGCATGTTGTCACCCTAGACGCTCGCGGGGACGTGCGACAACAAGTGTTGTCCTGCCCGGGTAAGGTGGGCCTGCCGTGCGGCCGGCCCGCCGCACGGTGTGTCCGAGGTCTGTGAAGGAGCATTCCTGTCGTGAGCAACGGTTCGCCCGCCGGCGTCACCGGCTCGATGGCCGGCTGGACCACCCGCCGCTGGCTGCGGACGGGCGTCGCTGTCACCCTGGTCGTGCTCGCGGTCGTGGGCTCGCTGAGCGTGTGGGCGATGGCCCGCGCCGCCCGGATGACGGACGAGCTGGTGAACACGCGCACACCGGCGCTGGTGGCGGCGGTGCGCCTGGAGTCGGCCCTCGTCAACCAGGAGACCGGCGTCCGCGGGTACGGCCTGACCGGCCGCACGGAGTTCCTCACCCCCTACACACAAGGTGTGAAGGACGAGAAGGCCGCCATGCGGCGGCTGCAGTCCCTGCTCGCCGGCGACGGGCGCGCACGCGCCGACCTGGCGCGGGTCCGCGAGCTGGCGGAGACCTGGCAGGGGCGCATCGCCCGGCCCGTCTCCGCCGCCTCCGCCGAGGAGGCCGTGCCGCTGGCCAAGGAGCGCGCGGAGGAGGGCAAGGCCGCGTTCGACGCCCTGCGCGAGGCGGTGGGCCGGCAGCAGGCACGGCTGCAGGAGCAGCGCGCGGTGGCCGCCGGCTCGCTGCGGGAGGCCACCACGCTGCGCAACTGGACGCTCGGCGCGGGCGCGGCGGTCGTCCTGGCCGTGGCCGTCCTCGTGTCCGTGGCCCTGCGGCGCGGCATCACCCGCCCGCTGGAGCGCCTCGGCGCCGGGGCCCGCACGGTCGCCCGCGGCCGCTTCGACCAGCCGATCGCCGTCACCGGCCCGGCCGACGTGCGGCAGCTGGCCTCCGACGTGGACTCGATGCGCACCCGCCTGGTGACCGAACTCATCGGCAGCGAGGAGTCGCGGCGGCTGCTGGACGAGCAGGCGGCCGACCTCAAGCGCTCCAACACCGAGCTGGAGCAGTTCGCCTACGTCGCCTCGCACGACCTGCAGGAGCCCCTGCGCAAGGTGTCCAGCTTCACCCAGCTCCTGCAGCGGCGCTACGGCGGCCAGCTGGACGAGCGGGCGGACCAGTACATCGCGTTCGCCGTCGACGGCGCCAACCGCATGCAGGTCCTCATCAACGACCTGCTCACCTTCTCCCGGGTGGGCCGGGTCCTGAACGACCACAAGTCGGTCGACCTGGAGAAGGTGCTGGAGCACACCACGGACGCGCTCAGCGTGTCGATCGAGGAGAGCGGGGCGGAGATCACGCACGACCCGCTCCCCACGGTCGTCGGCGACCCCACCCAGCTGGGCATGCTCTGGCAGAACCTGCTCTCCAACTCCATCAAGTTCCGTGCCGCGGATCGCCCGCCGAGCATCCGCATCGGTGTGACGCGCAGCGGGGACCTGTGGGAGTTCACCTTCACCGACAACGGCATCGGCATCGCCCCGGAGTTCCAGGAGAAGGTCTTCATCCTCTTCCAGCGCCTGCACACCAGGGACGCCTACCCCGGCACCGGCATCGGCCTGGCCATGTGCAAGAAGGTCGTGGAGTTCCACGGCGGGACCATCACCATCGACCCCGACCACGGGCCCGGTACCCGCGTGGTGTTCACCCTTCCCGTCGCAGAGGTCCCGGAGGCGGTCCCCGAGGAAAGGGCGGCGGCGTGACCCAGCCGTCCGGCGATCGCGAGGCCCACTACCGCATCCTCCTCGTCGAGGACGACGACGGGGACGCCCTGCTGGTGGAGGAGCTGCTCGTCGACACCGACCTCCGGTACACCCTGGTGCGCAGCCGCTCGGTGGCCGAGGCCCGCGGCGAGCTGGCGGCGCGCCCCTTCGACTGCGTCCTGCTGGACCTGCACCTGCCCGACGCCTCCGGTGTCGCGACGGTCCACACCGTGCAGGAGACCGACGGGCACGCCGCGGTGATCGTGCTGACCGGACTCGTCGAGTCCCGCGCCGGGGTGGAGGCGCTCGCCGCCGGTGCGCAGGACTACCTCGTCAAGGGCAAGGTAGAGCCCGAACTCCTGCAGCGCGCGGTGCGCTACGCGGTCCAGCGCAAGCAGTCCGAGCGGGCCAGCGCGGCCCTGCAGGTGGGCCGGCTGCGGGCGCAGGAGAACGCGCGCCTGGAGCGGGGGCTGCTGCCCCAGCCGCTGGTCTCCTCGCCGTCCGTCACGATCACCAGCCGGTACTTCCCCGGGCGGGAGCAGGCGCTGCTCGGCGGCGACTTCCTCGACGTCGTCCAGACCGACGACGGCCAGGTGCACGCCATCGTGGGGGACGTCAGCGGCCACGGGGCGGACGCCGCGGCGCTCGGCGTCTGCCTGCGCATCGCGTGGCGCACCGCCGTCCTGGGCGGCCACCGCGACCAGGACCTGCTGCACCTGCTGGAGCGGATGCACATCGCCGAGCGCAGCGGGAGCAGCCTCTTCACCACCTGCACGCTCGTCACGCTCGACCCGCTCCGGGCGCAGGCCGTGCTCCACCTGGTGGGCCACCACGAGCCGCTGCTCATCACACCGTCGGGCGCCGAGGTCGTGCCCGCCGAGCACGGCATAGCCCTCGGCATCATCCCCGGCCTCGGGGACTGGCCCGCCACCACGCTCCGGCTGCCCGCCCGCGGCAGCCTCATCGTGTACACCGACGGGCTCATAGAGGGCTACGCCGGAGCCGACGAGCGGCTGGGCGTCGAGGGTCTGCTGGCCATCATCGAGGAGACGGACGCGTCGGGGCCCGGGGACCACCTCGACCAGCTCATCGCCAAGGCACGCTCCCTCAACGCCGAGCGGCACACGGACGACCTGGCGATCCTGCGCATCGACTGGAACGCCCCCGGGGACGCGGCGGACGGGCCCGCCCCGGCCGGGGAGCGGCGGGGCCGGCAGCCGACCGCGCGGTCCGGCGCGCACTGAACCGCGGGGCCGCCCGGATCACGGGGCGGCGGGGCCGGACGTCTCGGGGCGGGACGTCCGCGGCGGCCCCTCCTCGGGCGCCACGGTGATGGTGGGGGTGTAGTAGCCGGGCGGATGGGGCTCGTCGACGGGGCGGCCGTCGGCCTCGACCCAGGCGTGGGCGGTGAAGGGGTAGGCGCGCACCCCGGTGCGCCAGGTGGGCCAGGTCCCGCGCAGCCGGCACAGCAGCGCGGTGGCGATGGAGCGGGGCAGGCAGCCCTGGCCGGCGCAGGACAGGCTCACGGCCAGGACGGCGTCGCGGGCGGCCCCGGCCTGGGCCGCGGTGGCGGGGGCCGCGCCCCGCCGCGCGGCGGTGAGCAGGGCGCGGATGCGGGCGGGCGGCCGGCGGGCGATCACATGGGCGGCGGCCACGGCGGCCAGCGCGGCGGGCCGTTCGCGCCAGGGCAGGCGGGGGCGCGTCCGCGCGGTGAAGGGGACGCTCACGTCAGGTCTCCAGGAGCCGGGCGTCGGTGAGCTGGGTCACCAGACGGTGGGTGTCGGCCTCGGCGCGCGGCGCGGCGGCGGGGTGGGCCTCGGTCAGGCACCGGGCGGCCTCGTGGGCGGTGGCTCCGGACAGCAGGGCGCGTACCAGCAGGTGCGCGGTGGGGTTGAGGTGCCAGTAGCGCCCGGTGCGCTCGTCCAGCAGGACCGCCGGGGTCCCGGCCGGTGGCGCGGTGGGGTCGCCGGCGGGGGTGAGGGTGACGTGGTCAGGAAGGTGCATGGTCGCGGACTCCCGCTGGTGTGGACGGACGGACGAGGGCGTGGGGGGCGCGGGACCGGGCGCGCAGCCAGTTCTCGACGCCGACGAAGACGTCCAGGGCGAGCCTGCCGGCCCCGGCGTCGACGGGCGTGTGGACGCACAGCTCGCGCAGGGCGGCGGGATCGGCCAGGCCGAGCCGGACCAGCAGCGCGTCGTCGGCCAGGGCGTGCAGCTGGTCGCGGTGGGCGCGCAGCCCCTCGTAGAGGAGGGCGGAGAACTCGGCCTTCGTGGCGCGGGCCAGGCACGCGGCCGGCACGTGCGGGCGCATCGCGGCGACCGTGAGGGGCTTGTAGCGGCCGGGTACGGCCCGGTGGTCGAGGCGTACCGCCAGGGCCGCGGCGACGACGCGGTCGTCCAGATAGGGGGCGTGCACGGCGGCGCCCGCCCGCGCGGTCAGCTCGCGCAGGGAGGCCATCAGCGGTGCGGTGGCCCGCACGGCGGACAGGGCCTGGTGCTGGGAGCGCGCGGTGGCGCAGGGGCGGGCGGCGGGAGCGGCGCGCAGGACGCGGCGGGAGACGGTGTCGGCGGCGGCCGGGGTGGTCCAGGCGGGCAGCCGCCACGGCAGCTCCCAGCCGAAGTCCGGCACGTTCAGCGGGGACGGGGGCGTGGTCAGCAGGCGGGCCTGGTCGGCCAGCCAGGTGCCGTAGGGGCGCCGGTCGGCCAGGGCGCGCACGCAGGCGGTGTGCGGCCAGCGGGTGCGGGCGCGGAGGTTGCGCAGGCGCGGCCACAGCGCGCTCGGGCGGGTGCGGGCCAGGTCGTGCAGGTAGGAGGAGGACAACAGGGTGAGTTCGTCCCCGCCGTGGCCGGTCAGGTGGACCCGGGCACCGTGGCCGGCCAGGCGCCCGGCGGTCGCGGTGACGCGGGCCAGGGCCCGCAGCCAGGGCAGGGGTTCGTCCAGGCCGTCCACCGGCTGGGCCACACCGGCGAACCAGCCCGGCAGTTCCTCCGGAAGGGCCGTCACGTGCTCGCCGCTCAGATGCCGCAGCGCGCGGGCGGTCCAGTGCGCGTCGTCGTGGGCGGGGTCGGCGACCTCGTGGGCGAAGGTGACCAGCCGCCCGTGCCGTTCGCGCACCGCGGCGTCGGCGAGGAAGGCCACCGGGGTGGAGTCCAGGCCGCCGGACAGGTCGCAGGCCACCACCTCCTCCTCGCCGACGCGCACCCGTACGGCCTCCCGCAGGGCGTCGGCGAACGCGGGCGCTCCCCGCGACAGGGGCAGATGGGGTTCGGGCGGGGTCCACCAGGTGCGTGTCCGTACTCCGCGCGGGTCGAGGTGGGCGGCGTCCCCCGGCGGCACCGGGCGCACCCCCCGCCACAGCGGGGAGGTCAGCACCGGCGGCGGCTGGTCGAGGAGCCGGACCGCCAGCGCCTCGGCGTCCAGGTCCGCCCCCGCCAGCGCGGCCAGGACGCCGGCCCGGTCGCCCGCCACCACCGTGCCGGCGCCGTCACCGGTCAGACGTGTGAAGAAGACGCGGCGCAGGCCAGAAGCCGTGCCCTGCACCCGCACCCGGTCGCCCACCACGGCCACGAGGTGGAAGCAGCCGGGCAGCCGGGCGGCCACCGCGTCGGCGTCCTCCGGGCAGCTCAGCCGTGCCGCCATGGTCCTCAGCGCGCCGGCGGTGACCGGGCAGTCGCCGATCACCGCGAGACGCGCCCCGCCCGCCTCGGCGCGGACGACGGTGCGGGGCGCGGCCGTCACCAGGCACGGCCGGCCGGACGCGTAGGCCAGCACCGCCCCGCCCGCGAGCCGTCCGCCGACGGCGGTGCCGGCGGGGCTGTCCGGCAGGACCACGAACCATCCGGCGCTCGATGTCATCGGGGGCTATCCCGCGGCGAACCACGAACCGGCGATGACGTCGGTCCCCTTCGGGCCGAGACCGCGGGTCAGCACGGTGAAGTCGCCGACCTCGACGGCCCGGGGCGGCTCGTACGGCTCCGCCTCCCCGGCGGGCCCCGGGGCCGGGCGCACGTCCGTGTCCTTGAGGGTGTCCATGACCATGTCCTCCTTGAGTGTCGATGGTGCTGTCTCAAAGTAGGACGAAGCGTTATAGATGGCCTGTATATCTACTTTCCGGGCGGGGGCGCACGACGACGGAGGGCCGCGAGCGGCCCTCCGTCCCGATGGTGGCGTGACGGTCGTGTCCCGTCGGCCGGCTACCCCGCGTCGCCGGAGAAGCCGGCGATGACGTCGGCTTCGCTCGTGGCGCTCCAGCCGCGGGTCAGCGCGTGGAAATCACCGGCCTCGACCGCCCGCGGCGGCTCGTACGCGGTCGGTCCGTCCACCGGCTCCGAGGCCGTCCGGACGGTCCTGTTCTCGATCGGATCCATGATGACGGTGTCCTCCTTTCGGACACGTGGACATCGCTCCCTCGGAGCGGGAGGAATGTCCGGGGACAGGATATTTCCTGCCGCTCCGGTCGGCCGCCCGGAGCCGGGTCAGACGCGGTCGGCGACGACGAGCAGATACTGGAAGCTGCCGTTCCTGTACGCCGTCAGGAACGTGTCCTCGATGCCGGTGGCCAGGTGGTCCGCCCGTTTGCGCAGCTCCCAGTACGGGACGGCGGCCTCGGTGAGGTCCTGCACGTGGACGGGCACGAGCCGGTTGCGGGCCAGGGCGCGGAAGTACGCGGAACGGGGGTGGATGTCGCAGATGTAGTGGGCGTTGATGAGGGAGACCTCGCGGGAGGCCTGCCCGTAGGTGTCGTTGTAGCAACCGGTGATCACCGCGTAGCGGCCGCCGCGGCGCAGCAGCCGCGCGTGCTCGGCGAAGAGCAGGTCCAGTTCGACGTACATGGTGGACTCGTTGTTCCAGGACGCCGCGTACCCGCCGGTATCGAGGCCGGTGTCGAGCATGTTGCGGTGGTGGAAGCGGACCTTGGCGTCGATGCCGCGCTTGCGCGCCTGCTCGTTGGCGAAGCCGGCCTGCTTCTCGGAGAGGGTCACTCCGTCGGTGTGGCAGCCGTACCGCAGGTGCGCGACCACGCTGCCGCCCCCGCGTCCGCACCCCGCGTCGAAGACGTGGTCGGCGGGGGAGAGGGGGCCGAGGTGGGAGGCGAGCAGTTCGGCCTGGGCGTGCTCGAGGCGGTGCAGTTCGCGGGTGATCCGTTCGCCGCGCCGGTCGGGGTCCGGCTCCTCCAGCACGGAGAAGTCGGCGGCGCCGACGCCGTAGTGGTGGTGGTAGAGGTCGTCGAGCTTGCCGAGTTCGAGGTTGACCGGGTTCTCCTCGGCGTTCCAGTACTCCGCCACGCGGTTCTGGTACGTGGACTGGGCCGGGATCGGTGCGGACGTGGTGCCGGTGTGCGCGCTGGTCAACAGTGACTCCTCGCTGTGGTGCGGGCGTGCGTTCGGTGGTCGGTCGGCGGGCCGGGGACTACCGGGCCGGACGGGCCGGGCACTCACCAGTAGTCGGGCAGGCGGTAGCGTTCGGTGTTGGTGGCGTGCCACTCGTGGTTGCCCGCCACCCAGTCGTCCAGGCCGCGGGCGTACCGGGCGACGAGCGGCGAGGCGGCCGACAGCTCGGCGGCCTCCGTCTCGAACGCCTCCATGACCCGGTTGTGGATCTCGACGCTCCTCAGATAGGCGGCCTTGAGGCCGCACCGCTCGTTCGCGGCCACCACCTGAGGCAGGTTCAGGTGCTCGGGGTCGCTGGCCAGTTCCTTGGTGAAGGAGTACAGGTCGTTGACGAGCGTCGTGGCGTTGCAGGCCAGGGCGGTGATCCGCTGGATCTCGGGGCGGGCGTACACCGCCTCGGGGAGTTCGTAGCCGTCCACGGCGTCGACGATGGACAGGCAGGGGCGGAAGTTGTTGAACTGCCGCATCACCAGGTACTCCCAGACGCGCGGCACGTGCCGCGTCTCCGCCCAGGAGGCCTCGGCGAGGTAGCCCATGTGCAGCCGGGCGATGTCGTGCACGAACCGGTCGGTCTGGCTGGGGGTGGCGAAGGCCGCGTAGTCCTTCAGGGCCCAGTGGTACGAGCGCAGCGGGCCGTCGGCCTGCACGCCCTCGCGCCACCGCGTCTCGTACTCCGGGGCGCCGTGGAACGGGTCGAGGGCCGACTGCGCCATGACCAGCCGGCCGCCCAGGCCGCGCCGCGCGCCGCCCCTGCCCTCGTCCTCCTCGCAGTAGCAGCTGTCGACGATGTTCTCGGCCAGCAGCAGCTTGCCGGCGACGGTCAGGCGCTCCAGGTCGGCCGCCGCGGGGTGCTGCAGGCACACGGCCCGGCCGAACCGGAACTGCGCGAAGTCCCCGCTCCACGCCGCGGGGAACAGGTCGAGTTCGCGCGCCCATTCCTCCAGCCTCCGGTCGACCTCGGCGGCCTTGTCGGGGTCGGCCGGCGCGGCGGGCCGGTGTCTCAGTCCCGGAACGGCCCCGGTGCGCCGGGTCCGCAGCGAGCGGGCCGGATCGGGAGGGCCCGGCAGGGTGAAGGTGGAAGCGGCGTTCGTGGACGTGCTCATGGTGGTGGGCTCCAGGACGACTCGGGGCGCGGATGCGCTGTGCACGCCGCCGCACCAGGCAACCAGCAGACCGCGGTGATCGAGAACCGCGCGAAGGGGGCGCCTTCGCACCCGAAAGGCGTAAACCCCGTGGTCGAGGCACGTGGAACGCACGCGGTCGCACGTGGAGCGGCGGGAAGATCCTCACCGCTCGCCCGTAAGAGGGAGTTCCGCGCCTTCGCACGTGCACAAGATTGCGGTGTCGTCCCGTCCGTACGAACACCCGGCCGAGGCCCGGCGTCGCGGACGGCGCCGCCCGCCGCCGGGTGAAAGCGGGCGGCGGCCACCGCCCCGACGTCTCCCAGGACTCCCGCGCGCCCGGGGACGACCGTCCGGCAGCGGGCGTGCGGGCGTGCGACGGACTCCAGCCGCGGATCCGGCGGTCGGGGCGGACCCGGCGGCGGAGGCCCGCGGCGGCGGAGTGGCAGGGTGGCGGTGGAGGGGCGGGGCGGCGATGGGGGCCGGGCGGCGGTGGGGCCCGGGCCGGGGCGGCGGCCCGGGCCCGGACGCCGGGAGGATCAGCTCCTGTTCACTCTCCCGCCGCCGTGTACCGGCTCCCGTCCTCGTCGGCCTTCTCCTGCTCGCCGAGGTCGACCTCCACTCCGAACGGCTCCAGGGCCTCGCGCAGGCGCCGCATCATCGG
The DNA here is from genome assembly GCF_014650875.1 of Streptomyces minutiscleroticus. Classification (GTDB taxonomy): domain Bacteria; phylum Actinomycetota; class Actinomycetes; order Streptomycetales; family Streptomycetaceae; genus Streptomyces; species Streptomyces minutiscleroticus. The sequence continues at coordinate 72,913 of NZ_BMVU01000003.1, forward strand.
ATCCGACAGGAAGTGGTGGTGGAGGTCGAGTTCCTCCAGGTGGGTCAGGGGCTGACCGGTCAGGAGCGCCTCGGCGCCGGCGTCGCCGAGGGTGCCCAGGCCCAGGTGCAGCGAGGTGAGCCGGGCGACGACCGGAGCGGTGGCGACGGCGGCGGCGACCTCGTCCTGCACGTCGCTGTTCTGCAGGCCCAGGTGGCGCAGGGCGGGCAGGGCGTCGCCGGCCAGGAGCGGGGCGAGGTCGGCGACGGTGGTGGTGCGGCCGTAGTACTCGTCGCCGAGCCACAGGTCCAGGCGCTCCAGACGGGGCAGGTCGCAGGCGACGAGGCCCTGGACGACCTCGCGGGGCAGGCCGCCGTTCTCGAAGCGCAGGACGCGCAGGTGCTCGTGGCGCAACGGGGTCAGCCGCAGTCCGGGCTCGTCCTCGAAGCCGCCGTTGGAGCCGCGGACCGCCAGTTCCTCCAGGCGGGGGTAGGCGGCCAGGACCGGCGACACGTCGCCCTGCACGATCCAGGACAGCTCGGCCTCCTCGAAGGTGAGGTCGGCGAGGTAGAGGGCCCTGAGCCCGGTCAGCCGGCCGGCCGCGGCCGCGAGGCGCTCGGCCGTCTCCTCCGGGTCGTCGCCGGAGTCCTCCGTGCCGTAGGCGCCCGCCCCCAGCACCAGGGCCCGCACCCGCGCCGGGTCCACGGTGTCGAGGAAACGCTCCCAGCAGAGGTCGAAGCTCTCCTCGTCGGTGCGGAACGGGTCCCGCGCCAGCCGCCAGGCGACGGTCTCCGCCGCCGGCAGCGGCCCGTCCTCCTCCCCGGCGCGCGGAAAGTCGTACACGGGCAGGCCGTGCAGCTCGGATATGTGATCGATGGTCACGCGATGTCCTCCCGCATGCGGACCGGGGCGCCGGCGGACACCGCCGACGCCCCGCCGGTCCATGGGCCGCCCTTTCTACCAGCCCTCACCGACACGCGTTTCCCCGGTGCCGACCGCAGCCTCCCGCCTCGCACCGGGGCCGTGCGGCCCCGCCGTCACGGGCGGTGGAGAGGGAGCTGGTCGCCCAGGCCGACGAGGGTGATCATGGTGCGGACGGCGGTGCTCAGATCGGTGATGGTGACGAGGACGCCGATCGCGTGCAGCGCGTTGCACAGACCGAGGAGGGTGAACAGGCTGCCGGGATCGCAGTAGGTGATGTCGGACAGGTTCAGCAGCACACGGTGGTGGTCGTCCCGGTGCAGGGCCAGCTGCACGAAGTCCTCGACCAGCAGACGGGTGGTGTCGAGGTCCAGCTCACCGGCCAGGTACACCAGCACGGCGTGCTGGTCGGCCCGCACCCGACGCATGACCAGTCGGGGTTCCGTGTGCTGGTCCATCCCTCTGCCGTCCCTCACGGACGGGCCGTGCGCGGCCCGTCGTCGTTCGTCCTTCCTCATCGTGGCAACGAGGTTCTCACCTGTCAGGACACTCTTCGGCGGCTGTCGCACGATCGACGCGGTTTATATGCGCCCAGCATGAGCCGGTGCCATGGGCGGGGGTCCCCGCCGGCCCGTGGCACCGGCCGACGGGCTCTAGGGGATGAGCACGATCTTTCCCGCGGTGGTGCCGGACTCGGCCAGCCGCAGGGCCTCGGCGACGTCGGTGAGCGGCAGCCGGGCGCCGATCCGGGCGGTGACGTCCCCGCGCCGCAGGGCGGCGAAGACCTCGGTGAGGTCGGCGCGCAGCCGGGCCCGGAACCGGTTCCTGGCCAGGGAGCGCCCGGCCCAGAGGTTGAAGAAGTGGGCCCGGCGGCCGTTGGGCAGCGCGTTCCACAGCCACACCCGGCCGAGCAGCTTGAACACGGGCCACTGCTTGGAGCCCTCGTCGTCCCGGGTGGAGGCGGTGCCGTAGGAGACGAGCGTGCCGCCGGGCGCGAGGAGGCGCCAGGAGTCGACGATGCCGCGGCCCCCGACGTGGTCGAAGACCGCGTCCACCCCGCCGGGCGCGAGTGCGCGGACCCGCGCGGCCACGTCCCCCGTGCGGTAGTCGACGGGGACGACGCCCCAGGCCCGCAGGGTGTCGTGGTGGCGGACGGACGCGGTGCCGATGACCTCCGTCCCCGCCGCGCGGGCGAGCTGGACCAGGACCGAGCCGACGCCGCCGTTGGCGCCGTGCACCAGGACCGTCCCTCCCGCCCGGACGCGTGCCGTGCGGTGCAGCATCTGCCAGGCGGTGAGGCCGTTGACCACCAGGGCCTCGGCCTCCGCCGCGCCGACGCCGTCGGGCACCGGCACCACGTCCGCCGCGTCGACGAGCACGTGGCTGGCCCAGCCGCCGACCTTGACCAGGGCGGCCACCCGGGTGCCGGCCAGGCCCGGCTCGACGCCCTCACCGGTCGCCAGCACCGTGCCGACCAGGTCGTAGCCGGGCACGAAGGGGAACGGCGGCTGGTCGTAGTAGCGGCCCCGGCGCATCTGCTGCTCGGCGAAGGAGACCCCGGTCGCCTCCGTCCGGAGCAGGACCTGGCCGGGGCCCGCCACGGGGACGTCCCCGCGCCGGATCCGCAGCCCCTCCGGCTCCACCTTGCCCGGCAGGACGATCTCGACGAGTCCTTCGGCGTTCATGACGACCTCCCCTGCGGCGCGTATCTGGTGAGCGCCTCTTGGTTTAGTTAGAAGTTGTAACCGAACGCGAAAGTGAGTGTCAATAGGCTTCGTGATAGCCTCTAACTAAATCGTGGGCCCGCAGCCGTGCGGGCGCGGAGAGGCGGAGGCCATGACGGGCACAGGCGCGAAGACTCCGCGCGAGCGCTACCGCGCCCAGGTGCGCGCGGAGATCAAGGAGCGCGCGTGGGAGCAGATCGCGACGGCGGGCGCCTCCGGGCTCTCCCTCAACGCGATCGCCAAGCGGATGGGCATGAGCGGTCCCGCCCTCTACCGGTACTACGCCGGCCGCGACGACCTGATCACCGAACTCGTCCGGGACGCCTACCGGAGCCTCGCCGACACGTTCCGCGCGGCCTCCGCCCCGGGGCCGGACGCGGCCGCGCTGGCGCACGCCCTGCGCGGGTGGGCCCTGGAGGACCCCCACCGGTACTTCCTCGTCTACGGCACCCCCGTCCCCGGCTACCACGCGCCCGACGACATCACCGGGATCGCGTCCGAGATCATGGCGACGCTGCTGGACGCCTGCGCGGCGCTGCCCCCGGACGGCCCCGGCACACCGTTCGGCACGCACCTGGAGGAGCACCGGCAGTGGGCGGACGGCCACCCCGCCCCGCCCGCGGTCCTCCACCGGGCCCTGACCTTCTGGACCCGGCTGCACGGCGTCCTGTCACTGGAACTGGCGGGCCACTTCACCGGCATGGGCTTCGACCCCGCGCTGTTCTTCGCGGCCGAACTCGACGACCTGCTCGCGGGCGGTGGCCGGTCCGCCGGGCGCGGGTCCCCGCCGGGGCGCGAGGACCCGGCACGGTGAGGCGGTGGATCCCGCCCGGGCGGCGCCCGGCGGGCAGCACGCCGTCCAAGGGGCGCGCCGTCCGCGTCGGGCGGGCGGCCTCGCCGGTGGCGCCGCCTCAGACGACGGGCTGTCCGTCGTAGATTCCGCCCTTGCAGTGGGCGACGGTCCTCGCGTCCTCGCCGTTGCCCACGATCGAGACGATGATGATGCCGCCCCCTGCGGTGCACTGCGCCACCGTCACGTCGGCCGGCCCGGACGCGGCGGCCTGCGCGGGCACGGCGGACAGCGCGGATGCGGCGAGGACCGCGGCGAGCACACGGACCGGCTTCCTCATGGTGGTCTCCTTCTCTCCGGTTCCGTACCAGCGTCGTCGGCGCGCGCCCGGGCCGCCATCGGACGCGGGCACCCGGGGTACGGGAGCCGCCGCGACACGCGCGGAGCCGTTCCTCCCCGGTGCGGGGAGGAACGGCTCCGACGGTGGTGCGGAAGGCTCCCGGCCGGGACCGGCCGGGATCAGCCGAAGGACTCGAGCGTGATGGTCGCGTCCTTCGGGGCGCCGTCGTGCACCAGCGACTCATGGGCGCCGACGTCGTCGAAGGCGAAGGCGTACGCCTTGCCGTCCTGCATCTGGTCGTGGACCAGCCGGGCGTAGTGGTTCGTGACGCCGTCCCGGTAGAAGCCGGAGGCGTCGGCGTCGGGCTGGTCGGGGTTGGTGAGCAGGGTGGAGCGGTTGTACGCGGCGCACAGGGTCCGCGATATGGGGCCGCGCACCTGGTCGTTGGGGGCGTCCAGCTTGTTGTAGCAGCCGAAGACGGAGTCGGAGTCGGGCTTCTCGAAGGAGGTCACGACGGCACCGGTGCCGTCGGTGAAGTCCATCCTGTCGCCGTTGACCCTGCCGTGGAACTTGGTGTCCGGCTGCTCCTTGAACGGGGTCACCGTCAGGGTGTCGGTGGCGTACTTGGACCAGACGCGGTCGATGTAGTCGTTCATCACGTCGGCCGGGATGGCGCCCGAGCCGACGCCGTGGCCGGGCGCCAGGACGCGCAGCGGCGTGCCGTCGCCGCGGGTCTGGACCAGGCCCTCCCAGCCGCCGCCCTGCGCCTTGAGGCCGTCGACGACGGCCTGGTAACCGCCCGGCTTGAGCCTGCCGGTCTCCTTGGTGGAGCCGTCGCCGGCGGTCAGGCCCACCGAGTAGGGCGCGGAGAACATGTCCACCTGGGTGGAGTTCAGCCACAGACCGGAGTCGTTGAGCGTGTACTCGGTCCAGTTGAACAGGATGTCGTGGTTGGGGTCGGAGGCGTTCTGCACGGCGGGCTGCACGAGCCCGCCCTCGGCGAGCCGGAAGTCCAGCTTCTGGCCGTACGAGAAGTAGACCCGGCCGGAGAACTTCGGAAGCTGAATGGTCTTTGACTCGCCGTTGACCGGACCGGCGAACGAGGCGTCGGGGGCCGGTACCGGCGGGGCGCCGCCGGCCGGCCAGGCGTGGAAGGCTCCGCTCTCGTCGGCGTACCCCTGCTCGCCGGAGGCGAGTTCGGTGCCGATCACGTACACGTACACCTGCTCGCTGCTCCCTGAGGTGTTCTTCAGGGTCAGGGGGATGGTGTCCGCCGCGGCCGAGGCCGGTCCTGCCGGACCGGCGACGACGGAGGCTGCGCCGAGCGCGGCCGCGACAGCCAGGGACGCCGTCGGCCTGCGTGGGGGAAGCATACGGTCCTCCTTGGTGTGGGGGGACTTGCAACGTTGTACTCCGATCTTGTGCATGTCAATGAGTCGAACAGGATCAACCGTGTGCAGACTCCGCCGAGTTCGGAAGGTGAAGTAGTGAAAACGCTGGTGGACGGCGGGTGGCGGACCGGTGCGGAAGCGGCCGGACCGGCCTGCCGGAAGGCGGCGGGGCGGCCGGGGGCGGCACGGTGCCGGGGACGTGTCCGGAACCGCGCTCACCGGGCGCACCGGGTCCCTGGACAATGGGACTCCTCCCGGGAGCGCCCCACGAGCCCCCGGGCCGCGCGCCGGGTCAGCCGTCCGCGTCCCCCGGCGGGCACGGACCGGGGCGCGCCGGCGAGGGAGGGCTCCCGCGCTCCGTACGCCCCGCCACGGGCACCGCCGCGTACGCCCTCGACCGCAGCACCGCCCCGTAGAGACCGCTCCGCCGGCCATCACCCCGTACGACCCCGATCGCAGGCGCCGCGGAGCACAGGCACCGCGGAAGGAGAAGTGCCGTGTCCGACACCCGGAAGCACCCGCGTTCCGAGGCGTGGAAGACCGCGCTCACCGTGCTGCAGGAGGTGACCCCGCCCGCCGTTCCGGAGGGCGCGCACGTGACGACCGTCCGGGTCGAGTTCCCGCCCGGTGATCCGGGCACCCCGCCGCACCGCCACCCCGGACCGGCCTTCGGCTACGTGCTGGAGGGCGAGATGCGCTTCGAGCTGGAGGGCGAGCCGGAGCGGATCGTCCGCGCGGGCGAGACGTTCTGGGAGCCCGGCGGAGACGTCGTCCACTACCAGGACGGCAACCACCGCACCGACACCCGCCTGCGCTTCCTCGTCACCATGCTCTGCGTGCCGGGACAGCCCATGCTCGTCCTCGTCGACGACGACGAGCTGAAGCGGCGCGCGCACCTGCGGGCACCCCGGCCGTCCTGACCGAACCCCCTCTGGACGCGACCGGTTCGCCGTCCGATCCGCTGATCCGCCATCGGAGCAAGGAGAGCGTGACGTGAAGATCGTGGTCATCGGAGGCACCGGGCTCATCGGCGGCAAGGTGGCCGGCAGGCTCGGCGAACTGGGGCACGAGGCGGTGCCCGCCGCGCCCGGCACGGGCGTCGACACCCTCACCGGTGAGGGCCTCGCCGCCGCGCTCGCCGGAGCCCGGGTGGTGGTGGACGTGACCAACTCGCCCTCCTTCGAGGAGCGGGCGGCGACGGACTTCTTCACCACCTCCACCCGCAACCAGCTGGCCGCCGAGGAGGCGGCGGGCGTCGCGCACCACCTGACCCTGTCGGTCGTCGGCGTCGACGGTCCGCTCGACAACGGCTACTTCCGGGCGAAGGTGGCACAGGAACAGCTGGTCAAGCAGGGGCCGATCGCCTACTCGATCGTCCGGGCGACACAGTTCTTCGAGTTCGTGAAAGGTATCGCCGACACCGCCACCGAGGGTGACACCGTGCGTGTGCCGCCCGTGCTCGTCCAGCCCATGGCGGCCGACGACGTCGCCGAAGCGGTGTGCGAGGTCGCCGTGGGGGCCCCGTTGAAGGGCACCGTCGAGGTGGCGGGTCCCCAGCTGCTCCGCTTCGACGCGTTCGTCGCCGAGGCGCTGCGCGCGTGGGGCGACCCGCGCACGGTCGTCGCCGACCCGCACGCCCGTTACTTCGGCTCCGAACTGGCGGAGCGCAGCCTCGTCCCCGACGAGGGCCGCGCCCGCCAGGCCGGCACCCGCTTCGAGGACTGGCTGCGCCGCACTACTTGAGCCGCCCTCGCCGGGCACGGCGGCGGTCGGGCACGGTGGCGGCCGTACGGTACGGGCGGCGCGGGACGGACCGCGGACCGGCCCAGGTCCAGGCGGGGGCGAGGAGGCCGGCTGCCGCGGGGGTGAGGGCGGCCGGTGCCTGCAGCGGCCGCGGCGGTGCGGGCGATGACGGCGTCGATCGGTGTGCGGCGGGCCGCGGGACCGTCCGGTGTCAGGTGAGGGCGCGGAGCCCGACGGCGACGGCGGCGGTGCCCGGGTCGGCGAGCTGGCCGCGGTGGATGCGTTCGGCGAGCACGCCGCGGGCGAGCAGGACCGTGCCGGCCGGGTAGAGGGCGGTGATCACGGCGACGACGGTGAGGTCGCCGCTGCGGGCGGCGAGCAGGAACAGCAGGTTCGCCACCGAGTCCAGTACGCCCGCGGCCGCCGACATCGCGTGGGCGGGCCGCTCGGAACCCGGCCTGCGGTGCGTCAGGGCGGCCGCGGTCAGGGTGACGGCCGAGGAGACCGCCCGGCCGACGACCAGCGGGGCCACCCCGCTGCCGGACGGGGCCTGGTGCAGGAAGACCAGCTGGAGCGCGATGGCGGCGCCCGCGCCGAAGGCCGGCAGCAGCGCCCTGCGGGAGGGGCGGGCGGAGCCGGCGCCGTGCCCGGCGCTGACCAGCACCACCGCCACCAGCGCGAGCGGCAGCCCCACCAGCCCGGCGGCGCTCAGGCGCTCGCCCTGGAGCAGGCCCACGCCGACGGACAGGGCCGCGGACACCAGCGCGGTCACGGGCGAGAGGACGTTCATCGGGCCGATCGCCAGGGTGCGGCAGAGCAGGGCGAACGCGGCGGCCGAGGCGACCCCGGACGCGGCGCCCCGGCCGGGGACCGCGGCGTCGAACGACCGTCTAGGCCGGCCAGACCGCCACCTTCGACGGGGACACCCCGCACACCTACCGCGGCGCGGACGCCGGACCCTGCGACCTGATCATGACGGTCCACCTGCCGCCGGGCCCCGTCGCCACCGCCTGACCCGTCCGGCACGCCGCAGGTGTGACCATAAGGTGTGCCGGTGGAATCGGAACAGCGTGGTGTACGACGGCAGTTGGCGTACGGGGCCGTCGGCCTCGGGTGCGCGGTGCTCGCCGTCTGGGCGCAGTGGGGCGGTCTGCTGCTGGTCGTCGCGGGACGGGTGGTTCCCGGCTGGTGGGTGAGCTGCGTCCTGTACCTCGCCGCGCTGGTGCTCATGAGGGCCGGCGACACACCGGAGCCCGCCCTCCGGGCGGACGAGGGGGACGCGACGGCGGGGCCCGGCCGCCCGGCGGCCGACCGGCCCGCGGGGAAGCGGCGCGCCGTCCCCTACCGGGTACTCCTCCTGGCGAAGGTCGCGGCGGCGCTGGGCATCGCACTCGGCGCGCTCGGCGACCTGACGCAGGAGGCGGACTACCGCGTGCTCGAACCCGAGAGCCCGCAGGGGTGCCGGGTCGTGGTGCGCGAGACGTCCTTCCTGGTCGCGGGCGGCGGTGACGTCTACGAAGTGGGGGTCATGGGCCTGGGCCTGAAGGTCGGCTCGTGGTCGTCCGACGACGGCTACCGCCCGTTCCGCTCCAGTACGTACGAACTGGACTGGGGACGCGAGGGCGACGCCCTGACGTTCAGCGGTACCCGCGGTGATCCCGTCCTCTGGTCGGACGTGGAGCCGATCGACTGCTGAGCCGCCGCGGCGGCAGATGCCGTGGTGCCCGCCGAGCGCGTCCGGGGGTGAGGCGCGGACGCCGGCCGCCGCTCGTACGGCGGCCGGCGTCCGCACGGTGTCAGCGTGTCCGGCGGGACAGCCAGGCCGCGACGAGGGCCCCGGAGACGTTGTGCCAGACGGAGAAGACCGCGGCGGGCAGGGCGGCCAGCGGGCTGAAGTGGGCGGTGGCCAGCGAGGCGGCGAGCCCGGAGTTCTGCATGCCGACCTCGAAGGCCATGGCGCGGCTCCCCGGCTCGCCCAGCCGGCCGAGGCGCCCCGCGCCGTAGCCCAGCGCCAGGCCGAGGCCGTTGTGGAGCACGACGGCGGCGAACACCAGCAGGGCGGCCGACTTGATGGCGTCGGCGCTGCCCGCGACGACCACGATCACGATCACACCGATGGTCAGGGCGGACAGCCAGGGCAGCACCGGCAGGGCGCGCTGCACGTGGCGGCCCGCGAACAGCCGCACGGCGAGGCCCGCGAGCACCGGCAGCAGCACCGTCTTGAGGATGTCGGTGACCATGGAGCCGGCGTCGACGGGCAGGTACTCGCCCGCCAGCAGCAGGGTCAGCGGCGGGGTGACCAGCGGGGCCACGAGAGTGGAGACGGTGGCCACGGAGACGGAGAGCGCGACGTCGCCGCGCGCCAGGTAGGTGACCACGTTGGAGGCGGTGCCGCTGGGGGCGCAGCCGACGAGGATGACGCCCGCGGCGAGCTGCGGCGGGAGCTGGAGCAGGTGGGCGACGGCCCAGCCGAGTCCGGGCATGATGACGTAGTGCGCGACCAGTCCGAGGGCCACCGCCCAGGGCCGCTGGGCGACCCCGCGGAAGTCCTGCGGGGTCATGGTGACGCCCATGCAGAACATCACCACGCCCAGCAGGTACGGCACCGACTCGCCCCAGCCGGCGAAGGTGTCCGGGAGGAGGAGTCCGAGGGCGCCGGCCGCGAGGACGAGGATCGGGAAGACGGTGACGGCGCGCCGCGCGGAGCGGTCGCCGATGTCGTCGTTGCCGTGCTGTGCGGGTTGTTCGGTTCTCACCGTGCGAGACAACGCCTGGCCAGGGGAGTGGCGCAAGGGCGTCTCGCGATGTGATCACCGGTCGGCGGGACCCGGCCCCGCCCCTCGGCGGGAGCCCGTCCTATCCGTCGGCGGGTGCCGGTGCGAGCCCGTCCGCGACCAGTCCCGCGAGGACGGCCTCGCCGAGGGCGTGGACGGCGGACCTGGGCCGGACCATGACCGTGAACTCCTTGATCCGCCCGTCGTCGGCGAAGTGCAGCAGGTCGATGCCGTGGATCTCCTTGCCGCCCGCCCTGGCGCGGAACAGCAGCACCTCCGAAGGGGCGGACGCAGCGTCGCCGCTGGTCTGCGAGGTGCCGGTGAAGTGCCCTATGTAATGGAAGTCCTCGAACGTGCGCAGCAGGACCCCGAAGAGGCCCAGCACCGCCCGCTTGCCCTCGAACGGCGGGAACTTCACCGGGCTGTAGAGGCGGACGTCGTCGGTGAACAGGTCGTCGAGTGCCGCGAGATCCCGGTTGTCGACGGCGGTACGGAAACGGTCCGCGGTGGTCATGTGCCCCGCCCCTCTGCGTGGTCGTGGATACGGACGATCACTTCCCGGCCGTCATGACGGGCACACGCGACAGCGGAAAGGCGGGTGGACGCCTGTGCGTCCACCCGCCTGTGCCGTCACACGTTCCGGCCGGTCCGCTCGGTGCGGCAGACGGCGGTCCCGGTCGGTGCGGGCGTGTACTGCTCCGTCGCGATCTGCCCGGTGAGCGCCGCCCGGAGCCTGGAGGCGGTGACGCTGTCGAAGCCGGTCACGGTGAGGTCGTGCCCGATGCCGGTGCCACGGCTCGCGAAGGTCACCCACTTCCCGCTCGCGGCGTCCCACCGTTGCAGGTCGAACGACTGCACCCGCGGCTCGGTCCCCGAGTCGGTGTACTCGTCCAGGTAGACCTCGTCGAAGGTGGTGGCCGCGCCGAAGCCGATGTCCGGCGTGATCGGGGAGGCCGCGTCGTCGGCGTCGGCCCAGCGGGTCGTCGGGTCGCCGCCGGTCAGGTGCTCCGCGCCGCGGACCGCAGGTCACGCTGTACTGCCCGGCACCGCTGCTGCGCGCGGGCGGGAACACTGTGACGGTCCTCGAACCGGAACGGCTCGGCGGGGTCCTGGAGCTGCGGGACCGCCCGGAGCTGGGGCCTCCGGAGGAGTATGCCGAGGAGTCCGACTGACGCGGCGGCGTGCACCGGCTCGGCCGCGCGCGGCACGGCTGTGTTTGAATCCGGGGAGGGGGTGATCACGGCGCCCGGCAGGGTCCACGTGGCGCGTCCGGCCCGTGGACGGAGAACGAGAGGCTGATCGTGTCGGTGCCCGGTACGGAACCCGCCGGCGAGCGGATGCGCGCCGCCGCTGCCCTCGCCCTCCTGGCCGTCGCCACACTGCTGTCGATGAGCGTGTGGTTCTCCGCCTCGTTCGTCGTCCCGCAGCTGCGGGAGATGTGGCACCTCACCGGCGGCGAGTCCTCGCTCCTGACGATCGCGGTGCAACTGGGCTTCGTCGTCGGTGCCCTCGCCCTCGCCGCGACCGGTCTGGCCGACGCGGTCCCCGGCAGGCGCCTGATGAGCGCCGGCGCGCTGGGCGCCGCCGCCGTCAACCTCCTCCTGCTGTGGGCGCCCGGATTCGCTGCGGCCCTGGCGCTGCGCGCGCTGACGGGGGCGTGCCTCGCCGCGGTCTACCCGTCGGCGGTCAAGGAGGTGTCCTCGTGGTTCCGCGAGGGCCGCGGCACCGCCCTCGGTGTGATGATCGGCGCGCTGACCCTGGGCTCGGCCGCGCCGCAGCTCGTCAAGGCCTCCGGCGGCCTCGGCTGGCAGGCGGTGATCGTCGCGACCTCGGTCCTCACGACCGCCGGCGCGCTCGTCGTGCTGCTGGTGCGCGGCGCCGGACCGTATCCGTTCCCGCGGTCGGCGTTCAGCCTGCGGGCGGCGCTGCGGGCCGTCCGCAGCCGTCCCGTGGTCCTCGCGAACATCGGTTACGCCGGGCACATGTGGGAGCTCTACGCGATGTGGGCGTGGATCGGCACCTTCCTCGCCGGCCTCGACGGGTTCGCCGGCACCCCCGACGGGGAGCGGCACGCGGCGCTGGCCGCCTTCGCCTGCATCGGGGTCGGCGCCGCGGGGTGCCTCGTCGGCGGCCGCATCAGCGACCGCTTCGGGCGCGCGCAGGCCGCGCTCGTCAGCCTCGCCCTGTCCGGCGGCGCGGCGGTCGTCCTCGCCTTCGTCCGGCAGGTGCCGCTGCCGGTCGTGCTGCTCGTCAGTGCCTTCTGGGGGTTCTGGGTGATCGCGGACTCCGCGCAGTTCTCGGCGATGGTCACCGAGAACGCCGACCCGCGCTACGTCGGCAGCGCGGTCTCCCTCCAGCTGGCGATCGGCTACGTGACGACGGCCGCGACCCTCTACCTCGTCCCCGTGCTGGCCGAGCACGCCTCGTGGACGACGGCACTCCTCGTCCTCGCGCTCGGTCCGCTCGTCGGGGTCGCGGCGCTGGTCCGCTACCTGCGGACGCGGACGGCGACGGACTGAGCGGTTCCGCCGGGGGCCGCGGCGGAGCCGGACGGCGGCGTACAACCCCCGGGCGGCCGGGAGTGTCTTGTCCCATGTACGGGGGAACCGGATGTTCCCGTACATCGTGCACCGCACACAACGGGGGAGAAGTGATGAACAGGAACCGCCGTCTCGTCCGCCGCGGCACCGTCGCGGCCTTCACCACGGTGGCAGTGGCCGGTCTCGGACCGGCCGGCCTGACGGCCTCCGGCGCGAGTGCCGCCGCCGCGCCGCAGACGAAGGAGATCGCCTCGTCGGTCCTCGGCGAGGACTACAGGTTCACGCTCACGGCGGTCCGCTCGGCCGACGACGCGTACGCCGCCACCGTACGGCTGCAGGTGTACACCTACGACGGCGGCGTCTGGACGGAGTCGGACCGCGCCACGGTCGGTGAGGCGGACGGGTGGTTCTGGTACCCGCTCACGGGCAAGGGGGGAGTCTGCCGGTTCTCCACCTCCGCCGCCGACCCCGCGCCCGTCGACGTGAGTCTGCTGATCACACCGTCCATCGGCTGTTCCGGGCCGGAGCACTTCGTCGTGGAGAACGGCACGATCCGCGCATAGACGGGATTCCCGGAGGGGCGGGATTCCCAGGGCGGAACTCCCGGAGAGGCGGATCCGCGGACAGTGGGAGCCGTGGACGGTGGGATTCGCGGGTCCGCCCCGCCGGGCCCGAACGCTCCGCACCTGTCGGGGAAGGAATCGACCCGCCGGGCGGAGACCGGCGGAACGGTGGGCACGCGGCATGTTGTGTTCCGAAAACCTCCCGGGCGACATGCACAAGGAAAAAAACCTTCCTGCTCCTCCGCGGAAATATTTTTCTCCGCCCGGCGGCATCGACGGTTCCTCGTGACGGCCGGACGAGACAATCTTTGGCGAATCCGTTCACTCGTATGCCGCGTATCCGGATGAATGCAGTGGCGTTACTTCGAATGTGACCAAGGAAAACGGCGAGCGACCGCCTCGCGTTCCGAGCCGGAGGCGGAAGTGCGGAAACGCCCCTGCTGAGCGCCGGGTGCGACGAAGGCCCGGCACCCGCGTCCCCGGCCGGGAGCACTGCTCGCCGCCCGCCGACGGAACCTTCGCCCGGGCGGATCTCCCCGGACGCCGGGGGCGGCCGATCTAGTACCGCAGCACTTCTCGGACGTCACGTCAGGAACGGGAAAGCCATTTCACCCGACGGTGGCCCCGGTCGTACCACACATTGACTCGAACGCGGGCGGAGCAGCTGATCTGCGCTATGTATCACGAACGTTCTGAATACTACCGGCCCCATGACGAGACGCCTTTCGACGAGACCGGCACCGGCAGACACCGCGCCTCGGACGAGAGCTTCGCGCAGACCCTGGTGCCGCCGGATCCCGGCTGGGACCCGGCCGAGGAGCTGGCGTTCATGCTCCAGGACGCCAGGGAGCAGGAGGACGACGCCGCTTTCGAGGAGGTGCCGGCCGCCACGGCCGCGGCCCCCGGCACGCCGCTGGGGAACCTGCACGACATCACCGCGGAACTGCCCCCGCTGCGCGAGGCGCCCAAGAGCCATCGCAAGGTCCGCAGGGAGATGAGCCGGCTGCGGGCGACGAGCCTTCTCATCGCGGCCCTGGCCGCGGTCGTCGCGTGCTCGGTGAGCCTCTTCGGCGGAGTGGTGGCGTACGAGCCCCTGCGCCTCGCGACCGAGTCGCGTCCGGAGGGCGCCGTGGCGTCCTGGTGGCCCCTGCTGATCTACGGCCCGTGGCTGGTGGCGTCGCTGTCGGTCCTGCGGGCCGCGCTGCACCGGCGCCGGGCGGTGCACTCCTGGGTGGTGGTCCTGCTGTTCTCGTCGATCGCGATGCTCCTGTGCATCCTCCACGCGCCCAGGACGGTCAGCGACACGGCGGCCGCGGCCCTGCCGGGACTGGCGTCGCTGGTCTGCTTCCAGCAGCTCGTCCGCCAGGTCACCCTCACCCGGCCGCCCCGGCGGACGACGACGCCCCGCCACCGGCTGAACCTCCCGTCGGCGCAGGCTCCCTCCGACGACGAGCAGTCCGGCGCGACGACGCGGCGCGCTCCGCTGCCGTTCCCCCACCAGCGCCATCACACGGACGACGGACGGCTCGACACCGACCGTCCCCGGCGCCCCGACTGACGGCGGAACGGCCGACGGGCGGACCGCCCCGGTGCCGCCGGGACCCGAGCCGGCCGTGTCCCACCTGCACGCCGTAGCGCGGGGCGGGAGGCACCGGCGGCGGACCCGGCGGATCCGGGGCGGTCCGCCCGTCGGCAGCGGGTCCCGCGGCCTGTGTCTGCGCGCCGGCGGGTTCCGCGACGGCGGGGCCTGCGGCGGTGGGTCAGGAAGCGGCGCGGTTCGGACGCAGCCGGCGCAGCGGCTGGGCGAGTTCGCGCTGGTAGAAGTCGATGAACCCGTCGGGGTCGGGGCCCGCGTTCTGCAGGACCAGCCGGTCGAACCCGGCGTCGACGTACTTCTGGGCGGCCGACAGGTAGCGGTCCGGGTCGGGGCCGCAGGCGAACTGCTGGAGGATGTCCTCGGTGCGGACCGTGGTGGTGGCGGCCTCGAAGTTCACGGGGTTGGGGAGCTCGCTCATCACCTTCCACCCCGTCACCGCCCAGCGCGAGGTCTTGAGCGCCGCCTCGGCGGCGGTCCGCTCGTCCTCGGCCCAGGCCATGGGCACCTCGGCGTACCCGGGTCCGGAGCCGCCGGCGGCGCGGTAGTGCTCGACGAGTGAGGGCTTGTCCTCGGTGGCGAACAGGCCGTCCCCGAGTTCGGCGGCGATCCGGGCCGCGTCCCCGCCGCCGGCGGCCACGGCGATCAGCGGGGCCTCCTCGGGCAGGTCGAAGACCCGGGCGTCGTCCAGCCGCAGGTGCTTGCCCTCGTAGGACCGGTAGCCGCCCTGCCACAGCAGGCGGATGATCTCCAGGGCCTCGCGCAGGAGCTCCTGGCGCACGCGCACCGTGTCGGGGAACCCGCGGCCGACGACGTGTTCGTTGAGGCGCTCGCCGGAGCCCACGCCGAGGACGAAGCGGCCGCCGGAGACCAGGGCGAGCGTCGCCGCGGCCTGCGCGATGATCGCCGGGTGGTAGCGGACGGTGGGGCACGTCACCCCGGTCACCAGGCCGACGCGTTCGGTCCTCGCCGCCACGGCGCCCAGGACGGTCCAGGTGAAGGGGGAGTGGCCCTGGACGTCGAGCCAGGGGTGGAAATGGTCGCTCATCTCGACGAAGTCGAAGCCCGCTGTCTCCGCGAGGACCGCCTGGCGGATGAGCTCTTCCGGGCCGAAGGCCTCCGAGGCCAGCTTGTAACCGATCTGCATGGGCACACCCTGACACCCGGCGGATCCGGACCCGGACCGACGACACCCCGACGACACCGCCCCGGTCCCCCGGCTCCATCCGAACGGCGGACCAGCGCTTTCCCGGTGCCGGCGCCGGACAGGCCCGTCCCGCGCGCTCGGCGGTGACGCGCGGGGCTCGGCCGGGTCCGTGACGCCGAGGGCGGGCCGGAGCCGGTGCGCCGGCCGGGGGCGCGGCCGGGTGCGCCCGTACGGACGGCCGAGCCGGCGCGGGACGGTGTGCCGCCGGCCCGTAGGGAATGCGGCCGTCCCTTCCGTACGGCGATGTGCGGGGATCGGGGCGGTCGCCTGACAGGGGCCGGAACTGTCGCCAGGCTGGAAGGACGGGCGAGCGGAGGGGGTGCGACCCGTCGTCGCTGATCAGAGGTGGCAGGCATGGCGCAGGGACCGGAACCTCCACTGGTCGTCCGCCAGGTGAGGGCGGATGGCGACGCGGTGCTGATGCAGCTGACCGGGGAGCTCGACGTCGACGCGGTGCGGCGGCTGGACGAGGCCGTCGTGGACGTCGTGCTCGGCGGGGACCGCGGGAGCCGGGTCCTGCTGGACCTGTCCGGCGTCACCTACTGCGGCCGCGACAGCGCGTTCACCCTGCTGGGCATGTGCATCACGCTGAAGGCGCTGGGCGTCGACGTGACCATCACCGAGCTGAGCACCATGGCGCGCATCGCCGTCCACGGCGCGGGCCTGGAGAGGCGGCTCCCGCTCCGCCGCCGGTGAAGGCCCACCGGATGTGAATGCGGATACGGACGCGGGTGCGGACGTGGGGCGCGGGTGCGAGTGCGGACACGGGCGCGGGCGCGATACGGGTGGGGACGGGGACGGAACCGGCAGCCTCGGCCGCGTGCCGGAAGCCGCCCTCAAGCACCCGTTCGGGTGTATCCAGCACCTTGTCCGTGCACGTTTTTGACGCGGTGAGGGACGGTGGCAGGGGGCGTGCCTTCGGTAGTCTCGGGGGAGGCTGTCGACGCGAGGCCCTGCCCCGAAGTCCGTATCGGCGAGCGCAGTTGAGGACCCCTGTGACCGGTTTTGACGGAGCAGCACAGCCCGATCCACTGTCGATCATCACGGACACCATCGAGGGTGTGCGGGTGGTCGTCCCGCGCGGCGAGATCGACTTCGGCAACCGTGACCACCTCGCCCGGACACTGCTCGCGCCCGGCGGCACGGCCCCGCCGCGGACCGTGCTCGACCTCAGCGACGTGACCTTCATGGACTCCAGCGGCATCAACCTCCTCGTCGTCGCGCACCGCACCGCGGTGGACGCGAAGGGCTGGCTGCGGCTGGCCGGGCTCCACGGAACCGTCCTGCGCGTCGTCCGGATGGCCGGCATCGACGCCGCCATCCCCTGCTACACCACGCTCCGCTACGCCCTGCACGCCTGAACCACCCGCGTCACACGGTGTGCGGCGGCACCGCCGGCCGACGCGGCCGCGAGCGCCGGTGCGGACCGCGCCGGTCCGCGGTGCCGGGACGTCCCGGCACCGTCCGGCAGGTCCCGCCCGTGCACAGGGGCACCGGCCTCTCGCGCGGTGCGTGCGGTGCGCGGTGCGTGCGGTGCGCGGTGCGAGTGGGCGGAGCGCGGTGTGGCTCCGGGCGGTCCGGGTGGTCCGGGCGGTTCATGTGGGTCAAGGGTGCCGACGCTGCGCGTACCCTTCGCGCGGCGGTCCGCCGAGCAGGTCGAGCACCTGCCCCGCCGCGGCTGCCGGCGGGGCGGGGTCGGCGCGTTCGGCCGCCGCACGGTGACCGTCCGGCAGGGCCCCGCCGCGTTCCGGGTGCGCGCTCAGCAGTCCGCGGGAGAGCCGTCTGCCGATCCCCGTCCACGCACGGTGGTACGCGGTGACCGGGTGCGCCGTCTCACGCAGGGTGTGATCGGCGACGGCCGGCTGCTCGTGGCGGCCCGGTGGGCGGGCGGGGTCAGCCGAGCCGGACGGTCGTGCCCGGGGGCAGGCGGTGGTAGCGCGTCGCGGTGCCGGGACCGCGGTCGCCCAGGAAGCCGCCGACCATCGCGGTGCCGACGTCGTTGAGGGCGCCGTCGTGGACGGCGTAGGCGTCGCGCGGGGCGACCTCGCGGACGTAGTCGATCAGGTGGCCGACGGTGGACCAAGGGGCGTGCACCGGCAGCAACAGCGTGTCGACGGTGGCATCGGGGACGGTCAGGGCGTCCCCGGGGTGGAAGAGGCTGTCGTCCACGAGGAAGCCGACGTTGGTGACGCGCGGGACGTCCGGATGGATGACCGCGTGCCAGGTGCCGTGGACCTGCACGTCGAACCCGGCCGCGGTGAACGCCTCGCCCTCTCCGACGGCGGTGACCCGGGTGCCGAGGCCGTCCAGCCGCGCGGCGACGGAGGAGGTGGTCCAGATGCGCAGGAGCGGGTTGTCCCGGGCCGCCCGGCGCAGTGCCTCCTCCGAGAAGTGGTCGAAGTGCTCGTGCGTGACCAGGACCGCGTCGGCGCCGTCCAGCGCCTGCGGCTCGGTCAGGCCGCCCGGGTCCACGACCAGGCGCCGGCCGTCCTTCTCGACACGGACGCAGGCGTGGCCGAACTTGGTGAGCCGCATGGCGGGCTCCCTTCCACTCGGGAAACTCTGGAACCAGACTGTACAAATAAACTGTACAACTAAATTCAACATGTCTGGGTAGACTGCGTCCATGGACGAAGAAGCGCTGGCCGAGGAGTTGCGGCAGACGATCGGAGAACTGGTCCGGGCGGTGCGGGTCGTGGACACCATGCCGCCCGGGGAGGCGGCCGCCCTCGGCTTCCTCGACCGCGGCGGCCCGCTGACCACGGCGGACCTCGCCCAGCGGCGCGGCGTGACGCACCAGTCGGCGGCCAAGTCCGTGAAGGACCTCATCGGCGGCGGCCTGGTGCGCGCCGAACCCCACCCCGGCGACGGCCGCAAGCTCCTGCTGCACATCACCGACGCCGGCCGCGCCCGCCTGCGGAGTGAACGCGCCCGGCGCGCCGGCGCCCTCGACGCCGCCCTCCGCGACGTCTTCAGCCCCGAGGAGCGGCGGCGGCTGCGCGACTGCGTCGCCCTGCTGTCCCGCCTGACCGCGCACCTCGCCGGGAAGTGACCGCCCGCTGCCGCGCCGGCGTCGGTGCGCGGGCCGCGCACGGGGTGCTCCCGCCGCGGGGAGCGGGCGCCGCACCCGCCGGGCCCCCGGGCCGGTGCCGGGCGGACCGGCGAGGAGTGCCGTCGAACCGCCGGTAGGCTGGCGATGTGACTCACTTTGATGTTCTCGTTCTCGGTGCCGGCCCCGGTGGGTACGTCGCCGCCATCCGCGCCGCCCAGCTCGGCAAGTCCGTCGCGGTCGTCGAAGAGAAGTACTGGGGCGGTGTCTGCCTCAACGTCGGGTGCATCCCCTCCAAGGCGCTGCTGCGCAACGCCGAGATCGCCCACATCCTCACGCAGGAGAAGAAGACCTTCGGCATCAGCGGCGACGCCACCATGGACTTCGCCGTCACCCACCGGCGCAGCCGCTCCGTGGCCGAGGCCAGCGCCAAGGGCGTGCACTACCTGATGAAGAAGAACAAGATCACCGAGGTGCACGGGCGGGGCGTGCTCACCGGCCCGAAGTCGGTGGACGTCACCGGCGCGGACGGCGCCACGGCCTCGTACACCTGCGACAACCTCATCATCGCCGCCGGTGCGCAGGTGCGGATGCTGCCGGGCATGAGCCGGAGCGCCAACGTCGTCACCTACGAGGAGCAGATCCTCGACGAGAACCTGCCGGGCTCGATCATCATCGGCGGTTCGGGCGCGATCGGCGTCGAGTTCGCCTACGTCATGAAGAACTTCGGCGTGGACGTGACCATCGTCGAGTTCCTCGACCGCATGGTGCCGACCGAGGACGCCGACGTCTCCAAGGAGCTGCTGCGGCACTACCGCAAGCTGGGCATCGAGGTCCTGCTGTCCACCAAGGTCGACTCGGTCGAGGACACGGGCTCGGGCGTCAAGGTCACCGTCAGCCCGGCCGGGGGCGGCGAGTCCAAGGTGCTCGAGGCCGACAAGATGCTGGCCGCGTTCGGCTTCGCGCCCCGGACCGAGGGCTACGGCCTGGAGGCGACCGGGGTGGAGCTCACCGAGCGCGGCGCGATCGCGGTCGACGCCCGCGGACGCACCAGCGTGGAGGGCGTCTACGCCATCGGCGACGTGACCGGCAAGCTCATGCTGGCGCACACCGCCGAGGCCATGGGCGTCGTGGCCGCCGAGACCATCGCCGGCGCGGAGACCCAGGAGATCGACTTCGCGATGATCCCGCGGGCGACGTTCTGCCAGCCGCAGATCGCCTCCTTCGGCTACTCCGAGGCCCAGGCCCGCGAGCTGGGGTACGACGTCAAGGTGGCGCAGTTCCCCTTCTCCGCCAACGGCAAGGCGCGCGGCATGGCCGAGGGCGTCGGCTTCGTGAAGATCGTGGCGGACGCCCGGCACAACGAGATCGTGGGTGCCCACATGATCGGCCCCGAGGTCACCGAGCTGCTGCCCGCGCTGACGCTGGCGCAGATGTGGGACCTGACCGCCGACGAGGTCGCGCGCAACGTCTTCGCCCACCCCACCCTGTCGGAGGCCGTGAAGGAAGCCGTCGAGGGCATCGCGGGACACATGATCAACCTCTGATCCGGTGTGACCGCGCGGCTGTCGTGACCGCGGCCGTACGGCGCGTACGGCACCGGAGCGGTGTGCGCGGGGCACCGGACGTGGCGGACACGCCCGGTGCCCCGCGCCGCGACGACGGCCTCGGGCACGCCAGCCCGTACGGCCGACGCGTACGGCCGGTCCGCATGGCGCGTACGGTCGGTCCGGACGACCCGTGCAGTCGGTTCGTACGGCGCGTACGGCCGGTCCGGATGATGCGTGCGGTCGGTCCGGGCGGCCTGCGTGGCCGGTCCGTACGGCCGGTCCCGGTGGCCGCACCGCCGCGGTCGTCGGGCCCGGGTGTCAGGTGTCAGGTGTCAGGTGTCGGACAGTTCCACGTCCGGCACCCGCGACAGCGCCACCACCAGGGCCGCCAGCATCAACGCCGCGCCGGTCAGGAAGACGGCCTGCAGCGCGTCCACCCAGCCCTCCAGGAAGGGCCGGGCCAGCCGGGGGCTCAGGGTGCGCAGGAACGCGGAGTCCTCCAGGTTCACGCCGCCGTCCGGCCGCAGCACCCCGCTCAGGGCCCGCGCGTTCTCCGGCTCCGCGGCGAGCCGACGGGTCGGTGCGTCCTCGAGCGCATCACCGAGCCTCTCTGCGATGCGGCCGCCCGCGGCGGAGAACAGCACCGACAGGAACACGGCGGTACCGGCGGTGCCACCGTTGGAGCGGAAGAAGTTCACCGAGGCCGTCGCGGCGCCCATGTCGGCACGGGGCACCTCGGACTGGGCCAGCGTGGTCATCGTCTGCAGGGCCGCGCCGAGCCCCGCGCCCATGAACAGCATCCCCGCCCACACGTGCCACAGCGGACTGTCCACCCGGAGCGTGGCGAAGACCGCCATGGCGACGGTGAAGGAGCCGATGCCCAGCACCAACGGTGGTTTGGGGCGGCCGGTGCGGACGAGCAGCCGGCCCACCGTCAGGGTGACGGCGACGTTCGCCGCCGTCGTGGGCAGCATGGCCAGGCCGGCCTCCGTCGGGCTCAGGCCCCGGGCGATCTGCAGGTACAGCGGCAGTGTCACCGTCGCGCCGAACATCCCGGCTCCCACCAGGAAGTGCAGCAGGGTGCCCAGCCGGAAGCTGCGGACGCCGAACAGCCGCAGTGGCAGCAGCGCCGCGGCCCCCTTGCGCCGTTCCACGGCGACGAAGCCCGCCAGACCGGCCGCACCGGTCGCGTACAGGACGAGCGCCGCAGGGGAGGTCCAGCCCCAGCCGCGGCCCTGCTCGGCCACGACCAGGAGCGGCACCACGCCGGCCGCGAGGAGGAGGGCGCCCCCGTAGTCCAGCCGGTGCCGGACGGGCCGGTGCGGCAGACGGCGCAGCACCCGCACGATCACACCGAGCGCGAGCGCCGCCAGGGGCAGGTTCAACAGGAAGATCCACCGCCAGCCCGTGACGCCCAGCAGGGTGTCGCTGCCGGCGAGCAGGCCGCCCACCACCGGGCCGACGATGCTGGAGCCGGCGAACACCGCCATGAACCAGCCCTGGTAGCGGCCCCGTTGACGCGGTGAGGTGATGTCCGCGACCACCGTCATCGCCAGGGACATCAGCCCGCCGCCGCCCAGCCCCTGCAGCGCCCGGAACGCGGCCAGCTGGTGGATGGAGGTCGCGCAGCCGCACAGCAGGGAGCCCGCCGCGAACAGGGCGATCGCCCAGACGTAGACGGGCCGCCGGCCGTGGATGTCGGACAGCTTGCCGTACAACGGTGTGGCGATGGTGCCCGTCACCAGGTACGCGGTCGTCACCCAGGCCTGTGAGGTCAGCCCGTGGAGGTCGTCCGCGACGGTGCGCAGCGCCGAGGACACCACCGTCTGGTCCAGCGCCCCGAGGAACATGCCGAGCATCAGCCCGGACAGCACGGTGACGACTTCCCGGTGCGACAGCCGCGGGGGCGGCCCGGCCTCCCGGCCCGGGCCGCCCCCGGCCGGCCCGGCGTCCTGCCGGGCCGCGTCCGACGGTGTCACGCGGTTTCCCCGGCGATCTTCTCGAGATCGGTCACGGCGGCGGAGACCTCCGGGAGGGCCAGCATCTCCAGCCGTGCGCGGCGGGCGGTCGCCGCGGCCCCCGGGTCGGCCAGCACCGCGCGGCAGGCGGCGGCGACCCCGGACGGCGTGCGGTCGGTGATGTGCCGGCCCAGGCCCAGCTCCTCGACGCGGGCGGCGTTGGAGTGCTGGTCGCCGAACTGGGGCAGTACCGCCAGCGGTGTTCCGGTGCGCATCGCCTCGCGCATGCTGTTGAACCCGCCGTGGGTGAGGAAGAGGTCCGCGCACTCCAGCAGCAGCGGCTGCGGCAGGCGCTCGGTGAGGTGGACGTGCGGCGGCAGGTCCGCGCGGTCCACGGGGAGCCCGGCGGTGGCGACGACCACCGTGCACTCGCTCAGTTCGGCGGCCGCCGCCACGATGGTCCGCAGCGTCTCCACCGGGTCGGGGAAGGCGAAGGGGAGGGCCGGGCCCCGCCCGCCCTCCTGCCGCTCGTGGAGCATGGGCAGCGCGGTGCCGAGCGCCGCCCACACCAGCGGCCGGTCGGTGGGCAGCCCGGTGACCCAGTCGGGCAGGACGGCACCGCGGTCCACGTCGACGGTCTGGCGGTACGACCAGGAGGGCGGCAGGTGGCGGGCGAAGCTGAACGAGGGCGGCACGTAGTCGACCCGGCCGTGCGGTACCACCGACATCGGGTCGTCCGGCGTGGGCAGGCCGAACTCCGCGCGCAGCGCGGTCAGCCCCGGCAGCAGCGCCCGGGGGTCGACGGTGTTGGCGGCGCCCGACGGAGTGGGCAGGTGCGGCACGCCCAGTTCCTCGGCGGCCAGGCAGACGCCCAGGTCCATGCCGTCGCGGAGCACCAGGTGGGGGCGGAAGTCGCGGGCCACGGGGAGCACGGCCTCCCGCAGCGCTCGGGCCATCGGCCCCGACATCGCGCGCGACAGGGTGTCCAGCAGCAGCCGCTGCTGCTCCTCGGGGGCGAGCCGCGCCGGATCCTCGGGCAGGGCGTCGCCGATCGCCGACGCCATGGAGCTGTCGGGCAGGTCCGGCAGGCGGGTGAGGACGGGCAGCTCCTCCCTCTCGAACAGTGGGGTCAGCGCCGACGTGGTGACGACCCGCACCCGGTGCCCGGCCGCGACGAGCGCCCGGAGCAGCGGCAACTGGGCTCGGCCGTGCGAGGGGCTGCCGAAGGTGGTGCACAGAACCCGCATGAAGGACCTTTCTGATCGGGGGATCGAGGATCGAGCGATCGGGGGATCGGGTGGGGGACTCCTCGGAAGGGGACGGGGAGGGACGGGCCGCGGAGACGGGGAACGGCCACGTCGAGGCGCGGCCGTGCGTCCGTGACGCCTCGCCCGCTCGTCCCGTGAACGTTGTGGACGCGTCCGTACGACAGCGTGCATCCCTGCGACAGCACGTCCGTACGACGGGCGTCCGTACGACGGTGGGAAAGGCCCAGCCCGCTGGGAAAGGGCCTCAGTCCGTCGGCGGGGCGGACGACCGGCCGGCGCTCCGCCGGACCGGGCCGGCCCGCTCCGGCCGCCCGGCGGCGGGGCCGGGTACGAGGAGGCCGCCCCCGGCGCGGCCGGGGCGCCTCGCCTCGCCGGGGCCGGCGTCCGCGCACACGACACGGTGTCGCGGGGAGGCGGGGCAGGCGCTCGTCACCGGTCCCGCGTGTCCGGAGCCGACGACGTCGACAGGGTGAGCCACGGATGATCACCTCTTCGGAAGGCCGGTGGCGGGCCTGACCGTACGTCACCCGCGTACAGGAAAGTCAACGGACGATGACAACGGTCGGCGACTTCAAGACACGCTCCGTAGTCACTCCGTCACGCGCCGGGCGGCAGGCCGAGGCGGGGCCCTCCAGCGGAGGGGAGGAAGGCGCGGTCGCGCTGCCCCGGGCGGGCCGGTATGACACGGCGGGCACCCGCGGCGCCTTGGTGAAGGCCGCCGCCCGGCGCTTGGCCCGCCGCCGAGGTGGACCGGCCGCGGCGGTCCGCGGGGAACCGGTGGCAGCGCCGCCGACGGGTACCGGCCCGCTGCGCAGGGCGTTCCGCGCCCCGGCCCCACGACTGTCTCAAAACAAACCCTGCGCACCCACCTCGGCGCGGCCCTTCGCTGCCGCTCGGAGGGAAACGCCGATGGGCGGGTGTGACGGGGGGGATGGGCGGGTGTGACGGGGGTGGAGGCGGGCCTGCGTGGTCGGATCCGCCGCGACGGCCGGCCGCGAGAGGCGGCGCGGGCACGTCGCGGGGTGGGGCACACGACGGAAGGCGCGGTCGGGGCGGGAAGGGGAGCCGTGGGCGGAGCGCAGGTGCCGTGAGGGCGCCTGCGCTCTGTGGGGTCGTGGCCGGCCCTCGTCTCCGGAGGGCCGGCCTCGCTGGTCAGCGGATGGTGTCGTGCGGGGCGGTGGCGGGTGAAGGGCGCCGGGTACGGCGGCGGTTGAGGAGGGGGAGACCGAGTGCCACCAGGAGCAGGGGCAGGGCGAGAAGCACCGTCGCCGGGTTCCGTCCGACGCCGGACTCGCCCATCGTGCCCATCAAGGTCTGCTCGTAGGTGAAGAACAGCAGCGGCAGGGCGGCGAGGACGACGGCGAGCGGCAGGGAGCGGTCGCGGGTCGGCAGGGCGAGGACGGCGGCCAGTGTGACGACGACGGCCGGAGTGGCGGCGCGTGCTCCCTCCTGCCACCCGGCCGAGGCCGCGAGGAAGGTGATCGCGGCGGTCGCGGCCGCGCACGCCCGTGTGCTCCAGGAGGTGGTGAGCAGGTCGCGCGGTGCGCTCAGGAGCAGTACCGCCCACAGCAGGTGCGGCAGGCCCATCACGAGCAGGTTCTCCAGCACGAGCAGCGGATCGAACCTGACGAAGGCGTCACTGACGTAGTCGAGCCGGGCGCCGAGCACGGCCAGTGCGGCGAGTACGGCGGCCGCCCGGGCGGGCTGCCAGTGCCCGCCGAGCACGGAGAGGAGCGACAGCGACCACAGCGCCGCGGCGGTCAGGGCGATCGCGTACGGCACCCCGCCGACCATGTCCGTCCAGGGGAAGGTGAGCGGAGGTTCCGTGTGCGGCAGGCGCAGCACCAGGGCCAGGTGCTGGCCTGCGGCCACGGCCACCACGAACGGCGCGGCGACGGCGGCCAGCCGCGCGCCGGACCGGTCCGGGGTCAGGCCGGCGCGCAGCCGCAGGGCGTGTCCGGCGACGCTGGCCGCCTCGTGCCAGCGCGCGGCGCGACCGCGCCCGGCCGTGGCCTCGGCGGCGACGGTGGCGATCTCCTCGCCGTACCGGTCGCGGTAGCCGCCCGGGTACAGCCGCAGGGCCAGGGCCAGCGAGCGGGACCGTCCCCCCGGCGAACCCTGTCCGGGCGCGGAGGTGCGGTGCGAAGGGGAAGCGGGGGAGGAGGACGGGGTGTTCACGCGGTGCTCGCCCCCAGGCCGCCGGCGGGACCCGCGCCGAGACGGCGGTGCGCCTCGGTGACGACGGTGTGCAGGTGGCCGATCTCCTCGGCCAGCGCGCTCCGGCCCGAAGGGGTGAGGCGGTAGAAGCGGCGGGCGCGGCCGTCCACGACCTCTTCGCGCTCGACCTGGATCAGGCCCTGGCCCTGCAGCCGGTCGAGGGCCCCGTACAGGGTTCCGGTGCGCATGCGCACGCGGCCCTCGGACAGGGCGGTGACCTCTTGCAGGATGCCGTACCCGTGGCGGGGCGTGTCCGCCAGGGCGGTGAGGATGAGCAGGGCGGGGCCCTGCACCGTTCGGTTACTCATGATCGAAGAATATATCGCGCGACGGCATATGTCGCCGGAGAGGCTGGTGCGGAGCCCCGCGCGGGACCCCGCTCGGGGCTCCGTCCGGAACGCGCTGAGAGCCGTCCGCCCGCCGCGTCGCCGGTGCCGGTCCCAGTTCTGGTTCCGGTTACGGGTGCTTCGGGTGCAGTGGGTGCAGCGGGTGTGGTCCATGCCCACCGGCCCGCCCTCCCGGCAGAGCCGGGTAGGGCCGACAGAGCCGGTAGGGCCGACAGGGCCGCGGCGGGGCGTACCCGAGCACGGGGGCGCGGACGGCCGCCGAGTAGAGTGCGCCTCTGTTGCCCCCGAACCCCGAGGTACCGAGCAGTGACCCCCGCACGACCAGAACCGCCCGCCGCCGTCACCGTCGTCGGGATCGGAGCCGACGGCTGGCGGGGCGTCCCGGAGACCTCGCGCACCGCACTGCTCGACGCCGAGGTCCTCATCGGCGGCCCGCGCCAGCTGGACCTGCTGCCCGCCGAGTGCGGCGGGCAGCGGATCGCCTGGCCCTCGCCGCTGCGCCCCGCGGTCCCCGGCCTGCTCGCCGCGCACGCCGGCCGCCGGATCGCCGTACTGGCCAGCGGGGACCCGATGTTCTACGGCATCGGGCGCGCCCTGACCGAGGTGCTCGGCCCCGGCACGGTGCACGTCCTGCCGCACCCTTCCTCCGTCTCGTACGCGGCCGCCCGTCTCGGCTGGCCCCTGGAGGACGTGGACGTGGTCACGCTCGTCGGCCGGCCCGCCGCACGGCTCGCCGCCGCCCTGCACGACGGCCGGCGGCTCCTCGTGCTCAGCGCGGACGCGGGCACCCCCGGCGAGGTCGCCGCCCTGCTGCGGGACCGCGGCTTCGGCCCCAGCCGGATGCGGGTGCTCGAACAGCTCGGCGGGGAGAAGGAGCGCGTCGGTGCCGAGGCCACCGCCGACGACTGGCCGCACCCGCCCGGCGACCCCCTCAACGTCGTCGCCGTCGAGTGCCGCCGCGCCCCGGGGGCCCTGCGGCTCGGCGCCGTTCCGGGACTGCCCGACGAGGCATACGAACACGACGGGCAGCTCACCAAGCGGCACGTCCGCGCCGCCACGCTCGGCGCGCTCGCCCCCGCCCCCGGCGAACTGCTGTGGGACGTCGGAGGCGGCTCGGGTTCGGTCGCGATCGAGTGGATGCGCACCCATCCGTCGTGCCGGGCGGTCACCGTCGAGCGCGACGCGGTGCGGGCCGAGCGCATCGTCCGCAACGCCGAGCGGCTCGGGGTGCCCGGGCTGCGGGTCGTCACCGGGACCGCACCCGCCGTCCTGGCCGAACTCCCGCCGCCCGACGCCGTGTTCGTCGGCGGCGGGCTCACCGAGCCCGGACTCCTCCAGGAGTGCTGGCGGGCACTGCCCGTCGGCGGACGGCTGGTCGCCAACACCGTGACGCTGGAGTCCGAGGCGGTGCTCGCCGACGCCCACCGGCGGCACGGCGGCGAACTGGTACGGCTCGCGGTGGCGCACGCCGTGCCCGTGGGCGGCTTCACCGGGTGGCGGCAGGCGATGCCGGTGACCCAGTGGGCCGCGCACAAGACCGCCGACGCGCCCGACCGCCGCGCGTAAGCGGACAGTTGACCGCAGGGCCGCAGGGCCGCAGGGCCGCAGAGCCGTGTGACCGTAGAGCCCTATGACCGTGTAAGTGCGCGGTCGTGGCCGTGTGGCCGCGTGGCCGTGTGATCCCGTCCTCCGCCGGTGGCCGGCCCGGTGGTGCCACCGTCGTGATCGCGGCGCGCGGCGCCCGTACGCCGCGGCGCCCGCCGCACGGACCCGTCCGTGCGGCGGGGACCCGGCACCGCGACCGCGGTCACCGCACCGTGCTGCGCCCCACGATCGTGCCCGCCCGGTCGATGCAGATCACGTCGACCGCGACGGGCGCGCCCCGCAGCACGGTCAGGGCCTCGTCGCGGGCGGCGGCCGCCACCAGGTCGCCGAGCGGGACGCCGGCCGCCGCGCACAGCTGGAGCGCGGCCAGGCCCGTGGCGGCGTGCGCGACCCGGTCGGCGAGGGCCTCGTCCGCGCCGCCGCGGCGGGCCAGTCCGGCGAGGAAGCCCTTGTCGACCTGGGAGCGCGCGGAGTGCAGGTCCAGATGGCCGGCCGCCAGCTTGGACAGCTTGGCGAAGCCGCCGCAGATCGTGAGCCGGTCGACGGGGTGGCGGCGCACGTACTTCAGCACCGCGCCCGCGAAGTCGCCCATGTCGAGCAGCGCGTCCTCGGGCAGGCCGTACGCGGCCACGACGGTCCTCTCCGAGGTCGAGCCGGTGCACCCGGCGACATGGGTGCGCCCGGCGGCCCGGGCCACGTCCACACCGCGCCGGATGGAGTCGATCCACGCCGAGCAGGAGTACGGCACCACGATCCCCGTCGTGCCGAGGACGGACAGCCCGCCGAGGATGCCGAGGCGGGGGTTCCAGGTGGAGCGGGCGATCTCCTCGCCGTGGTCGACGGAGACGGTGATCTCGACGTCGCCGGTGCCGCCGTGCAGGGCGGCGACCCGGGCGACGTGGTCGCGCATCATCTGCCGGGGCACGGGGTTGACGGCGGGTTCGCCGACGGGCAGGGGCAGACCGGGGCGGGTGACGGTGCCGACGCCGGGACCCGCTCTGAAGACGACGCCCGCCCCTGCGGGCAGCCGCCGCACCGTGGCCCGTACGAGCGCGCCGTGCGTGACGTCGGGGTCGTCGCCGGCGTCCTTCACGATGCCCGCCATGGCGTGGCCGTCGGCCAGCTCCTCGACGGCGAGCGCGAACGCCGGCGTCTGCCCCTTGGGCAGGGTGATCGTCACGGGGTCCGGGAACTCCCCGGTCAGCAGCGCCGTGTACGCGGCTGTGGCCGCGCCGGTCGCACAGGCGCCGGTGGTCCAGCCCGGGCGCAGGCCCGTGTGTTTGAGTTGGGCGCTGCGCCCGCCCTTCGCCTGGCTGCTGCTCATGCCTCACTACTACTTCAGGAAGGAAACCGGAACACTGTGCACGTACTGATCCTGGGAGGGACCACGGAGGCCCGCCGGCTCGCCGAGATCCTGGCCGCCGAGGCCCCCGGCCTGCGGGTGACGACCTCTCTGGCCGGGCGGGTGGCCGCGCCCCGGCTGCCGCCGGGCGAGGTGCGCGTCGGCGGCTTCGGCGGTGCCGGGGGCCTGGCCGCGTGGCTGCGCGCGCACCGGGTGGACGCACTCGTCGACGCCACTCACCCCTTCGCCCGGACGATCGGTCACAACGCGGCGTCGGCCGCCGCCACCGCCCATGTTCCCCTGCTCGCGCTGCGCCGCCCCGGCTGGGTCCCCGGAGCGGGGGACGACTGGCGCGAGGCCGGTTCGCTGGAGGAGGCGGCCGGGCTGCTGCCCGCGCTGGGACGACGTGTGTTCCTGACCACCGGCCGGATGGGGCTGGCCGCGTTCGCCGCCCTGGACGGGCTGTGGTTCCTGGTCCGCTCCGTGGACGCGCCCGAGGCCCCGCACCCGCGCCACATGGAGGTGGTCCTGGACCGCGGCCCCTTCACGCTCGACGGTGAGCGGGACCTGCTGCGCCGGCACCGGATCGACGTGGTCGTCACCAAGGACAGCGGGGGCTCGGCCACGGCGCCCAAGCTCCGGGCGGCGCGGGAGGCGGGGGTACCGGTGGTCGTCGTACGGCGGCCGCCCGTCCCGGACGGGGTGGAGGCGGCGGCGGGACCGGAGGAGGCCGCACGGTGGGTCCTGGGGCAGCGCCACTGATTCCGCCGTGCCGGGGAGCCGGTCCTCTCCCGGGTTCCCGCACACGGTGTGCTCCCTTGCGCTCGCTGCTGCCGCAGTGCCCGGTGTGTCCGCCCGGGGACGTCCGAGCGCGACCTGGACCCCGCCGGCCCAGCCTTACGGACGAGCCCCGCCGACGGCGCCGGGCGGCGTCCGGACGGCCCTCCCGACCCCGGCCGGCGGGGTGCCGGGCCCGGTTCCGCGGGGCCCGGCGCTCACTCCTCCTCGCTCGCGATCGCGTTGAGCGCGGCGGCGGCGATGGCACTGCCGCCCCGGCGGCCGCGTACGACGAGGTGCTCCAGATTGGAGGAGTGCGAGAGCAGGGCCTCCTTGGACTCGGCGGCGCCGACGAAGCCGACGGGCACGCCGATGACGGCGGCCGGCCGGGGCGCGCCCTCCT
The DNA here is from genome assembly GCF_014650875.1 of Streptomyces minutiscleroticus. Classification (GTDB taxonomy): domain Bacteria; phylum Actinomycetota; class Actinomycetes; order Streptomycetales; family Streptomycetaceae; genus Streptomyces; species Streptomyces minutiscleroticus. The sequence continues at coordinate 102,995 of NZ_BMVU01000003.1, forward strand.
CGACCATCTCCAGCAGGCGGAAGAGGGCGGTGGGCGCGTTGCCGACGGCGACCACGGCGCCCTCCAGCCGCTCCCGCCACAGCTCCAGCGCGGCGGCGCTGCGCGTCGTGCCCAGCTTCGCCGCCAGTGCGGGCACGGCCGGGTCGGACAGGGTGCACAGCACCTCGTTGCCGGCGGGCAGCCGCCTGCGGGTCACCCCGCTGGCCACCATCTGCACGTCGCAGAGGACGGGGGCGCCGGCGCGCAGGGCCTCGCGGGCGCGGGCCACCACCGCGGGGGTGTGGGCGATGTCGCGGACGAGGTCGACCATCCCGCAGGCGTGGATCATCCGCACCGCGACCTGGCCGACGTCCGCGGGCAGACCCGCGAGGTCGGCCTCGGCGCGGATGGTGGCAAAGGACTGGCGGTAGATGGCCGCGCCGTCCTTCTCGTACTCGAACACCGTGCTCCTACTCAGTCGTCCGCGCCCGTGGCACGGGCCGCCGCCACGGTGGCGGCCGGCGACCCCGCCCGCCTCGCCGTCACCGTGGCGGTGCGGGACGACGGGGGCGGGGAAGCCGCGGGCATGGCGGCGAGCATACCCACGCCCCCACGAGCTGTATGCCCCGCCCCATCCCCCGGACCCTTACTGCGTCTCCGCCCGTCGGACCCTTGTGACGCTCACACGGCGCTGGACGCCCGGTCCGCCGCCCACGCGAGCGCCGTGCCGAGGAACGCCCGGGTGACGGAGGCGACCGGGCCCCCGCGATGGACGAGCCACCGGGCGATCCGCTCCGCCGGGTCGAAGCGGTGGACGGCGGCAGCACCAGCAGGAACTCCCGCGTCCCGCAGACGGTGTGCGGTCGGCCCGTGCCCGGCGGGCCGCGCGGAGCTGCCGCCGACGCCCGACTCGCAGCGGCCCCGCGCCACCATGGCGACCACCTCGGTGGCGGACCCGGCCGAGGAGACGCCGGCCGTCACGCCGGGGTGCCGCTCCCGCAGTTCGGCGACGGCGTCCACGACCGGCTCGGGACCGGAGGACGAGGCGGCCGCGACGTCGACCCGGCCGGCCGGGCCCCCGCCGGGCGCGCGGGCCGCCGCCGCCCGCACCGCCTCCGGGTCCCGCGGCACCGGCCGCGCCCGCTCCGCCGGCACCTCGACGGCGCCGGTCCGCCGCGGCGGCGCTGACGGCGGCCCATGGCCGTTCGCCGTCCCGACGGTGTCATGCATGTCCTGGACGCACAGCGTCCCCTGCGGGTTTACTCGCGCCATGTTCACCACTCGTCCCACGCTGCAGGGCACGTTCGGCATGGCCTCGTCCACGCACTGGCTGGCCTCCTCCGCCGCCATGGCCGTGCTGGAGGACGACGGCAACGCCTTCGACGCCGCGGTGGCGGCGGCGTTCGTGCTGCACGTCGTCGAACCGCACCTGAACGGCCCGGCCGGCGAGGTGCCGATCCTCCTGGCCCCGGCCGGGACCGGACCGCGGGTGCTGTGCGGGCAGGGCCCCGCGCCGGCCGGCGCGAGCATCGCGCACTACACCTCGCTCGGCCTGGACCTCGTCCCCGGCACCGGCCCGCTGGCAGCCGCCGTGCCCGGCGCGTTCGACGCCTGGATGCTGCTCCTGCGCGACCACGGCACCAAGTCCCTGGCCGACGTCCTGAAGTACGCCGTCGGCTACGCCGAGGACGGGCACCCGGCGGTCGAGCGGATCGGCGCGACGGTGGAGACGGTCCGGGAGCTGTTCGAGACCGAGTGGACCACCTCGGCCGAGGTCTACCTGCCCGGCGGCCGCTCCCCGGCGCCGGGCGGCCTGCTGAGGAATCCCGCGCTGGCGGCGACCTGGCGGCGGCTGCTCGCCGAGGCGCGGGCCGCGGTCCCGGACGGTGCCGGCGCGGGCCGCAGGGAGGCGGAGATCGAGGCGGCGCGCCGGGTGTGGCGGGAGGGCTTCATAGCCGAGGCGCTCGCCGGCTTCGCCGCCCGGCCCGTCATGGACACCTCCGGCGAGCGGCACGCGGGCACCCTCACCGGCGACGACCTCGCCGGGTACGCCGCGCACTACGAGGAGCCGGTCACCCACGACTGGAACGGCTGGACCGTCGCCAAGGCCGGACCCTGGAGCCAAGGTCCCGCACTGCTCCAGCAACTGGCCCTGCTGGACGACGACTTCGGCGCACCGGGCAGCGGGGCGGAGTACGGGAGCGCCGAGTACGTGCACACCCTCGTCGAGGGCACCAAGCTCGCGATGGCCGACCGCGAGGCCTGGTACGGCGACGCCGAGGGGGCCGACGTACCGCTGCGGGCGCTGCTGTCGCCCGCGTACAACGCGGGGCGGCGCGCGCTGATCGACGCCGGGCGCGCGTCGTACGAGCTGCGGCCCGGCAGCCCCGACGGGCGTGCGCCCCGGCTGCCGGCGCTGGTCTCGGGGGAGCGGAGCCCGCGCGTGCCCGCCCCCGCGGCCGCGGGGGCGGGGGAACCGACCGTGGCCCGGGACGGCGCCACCCGCGGCGACACCTGCCACCTCGACGTCGTGGACCGCTGGGGCAACATGATCTCGGCGACGCCCAGCGGCGGCTGGCTCCAGTCCAACCCCGTCGTCCCCTCCCTGGGCTTCCCGCTGGGCACCCGGCTGCAGATGACCTGGCTGGAGCCCGGCCTGCCGAACTCCCTGACGCCCGGCCGCCGTCCGCGCACCACCCTGACACCGTCCCTGGCCCTGCGCGACGGTGTGCCGGTGCTCGCCTTCGGAACTCCCGGCGGCGATCAGCAGGACCAGTGGAGCCTGCACTTCCTGCTGGCCGTGGCGGTGCGCGGGACATTCCGTGGCGGTTACGACCTGCAGGGCGCGATCGACGCCCCGAACTGGCACACCGAAGCGTTTCCCTCCTCCTTCTACCCGCGTGCCGTGAACCCCGGGACGATCACCGTGGAATCCCGTGCCGGCGACGACGTGATCGCGGGCCTGCGCCGCCGCGGGCACCGCGTCACGGTCGCCGGTCCCTGGTCGGAGGGGAGACTGTGCGCGGTGGCCCGCGACCCGGAGACGGGTGTGCTGTCGGCGGCGGCGAACCCGCGCATGATGCAGGGGTACGCCGTCGGGCGATAGGCCGCCGGGGCGCGGAGAGCCGCGGCGCTCCGCGCCGGGCGCGCGGTTCCCGGTGCCGGGGGGTCCGCGGCGCAGACGGTGGCACCGTGACCGTCCCGGTCCGCACCGGGACCACGTTCGCGGACGGCACCCGGTCCGCCACGGCTGCGCAGTGGCCGCGAGATCGCCCGCGAGGCGGTGGTCATGGAGGGGCGAGGCAGGGGGACGGCGGTCCGGTGCAGGCGGCGGTCCGAAGGAGGCGTACGGAGGCCCGCCCCGGTGTTCCCGGCTCACCGGGCGTCCGAGGGCTTCCGGCACGCCGGGCCGGGTCGGCCGTCGTCCGCGGCGATGCGGCTGCGCTCCTGCTCCGGCGGGTGGGCCCGCGGAAGGTCGCGTTCGCGGCGCATCGGGCCCAGCGCGAGGACGAGCCAGGAGGACGCGACGACACTCGTCATGACCCACATGGCCGGCCGGTACCCGACGGTGTCACCGAGCACGCCGCCGAGCAGGGACCCGGCCGGGACGGTGCTGTGGTTGACCACCATGGCCGTGGCCACGACCCGGCCGAGCAGGCGCGGCGGGCAGTAGGCCTGGCGGAAACCGCCGACCACGATGTTGGCCACGCAGACGCCGGTCCCGACGAGGACGGACCCCACCGCGAACAGCACCGTCCCCGGCCCCGCCGTGGTCAGGGGCAGGAGCAGCACGAACGGCAGGGTGGCGGCCTGCAGCAGGAGCAGCCCGCGCGCGGTGCCGAACCACCGGCCGACCCGGGTGGCCACCAGCGCGCCCACGACGCCGCCGGCGCTGCCGCCGGTCAGCAGCAGCCCGACCACGGCCGGGTCGAGGCCGACGGTACGGACCAGGAACACGACCTGGACCGCCTGATAGCCCGTCAGCGCCATGTTGATCACGGCACCCCACGCGACCATCGGCCGCAGGTACCGGTCCCGGGCCACGAAGCGGACCCCCTCGGCGATCTGCCGTCGGAGGGGGACGCGTTCCCCGCCGGGGGCGCGGTCCGGCTCCATCGCGCCGATCCGCCCCAGGCAGGCCGCGGAGACCAGGAACGTCACCGCGTCGGCCGCGAGCGCGGTGACCGCGCCGAACGCCTGGGCGAGCAGTCCCGCCGCCCCCGGCCCGGCGACCTGGGCGGCGGCCTCGGCGCCCTGCAGCCTGGCGTTGCCCTCCAGCAGGTCGCGGCCGTCGAGCACGGTCCGCACGTACGCGTGGCAGGCGGTGCTGAAGCACACCGCGGCGGTGCCGCAGACCAGGGCGACGGCGACCATGTGCCCGAAGGTGAGCGCGCCGAGCCACGCCGCCAACGGAACACTCGTCAGGGCCGCACAGGAGACCAGGTCGCACACTGTCATCACGGTGCGTTTGGGCGCCCGGTCCACCCACGCGCCCACGGGCAGGCCCACCAGCAGCCAGGGCAGCCACACGGCCGCGGTGAGCAGGCCGACGGCGGTGGAACCGGTGTCCAGCACCTCGACCGAGATCAGCGGTACGGCCACCACGGTGACACTGTTGCCCAGACCGCTCACCGTCTCGCCCGTCCAGAGCAGACGGAAGTCCCGTTGTGCGAGTACGCCCCATCGCGTCCGGGGCCGGTCCGGCGTGTCGTTCCTCGGGTCCATCCGAGGCATCGTGCCGTAGGCCGACACACTGTGTCCTGTCCTTTCCGGCGGCCTTCCCTGCCGCACACCCTGCGGCCCGGGGGCCGCTCCGGCCACCGGGCGCCGGCCACCGGTCACCGGTCACCGGACGCCGGAACGCCGGGCGGCGGAGCGGAAGGGCGGTGCTCGGGACGGCATGCCGGAGCCGGAGAGCACGGTGGGACAGGCGGCCCGCCGCCCTTGTGCGGTGGCGGGGGAGCGCCGCGCGCGCCGGTCGGTTCAGGCACCCGCCGGGGCCGGCCGAGGGGGCAGCCCCGTGCGGTTGTCGCGCAGCGGGCCGGAGGCCAGCCCGAGCAGGCCGATGCCGGTGACCACCGCGGCGCAGGCGACGACGGCGGCCACCGGGCCCGCGAACCCGGCGAGCGCGCCGAGCACGTTGTTCATCAGCAGCAGGGCGAGGCTCTGCACGAGGACGAGCACGGCCTGGATGCGGGACAGGTGGCTCTCGGGCGTCTCCGCGAGGACCAGTGGCGCGATGTGCGCGGAGAAGACGCCGTTGCCGATGCCGACGACCAGTCCGGCGGCCGTCGCTCCCGCCGGGCCGGGCGCCAGTCCCAGTCCCAGCGCCCCCAGTCCCGCCACCACGAGTCCGCCCGCCGCCAGCAGCCCGGGGCGACCCAGCGGACCGCGCCGTACGACGGCCAGGGTCACCGCCACCATGCCGACGCCCTGCGCCCCGATCACCAGCCCCGCGGTTCCCGCGCCCCAGTGCTCCGCCCGCGCGAGCAGGGGGAGCAGCAGCGGCAGTACGGGCAGCAGGAAGCCGGCGGCGGCGCCGGTGAGCAGGAGGCCCGGGCGCAGGACCGGGTGGGAGAACGCGACGCGCACACCGTCCGCGGCGTCCTTGAGCAGGTGGGACGCCGCGGGGGAGGGCGGCGCCCCGTACCGGGGCCGGACGGCGGTCAGCACGGTCAGGACGAGGGCGAAGGTGACGGCATTGACCAGGGCGGCGCCCGCCAGTCCGGCGAGACCCACGAGCACGCCGCCGAGCGGCCCGCCTCCCGTGTTGATCACCTGGCCGCCGACCTGCCGCAGGGACAGCGCGCGCGGCAGGTGCTCCCGGGGCACCAGACGCCGCGGCATGGACCCGGAGGCCGGCAGGTAGAAGGCGTCGGCGACACCGACCGCCACGCCCGCCGCGACGAGCAGAGCGGGCGGTGCGCCCAGGTGGTGGGCCACGGCGGCCAGGACGAGGGAGAACACGAGCATTCCCGCGTCGCCCGCGATCAGGACGCGGCGTGCGCTGATCCGGTCGCTCACCGCGCCCCCGACGAGCAGCAGCAGGACACGGGGCAGGCTGACGGCGCTCAGAACCAGGCCTGCGACGGCTCCGCCGTGCTCGCTCGCCGCCCAGCCGAGGGCGAAGCAGAAGACGGCGTTGCCCGCCAAGGACGCCAGGATGCCGCCGAGCCACAGCCAGTACGAGCGGGGGAGCCGGCCCCCGCCGCTCCCGCGCCCCGCGTCGGCCGCCTCGGGCGAACGTGCCTTGCCGCCCGCCCCGGACGCACGGCTTTCGCCGGCCGTCCCGGACGCAGGGCCTTCGTCGGCCGTTGCGGACACACGGCTCTCGCCCGTCCAGGACGGAGGCCCCACGTCGACCGCTTCGGACGAAGCGGTGCCCGAGGCGTCCGCGGAAGGACGCAAGGGGTTCTCTTCAGGCGCTGGCATGGGGCACTCCCGGGGCGGCACGGCTGATGACGGTGATCGGCGTGCCCCACGGTCGCAGACGGCACTGACAAGTCCCCCGGCGACGGCACTGGCAACGCCCCCGTCCCGCGCAAGCAGGTCCCAGGGCCCCAAGGCCCGTCGGTGGACCGGCTGTTCCGGTCGTCGGCGGCTCGTACGGCGGGCCGGCCCGTCCGGCCCGTCCGGTCGATCCGGCCCGTCCGGTCGATCCGGTCCGTTCGGTCCGTTCGGTCCCCGGGACCGTTCAGCGCGCTGTCGTCCTCAAGAGGTCCGGCACCGCCCGCGGGGCCGCCGCGGCCGACACCTTCCCGGCCTCCCGAGCGGCCGGCCCCTCACCTGCTCCGCATGCCCGACGACACCACGTACGCGCAGCGCGACGACCGGCCCGCGGAGTCCCGGCGGGTGCGCCTGGGCCGGACCTTCGACGAGGACGCGGAGCCGTACGACCGGGCCAGGCCCGGATATCCGCCGGAGCTGTACGACGACCTGGCGGAGCTGGCGGGTGTCCGTCCCGGCAGCCGCGTGCTGGAGGCGGGCTGCGGCACCGGCCGGGCGACGGTGCCGCCGGCCGGCCGGGGCTGCCGGATCACGGCCGTCGAGGCGGGGCCGCGCATGGCCGCGGTCGCCCGCCGCAACCTGGCCGGGGCCGGGGCGGTGGACGCGGAGGTGGTGACGGCGGAGTTCGAGAGCTGGCCGCTGCCCGAGGAGCCGTTCGACGCGGTCGTCTCGGCGACGGCGTTCCACTGGATCGACCCGGCGGTGCGGACGGCCGGGGCCGCCGACGTGCTGCGTCCGGGCGGGGCGCTCGCCGTGGTGCGCACCCAGCACGTGAGGGGCGGCACCGAGGAGTTCTTCGCCGAGGCCCGGCGCTGCTACGAGCGCTTCGACCCGGACACGCGGCCCGGACTGCGGCCTCCCGCGGCGGCCGACGTCGAGGGCTCGGACCACGCGGAGGAAGCGGCGCGGAACGGCCGGTTCGGTCCCACGGTCCTCCGCCGCCACGAGCGGGACCCGATGTACACCACGTCCGGCCACCTGGAACTGCTGCTGACCTACTCCAACCACCGGGCGCTTCCCGAAGCGGCCGGGAACGGACTGCTGGAGTGCGTCGCGGGCCCGATCGACGGCCGGTACGGCGGCCGGGTGACCAAGCGGTACCTCATCGAACTGGCGGTGTCGCGCGGGCGGTGACACCGGACCGCCGGCCCGCCGTCCCCTCGCGGGGGCGGCGGGCCGGCGGTGTCCGTCGGATCCGGGGCGGGCGGGGAGACGGCGCGTGCCGTCACGCGGCCAGCGCCTCGTCCGCCTGCGTCCCCTCCTGGCGGGCGGCGCAGAGCCGCTCCAGGAGCGCGTCGGCGGCGGCGAGGGCCTCGTCGGCCGTGCGGGTCGCGGTCATGACGCACAGCGTGTACGTGGCGTCCTCGAGGTCCTGGCTCGTGCGGCCGGTGGGACGCACGTCGTGGCGGATGCGGGCGTCCGCGAAACGGGCGAGCACCATCCGCAGTTCCTTCTCGGTCGGCAGCAGCACGGCAGTTCCTCTCTACAGGCACAGCTCACGGGCCGGTCGGGTCACGCTGTGAGCCGTGAGCCGCGGAAGGCGGCCCCGCTCGGCCTCCGCGCGGCGCGTGGTGGCAGTGAATCCGGTCTCCGCCTGCCCCGCTTTCCATGTTCCATACATACATATCCGCGGCCGGGTCCGCGGGGCGGCCGCCGCCGGTCGTCCGGCCAAGGATCGTGCGGACGAAGTCCCCGCGCTCGAAGCCGGGGACGAAGTGCTCCGGCGCGTCCGCCTTCACGTTGCCGAACGTCGTCTCCGGCTTGGTGCGGATGCCGTCCGTGAAGGCATCCAGGATGCGGTGCTCGAAGCCGGGGCGCGGGTGCGGCGCCACGACGGCATCGCGGTCCTGCGGGGGGAGATGTCCTCGTACCCGATGCCCAGTACGTCGTGCTCGGCGCCCGCCGTCACCAGTGCCACCTCCGGCTCCATGAACCGCGGGACGCCGGGGGTGGTGCGCAGCGCGATCGCCGTCCACACGCGGCGCACACTGTCCTCGGGCACACCGTGGGTCTGCAGGAACCGCTTCGTCTCGTCGGCGCCGTCCACCTCGAACCGGCGGCCGTGTCGGAGGACACACGCCCGGCGGCCGCGCCTGGTGCATGCGCCCGCCGGACGACCGAGCCCGGACGAGCCGGCGTCGTCCGGTTCCCCCGGGCGTGATCGTGCGCTCTTGACCTCAAGCCGACTTGAGGTAGGAGGCTCGGAGCATGACCAGTCGGACGGATCACGCAGAGATCGGTGTGCTCGTCGATCGTTTCTTCCACGCCCTGGACGAGCGGGAGTTCGCAGCGGGCTGGGCCCTCGACTTCGTCACCGACGACGTACGCATGGAGACACCTTTGGGAACGTCGCGAGGAGCCGCGGCCGTACGCTCCACCGAGGAGGCGCTCGAACGCTACGACCGCACCCAGCACATCGCGTCCGGAATCCTGACGGACGCGGAGGCCGGAGCGGAGCGCGCCACCGTCTCGTGGAACGCCCTGATGACCCACGTCCATCGTGAAGCCACGCTGTCGGAACGCGGCGCCGACGCCGATCCCCTGTTCGTGGTGGGCGGCCGCTTCGAGGCCGACCTGCGCCGCACTCCCCGCGGCTGGCGCTTCAGCCGGGTCGAGGTCCGGCCGACCTGGACGAAGGGCGAGCCGCCTCCGGGGGTCGACGCGCGGTGACCGCCCGACGGGTCGAACCTCGTGCGGGTCGGACCTCCTACGGGTCGGACCGATGACGGATCAGGCCGATCGGCGCGGCCACGGGTCGAGTGCCGCGTGGTCGCCGTCGGTCGGGCCACGACGGAGATCGACACGGTGATCAAGGGCGCGAGTCCCGGCCGTCGATGCCGGACGGCCGGTCGGACCGCCCCTGCCAAGGGCGCTTCGCGCACGCGAGGGCTCGTGGCGCCGGTGGTCGGATTTCCGGCGAGGAGAGGTTAGGCTCACCTTACTAAGGCGTTATCGTTCTCCCATGGCGAAGAATCACCGGCTCATGCCGCAGCACCCGCGCATGTTCCGCGCGGAGGTGGTGCGCACCGTACGCGTCTCCCCCTCCGTCCAGCGCCTCACCGTCACCGGTGCGGATCTCGCCGACTTCCCGTGGCGCGGCTACGACCACTGGTTCCGGCTGTTCCTGCGGCTGCCCCACCAGTCCCGGCTGCGGCTGCCCGAGTTCACCGGCGCCCGTTGGTGGCAGCCCTACCTGGACATCCCCGACGCGGAGCGGCCCCACTGCGCGAACTACACGGTGGCCGACTTCCGTCCGGAGGCGGCGGAGATGGACATCGACTTCGTCGTGCACCGCGGACCCACGGGCGAGCTGGAGGGCAGGGCCGCGATCTGGGCCTGCCGCGCCCGCCCCGGCGACATGCTGGCCGTGCTGGACCAAGGCGTCCTGTTCGACTGCCCCGGGGACGCCTCCGAGGTCCTCGTCGTGGCCGACGAGACCGGCCTTCCGGCCGCCGCCGGCATCATGCGCTCCCTGCCGCGCGGGACGGTGGGGCGGCTGATCCAGGAGGTGCCCACGGCCGGTGACCGGCGTGAACTCGACGCACCGCCGGGAGTGACCGTCACCTGGGTCGTACGCGAGGACCGCGCCTGCGTGCCCGGCGCGGCGGCCCTGCGCGAACTGCTCGGCCGCACCCGCGTCGACGCCTCCGGCTACGCCTTCGTCGCCGGGGAGTCCACCCTCGCCACGGAGGGACGGCGGCACCTGCACCGGATCGGGCTCGCGAAGGACCGCATCACCTTCTCCGGCTTCTGGAAGCACGAGGCCGTGCTGACGGCCTGAGCCGTGGGGCCGACGGGACGCGCCCGCCCCTCACCCCTCGAGTTCGCCGAGCCGCTTCAGCGCTTCCGCCACCGTGTCCTCGCCGGCGGGCAGCAGCGGCAGACGCACGGCGGGGGTGGGAATCACACCTTGTTCGTACAGGACCGCCTTGAGGACGGTGGGGCTGGGTTCCCGGAACAGGGCGGCCGACAGGCGTGCCAGCGCGTGGCCCAGGGGGCGGGCACGGCCGGCGTCGCCGGTCCGCCAGGCGTCCGCGAGTTCGGCGAACCGGCGCGTCGCCAGATGGGCGGAGGCCAGGACGGCGCCCGAGGCGCCCATGGCCGGCACGGGGGAGACGAAGAGGCCGTCGACCCTGACCCCGCTGCCCGTCCGGCGGCGCACCGTGGTCGCGTACCGGCGGGGAGCGGGGCGGCACCCCGCCGTCGAAGCCGCCGTCATGGCGCTGCGCGCGGCGGTGCCGCAGGAGCTGGCCCACGGCCGGGTGCCGCCGTCCCCTCCGCCGGCGCCGCGCCGGTGACGCCCCGGGGCGTGCCGGTTCCGGTGCTTGTGCGTACTTCTGTGACCTGCGGGAACACAGCGGGTGACGAAGACCGTGCGGCGGAAGGGACCAGGCGGCGATGGCCGAGGCCGAGACAGCGCTCCCGGAGCGGACGGACGGATACGCGGAGCTGCGCTCGTACGCGGCGATCGGCGACGGCTACTGCGTGGCCCTGATCGCCCGCGACGGGGACATCGACTGGTACCCGGCCCCCGACCTCGACTCGCCGCCCGTCTTCGGCCGGCTCCTGGACGCGCTGGGCGGCGGCTACATCCGGCTGCGCCCCCGCGGTCCGTACGAGGTCGAGCGGGAGTACCTGCCGTCCACCAACGTGCTGTGCACCACCTACCGCACGCCGGGCGGCACCGTCCGGGTGACGGACTCCCTCAACGTGGGGCTGACCGGCAGGCTGCCGTGGAGCGAGCTGGCCCGCCGGATCGAGGGCGTCGACGGCGAGGTGGAGCTGGAGTGGGCCGTGGTCCCCGGCAACGCGCTGAACACCGTCTCGCCGTGGGTGATGCACACGCGCACCGGCAGCATCGTGCAGGCGGGCGACGTCAGCCTCACCGTACGGCTGAGCGAGGCCGGGTCCGTGCGGAAGGGGGAGCGGAGCGTCGACGGGACGCTGACCACCGCGCCGGGCTCCCGGCACCTGGTGGCCGTGATCGTGACCCGCGACGGGCCGGTGCCCCTGGTGGACGCCGACCGGGTGCTGGCCGGCATCGACCGCACCGTGGACCGCTGGGAGCGGTGGTCGGCGCAGCTCGGCCACGACGGGCCGTGGAAGGAGACGGTGCTGCGCAGCGCCCTCGCGCTCAAGCTGCTGATCCACAGCCCGACCGGGGCCGTCGCAGCCGCGGCCACCACCTCGCTGCCCGAGAGCCGCGAGGGCGGGCGCAACTGGGACTACCGCTACGCCTGGATCCGGGACGCCACCTACACCCTCAAGACGCTGCTGCGCCTGGGCGAGCCGGAGGAGGCGCACGGCGCCGTGGCCTGGCTGCTCCGGCTCGCGCGGCGGCACGACTGCGAACTGCCCGTGATGGCCCGGCTCGACGGCGGGCAGCCCGTCGAGGAGACGTACGCGGACGTCCCCGGCTGGCGCGGCATCGGGCCGGTCGTCATCGGCAACCGCGCGGCCGGTCAGCTCCAGCTCGGTGTGTACGGGGACCTGCTGGACATCGTCTGCACGTACACCGAGTACGGCAACGTGCTGGACTCGGCCAGCGGCCGGATGCTCGCGAACCTCGCCGACCGCGTCTGCGACCTGTGGCACCGCCCCGACTCCGGGATGTGGGAGCTGCCGGAGGCCCGGCACTACACGAGCTCCAAGATGGGCTGCTGGCACGCGCTGAACAGCGCCGTGGGGCTCGCCGAGGCCGGGCAGATCCCCGGCCCCGCCGACCGCTGGCGCTCCGAGCGGGACCTCATCCGACGCTGGATCGACGAGCACTGCTGGTCGCCGGAGCGCGGCGCCTACGTCTGGTACCCGGGCAGCCACCGGCTCGACGCCTCGGTGCTGCTGCACGCCGGCTCCGGTTTCGACCGGGGGCCCCGGATGTCCGCCACGATCGACGTCCTGCGCGAGGAGCTGGGCGCCGGGCCGCTGATGTACCGCCACAGCGAGGCCCGCGGCACCGAGGGCACCTTCACCGCCTGCGCCTTCTGGACCGTGGAGGCGCTGGCGTGGGTGGGGCGCGGCGAGGAGGCGGAGGAGCTCATGGCGCAACTGGTCCCGCTCGCCAACGACGTCGGCCTGTTCACCGAGATGATCGACGCGGACGACATGTCCTTCCTGGGCAACATGCCGCAGGGACTCAGCCACCTGGCGGTCATCACCGCCGCGCTGGCACTGCGGTCCGGGTCGTCCGGCTCGTGACGGCCGCCGCCCCGCTCCGGCGGGCGGGAGCCGCGGTCCGGCGGGCCGGAGCCGGGCTCACTCGGGGCGGACCCCCGCCGAGGGGGATCCGGACCGCACGGGACCGGCCGCCCGGCCGACGCCGGGGTGCTGCTGCGCCGGCGGTACCGGCGCCACCGGCGCGCCGGCAGGGCGGTCCGGGACGTCCAGGCCACGTGCCTCGGCGAACGCGGCCAGGGTCTCGTCCAGCGCCTCCAGCTCGCCCAGCGCGGTGAGCAGCCGCGCCGCCTCGGGCCGGGGCGGCGAGGAGCCCAGGGCCTTTCTCAGCTCCTGGACCAGCGGGCCGGTGCGCCGCCAGCCGCCCTGCGCCTGGCCGGTGGTCAGCCGGTGGTCCAGGGTGCGCAGCGACCCGACGAGGGTGCCGGTGATCAGCAGTGCCCGTTCGGCGAGGGGCGGTGGCAGGCGGACGACGGTGTCCGCCGCGGCGGCCAGGGTGCGGGCGTGCCCGGTGGCCGTGGACAGCAGCGCCGTGCGGTGGTCGGCGCGCCGCCCCCGCACGCCCGCGGGCATCCGCACCAGCGGTTCGGACACGGCGGTGACCTGGTAGAGGGCCGCCTCGACCGCGCGGGCCGCGCCGCGCAGCCGGACCGCGCCGCCGGGTTCGCCCCAGCGCAGCGCGACCTGGCCGACCAGGTGCTCCACGGCGGCCACGTACCCGTGCTCGGCCTCCCGGACGATCGCCCGCGTGGAGAGCGGGAAGATCAGCGCCGCGCACGCGGTCGCCACGGCGACGCCGAGGGCGTTGTCCAGCAGCCGCTCGCCCAGCAGCGCCTCCATCCCGCCGTCCGGCGTGGTCAGCGCGTACACCTGGACGAGCGCCGTCACCAGGCCGACCACCCACAGCGCGTACGCGCGCTGCATCCCGTACGCGCCCAGGGAGAGCCCCAGGACGACCACGGCGATCGTCGCGTACGGGTGGTCGCGGCCGATGACCTCCAGCACGGCCACGCCGACGACCGCCCCCACCACCGTGCCGACCACACGGTGGGCCAGTTTGCGCAGCCGTTCGGAGGTGGTGTTGGTGCCGAACAGTGTGATCATCACGCCGACCAGTCCCCAGTAGAGGCGCTGGGAGTCGACGGCGAGGGCGATCGGGCAGACCACGGCGGAGGCCGCCGCCGCGTGCAGCGGCGCCCGCACCACCGGCACGATCCGCCGCCAGCCCCGCTCGGAGCGCGCGTCGAGCACCCGCCGGACGGGGCCCGCCGAGCCGGTGATGCGGTTGTTCTCCAGCGCCACCGCCTGCTGGAAGGGCACCGCGTCCGGGGCGGCGGGCAGGTCCCGGCCCAGCGCCAGCCAGCTCGACAGCGAGCCGGCCAGCACGTCGAGCAGGTCGGCCGTGCGGGCGGCGAGCGCGACGGCCCGCGTCCCGGCCGGGCCCGCCGCCGCGTCGCGGCGCGCCTCCTCGCACGCCTCCTCGACGCGGTCCCGTATCGCGCGCACACGGCGGCGCAGTCCGCCGGCCCGGGTCAGCGGGGCGTCCCTGACCTGCTCCAGCGCCGCCGTGACGGCCTCGCGCAACGGCTCGGGCGGGTCGAGGCGGGACAGTTCCAGGGCCGACCGCCCGATGCCCCGCAGCGCGAGCTCGGCGTCGAAGAGGTGGCGGTGCAGCAGCTCGGCCGTCACCGGGTCGGCGCTGGTCCCGGGCTGCGCGAGCCGGCCGTCGATGGTGACGGTGACGAGGTTCAGATGGCGCAGGGAGCGGTCGAGGCGGCGCTCCACCCCGCGCCGGCCGGCGTCCGGGCCGAGCGCCGCGGCCGCCGTGCCGGCCAGCCTGCGCGCCTCCACGACGAAGGCGCGCTGGGTGCGCAGCAGGTCCTCGCGGGGCGTCGGGAAGCACAGCAGCAGCCGGGTGGCCAGCACCGCGGCCGACGCCAGCAGCGCCACGGCGAACGCCCGGCCGGTCAGCGCCGCGGGGATGCCCGCGAGCATGCCCAGCATCACACCGTTGAACAGCATCATCCCGGTGAGCAGTGCGAGCGGCCCGTAGCGGGAGAGGAGGAAGATGAGCGTCATCGCGCACACCGTCAGGACGATCTGGACGGTGCGGTCGTCGAAGCGGGCGGCCAGCCACAGCATCGCGCCGAACGGGAACGGCATCCACAGCACCGCGCGGGCCACCCGCTCCCAGGTGTTCTCCGCGACGGCGAAGGCGCTCATCAGACCCATCATGCCGCCGACCATCAGCCCGAGGAGGACGGGGAGGCCGAGGGCGAGGGAGGCCACGTGACCGGCCGCCAGCGAGGTGACCATGGCGACCAGGGACCGCCAGCCCGCCTGGAGCTGTATCAGCCCGGGGTCCGCGACCAGGACGCGGTCCCACCAGCGGCGCCGGGCCGCGACCCGGCGCGGTGCCGCGCCCCGGCGGCCCGCGGGCGCGGCGTGCCGGGCCCGGCGCCCGGTTCCGGAGCGGCCCGGCGAGGGGGCTCGCGGCGGCGTTCCGTCCGGCCGGGGCGGCGGGTTTCCCGTGTCCCTCAAGAGACCTCCTGGTCCATGGCGTCGGCGAGTACGGTCAGGGCGTCCCGGGCGGCGCCGACGGCGCGTTCCGAGTCCTCCACGCGTCCCTGCAGGGCCTCCAGCAGGGCGGCGGCCATGCGCTGCCGCGCCTGTGCGAGCAGCCGCCGCCCGTCCGGGGTGAGGCTGCTCTCCACCGCGCGCCGGTCCTCGGCGCAGCGGACCCGGGTGACCAGGTTCCGTTCCTCCAGCTGGTGCAGGACGACGGTGACCCGCGGCTGGGCCGTGCCGGTGCGGGCGGCCAGCGCGGTGACCCGCAGGGGCTCGTGCTCCAGTGCGTCCAGGACGGAGGCCTCACTGCGGGTCAGGCCGAACTCCCCGGCGCGGAACAGGGCCCGGCTGAGTGCGGCGATGCGGCTCAGCAGTCCGGTGGCGGCGGCCTGGACGCGCTCCTGTCCCGTTCCGGCGGGGGGCGCCGAAGGATGATGCATAAGGAAAATATATACGTTCAATATGCATGTATCTCTGCCGGGGGGTGTACCCCCCTCTGCAGGGGAGGGGTGCCGAGGCACCGATCACCCCTCCGGGGAAGTCAGAGGACCCGGGCCAGGGCGGCGAGCGCCGATCGGTGGTCGGGGCCGACCGGCGCGAGGACGACGCCGGTGACGCCCGCTTCGAAGAGGTGCCGGATGCGGGCGCGGACCTGGTCGGGGGTGCCCGCCAGGGCCAGCCGGTCCACCCATTGCGCGGGCATCGCCTGCGCGAACTCCCGCGCGCCGCCGCTGGCGCGGCGCAGCGCGGCGAGTTCGTCGCGGAAACCGAGAGGGGCGATGTGGGGCGCCCAGTCGGGGTCGCCGAGGGCCTGCAGGGCGGGCCGGGCGGCGGTGCGGGCGGTGTGCGGGTCGTCGTGGACGACGGCGACGTTGTAGGCGGTGAGCCGGTGGGGCCGCCGCGGGGCGATGCTGCCGAGGGCCTGGCGCGCGTACTCGGGCGTGACCGGCTCGGCGAGCAGGGTGCCGTCGGCCACCTCGCCGGAGACGGCGAGCGACTTGGGGCCGCGGACGCCGGCGAGGACGTCGGGCGCGCGCGAGGGCAGCGCCGAGCGGTCCAGGCGCAGTCCGTCGAGCCGGACGTAGCGGCCGTCCACGGCGGCCGGCTCGCCCGCCAGCAGCGTCCTGAGCGTCTGGATGTACTCGCGCAGCAGCGTCAGGGGGCTGCGCGGCCAGGCGCCGACGCTGCGCATCCAGCCGGGCATCCCGTGGCCGACGGCGATGTCGACGCGGCCGGGGTGGAGCTGGGCGAGCGTGGCCGCCTCCATCGCGGTGAAGGCGACGTTGCGCGCCGCGGCGGGCAGCAGGCCGACGCCGACGCGGATCCGGCGGGTGCGGGCCAGCACGGTGGCGGCCTGCGCGAGCCCGCCGCGGTAGCCGAGGTCCTCGACGACCCACAGTTCCGCGAAGCCGTGGGCGTCCGCCTCCTGCGCGAAGGGGACGACGTCGGTCAGGGGGATGTCGCGGGGGAGGAGGACGCCGATCGTGCCGTCCGGTCGCGTCATGGCAGGTCTCCGGTCTCGGGAAGGTGCTGATCCATGTGCCTCGCGTGCTCCGCGTGTTCCGCGCGGTCCGTGCCGTCCGTGCGGGGCGGGCCCGACGGCCTTGCCCGCGGTGACCCGGCGCGCGCGGCGGCCGGGGTGCGGACGCGGGTGCCGGCGGCGGGGGCGATCAGGACGGCCGAGGCGACGAACACCAGCACCACCGTCATCGCCGAGCGCAGCCCGTAGTGGTCGCCCAGGAACCCGAGGGCGGGCGGCCCCACCAGGAAGGCGACGTAGCCGATCGTGGCCACCAGGCCGACGCGGGCGGTCCGGTCGGGCCCGGAGTCGCCCGCCGCCGACAGCGCCACCGGGAAGCCCAGGGACGCCCCGAGCCCCCAGAACAGTACGGCGGCCGCGGCCACGACGGCGTTGTCGGAGAAGACGACCAGGAGCAGTCCCGCGGCGCCGGAGACGGCGCTCGCGCGCACGACGGCGGCGCGGCCGAAGCGGTCGAGGAAGTACGAGCCGCTGAAGCGCCCCAGGGTCATCGCGGCGGCGAACCCGACATAGACGAGCGAGCCGGCCGCCGCGCCCAGTCCGTGGCCGTCGACCATGAGCAGGGGCAGCCAGTCGTTGGCGGCCCCCTCGGCGAGCGCCATGGCCAGCACGATGGCGCCGATCAGCAGGAGCCTGCGGTCCTTCCGCACCGGCGGGCCGGAGGGCCGCGCCGCGTCCCGGTCCCCGGACGCGGCACGGATCCCGGTCCCGGCGGGCACGGCGCGCAGGGCGTGGACCAGGATGCCCGCGGCGATCACCGCGACCACGGCCAGGTGCCAGGAGGCGGGGAACGCGACGGCGGTGGCCGCCATCCCGGCCAGGCCCCCGACGACCGTGCCCAGGCTGAAACAGCCGTGCAGCGTGGGCAGGACCGCGGAACCGGTGAGGCGCTCCACGTCGGCGCCGTCCACGTTGACCGCCACCTCGCCGGAGCCCATGCCCGCGCCGAACACCCACAGCCCCGCGGTGACCAGCGGCGCGGACCGCACGGCGCAGCCCACGCCGATGACGGCCATGCTCACGACGACCAGGAGGGTGCCGAGCGCGATCACGGGCCTGGTGCCGAACCGCGACACGAGGCGGCCGGAGCACAGGATGCCGCACATGGAGCCGACGGACAGGCCGAACAGGATCAGCCCCATCTGTCCGGTGGACACACCGAGCCGGTCGCGGATGTCCGGCGTGCGCGTGACCCAGGAGGACATGGCGATGCCGGGCAGGAAGAAGAACAGGAAGAGGGCGTGACGGCGGCGGCGTACGGCGCGGTCTGTCAAGGGAGGGCTCCGCTGTGGTCCGGAAGAATGGCCGCGC
This sequence comes from Streptomyces minutiscleroticus, assembly GCF_014650875.1. Classification (GTDB taxonomy): domain Bacteria; phylum Actinomycetota; class Actinomycetes; order Streptomycetales; family Streptomycetaceae; genus Streptomyces; species Streptomyces minutiscleroticus. The sequence continues at coordinate 121,074 of NZ_BMVU01000003.1, forward strand.
AGGCGACGGATGCGGGCGCCCACCCGAGTATGCACAAATGTACACACCGAGGGGGGCGCGGGAGAAGAGAAGGCGGACGACGGCGATGACTGGCAGCACCCGCGGTCCCAACGACCCCCGGCGGCGCGAGCGCATCCTCGACGCGGCGCTCGACGTCGTCGCCGAGCACGGCGCCATCAAGGTGACCTTCAGAAGGATCGCCGAGGCGGCGGGGGTGCCGCTCGGCTCGCTCACCTACTACTTCGACGACATGCAGCACCTGCTCACGGCGGCGTTCACCCGCCTGGCCGAGTCCGTCTCCTCGCGCTACGGGGCCCTGCTGGAGGCGGCCGGGACGCCCGAGGAGGCCCAGGAGGCGGTCGTCGAGATCATCTGCGGCAAGGTCTGGGGCACCGACCGCAACCTGCTGCTCAGTTACGAGCTCTACGCGTTCGCCACCCGCCACCCCGAACTGCGCGAGGTCATGCGGTCCTGGATGCGGGCCAGCCGGGAGTCGCTGGCCCGGCACTTCGACCCCTTGACGGCCCGGGCCCTGGACGCGCTGGTGGAGGGCTTCTCCATCCACAACTCCGTCGACCCCGGGCCCACCGACCGCGCGGACGTGGCGGCCGTCGTCAGGGCCGTCGTGGACCGCCGCGCCCCCGGGGACGGCGGGAGCGCCGGGACCGGATGAGGCGGAACGGCGCGGAACGGAACGGGCCGGGGGACGTCGCGTCCCCCGGCCCGCGCGTGCGGACGGCCGGGCGGTGCCCGTACGTACGGTCAGGCAGTGCCCGCGCGTACGGTCAGGCGTTGGGGTCGAAGGTGATGCCGGACGGCTTGGCCTTCGCCAGGTGGGAGGCGAAACTGGCGTCCTTCAGACCGAAGTTGGCGCTGCCGAAGTCGGCCTGGACCAGCTTGTCGCGCAGTCCCGCGGGATAGCCGTTCCAGCCGACCAGGGCGGGGTACTGCCAGGTGCCCTTGTGGTTCTCCGGCGGTTCGTCGTTCGTGTTAGCGGGCCGGAAGCAGTGCGTGCTGATCCCGTCCTTGTGGTACACGATCTTGGGGTGCGTGCCGTCCCACCGGATCTGGTCGCGGCCGTAGGTGCTGAAGTCGCCGTGCGCCGAGGTGGAGACGTACTGGGCCTGGTCGTTCTGCACCCACACCACGATGTGCTCCCAGTCGTGCCGGTGCCCGCCGAGCGACGTGCCCGCCAGGGCCTGGTCCTTCTCGAAGTAGAGGCCGTAGACGATCGCGCACCAGCCGTTGTTGCACTTGGAACGCGAGTAGCTGTTGGTGTTGTCCAGGTCGGAGGCGTCACGGCAGTTGCCGTTGAGGGCGCCGGTCGGGTTGAGACCGGGGTTCAGCGTGCCGTCGGGGCCGATCGCGGGCGTGGAGTAGCAGCCGTCCGTGTCGTAGTCGAGGGCCGGCTGGAACGTCCGGTCCATGCTGTCCGCGTTGGCGGGCAGGGCGCCGGGCGGCGCGGCGAACGCGATGCCGGGGACGGCCACCACCAGTGCGACGGCGCTGCCGAGGATGAGCGAAGCCTTGCGGATCCGCGAGCCTGTCTTCAATGCGTCCTCCTGGTCGACCGGGGTGGGGGGTGCGGAGCTCATTGACATGGCCGGATCATCCTCGCCGAACTCCGTTGACATGCCGAGAGTCCGGAGGTTGCGAAGTGATGAAGGTGCAGCCAATACACGGGAGGGGCGGACTGCGCTCTCTGTCCGGTCAGCGAGGTCACAACTGCCGTGTGCGGCAGTCGTATTGACGGGAAGTGGACGAAAACCCCGGTCGGGCGGTGTCGACACCGCCCGACCGGGACGGGACGGCGGAGGCCGGAGGTCAGAGGCGCGGGCGCCCGGGCCCGGAGCGGGTCAGGGCTTGCGGCCGACGCCGCCGTGCTGGCCGATCGGCGTGGGAGCGGCGGAGCCGTCCTCCGGCCGCCACAGCGGCACCGAGACGACCCCGGGCTCCACGAGCTCCAGCCCCTCGAAGAACGCCTCGATCTTGTCCACGGGCCGCAGGAAGTACGGGACCGCGCCGGTCTCGTTGTAGCCGTCCTGCGCCTGCTCGTAGTCCGGGTCGGTACCGCGCGACCCGTCGTTGACGCACAGGTGACTGCCGGACGGCAGGCCGGCCATCAGCTCGCGCACGATGCGGCGGGCCTGCTCGTAGTCCGCGACGTGGCCGAGGATGCCGCTGAGGATGAGCGCGGTCGGCTGCGCGAGGTCCAGCGTCTCGGCGGCGGCCGCCAGGATGCGCTCGGGTTCGTACAGGTTGGCTTCCACGTAGTCGGTCGCGCCCTCCGGGGAGGAGGTGAGCAGGACGCGCGCGTGCACGAGGATCAGCGGGTCGTTGTCGACGTAGACGACCCGGGACTCCGGCGCGAGGCGCTGGGCCACCTCGTGGGTGTTGTCCACGGTGGGCAGGCCGGTGCCGACGTCCAGGAACTGCCGGATGCCCGCCTCCTCGACCAGGTACCGGATGCTGCGTCCGAGGAAGGCGCGGCTGCTGCGCGCGATGGTGACGATGCCGGGGAAGACGGCGGTGTAGGCGTCGCCGGCCTCCTCGTCCACGGGGTAGTTGTCCTTGCCGCCCAGCCAGTAGTTCCAGATGCGGGCCGAGTGCGGTACCGATATGTCGATATTCGGCCGCACCGCGGGGCCGGAAGGGCTCTCGTGGTCGGTCATGGGCACCGTCTTCTCCTCCGGGGCGTGCTCCGGCACGCGTGGCGAGCGGTCCAACGCCCAGGACACACAAGCCACTTCGTGCCCGGGCGTACGTCGCCGTCACGATACCCCGCACCCTCCTGGCCCGGGCGCTCCTCCGGACAAGCGAAGCGCGGCCGTCGCCGAGGGTTCCGTGGTGATCACGCTCGGCGACACGAGGGGGCTCTCCGGCCGGCCGTGCGCCCGCCCGCTGTCCCCGGGGGCCCCGCCCGGGCGGCGCGAATCCGGCCGACGACCTCCCGGCCGCGGTCGGAAGGTCGTCCGTCGAGGCCCGGCGACGGACGGTCCGGACCATACGCAGGGCGCAGCGCAGGGCGCAGGGTGGTGCTCTGCGTGAGGGCGAGGCCGAGCGGACGCGCGAGGACGGCGCTCGGTACCGCCCGCCGAGGGCGCGAACCGCCCACTGCTCACGCGACGAGGGCCGCGGCGAGTTCGTGCGGCCGGGCGGCGAACGGACTGTGGCCGCCGGGGAGGGTGCGCACGGTGAACGGGTTGTCGGGGAAGGCCCGGTCGGCTTCCGCGATCATCAGATCCTGCGCGGCCGGGGCCAGCGCGCGGTCCTCGGCGCAGCGCAGGAAGGTCCGGGGGATCCGCCCCCACCGTGCCGCGGTCGGGGTGACCGGGGTCGCCGGGACGGACAGTGGCAGATCGGGGCTCAACGCGGAGCGCCAGCGGTCGAAGCGGTCCGGGGGCGTGTCGTGATAGTGGGTCTGCCGTAGCTCCTCGACGTAGGCGGGGTCAGGTGAGAGCGGGTTGATGCGCACGGCGCCCAGCGCGGCGGGATCGCCGAGGTGGAGGCCCTGCCCGAGTGCGGTGGCGTTCTCGGGCGTGCCGAGGTAGTCGAAGAACCGTGGACGCCCGCCGGGGACGAAGGCCGACAAGTAGACGAGCCTGTCGACGAGTTCGGGTGCCCGTTCCGCGGCCAGGGACGCGGGACCGCCGCCCGCGCTGTGCGCGACGAGCACGACAGTGGGGAAGCGGCGCACCTGACGCAGTGTGTCCAGCACCGCGTCGGCGCAGCCGTCCATCGTCACAGTGGCGAGCTGCGACTTCTCGGTCGGCAGACCGGGCTGGCCGGGCAGGAGGTACCCGGTGGGCAGGGGAGCGTCGAAGCCGTGCCCGGGCAGGTCGACGGCCACGCCGGCGGCACCGAGTCCGGCGAGCGCGCGCTGTGTCGGCGCCCACTGAGCGGAGCTGTGCCACGCTCCGTGCACGAAGACGAAAACGGTGCCGGTCAAAGGTGTTTCTGTCATGCCTCCATCCCAGACCGCGACGGCCGCCTCGGCCAGCGAAAGACCTGACAAGAAGGGTTTTGATACTTCCGGGATATTGCGGGAGGGGGCGGGTATGTCCTGGGAGCGGGACGCCTGTGGCGCGCGGACGCTCACGAGGACGGTGGGTCCGGCGCGGACGGGGGCGGGGAGAAAGAGTAACCCTAAAGTTGAGCTTTAGGTTCGGTGTCGATCGGTGCGGGGTCCCTCCGGCGCGTGTGACGTCGACCGGTCCCGGACGGACGGAGAAGCGCGGCCCCCCGGTCGGGCACCGCCTTTCCGGCGTGTGCCCGACCGGGGCCGTCCGATCACAGGTACGGGCGGGTGATCAGTTCGATCGCGTGGCCGGCGGGGTCCTTGAAGTACACCCCGCGGCCGCCGTGCTCGGTGTTGGTCTCGCCCGGGCGCCGCATCTGCGGATCGGCCCAGTGCTCGACGCCGCGGTCGCGCAGCCGCCGGTACGCCCGGTCGAACAGGTCGTCGTCGACCAGGAACGCGTAGTGCTGCATCTGGATCTCCACCGGCGGCTCGGCGAACTGGAGCAGCACGCCGTCCGCGAGCCGGACGTTGGTGAAGACGCCCCAGGACGGCGCTTCCGGCAGTTCCAGCAGGTCACGGAAGAAACGGGCCGACTCGTCGCGGTCCACGGCGGCGATGATGGTGTGATTGAACGTGGCTGTCATTCGACTGATCTCACTGTCGTTCGGCACGGAAGCGGACTCGTGTGGTGCACGAGCACGGGGAGGTCCGCGTGCCGAACCAAGCGGGTGCCTTCTGCGCACCCTCTGTGCGATCAGCTCTCCACCGGGGAGCCGATCCGTGTGTGGCGTGGCGCCGGTCCGGTGTTCACGTCGGGCGATCGTAGTGGACCCGGCCCGCCACGACAACGGCTGTCCCACGGGCCGTGGTTGACGACGGACGCGACGGACCGGTCCGGCCACCGGCCGGTGGCCGGACCGGCCACCGGTCGGTGACCGGGTGTCCGGCGGTCGGGCCGTGTCCACGCAGCCCGTCGGAGGGCGGCGCGCAGTGCCCTGGCCGGGCCGGGCGCGGCCGTCCGCGGTGCTTTCCCGGGTTCTGCGCATTGCCCGGTGAGAGCGGCGGCGCCGGGGGTACACGGGCGGCATGGCAGCGAAGAACGAGCGATCCAAACTCCTGCGGGCCGTGCGGCAGTTGCGCCGGGTCCGGGCCTTCTACGCGGCGGGCGCCGTGCTGTGGGCGGCCCTGGCCGCCTGGGTGGGCTGGGAGCGTCCCGGCAGCCGGCAGATGTGGGTGTCGGTGCTCCTTCTGGTCGTCTTCACCGGCCTGCTGTCCGTGGCGTCCGTGTGGCTGTCGCGTCTCCGGGCGGCCGGCGCGGACAGGCCCGCGCACCACGCCCTCCCGCGCAGGACGGCCCTGCGCCGCCACGCGAACGCCTGACCGCACCGTCCGTCCCCCGACCCGGTCCACCGGTACCGGCGACACCTCGTGACCGCGCGGTCCGGTGACGCCGCGTCGGGGGCCGGCCGGATCGTGCGCGAACGGTTCTGGCGTAGGCTGCGCTGGGCACGGACGGGGCGGGGGCGGAGCACATGCGGACCGAGAGAGACCAGAGCTGCTGGGCGTCGGCCCTCGACGCGGTCGTGGTGTACGCGCAGGGCGCGCTCTGCAGCCGCCTGGCCCGGGGCACCGTGCCGCCGGACGGCCGGGTGCGCGTACCGGGACTGCCCCGCTCGCTGGACCCCGGTTCGCTGCGGGCCCGGGTCGTGCGCGGCTCCGGAGTGCGCGTCACCGAGGTCCGGGCGGAGGTGGACGCCGAGCCGCTGGGCGCCGACGAGCGCGACGGACTGCGGCGCGAAGGGGAGCGGCTGGACGACCTGTGGGCGGCGGCGGACGGCCGGCGCGGCCGGCAGCTCGCCCTGATCGAGGAGATCACGGCTCTGCACCCGGTCCCGCCGGCCCGCAAGCGCGAGGACCCGCACCGCCGCACCCCGGTCGACGCGTGGCTGGAACTCGCCGACTTCGTCGACGAGCGGCTGGCCGCACTGCACGCACGCCTCGCCGAGACGGAGGAGGAACTGCGCCGCATCGAGCACGAACGCGACGTCGTGGAGGACGGACTGGCCCGCGCCTCCACCGACGCACCGTCGGCGCACGTGCAGACGACGGTCTCCGCGGTCCTCACCCTCGACGGCAGCGGCGACGCGGAGCTGGAACTCGAGTACGGGGTGCCGGGCGCCGTCTGGGTGCCCGCCTACCGCCTCACCCACCGCCAGGGCGACGACGGCGGCCGTCTGGTGCTGCGCGCCTCGGTCGCCCAGCGCACCGGGGAGGACTGGAGCGGCGTGCGCGTCGCCCTGGCCACCGCCGATCTGCGGCGCCGCACCGACCTGCCGAAGCTGCGCTCGATGCGGATCGGGCGCCGGCAGCCCGCGCCCGCGCCGTCCGGCTGGCGGGAGCCCCCGGCGGGGCTCGCCGACCTGTTCGCCGGATACGACGCGGCAGGTCCTCACCGCGCCCCGGCCGCAGGGGCCATGGCCGGCGGGACCGGCCGTGCCTTCTCGGCCGTCGCCGGCGCCCCCGCAGCCGGCCCCGTCCCGCCGCCTCCGCCGGCACCGCAGGGCTACGGCGGACCGCCCCCGGTGCTCGGTGCGCCCGGCGGCGCGGAGGGTGCCTTCCCGGCGGGCTTCGGCGGCGGTACGCCCGGCACGGCGCCGCCGGCCCCGGCGCGGCCAGGAGGTGCGCCTCCCCGTACCGGCGCCGGGGCTCGTACCGGCAGATCCCTCGCGGCCCCCGCCGCCAAGGCGCCCGCGGCTCCGGCAGGAGCCGTGCCGCCGCCTCCGCAGTCGGCGGCCGGTCCCTGGGCACCGGCACCGGAACCGGCTGCGGTGGCCGGTCCGCCGCAGCCGAGCGGCGCCGAGCTCGACTACGCCGCCCTCGTCCTGAGCGGCCCCGGCGAGGAGGGCGGCCGCAGGGGACGGCTGTTCCCCGAGGCCCCCTTCGACCCGGTGGCGACCGAGTACCGCCGCCGCGCCGAGGCGGTGGCCGCGCTGCCCCTGCCCGCGCACGCCGTGCGCCCCCGTGAGTCGGCGGGCTCCTTCGACCACCGCTTCGACGCCGCCGCCCGCGCCGACATCCCGTCGGACGGCACCTGGCACACCGTCACCGTCGCCGAGGTCCCGGTCGGGCTGCGCACCGAGTACCTGTGCGTGCCGTCCGTGGAGCAGACCGTGTACGCGACGCTGGTGCTCTCCAACGCCACCGACCAGGCGCTGCTGGCCGGACCGGTCGAGGTCACCGTCGACGACGACTTCCTGCTGTCCACCGCACTGCCCACGCTCGCCCCCGGCGGCGAGAGCCGGGTGGGACTCGGGCCGGCCGAGAGCATCCGGGTCACCCGCCGCACGAACCTGCGCGAGTCGACCGCGGGGCTGCGCAACAACATCACCGTGCTCGACCACCGCGTCCACGTGGAGCTGGCCAACGGCCTCGCCAGACCCGTCACCGTCGAGGTCCGCGAACAGGTGCCGGTCACCTCCGAACCGGACGTCCGCATCGAGGAGCGGGCCGACTGGCGGGCACCGGAGCAGGACCACGACGCGGGAGCCGAACAGCACGCACCGGGCACCCGACTCTGGCGGGTGGATCTCCCCGCCGGCGGCACCGCCGGCCTCCACGGCGGCTACGAGATCCGCATACCGGCCGGCAAGGCCCTGGTCGGCGGCGACCGCAGGAGCTGACACACACCATGCCCACGGACCCGAGGACGGCCCCCGAGCCGATCCCCCTCCCCGTCACCGCCGTCACCTGCCTGGAGGACCGCGCCCACGTCGAGCGCTCCGCCGAACTCGACCTGCGGGCCGGCGTCCAGCGGCTGCGCCTCGGCCCGGTCAGCGCGCTGGCCGTCGACCGCACCCTCCACGCCGAACTGACCGCCGACCACCCGGCGGCCGTGCTGGACGCGCGGATCGTCCGCAGCTGGACGCCGCGCGGGCCGCTGCCGTCCGCCGACGACTCCGCCCTGCGCCTGCGCGTGCACACCCTCGAAGAGGAGCGGCTCGTGCTGGAGCGGCGGCGCGACCGGCTGCGGGTCCGCCTCGACCTGCTCGGCCGGCTGGCCGCCGATCTGCTCCGGGAGATCGGCGAGGGCGCCGGCTCCGGGGAGGGCGACCGTGTGCGCTGGACCCGCGAACTGGACCGGGTGGACGGGGAGCGCGACACCCACGGCGAGCGACTGCGCGACGCGGAAGCCCGGTCGGCAGCCCTCGACGCCGAGCTGGGTGAGGCGCGGCGGGCCCTCGGACTCGCCGAGGAGGAGACCGCCGAACTGGTCGGCCACATCGAGCTGACCGTGGAGAGCGAGGTCGCCGGACGGGCCGGACTGCGCCTGGGCCACCTCACACCGTGTGCGCTGTGGCGACCCGCCTACCGGGCCGTGCTCGACGGGGACCGTCTGAGGCTGGAGACCGACGCGATGGTCTGGCAGCGCACCGGCGAGGACTGGTCGGACGTACGGCTGACGCTGTCGACGGCCCGGTCGGCGCTGGCCACCGACCCGCCGCGGCTCGGGGAGGACCGGCTGACGCTCAGGGAACGCTCCGCCGCCGAGCGCCGCACGGTCGACGTCGAGCTGCGCGAGCAGGAGATCGGGGACCTCGGCCCGGCCCCGGTGCTGGGTCTGCCGGGCGTGGACGACGGTGGCGAGACGCGGGTGCTGACCTCTCCCGCGACCGTCTCCGTACCCGCGGACGGCCGTGCCCACCGTGTGCCACTGTCCACCTTCGGTACGGCCGCGACCAGCGAGTACGCCTGCTCGCCCGAGCTGTCCCCGCTGGTCACCAGAACGGTGCGGTTCGACAACCTGTCCGGCCACGCGCTGCTCGCCGGGCCGGTGGACCTGGTGCGCGGCAGCGGCTTCGTCGGCCGGGGCACACTGGACTTCACCGCCCCCGGCGCCCCGGTCGAACTCGCCTTCGGCAGCTGCGACGACCACCGGGTCGTCCGGCAGACCGAGGAGTCCCGCGACTCCGCGGCGATCAGCCACCGGACCACGATCACCCGTACGGTCCGGCTGCACCTGTCCCGCTTCTCCGCCCCCGGTGAGCAGGACGAACGGGTCGTCGTCCTGCGGGAGCGCATCCCGGTCTCCGAGGTCTCGGCGGTGGAGGCGCGGCTGCGCGAGAACGCCTGCTCCCCGGTGCCCGACGCGGTCGACTCCGAAGGAATCGCCCGTTGGGACGTCGCCCTACCGCCCGGCGGCCGCCGCACGGTCACCCTTGTCTACGAACTGTCGGCGAGCGCCGCGGTCACCGGACTCTGACACCGGCGGTCCGCCGCACGCCCGCGTCGAACGTGCTGCCGGTCGCCGGGGCCGTCCGGGCCGGGGCGAGGCCGATGTCGAGCGACGACGACCGGGCGAGGAGGGCGACGTGGGGCAGCGGGGTCCGGACCGACTCGGCGGGCGCACCGTTCGGCTCGGGCCGCATCGGTGCGTGCCCCGCCGCCGGGCGGAGCCGGTCGTTCCCTTCACGAACCGGCTGCGCCCCGCGGCGGGCGGGGCCGCGGCCTCGGGAGCCCGGTCGGCGGGGGCCGGCCCGTTCAGCTGCGCAGGCCGCGGGCCGGGAGGATGATCCGCGCCGAAGCCTCCAGCGTGGCCTGGTCGTTGGCGAAGGCGGCCAGGGCCTCGTAGTCGCCCGGGTCGCCCCCGAGCCATGGGCGCGTGGTGCAGACGAGGCAGGCGACCCCCTGCTTCTCGGCAGCGGCCAGCCATCCCTCCGGCGGGATGAACGGTGCCTTGATGTGCGGCAGGGTGAGGACGGCGGAGCCGGGCACGACGAGCAGGCTGATCGGCAGGTCCGGTCGGCGGGTGGCGTCGACGCTGTCGCCGCCCACGGCCAGCCCGGCGTCGCGCAGGAGGTGCTCGACGGTCGCCGTCGAGGGGTTCGTGCCGTCCTCGTCGTCCCCGACAGCACAGAGGAGGAGGTAGGGCACGTCACCCCCGTTGCTGGGGCGGATCCAGGAGAGCAGGACGAGCCTGCCGAGATCGGTGGTGTGCAGGGACGTCGTCTCGCTTGAGGTTGTGGTCACCACGGGAACCTATCGACGCGTCCGGTCCCTCCGGCCCCGCTGTCACCCGATCGGCCGATGGCCCCGCGGCCGGGCCACACGAACGAGGGAGGAGGGGGCGCCGCCGGCCGGGCGAGGAGAGGCGCCGCGGACCGGGCGAGGAGCGGCGCCGCGTTCCTCGGTACGACCGGGCCTGTACCGGGACGCGGCCGTGCGGGCCCGCACGGCCGGCGTGCGGGCGGACGCCGACGGGTCCGGGCGCAGGCCGCGCCGGAGCCGGCACACCGGGTCGGACTCACCCTCCGCGAGTCCGTCAGGTCCGGCGAACCCACCGTCCGACGGACGCGTGCACGCCGAAGCAGCAACAACGTGTTCCACAACGGCTGTCCGGATCCGGACCGGCACGGAGCGGTCGTGCCCGGGACGCGGGTGCGGCACGGGGACGAACCGTGGGGCGGTCAGAAGCCGCTGAGCCATCCGGAGACGTTGTTGACGCCGCCGTTGATGGCGGGGGCGATGCCCGTGGTGGCGAGGGCGAAGCCGAACAACGCGGCGGCCAGGGCGGGCCAGAATCGCAGGTGTCCGGTGCGGAACAGGACGAACACGATGATTCCGGTGAGGAGGGCCAGGGAAATGGTGAGTGTCACGGCGAGGAATTCCTTCCGGAAGTCTGTCCGGCCGGGCCCCACGCCCGGCCCGGCCGATGAGGGGGTGAGGGAGAGAGGACCGGCTCCTGAGAAGCTGTGTCACGTCTTTTCCGCGGACCACCGCGCTACGAGACGAGGCGGTACGCCCCGTGCGTACCGCCGGTGCCGTGGAGGCAGGGGCGGACGCGGTCGCGGGCGCCGCGGACCGGAGCGGGTGCGGCACGGCCGGGGCCTCTGAGGTCGTCCCAGGTGCCCGAAGCGGTGGCGGGCGCGGCGGAGACGGGCATGGCGCACTCCTTGCTTTGCGCACTCCTTGCTTTCCGGACTGTTCACCGAGGCCGAACACGGCAGAGCCGAGCTGCCGTGCGGTAGTAACAATCTAGGCGGGCGCGCCCCGCGGGAGCCAGTGAGCGGAGCGCCACGGCTCAAGCGCGTCGGCGTCGTCGCCGGGATCCGGCCGACACGGCGCCTTCTTCGGACGAGTCTCCCTTCTCCCCTGTGGGACCTGCACCGTGTGTATCGTCCCTGCTTCCCACCGGCCCCGGATCTCACGGTCGGGGAGCCGGCAATCCGTCCAAAAGCGTGCGCCGCGAGCGGGGGGATCCGCCACTCGGTCGCCCGCTCACGGCCTGCGCGCGGCCGGTGCGAACACGCCCTCCGGGTCGTACGCGGCGCGGATCCGTTCGAGACGCTCCTCGTGGGAGCCGAAGATCGCGCCCCGCCCGTCGGCGGCGTCCTCGCCGAGCCCGGCGAAGTTGATGTACATCCCGCCGCTCGCGAACGGTTTCAGCGCGTCCCACGCCGAGCGCGCCCACCCTATCGCCGCCTCGTCCAGCGCCGGGTCCTGCCAGCCCGCGTCGAAGCTCACGTTGTAGCGCGCGGACCGGTGCGCGAACGCGCTCTCGTCGGCGCCGACGCGCGCCACGGCCCCGCCCAGCGTCCGGACGACGATCAGGCTCTCCGGAGTCGGCCGCCGGGCGTCCCACTCGACCAGCACCCTGATGGCGTCGTCGCTCAGCTCGTCCATGAAGAGCGACTTCATGAAGTAGCGGTCCCCGTCGGGGAACAGCATGTCGTGCGCGCTCTGCACGGTGGTGTACGGGACGGTGCCGCTCATGTCGACGAGCGGCGGGCCGAACTGCCGCTGCGGCGTCAGGGCGGCGGTGGCGCCGGCGCCCGGCGGACCCGCGTACACGGCGACCGTGATCACGACGTTCGCCCCGTGCAGGTCCCGCGGGAGAGCGGGATCGGCCGGGACGCTCCAGAGGGCGAGTTCCGGTGTGACCGTGTCCGGCGTGCTGTCCGTGGCGTCGCGCCACGCCCGCAGGACGGCCTCGGCCCGTTCGTACGGGTGGAGGAGCTGCACCGCGGCCACGTCGGGGCCGAGCGGGTGGAGACCGAACTCGAAGGACGTGACCACCCCGATGCCGCGGCCGCCGCCGCGCGCGGCCCAGAACAGGTCGGACTCCTGGTCCCGGCTCGCCGTGCGCACCACACCGTCGGCGGTGACGATCTGGACCGAGCGCAGGGAGTCGCAGCTGAGGCCGTACGCCCGCATCACCAGCCCGAGGCCGCCGCCGAGCGTCAGCCCCGCGATGCCGGTGACCGAGATCTCCCCGCCCGGTGCGACCAGCCCGTGCACCTGGGTCTCGCGGTCGAGTTCGCCCCAGGTCACCCCCGCCTGCGCCCGCGCCGTGCGGGCGGCGGGGTCGACGTGCACACCCTTCGTCCGCGACAGGTCGATCACCAGCCCCTCGTCGCACACGGCGCTGCCGGCCACCTGGTGCCCACCGCCGCGGATGCTGACGAGCGGGCGGTGCGTGCGGGCGGCGCGTACCGCCTCGACGACGTCCGCAGTGCCGGAGCAGCGGGCGATGAGCGCGGGGCGGCGGTCGATCAGGCCGTTCCACACGGCGCGGGCCTCGTCGTAGCCGGGATGGCCGCGGCCGATCACCTCGCCCCGGAGCGAGGAGCCGAGCTGCTCGGCGAGTGCCCGCTCCGCGGCGGTTGTCGACGTGGTCCCCTGCTCGTCCGGCATCGACGTCACCTCTCTCGGTGCGCGCGGCTGGCCGCCGCTGTCCGTTCCCGCCCGCGCCAGGCCGGAACCTTTCGCGGCCGGCGCCGTCGGACCCGCGCTGCCGGTTCCGTCCCCCGGAGATGCCTGGCCCGTCCAGCCGTGCCACCTGGCCCGTGCGACCGTGCCACCTGGCGCGTCCCACCGCCGGCCCGGCGTTCGCCGCACCCGGAGCCGACAAACCGTTCACTCTCGTCGACGCTTCCCCGTGCCCCGCGCGAACGGCTCCGCCGTCTGCGGTCGGTCCCGCCGACACCGCCTGCGGTCCTTCGGCCGGCGCCTGCGGTCCTTCGGTCGGCGGCCGGTTCGCCGCCCTGCGCGTACCTTCTACCGCTGTGTGCGTACCTGGTCCTCCCAACGTAGCCGTCCGCGGAGCGGACGTCACCGACGAGGCCCGGCCATTCAACGGCCGGGGGCCGCTCCGGGGACGGACACGAAGCGGGCGGACGGCCGTTTCTGTAGTGTGATCGTGAATCTGGTGACCGGTCCGGAGGTGCCGTGCCCCTGCAGATGACGTTGCGTGCGGTGACGCTCGACTGCCCCGACCCGCCGGCTCTGATGACGTTCTACCAGCAGGCCACCGGCCTCGAACCGCACCCGGAGTCCGACGCCGGGTTCGCCGCTCTGCAGTACGGGGACGGACTCTTCATCGGATTCCAACGAGTCGACGACTACCGGGCACCCCGCTGGCCCGAGCAGACCGTTCCCCAGCAGTTCCACTTCGACTTCGCGGTCGACGACCTGGACGAGGCCGAGGCGCGGCTGCTCGAACTGGGGGCGAGCAAACCGGACCACCAGCCGGACGAGGGCAGGTGGCGGGTCCTGGTCGATCCGGCCGGGCACCCCTTCTGCCTGACCCGACGGTGACAGGCGCGGACGGGACAGGCGCGGACGGTTCGCCGGGGCACGGTTCCGCACGCGGGCGGCCCACCGCTCCCGCCGGTGGTTCATGAACAAGGCGCTGCTCGCGGGCGGCGTCTCGGCCGTCGCGGTCATGGGCGGCTGCGCCGCCACCACGGCCGGCGCGGAGGAGGCGCCGTCCACCGGCGCGACGGCGAGCGCCACACCGTCGGGGCCGCCGCCCGGCGGCGGGTTCGGCCAGACGGTGGCGGACGACGACTTCGTCGGCGTCCGCGTCGGCCTCCGCCTCCGCGGGACCGGGCGGCGGTCCGGGGCCTCAGGGCGACCCCACCCAGCAGCACATGCACACCGTCATCCGCACGCCCGACGGCAACGACTACGGATTCGACCTGCTCAAGCTCCACCTGGAGACCGGCCACTGAGCCCGGACCGGTCCGCTCCCGCGACACCGTGGGTGTGACACCTTCACGGCGCGCCTCCGCGCCGCCTGACGCCTGCCGGGCCTTCTCGATGTACGCGGAGTCGATGGCGTACGGGGGGAAGAGGTGGTTGGTGAAGCCCTTCGCCGGGATCATCCCGCCTTCGTGGAGCCGGGGGACGGAGTCCAGGTAGCGCCGGGTGAAGGGGGCCAGCAGAGCGTCCTGGCCGGGGCGCCAGAAGGCCGCCGCGACCTGGGCGACCGAGCCGACGGACACCGCGCGGTCCACGGCCAGCCGCTGCCAGACCTCGGCCTTCGCGGCGGGGTCGGGCAGGGCGGCCCGTACGGTGAGGGCGCGGACCCAGGCGTCGGGGTCCGGGTCGCTCTCCAGCAGGCGGGCGGTCTCGGACGCCACGTCACCGCCCAGTTCCGCCTCGCGGACCAGTGCGCGCCAGCGCAGGTCCGCGTCGTCCCCCGTGCGTTCGCGGAGCCAGGCCAGGTCGTCGGCGGACGTCGTGGTGCGGGCCAGACCGCGCAGGGCGACCCGGCGCTCGGCTTCACCACGGGTCAGGCTCCGGATCCCCATGCGTCGTCCTCCCTCGGCGCGGACAGCGGGCGTCAGCTTACGACGGGGAACACCGGTGGGCCCCGGTATTTCCGGGGCGTGCGCGACACACCTTTGGTGAGGGCGTGGGCAGGGCGCCCCGGGCGGGCGCGTCCGGACCGCCGTCCGGCCGTGCCCGCCCGGGGCGCCCCACCGCGGCAGCGGCGACCGGTCCGCCCTCAGCGGGCGAACTTCTCGATCGCGGCCGGTGTGACGGGGGTGAAGAAGTTGACGAGGTTGCCGTCGGGGTCGCGGAACAGGAGCGAGCGGTTGCCCCAGGGCATCGTGGTGGGCCCGTTGACGAAGTCCTCCACGAAGCCGGTCAGGTTCTCGTGCACCCGGTCCACGTCGTCGACGAGGAATTCGAGGACGACACTGCGGTTGTCGGACGGACGGGCGGAGCCGGGCGCGAAGAGAGCGACGGTACGGGTACTGCCGATCGCGAGGGTGGCCGAGGCGGTCCTGAGCTCGGCGAAGTCCTCGCCGAACCAGTCTGCGGACACGCCTGTGGCGCGCTCGTAGAAGCCGGCGAGGCGGGCGACGTCGCCCGTGATGACGCGGATCGAGACGAAGTTCATGGGTGTCTTTCCTGATGGGTCAGCCGATGAATCGGCACATCGGCACATCGACAGATCGATGAAGTGGTGAGTCGTCGAGTCGTTGATTCGGTAACTCGTTCGGTGGTTCGGAGGACCGGGGCGGCCGACCGTCGGCCGGGCGATCCGTCCTCGTGAGCGCACGGTATGACGGATACCGGGCAGAACCCGCCCGGTATGTGGGGGAGACTTCTCCGTATGCCCCGACCCGTCGCGCGTGTGCTCGCCCTGCTCGAACTCCTGCAGTCGGGCGGACTGCGGACCGTGGCGGACCTCGCCGACCGGCTCGGCGTCGACGAACGCACCGTGCGGCGCTACGTCGGCCACCTCCTCGACCTCGACATCCCCGTCGAATCGGTGCGCGGCCGCTACGGCGGTTACCGGCTCGCCGCCGGTTACCGCGTGCCCCCGCTCATGCTGAGCGACGACGAAGCGCTCGCCGTGCTGCTCGGGCTGGTCGCGGGCCGGCGGACCGGCCTGGCGACGGCCGCGGGAGCCGCGGGCGAGACGGCGGCGGCCAAGATCCGGCGGGTGCTGCCGGAGCGGTTGAGCCGCAGGCTCGACGCCCTCCTCGGCTCGCTCGCCTTCACGGCTTCGCCCGGCGCGGCGTCCGCGCCGGCGTCCGCGGTCGTGCTCCCGGTCGCCGACGCCGTGCACCACCGCCGGCCGATCTCGGTGCGCTACACCGCCGCCGACGGCCGGCGCAGCGAACGCACACTGCACCCGTACGGGGTCGTCGCCCATGCGGGAAGGTGGTACGTCACGGCTTCGGAGCCCGCGACCGGCGAGGACCGGACGTTCCGGCTCGACCGCGTCGACGACGTCAGGGTCCTGCCCGGCTCCTTCGAGCCGCCCGCCGGACCCGACCCGGCGCAGCGCCTCCTCAGGGGGCTCGCCACGGCTCCGTACCGGCACGAGGTGACCTTGTGGGTCCAGGCGACGGCGGAGCAGATCCACGCCCGGCTTCCCGCCGGCCTCGCGGTCGTGACGGAACCGCCCGCGGTGAGCAGCGCTGACGCGGTGAGCAGCGCTGACGCGGGGAGCGAGCGCTGGTCCCGCGTCGAGATGCGGGTGGAGCGGCTCGACTGGCTGCCCGCCGTGCTCGCCTCGCTGGACCGGCCCTTCGTCATCGACCGCCCGGACGAACTCCGCGGGCTGGTCGAGGCCCTCGCCGGACGACTCGCGGACTCCGCCCGGCGACGCTCACCCGATACGTGAGCCCCGGTGTGCCTCCGCTGCCGGCGCCCTGCCCGCCACGAGCGGCGAAGGCCGCGTCCACCGGACGCTCGTCCGGCGGGCCGGTCTCCGGGGACGAGCGCCCGATGGATCGGTCGCCGGGCACGATCGTCCGGCGGGCCGGTCGCCCGGGGACGAGCGGCGGACCCGTCGCCCGAGCACGAGCCTCCGGCGGGCCGGTCAGCCGAGGACGAGCGGCAGCCGCGCGGCCAGCCCGCCCAGTCCGGCCTTCTCCGCTCCGGTCGGTGCACGCCGTCCGGTGCCGATCAGCAGGGCGTCCCTGTCGGAGAGCGACGGAGGGAAGGCCGCGCCGGCGATCCCTTCCAGCAGCCCGCGTGACCGGGCGAGCGCTTCGGCGGGCGGTTCCGCCGCGCCGGGGAGGTGTGCGATCAGGTCGAGGTGGTGCAGCGTCCACTCCAGGACGTACGCGCGGAGGTAGTCGCCCGCGGTGAGCACCTCGCCGCGGGTGCCGACCCGCAGCGCGGGATCGGCGAGTTCGGCGGCGCGCCCGGCCGCGGAGCCGACGTCGTCGAGGTGGAACTTGAGCAGCCGCGGCTCCTCGTACGCGGCGGCCAGACGGACCGTCAGCGCGTCGAGCGGATCGTCACCGCTCGGGGCCTCGACGATGTCCCAGTAGGTCACGGCGTTCCTGGTGGGCTCCGTTCCGGCGGGCGTGACGAGAGTGATCAGGACGTCCTGCGCGTCGATGACCAGGTGGCACACCAGATCCCGCACGAGCCACCCGGCACAGCCGGACGGCCGCTCGAAGTCCTCGTCCGGCAGCCCGAGGACCGCCGTGCGCAACGCCGTCCACGCGTGTGAGAAGAGTTCCACGTCCGCAAGCTAGCAGTGCCCGGCTGCGCCGGGAGCCCGGTCGGGCCGGGCCCGCCGCGAGGGCGCGGCGGACGGCGCCGGCCCGGTCCCGGACGCCGGCCTCGACGCACAGCGGCGCGTCGTCCGGGGAACGGGGCCGGGCCGGGAACGCGCCGGAGGGGTCAGGGTGTTCGGCGGTCAGGGGCGGCGGAAGACGGCGGTGGAGTTGTGGCCGCCGAAGCCGAAGGAGTTGCTGACGACCGCGTTCAGCGCCGCGGTCCGGGGGCGGTCGGTGACGATGTCGAGGCCGATGCCGGGGTCGGGCCGCCGGTGGTTGGCGGTGGGCGGGATGAGGCCGTGGTGCAGGCTCAGGACGCTGCAGACGGCCTCGATGGCCCCCGCGCCGCCGATGGCGTGCCCGAAGACGCTCTTGTTCGCGGTGACGGGGGGCGGGTCGGCGAAGACCCGGTGCAGGGCGCGGGCCTCGGCCCGGTCGTTGAGGACGGTGGCGGTGCCGTGGGCGTTGACGTGGTCGACGTCTTCGGGCCGCAGCCCGGCGTCGTCGAGGGCCGTCAGCATGGCGCGCGCGGCACCGTCCCCCTCGGGGTGGGGGGCGACACAGTGGTGGGCGTCGGCGGTCGAGCCGTAACCGGCCAGCTCGGCGTAGACCCGGGCGAAGCGGGCCCGGGCCTGGCCGGCCCTTTCGAGGACCAGGACGCCGGCTCCCTCGCCGAGCACGAAACCGTCGCGGTCGGCGTCGAAGGGGCGCGAGGCGCCCGCGGGGTCCGCGCACCGCTGGGACAGGGCTCCCATGCGCCAGAAGGAGGCCGCCCCCATGGGGCAGCGGGGCGAGTCGGTGCCGCCCGCCACGACGATGTCGCAGGCGCCCGCGTCCAGCAGGAGCTTGGCCGCGCCCAGGGCCGCGGTCCCGGACGCGCAGTTGGTGCTGGTGCACATGGTCGGGCCCTGCGCGCCCAGGTCGAGGCTGACCTCGCCCGCGGCCATACCGGGCTGGCTGCGGGCCACCAGGCTGGGGGAGAGGGCGCTGAAGCGGCCGTCGACGACCTTCATGTACTCCTTGGTGTGGTCGAGCGCGCTGCCCCCCACACCGATCACGACGCCGACCCGCGTGCTGTCCCATTCGGCCGGGGACAGGGCCGCGTCGGCGACCGCCTCCCTGGCCGCCACGATCGCCATCTGGATGAACCGGTCGATGCGCCAGCGCAGGCCGCGCCCGAGGGCCGAGGCGAGGGCGTCGTCCGGGACCCGGCAGGAGAAGTCGACGGGCATTCCCTCCAGGGAGGGGTCGGACGCGGCGGTGGGACGGGCCTGCAGAAGCTGTTCCCAGCTGGCCTTGACGCCGACCGCCGCGGGCGTGACCAGGCCGACGCCGGTGACCGCCACGGCCTCCCGGCTCACTGGGTCACGCTCTGGTCGGCGGTGCGGTCCTGGGAAGGGGAGACGGTCCCCCCGTCGACAAGAGCCGCCTTCCCGTCGGCGAGGACTCTCTTCCCGTCGGCGGGGACTGTCCCGCCGTCGGCGGGGGCGGGCTCCCCGCCGTCGGGTCCCGCCTGTGCCGCGGCACGCTGTTCCTCGATGATCCGGACGACTTCCGCCAGCGTGGTCTGCTTCGTCAGGCTCGACGGGATCTCCGGCAGCGGGACACCGTCCTCCTCCTCGAGGATGGTGAGGAGTTCCGCCAGGGAGAGGGAGTCCATGCCCAGCTCGTCGAGGGGCGCGTCGGGGCGCAGAAGCTGGGGATCGACCTCGAAGTAGTCGCGCAGCAGGCTGGCGAGACGTTCCTGCATCGGTGAGGGGTTCATCGCTTCTCCAAGAGGATCGGACAGGAGGACTCGTACGGACGACGCCTAGGCGCGCTCGAGCCGGGGGCCACGGAGGGTGTTCACCAGGTAGGGGACGTCCAGTGCGGCCGGGGCGGGAACGCCGTCGCGTGCCTCGGCCGCGTCCAGGCGGGTGCGCTCGTAGCGTCGGCGCAGGTATCCGTACCGGCTGCCGCCGGGCTGCAGCGAGACGATGAAGGACTCCAGCGGGGTGGGCCGGCCGTGGTCCTCGACGAGGGTCGGTTCCACCCAGGGAATCACCGATCGCACGGCGCGCAACCACACCTGTCCCGGTGTGTCGACGGGGTGCACCACGTGCCGCGTGACCGTACCCGGCGCCTCCTGCGGCTCGTCCGCCAGGCGCAGGACGGCGTCCGCCGTGTACTCCACCGGGGCGATGCTGGTCACACTGTCGTGCCGGCCCGGCAGCCGGACGTGGAAGACGCCGTCGGGGCCCGGGTGCACACCGAACTGCCGGGTGAGGAACTGCGGGCCCCAGGCCGCCAGGCGGCCCAGGCGCAGCCCGAGCACGGAGTGGGGGTGGCGCGGGCCGCGCGGCACCGGCGGCCTGTCGGTCACCAGCGTGCCGGGCCGCAGCACCAGAGCGCGGCGCCCCTCCCGGCCGGCCCAGGACCGCACCAGCACCTCGGCCCGGTACTTCGACTCCTCGTAGGGGGTCAGGAAGCCGAAGGAGCCGTCCAGGTCGTCCTCGGCGACCGTGCCGGTGGTCCGGCCGCCGGCGACGTAAGCGGTGCTGATGTGCACGAACCGCGGCGCGCGCCTGCCCGCGCCGGCCAGCTCCAGCATCCGCCGCGTGCCCTCGACGTTGACGGCGCAGACCGTCGGCAGGTCGGCCTCCAGATGGGTGGAGGCAGCGCAGTGCCACACCTCGTCCACCTCGTCCGCCAGGTGCCGGAACGCCTCCGCGGACAGCCCCAGACGCTCCTCGCCCAGATCGGCCCGGACGATGCGCAGGCGTCCGGAGCCGACGGGAACGCTCAGCGGCCCGCCGCCCGCGAACGCCAAAGCCCGTTCGACCCTCCTGGCGGCCCTCGCCGGTTCGTCCCGCACCAGTGCGATCACGCGTCCGTCCCGCTGCAGCAGCCGTGCCAGCAGATGACAGCCCAAGAAGCCCGTCGCACCCGACAACGCCACCGTCTTCATATGGGCAACAGCACCCTCTCGCAGTCGGTCGGACGCACCGTGCCGGCCGCTGTTCGCTCGCCCGCGCACACATGGTCATCCGCTTGTCGTAACAGCGTGGCCGTCCCACGTAGATGTCGGTGTCCGACACACCCGCCGGTCACCCGAATGCCGGACGGCCGGAAGCCGCACACCGTGACGACGGGCCGTACGCACGGTGGTCCGGCCGCCGCCGCCCGGTGACCGGTGTGTCGTCCGGGGCCACGCCCGGGCCGCGCGTACACAGTGGGGTGATGGCCGACCAGAACTCACCGGGCGACCGCGGCGCGCACGCCGCGGCCCGCGGACGGGCACTCGCCGTCCTTCTCGTGACGGGGGCGCTGTGGGCGTTCTGCCTGTGGGCGTCGGCCGGCCTGCACGACCGGCTGACCCGCGGGGGCTTCACCGCGTCCGGCACCGGGGCCGCCCGCGCCCAGGTCCTGGCCGACCGCCACGGAGCGGGCCGGCCGGACCTGGTCCTCCTGGTCACCGCGGGTCCCGGACAGTCCCTCGACGCCCCCGCCGCCGCACGGACCGCCCACCGTCTCACCGCGCGCCTGCGCGGCGAGGCGGGAGTCGCGACCGTGGGGTCGGCCTGGGAGGGCACCCGGCCGGACCTCCGGTCGGACGACGGCCGCACCGGTCTGCTCGTGGCGTTCCTGGACGGGGGAGAGGACGCCGCGTCGCGCACCGCCGAGCGCCTCGTCCCCCGGCTCACCGGACGCCACGGTCCGGTGACCGTCCGGGCCGCGGGCCCGGCCTGGACCACGGCGGCCGCGACACGGACGGCCGCCGACGACCTGACACGCGCCGAGCTGATCGCCGCGCCCCTGACCTTCGCCATCCTGGCCTGGGCCTTCCGATCGCTGATCGCCGCCCTGCTGCCCGTCCTCGTCGGCGGCACGGCCGTACTGGGCGCCATGGCCGTGCTCCGCGCGCTGAGCGGGTTCGTCCCGGTGTCGGTGTTCGCCCAGAACCTCGTCGCCGGCCTCGGCTTCGGGCTGGCCGTCGACTACGCCCTGTTCATGGTCAGCCGCTACCGGGAGGAGACGAGCGGCGGAGCCGCCCCGGCCGAGGCCGTGGCGGTGGCCGCACGCACCGTCGGCCGGACCGTCGCGGCCTCCGCGTGCATCCTCTCCGCCGGACTGGCCGTACTCCTGGTCTTCCCCTTCCCCTTCCTGAGGTCGATGGCGTACGCGGGCATCACCGTCGCGATCCTCGCGGCCCTCACGTCCGTGCTGGTCATTCCCGCCGCCCTCACACTCCTCGGCCCCTGGATCGAACGCACCGACCCGTTCGGAGCGCTCGGCCGCCCCGCCCCGCCCCCGGTCCACGGCAGCCCGGCCTGGCGCTCGCTCGCCCGGGCCGTCACCCGCCGCCCCGCCCTGTGCGCCACGGGGGCCCTCGCCGTCCTGGCGCTCTTCCTGGCACCCTTCGCCCACGTACGCCTGGCACTGCCCGACGAGCACATCCTTCCGCCGGACGCGCCCGCCCACGCGGACGCCCGGCTCCTCGACGGCCTCTTCCCCGGACGCGACGGCCACCTCACCGTCGTGCTCCCCTCCGTGCGCCCCACCGCCGAGAGGGCCGCCCTCGACCGCTACGCGCGCGCACTGTCCCGGCTGCACCACGCCGGCACCGTCCACATGGGCACACTGGGCGCCTACGAGGACGGCCGTCCCCTCGGCCCGGAACCGGCTTCCGCGAGCCCGGATCCGGCCCCCGCGAGCCCGGCGCCGGCCCGCGACGCGCCGGCCGAAGGCGTCGTGGCGACCGTGGCGAGCGCCTCGGGACCGGAGACGCCGGCAGCCGCCCGGCTGGTCGCCGGCATCCGCGCGCTGCCCG
Source organism: Streptomyces minutiscleroticus (assembly GCF_014650875.1). Classification (GTDB taxonomy): domain Bacteria; phylum Actinomycetota; class Actinomycetes; order Streptomycetales; family Streptomycetaceae; genus Streptomyces; species Streptomyces minutiscleroticus. The sequence continues at coordinate 143,218 of NZ_BMVU01000003.1, forward strand.
CCCCCGGGGCGGCTTACGTGGCCGGCCCCGCCGCGGACAACGTCGACGCCCGCGCGGCCCTCACCGACCGGCTGCCGCTCGCGGCCGCGATCCTGGCCCTGGTGACCCTGGCCGTCACGGCCTGCTACACCCGGAGCGTCCTGGTACCGGTGAAAGTGGTGGCGGTGGCGGCCGTGAGCCTGACCGCGGCTCTGGGCGGCGTCGTCCACGTCTTCCAGGACGGCCACCTGACGGGCCTCCTGCCGGGACACGCCGCCGGGACCGGATCGGTCGACGCGACGATGCCCGTCCTGCTGTTCTGCATCGTGTTCGGCCTGACCGTGGACTACGAGCTCCTGCTGCTGGCCCGCATCCAGGAGCACTACCGCGCCACCCGCGACACCACGGCCTCCGTCGTGCACGGCATCGCCCACACGGGGCGCGTCTTCACCGCCGCCGCCCTGGCCGTGGCCGCGGCGATGGGAGCCCTGATCGCCTCGGACGTCACCCTCCTGGCGCAACTGGGGTTCGGCGTCGCCCTCGCCGTGCTCGTCGACGCGACCCTGGTACGCGGCGTACTGGTCCCCGCGGTCATGCGGCTCATGGGCCACGCCAACTGGTGGACCCCGCTGAGGAAGCCCCTGGCCGAGGTGGCGCCCGCCTCGACGCGGACCCCGAGGTGAGGGCGGACCCCGACGTGCGCAGGGGGCCCGCCCCGAGCAGGGGCCCGCCCTGAGCGCGGGACCGGCCGGCGCTGTCCCGGAGGAGCCGGTCGCAGCCGGTCGGGGAGGTGGCCGTCAGCCCCGCGGCTGCTCCGCGCCGGCCCGCGCCAGCGCCTCGAACTCGTCGTCGGTCAGCTCGATGGCCGCCGCGGCGACGTTGTCCTCCAGGTGCGCGACGCTCGACGTCCCCGGGATCGGCAGCATCACCGGGGAGCGCCGGAGGAGCCACGCCAGGGCCAGCTGCGAGGGAGAGGCGCCGTGGCGCCGGGCGAACGCGGTGAGCGGGCTGCCCTCGCCGGAGAGCGCGCCGGTGGCCAGGGGGAACCAGGGGATGAAGCCGATGCCCTGCTCGGCCGACCAGTCGAGCAGGTCCTCCGCGGAGCGGTCGCTGAGGTTGTAGAGGTTCTGCACGGAGACGATGGGCGCGACCCTCTGCGCCGCCTCCGTCTGTTCCACGGTGACCTCGCTGAGGCCGATGTGGCGGATCTTGCCCTCGTCCTGGAGCTTCTTCAACTCGCCGACCTGGTCCTCCAGCGGGACCTCGGGGTCGACGCGGTGGAGCTGGAAGAGGTCGATGCGCTCCACCCCGAGGCGGCGCAGGCTCAGCTCGGCCTGCTGGCGCAGGTAGGCGGGGCGGCCCACGGGCGTCCAGAGGTCCGGGCCCTGACGGGTGAGGCCGGCCTTGGTGGCGATGACGACGCCCTCGTCGTAGGGGTGCAGGGCCTCGCGCAGGAGGGGCTCGGCGACGTCGGGGCCGTAGCTGTCGGCGGTGTCGAAGAAGTTCACACCGAGTTCGACGGCGCGCCTGAGGACCCGGACGGCTTCGCCGCGGTCCCTCGGCTCGCCCCAGACGCCCTTGCCGGGCAGCTGCATCGTCCCGTAGCCGAGACGGTTGATCGTGAGGTCGCCGCCGAGGCGGAAGGCGCCGGAGGCCTCGGCCGGGCGGCCGGTGTGGTCGGGGGAGGTCATGCGGGGGTGTCCCTTCAGAGCGGTGATCGGGGCGGGGCCGGTGCCGTGCGCGGCACGGGCGCGGCACCGCCCTCGGATGTTCTCCACCCTCCATGGTTGACACCGGCGGCGAGGCCAAACCGGACCGGCGCCACCGACCTGGGCGGCGGCCCCGGCCGGAGGGCGGCGGCGGGACGGGCGGGGGCGCCCCGGCCCGGAGCCGCGGACGGTACCGGCCGCGGACGGTGCGGGTGCGCCCTCGGCGCCCCGTCGCGTCGTGGTCCGGGTCGCGTCGTGGTCCGGGTCGCGTCGTGGTCCGGGCGACGGCCTCAGGTGAGGGCCGCCTGCTGGCGGCTGCGGCGGGACGTCCAGGCCAGGACCGCCAGGGTCACCAGACCGCCGAGGACGGCGGCGGTCACATAGGTCCAGGTGGGGCCCCGGCCGGAGGGCATGAACACAAGGAGCAGGGCGACCACCGCGGCCTTCGCCCGGGCGTCGGCCAGGGTGCGCCAGGCCACCACGGCCAGCGGCACACCGCCCCACAGCAGGTACCACGGCTGTACGGCGGGCGCGCACAGCACCATGGCCAGCAGGCCCAGCGCCGTGGCGCGCTCCGCCCCGAGGCGGGGAGCGCGCCGGACGAAGAACAGCACCGCGCACAGTCCGGCCAGCGTGCCGACCGTACGCGTCGCGGTGATCGCCGCCCCGGGGGCCGTGCCCCAGCCGGCCGTGTCCGCGACCCACTCCAACGCCCGGCCCAGGTCCGTGCTCACCGACAGGGGCGTGTACACCTCGGCCGGTGTGCCGACGGTCCGCAGCCACCCCCAGCCCTGACCGCACAGGGTCACGATCAGCCACAGCGCCCCGCAGGCCACCGCGGCGATGCCCAGCGCGTGCCCCAGGCGGCGCCACCGGCCCGGCCGCGCGGCCAGCGCCACCGCCGCGGCGCACGCCAGCGCCATCCCGGCGGGGGCCTTCACCAGCACGGCCGCGGTCAGGACCACGGTGCCCAGCACCCACCGTCCGGAGCGGAAGGCCACCAGGCCGGCCGTCATCAGGCCGAGCATCAGTCCCTCGTTGTGCGCCCCGCCGACCACATGGGCCAGTACCAGCGGATTGAGCGGGGCCGCCCACCACGCTCCGCCCGCGCCGGCGTCCGTCCCCGCCGTCAGCCGCTGCACCGACCACGCCAGCAGGGCCAGCCCGGCCAGGGCCACCAGCCGGTGCCCCACGGCCGCGGCGACCGCGTGGTGCTCCCCGGTCACCGCCATCACGCCCTGGCTCGCCAGCGCGGACAGCGGACCGTAGGGGGTGGGGGAGTCCCGCCACACCTCGGGGACGTTGGCCGCGAGCGGACCGCCCAGCACCGCCGGGCCGACCTCGTAGACGTTCCAGCCGCGCAGGGCCAGCGCGCCCTGGGCGACGTAGCTCCAGACGTCGAAGCTGAACAGCAGGGGCGAGGGCAGCAGCGGCAGCGTCCAGCAGGCCAGCGTGCGCCACTGCTGCCGGCGGCTCATCTCCGCACCGGCCCGCACCAGTGTGCCCAGCTGCCACCAGGCCCACAGCACCAGTCCGAGCCCGGCGTACGCCACCGTGGCGGCCACCCCTATGAGGGCCGGGTCCGGTGCCCCCCACACCCCGTCCCGCACGCCCCGCGGCAGGGCGCCGGCACCCCACGCGCCCACCGAGAGGAGGACGGACCCCCACATGCCCCTGCGCGTCCACTCCTGGACCGTGCCGCTCCCCACCGCTCCCATTCAGCGGATCTTAGATGCCCCTCCCGGATCGGCCCATCGGACCCTGTGAAAACGGGGCGAACTCAGGGTGTCCGGAGGACGGCGGGCCGACGGCCCCGACCGGGCGGCACACGCATGGCGATCCGCCCCTCGCGCCGCTTCGGCCGCATGGGCGCGGGACTTTGAACTCTTCGATGACAAAGTATGGACATGCCAAACGAAAGACCTCTACCTTGACGGCGGAACTGCAGCCACACCGCACAAGACCGGAGCGATTTCCGGCACGGTCCGGTCCCCACGAACCGGAGGACCAATGCAGCAAGGCCTGTTCTCACGTGTCCGAAGACACCTCGTCGTCCTGCTGACGTCGGGCGTCCTCGCCGGCGGCCTCTGGACCGCCCCGGCGTCCTCGGCCGCTCCCGCGGACGTCCCGCCCCAGGAACCCGGGATCACCCTGCGTGTGTTCGACGTGCAGACGCCGTTGGACAAGCTGTGCACCCTGAAGCCGGCGCAGACCCCCAACCACGACAAGCTGATGCCGACGGTCGACTGGTCCACGGCCGAGGACTTCGGGGGATTCTCCGACAACTTCGTGACGGAGGCGACCGGTTACCTGGTGGCGCCGCGCGACGGCAGCTACGTCTTCCGCCTCACCAGCGACGACGGCTCCCGCCTCACCATCGACGACGCCACGGTGATCGACCACGACGGACTGCACGGCGCGGAGCCCAAGGACGGCACGGTCCACCTCACCGCCGGCTCGCACCCGCTCCGCATCGACCACTTCGAACGCGACGGCGGACAGCAGCTGCAGCTGTCCTGGCGGCCGCCCGGCGAGAGCGACTTCACCGTCGTGCCCCGCGAGGCGCTGAGCACCGACGCCGGCGTCGTCCGGGTGACGGCGCCGGGCCGCAAGGAGTGCGAGGCGGGCCGCGACACCCCGGGCGACGGTCTCCCGCTGACCTCCGTACGCCCCGACCTCACCCTCACCGACCTGCGCCCGGAGGGCTTCGAACCGCAGGTCAGCGGCATGGACTGGCTGCCCGACGGGCGTCTTGCGATCAGTACGTGGGGCGGCAGCGACAACGTTGCCGGAGAGGTGTACCTGCTGGACAACGTCACGGGCAGGACCAGCCGCGACAAGGTCACCGTCAAGAAGGTGGCGAGCGGACTGCGCGAGCCCATGGGCATCAAGTACGTCGACGGCTCCCTGTACGTCTCGCAGAAGCACGAGCTGACCCGGCTCGTCGACCGGGACGGCGACGACGTGACCGACGCCTACCGCACCGTCGCCACCTGGCCGTACGGGGGGAACTTCCACGAGTTCGCGTTCGGCCTGCTCTACCGCGACGGCCACTTCTACGTGAACCTCTCCGTGGCCATCAACCTCGGCGGCGCGACCACCGTGCCGCAGCCCGCGCCCGGCCGCGGCATCACCTACAAGGTGAGCAGGAAGACCGGGAAGATCAGCCCGGTCGCGGGCGGCCTGCGCACCCCCAACGGCATCGGCTGGGGACCGGGCGGCGACCTCTTCGCCACCGACAACCAGGGCGGCTGGCTGCCCTCGTCGAAGCTCGTGCACATCGAGCAGGACCGCTTCTTCAACCACTACACCGAGCCCGCGGGCCCCTTCGACGACAAGCCCGTCACCGAGCCGGTGCTGTGGCTCCCGCAGAACGAGATCGGCAACTCTCCGTCCACCCCGCTGCTGTTGAAGGAGGGGCAGTTCAAGGGGCAGATGCTGATCGGCGACGTCACCTACGGCGGCCTCCAGCGCGCCTACCTGGAGAAGGTGAAGGGGCAGTACCAGGGCGCCGTCTTCCGCTACACGCAGGGCCTGGAGGCCGGCGTCAACCGGATCACGCTCGGCCCCGACGGCGCGATCTACGCCGGCGGCCTGGGCGCCGACGGCAACTGGGGCCAGGAGGGCAAGCTGAGGTTCGGCCTGCAGAAGCTGACGCCCAACGGTGGCAACACCTTCGACGTCAAGACGATGCGCGCCGTGCCGGGCGGCTTCGACCTGACCTACACGCAGCCGGTCTCCGCCGAGACCGCCGGACAGCTCGCCGAGCGCTACGAGGCCGAACAGTGGCGCTACACGCCGACCGCCGACTACGGCGGCCCGAAGATCGCCGAGGAGAAGCTCTCCGTGCGCTCGGCGACGCTGTCGAAGGACGGCCGTACCGTCCGCCTGCGGCTGGACGGCCTGAAGCCGGACCGCGTGGTGCACGTCCGCTCCCCGCGCCCCTTCACCTCGGCGTCCGGTGAGACGCTGTGGAACACCGAGGCCTGGTACACGCTCAACGCGATGCCCGGCGAGCAGCCGCCGCCCGCGACCCTGTACGAGGCCGAGGAGGCGCGCCTGACCGGAACGGCCGGGATCAACACCGACCACACCGGCTACTCCGGCAGCGGGTTCGTCGACCGTTACGCGACCGAGGGCAAGGTCGCCACGACGTTCGACGTGACGGTTCCGAAGGCGGGCGCGTACGACGTCAACCTGCGCTACTCCAACGGCCCCGACCCGTTCCAGGGCACCAAGTCCCTGTCCCTGTACGCCAACGGGAAGAAGATCCGGCAGACCGAACTGCCCTCCACCGGCGACTGGGACACCTGGTCCACCCGCACCGAACGGCTGAGGCTGCGCGCCGGGCACAACACGGTCTCCTACCGGTACGACTCCGGCGACAGCGGCCACGTCAACCTCGACCTGATCACCGTCCGTCCGCACGGTGCCCGGGTCGCCCTCTTCGACGGGACCGGTGCCTCGCAGACCCAGTGGCAGCACACGGACGGACGGCGCGTGGCGTGGCCGCTCGCCGACGAGAAGTCGATGGAGGTGTGCTGCGGCGACATCCGCACCAAGGACGCCTACCAGGACTTCAGGCTGCACGTGGAGTTCCGCGTCCCGCTGCTGCCCGCGGACGTGACCGGCCAGGACCGCGGCAACAGCGGCATCTTCCTCCAGGACCGCTACGAACTGCAGATCCTCGACTCCTACGGCGACACCACACTGGACACCAACGAGGCCGGTGCGATCTACCTGAAGAAGGCGCCCGACGTGAACGCCGCGAAGGCGCCGGAGACCTGGCAGACGTACGACATCGTCTTCCGCGCGGCCCGCTACGACGAGGACGGCCGCAAGACCGCCGACGCCCGGGTGACGGTGGTGTGGAACGGCAAGAAGGTCCACGACGACATCGCCCTCGACGGGCCCACCGCGTCGGGCCGGTCCGAGACGCCGGCCGCCGGAGCGATCCGGCTGCAGGACCACGGCAACAAGGTCAGGTTCCGCGACATCCGGGTGGAACCGCTGACGTGACCCGCGGCCGGACCGGGTGAACCGCCTCGACCACCCGGATTCCGCCGCACTCCGTGGGCCGCCTCCTCGGAGGCGGCCCACGGACGGTCCGGTGAGGACGACGCGGCCCGGCTACCGGCCGGCGCCGCGTCCGGCTCGCTCGGCCCGCGGCGGCGCGGCGGCGCGGTGGACGAGGGCCGTGGCGACGTCGCGCAGCTTGGTGTTGGTGCGCTGGGAGAGGCCGACGAGGACCTGGAAGGCGTCGTCGGGGGCCAGGTGCCGCTCGGCGATGACGATGCCGATGGCCTGGTCGATCACCGCGCGCGAGGACAGCGCGGTCTGCAACTGCTCGATCTTCGTCTCCAGCCGGGCCAGGCGTTCGCGGTCCCGCTCGGCGGTGGCCAGGTACCGCGCGTACAGGCGCTGCGTGTCGCCGTCGCGGACCGGTGCCCCGGTCCGCGCGTAGGCGGTGCCGACCTCTTCGAGGAAGCGGTGCACAGGCGTCACGTCCTCCACACGGTGCAGGACGCCCACCACGGACCGGTCCCTGTCGTGCAGAGGCACACTGACCGGGCTCCAGTACCGCTCGGCGAAGCCGGTCGCGCTGCGGGGGGCGGGGATGTCGTAGCGGTGCACGCGCAGCTCGTCCCGCGTGCCGTGGTCCAGCACCCGCTGGAAGGACGACCTGAAGGTGGTCACACTGTGGACCTCGGGGACGTGCGGGTTGTCGGGGAACACGTCGAACACGTACCGGCCGATCAACTCGGCGTGCGTGCGGCGCGTCGCCGACAGATAAGCGGCGTTCGCCTCCCGGACGACCAGCCCGTCGTCCAGGACCAGCAGCGCGGCGGGCGCGGTCCGGAAGAAGCGCTCGAACCCCTCGTCCAGACCCGTCCACCACTGCTCAGCACGGTTCGACACGCTGCCTCCCTCGCGGACCCGTCCATGCTGGCACAGCTTCTCGGCACGTGAGCTTTTTCCGGCGATTCGTCACCGGACGGCGCCGCGACCGCTCAACGGCGGGATCGTTGTTCACGGTGTGCGGGAGCGCCCTCACGGGCCCGCGCGCCACCGTGCGCGGTGACACCGTTCCCGCCCGCGCGCGGCTCCGCCGGTGCTGTGGGGGTGGAGCGACGGCCGGTGCGGGGGCCCCGACACGATGCCGTCGCCGCGCACCGCCCTCGCCGCTACTCGGCCCTGATGGCCTGCAGCATGTTCAGCCGTGCCGCGCGCCGGGCCGGCCACAGCGCCGCCAGCACGCCGACCACCGCGGCCAGCAGCAGGAAGACCGCGATGCGGTCCCACGGCAGGATCAGCTCGTACGTCTTCGTCCGGGTGCCGAGCGGTTCCCCGGTCGCCCAGCCGAAGAAGACGCCCAGGGCGATGCCGAGGGCACCGCCGGACAGGGAGACGGCCAGGGACTCCAGCCGGACCATCCGCTTGGTCCCCGATCGGTCCAGACCGATCGCGCGGAGCGTGCCGATCTCCCGCGCCCGCTCGGACGCCGCCATGGCCAGGGTGTTGACGACACCGAGGACCGTGATGACCACCGCCATGGCCAGCAGGGCGTAGAGCATGTCGAGCATCAGTGTGACCGAGCGGGCGGACTCCTCGGAGACGTCCCGCTCGCTCCGGATCCTGACGGCCGGGCTGTCCCCCAGGGCCCGTGCCCCCCGTGCCCTCGCCGCGTCGGACGGACCGCCGGCCGTCGCCACCAGGACCTTGAGGTCCGCCGCCCCGGTCCTGCGGAGCGTGCCGTCGACGTCGAGGTTCCCGGTCGGCTCGTCGCCGAAGACGATGTCGGGGCGGGAGGCGAGCGTCCGGGCGACCGCGACGCGCTGCTGCTGGCCGCCGGAGAGCTGCGAGGGCCGGTGGGAGAGCCGGCCGGACAGGCCCACCGTGTCGATCACGGTGTCCAGCCACTGCCGGTCGGGCTTGCGTCCGGCGATGTCCATGGGAAGGGTGATGTTCTCCAGGGCGGTCAGGGTGGGCAGCAGGTCGAAGACCTGGAAGATGAAGCCGATCTTGTCCCGGCGCAACCGGGTGAGCTGCTTGTCCTTCAGCGCCCCCAGCTCCGTGTCGCCGATGCGCACCGAGCCGGAGGAGAACGTGTCCAGTCCGGCGACGCAGTGCATCAGCGTGGACTTGCCGGAGCCGGAGGGTCCCGTGATCGCGGTGAACTCGGCCTGCCGGAAGAGGAGGACGGCCGGGGAGGGACCGCTCGGGCGGTCGACTGCCGACGGGAGGCGGGAGGCGGCCGGCGGGAGGCGCGAAGGGCGGGCCGGGACCGGCCTACAGACGCACGATGACCAGAGCGATGTCGTCGCGTCCGCCGTCGGCCACGCCCAGCCGGGCCAGCAGGGTGTCGGCCAGGGGGTCGGGGGCCAGCGAGGTGTGGTGGGCGAGGGCGTCCATGAGGCGCTGGAGCCCGGCGTCGATGTCCTCGCCGCGGCGTTCGACGAGTCCGTCGGTGTAGAGCACGAGGGTGTCGCCCGGGGCGTAGGACACCGTGGCCTGCGGACGCGGTACCTGGGTGCTGAGGACGCCCAGCGGGGGATCGGTGGCCCGGTCGAGCAGTTCGACGCTGCCGTCGGTGCGGGACAGGAGGGGCGGGAGGTGGCCGGCGCTGGTGTAGGTGACGAGCTGCCGGCGGGTGTCGACGACGGCCTTGACCGCGGTCGTGGCCAGCGCGCCCTCGAAGGTCTGGGCGTAGCGGCTCAGGACGTTCATCGCCTGGCCGGGTTCGGGGATGGCGCGGACGGCGGCGGACAGGGCGCTGCGGAGCATGCCCATGAGGGCGGCGGCCTCCAGGCCGTGGCCGACCACGTCGCCGACCGCGACGGTGAAGGTGTCCTCGGACAGGTCCACCACGTCGTACCAGTCGCCGCAGATGTTGAGCGACCGGGCGGCGGGCATGTAGCGCACGGCGATCTCGCGGTGCCCGGCCAGGTCCGGGGAGTGCAGCATGGCCTCCTGGAGGGTGAGGGCGGTCCGGCGCTGCCGGTCGTGGGCCTCGCGGAGCTCCTGGTTGAGGCGCTGCAACTCCTGCGCCCGCGCGTACAGTTCGGCCTCCATCGCCTGCCGCTCCCCGGCCGGGTCGTCCGGTCTCGGGCGCAGGGGACGGGTGAGCACGAAGTCGGTCATGTCCTCCACCCGGTGGATGATCCACTCGACCTCTCCGTCGGGTCCGAGGACGGGGGTGTTGATGGGGGACCACCACTTCGCCCGGAACACCCCCGGACGGCCGGAGACGGGGAGGTCGTACTTCTGCACCGCCATCGTGTCCGGCTTCTTCGAGCGCAGGACCCGCTGCAGGGAGGCGTTCAGATTGGGTACGCCGTCGGCGTCCGGGTCCGCCGGGTTGACGGGGTGGGCGTCGAAGAGGTACCGGCCGACCAGCTCCTCCCTGGTGCGCTCCGTGACCCGCAGATAGGCGTCGTTGACGTCGGCGATCACCAGGTCGCGGTCCAGCACCAGGTAGGGGCTGGGCGTCACGGCGAACACCGCCTGGTAGTCGATCCGCGGCGTGGTCACTAACGGTCTCCTGTCCGGTCCGCCCTGTCTCGTCCCTCGCCTCTCGACTATGCGTCCGGCGGCGAGCGGCGGTGTGCAGGCACGCCGGGGCCGTGGGGACGCGCAGGACGCGTGGCCGTGGAAACGCGCGTGCGTACGGGAGGCCGCCCGTGCCAGGATGGCGCCGCGGACGTGCCGGGACGGCGCCGCGGGCGTGCCGGGACGGCGCCGGGGAAGCGGGGGAGTGTGGACGGGCCGAGACGATTCCGCCCGGCGCTGGCCGCGTGGGCGGCCGGCGGCGCGGGAGCGGACGAGGCCGCCGCGGTGGCGAGGGAACTGGCCGGCGGTGTGCGGACGGTCGTACTGGTCGAGGGGGACAGCGATCAGGCCGCGCTCGAAGCGCTGGCCGCGCGCCGGGGCCGCGATCTGGACGCGGAGGGCGTGGCGGTCGTACCGCTGGGCGGCGCGACGAACATCGGGCGCTTTCTGGACGTGTGCGGTCCCTCGGGGCTCGGCCTCCCGCTGGCCGGTCTGTGCGACATCGGCGAGGAGCGGCACTTCCGGCGGCACCTGGAGCGGGTCGGCCTCGCCTCCGGTCCCGCGCACGGCGGGCCGGAGGCGCTCGGGTTCCACGTGTGCGACGCCGACCTGGAGGACGAGCTGATCCGCGCCCTCGGGGCCGAGGGGGTGATCCAGGTGATCGAGGCGCAGGGCGAGTCACGGCCCTTCCGCACCTTCCGTAACCAGCCGGCGCAGCGGGAACGGCCCGTGGAGCACCAGTTGCGGCGCTTCATGGGCACCCACAGCGGCCGCAAGGCGCTCTACGCGCGGGCGCTGGTCGCGCACCTGGACCTCGCGCGCGTGCCCCGTCCGCTGGAGCGCCTCCTGGCACACGTCTGACGCCGTCAAAATCCCCTCGGCCGGTTCCCGCGCCGCCCGCCCGGAGCGGGGCCGCGTGGCCCGCGGGGCAGGACATGGCCCGCACTCCGGTCGGCACGGTGGGGCGCGTCAGGTCTCCTGTACGGGTTCGTGGTGGGCGCACTCGGTCAGGGCGGCCGCGGTCATGGTGAGGTGCCGGGCCAGCATTTCGGCCGCGGTGTCGGCGTCGCGGGCCGGCGCCGCCTCCTCGAGGCGGCGGTGTTCGCCGACGGCGTCCCGGTCGGGTCGGCGCCGCGCAGAGCGGTCCTGACCGCCACCGCCGAGACCCCCGCCTGACGGGCGGCGTGTCCCGGCCGGGCGCCGAGCCCGGCAGGGCGCGTGCCGACCCGCCGCCGTGACCCGCGCCGACACGAGGACGGCCCCCGACCGCCATCGTGGTCGGGGGCCGTCCTCGTGAGGAACTCACCACCGTGGGATTCGGCTCCCGGGGCGGCGGACGCCGGTCGGATCAGGAGGCGGAGGAGGCCGAGGAGGCGACCGCGGTGCGGGCGTCCTCCTCGGCGACGGCGGCCTCGCCGCCGTCCAGGGAGACGTCCTTGGTCTCCTTGCCGAGCAGGAGCGCGATCAGCGTCAGCACCGCCATCGCCGAGAGGTAGACGCCGACCAGCCACGGCGAGCCGTCACCGGCCTCCCACAGCGCCACGGCGATGAACGGGGCGACGGCCGCGCCGAGGATCGAGCTGACGTTGTACGAGATGCCGGAACCGGTGTAGCGCACGCTCGTCGGGAAGAGCTCGGGCAGCAGCGCGCCCATCGGCCCGAACGTCATGCCCATCAGGGTGAAGCCGAGCACGAGCCACAGCACCACGCCGAGCGTGCCCAGGCCGATCAGGGGCACCCAGACCAGCCCGAAGACCACGATCGCGGCGGTGATCCAGATCAGGGTGGCGCGCCGGCCGTACTTGTCGGCGAGCGGACCGGAGACGAGGGTGAACACGGCGAAGAACAGCACGCCGAAGATCATCATCAGGACGAACGTGGTGTAGCTGTAGCCCAGGCCGGGCACGGCGGCGTCCTTCGCGGTGCGGCCGTAGCTCAGCGAGAACGTGGTCATCAGGTAGAAGAGCACGTACGTCGCCAGCATGATGAAGGTGCCGAGGATCAGCTGCTTCCAGTGGTTGCGGGCCACGGTGGCCAGCGGCAGCTTGCGCACCTTCCCGGACTCCTGCGTCTTGGCGAAGACCGCCGACTCCACGAGCCGGGAGCGCACCCACAGGCCGATCGCGACCATCACGGCGGAGAACAGGAACGGGATGCGCCAGCCCCAGCTCGTGAAGGCCTCGGAGGGCTGCGTGGGGTCGGCGCCCGCGGCGGACGGCAGCAGGGCCCCGATGACCAGGAACAGGCCGTTGCCGATGATGAAGCCGAGCGGGGCGCCCAGCTGCGGGAAGGTGCCGTACAGGGCGCGCTTGCCGCTGGGGGCGTTCTCGGTGGCGACCAGCGCGGCGCCGCTCCACTCGCCGCCGAGCGCGAAGCCCTGCGCGAGCCGCATCAGCACGAGCAGCGCGGTGGCGAGCCAGCCGGCCTGCGCGTAGGTGGGCAGTACGCCGATGAGGAACGTGGCGATGCCCATGGTCAGCAGCGAGACCACCAGTGTCCGTTTGCGGCCGAGCCGGTCGCCGAGGTGCCCGAAGAAGACGGCGCCGATCGGGCGGGCGACCATCGCGGCGCCGAAGACCGCGAACGACGAGAGCAGTGCCGTGGTCGGGTCGTCGCTCGGGAAGAAGAGGGAGGGGAAGACCAGGACGGCGGCGGTCGCGTAGATGTAGAAGTCGTAGAACTCGATCGTCGTGCCGATGAGGCTGGCGATGAGGACGCGGGACCGCGGATTGACGGGTGTCTGGGCTGAGCCGGTGGCTGGTGCGGACATTGCTCGGTCTTTCGCGCGAGGTGGAGACGGGTCGCCAGGGCCCGGACCTGCGCACACGTCCCCCTCGCCGAAAGACCGTGCGAACCGTCCGGGCATTGTGATCATCTCAGGCGTCTTATTTTACGGAAAGTGGATACCACGATGTGAGATGCCATGCGCCGTCCCCGCGCGCCGCTCCTTCGTCCGGGCACAGGACGGCCGGCTGCGTCCGGCCGGGTGGTGCGGGGCGGGCCGCACGCGCCGTGTCCATCCGGGCTGCCCCCGTGGCAGTGGGGGTGCTCTCCGGATGGCCGGTGGTGCCCGCCGTTCCTGACCTCTGGCGCATGATCTCTCGTGGTGTACGGCTGTCGGCCGTCGTCCTGGCGTCAGTAATGTCGGTCTGCCCGTCCGCGGCGGCCTCTCCGGCCGCACCGCGTCCGACGGACCCGGGCCGGTCGGTGCAGCGGGACGCCGACGCGCTGCGCGATGCCGGAGTCAGTGGTGCGGCGGTCCGGCTGGAGACGGAGCGCGGTGTGGTCACGGCCCGGGCCGGGGTGGCGGACACGGTCACACACCGTCCGGTTCCGGCGGACGGCTACCTGCCTCTGGGCGGCATCACGAAGACGTTCGTGGCCACCGTCGTCCTGCAACTGGTGGGGGAGGGGCGGCTGTCCCTGGACCGGACGGTGGAGCAGGCACTGCCCGAAGTGGTCTCCGGCGCCGGCAACGACGGCCGCGCCGTCACCGTACGGCGACGCCCAGGGCGGCGAGCCCGAGAAGCGCTGCCGTGACGGTGAACTTGCGCATGGTGGTTCCCCTCGTTCGGTCGGTGGTGCATCAGTGGTGGTGCGCCGGTGGCGGTGTGCCGGGCGGCGCCCCGGCGTGCCGCCGCGGGGCGGTGTGCGTCCGGGGCGCGGGGTGGTCAGTCGCGCTCCGGAACGATGCGCACCGCCCGGTCGTAGGCGCGCCGGCCGAGGTTCCGGTAGGTGTCGATGTCCCTGCCGAACCGGTCGCGCAGGCGGTTCAGGTAGTACGTCTCGCGGTCCGCGGCCACGGACCGCAGGGAGGTCTCGCGGGCGCAGGTCGCGTCCGCGACGGCGGTCCGGCGCTCGGCGGCGAACGCCTCGTCGGCGCGGGCCGCGCCGAGCCGGCTGGTGTCGACCCGGACGGCGTCGCGGGCCGCCTGCGGGTCCCCGTAGGGCTGTCCCGCCCTCCGCGTGCACCGCGCCCACGCCCTCACCGCCGCGGTGAGCCGGGGGTCCGCCATGAGCCGCTCGCCGTACAGGGCGTCGAGGCCCGTGACGACCTTGCTCGTACGGAACCAGGCGGCAGGGTCCCCGTAGAGTTCGCGCTCGGCCTCCTCCGTGCAGCCGCCGAGGCGTTTGCGGATCTCCCCGCCGCCCGGCAGCGGCGCCGTGAGCATGCGGGCGCCGTCGCCGCCGTCGAGCGCGGTGTCGAAGGCGGCACGCCGGGACGCGGAGAGCCCCTGCCGGTAGGTGCCGATGGGGTTGCGCTCGCGGACGCGCTGGTTCCGCGCCTCGATCCGCCCGCCGTACCCGTACGCGCGGGCCCACGCCACGTCGTCCTGCACGTAGCGCACCGGGCGGCTCTCCCGGAGCGTGGGGGCGCGGTCCTCCCAGTAGGTGAAGCCGTGCCGGTCCATGCACTGCGCGGTCAGGCGCTGCTGCGCGTCGGCGACGCGCAGTTCCTGCCGCCGGGTCAGCGCCCGGGGGCGGGAGGACGAATCCCGCCGGTCCCGGCCGCCGTCGTCACCGCCGGCGCATCCGGTCGCGGCGGCCGCGACGGCCAGCGCCGCGGCGCACCACGACACAAGTGCACGTTTCATGGACCCGTCCCCCGTCGTCCTCATGGGCTCTGCTCCCGGCCGCCATGCCGCTCGGCGTGCGTACCGGCGCCGGTGCCCCGGCCGCGGGTCTCGCCCCGTGCCGACGGACCCGGAGCCGCGTCGTCGCCCGTGGGGTCGACGGGTTCCCCGTTGCCCGCCGTGCGGGCGGCCGGGAAACAAGGCGTGAACAGGGGGGATTGGGGCCGGAGGCAACGCCGTGGGGGGAGGGGGACGTGCGGCGGGTGGGCGGCGGGTCGTGACCGGGACGGCGGGCCGGGCACGCGCCTCCCGGCTGAACGGCGGGCCCTCCCTGGAGGCGCGGCGGCTGCGGCGGAGCCGGCGACGGCCGGACGCGTCCGCGCAGCGCGGACGGGGCCTGCCCGTCGTCGTGACGGTCAGGCCCCGTCGGTGCGGACGAGCCGGCGGCCGGGTTACTCCGCCAGGACCGCCTCGGCGTCGAGGGTCACGGCGACCGCCTGGACGACCGACGCGATCTTGAACGCCTCCTGGACGGTCTCCCGCTCGACGCCCGCCTTGCGCAGGACCTGCTCGTGGGAGTCCAGGCACATGCCGCAGCCGTTGATCGCGGAGACCGCGAAGGACCACAGCTCGAAGTCGACCTTTTCGACGCCGGGGTTGCCGATGACGTTCATCCGCAGGCCCGCGCGCAGGGTGCCGTACTCGTGGTCCGACAGCAGGTGGCGCGTGCGGTAGAAGACGTTGTTCATCGCCATGACGGCCGCGGCGGACTTGGCCGCCGTGTAGGCCTCGGGCGAGAGGTTCGCCTTCGCCTCCGGCTCCAGCTCACGCAGGACGATGGGGGAGCGGGAGGCGATGGCGGTCGCCAGGACCGTGCCCCACAGCTGCTGCGCCGGGAGGTCGCTGTTGCCGATGACCGAGCCCAGGTTGAGCTTCAGGTCCTTGGCGTAGTCCGGGACGCGGGACTTCAGGGAGTCGAGGGACATGCGTCACTCACCCGCCAGCAGCTTGACCGGGTCGAGGGTCTCGTCGCCCTTGCTCCAGTTGCAGGGGCACAGCTCGTCGGTCTGCAGGGCGTCCAGGACCCGCAGGACCTCCTTGGGGTTACGGCCGACCGAGCCCGCCGTCACCATCGTGAACTGGATCTCGTTGTTCTGGTCCACGATGAAGACCGCGCGCTTGGCGAAGCCCTCCTCGTCCTCGATGCCCAGCGCCCGCATCAGGTCGTGCTTGGGGTCCGCCATCATCGGGAAGGGCAGGTCGGTCAGGTCCGGGTGGTCCTTGCGCCAGGCGTGGTGCACGAACTCGGAGTCACCGGAGAAGCCGAGGATCTGGGCGTCGCGGTCGGCGAACTCCTCGTTCAGCTTGCCGAAGGCCGCGATCTCGGTCGGGCACACGAAGGTGAAGTCCTTCGGCCAGGCGAAGACGATCTTCCACTTGCCCTCGTAGGTCTTGTGGTCGATCGTCTCGAACTCCTTGCCCTTCTCCAGCGAGACGCAGGCGGTCAGTTCGAACTCGGGGAACTTGTCACCGACAGTGAGCACACGCTCTCCTTGCAGCGAGAAAGCGCCCGTTTTGCAGGCGTTTCCATGGGTTGATCTTTGATCATGTTGGCACGGAGTGCAGTGACGCGGGAAATAGCTACACTCGGTCGGGTTGATCGGAAACGGCTATCAGTGACGAAGGGTGAAGGTGCGGGGAATGCCTGCGGCGAAAGGCAGCGGACGACGTCAGCCCAGCCTCGCCCAGTTGCGCGCCTTCGCCGCCGTCGCCGAGCACCTGCACTTCCGGGACGCCGCCGCCGCGCTCGGCATGAGCCAGCCCGCTCTCTCGGGCGCCGTCTCCGCCCTGGAGGAGACACTCGGTGTCACACTGCTCGAGCGTACGACCCGCAAGGTGCTCCTCTCGCCCGCCGGCGAACGCCTCGCCGTACGGGCGAAGGCGGTGCTGGAGGAGGTCGCCGCGCTGACGGAGGAGGCCGAGGCGGTCCGGGCGCCGTTCACCGGGACGCTGCGGCTCGGTGTGATCCCGACGGTGGCGCCCTATCTGCTGCCCACCGTGCTGCGGCTCGTCCGGGAGCGGTATCCGCACCTCGACCTCCAGGTGCACGAGGAGCGGACCGCCGGCCTTCTCGACGGCCTGACCGGCGGCCGGCTCGACCTGCTGCTGCTCGCCGTGCCGCTCGGCGTGCCCGGTGTGGCCGAACTGCCGCTGTTCGACGAGGAGTTCGTGCTCGTCACACCCCCCGGTCACGCGCCCGGCGGACAGCGGGGGATCCCCCGGGACGTCCTCAAGGAGATCGACCTCCTGCTCCTGGACGAAGGGCACTGCCTGCGCGACCAGGCCCTCGACATCTGCCGGGAGGCCGGCCGCGAGGACGTCCCCGTCACCACGACCGCCGCCGGGCTCTCCACACTCGTCCAGCTCGTCGCCGGCGGTCTCGGCTGCACCCTGCTCCCGCGCACGGCGCTGCGGCTGGAGACGTCCCGCAGCGACCGCCTCCTCACCGGCTACTTCGCCGACCCGGCCCCCACCCGCCGGATCGCCCTGGCCATGCGGACGGGGGCCGCGCGCGCCGCCGAGTACGAGGAACTGGCCGCGGCCCTGCGCGAAGCGCTGCACCCGCTTCCCGTACGGGTCCTGGACGGGGACGCCTGACGCGTTCCCGGCCGTTCTCCCGCCGCTCCGGGGGCGAGGGCGCCCGGAGCGGGAGCCCTCGCGGCGGCGCCGCCCCGCCGTTGGGCGCGCCGTCCGCCAACTACCGCCGCGGACAGGGCACAGTGAGTCGTTCCGCACCGCTCCGTGCCCCTGACCGTGTGGAATCGCCGGGGGCGGGTTGCAACCGCGGGGGCGGATGCGGGACGGTTGCAGAAGGACGTCTGTTCTCCATAGCAGGAAGGTGGTGAGGTGCGCACGGTGCGTGCCTCTGATGGTGTCTGCTCCCCACGGGTCCTCCGCCCGACCGCGCGACGCCGACCTCGGGGTCGGTGCGGCGTGGGCCGAGGCCCCTTACCCGGTGCTGGTCGTCGACCGGCACGGCGGTCTCGTCCGGATCAATGAGGCCGCCCGAGCGCTCCTGCCCGACGTCGCCGACGGCGACCGGCTGCACGAGAAGGTGCCGTCCTGGCTCTCCCAGGCGCACCGGCGGCTCGGCGACGGGCCGCGCGACGCCTGTGCCGGCCCGCTGAGCGGAAGCATCAACGACCGTCTCTTCGAGGCGCATCCGACCTCGGGCGCCGACGGCGACGTGGTGTGGTGGCTGGTCGACGAGACCGACCGGCGCCTGGCCGAGACCGCGCTGAGCGACGCGCAGGTACGCTCCGAGGTCCTCGCGAAGGTCTCCAGCGCGCTGCTGTCCACCCTGAACGTGCCGCGCTGCACGGAGGTGGCCGCCTCCATGGCCGCGGAACACCTCGCCGAGGCCGCCGTGCTCGTCGCGCCGCCCCAGGGGCGGCGCCACCCGCTGACCCACGCCCGCCGGGGCGGACCGGTCACCCGGACCGTGCGGCAGGTCGACGTCGCGAGCGTGCCGGGGCTGAACGAGGCCCTGCAGGGCTTTCCGCCCGTACCCGCCCGCTGGATCAATCCCGACGACATCCCCGGCTGGGTGGTCCCGGACGGGTTCGCCGGACCGGTCGGCTCCGTGATCGTCGCTCCGCTCCCCGGCCACGGCGTGCCCGCCGGGGCGCTGATCCTGCTGCGCTCCAGCACCGAACAGGCCTTCACCGAGGGCGAGGAGGTCTTCGCCCGCCTGTTCGCCGCCCGCGCCGGGGCGGCCCTGTCCGCGGCCGGCCTGTACAGCGAGCAGGCCGCCATCACCGAGACGCTGATGCGGGAGCTGCTGCCGCCGTCGCTGCACAGCGTGCACGGGGTGGAGTACGCCGGCGGCTACCGGGCCTCCAAGAACCAGGAGCGGGTCGGCGGGGACTTCTACGACGTCCATCCCGGCTCCGACCCCTCCCAGGAGACCCTCGTCGTCCTGGGGGACGTCGCGGGCAAGGGACTGGACGCGGCGGTCCTGACCGGCAAGATCCGCAACACGCTGCACGCCCTGCTGCCGCTGGCCGAGGACCACGAGCGGGTGCTCGGCCTGCTCAACGGCGCCCTGCTGACCTCCCATCACGCCCGGTTCGCCACGCTCGTGCTCGCCTCCGTGCGCCGCCGGGGCGGCCGGGTGCAGGTGCGGCTGACCAGCGCCGGGCACCTGCCGCCGCTGATCGTCCGCACCGACGGCACGGTCGAGGAGGTGGCCACGCGCGGCACCCTGGTCGGCGCGCTGCCGACCGTCACCGCGAACACGGTGCGCACGACGCTCGCGCCGGGCGAGACGTGCCTGCTGTACACCGACGGCATCACCGAGGCCCGCGGCGGCCCGCTGGGCGACGAGCTCTTCGGCGAGCACCGCCTGCGGCGGGCGCTTGCCGAGTGCGCGGGCATGCCGGCGGAAGCGGTCGTGGAGCGGGTGCAGATGCTGGCCGCCGAGTGGCTGGGACCGGGCCGCCACGACGACATGGCCGCCGTCGCCGTCAGCGCCCCCAGGAACGGTCCCCTGACGGTCGTCGACGGACGCGCGCACGGCCGAGACAGCAGGAGGAAGACATGAGTCACCCCACCGTGCCGGCCGAACTGCCGGACCAGTTGTGGGAGGCGGTGGCCGACGGCGACGAGCACACGGCCGTCGACATCGTCCACCGGGCACTGGCGGACGGTGCGGACGAGGAGACACTGCTCCTCGAGGTGATCGCCCCCGTCCAGAGGCGGATCGGCACGGAATGGGCCGCCGACCGCATCAGCGTGGCCCAGGAGCACGCGGCCACCGCCATCAACGAGCGGGTCGTCGGCTTCCTCGCCCACGCCCGGCCGGAGGGCGAGCGCCGCGCCCCCGACCGGGGACGGGTGACGGTCAGCTGCATCGACGGCGAGTGGCACGCCTTCCCCGCCCGGCTCGTCACCGAGGTGCTGCGCCTGCGCGGCTGGCGGGTGGACTACCTCGGCGCCCAGACCCCCACCGCGCACCTGATCGCCCACCTGCACTGCACCAACCCCGACGCCGTGCTGCTGTCCGGGTCGATCCCCACCCACCTGCCGACCGCCCACAGCGCCATCACCGCCTGCCAGGCCATCGGCGTCCCCGTCCTGGCCGGCGGCCGGGCCTTCGGACCCGACGGGCGCCGCGCCCGGGCGCTGGGCGCCGACGAGTGGGCGGCCGACGCCCGCGGCGCGGCCGCCGTGCTCGAAGCGGGCCTCGCCCAGCCGTGCCCGACGGCGATCCGGCAGGCGACGGACGACCTGCCGCACCTGGACGACCAGGAGTACACGATGGTCGCCCAGTCCCGTCCCCAGCTCGTCAAGCAGACCCTGGTCGACCTGGAGGACCGCTTCCCCGCCGTACGCGGCTACGGCGACGCCCAGCGCGAGCGGACCGTCGAGGACATCGCCCACATCGTCGACTTCCTGGCCACCGCGCTCTACCTCGACGAACCGGACGTCTTCACCGCGTTCCTCACCTGGACCGCCGACATCCTGGAGGCCCGGCACGTCCCCGCCCGCTCGCTGACGGCCGGCCTGGACATCCTGGCCGTCCAGTTGCGCGACTTCCCGCGCACCGTGCGCCTGCTCCACGCGGGCACCGCCGCCCTGCGCGACCACCCCGTCCCCGGCATCCGCGCATGACCGGCCTGCCACCCACCGAGTTCGTCCTCGTCGCCCGCCACGAGCCGCCCGCGCTGACCGTGCGGGTGGCCGGTGAGCTCGACTACGACACGAGCGAGGACCTGGTCGGCGCCGTCGTCGAGCACCTGTCCGAAGCAGCGCAGATCCACGACGTGCACCTGGACTTCTCCGGCCTGACCTGGATCGACTCCACGGGCCTGTCCGCCCTGCTGACGGTCCACCGCCACGTCGGCGCCGCCGGTGCCACCCTGCACCTCGACAACCGGCCGGGCGTCCTGGAGCGCATGCTCCACATGACCAACGTGCTGGACCACCTCACGGCCCCCGCGGCCGGCGGACAGGCCCGGCGGTTCGGCGAGGACGACGGCACGGCCGGGGCGGGCGCCACTTCCTGACCGGCATTGTCACGGCGGCCGTCCGGGAGAACCGCGTCACGGTCGCCGCACCGCGGTGCGGGCGAAGAACCGGGGCGGTGCCACCGTCCGGGGGCGGCTTTGCCGAACCGGCAAACCGGCTGGTCCCCTCGGCGCGGTCCTCCGCATGATCGGAACCGGTCCGGCGGAGCCGCGGCAGGGCGACGTCGGGACGCACGGCGGACCAGGCACCCCGGAGGAGCACGTATGCCGCAGCACGCAGCCGAGACCACGCACCGCACGGTGTCCTCGCCGGCAGGCCGTATCCACCTCGTGGAGCAGGGGAGCGGGCCGCTGGTGCTGCTCGTGCACGGCTTCCCGGAATCCTGGTACTCCTGGCGCCACCAGTTGCCGGCGCTCGCGGCGGCGGGGTACCGCGCGGTCGCCGTCGACGTCCGCGGCTACGGCCGCTCCTCCAGGCCGGCCGCGGTGGACGCGTACCGGATGCTGGAACTGGTGGAGGACAACGTCTCGGTGGTGCGCGCCCTGGGGGAGGAGCCGGCGGTGGTCGTCGGCCACGACTGGGGCGCGACCATTGCCGCGCACTGCGCCCTGCTCCGGCCGGAGGTCTTCCGCGCGGTGGGCCTGCTGAGCGTTCCCTACACCCCGCCCGGCGGCCCCCGCCCCGGCGAGGTCTTCGCGCGGACGGGCGGGGACGAGGAGTTCTACGTCTCCTACTTCCAGCAGCCGGGCCGCGCCGAGGCCGAGATCGAGCCCGACGTGCGCGGCTGGCTCGCGGGCTTCTACGCGGCCCTGTCCGCCGACACCATGCCCGCGCCCGGCGCGCCCGATCCGCACTTCGTCGGCGGGGGAGGGACGCTGCGCGACCGGTTCCCCGCAGGCCGGCTGCCCGCCTGGCTCGGCGAGGAGGACCTCGACGTCTACGCCGGGGAGTTCGAGCGCACCGGTCTGACCGGGGCGCTCAACCGCTACCGGAACATGGACCGCGACTGGGAGGACCTCGCCGCCTTCCACGGCGCCCCCCTCACCCAGCCGTCCCTGTTCGTCGGCGGCGGCCTGGACGCCTCCACGACCTGGCTGGCCGAGGCGATCGAGGCGTACCCGGTCACACTGCCGGGGCTGGTCTCCTCCCACCTCCTCGACGGCTGCGGCCACTGGATCCAGCAGGAGCGCCCCGAGGAGGTCAACCGCCTCCTCGTCGACTGGCTCGCCGCCCTGCCCGCCTGACGGACCCGCGCACACCGTTCGTCCCGTACGGCGAGCGCCGTGGAACCGTGTGGTGAATCCGTTCGACACGGGGTTCGACACGGGACCCGGCGTTGCGTGCGGAAGGTGGATAAGGGAAGGTTGCTCCGAGCGATTTCTCCGAGCGGCAGAGGGGTGGTGGGGTACGCGCAGCGCGTTCCCCCGTTCGTGATTTCTTCTTCGGGTGCCTCCGGCGGTACGCGGGGCGGCGGCGTCAGTGTCAGCGCGGCGTGGAGCAACGCCCCCTATCCGGTGCTGGTCGTCGGCGGCGACGGGGACGTGGTCGACGCCAACGAGGCCGCGCGCACACTGTTCCCGCCGGCCGAGGGACTGCCGCCGTGGCTGGCGGACGCGCACCGCCGCCCGCGGGCGTCCGGGACCCCGGAACAGGGTGTCGTCTCGGGAACGGTGGCGGGCCGCAGCTTCGAGGCGTACTCCTCGCCCGGTGAGGGCGGGGAGGTGGTCTGGTGGCTGGTGGAGGACACCGGACACCGCCTGGCCGAGGAGGCGCTGCGCACCGAGCGCGAGCGCACGGAGCTGCTGGAGGAGATCTCCGGTGTGCTGCTGTCGTCGCTGAACGTGGACCGGTGCGCGGAGGTGACGGCCCGGACGGCCGCCGACCACCTCGCCGACGCGGCCGTGGTCGTCGCACCGGCGCAGGGGCGCCGCCACCCCCTGACGTACGCGCGGGCCGGCGGCGCGGTCACGCAGACGCTGGCGCGGGTCGACCCGTCGTCGGTGCCCGGGCTCGCGGAGGCCCTGCAGGGCTTCCCGCCGGTCCCGACCCGGTGGATCGACCCCGAGGAGCTCGCCGATTGGCTGATCCCGCCCGGGTTCGACGGCCCGATCGACTCCGTGATCATCGCTCCGCTGCCCGGGCACGGCATCCCGGCCGGTGCGCTGATCCTGCTGCGCTCCAGCACGCACCGGGCGTTCACGGACGGCGAGGAGGCCTTCGCCCACCTGTTCGCCGCGCGGGCCGGAGCGGCGCTCTCGGCGGCGCACCTGTACGCGGAGCAGGCCTCGATCACCGCCACCCTGCTGCAGGAGCTGCTGCCGCCCCGCCTCGAGCGGGTCCACGGCGTGGAGTACGCCGGTGTCTACCGGCCCTCCCAGGACCACGAGGACGTCGGCGGCGACTTCTACGACGTCCATCCCGGCGCCGACGCGTCGCAGGACACGTTCGTCGTCCTCGGCGACGTGGCGGGCAAGGGTCTGCAGGCCGCCGCCCTGACCGGCAAGATCCGCAGTGTGCTGCAGGCGCTGCTGCCGCTGTCCGGCGACCACCAGCAGGTGCTCACCCTCCTCAACGACGCACTGCTCACCTCGCACCACACCCGCTACGCCTCCCTGGTGCTGGCCTCGGTCCGGCGGAGCGAGGGGAGCGAGGGCGCCGAGGGACAGGTGCGGCTGAGGCTGACCAGCGCCGGGCACCTGCCGCCACTGATCATCCGCGCCGACGGCCGCGTCGAGCCGGTCGACACCCTCGGGCAGATCGTCGGCGCCCTGCCGAAGGTCACCGCACACAGTGTGGACGTCGTCCTGGCGCCGGGGGAGACGTGCCTGCTGTACACGGACGGCATCACCGACGCCCACGGCGGCCCCCTGGGCGAGGAACTCTACGGTGAGCACCGGCTGCGTCACGCGCTCCGGGAGTGCGCGCGGATGCCGGCCAAGGCGGTCGTGGAGCACGTGCAGATGCTGGCCGCGCAGTGGCTGGGCGGCGGCCGCCACGACGACATGGCCACCCTCGCCATCACCAACCCCGCCACCGGCCGCAGCACCCGCCGCACCGCCCACGGGCACGACACAGGAACGACCGCATGACCCCTTACCAGCCGTCCGGGTTCTCCCTGACCACCCGCATCTCCAGCGCCCACACGCTGGAGCTGGCGATCCGCGGAGACCTCGACTACGACACCGGCGACGAGTTCTCCACCGCGGTGAACGAGGCGCTGGACGCCCACGTGCGCCGGCACGGAACCGCGCTGCGCCATCTGCACCTGGACTGCGCCGAGCTGAGGGCCATCGACTCCATCGGCCTGTCCGCCCTGCTCGCACTGCGCCGGCGCACCCACCCCGCCGGCGTCACGCTGTACTTCCGCCACGAGCCCGTCTACCTCACGCGCATGCTCGAGGTCACCGGGACCACCGAGTACCTCACCGAACGCGCCGGTCCCGCTCCCGACGCCACACGGCCGCCGGAGGAGCGGGCCGACAGCGCGCCGGCGTCCTGACGGCACCGCGACGTCCGTCCGCCCGCGGCCTCGCCGCGTCGCCGGCACAGCGTCCGGAAGGGGCCCGGAAAGCGGCGGAGCGGCCGTCTCCGTACCCGTACGGATCCGGCCGCCCGCGGGTGCCCGCAGGCAACGCCCGGCACCTCGCTGACGGCTCGTCGGCGGACGCGGTGCCGTAGTCCCCGCCGCCGGCGCCGCCGGGTCCCCCCACCGAGGACCTCCCCCCCGTTCCTCGGTGCCGGCCCCCGACGGGCCCCCGGCTGCGGCGCCCCGCCGACCGCGTACGGTCACGAGGTCACGGCTGCGCGGACTCCGACGCCGCGTCGACCAGCTCCTGCAACGCGTCCTCCCCGAGATCGTCCGCGTCCTGCAGGGCCTTGCCGTAGTCGTGCGCGGACAGGTCCGCGCACTCCGGCGCGCCGGAGTCCTCACCGGCGGCTATCGCTTCGGTGCACGCCTTGATCTGGTCCGCCACCGACGCCCCCGCCGAGGCGCTGGAGGTGGCGGCCGGCGTCGACCCCGCGGGCTCGGCGTCGGCGGAGTCGGAGCCGGAACAGCCCGCGAGCGCGAGGCAGGCCGTGGTGAGCACGATGAAATCGAGATGACGGCGCATGGGTCCCCCCCATAACAGGAATGTGATCTTCTGCATCATCGAGCCATGAGGACGCAGCGTGCGCGTCATGTGACCGATTCGTGATGGACCATGGTCGGGTCCGGGTACGCCGGCTCCACGTCGCCGTCCTGCCGGCCCCCGCCCGGCGGCGGCGTCCGCGGCCGCGGACGGTCCGCGGGCCCTGTCCGCGGGCCGGAGCGCATGGCTCGAGGTGTCCGTACCGGCCCGGTCCGTCCGGCGATCCGGTGAATCGGGCGGGGCGTGCCGATATCGTCGGTGTGAGCAGGTGTACGGCCATCACGCAGGAACCGTGGGAGTCGTCGAGGAGGCCCTGTGGCACTGACCCGTGAAGAACGTGAGCAGTTCCTGGCCGAGCCGCACGTCGGTGCGCTCGCCGTGGCGGCCGAGGAGGGACGGGCACCGCTCTCCGTGCCGATCTGGTACCACTACGAGCCGGGCGGTGAGCTGTGGATCCTGACGGGGCGTGACTCGCGCAAAGCCCGGCTGATCGGTGACGCCGGCCGCTTCACGATGATGGCGGACCGTGTGGAGCCCACCATCCGGTACGTCTGCGCGGAGGGCCCGGTCGTCGGGGTGGCTCCGGGTACGCGGGAGG
Source organism: Streptomyces minutiscleroticus (assembly GCF_014650875.1). GTDB lineage: Bacteria > Actinomycetota > Actinomycetes > Streptomycetales > Streptomycetaceae > Streptomyces > Streptomyces minutiscleroticus. The sequence goes on from NZ_BMVU01000003.1 coordinate 168,788, forward strand.
ACCATCTCAGGCTCGCCTCCCGGTACCTGCCCGCGGGGAAGGCCGAGGCGTTCGTCGACTACGCGGAGCGGGAGCTGGGGCCGCAGGTGGTCATCAGGATGCGCCCGCAGCACTGGGTCGGCTCCGACCTGGGCCGGATGTAGGAGCGTCGTCCCCGGACCGCCCCCGGACCCGGGTCCGGGGGCGGTCCGGGTCCTGCGTCCAGGGGCGGTGAGGCACCCGGTCGCGGGCCGGGAGCCGCGGACCCGGGCGCGGCGGACGGCGTGCCCCGGCGGCGGGGACGTACCGGTACCGGGTGCCGGACGGTGACGACCAGGGCGGGAGCACTTCCTCCTACCCCGGCCTCTAAGCTGTGCTGTCATCAGGGTCGCGACGGAGCAGCCGCTCGGAGGTCCGCCCCGGTCCCGGTGATCCGGGCCGGCCCCCGCGGCCGGACGACGTCCTTCGCCGCCCTCGCCCTGCGACCGCCCACTCGGAAAGACGACATGAACCGACTCGCGAGCAACGCACCCGCAGCGGTCACCGGTGCGGCAGGCCTCCGCACGGCCTCCGCGCCGGCCCGGACGGGCCGGACCGCCACCGCCCGCGGCGGGCGCGAACCCGCCGGCCGTATCGGGGCCGCCGTTCCGGCCGACCGGTCCGTCCCGGCACTCCCGTCCGCCGTCACACCGGAGGCCACGGCATGAGCGGTGTCCGGATCTCGCAACGTGCCCGGGCCGTCGCCCCGTTCCACGCCATGGAGTTCAGCAAGCAGGCCGCCGCCCTGGAGGCCCGGGGACACCATGTGGTCAAGCTCAGCCTCGGCGAACCGGACTTCGGCGCGCCCCCGGCCGTCCTGGAGGCGATGCGCGAGGCCATGGACGGACGGCCCATGCCCTACACCGCCGCCCTCGGACTCCCCGCTCTGAGACAGGCCGTCGCACGGTTCTACCGCGACCGGCACGGTGTGGAGGTCGACCCTTCGCGGGTCGTGGTGACGGCGGGGGCCTCGGCCGCCCTGGTGCTGGCCGTCGCCGCGCTGGTCGACCCCGGCGACGAGGTGCTCATCGGTGACCCGTCCTACCCGTGCAACCGGCAGATCGCCGAGAGCTTCGGCGCCCGCGTAGCCCTCGTTCCCACCACGGCCGGTACGCGGTTCCAGCTGGACGCGGCGTCGGTCCGCGCGCACTGGACGGCCGGCACGCGCGGCGTCATGATCGCCACTCCGTCGAACCCGACGGGCACCACGATGCCGGCCGAAGAGCTCGCGGCGGTCTGCGACCTCGCGCGCGAACGCGGCGCGTGGCGCCTCGTCGACGAGATCTACCTCGGCCTCGCCGACCACGACGACGCGGGCCGGCCGCCGCGCAGCGTGCTGTCGTACGACCCCGGCGCCGTCGTCGTCAACAGCTTCTCGAAGTACTTCGGCATGACCGGCTGGAGACTGGGATGGTGTGTCGTCCCCGAGGAACTGGTGCCGGCCGTGGAGCGGCTGGCGCAGAACTACTTCCTGTGCGCGTCCGCCCCCGCCCAGCAGGCCGCCCTGTCCTGCTTCACCCCCGAGTCCCTCGCGGTCTGCGAGGCCCGCCGCACCGAGTTCTCCGAGCGGCGCGCGCTCGTCCTCGACGGCCTGGAACGGATCGGACTGCCGGTCCCCGTCCCGCCCGACGGCGCCTTCTACGTCTACTTCGACGTCGGCCGCACCGGGCTCACCTCGTGGCAGTTCTGCGAGCGGGCCCTGAGGGAGGCGCACGTCGCCCTCACGCCGGGCAGGGACTTCGGCGTCCACACGGCGCAGAGCCACGTCCGCCTCTCGTACGCGGCGTCGGCCGACGAGCTACGCGAAGGGCTCGCCCGGCTCGGCGAGTTCACGGCCGGACTCCGGTAGGCCGGGGGACCGGCGGGCCCCGCGGGCCGCCCGGCTCCCTCAGCGGCGGCCCTTGAGGCGCTCCACTCCCGCGACGCCCACGGCGGCGAGGAGGATCTGGACGGCCAGCTCGATCCAGTCCACGCCGCCGGTGTCGGCGACCCCCAGGGCGCCGGCGACCGCGGTACCGATGAGCGCGGCGACGACGCCGACCAGGATGGTCCACAGCACCCCGATGTGCTGACGGCCGGGCAGGACGAGGCGGCCCAGAACGCCGATCACGATACCGATCACGATCGCGGCGAAGATCCCCGAAATCTCCATGGTGTCCCTCTCCACATCTGTCATATCTACAAGGCTGTAGATATGACAGTGCCCCGGCCTCGCCGGGGCAGTCCTGTCCCCGGCGCTGCACGCCGGCACGGCCGTCGTGGGATGCGTGGCCGGGGTGGCGGCCGGGAGCGGACCGGCGCACGTGGCCGGCCGTTCGGCACCGCCGGCCCCCTGGCCCCGGCCGGCGGCCCCGGTCCTCGCGGCCGAGTGCGCCGTCCCGCTCGCGGTCGGCGCCGCCCGGATCGGCTACCGGCCCGATCCGCCCGCCGGCGGTCAGGCGCTGTGCCGGGACCGCTGTGCGGAGTCCAGCGGGCGCCGCAGGTACGGTGCGAGGAGGCCGCGGTAGTCGTTGCTGGGCGCCAGGCCCAGCTCCTCGCGCAGCTGGCGCCGGTAGGTCTCGTAGAAGCGCAGCGCGTCCGCGACGTTCCCCTCGGCGAGGTGGATCTCGCTCACGCAGCGGTGGGCGCTCTCGCGCAGCGGGTCCGCCTCCAGCGCGGCCATGGCGAACTCCATGGCCGCGCTCATCTCCCCGGCCTCGCGCAGCCGCCTGCTGCAGGCCTCCAGGGTGTGCAGACGCTTCTGGCGGAAGTGCTCGCGCTCCACGATCAGCCAGTTCTCGCTCCAGGTGGGCAGGAGGTCCTGGCACAGCTGGACGGGCACCGTCGGCCAGGAAGCCGCGAGCCGGTCGCTGCCGAGGTCGCGCACGATGCGGTGGGCCGCGTGCAGGTCGACACGGACCCGCTGGTCGAGCTGGAGGCGATCGTTGTCGCAGGTCACTACGTGGTGGGACCCGTCGGTGCGGGACAGGCGCCACAGCGCGGAGCGGAGGCTGGCGGCGGAGCGCCTGTCGGGCAGATGGGGCCACAGCAGCGCCGCCGCACTGCTGCGCGGCAGCCCCTGCGGATGGATCGCGAGCAGCACCAGCAGCTTCTGGGTGACAGGGGCCAGGTAGGCGTTCCCGTCGGGGAAACGGACCGTGAAATGGCCGAGCAGCGACATCTCCGCCCAGGGCCGGGAGGGGTCATCACGGTGGAGAGTGGTGACTGCCATGGCTCCTCATGCTTTCCGGGAGACGGTCGGATCGTCGGGGGTGTCCGGGACGGAGCGTGACCACCCCGTCCCTGCTGCCGGGTCCCCCCTTTCAAGGCATTTCCTCCGGTGAATCCCGCACGTCTGTGTACGGTGCGGCGTCACCGGCCGCGCACCAAGCCCCTGACCTGCAATTTTCCTTGGACCGAAAAAGTGTTTTCTCGGTTTCGGACGACGCCGGACACGCTGGGAGGGCGCGGGAACACGGTGGGTGCCCGCCGGCGGTAGGCGTACGGAGACAGCACGGTGACGGCGGGTGCCTAGCGTCGTGACGTGGAAGGGCAGGCGCCGGCCGGGCATCGGCACGGGCCTGCTCCGCCGCCGTTCAGACCGCATCCGCGAACAGGAGCACACCATGTTCCGACACACCCAGAGGCTGCAGTTCGACGCGAAGCCGGAGAAGCCGGACCCGGTGTACGCGCACAAGCTGCAGGAACTCGTCGGCGGTGCCTACGGCGAGATGTCCGTGATGATGCAGTACCTGTTCCAGGGCTGGAACACCCGCATCAAGGGCAAGTACAAAGACCTGATCATGAACACCGCCACCGAGGAGATCGGTCACGTGGAGATGCTCGCCACGATGATCGCCAGGCTCCTGGAGGGCGCACCGAACACCGCGACCACGAAGATGGCGACCTCCGACCCGGCCGTGGGGGCGGTCCTGGGCGGCATGGACCCCCAGCAGGCCATCATCGCCGGCGGGGCGGCGCTGCCCGCGGACAGCAACGGCTACCCCTGGAACGGCCGCTACGCGGTCGCCAGCGGCAACCTCCTCGCCGACTTCTACGCCAACGTCGCCGCGGAGGCCCAGAGCCGGCTGCAGACGGCCCGGCTGTACAACATGACCGACGACCCGGGCGTCAAGGACATGCTGAAGTTCAACCTCGCCCGCGACACCGTGCACCAGAACCAGTGGCTCGCCGCGATCGAGCAGCTGAAGGAGGACGGCCTGGAGGGCGTGGTCGTTCCCGGCGGCTTCGAGGACGTCGAGTACCGCGAGCACGCGCAGACGATCTGGGCCCTGTCCGACGGCGCCGAGTCCGAGGTCGGCCTGTGGGCCGGCGGCCCGACACCGGACGGCGAGCACGAGTTCAGCGTGCTGACCGCCCCGGAGCCGCTCGGCGACGTCGGCCAGGCCCCGCCGCCGGACCCGAAGCTGTACGCCACCTACGACGGCAGCCTGGGCCGACCCAAGGGGCCCGTGCTCGGCACCGAGACCGGCCTGAAGGGAAAGATCAAGGGCGCGATGAAGCCCACCACGGGTACGCCGGACGAGTGAGGCACGTGCCGGGCCCGCCCACGGGCGGGCCCGGCACGCCCGTTTCCGAAGGGAACACCATCGATGCGCCACTCCGTGCTCTCCTCACCGCCGCGTTCCGCGACGTCCCGCCTCGTACTGAGCGGTGTGTACGTACTGTCCGCCGTGGCCGGACTCGTGTACGGCACCACGGCCCACCAGGTCCTGGCCGCCGTCCTCCTGGTGGCCGGCCTCGCGGGGACCCTGTCCGTACGCGCCGTGCGCCGATCGGGCCTCCCGCGGCGCGCCTCCCTGGCAGAGGGGAGGCGGCATGCTTGACCCGGCCTCCACCACACACGTACCGCACACCCCCCTCGCCCCGCCGACCGGCCCGCCCACCCTCGCGGCCGAAGCCGTCGCCGCGGACCGGCCGGTGCCGAGGACCGCGAACGGCTCCCGGCTGCGGCTGCTCCTGGCGATGCTCGGTCCGGCGTTCGTCGTGTCGGTCGCCTACGTGGACCCCGGCAACTTCGCCACCAACATGACCGCGGGCGCCCGCTACGGGCCCATGCTGCTGTGGGTGATCGCCGCCGCGAACGTCATGGCCGTCTTCGTCCAGTACCTCGCCTGCAAGGCGGGCGTCGCCACGGGCCAGGACCTCCCCCAGCTGTGCCGGACCCACACCCCCCGCGCCGTGAACCGGACACTGTGGATACAGGCGGAGCTCGTCGCGATGGCCACCGACCTGGCCGAGTTCGTCGGCGGCGCCGTGGCCCTGCACATCCTCTTCGGCATCCCGCTGCTGCCGGCCGCCTTCATCGTCGCGCTCACGTCGCTGGTGCTGCTGACCCTCGCCCCCGAGGGACGCCGCCGCTTCGAGGTCGTGACGGCCGCGCTGCTCCTGGTCGTCCTGGCCGGATTCGTCTACCAGGCGGTGGCCGCCGGAGCGTGGAGCGGCGCCCTGTCCGGCATGCGTCCCCGCTTCGCCGACACCCAGAGCATCCTGCTGACCACGGGCATGATCGGTGCCACCGTCATGCCGCACGTCATCTACCTGCACTCCTCGCTGGCACGCAGCCCCGCCCACCTCTCCCGGGAACGCAAGCGACGGCAGTTGCGCGCACACCGTTCCGCCCTGATCATCGCGCTCGGCATCGCGGGGCTGGTCAACGCCAGCATGCTCACCATCGCCGCCGCGTCCCTGCACGGGAGCGGTACGCAGGAGACGCTGGAGTCCTTCCACGCCGGCCTGGGCGGCTCCCTGGGCGCCGGCGCCGCGGTCGCCTTCGCGCTCGCCCTGCTCGCGTCCGGGCTGGCCTCCTCGGGCGTCGGCACCTTCGCCGGTCAGGTCATCCTGCGCGGCTTCCTCGGGCGCAGCATCCCGCTGACCGTGCGCCGCCTGGTGACCATGGCCCCGCCCCTGGCGGTCCTGTCCCTGGGGGTCGAACCGACCCAGGCGCTCGTCCTGAGCCAGGTCGTGCTTTCCTTCGGGGTCCCCTTCGCGCTCGTCCCCCTGCTGGTCTTCACGGCGCGCAGGAAGATCATGGGCGCCCTGGCCAACCGCCGCGCCACCACCGTGGCGGCCGTCGTGGTGAGCGCCGTCATCAGCGGACTCAACATCCTGCTCGTCGTCCGCACCTTCGGCGCGTGACCCGGCCCGGCCGGGCCGGTCCCGGAGCCGCCGCGCGACCGGCTCCGGGACGGGGGAGATCTCCCCGCCCGCTCTCCGGCCGGACCGCCGGTGCGCCTTTCGCACCGGCGGTCCCTGCTTCTCGCGCCCACGGCCACGGAGCCTCGGCGGGCCTCCCGCCGTCGTCGGCGCGACCGGCCGCCCCGCCGTCGGCCCTCACAGCCCTTCAGTGGCCACCATCCCGATGAGGAAGACGTTGAGCGCGCTGATGAGCAGGACGGCCACCGTGCCGATCGCGGTGGTGAGCGGGCGGTTGACCAACGGGCCCATCACGCTCCGGCGCGAGGTGAAGATCACGAGCGGTACGAGCGCGAAGGGTATGCCGAAGGACAGCACGACCTGGCTGAGCACCAGGGCCCAGGTGGGGTCGATGCCCAGGGCGAGCACGACCAGCGGCGGGGTCATCGTGACCAGTCGGCGGACCAGCAGCGGCACCTGCCGGCGCAGGAAGCCCTGCATGATGACCTGGCCCGCACAGGTGCCGACGCTGGAGGAGGCCAGGCCGGAGGCGAGCAGCGCCAGCGCGAAGGCCAGGGCCGCACCGGGACCGACGATGCTGCCGAGGCCCGAGTGGATGCTCTCCAGGGTCTGGTCGCTGTTCGCCCCGCTGAACGCTGTGGCGGCGATGGTGAGCATGGTGGCGTTGACGAAGCCCGCCGCGCCCAGGGCGATGACGATGCCGGTGCGGTTGGCGCGCAGCAGCGCGCGCTGCTGCGCGGGGCCGGTGCCCGCGTGCCGGGCGCCCAGCGCGGAGTGCAGGTAGATGGCGTGCGGCATGACCGTGGCGCCGACCATGCCGGTGGCCAGCAGCAGGCTGTCCGCGCCGGCGAACCGGGGGGTCAGCCCGGAGGCGGCCCCGTCCCAGGAACCGCTGCTCAGGCTCTGGTAGACGAAGGCGACGAGGATGACCACCAGGAAGGCGCCGATGGTGACCTCGAAGCGGCGTTTGCCGTCCGGCGCCAGGGCGAGCAGTACCAGTGACACCACCCCGATGATCACGGCGGCCGGCAGCAGGGGGATGCCGAACAGCAGGTGCAGGGCGACCGCGCCGCCGACGAACTCGGCCAGGTCGGTCGCCATGGCCACCAGCTCCGCCTGTGCCCACAGCGGCCAGCGCACCGGCCGGGGCGTGTGGTCTCGGCACAGCTCGGCGAGGGAGCGCCCGCTGACGATGCCGGCCTTGGAGGCGAGGTACTGCACGAACATCGCGATGACGTTGGCCAGCACGATCACCCAGAGCAGCATCATGCCGTAGCGGGCGCCGGCCGTCATGTTGGAGGCGAAGTTGCCCGGGTCGACGTAGGCCATCGACACGACCACCGCCGGTCCGGTCATGAGGACGACGGTGCGGGTTCTTGCCCGTCGCCCCACGACGGGCGGGGGAGCGGACCCGTCGGGCGGGGGACCGGCGGCACCCGCACCGGCGGTGGCGGGCGCGGGGGTGGGGGCGGGAGCGAAGTGTGTCCTGAGACGGCGGCGTAGAGCGCGCATGGAAGCGTTCCTCCTCGTGTACGGGGTCGACGGAGCCGGTCCGCCGGGCCCGGGAGCCGGTTCGGCCCCCTTCGCGGGCCCGGCGGCGCGGGGGGCCCGAGCGGTGCCGGGACGTCCGGTGCGCAGGACGCCCCGCAGACGCCGGGGCGGACCGGGATCGCGGGGCCCGTCCCCGCGACGGGCCGCGCGGCTGACGACCAGCAGTTGCAGGCCGACGACCGCGAGCAGGGCCGGCGCCAGGAGGCGCTGCGCGGCACCGCCCGCGACCAGGCCGGTGACGGCGGCGGTGACCTGGAGGACCAGCAGCACCACGCGTGCCGGGCGCGGGCCGCGACGGCCGGTGACCGTCGTGGGACGTCGCGGGACTCGGAGCACGACCGGCCTCGCTCTCTCGTGCACCACTGCACATGGAAATCGGCACCAGCTCAATGACAGCGAAACACGGCGGTACAAGCGCGCAGCAGGGCGCAAGAGGGCCTGAAGAGCGGGTGCACGGAGGCGCGACCTGCGCAGTCCGTCGCCCCGGGGAGCGCAGGGCCGTCCCCGGTCGCGCCGTGCCGGTGGGACGCCGAGGGCGACATGCACCGCTCGGGAACAAGCACCGATCTCCGCGTACCGCAACCGTGCCCGAGGCCCCGCAGGGCGAATCAGGCCACCTTCGACGGTGTGCGCCGGAGCCGCCGGGGGACCGCGAGGTACAGGGTCGGCCGAGGAGGAAGGTGTGTCGTCGGGCGTGGCATGACACGCGGTGGAACGGTGGTGCCCCATGGGCGCGGCATGGCACACGGTGGAACGGTGTCCCATGTTTGCGGCGGAGAACTCCGGGTCGTGTCGGCCGAGGTCCGATCCCGCACGGATCGTGACGCCTTGTGGGCGAGCCGCCCCGGCATCCGGCACGGCTTGTGCCCGGGGCGCGGGGCAGCCGGGCGTCGCGGTACGCGTTCCGTGTTCCGCGCAGGTGGGGTGAACGGGCAGCTCCGGCGCCGTGATTCGCGCCGTACGGACGGCGGGCGCCGCCCGGCGGCCGCTTGCACATCGACCCGTCAAGGACGGGCGGCCCGTGACGTCGCATCATGGCCGAACAGCGGCTGCGAATCGCGCGGCACTGTTGATCCACCGGACCCGGTCCATAACAGTTGCCTTAGGCACCTAACGCTGTCGGAAGTGTGGGGTGACCCCCCTGTCGAGGAGACGCGTATGACCGAGACACTGGCGGACACGTCGGCCGAGTCGCCCGAGTACCCGGCGCCCAGGGCGGCCGGCTGCCCCTTCGACCCGGCCCCCGCCCTGCGGGACCTGCAAGCGGACAAGCCCCTCTCCAGAGTGCGCATCTGGGACGGTACGAGCCCGTGGCTGGTCACCCGTCACGACCACCTGCGGGCCCTGCTCGGCGACCCGCGCATCAGCGCCGACCCCGGCAGCCCCGGCTATCCGCACACCACCGCGGCCGCGAAGTCGAACTTCCGGACCCGCCGTTCGTTCATCACCATGGACGACCCGGAACACGCCCGCCTGCGCCGGATGGTGACGGCGCCTTTCGCGATCAGGAGGATCGAGGCCCTGCGCCCGTCGATCCAGAAGATCGTCGACGACCGGATCGACACCATGCTCGCCGGCTCGGGACCGGTCGACCTGGTCGAGGAGTTCGCGCTGCCGGTCCCCAGCCTGGTCATCTGCGAGCTGCTCGGTGTGCCCTACGAGGACCACGACTTCTTCCAGCGCAACACCAAGGTCCTCGTCCGCCGCACCTCGACGCCGGAGGACGTGCTGGCGGCGTCCGACGCGCTCACCGGCTACCTGGACGACCTCCTGAGCGCCAAGCGCGTCCGGCCCGGGGACGACCTGCTCTCCACGCTCGCCACCGAGCGGGTGGACACCGGCCAGCTGACCCGGCACGAGGCCGCGCGGACGGGCGTCCTCCTGCTGGCCGCCGGCCACGAGACCACCGCGAACATGATCGCGCTGGGTACTCTCGCCCTGCTGCACCACCCGGACCAGCTCGCCCTCCTGCGCGACACCGAGGACCCCGGGACGGTGGCCGGGGCGGTGGAGGAGCTGCTGCGCTACCTGACCATCGTCCACTCCGGGCGCCGCCGCGCGGCCCTGGCGGACATCGAGATCGACGGCCAGGTCATCCGCGCGGGCGACGGTGTCGTCTTCGCCGGCGAGGTCGCCAACCGGGACCCCGAGGCCTTCCCCGACCCCGACCGGCTCGACCTCACCCGCGACGCGCGCCGCCACGTCGCCTTCGGGTACGGCGTGCACCAGTGCCTGGGCCAGCCGCTGGCCCGCGTCGAACTCCAGGTCGTCTACGGCACCCTGTACCGCCGCATCCCCACCCTGGCCCTGGCCACCGACGTCGACCGGCTGCGGTTCAAGCACGACGGCTTCGTCTACGGCGTCCACGAACTCCCCGTCACCTGGTGACACCCCCCACCCCTCACGAGCGGAATCGAGAGACCCCATGCGCGTGGAAGTCGACCAGCCCAGGTGCGTCGCGTCCGGACAGTGTGTCCTGATGGCCCCCGAGGTCTTCGACCAGGACGACGACGGCATCGTCGAACTGCTCACCGACCGCCCGTTCCCCGACCAGTACGACGGCGTCCGGGAATCGGCGGCCGTCTGCCCGGCCGCGGCGATCCGGCTGGAGGAGTGACGGCCGGTCCGCCACCGTGGACGGCCGTCCTTCCGTCGCGTACCGCACCGGCCGGAGGCTCGCCGGGGCGCCGGCCGTGGGCATGCCTCCGCAGGCCCCGTGTCGGCGGCGGGCGGCCGTCGTCGCCCGGGCCGGCCGGCGGACAGCGGTCACGGGCCCCTCTCCCGTCCGCACGTGCGAGGGCCGCCGCCACGACGGGCGGCGGCCCTGCGGTCGTCGCGCACGGCCCTGCGGTCATCGCGCGTGGCCGCGGAGTCCTTCCAGGACGACGGTGAGGTAGCGGCGGGCGGCGGCCGCGCGGTCCGCGTCGGTCGCGGCCGGGCGGACGGTCGCCGCGTGGACCACCCCGCACATCAGCGGCACCAGGTCGGCCTGCGTCACGCCGGGGTCGGCCGCGCCGGCCGCGTGCGCCCGGTCGAGGAGCTGCCCGAACAGTGTGACGAGCCGCTGCTTCAGCTCGGTGGTGTGCGCCAGGGTGCTCGCCGCCGCGGCGAACACCGGCGACATCGACGCGTCGGTGATCAGGGCGTCGGTGGCCGCGAACAGGAAGTCGCGCAGCGCCGTCCAGGCGTCGTCGCCGGACAGCGCCTGCTCGGCGTGCGAGGCCAGCGCTTCGAGCCCGGGGGCGGCGACGGTCTCGAGCAGCGCCTCCGGCGTGGGGAAGTGCCGGTAGACCGTGGCCACCCCGACCGAGGCGGCCCGCGCCACCTCGTTGAGCTGGATCGGCGTCCCCTCGTCAACGAACCGGCGGCCCACCTCGACGATGCGGTGCCGGTTGCGGGCGGCGTCCTTGCGGAGCGGGACGGTGGTCATGCGCACCAGGATAACCGGATGACTTATCCGCTCGTGCTACGGTGAAGCGGATAGAACATCCGTTTCGTGCGGGCGGCCCCGCCGCTCCTTCTCCGGAGATCCCCGTGCCTTTCACCGAGAACGATGTCCCGCGTCTGCCGGACGGCTTCACCGACGCCTTCACCAGCCGCACCGTCGACGCGGACGGCCTGACCCTGCACGCCGTGACCGGCGGGAACGGACCGGCGCTCCTGCTGCTGCCCCCTGGCTGCAGTTCTGGTACGGCCGGTGCCCGGTGATGCCCGCCGCGGCGGCGGCGGGGCCTCCGACCGGCCCGGTGCCGGCCGCCGGCGGCGAGCGCGGCTCGGGCGAGCATGCCATGCGGCGGGTCGCCGACGACGTGACCGGGGCGGTGGATCCGGGGGCCGGGCACTTCCCGCCGGAGGAGGCGCCGGAGTGGACCGCCCGCACCCTCGTCGGCCTCTTCGCCCGACGGCCCGCGACACAGGAAGGACAGGAACAGTGAGGCACGACAGCGTCGAGGTGAACGGCAGACAGCGCACCTACACCGTGGTGGGGGCGGCGGACGGCAAGCCCGCACGCGACCTCGTACTGGTCTTCCACGGGTCGAAGCAGACCGGGGACAAGCACCGGGAGTTCACCGGGAGGGCCTTCGACGCACTGGCGGACAAGGGCGCGGCGGTGGTCGTCTACCCGGACGGATACAAGCGGAACTGGAACGACGCGCGCCGCGGCAGCTCCTTCCCGGCCCGCAAGGAGGGCGTCGACGACGTCGCCTTCACCCGGGCGGTGATCGAGAGGCTGGCGGCCGGTCACCGTATCGACACGGACCGCGTGTTCGCCGTCGGCTACTCCAACGGCGGGCAGATGGTGATGCGCCTGGCCCACGAGACGCCGGAGCTGATCGCGGGCGCGGCGGTGATCGCGGCGACCCTGCCGGCACCGGAGGACTTCCTGCTGTCCGGCGCGCCGCCCGCGCCCCTGCCCGTGCTGCTGGTCCACGGCACGAAGGACCCGATCGTCGACTACCGGGGCGGCGAGATGAGCCGGTGGGCGCGGGCACTGTTCAGGGTCGGCGGGCGGAGCCTGTCGGCGCCGCGGACCGCGGCCCACTTCGCGGCCCGCAACGGCATCACGGCCGAGCCGGTCAGCAGGATGCTGCCGAAGCGGCCGGGCTCGTCCGGCCGGACGTCGGTCGAGCGCACCGACCACCGGCAGCAGGGGCGGCCGCCGGTGGTGCTGTACACGGTGCACGGGGGCGGCCACACCGTTCCCGGACCCGTGAAGGCGCCCGCCGTGCTCGGCAGGACCAGCCAGGACGTGAACACCGCCGAACTGGTCGAGGAGTTCTTCGGGATGGCGCGCTGACCGGCCACGGCCGCGTGGGCGGGAAGGGCCGGGAACGGGCGAATTCCGGTTGACGCTCCCGCACCGGTTGTGGACGATCCGGACCGTGACGACGAACAGCGACCAGGACAGGTCCGCCCCCGGCCGGGTCCCTTCCCCCGCCCGCCCGCTCGCGCTGGTCACCGGCGTGGGCCGCACCGTCGGCATCGGCGCCGGCATCGCCCGCCGGCTGGCCGCGTCGGGGTGGGACATCGCCTTCACCCGCTGGCCCCCCTACGACGACCGCATGGCCTGGGGCAGGGAGCCCGGCGCGGCCGAAGCGATCGGCAGGGTCCTGGCCGAACACGGTGCGGCCACGGCGGCGATCGAGGCGGACCTCGCCGACCCGGACGCTCCGGCACACGTCTTCGACGAGGCCGAACAGCGGCTGGGCGGTGTCACCGCGCTGGTGATGTGCCACTGCGAGTCGGTCGACTCCGGTCTGCTCGACACCACCGTCGAGAGCTTCGACCGGCACTTCGCCGTCAACGCGCGCGCCACCTGGCTGCTCGTCCGCGAGTTCGGGCGCCGTTTCGCAGCGGCTGCGGGCACCGGCCGGATCATCGCCCTCACCAGTGACCACACGGTCGGCAACCTGCCCTACGGAGCGAGCAAGGGAGCCCTGGACCGCATCACGCTGGCCGCCGCCCACGAACTCGCCCCTCTCGGTGTGACCGCCAATGTGATCAATCCCGGGCCGGTCGACACCGGCTGGATGACCGAGGACGTCCGGGAGCACTGCGTCCGCGGCACCCCGCTCGGCCGTCTCGGCACTCCGCAGGACACCGCGCACCTCGTGGACTTCCTGTGCTCCCGCGAGGGCGGGTGGATCAACGGCCAGTTGCTGATGAGCAACGGCGGCCTCGCCAGGAACGCCGTGTGATCCCGCTCCGCAGCCCCTGAAGTCCGGCACCGACCGCCCCCGGGCGCGCCCGCTCCCCGACACCGTCTCCCATGGGGCACGGTCCCTGGAGGGCACGCTCCGGGCGCTCTCCCCGGAGCGGGCGGCCCAGCCAGGGAACCGGACCGGGCCGGCGAGTGCACCGTACGGGCCGTCTGCTCACCGTCGTGTGCCGTACGGACCGTCTGCTCACCGTCGTGTGCCGTCGGGGTCCGTGAACGTCCGGTGCCGGCTCAGCAGCCGCAGGCGTCCGCTCCCACCGGTGCCGTCAGCGCGTCGGCCGGACGCCGCCCCGGCCCTTCCCGGGTCTCGTACGCGAAGCCCTCCCGCACCCAGTACTCGAACCCGCCGAGCATCTCCTTGACCCGGAAGCCCCGTTCGGCGAGGGCGAGGGCGGCGCGGGCCGCGCCGTCGCAGCCGGGGCCCCAGCAGTAGGTGACGACGGGGACGGCCCTGTCGAGGAGCCGTTCGGCCTGCTCGGGGACGAGCGCGGTGGGCAGGTGGACCGCTCCGGGCACGTGCCCCTGGTCCCAGGACCCGGTGGAGCGCGCGTCGAGGACGACGAAACCGGGGTCACCGCCGGCGGCGAGCGCGGCGGCGACGTCGGACACGTCGGTGTGGAAGGCCAGGCTCGCGCGGAAGTGGGCGGCGGCCGCGGCGGGAGGGGCCGGAGGGACACGGAGCACACCGTTGGTGCCGCCGGCTCCGGCGACGGTGCGGAGGGAAGGGCCGATCTCTGTCATGGCAGAAAAGTACGGCCGTGGACCTCCGCCCTGAACAGGCGATCCACGGCACTTTCCTTGATCGGCCGGGGAATCGCCTGTTATCCATGGCCCATGGCCGCGTATTCACCGGACGCCACCGACCGGCGCATCCTCGACGTCCTCCAGCGCGAGGGACGGATCAGCTTCGCCGAACTGGCGCGTGCCGTCTCCATGTCCGCGAGCGCGGTCACCGAACGGGTGCGGCGGCTGGAGGAGGCCGGTGTCATCCAGGGGTACGCGGCCGTGGTCGATCCGGAGCGGCTCGGACTGCCGATCCTGGCGTTCGTGCGCCTGCGCTACCCCACCGGCAACTACAAGCCCTTCCACGACCTGGTGGCGGCGACCCCGGAGATCCTGGAGGCGCACCACGTCACGGGCGACGACTGCTTCGTGATCAAAGTGGCGGCCCGTTCGATGCGCCACCTCGAGGAGGTCTCGGGCCGGATCGGCGGACTGGGCTCGGTGACGACGAGCGTCGTCTACTCGTCACCGCTGCCGCGCCGTCCCGTGGGCCACTGACACCGTGTCACACCGGTGGTGTCCCCGGCGCCGTGCGAGCGGCGTGGGCGGCCCACCGCGTCCCATCTCCGTCGCCGGGGAGCGGAGTTCGCGCCGCCTGCGCGGAAAAGGGGTGGTTTCAGCAGGACGGCAGGGGTACCCGTGGTGGAGTACGACGCACGCGCTATCGCGGGAGGTATCCCATGGGCAAGCTGGGTGACATGGCGAACAAGGCCAAGGAGATGGCCAAGGGACACCCGGACCAGGCCGACAAGGGCGTCGCCGGCGCCGAGCGGATGGTCGACGAGCGTACGGGCGACAAGTACGACGCCCAGACCGACAAGGCCGCCGACGCCGTGCGCCGCTCCTACGGGAGCGACGGAGGCCACGGGACGACGCAGCACTGATCCGCGTACCCGATGCGAAGCCCCCCGGTGCCGTGCACCGGGGGGCTTCGGGCGTCCCACCGCGTGGCGTGGGACGCGCCGGTGACTCCCGGTCGGCCGGGTGCTCCGCGACGCCGGCGGACTCCGGGCGGGTGAGAACGGGCCCGTTGGTCCGCCCGGACCGAAGGAGGAGCGGGAGGCCGGACGCATCGACCGCCGAGGGCCGCGCTCACCCGCGGTGTTCGGGCCCTCCAGCGGTGCGGGCGGGTGCCGGCGGACCCGGACGCGGAGAGGACGGCGGCGGCGTTGCCGGCCGGCGTCCGGGGCGGTGTGACCATCATGACGTCCACGGGTGACACGATCCGCCCCAAGGCGGCACCCGACGTGGGCGTTCGCGCACCTGCGCGGGACGGCGTCCGCGTCGGAGGGACGGTCCTCGGCGTGCCGTGCACCGTGCTCGGCACGCATGCCGCGCCGGTCGGCCGGAGCCACGGGCGTCGCCCGCGGCCCGCTGTCCGCGAAGGGCGGCGACGGCCGAGCCGCCCGGCCCCACGGGGAGAGGGGGCGGGCGGCGGAGAGGACGGCCGCGCGCGCGAACCGCGGCCGTCCGTCGGTCGTTCGGCGGAGCGGTCAGAGCCTGGCGGCGGGGGCCTGGGCCGCGGCCGGCGCGATGCCCGCGGAGGAGCCGTCGACGGCTTCCGGGCCCGGCACCGTCACCGGCCGGGGGCCGGCGGCCGCGTTCCTCGCGCGCCGCAGGGCGGCGACGCCGAACGGGATCGGCAGCAGGGCGAGCACGGTGACGGCCCCGAGGTAGCAGACCGCGGTGGAGCGCAGTCCCGCGTGGGGGACGGCGAGGCCGGCCGCGACGGCCGGAACGCTGTTGGCCAGGTAACAGACGACGTAGACCGCGGCGAACAGCTGCGCCCGCTTCTCGTGGGCGGTCTGCGCCAGCATGCGGAAGGCCCCGAAGAAGGCGGTGCCGAAACCGAGTCCGGCGACGACGGTGGTGGCCAGCAGCAGGGGCGTGGACGGGACGAGGAGCGCCGGCAGGGTCAGGAGGGTGCCGGCGACCAGGGTCACGGAGCCGAACAGCATCATCGGCAGCGGGGCCATGCCGCGCAGCGCGACGCAGGCGAGGGCTGCGGCCCCGGGCAGGAGGGCCACCACGAGTCCGGCGGTGACGTGGTTGTCGGTGCGGAGGATGTCGGCGGTCAGCGACGACCCCAGGGACAGGTACAGGCCGCCGATCGCCCAGCTGGCGATGAAGGCGGGCGCGGCCAGCAGGAAGGACGTGCGGTCGGTGTGCGGTACGGACACGCGCGGCTGCAGCGAGGCCAGGGCGCCGGGACGCAGGGGAGAGGTCTCGGGGACGAGCACCACGGCCGCGGCCAGGACCAGGAAGGCGGCCGTGAGCAGGCCGAAGACGACGACGTGCGGGGAGGAGGAGTACTGGGTGAGCGCGCCGCCCGCCAGAGCGCCGACGGCCATGCCGCCCGCGGTGCCGGCACTGGTGAGCAGCGGGCCGAGCTTCGAGCCCGGGTGCTGCAGGTCGATCAGTCCGGCGCTGATCGCACCGGTGGCGGCACCGGTGGCGAGTCCCTGCAGGGCGCGTCCGGCGATCAGCTGGCCCACTCCGCCGGCGGTGAGCAGCACCGCCATCGCCGCTGCCTCGCCCACGAGGGCGGCGACCAGGACCGGGCGGCGGCCCAGGTGGTCGGAGAGCCCGCCGGCGACGAGCAGGGCGACCAGCAGGGCCAGGGCGTAGACGGCGAAGACGACGGTGAGGGCGGTGGCCGACAGGTCCCAGCGCCGGGCGTACTCGGAGTAGAGCGGGGAGGGGGCGCTGCTGGCGGCCATGAGCGTGAGCTGGGCGATACCCAGCAGCCAGAAGCCCGCTGCTCGCGTCAGGCGGGGGACGCGGCCACCGGGTGCCGGATCCGGCCGAAGGGCGGTGGACATGAGGACTCCCACGGAAGAGTTCCAGAATTCTCGAACGATGGGAGCGTACGCCACCGCGATCGGTAGTTCCAATAATCTCGAACAAATACGGTTCCAGTACTCTCGAACCATGAGTGGATCGACGCGCGAGTTCGCCCACCCCGAACCCGCCCAGCTGGAACTGACCGGCGTGCTCTTCGCCCTGAGTGACCCCGCCCGGCTGGAACTGGTGCGCCGCCTCGCCGCCGACGGCCCCCTGGAGGTGGCCGAGTGCCAGCCGCGCTCCGGTCCCATCCCGAAGTCGACCCTCTCCCACCACCTGAAGACCCTCCGCGAGGCCGGCGTCGTCCGCAACGTCCCGCACGGCCGCCGGCGCTCGATCAGCCTGCGCCGCGACGAGCTCGACTCCCGCTTCCCCGGACTGCTGGACGCCGTGCTGTAGAGCCGCCCGGACGTCCGCGACGGAAGGCCCCGGTGTCCTGCGGCCGGTCGCTCACGAGGCCGTCACCACCGTCGTCGTGACCTCGACGGGGACGGACAGGCTGTTGGCGACGTAGCACTCGCGGTGGGCCCGCTCGGCGAGTTCGAGCACGTCGGCCTCGTCGGTTCCGGCCGCGACCCGGACCGTGGCGGCCAGGCGGACGGCGCCGAGGCGCGCGGGGGAGACGGTCAGGTCCAGGCGGCCGGTGGCCTCGTCGTCGTACGCCAGCACCTCCACGCCGGCGCGGGCGGCGGCGCCGAGGAAGGACAGCAGCTGGCACGAGGACGCGGCCATGACCACCAACTGCTCGGGGTTGAGGCGGTCGGGGGTGCCGCGGAAGGCCGGGTCCGCGCTCAGCTCCACCCGCGCGGCGGCCGGCGGGGCGAGGGCGGTGTGGTCGCGTGAGTAGGAGCGGACACCGGCGGCGGTGGAACCGTCCCAGTGCAGGCGGGTCGTGTAGCTGTGCATGGTGCGACCGTAGGACCGGGAAGCTTCGGCGGACGCCGAAGGAACGGTGCCGTACGGTCGGTGCCATGAGCAGGGACCGGGACTTCACGACCGTGGGCAGGGCCCTCGCCGCCCCGGCGCGCTCGGTGTTCCTGAACCTGCTGATGGACGGCACCGAGCGGCCCGCCGGTGAACTGGCGCGGGCGGCCGGGGTGAGCGCGTCGACCGCCTCGGAGCATCTGGGCGTGCTGGTCGGGGCGGGCCTGGTGCGCTGCACGGCGCACGGGCGCCGCCGCCACTACTCGCTCGCGGGCCCGCAGGTCGCCGCCGCGCTGGAGATGCTCGGCGCGCTGGCCGGTGCGGCACCGGTGAGCGGGTACCGGCGCAGCCGCCAGGCACAGCGGCTGGCGGCCGCGCGGTTCTGCTACGACCACCTCGCCGGGCGTCTGGGCGTCGCGCTGGCGGACGCCTGGACGCGCCGGGGCTGGTTCGGTGAGCGCGAGGCGCTGCCGCTCACCGCCGTGGGGGCGGAGGGACTGCGCGCGGTCGGTGTGGACGTCGACGCCGCGGTGGAGGCGCGCCGCGCCACGACGCGCGCGTGCCTGGACTGGACCGAGCGCCGCCCGCACCTGGCCGGTGCCCTGGGCGCCGCGGTGGGCCGCCGGTTCCTGGAGGCCGGATGGGTGGTGCGGCACGGCTCGGGGCGCGGCCTGGACGTCACCCGGGCCGGTCACGCCTTCGTCCGGCGGGAGTGGGGCATCGACCTGAGCCCGCCCGCCGCGGAAACGTCGCGGCCCCGGCCGGACCTGAGGGAGGATCACCTCGATCTCGACCTCGCTCCCGGCCGGACTCGAGACCGATGGCCGGCGGAACACCGTCCCCCGGCGACCGGTGCGACCGCCGTGGAACACCGTTCCCCGTGACCGGCACGACCACCGCGGAGCACCGTCCCCCGTGACCGGTACGACCGCCGCGGGCGCCTCCGGCCGGCGCGGCACCGGCCGGCCCCTTCGCGCGGTCCGCCGACGCGACGGCGAGCGGTGCCGCCCGGCGCGGCGGCGGACCGCGCCGCCTCACGCCTCCGCGGAAGCCCCGTCCACCAGCAGGACGATCTTTCCCGTGGTGTGTCCGGTCTCGCCCAGGGCGTGGGCCCCGGCGGCGTCGGCCAGCGGGAAGACCTTCTCCACGTGGGCGCGCAACGCACCGGACTCCACCAGGCCGGCGATCGCGCTCATACCGGCGTGGTCGGCCTCCACCAGGAGGGTCTCCGCCCGTACGCCCCGTTCGGCGGCCTTCGCCGCCTCGTCCGGATCACCCCCGCCGAGCAGGGAGACGAGGACGCCGCCGGGGCGCAGGACCTCCAGGGAGCGGGCGCGGGTGTCGCCGGAGAGCGGGTCGAGGACCACGTCGATGTCCTGGGCGGCGTCCCTGAAGTCGGTGGTCCGGTAGTCGATCACTTCGTCCGCGCCGAGGGAGCGGACGAAGTCGTGCTTGGCCGCGCTCGCGGTGCCGATGACGTACGCGCCGCGGGCCTTGGCGATCTGGACGGCGAGGTGGCCGACGCCGCCGGCGGCCGCGTGGACGAGCACCCGCTGCCCCGGGGCGACCTCCGCCGTGTCGACGAGCGCCTGGTACGCGGTGAGCGCCGCGAGCGGCAGAGCGCCGGCCTGGACGTGGTCGATCCCGGCGGGCTTGTGGGTGAAGGCGCGGGCGGGTCCGGTCACGTACTCGGCGTGTGACCCTACGCCGTACGGGTAGGGGAGCATGCCGAAGACCTCGTCGCCCGGCTTGAAGAGTGTGACACCGTAGCCGACCGCCTCGACGACGCCGGAGACGTCCCAGCCGAGGACGAGGGGCAGACGGTCCAGGAAGACCTTCTGCGACCGGTGCTTCCAGTCGGTGGGGTTGACCCCGGCCGCCTTGACGGCGACCAGGATCTGGCTGACGCCCGGCGTCGGCCTGGGGACCTCGACCTCCTTCAGCACATCGGGCGTTCCGTAGGTGTCCTGGCTGATGGCGCGCATGGTGGGGTTCTCGGTCATGTGCTCAGCCTCGCGGACGGTCCCGCCGCACGCCATGGCATGATTGCCGTCTTTCGATAGGATCGTGCCATGACGAGCCGTGCCCACCGTGTCGTCGTCCTCGCCCCGGACGGTGTCTACCCCTTCGAGCTCGGCATCCCGAGCCGTGTCCTGGGTGCCGCCGAGGGCCGCTACGAGGTCCTGACCTGCTCCGTGGACGGCCTGCCCGTACGCACCAACGCCGACTTCTCCGTCACGGTCGAGCACGGCCCGGACATCCTGCGCACCGCGGGGACCGTCGTCGTCCCGCCCTCCGACCCCGCCGTCCTCACCCGTGAGCTGCCGGCCGGCACCCGGGAGGCCCTCGCCTCGATCCCCTCGGAGGCCCGGACCGTCTCCATCTGCACGGGGGCCTTCCTGCTCGCCGCCGCCGGGCTCCTGGACGGCCGCCCCGCCACGACCCACTGGGCCCTCGCGGACACCTTCCGCAGGTGGTTCCCGCGGGTGGCGCTCGACCCGGACGTGCTCTTCGTCGACGACGGGGACGTGCTGACGTCCGCCGGGGCCGCTTCGGGCGTGGACGTCTGCCTGCATCTCCTCCGCAGGGACCACGGCGCCGCCGTCGCCAACCAGGTGGCCCGTGCGCTGGTCGTGCCGCCGTGGCGGGACGGCGGACAGGCCCAGTACATCGAGCGGCCCGTGCCCGAGGCCACGGCGAACGGCACCTCGGCCACCAGGCAGTGGGCGCTTGAGCACCTGCACCGGCCGCTCACCCTGAGGGAACTCGCCGACCACGCGAGGATGAGCCTGCGGACCTTCGCCCGCCGCTTCCAGGAGGAGGTCGGCGTGAGCCCGGGGCGCTGGCTGATCCAGCAGAGGGTGGCACGCGCCCGGCACCTGCTGGAGTCGACCGACCTGCCGGTGGACGACATCGCCGGCCAGGTCGGCTTCGCCACCGGCGCCTCGTTGCGCCAGCACCTGCACGCCTCCATCGGGGTCTCCCCGCTCGCCTACCGGCGCACCTTCCGGGGCGAGGCGGGGAGGGCGCCGGTCCCGGGCCGGTCGTGAGCGCCTCGGGCGGAAGGCACTGACGCGCGGTACGAGGGCGACGCGCGCGGAGCCGGGGACGTCGGGCGGACACCGGCGATCCGGCGGGGGAGTCCCGGAGCGTCCGGTCGTGTTCCTCGCTCGTGGTCCGTCCTCGTACCGGCCGCAGCGTCGGCGACGATGCGCGCCGCCTCCTGCGACCGGCCGGGGGAACCGCGCAGCGGCTGCTTCGTGCCGCTGCCGGCTCCCCGGCCGCGCGGGGCGTGGTGCGGCTTCGGAACGGCTCCACCGTCCCTCACCCCATGTAGACCTCATGTACCGTCGGCCCGGTCTCCGTGACCGGTCCGCGCCGACAGTCCCCGGCGCAGGCACTCGGTGAGGCGCGCGGCGATGTCGCCCCCGGGGTCGAGACGAGGATTGAAGATCGTGACGTCGAGGCCGACGGCCCGGTCGCCGGCCAGCGCCGTGCGCAGCACACTCTCCAGCTCCGACCAGGTCAGACCGCCGGGAAGGCGGTGGTCGACGGCAGGCATGACCGTGTCGTCCAGGACGTCGACGTCGAGGTGGACCCAGTGTCCGGCGCGGTCGCCGCCGGTGAGCCGGCCGACCGCGGCGCGCGCCGCCGCGTCGGCGCCGGCCGTACGCACACCGTCGAGGTCGATCGCGTGCAGGCGTGGTGGCAGGGGCTGCATTCCGGCCTCGGCGGACTCGGCGGCGTCACGGAAGCCGAAGGCGACGACGTCCTCGTCCCGCAGGAGGGGACCGCGGCCCTCCAGGTCGGTGAGCAGCCGGGGGCCGCGGCCGGTGGCCAGGGCGAGTTCCATCGAGGCCGCCTCGCCGGCCGGCTCCGCCGAGGGCTGGTAGAAGTCGGTGTGGCCGTCGAGGAACAGCAGGCCGTAACGTCCGCGGCGGCGCAGGGCGAGGAGGTTGCCGAGCAGGATGCTGCAGTCGCCGCCGAGGACCAGGGGGAAGCCGCCGGCGTCGAGGACCTCGCCGACCGCGTCGGCCAGCCGGACGGAGTACCGGGCGATGCCGACGGGGTTGAGGATCCCGGTTCCGGCGTCCCGCCCCGGTTCGTACGCGGGCGCTTCGACCCGGCCGGCCCTGGCCGCCCCGGGGTGGAGGAGCAGACCGGCGTCGAACAGCGCCGCCGGGAGGTCCTGGACGCCGGTCGGCCGCAGCCCGAGCACGGACGGTGCCTCGATGATCGCCAGTTTCCGCATGTCCCGCGTCCCTTCGTGACGGCCGGTCCGTGACGGGCACCCTCTCCGGCGCCGCCCGGCCGGGCGGCGCCGCCGTGAGTTCAGAGTGCCGCGACACGGGCCCGTCGTGGAGCCGTGGCGCGAGCCGTGTCCGGTCCCGACCGCTCCGGGCGGGAAGGGCCCCGCGACGCCGAGCCCGAACCCTTGCTTCCAGCCGCGCATTCGACGACCCGGGCCCCGCACGAGGTGCGCTGCGCACCGACCGCCTCGACGAGCGGCCCCGGCCCGCCCCGAACGCGCCCGGCCGGTCCGCGAAAGGGCGCCGCCCAGTCACACGGTGTGCCGGGACGGCGCGCGTAGCGGCTCGCCGTACCGCTTCGCCGCGCCGGGCCGCGTCCTTCCAGCGGTGGTCGTGGTGGCCGTGGCGCGCGGTGGGCGGATGAGCTCCTGCCGGAGTCCGCCCATCGGGTCACCGCTGCCGGGGTCGCCGCTGTCAGCGCCCGTCGTCGGCGGGGGAGCCGGGGCCGAAGTAGTGTGATCCTGCCGTCGCCGCCCCGGGGAGATCATGATCAAGTCCGTGCGGAGCGAGCCGGACCCGCCGGCCGGACCCGTCGGACACCCTCGCGGCGCCTTCCGCCCGGACCGGTCCGGCGACGACCGCCCGCCCCGCTGCGGCACCGACCCCCGCGACGCCGCCGCGGACCCGGAGCACCGCGCCCCCGTCCGGAAGACCGTCACCGACCCTCAGGAGATTGCCGTATGACCGCCGCGTCCGCCGACCTCGACGTCCACCTGATCCTCCGGCGGGGCGAGGACGTCCTCCTCGGCCTGCGGAGCGGCACCGCCCACGGCAGCGGCGAATGGGCCCTGCCCTGCGGCAAGGTCGACCCCGGGGAGTCCGTCCTGGACGCCGCCGTACGCGAGGCCCACGAGGAACTCGGCATCACCCTCGCCCCGGCCGACCTGGTCGTCGGGCAGACCGTGCACGCCCGGCACGGCACCACGGACCACCTCGGGGTCTTCTTCGAGGCCCGCACCTGGACGGGCACCCCGACCAACCGCGAGCCCGGCAAGTGCGCGGGGCTCCGCTGGTTCCCCCTCGGCGGGACGCCGGCACCGCTCATGGACTACTCCGCCGCGGGCCTGCGCGGCTACCTCGCCGTACCGGGCGGGCTGAGTGTCTTCGTCGGCGCTCCCGGACCCAGGACGATAGGCCCGGCGACCGCCGCGGCCCCCCGCCTCGACGGCCGCCCCTGACCTCACCCCCGCCCACGCCGTGCCCGCCCGGCGCACGGCTGCGGGGGAAGCGCACGCGACTCGCGAGGAGCCCGAGGACGTCACGCCGGACGGGGCGGCCCGCGCCCCCGGACGTCGCATACGCTCGGCACCACGATGAAGAGCCACCTGACCCCCCTGGAGCCGAAGGCCGACAAGGCCACGGTGCGACGGCACAACCTCAGCCTCGTCCTGAGAGCCGTGCACGACGTGGGGGAGACCACCAGGGCCGGCGTCGCCACGCACGTCGGTCTGACCAGGGGAGCGGTGTCGTCCCTGGTCGAGCAGTTGCTGGAGTACGGGTTCGTGACCGAAGGGGGCAAGACCAGCAGCGGGCAGGCGGGGCGGCCCGGCACCGTGCTGAAGGTGGCCCGGTCCGGGCCCGCGGGCCTCGGCGTCGAGATCAACATCGACTACATCGCCGTGTGCGTCGTCGACCTCGCCGGCACCGACCGGGTCCGGGTGGTGGAGCACGTCGACAACCGGGGGGTGCCGCCCTCGGAGGTGCTGGCCCACGCGGCGGGGCTGGCCGCCCGCGCCGCCGGGTCGGCGGCCGAGCAGGACCTCGCGCCGGCCGGCGTCCACGTCGCACTGCCCGGCCTGGTCACCGGGGGCACCGTGCGCCAGGCCCCCAACCTCGGCTGGCAGCGGGTCGCCGTCGAGGGGCTGTTCGCGCAGGCGCTGTCGGCGCTGCGCCCCGACCGGCGTGCGCTGCCGGTCAGCTCCGACAACGAGGCCAACACCGCCGCGCTCGCGGAGCTGTGGTACGGCGCCGGCACCGAGGGCGTGCGCAGCTTCCTGTACCTGACCGGCGAGGTCGGCGTCGGCGGTGCCCTGGTGCTCAAGGGGGAACTGCTGCGCGGGGCGCACGGCTTCGCCGGGGAGATCGGGCACGTGGTGGTCGACCCCGGTGGCCCGCCGTGCCGCTGCGGCGCCCGCGGCTGCCTGGAGCAGTACGCCGGGCAGGCCGCCCTGCTGCGGGCCGCGGGCATCGGCGCGGACGCGGGCGTACCGGGCGTCGCCGAACTCGGGCGCCGCGCCCGGCGGGGCGATCCGGCCGCGCTGGCGGCGGTCGAGGAGGCCGGACGGCGGCTGGGCGTCGTGGTGTCCGGGGCGGTCAACCTCTTCGACCCCGGCGCGGTCATGCTCGGCGGCGCCTACCGGGAGCTGATGGAGTGGCTGGCGCCCGCCGTCGAGCGGGAACTCGCGCTGCGCGTGGTGTCGGGCCTGTGGACCGGGGGCGGGAAGCGGCTGCGGGCCGCCTCCCCGCTGGGGGACGCGGCCCGCGGAGCGGCCGGGGTGATCGTGCGGGAGGTGCTGGAGGACCCGGTGGCCTACGCGGAGCGGGAGCGGAACTGAAGGAGGCGGGGGCCGCCCGGCGGCCCCCGCCTCACCCCCCGGCCGCGGTGCGCGGCGGTCGCGGCCTCAGCCGCGGTGCGCGGCGATCATGTCCCGGTACCAGCGGTAGCTGTCCTTCGGCGTGCGCTCCTGCGTGCCGTAGTCGACCCGGACGATCCCGAACCGCTTGTCGTAGCCGAACGCCCACTCGAAGTTGTCCAGCAGCGACCACACGTAGTAGCCGCGCACGTCCACGCCCGCGTCCATCGCCGCCCGCAGCGCGGTGAGGTGGTCGCGCAGGTAGGCGACCCGGTCGGGGTCGTGCACCGCCCCGTCGGCGGAGACCGTGTCGTCCTCGGCGGAGCCGTTCTCCGTGATGTGCACGGGCGGCAGCGCGTCCCCGTACCGCTTCTTCAGCTCGACCAGCAGGTCGGTGAAGGACTCGGGGACCACCGGCCAGTTCATCGCGGTGTGCCGCACGTCCGGGAGCGCCACCTCCGCGTAGCCGTTGTCGGTGGCCACCCGCCGCGCCGGGTCGGCCTCGCGGTGCGGGGCGTCGGCGACCACGATCGGCCGGTAGTAGTTGATGCCGAGGAAGTCCAGCGGCTGGGAGATCAGCTCAAGGTCGCCGTCGCGGCGGAAGTCCGCGCCGGTGATCAGCTCGCCCCAGGTCTCCTCCTCCGTGGCCGGGTAGCGGCCCGCGAGGATCGGCTCGGTCCACACCAGGTTGTGCTGGGTGTCCGCGCGGACCACGGCCGCCAGGTCGGCGGGGGAGCCGGTGGCGGGCAGGTTGCGGTCCAGGTTGAGCGTGATGCCGACCTCGCGCACCCCGGCCGCCCGCAGCGCCTCGACCGCCAGGCCGTGACCGACCAGCAGGTGGTGGGCGGCGGCCAGCGCGCCCCGGCCCTCCTGGGCGCCGGGCGCGTGCCGGCCGACGGAGTAGCCGAGGAAGGCGCTGCACCACGGTTCGTTGAGGGTGATCCAGCGCGGCACCCGGTCGCCGAGGTGTTCGGCGACGACGGCCGTGTACTCGGCGAACCGCTCCGCCGTCGCGCGCACCCGCCAGCCGCCCTCGTCCTCCAGCGCCTGCGGCAGGTCCCAGTGGTAGAGGGTGGCGGCCGGCTCGATGCCCGCCGCGAGCAGCTCGTCGACGAGCCGGGAGTAGAAGTCCAGCCCCTTGGGGTTCACCGGGCCGCCGCCGGGCACGATGCGCGGCCAGGCGATCGAGAAGCGGTAGGAGTCCACGCCCAGGTCGCGCAGGAGCGCCACGTCCTCGGGGTAGCGGTGGTAGTGGTCGCAGGCCACGTCACCGGTGTCGCCGTTGGCCGTCCTGCCTGGGGTGCGGCTGTAGGTGTCCCAGATCGACGGGGAGCGGCCGTCCTCGCGCGCCGCGCCCTCGATCTGGTACGAGGCGGTGGCGGCGCCGAAGACGAAGCCGGGCGGGAAGCCGGGGAAGTCAGTCATGCGGGAAGAACCCATTTCCTGTGGTGCGGTGGTCACTTGACGGACCCGCCGGTGATGCCGGCGGCGATGTACTTCTGGGCGAGCACGAGCAGGATCGCCGCGGGGATCGCGGACAGCACGGACGCGGCCATCACCGAGCCCCAGTCGCCGACGTGCGCGCCGATGTACTGGTAGATGCCCAGGGTGACCGGCTTGACCTCGTCGGTGGTGTTCAGGGTGAGCGCGAACATGAAGTCGCTCCAGGAGAACAGGAACGCGAACAGTCCGGAGGTGATCAGGGAGTTGCGGCTCATGGGCAGCACCACCGCGACGAACGTCCGCACCGGCCCGGCGCCGTCCATCTGCGCGGCCTCGATCACCTCGCCGGGGATCGACACCATGAAGGAGCGCATCAGCACGATGGAGAACGGGATGCCGAGCGAGGCGTCCGCCAGCATCAGGCCGAAGTAGGAGTTGACCAGGCCCAGGTCGACGTAGGAGTTGTACAGCGCGTTGGCGATGACGATGCCCGGCACCATCTGGGTGATCAGCGTGCCGAACACGATGGTCTTCGAGCCGCGCAGTCCGAACCGCGCCAGCCCGTAGGCCGCGGGCGCCGCGATCGCCAGGCAGATGACGACCGCGCCGAGCGAGACCACCAGCGAGGTCAGCAGGTGGCCGCCCTGGTCGGTGATCGCCTTGGAGAAGCCGGACAGGTCCAGGCTGCCCGGTACGGGGTCCACCTTGAGCAGGCCGGACTCCGGCTGGAGCGCGGTGTTGAGCATCCAGTACAGCGGGAAGAGCATCACGCACAGGACGATCACACCGGCGACGGTGGAGCCCCAGCTGCGCCTGGACCTTCTCTGCCCGCCGCCGGTGGACGGGTGACCGGCGGACGTCTGCGTGGACGTGACAGAGGCCATGACGTCACTTCCCCTCGGTGCGGTTGGCCCGCAGGTAGAACACCGCGAACACCGCGGAGATCAGGATGAGTACGTTGCCGACGACCGCGCCCGCGCCGAAGTCCAGCTGCACGAAGGAGTTCTGGTAGGTGAGCGTGCCCAGCGTCTGGGTGGAGTCGGCGGGTCCGCCGTCGGTGAGGGCGAGGATCAGGTCGAGGATCTTGACCGTCGACATGAAGCCGAGGACGAGCACCACCGTGACCACGGGCTTGAGCATGGGCAGGGTGATGGAGCGGAAGGTCCGCCACGCCGAGGCGCCGTCCAGGGAGGCCGCCTCGTACAGCTCCCTGGGAATCTCCTGCAGGCCGCCGTACAGGATGACCATGTTGAACGGGATGCCGATCCAGATGTTCACCAGGACGACGGAGAACAGGGCCATGCCCGGGCTGGTCAGCCACGGGGTGTGGCCGCCGAGGCCGATGGTGTCCAGGAACGAGTTGAGCACGCCCGTGTCCTGGTCGAGGATGCGGCGCCACACGATGCCGGACACCACCATGGGCACCAGCCAGGGCAGCAGGATCAGCGACCGCAGCACACCGTTCAGCGGGAAGCGCCGGTTGAAGAAGACGGCGAGCGCCAGACCGATGCAGAACTGGCCGAGCAGCGATCCGGCGGTGAACACCAGGGTGTGCCAGAGCGCCTTGCCGAACAGGGCGTCCTGGAAGACGTCCGCCCAGTTGTCGCCCCCGTTGAAGGGCGCCTCACCGGTGAAGAACGTCTTCGGTGTGTAGTGCTGGAAGCTCATCACGACGTTGCGGACGAGCGGGTAGCCGAAGAACAGCAGCATGAAGACGACGGCGGGGGCGACGAACCCCCACTGGGCGATGCCGCGCCGGCGGCGCAGCCGGGCCGGGTCGGGCGCGGCGGGCTTCCCGGCGGACGCCGGGGCGGTGACGGTCGACGTGGTCATGGCGCTCAACCTCGGTTCCCGCTCGTGGCCCGCTGCTGGGCGAGCTTCAGGGCGGCCTCGCTGGACTGGCCGGTCAGGGCGGACTGGAAGGCGCTCTGCAGGGCGAGCGACACGCTCGACCAGCCGGCGCCGAGCTTGGCGGTGCGCGAGCGGGCGGCGGCCACCTGGTCGGCGAGCGCGTCCAGCTCGGGCACCTTCTCGCGCCACACCGCGGCGGCCTTGGCGTTGGCCGGGACCATCCAGCTGTTGAGCGCGTAGGTCAGCTGCTCCTTCTGGCTGGACAGGCACGCCACGATCTTGCCTGCCGTCCTCTCCCGCTGCTCGTCATCGGTGTTGGGCACGGTCAGCACGGAGCCGCCGAGCGGACCCACCGAGTCCTCGCCCGCCTTCGGGACCGGGATCCGGGCGATCTCCCAGTGCAGGGACTTGTCCGTGTTGAGGGTCTCGACCTGCCACGGACCGTTGATCATCATGGCCGCGTTGCCCGCCATGAACTGGTCGTTGACGTCCGCCTGCGTCCAGTTCAGCGTCGACTTCGACAGCGAGCCGTCCTTGAGCAGGCCCTTCCAGTAGTCCAGGGCCTGGGCGACCTCAGGGCTGTCGAGCTTCGTCTCGTCGCCGCCGTTGGACCACATGAACGGTGCGAACTGGAAGACGCCGTCCTCCGCGCCGCCCGCGCTGAGCGCGATCCCGTACCGCTTGCCCTGGGTGAGCCTCTTCGCGGCGTCGCGCAGCTCGTCCCAGGTGGTGGGGACCTTCACGCCCGCCTCGTCGAGGATGTCCTTGTTGTAGAACAGCGCGAGCGTGTTCACGGACCGGGAGGCACCGTAGTAGGTGCCCTTGTACGAGCCGAAGTTGACGATGCCCTTCGGGACGTCGTCGGTGCTCAGACCCAGCGACCTGAGGTCGACCAGGCCGCCGGCGTCGGCGAAGGTCGGCATCTCGGAGGCGTCGAACTGGATGATGTCCGGCAGCGACTTCGACGACGCCATGCGCAGCGCCTTCGTCATCACCTGCGCCGCGGGAACGCTCTGCTGCTCGACGGTGACGCCCAGCCGCTTGCTGCAGCGGGCCATCGCCTCGGCGTCCCAGCGGTGGTAGGACTCGTCGGTGGAGGAGTTCATCACGGTGTACACGTCGGGGTCGCGCTGCTGGCCGCAGCCGGTCAGTGCCGTCCCGGCGAGCAGGACGCCGACGGCGGCGAGCGGGACGACGGCCCTGCGCGAGCGCCCGCGGCGCGCGGCGGCCGGAGGATGTGCTGTCACGGTGGATGCCCTTGGGTGCGAGGGGGTGCCGGCCCGCCCGCGCGACCACGGCGTCACGCGGGGGCGAAGAGGAGGGTTCGCGGGCACCGGCCGACCCGCGAGACAAGGGTCAGCGAACGCCGGGGAGGTGGTCCGCGGCGAGCCGGCCGAGGTGTCCGGAGGCCGTGCCGCGGGCGGCGCCGGGCTCCGGGCCGAAGGTCGCCTGCGCCACGGGGCCGGCCGGTGCGCCGGACAGGCCGTCGCGGCCGGAGGCGCCGAACGGGACCGGGCCGTCGTGGAACGTCCCCCCGTGCGCGCCCGGCTCCGACAGGCGCGTGACCGGCCCGGCCGGGTCCGGCCGGGTGGCGTCACCGAACAGGTCCCTGCCCCGTCGGCCCACGGTCCACAGACCGGGCGTGAACCTGTCCTCGGGGACGGGGTTGAAGCGCTTCGACATCGTGCGGCCCTTGCTGTCCTACCGCCGACTTCCGCGTCGACGGGTTTGTTTCGTGAGATGACTAATACGGCACGCAGACGCTCCAGCGCTAGCCCCCAAGGGGTCACGTCTCGGTATTCCTGTCCGTGAGGACACTGTTCTCTTCGGTAATAACCCCAGTTCAGCGGTTACGAACCTGGCTCGGAGCCCTGCCGCTGCGGATTTGTTGTGTGTACGATCAAAACGCTTTCGGGACACCCGCGTTCCCATCCGACCGCCTCGCCCCACCCAAGGAAGATCATGAAGTTCACCGACGGCTTCTGGCTCATCCGCGAGGGCGTGGACATCGCATACGCCACCGACGTACGCGATGTCCGCACCCAATCGAAGCGCTTCACCGCCCATGCCGCCGTGAAGAAGGTGACGCGCAGGGGCGACACGCTCAACGCGCCGCTGCTCACGGTCGACTGCTTCTCACCGGCCGAGGGCGTCATCGGCGTCCGCGTCACCCACCACGGGGGCAAGCGGCGACCGGGCCCCGACTTCGCCCTGCCGGGCGCGGTGGACGACGCCGGCGAGGTGCGGCAGGACGGCACCGTCACCGAACTGGCCAGCGGCCCGCTCACCCTGCGCCTGGACCGGTCCGGCCCCTGGACCCTGAGTTTCCACGGTGCGGACGGGCGCGAGCTGACCAGGGCGAACGCCAAGAGCACCGCCTTCGCCACCACCGGCGACGGAGCCCACCACATGCTCACCCGGCTCGGCCTCGGCGTCGGCGAGCACATCTACGGCCTCGGCGAGCGCTTCACACCGTTCGTCAAGAACGGCCAGGTCGTCGACGTCTGGCAGGCCGACGGCGGCACCAGCAGCGAGCAGGCCTACAAGAACGTCCCGTTCTACCTCTCCTCGCGCGGCTACGGCGTCTTCGTCAACCACCCCGGCGCCGTCTCCTTCGAGGTCGGCTCCGAGTCGGTCGGTCAGGTGCAGTTCAGCGTCGAGGACCAGACGCTGGAGTACTTCGTCGTCGCCGGCCCCACCCCGAAGGACGTCCTGTCCCGCTACACGGCCCTCACCGGCCGCCCGGCCCTGCCCCCGGCCTGGTCCTTCGGCCTGTGGCTCACCACGTCGTTCACCACCTCCTACGACGAGGGGACGGTGATGTCGTTCGTCGACGGCATGGCCGAGCGCGGCATCCCGCTGTCCGTCTTCCACTTCGACTGCTTCTGGATGCGCGAGTACCAGTGGTGCGACTTCGAGTGGGACCCCGACGTCTTCCCCGACCCCGAGGGCATGCTCGCCCGCCTGAAGGAGAAGGGCCTGCGGATCAGCGCCTGGATCAACCCCTACATCGCCCAGAAGTCCCCGCTGTTCGACGAGGCCGCCGCCCTCGGGCACCTGGTGCGCAGGCCGGACGGCGACGTGTGGCAGTGGGACCTGTGGCAGGCCGGCATGGGCCTGGTCGACTTCACCAGCCCCGAGGCCCGCGCCTGGTTCCAGGGCAAGCTCAAGCCGCTGCTCGACCAGGGCGTCGACACCTTCAAGACCGACTTCGGCGAGCGCATCCCCACCGACGTGGTCTGGCACGACGGCTCCGACCCCGAGCGGATGCACAACTACTACACCCACCTGTACAACCGGACCGTCTTCGAGCTCCTGGAGAAGGAGCGCGGGCAGGGCGAGGCCGTGCTCTTCGCCCGCTCCGCGACCGCGGGCGGCCAGCAGTACCCGGTGCACTGGGGCGGCGACTGCTGGTCGTCCTTCGAGGCCATGTCCGAGTCGCTGCGGGGCGGCCTGTCCCTGTCGCTGAGCGGCTTCGGCTTCTGGAGCCACGACATCGGAGGCTTCGAGGGCACGCCCGACCCGGCCGTCTTCAAGCGGTGGCTGGCCTTCGGCCTGCTCTCCTCGCACAGCCGCCTGCACGGTTCGTCGTCGTACCGGGTGCCGTGGGAGTTCGGCGAGGAGGCGGTCGAGGTCGCCCGCGCGTTCACCCTGCTCAAGCACCGGCTGATGCCCTACCTCTACGCCGCCGCCGCCGAGGCCCACCGTACCGGCGTGCCGGTGATGCGGCCGATGGTCCTGGAGTTCCCCGGGGACCCGGCGTGCCGCCCGCTGGACCGCCAGTACATGCTCGGTCCGGACCTGCTCGTCGCCCCGGTGTTCACCGAGGACGGCGAGGTGGAGGTCTACCTGCCCGAGGGCACCTGGACCCACCTGCTGAGCGGCGAGCGCGTCACCGGCCCCGCCTGGCGCACCGAACGGCACGGCTTCGACAGCCTGCCGCTGTACGTCCGCGAGGGCGCCGTGCTGCCGCTGGCCGCCGACGACTCCCGCCCCGACGGCGACTGGCTGGACACCCCCACCCTGCTGGTCCACCCCTCGTCCTCGTCCGCGTACGCCGCCGAGGTCACCGTGCCCGACCCGACGGGCGCGCCGGCCGCCACGTTCCGCGTGCGGCGCGACGGCGACCTGCTGCGGGTCACCGCGGAGGGCGCCGACCGGCCGTTCGCGGTCCGTGTCGCCGGCGGGGCGAGCGCCGAGGGCACCGGCGAGGTCACGGTGCCGCTCGGCTGAGTGCACCTCCCAGGGCTCCGGAGGACCGTCCTCCGGGGCCCTGGACCGGCCGTGCCGCGCCGGGCGAGGACCTGCCGGTGACCCGGTGACCCGGTGACCCGGTGACCCGGTGACCCGGGTGACTCCGGCGGGCCTCCGCCGTCCGGGCCCCGGCAGGTCCAGGGCGCGCATCCGGCCGCCGAGCGCGGCCGGTGCCGCCGGCACGGCGGCCGGCCGTGCCGATTGACGGATTGGCGTCCGCCGGACATGGGCAGGGAGCCCAGCAATATGTGACATGAGCGCGCCACCTTCCCCACAGGAGGTCGACCATGCATGCACGCACCACCGCCCGTGCCCTCACCGCCGCCGTCACGGTGGCCCTGGCCCTGGCCGGCGGCCAGGCCCACGCGGCACCCGCGGGCGCCGCGGACCAGTCCCTCGCGGCCCGCGTCGTCACCTACGACGCCGGCGCCTCGGCGGAGTTCAAGGCCGCCGTCGACCGGGGTGCGGCGATCTGGAACGAGAGCGTGGACGGCGTCGAACTGCGCCCGGTCGCCGCCGGGCAGCGCGCCAACATCCGGATCCTGGCCGACAACGGCTGGCCCAGAGCCCTGACCACCTCACTCGGCAACGGAACCGTCTACATCGGGCGGCAGGCGGTCGACCAGGGCTACAACACGATCCGCATCTCGTCGCACGAACTCGGCCACATCCTGGGCCTGCCGGACCGCAAGCCCGGGCCCTGCACCAGTCTGATGTCGGGTTCCAGTGCCGGCGTCGCGTGCACGAACCCGTACCCGAACGCGGCCGAGAAGGCGGAGGTCGAGGGCAACTTCGGCGCCGCGGCCGCCGGCCCGGCGCACCGTGTGCTGACCGTGGACTGACCCGGCCCGCGAGTGTGCGGGGACGGCCCGTCCCCGCACACCCGCCGCCCACCCTTTCCGGAGCCGCGAGACCGGCCGTGCGTTCTCCGGCTAACGCGCCACCGCTCCACGTGACCTGATGAGCTGTGCCATGTGGCGTCCGGCGGTGAGCAGGGGCTGCTCGCTGCGGTAGACCTGGGAGGTCACCTCGGCGCCCTCCAGGGCCGACAGCACGGTGGACGCCAGCTCCTCGGCGTCCTCGTCGCCGAAGCCGCCGTCGCGGAACTTGGCGGCCAGCACCTCCTGCCAGTTCCGCAGCGCCGCGAGGCAGGCCTCCTGGATGGGGGAGGTGCGGCCGATGGTCTCCAGGGCCGTCGCCGTCACCGGGCAGCCGTCGGCCCAGTCCGACGCGCGCAGGGCGGTGGCGAGCAGGCGGGCGCAGTTCTCCACCGCGACGGCCGGGTCGTCGGAGCCGGCGAGCCCGGTGCCGAGCATGTCGGCGAACTCCCGGTCGCCGTGCTGGATCGCGGCGACGGCCAGCTCCTCCTTGCCCCCGGGGAAGAAGTGGTAGACGGAGCCGAGCGTCGCCTCCGCCTCCTTGGCGATGAGCTTGATCCCCGTGCCCTCGTACCCCTGCCGCTGGAAGAGGCGCGACGCGGCCCGCACCACGCGCTCACGCGTGCCGATTCCGGTCCTCGCAGGCGAAGTGCTCGCGTCCTGTGGCTTGGTTCCCATGCCCTCAATCTACTTGGTAGAGCGATCGTTTTAGAACCTGCTACATTGCTTCTTGATAGAACGATCGTTTTAGAAGGGCGAGCCGGCCGTTCCGGCGCGGCTCCCCGTCGTTCCCCCTGCCCCGGACAGGGGCGGGGCGGGTCATGACACGGACTACGCGAGGAGCGTTCGGATGAACGAGCAGTCGGTGACGGTCATCGGTCTGGGGCCGATGGGCCGGGCGATGGTGGACACCTACCTGGACCACGGCTACGACGTGACGGTGTGGAACCGGACCGCCGCCAGGGCGGAGGCCCTGGTGGCCCGCGGTGCCGTACTCGCACCCACCGTCGAGGAGGCGCTGGCCGCCAACGAGCTGATCGTGCTCAGCCTGACGGACTACGACGCGGTGTACGCCGTCCTGGAGCCGGCCGCGGCGTCCCTGTCCGGAAAGGTCGTCGCCAATCTCAGCTCCGACACCCCCGACAGGGCCCGTGAGGCGGCCGCGTGGGCGGCCGGGCACGGCGCGAAGCACCTCACCGGCGGTGTGCAGGTGCCGCCGCCGCTGATCGGCAAGCCCGGGTCCGCCACCTACTACAGCGGCCCCAAGGACGCCTTCGACGCCCACGAGGCCGCGCTGAAGGTGCTCACCGACACCGACTACCGCGGTGCGGACCCCGGCCTCGCCGCCCTGTACTACCAGGCCCAGATGACCGTCTTCTGGACCTCGATGCTCGGCTACCACCAGGCCCTCGCCCTGGGCCGTGCCAACGGTGTCACCGCGAAGGAGCTGCTGCCCTACGCCACGATGCAGATGGCGATGATGCCGCACTTCCTGGAGCTGTACGGCGAGCGCGTGGACTCGGGCGCCCACCCCGGTGACGTCGACCGCCTGGCGATGGGCGCGGCCAGCGCGGACCACGTCCTGCACACGCACGAGGAGGCCGGCGTCGACACCGTTCTGCCGGCGGCCGTGGCCCGGATCTTCCGCGCGGGCATGGACAGGGGCTTCGCCGAGAACAGCTTCTCCCGTCTCATCGAGGTCCTGGAGAAGCCGGCGGCCTGAGCCGGCCGACGGACGGGCCCGGCCCCGCGGAGGTGTCCCCCCGCAGGACCGGGCCCGTTCCCGCCCGCACGGCCGGCCGCGGCCGTCACCGCCACATGCGCAGTGCCCACCGCGGCAGACGTCTGACCAACCAGGCGCCGGCGAGTCCGATGACCGCCCCGGCGGCCACGTCGCTGGGGTAGTGGGCGCCGGACTGCACCCGCTCGACGGCCACCAGGGCGGCCGGCACCGCACAGACGGCACCGGCCGCCGGCCACGAGGGGGCGACCGCGGCGGTGAAGGCCACCGCGGCCGCGGTGTGCCCGGACGGGAACGACGAGGAGTCGGGCCGGTCCTCGACCTCGTCGTGCGGGATCCACTCCTTGGGCGGCCGCGGGCGGTCGCTCACCTGCTTGCACACACCGTTGGACACCAACTGCGCCAGGGTGAGGGCCGTCATGCCCGCCACGGCGGCCCTGCGGCCGCGCCATCCGCCGGCCGCGGCCATCACCACGGCCGCGCCGCACCACAACTTGCTGCTCTCCGCCGCCTCCTCCACCGCCGACAGCGTCCGGTGGAGGGTGGGTTCCTGCCAGGCGGCCATCCGTTTGGTCATCCGCCGGTCCGTCTCGCGCACTACCGCCAGCAACTTCATTACCTGCGGGTATCCCGCGCCCGACGGAGTACGCGTGCCCGGGTCCACGGGCATCGGCGGCAGCCGTCGCCGCGAGGGGGGCCGACTCGCGCCGGGGCGCTCCGGCGCCGGCGGCCGGACGCCGCTAGAGGCCGAGCAGCAGCCGGCTCAGCTCCGCCGGCATGGTGATCATGCAGTCGTGCCCGGTGGGCAGCTCCCACACCCGCGACGGGGAACCGTTGGGCTGCACCGCGGGGACGGGCCGCCGGACGATGCCCTCCGGCTCCGCGCCGACGCAGTGGATGTGGGTGCGCGGAATCGCCTCCACGGCCGGGTCGTCCAGCCGGACCGGCTGCTGCAGGCAGCGCACCGGCTGGTCGGAGAGCATCGTGCGCAGCCATGCGACGTCCGCCGGGTCGGTGACCCCGAACAGGCCGTGGGGCGGCGGCATCTCGGGCAGCGGCGGGACGCGCCACCCGCCGTCCGACCCCGCGGCCAGGTCGATCAGGTTCCGGGTCATGGGCTGGACGTCGACGGCCGTCTCGCCGTGCTCCGGGACCATCGCGTCCAGGTACACCAGATGCGCGATCCGCTCCGGTACGTCGTTCGCCACGGACGAGACGACCAGTCCCGCGTAGCTGTGGCCCACGAGGACCACGTCGGTCAGGTCCTCCTCGCGGATCAGCTCGACCACGTCCTCGACGTGGGTGTCGAGCCCCACCTCGGGACCGAGCAGGTGCGCCTTGTCACCGTAGCCGGTCAGCGACGGCGCGAACACACGGTGTCCGGCCGACTCCAGCAGCGGGACCACCCGGTCCCAGCACCGGCCGCTGTGCCAAGCGCCGTGGACCAGCAGGAATGTAGACATGGTGGGAGTGATT
The DNA here is from genome assembly GCF_014650875.1 of Streptomyces minutiscleroticus. Lineage (GTDB taxonomy): Bacteria > Actinomycetota > Actinomycetes > Streptomycetales > Streptomycetaceae > Streptomyces > Streptomyces minutiscleroticus. The sequence goes on from NZ_BMVU01000003.1 coordinate 205,309, forward strand.
CCTTCTCGGGGCGGGGTGGAGGCGCGGGGACATGGTGGTTCCTGTTCGTGCCTCGGTACTCTTCGAGAACCGAGACCATCGTGGTGCGCCGGCCGCACCGCGGGCAATAAGGCACTTTTCCGTGCCCCGGTTCTGTGGAGGTAACCATGAGCGCAGCGGGCGACGGGCCGCGTCCGGCCCGGCAGGAGGACCCGTGCCGGGCCCGTGAGGTGCTCGGCATCGTCGGTGACAAGTGGTCGCTGCTGGTCGTGCGCAACCTCAGACAGGGACCGCGCCGCTTCACCGAACTCAAGCGGGCCGTCGACGGGATCAGCCAGCGCATGCTCACCGTCACCCTGCGCAGCCTGGAACGCGACGGAATCCTCACGCGGACCGTCCACAACGTGATGCCACCGCACGTCAGTTACGAACTCACGCCGCTGGGCCGGACCCTGCGCGAAGCAACGGCGCCCCTGCTGGAGTGGAGCGTCGCGAACCTGGCGCGGATCGACGCCGCGCGCGCCGCGTACGACACCCGCCCCGACACCCCCGCCCCGCCCGCCTGACCCGCCTGGCCCCTGCCTCCGCCGTCCTGCGTGGCGCTACGGGGCCCCGTGCGCCGCGCGGCGGCTCACTGGGGCGGCTCCGCCGGCTGCGGCAGCCCGTACCGGACCAGCTGGGTGCGGGAGGTGAGCCCGAGCTTGGTGAAGACCTTGTGCAGGTGGTAGTCGATGGTCCGGGGGCTGAGGAACAGCTGGTCCGCGATCTCCGGGTTGGTCATGCCCTGCGCGGCCAGAGCCGCGATCTGCAACTCCTGGGGGTGAGCCGGTCGAGGGCGCCGGGACCGGTGCGCGCGGCGGTCTCCCCGGTGGCGCGCAGCTCCGCCACGGCGCGTTCGGCGAGGGGCCGTGCGCCGATGCCGGTGAGCAGTTCGTGCGCGGTTCTCAGGTGCGGTCGCGCCTGCCGGCCGCGCCGCCGGCGGCGCAGCCATTCCCCGTACAGCAGGTGGGAGCGGGCGCGCTGCCACGGCGGCAGGGCGGCGGCGAGCGCGACGGCGTTCTCGTGGTGCTCCTGCGCCGAACGGTCGTCGAGCAGGGCCCGGCAGCGGGCGAGGAGCGCGCGCCGGGCGTCGGTGGGCGCCGCGCCGACCCGGAGGGCGAAGGCGCGGGTCAGGCGCTCGGCCTCGTCGCGGCGGCCGGAGCGGACCGCGGCCTCGACGGCGTCGGGCAGGGCGGCGAACCCGACGACGGGGTTGAAGCCGGGGGCCCCGGCCGCGGTCACGGGCAGGAGCCGTTCGGCGGCCTCCGCGGGCCGCCCGGCCCCGAGTTCGGCGCGGCCGACGGCCCACCGGGCGAGGGCGGCGTGGTAGGCGGACCCGTTGCGCTGGGCCAGGACGAGCACTTCGGCGGCGTGCCCGCACGCCTCGTCGTACCGGCCGCGCACCGCGTCGGCCATGGCCTTGTGGCTGAGGTGCGTGGCCCTGCCCTGGCCCAGCTCCGCCGCCAGCCGTTCGCCCTCCGCGGCGACGGCGTAGGCGAGGTCGTAGCTGTCGACCCCGATGAGGTCCGCGGACTGCTGGGCCAGGGCGAGGGGCAGCAGGCTGATCAGGCCCTGGCGGCGTGCCAGCCGGACGGCCGCTCGGCGTGGGCCAGACCGGCCCCCGCCCCGTGGGCGACGGACTCCGCGCGGGCCGCCCAGATCAGCGCCCGGGGGTCGTCCGCGCGGCCGGCCTGTCCGGCGGCGGCCCCGAGCAGGTCCTGGGCCTGTCCGTACGCTCCTTCGAGGAGCTTCGCGTGCCCCCGCACCAGGTAGGAGACGAGGCGGTCGCGGGCGGTACGGGGCGGAACGGCGCAGGCGCGCTCGGCCAGCGCCGCGAGCCTCGCGGTGTCGCCCAGGAAGAACGCCGAGCCCGCGGCCTCGATCAGTGTCTCCAGGGTGCCGGAGGGGTCCGTGCTCGCCTGCGCCGCCTCCAGCAGCTGGTCGCAGGCGTTGCGGAGGTGGCCGGCGCGGGCCTCGATGACACCGCCGAGGCGGAGCAGGCGCGCGGACAGGTCGCCGTCGGCGCTCGCCAGCGCGCGGGAGACCGTCGCCCGGGCCCGGTCGGTCTGCCCCGCCGCCCACAGGGCGTCGGCCGCCGCGGCCAGCCGGCGGGTGCGGCGGCCCGTGTCGGTGCTCAGCTCGGCCGAGCGCAGCAGGGCGGCGGCCGCCGGCGCGTGGGCCGCCCGGCGCGTGGCACGCCCGGCCGACTCCTCCAGGGCCGCGGCGATCCCCTCGTCGTCCTCGACGGCGGCCAGCGCCTGGTGCCAGACGCGCCGGTCGGTGTCCGCGGGCCCGGGCAGGACCTGTGCGAGGGCGGTGTGGGCGGCCCGACGCCTGCTGAGGGTCGCGCCGTCGTGGACGGCGGCGCGCACCAGGGGGTGCCGGAAGGCGATACGGCCGCCGTGCGTGCTGATCAGGGCGGCGTCCTCGGCCGCGTCGAGGGCGTCGTCGGGCAGGCGCAGCGCGGCCGCGGCCCGCAGCACCACCGCGGCGTCACCGGTGTCGTCCGCTGCGGCCAGGAGCAGCGCGGTCCGGGTGGCCTCGGGCAGCCGCCCGATGCGCTCGTGGAACATGCGCCGGATGCGCGGTGTGAGCGGGATCGTCTCCGGCAGCGCCTCGTCGCCGCGGAGCTGCGGCCCGGACAGACACCTCAGGCGCCTAACTCGTCAAGCCATGCGTGTCTTCAGCGTCTTCTGCATCGAGCACCGCCTCCAGAGTCTCTCCGATCTGGATGAGGTCTTCCGCAGAGAGCTTGGGTGGAGTCCAGCGATGTGCGCGAGCGTGATCGACGAAGGCCTCGTCCAGCGGGACGTGGTAGCGCTCGACGTAGTGAGCAAGGTCTGACTGATCGTTTCAGATTGAAATGATCAGTCAGGCGTCGTTTCTTACGCAACCACTGAACCAACAGGCGCGTGAGAGCCGTCTTACGGCTGGACGCGGCGACCATGACCGCGCTTCCGCGGGCAGCAACAGGAAAGGACACTCATGAGACTGACAGTCAAGACCGCAGTGATAGCGGCAGCCATTGCCTCCACCGCCGTACTGGTGGCTCCGGGAACCGCATCGGCTGACCCCAGGGACCCGCTCCCGAGCAACTGTGCGGAGGGTAAGGTCTGCCTCTACGACGGCCACAACCTCACCGGGGACGTCCTCCAGCTTGACCCGGTGACCACCCCCTTCATCGGCTGGGAGTGGAACGACCGGGCCAGCTCGGTGTGGAACCGCAGTGGCGACTATGCCTGCATCTGGCTCGATGCCAACCACTACGGCTACCCCTTCGATATCCCGCCGGGCGCGACGCAGGAACTTCTGTACCTCTACGACAACGCGGTGTCCTCCATTTCGATCAACGGCTGCGGAGGCTAAGCCGACCGGTCGACTGAACCCGCCGTCCGCCTGAGCTTCGAGGGAGGACGGCGGGTTCAGCTGAGCGGCGCACTTTCAGAGCGCGCTGGCCACCGTACGTCGGAAGTCCAGGGCCGTGAGGCAGGCGTCGACTCCACCGTGCCGAACACGTCCGCACGGTGGCGTGCCAGGCGCTTCATTCTGAAACGATCAGTGAGTACCAGAACCACTCGCCGTCAGTGTGCAGCTCCAACGCGCCGATGAATTCGCTGCTCAGCGCGTCATGGACTGGCGATCCGGTGACGGCAAGGGCAGATCCTGAACGGAGATAACGCACCAGCTTCTCCTCGCCCGGAACGGCGTGGTCGCGGACCGAGTCGCGAAGTGCAGGGCCGTCGGGGCGACCATGTGCCAGTTCCTGAAACTCACCAAGGAACCGGTTGTAGGGAAAAGATTCACTGGCCATGCGCGGAAGCTTATTCACGCTCTGCAGCTTGGCGTCACGCCGCCTCTAGAGCCTTGGCAGCAGTAGAAGGAAACGCCGTCTGTTCATCGAACAGTTCGTGCTGCTGGAGACAGTGGTAGAGCTGGCCGAGCATGCGGTTGAAGAGGTTGCGCTGGGCCGCTGCGTGCCAGTCGCCATGGTCGTCACGGCGCTTGCGGTAGTGCGTCTTGGCGCCAGGAGAGGCGCTGATAGCGGAGAAAGCCCAGTAGTAGCCGGCATGGTTGAGGCGGTCATTCTTCACCCAGCGCCTGGTGACGCTGGACTTCTTGCCGGACGCCCTGGTGATGGGTGACGCGCCGGCATAGGCCTTCAGCCCACGGGCGTCCGAGAAGCGCTGCCGGTCGTCTCCGATTTCGGCCAACACCCGGGCGCCGAGCTGGACGCCGAGGCCGGGGAAGCTGAGGATGATGTCAGCGTCCGGGTGCTGAGGGAATGCCTCGTCCACCGCCTCTTCGAGGTCGGTGGCAGCCTGGGAGGCGGCTTCAAGCTGAATGAGCAGGGCGAGCATTTGCTTGCCGAGAGCGTCTTCGACGAGCGGCGGCTGATGAGCCCAGTCGCCTCGGAGGACCTCGTGGAGCCGGTCGGCTTCCGCTTCGATGCCGCGCTGGCGGCCAGCCCGCTTGAGGGCCGACCGGAGTTGCACACGGGGCAGCCTTGCAGCTCGCGTCGGCGTGGGAGCGAGGCGGAGGAGTTCGTGGGCCTCGGGCCGGCAAAGGCCCTTCTTCCAGGTCTCCACGGCTGCCAGGGCAGCCGGATAGTACTCGCGCGGCAGGGAGCGCATCTGGTTGGCGATCTGTTGGCGGTTCCAGACGGCGTCTTGCTGGGCGCGTGCGAGAACTGCGACGGCGCGGGCCAGGTCACTGTCCTGTGGCAGCGGCCGGTGGGCGTGCATGTCGGTGCGCAAGATGTTCGCCAGGACCAGGGCGTCGCCGGGGTCGGACTTCTTCCGCGAAACGGAGTGCCGATCGCGGTAGCGGGAAGCAGCCATCGGATTAATGGCGAACACTTGCCGCTTACCGGTTCGCAGCACGGCCACAAGCAGTCCGCGGGAGGTTTCGATCGCGACCGGGATCGGGTTGTCCTCACAGTCGCCGTAGTCGGCAAGCAGGTCCAAAAGGATCTTGTAGCCAGCCGCGTCGTCAGTGACGTGCCGCTTGGCGAGCAGCTGGCCGCTGTCGTCGACCAGGGCGACGTCGTGCGTGCGCTCGGCCCAGTCGATACCGCAGTAGATCAAGTTCGTCCCCTCCGCCATGCTCTTGCTGATCGTTCGCGAGCTCACGCGGGCCACGCAGCGACCTAATCCCAGGACTCAGCCCCTCACGGCCGGTCCGCCACCTCAGTAGCTGTTCGTGGCACCAGCTCGCCCCGCGGGCCTCGGTCTTCGCGGGAGCTCGGGGCTCGGGCGTCGTGAGAGGTCACCGTGGAGTGGGCTCGCACCACCAACACCAACGAGTGACGTTCGAAATGGTGTTGACGCTCGCTGACGCTGGGCGTCGCCGATCTTTCGGTAGGCATCGCAGGCCGGGAGGGACGTCAAGCATCCGCCCAGCGCCAGCGGGCGCCAACACCTTTCAGACTCGCTGTGAGCTGGGCGTCGGCTCGACGTACGTCCAGCGCCCCGGCGGCTTCCATCGGTTCGTGGTGGCGGCCGATGCGGGCCGAGACGTGCCCCGTCTGTCCGAAGGCCTCATGGGCCAAGCCGCCCGCTTGCATCCACTCGGGCACCACACGCGGCCGCCACCACTCGAACGCTCCGCCGTGGATACCGTCCCAACGGACCGCTCTTAATTCCGGATCAGGCTGCCCGGGAGTTCCAGGAGGGCCAGGGGGTTGCCGTGCGCCTCGTCCAGGAGCCGGGCCCGGACCGTCGGCGCCAGGTCCTGGCCGGCGCGCGCGAGCAGGGCGGCGGCGTCGGGCCCGGGCAGGCCCTCGACGAGGAGTTCCGCCAGGCCGGGGGTGGTGAAGTCGCCCGGCTCGCCGTCGCGGACCGCGATCAGCACGGCCACCGCTTCGGCCCGGAGCCTGCGGGCGGCGAACAGCACGGCGTCGCTCGACGGCCGGTCCAGCCACTGCGCGTCGTCGACGAGGAGCAGCAGCGGCTGCCGCTCGGCGGCCGCGGCCAGCAGCATCATCAGCTGCGTGGCGACGCGGAAGCGGTCGGGCACCGCCCCGTCCCCGGCCGCCTCGGACAGCCCGACCGCCGCGGCCAGTGCGGCCGAGCGCTCCGGGGGCATCGCGAGGAGCGTGTCGGTGAGGGGGCCGACGAGGTCGTACAGGCCGGCGAAGGCCAGAGCGGACTCGTGCTCGACCCCGGTCGTCCGGAGCACGAGCGCTCCCGGTGCCCGGGCCGCCGCGTGGTCCAGCAGCGCCGTCTTCCCGATACCGGGCTGCCCCCGCAGGACGAGGGCGCCGCCCGCGCCCTCGGCGGTACGGGCCAGCAGGTCGTCGATCTCCGCGCGTTCTCGCTCACGGCCGACGAGAGCGGGAGGCGTGGGGCGTCGTGACATGGCGTGATCAGGATATCCGCGCCCGGTCGGCGGGCCCCTCCGGGTCGGGGAGGGGCCGTACCCGGGCGGGCGGTACCGGTGGCGCCGGCCTCCTCACCGGTGACCGGACCGGTGACTTCGCAGATGCCCCGGTGGGTGCCGCGGCCGGAGCATGGACGACGTCGGGCCGAACGGCGGCCCCCTCCCCCGAAGGAGCTGGACATGACTGCGCGGACGTGGCTGATCACCGGTGTGAGCAGCGGCTTGGGCCGCCGTATGACCGAGCGGCTGCTCGCGGACGGCGACCGGGTCGCGGGCACGGTCCGCGACCCGGACGCGGTGGCCGACCTGAAGTCGGCCTACGGCGACCAGCTGTGGCCGGCCGAGCTCGACGTCACCGACCTCCCCGGTGTGCGCCGGGTCGTGGACGAGGCGTTCGAGGAGCTGGGCCGGATCGACGTCGTGGTGAACAACGCCGGATACGGGCTGTTCGGCGCGGCGGAGGAACTCTCCGACGAGCAGGTGCGGCACGAGATCGACACCAACATGACCGGCTCGGTCCAGGTGGCCCGGGCGGCCCTGCCGCACCTGCGGGAGCAGGGCGGCGGCCGCATCATCCAGATCTCGACCTACGGCGGCCAGGCCACGCACCCGGGGGCCACGCTGTACCACGCGAGCAAGTGGGGCATCGAGGGCTTCATGGAGTCGCTGGCCAAGGAGGTCGCGGCCTTCGGCATCGAGGTGACGATCGTCGAGCCCGGCGGCGCCCGCACCGGCTTCCGCTCCGGCGGCGCCCGCCTGGCCGAGCCGCTGGCGGCCTACGACGGGACCCCCGCCGCCGTGGTCCGCGGCATCAGGAACGCCCCGCCGTCCCCCGGGGACCCCGCGAAGATGGCCGCCGCGATCATCGAGAGCGCCGGGCGGACGCCCGCTCCGCGCCGCCTGGTGCTGGGCAGCGACTCCTACCGGTTCATGCACGACGCCCTGACCGAGCGGCTGGCCGAGCTGGAGGCGCAGAAGGAGTCCGCCGCCACGACCGACTCGCCGGCCGCCTGACCGGGGATCCCGGCCCACGCCGACCTCGCGGGTCCCCGGGCGTCCACCGGCTCATCCGGTCGGGTGCTGTCCCGGGGGACGGGCACCGGACCGGCTGTGGGCGTTCCAGTCGGCCCGGCCGCCGACGCCCAGGACCCCGGTGTGCGACGCGAGGTCCTGGGCGGTGAGGGTGCGCATCTCCCGGCGGGCGACGCGGGCCACCAGGGCGGGGAAGACGGGCCGCAGGGGCTGGCACCAGCGCAGCCAGGGCGGCGCGTAGACGTTCAGGGCGCGGTGCTCGATCCCGGTGGCCAGCCAGCGGGCGACCTGCGCCGGGCTGTGGACGCGGCGGGCGGGGCCGGGCTGGTGCCTGCGCAGCGCGGACAGGACGGGGTGCTCGTCCATCCCGGAGACCATGTCGGTGCCGGTCCAGTGGAGGTAGGCGATGCCCACGGTGACACCGTCGGGTTCCACCTCGCCGCGCAGCGCGTACGCGAAGGACTCGGCGCCGGCCTTGGAGGCGCAGTAGGCGCTCATCATCGGCGCGGCGCCGAACGCGGCGGTCGAGGCGATCTGCAGGAAGTAGCCGCGCGTGCGCCGCAGGTGCGGCAGGAAGGCGCGGGCGGTGTTCGCGGAGCCGGTGAGGTTGACGTCGATGACACGCTGCCACAGGTCGGCGTCGACGGCGGCGAAGGGGCCTCCGGCGGCGATGCCGGCGTTCGCCACGACGACGCTCGCCGGGCCGAACCGCGCGGTCACCTCCGCGGCGGCGTGGTCGAGCGCGGCGCGGTCGGTGACGTCGGCCTCGACGCACAGGGCGGGTGCGGGCAGCTCCGCGGCGACCCGGCACAGCGATTCCTTCTCGCGGCCGATCAGCGCGACCCGCACGCCCGTCGCGGACAGCTGTCGCACCAGCGCCTCACCGACACCTCGCGCCGCCCCGGTCACGACCGCGATGCGTCCGCGCAGCACCGCGGGGTCCCGCCGCCCCGGCCGGAAGACAAGCCTCTGCATGGTGTGGTCCTCCTTCGGGCCCAGCCTTGCCGATCCAGGACCCGTACGCACGCCCGGCCCGCCGCGGCACGGGCCGACGGGGTGGCGGTCAGCCGGTGGTCCCGTCCTCCAGGTGGAGGGCCTGGTGCAGGGTGGGACAGCAGTCGATGACGGTGTCGAGGCCGCTGACCTGGAGGATCCGCCGCACGGGGCGCTGGGGGCGGGCCAGGCGGATCCATCCGGGTGTGCCGAGGGTGGCGCGGTGGAGGGCGACCAGGGCGTTGATGCCGGTGGAGTCCATGAAAGTGACCCATCTGAGGTCCACCACGAGGCGGACGGGGTCGGTCGCGCAGGCCGCGAGGGCGCGGCGCAGACGGCCGACGGTGTGGAGGTCGACCTCGCCCTGCAGGCCGAGGACGGTGGTGCCGTCGGTGACGGTGCGGACGACGGTCAGCCAGCTGGCACCGTCTGTGTCGTAGGAGCTGGTCACACGTCCCTCTGCAACGGTCGGCGAAGATCTTTCCCACGCTTTCCGAAGGCCGGGGCCGGGGACCGGACGGGCTTGCTCCACGTGGCCTCTTTGGCGTGAACGCGCCACTATGGCAAAGGAATTGCACGAGGTCCAGAGGGAGATCGTGCCATGCCATGCCATGCCGTGTCGGCCGGTGCCACTGTGTACGACGGGACCGCACGCGCACGACACGGTGGGACCACACGCGTGTGCACGGCACAGTGGGACCGCACGCGCACGCGCACGGCGGGACGGTGACGCGGGCAGGGCCGCGTCACCGGGAGGCCGCAGGCGCGGGGACCGGCACGCGCAGGGGCCGGTGTCAGGAGACGGTGGCCGCGGGCGGGGTCCAGCGGTGGGTGCGGGGCACGCCGCCGTCCACGCCGTAGTCCTTCTTCAGCTGCTCGGGGATGGCGTAGTGCATCACCCGGCCGCGGGTGAGCGAGGACAGTTCGAGGACGGTGGTGAGGTGGCCCAGGCGGTCCAGGGCCCAGGCGCCCAGGGGCGAGCGGTCCTCGATCGTCTCCAGCACCCCCAGCAGGTGGGGGACGGCCCTGACGACGGTGTCCCACGGCGTGCGCGGCACCTCCAGCCAGTCGGCGCAGGTGTCGCCGACGAGGTGGCGGATCAGGGCGGAGACGACGGGGTCGAAGAAGGTGCCGGGGACGACCTCCTCGTACAGGTCGATCAGTTGCCGCGTCAGGTGCGCGCCCTCGGGGCTGGGGCCCATGTGGCGCAGCATGTAGAGGTCGAGGAAGTGCCGTGCCTCCTCCAGGGTCCTGGGCACGGCGTCCTGGTCGACGCCGAGGATCGCGCCGACCACGCGCCAGGCGTAGTAGTAGGCCTCGGCGCCCTCGGTGCTCATGTGGATGCCGAGCCGGTGCAGGCTGTCCAGGACGAGCAGGGAGAAGAACATCTGCCCGCCGATCATGTCCTCCTGGCAGATCGGCACGCCGAGCGTGCCGCTGTCCCAGCGGTCCTCCCGTTCCAGATGGTGGCGGATGGAGGCGTGCAGCAGGCGGACCTTCTGGGCGGCGGGGACGAAGCGGCCGCCGGCCTCGAACGCGTCCGGCTGCATGAGGTGGACGGTGAACTGCCCGGTCTCCGCCATCCGCTTCGAGGGGTACTCCAGCCCGTGGGTGGCCGACAGCAGCTTCGCCACGTGGGGGACGAGGTAGCAGGCGGGCATGGCGGCGAAGGACAGGGCGGTGGAGATGTGGACGTTGTTGTCGATGAAGAACAGCCGGGCCTTCTCCATCTCGGCCCAGTCCACCCAGGCCGGCGGCACGGCGGTCGCCTCCAGGTACTCGCGTGCCACGGCGGGCAGCCCGCGGGGGAGCTCCTGGCCCGAGGTGGAGACGTAGCGCATCAGCGCGTTGAACGTGCCGACCTCCCCCCGCTCGAAGAGGGTGGCGACGACAGCGTCGGCCAGTTCGTCCCCGCCGGCGCGCAGCGCGTCCATCGAGGCGTCGGTGTAGGTCATGACGGGACCGTCCTTGCTTCTGCGTGCGCCGGCCGCGGGCACCGGGGGCGCGGCCACGGCCGCGGGGCGAACGGGGTGGAAAAGAGGGGGCGGGTGCCACGAGGGCGGGTCAGTGGAGGCGGTCGGTGGCCGAGGAGGCCAGTGCGGCGAGCGCGTGCCGCGTGCGAGGCGGCAGATCCAGCTCGTCCAGGGCCCGGGTGGCCTCCTCCACCCGTGCGCCGATCATTCGCTCGATCCGCTCCGGGGCCCCCACGTCGCGCATCAGCGCACGCACACGTGTCAGGTCGCCCTCGTCCAGATCGCGCCGGCCCAGCACGAGGCGCAGCCGCTCGCGCTGCGCGGCGTCGGCCGCCTTCCACGTCTCGGCGAGCAGGGCGGTGGGCCGGTGGGCCCGGATGTCGTCCAGGCTCGCCTTGCCGGTGCGGTCCGGGTCGCCGAACAGGCCGAGCAGGTCGTCGCGCAGCTGGAAGGCCTCGCCCAGCGGCAGCCCGTAGGCGGAGAGCCCCTGCCGCAGCCGCGGCGCGGCGCCGGCCAGCAGGCCGCCCATCAACAAGGGCTGCTCGACGGTGTACTTGGCGGTCTTGTAGCGGAGCACCCGCAGGGAGACCTCCGTGTCCGGGCGGGTGCCGGTGTGCAGGATCTCCAGGCACTCGCCCGCGATCAGCTCCCGGGCCAGCGCCGCCCACAGCGGGCGGGCGCGGGCCAGGTAGGCGGCGGGCAGCCCGCTGGTGGCGAACAACTGTCCCGCCAACGACATCAGCAAGTCCCCGACCAGCAGGGCCAGGGAGCGGGCGGCGTGCCGGGCGTCGGGCCGCCCCCGCAACGGCACCCGCAGGGCGTGGTGCGCGGTGGGCAGGCCGTGGCGCAGGGGGCTGTCGTCGATGAGGTCGTCGTGGACGACCGCCGCGGCGTGCACCAGCTCCATGGAGGCGGCGGCGCGCAGCAGGGCCTCGCTGTCGGGCTGGCCGGCCGCGCGCCAGCCCCAGTGGCAGAACGCCGCCCGCAGCCGTTTGCCGTGCCCGGCCGCGCGCCGGACCTGTTCGGCCACCGGCGCGAGGTCGGGGTCGACGGCCAGCAGGTGCTCGCCCTCCTCGGCCAGGAAGCCGCGCAGGACGCCGTCGACGCGCTCCTTGAAGGCCGCGGGGTCCCACCGGTCAGACATCGTCACCCGTCGCGGTCTGCCGGGCGAGCACGTGCCGGGCGAGTACCTCCAGGTGGGCCGGTGGTGAGGAGGCGTAGCGGTCCAGGACCAGCCGGCCGCGCGCGGTCAGGTCCCGCTCCGCGTCCCGGGCGAGGTCGGCGGTGTCGGAGCGGCGCAGCAGCCCGCGCACCGAGCCGATCGCCGACCCCACCGTGTCGAGTGCGAGACCGGCCAGTCCGGCCAGCAGGAGAACGGGCCGTTCGCCCGGGCCCGGGTCATGGTGCGATGCGTGCGGCACAACCCTCCACCTCTCAGGTCCAGTACGGAGCACAGTGCCGATACGTGACACTGTGCTCCCAGCATGGCGGCACGCACCCGGGCGGAGATCGGCGATTCCCGTATCGGATGACACGGCAGAACACACGTGGGATAACCGGAGGCGGTGGCGGGCCGGCCGGCCGTAGCATGGCCCACCGTGAAGCGGCGACAGCAGAAGAACCTCTCCCGTCATCTCTTCGAAGCGACGCTGTCGGGTGACGCCGCCCGGGTGAGGGCGCTCCTGCGGGCCGGAGCGGACCCGGAGCGAAGGTACGGCGACGGCTCCACCCCGCTCTACTTCGCGTCCGTGCAGGGAGAGGCCGAGGTCGCACGCCTGCTGATGGAGGCCGGGGCCGCCCCTGACACCGAGAGCGGCGAAGACGGCTCGCAGGGCACACCGTTGTGCGCGGCCGCGTGCTGGGGACACACCGGGACGGTGCGCGAGCTGTTGGCGCACGGCGCCGACCCGAACCTCCGCGAGGACCACGGAACAGGTCTGTCCCCTCTGGAATGGGCCGAGCACGGTCCCCACCCCGGGACCGCCGGACTGCTCACGGCAGCGGGAGCGGAGCCCGCGAGGAGACCGTCCGACGGCTCACGGCCCGGTCGTTGACCCGTTGCCCCCCTGCGCCGACGAGGGCGTCACGAGCTCTCCTTCGGCGACGAGGGCGTCACGCGCCCTCCACCGGTGACGGTGTCACGAGCCATCCGTCACCGGCGACGGTGTCACGAGCCCTTCCTCACCGGCGACGGCGTCGGACAGGTCGTCCCAGTGGACGGTGCGGTCGCACCAGCGGTGCAGGAGCGTGTGGTCGTGGCCGACGGCGAGGAGGCCCGCGCCGGTGGCGGCGCGGTAGTCCTCGACGGCCGCGACCAGCGCGGCGGTGGTGGACGCGTCGAGCATGGCGGTCATCTCGTCGCAGATCAGCCAGCGCGGCCGCAGGACGAGGGCGCGGGCGAGGCAGGCACGCTGCAACTGCCCGTCGCTGACCTCGTGGGGCCGCCGGCCCAGCAGGTCCCGGGTCAGGCCGACGGCCGCGGCCAGCTCGGGGACCCGCCGCGGTGCCTCCTCGCGGCGTCCGGTGGCGCGCAGCGGTTCGGCGATCAGGTCCGCGAGCCGCAGGCGCGGGTCGGCGGAGAGCCGTGGCTGCTGGAAGACGACGCCGACGGCGGTGCGTTGCGCGCGCGGGGCGCGGTGGCGCCAGCGCCGTACGGGCTCGCCGTCGAGCACCAGGGTGCCGGCGTCGGGGCGGTGCAGCAGGGCGGCGACGCGGGCGAGGGTGGACTTGCCGCAGCCGCTGGGACCGAGCAGACCGACGGCCTCACCGGGGGCGACGGCCAGGGAGACACCGTGGACGACCGGGGCCTTCCTGGCGTACCCGGCGGTGACGGAGCGCAGCTCAAGCACGGATGTCCTCCGTGGACGACGCGGTGGGGGAGGGCGCCTCGCCGTCGTCCCCCGGCAGGGGGTGGTGGCAGGCGAGCCCGCCGACCGTGGCCGGCAGGGCGGCGCACGCGGCGGAGGCGCGCGGGCAGCGCGGCGCGAAGGCGCAGCCCTCGGGCAGGTCGCCGAGTTCGGGCGGCATGCCGGGCACGGGGGCGAAGGCCCGGTCGGGCAGGGCCTGGAGCAGGCCGCGGCTGTACGGGTGGCGGGGGCCCGGCGTGCCGAAGAAGGAGGCGGCGTCGGCCAGTTCGACGAGGCGGCCGGCGTACATGACGGCGACCCGGTCGGCGACGCGCTCGGCGGCCGCCAGGTCGTGGGTGATCATCAGCAGGCCGCGTCCGGTCCCGCCCGCGGCGTCCGGGGCGTCGACGTGGCGGCGCAGTTCGTCGACGGTGCGGTCCACCAGGGCGCGGTCGAGGCCGGTGGTCGGTTCGTCGGCGAGCAGCAGGGGCGCGTCGCCGACGAGGGCGAGCGCGGTGGCGGCGCGCTGGGCGAGGCCGCCGGAGAGTTCGTGCGGGTAGCGGTCGAGGTGGTCGGCGGGGAAGGCGGCGCGGTCGGCGGCGGCCCGGGCCGCCGCGCGCACGGCGGCGCGGCCGCGCACCCCGGTCAGCGCGGAGACCGTCTCCTGCGTCTGGGAGCGGACGGTGCGCACGGGGGTGAGGTGGGCGGCGGGGCTCTGCGGTACGAGGCCGACGAGGCGGCCGCGTACCGTGCGGGAGAGGGTCCTCTCGTCGGCGGCGAGCAGGTCGAGGTCGCCGAGCAGGGCCCTGCCCGCGGTCCGGGCGTTGGCGGGGAGCAGGCCGAGGAGGGCGGAGGCAAGGACGGACTTGCCGCAGCCGCTCTCGCCGATCAGGGCCAGGCATTCGCCGGCCGCCACGTCGAAGTGCGCGTCGGTGACGGCGGCGACGCGGCGCCCGCCGGGCATGAGGAAGCGCACCGACAGCCCGCGCACCGACAGGACGGGGGTCCGTCCGGGCACGGCCGCGGCCTCGCTCGACGGTGGTGCGGGGGCGGTCACAGCATCAGCTCCGATCGGCGGCGGGGGTTGAGCCTCTCCCGCCAGGCCCCGGCGAGCCCGGCGACGGCGAGGGTGGGGACGATGATGAACAGGCCGGGGAACAGGGTCGGCCACCAGTGCCCGGCGAGCAGCGAACCCCGCGCACCCTGCACCAGGTTGCCGAGGCTCGCCATGTGGGCGGGCAGTCCGAGGCCGAGGAAGGACAGGGCCGACTCGTGCCACATGGCGTGCGGCACCATCAGGGTGGCGGCGATCGCGGCCTGCGGTGCCACGGCGGGCAGCAGGTGCCGTACCGCGACCCGCCGCCGTGAGGCGCCCCCGGAGACGGCGGCGTCGATGTACGGGCGGGAGCGCAGCGAGAGCACCTCGGCGCGCACGATGCGGGCGGTCGACAGCCAGTGGGTGGACGCGACCGAGACCGCCACCGGCACGACGCCCGGCCGGAACAGGGCGACGACGAAGATGCCGAGCAGCAGGTGCGGCACGGACGACAGGGTGTCGACCACCCGCATCACGGCCCGGTCGGCCCAGCCGCCCAGCGCCCCGGCGGCGGCCCCGACGGCGGTGCCCACCACGGCCGCCACGAGCGCCGCCACCAGGCCGACGAGCAGGGAGACCCGCAGCCCGTAGACGCAGCGCAGCAGCAGGTCGCGGCCGAGGTCGTCGGTGCCGAACGGGTGCGCCCAGCTGGGCGGTCGCAGCTTGGCGGCGAGGTCCACGGCCTGCTGGTCGAGCTGGGCCAGCGGCGGCACGAGGAGCACCGCGAGCACGGTCACGGCCACCAGCGCGGCGCAGACGCGGACCCGCACCGCGCGGGTGGAGCGGCGTCGCGTACCGTACGACCGCCACACGGTGGGTTCGGCGGCGGGAGCGTCACATGTCACGGAACTTCACCCTCGGGTCGAACAGGCCGTAGAGCAGGTCGGCGAGCAGGTTGCCGGCCAGGACGGCGGCGGTGGCCAGCACGGTCAGCGCGGCGAGCAGCGGGAAGTCGACGGCGGTGGCCGCCTCCACGGTGGCCGCGGCGACGCCCGGCCAGCTGAACACGGTCTCCACCAGCAGGGCGCCGGTGATGAGTTCGGGCACGCGGGACCCGATCAGGGTCAGCACCGGCAGCAGGCCGGAGCGCAGCGCGTGGCCGAGCAGCACGGTGCGCTCGCTCAGCCCCCGCGCGCGGGCGCCGCGCACGGGGTCCTCCGCGAGCGCGTCGCCGACGCCCTGACGGACGTAGAGGACGAACCAGGGGAGCTGGGAGACGGCCAGCACACCGGCGGGGAGGACGAGGTGGCGCGCCACCTGCCCCGCCGTCACCTGTTCGCTGGCCGTGTCGGTGAGGCCGCCGGCCGGGAGCACGCCGAGCTGGAGGGCGAACAGCCAGACGGCGAGCAGGCCGAGCCAGAAGGCCGGCGCGGCCTCCAGGGTGTACGACAGCGAGGTCACCGTCCGGTCGAGCGGCGAGCCGGGGCGGCGGGCGGCGAGCACGCCGAGCACCGTGCCGAGCACCACGGCCGCCACGAGGGCGACCGCGCACAGCAGCGTCGACCACACGACCCGCTCGCCGATGACCTGGGCGACCGGCTGCCGCATCACCGCCGACCGCCCCAGGTCGCCGGTGGACGCCGAGGCCAGCCACTCCCACCAGCGGGCGGTGAAGGGCTCGTCCGCACCCAGGTTGTCCCGCAGCCGGTCGAGGGTCTCCTGGTCGGCGGCGAGGGCGGCCGTGCCCGCGTACGCCTTGACGGGGTCGAAGGGGGAGGCGGCGGCGATCGCGAACACACCGAAGGTGACGACGAGGAGGACGGGGACGGCGAACAGCAGCCGCCGCCCCGCCAGGCGTGCCATCGCTCCCCAGGGCAGTGACCTGGGCAGCGGCCGGGGAAGGAGGCTCACTTCTTGGGCTGCCAGTCCTCGAGGTTCCACCACGGGCCGCTGCCGAAGCCGTGCTCGTGCGGTTCCACCTGCGTGGTCAGTCCCTCCCAGCGGTCGGCCAGCACGTAGGTGTGGTCGACGTGGGTGAGGTAGGTGGTGCCGGGGTCCTTCACCAGTTCGCGCTGGACCGTGTCGTAGGCGGCCTCGCGGTCCGCGCGGTCCTGGCTGCGGCGGGCCTCGTCGAGCGCCTCGTCGACCGCGGGGTTGTCGTAACGGCCCATGTTGTTGTAGCCGTCGCCGGCGAGGGAGGAGTGCAGCGTGCGGTAGAGGGTGAAGTCGGGGTCGCCCGTGCTGCCGCCGCCCGCGAGGACCGCGTCGTCGCCCATGCGCGGCTCGATGACCTCCCAGGTGGCGCTCTCCACCGTCACCTCGATGCCTGCCTTCTTCGCGTCGGAGGCGTAGGCGAGGGCGTGGTCCTGGCGGAGCTTGTCGCCCGCGGGGTAGAGGAGGGTGAAGGCCGCCCGCCGTCCGTCCTTGGCCCGTACGCCGTCCGCGCCGGCCTTCCAGCCCGCCCGGTCCAGGATCTCCTTCGCCCCGGCCAGGTCGTGCTTGCGCTCGATGCCCTGCGCGAACCAGGGGTCGTCGACGGGCAGCGGTCCGTACGCCGGGCGGCCCGCACCGTCGAGGATCCGCTCCACCATGGCCTCGCGGTCCACGGCGGCGTCGAGGGCCCGCCGGATCGCGCGGTCGCCCGTGACCTCGTTGCCCGTGGGAAGGGTGACGGCGCGGAAGTCGTAGGTCTTCGCGTCGTACCTCACCTTCCCCTTGTCGCCCTCGAACGTCGCGGCGAGGGCGGGCGTGAGGATCGCACCGTCGAGGTCGCCCGAGCGCAGCCGGGTGGCGCGCACGTCGTCGTCCTCGATGATCGCCACGGTCACCTTCTGGACCTCCGGCGCGCCGCCCCAGTAGTCGGGGTTGGCCTCGAAGGTGAGCTTCTCGCCCTTGCTCCAGCCGGTGAGGACGTACGGTCCGGTGCCGACGGGCTGCGTGTTGAAGGAGCCGGTGTTGGGGTCCTGCTTCCCCACGATGTGCTCCGGGACGACGGGCAGCGTGGTGCGTGCGGCGAACGGCGCGTACGGGTACTTGAGGGTGAAGACGACCTTGTCGTCGCCGTCCGCCCGCACCTCCTCGACGGCGTCCAGTTCGTTGCGGAAGGTGTTGTTCGTCTTCGGGTCGAGGGCGGTCCGGTAGGTGAAGACGACGTCCTCGGCGGTCAGCGGCTCGCCGTCGCTGAACTCCACCCCGTCGCGCAGGCGGTAGGTGTACGTGCGCCCGCCGTCGCCGACCTCGGGCAGGGCGGTCGCGAGCGCGGGGGTCAGCCGGCCGTCGGCGCCCCGGGCGAGGAGCCCGTCGAAGATCTTCGAGTTGCCGTCCTTGCCGTAGCCGAGCAGCGGGCTGAGGGTGTCCGGTTCGTTGGCCACACCGATCACGACGGAGTCGGCGGCCCCCTCGTCCCCCGTGCCGCCGCCGGGCGCCGAGCAGGCGGTGACACCGCCGAGCACCGCCGCCGCGGCGGCGATTCTCCGTATCCGCCGGACCGTCATGGATCTCACACCCTTGCTGCAGTAGAGACGTTGTTGCGCATAGTTTGCAGCAAGGTGCTACCCGGGTCGTCCCCGGGTCAGTCCACCGTCTTCGCCCGGGGCGCGGCGCGGCGGCATCGGCACGACACCGGGGAGGGGCGGTCGCATGACACACCGTCATGTGGCCGGATCGGGTGGCGCGCCGGCGCCCGGGCGTACGGCATCGCCCGATCCGGTGGAAGCGCCGGGTGCGCGGCGGAGAGAATGACGCCGGTCCTGGCCGCCGGGATCCGGTCCGCACCGTCGGAGGAACGATGCACTCTTCGGAGCTCTCGGACTTTCTGCGCTCGCGCCGTGCGGCACTGACCCCGCAGGACGTCGGGCTGCCGTGGCGTTCCGGCGCGCGACGCGTCAAAGGACTGCGCCGCGAGGAGCTGGCGCTCCTCGCGGGCGTGAGCGCGGACTACTACACCCGCCTGGAACAGGGCAGGGCGAAGAACGTCTCCGCGCAGGTGCTGTCCGCCGTGGCCGACGCGCTGCGGCTCACCGGGCTCGAACGGCGGCACCTGTTCTCGATGGCCCGGCCGGGACTGGTGCCGGACGGGCCGCGCAGGGCCCCCGCTCTCCGGGCGCGGCCCGCCGTGCGGATGATGATGGACGCCCTGGACCCGACGCCGGTCATGCTGCACGGTCCCCGGCTGGAGGCGATCGCCGCCAACCGGATGGGCAGGGTCCTCATCGACGACTTCGACGCGATGCCCGCGGCCGAGCGCAACCTGGCGCGGTGGATGTTCCTCGACCCCCGCGCCCGCACGGTGTATCCGGACTGGGAGGAGATCGCCGCCCAGACGGTGGCCGTCCTGCGGGTCGCGGCCGGGGAGGAGCCGGATCCGGCGCTCACCGGCCTGGTGGGCGAACTGTCCTCGCGCAGCGACGACTTCGCCCGGGTCTGGGCCGAGTACCGGGTCTTCCGGCACACGCACGGCAGGAAGCGGTTCCACCACGAGGCGGTCGGCACCATGACGCTCAACTACGAGTCGCTGGCGCTGTCCGCCGACCCGGGTCTGTCGCTGCTCGTCTACACCGCGGACACCGGCTCGCCCTCGGAGGAGAAGCTGCGCATCCTGTCCGGCCGGGCCGAGGAGCGGAACGCGCGGGCGCCCGCGGACCTCACCGGCGCGGAGAAGGCGCAGGGGGCGCCGTAGGAGCACACGGTCGGCCGCGGGCGCAGGGAGCGGAACCGGTCGCGGCCGGCCGGCTTCCGGACAGGCGCCTGCCGGGCGGTGTGCTGCCCGGGACCGCAGGAGGCGCCGGCGACGGACCGAGTGGTCGGCATGCGGACTCCGGACGGGAGAGCACGGAGTGAGTGCCGAAGGCTGCGCGGGCACGGGCTCCGAGGAGATCCGAGGGCCCGGCCGGGAGGGCTTCCGTGGTGGTGCGGACGGGTCAGGCCCGGGCGCCGGGCAGCCTCTGCGACAGTTCGATCATGTTGCCCCACGGGTCGCGGAAGAACGCCAGGCGGCGGCTGATCTCCTCGATCTCGAAGGGCTCGCCGACGAGGTCGACCCCGCGAGCGGCGAGTTCGGCGCACGCCTTGTCGACGTCGTCGACGTGGAGGCAGAGGTGCTGGTACCCGCCGTGCCCCAGACCGGCGCCCAGGTCGTCGAGGACCTCGTTGGGATGGGGCACCGGCCCCGCCAGCAGCTCCAGGTGGAAGTCGTCGTCGGCGGCCGGACTGAGGCAGGCGAGCCTCAGCTCGCCGTAGGGCCACTCCTGCACCACCCGGAAGTCGAGCTTCTCGGTGTACCAGGACCTGGCCGCCTCGTGGTCGGGAACGCGGACACCCACGTGGTGCCCGCGGAAGGAGGCGAACGGGCTCGCGGGGTTCTTCGGGGGATCGGCGGGCATGGGCATCGCGGTCTCCTGGGCGTCGGGGCGGCCGCGGCGGAGGGGTTCCGGCCCGCGGCCCGGCCCGGTGCGGGCCGTGGCACCAGCCAACGCCGTCCGCCGGGCCGGTTCCATACGCTGCCCGGCCCCGTCCGGCCTGGTTCCGGCAGACCCAGGTTCGCTGTGGCCCCGAACGGGCAGGGGCGTTCGGCGCAACCGCCGAGAGGCCGTCAGGAAGCGTGCGAGCTGGCGCGGATCTCCAGGCGGTGGGGCACCACGATGTCCAGGGGCGGCACGCCCGCGGCGGGGCTGTAGATGCGGTCGGCCAGGCACTGCAGGGCGCGCTCGGCGATCTGCCGCTTGTCGGGGGCCACGGTGGTCAGGGCCGGGTTGGCGTAGAGGGCGTCCTCGATGCCGTCGAAGCCCACCACGGCCAGGTCCCGCGGGACGCGCAGGCCGTGCCGGTGCGCGGTGTGCAGTGCGCCGAGGGCGAGTTCGTCGCTGAAGGCGAAGACGGCGTCCGGCCGCACACCGTCCTCCAGCAGGGCGGTCATGGCCTCCGCCCCGTCGCTGCGGTGGAGGGTGGTGACCGTCCGCTCCAGCCGGGGGTCCGGCTCGATGCCCGCGCGGCGCAGCGCGGTGCGGTAGCCCTCCAGGCGCTGGTGGGCGGTGCCGTTGCGCAGATGAGGCTGGAGGCCGACCGCGGCGATGCGGCGGCGTCCGGTGCCGATCAGGTGGGTCGTGGCCTCGTCGGCGGCGAGCACGTTGTCGACGGCCACGCGGTCGGCGAGTCCGTGCGGGTGCCGCTCGCCCAGGAGGACGACCGGCACGCTGCGCGCCTGCGCGGTGAGCTCCTCGGGGCTGAGCGACCAGGGGCTGATGATGAGTCCGTCCACCAGGCGGCCCCCGGTGCCGTCGAGCAGTCTGCGCTCGGCGTCGGGGTCGCCGAAGGTCTGGTCGATGACGACGGTCCACGAGCGCTGCCGGGCGGCCTCGACGATCAGGCCCGCCAGCTCCCCGAAGTAGGGGGAGTGCAGTTCGGGGATGGCCAGGCCGATCAGGCCGGTGCGGCCCGCCCGCAGATTGCGGGCGGCGAGGTTGGGGCGGTAGCCCAGTTCGTCCAGGGCCCGCTGCACCCTGGCCCGGGTCTCCTCGGCGACGGACGCCGATCCGCTCACCACGTTCGACACGGTCCGTATCGACACGCCGGCGAGGGCTGCCACGTCCTTCAGGCGACTGCTCACGGTGGTCATCTTCGCACGCGCCGACAACGGACGGCCAGAATCCCCGGCAGGGTATTGCAACGTTGCATTCATCGATGCAACATGAGGGTCGTCCGATGCAGCGCAAGGAGGCGCGACATGACCACGCACGCATACCCCGGCATCACCCCGGCGGCCCTGGACGTCGACGTGACGCAGGACGTCCGGAACCTGTACGAGGACGGCATCACGGCGCGCAAGGGCGCCTTCTCCGTCGAGTGGGCCGACCGGCTGCGGGAGGACGTCGACGTCGCCTTCGAGGAGGCGCTGTCCCGCCCGGGCGGCGCCGTGGGGCGCGGCCCCAACCGCTACTACGTCGAGATCCACCCCGAGCAGATCAGGGGCTTCGTGGAGCTGGTCGACCACCCCTGGGTGCGCTCCGTGTGCACGGCCGTGCTCGGCCCCGACTACCGCATCGTGGAGCTCGGCTTCGACGTGCCGCTCGAGGGCGCCGTCAACCAGCCCTGGCACCGCGACTTCCCCATGCCGGAGGAGACCCGCCGCGAGCGGCGGCTGACCTCGCTCGCCTTCAACGTGACCACGGTCGACACCGAGGAGGACATGGGCCCCTTCGAGATAGCGCCGGGCACGCAGTGGGACGACAGCCCCGAGTTCGACCACGGCATGTTCCCGCCCAGGGACCACTACGACCGCTACCTCGGCCGCGCGGTGCGCAAGTACCCCAAGCGCGGTGACATCTCCGCCAGGACCGCCCTGACCATCCACCGCGGCACCACCAACGAGTCGGCCAAGCCCCGCCCCGTCCTCGTCCTCGGCGTGGACGGACCGGAGGCCGGCAACGCCGACCGGCACGACACCGCGGTGACGCGCGCGTACTGGGACGCCCTGCCCGAGCGCGTGCGCCGGCACCTCGACTGCCCCGTGGTGGACGAGCTGGTCCCCGTCACGCAGAAGCACACCATCGAGGGTCTGGTCATGGGCGATGCCTGAGCTGACCGCCGTCCCCGCCTCCGCGGACACGGCACGCACCACCGTCCGGCAGCCGCCCCAGGTCTACGCGGTGGCGGCCGTCTCCGCCCTGGGCGGCCTGCTCTTCGGCTACGACACGGGCATCATCTCCGGTGCCCTGCTCCACCTGCGCCACGACCTCCACCTGTCCTCGCGGCAGCAGGAGATCGTCGTGAGCGTCATCCTGGTGGGCGCGATGATCGGCGCACTGGTCTCCGGGCGCCTCGCCGTCCGCCACGGACGGCGCCGGGTGGTGCTGTGGGTGGCCGTGGTCTTCGCCGCGGGCGCCCTGGCGGCCGCCGTCGCACCCGGCACCGGCACACTGATCGCGGCGCGCTTCGTCCTCGGCCTCGCCGTGGGCGGCGCCTCCAACATGGTGCCGGTCTACATCGCCGAGGTGGCGCCCCCCGCCATCCGCGGCCGTCTCATGGTGCTGTTCCAGCTCATGGTCGCCATCGGCCAGCTGATCTCGTACCTGTGCGGCTGGCTCCTCAACGGAAGCGGCGGCTGGCGTCTGATGTTCGGCCTGGCCGTCATTCCCGCGGCCGTCCTGGCGATCGGCATGCTCAAGCTGCCCGAGAGCCCCCGGTGGCTGGTCGAGCACGGGCACCTCGACACCGCGCACGCGGTGCTGAGCAGGCTGCGGCCCGCCGGGTACGACGTCGCCGCGGAGATCGCGAGCATCGGCGAGGTGTCCGCGGCAGCGCCCCGCGCGGACCGGCGCGCGCTGCTGCGGCCGTGGCTGCGGCCCGCCCTGGTGGTCGCCCTCGGCGTGGCCGCGTTCTCCCAGCTCACAGGCATCAACGCCGTGGTCTACTACGCGCCCACGATCCTGTCCGACGCCGGGTTCGGCGAGTCGGTCGCGCTGATCACCGGCGTGGGCGTCGGGGCGATGCTCGTGGTGGCCGGCGTCGTGGGGGCGATCGCGGTGGACGCGCTGGGCCGGCGGCGCACGATGCTGTGGTTCGTACCGCTGTCCGGTCTGGCCATGGCCGTGCTCGGCGTCGCCTTCCTGGCCGGCGACTCACCGGTCCAGCGGTGGACCGTCGTCCTGTCGCTGCTCGCGTACATCCTGTTCAACGGCATCGGCATGCAGTCCGTGGTGTGGCTGATCGCCCCGGAGATCCTCCCGCTCTCCGTGCGGGGACCGGCCACCAGCCTGGCCACGCTCAGCGTCTGGGGCTTCGACCTGCTGATCGCCGTCACGGCACTCAGCGCGATCAACGCCATCGGCCGCTCCGGTACCTTCTTCGTGTACGCCGCCATGAACGCGCTCTGCGTGCTGTTCGTCCTGTTCAAGGTGCCCGAGACGCGCAACCGCTCCCTGGAGGACATCGAGCGCGCACTGCGGGCCCCGGGCTCGCTGCGGCGCAACCTCGCCCGGTCCTCCTGAGCAGCGGCCCGGCGGCCGGCGGGGCGCGGTCGTCCGCGCCGGTGGCCGCCGGCCGGTCGTCGGCCGCCCCGGTGAGAGGGCCGACAGGGCGTGACGAAAAGGCCGGCCCGGCGCACACAGCGCCGGGCCGGCCTTTCGCCGCCCCGCCCTCCGGTGAGGGAACCCGCGGCTGCCGGTCCGTCGTCGGCCGCCCGGCCGTCAGGACTCCACGCCACAGCGTCGCGCGATCGCCTTGAGGCGTTCGGGCTCGCGCTCCGCCGCGGCCGGGTGGGCCAGGTCGAGGGCCATCTCGGCGCGTCCGGCACTCCGCCGACTCTCCTGTCGGGCCGTCCCGGCGTGGACGACAGCGGCACACCATAGGACGAGGGGCGGGCTCACCGCCTGCGCATTACGCCGTGGACCGCTTCGGCCGGGCGGGGGCGGCCCGCGCCCGGTCCTGCCGCGGGACCGGGAAGCCGCGCGCTTTGGCGGCCGGGCCGGCCGTTCCGCCGGGCGCGGCCGCCGACGCGGTACTTCAGCGCCGGTCTCCGCCTCGACGTGACGCCTCAGTGCCCGATCGCCGCCCCGGCGCGGTGGAGCGGTGTCCGATCCGCGTCCCGTGCCCGGTCACGTCCGGCCGGGCGCGCACGCGTTCGCGGTGCCGGAAAAGCGTTTGCCCTCCCGGCCCGTGTCCTCAAGGCTTCACGCATGGCCGCCTCACCCCGCCTGGAGAAGATCACGCCCGGCAACCTCGACGCCGCGATCGCCCTGAAGGTGCGTTCCGACCAGGAACACCTGGTCGCCCCGGTCGTCAAGTCCCTCGCCGAGGCGTACGTGCATCCAGGCGTCGCCTGGCCCCGGCTCATCGTCGACGGCGACCGGCCCGTGGGCTTCCTGATGGCCTTCTTCGACATCGACTTCGCCGGCGACGGCACCGGCACCGACATCCGCTCGGGCCTGTGGCGCCTGAACATCGCGGCCGGCGAGCAGGGCCGCGGCTACGGACGCTTCGCGGTCCGGGCCGTGGCCGCGGAGATCCGCCGGCGCGGCGGCACCCGTCTGACGGCCACCTGGCACCCCGGCGAGGACGGCCCCGAGAAGTTCTACCTCGGACTCGGATTCCGGCTGACCGGGGAGATGAGCGGGGACCAGCGCGTCGGCGAACTGGAACTGGCCTGAAGCGGACTCCGCCTGGTTCCGGCCATGGGTCTGCGCCGGTGACGGCGGGCGCCCGCCGTGCTTGACCTGCGCGGAAGTGCGCGAACGGGTGCGGCCCCGAGGAACCGCCCCGGCCGTTCCGTACTTTCACGCCAATCGGTGTTCGCTACACAGGTGTTGAGGTGTCCGCGTTCTGTCACGGCGGTGTCGTGATGCGCGGACGTGTCTGGTGACCGGGCCCCGGGGTGGGGCATGGTCTTCCCACAGCGGCTCACAGGCCGCGGACCACCACACTCACTCCACCGTCCCGAGAGGGTCTCTTCATCATGATCTCGCTGCGTGCCCGTACCGTCCTCGTCGCCGCCGCCGTCGTGGCGGGCGCACTGTCGACGGCGGCCTGCCAGAACGACGACACCGCTCGGGGCGCCGCCCAGGACGGCACGGCGAGCGTGCAGGCCGCCGCCGACAAGGACGGGGTCGGCGGCACGTTCGCCGGCGGTCAGGTGACCTACCTGGCGCCGGGCAAGTACACGGTCACCACCCGCGGCAGGACGCAGCAGTTCTGGCTGGCCGAGGACACAAAGATCTGGGGTGCCGGGAGGATCTGCGGCGACGCCGGCGGCCAGGCGGCGAGCGAGTGCACCGAGGCGGAGCTGGAGAAGGCGGCCAAGGCCGGCGCGGTGCCCGCGGACGTCGTGATGGAGGACGGCAGGGCGGTGACCGTCACCGAGCGGCCCGCCGCCGACGGCGGTGGCGGGGACGGTTCGTCCGGCTCAGGTGACGGCTCGTCGTCGGACGGCGGGAACGGTTCGTCCTCCGGCGACGGCTCGCCGTCGGGCGGCGGAGCGGACACCGGCGAGGGCAAGGGCGTCAGCGGCACCTGGCTGGGCACGGTGTCGTACCTGGCTCCGGGGAAGTACACGGTGTCGGACCTGAAGGACACCGAGCAGCAGTTCTGGCTGGGCGAGGACACCGAGATCTGG
The DNA here is from genome assembly GCF_014650875.1 of Streptomyces minutiscleroticus. GTDB lineage: Bacteria > Actinomycetota > Actinomycetes > Streptomycetales > Streptomycetaceae > Streptomyces > Streptomyces minutiscleroticus. The sequence goes on from NZ_BMVU01000003.1 coordinate 230,689, forward strand.
GGTGCCGGCGGGATCTGCGGCGACGCCGACGGGCAGGCCGCGCAGGCGTGCACGGAGGCCGAACTGGAGACGGCCGCGAAGGCGGGCACCCTCGCGGCCGAGGTGCGGATCAGCGACGGGATCGCCACCCGCATCACCGAGGAGCGGTGAGGCGTCGGGCGGTGAACGGGTCCCAGCAGTGGTGGAAAGGGCGGTGTGTGCAGGAAGGCGCCGGTGACGGTGGCGCCACCGGCCCACCAGCCGAAGCGGGCGCCGGGCCAGAGACCGGCCCCGGTGTTCCCGGACACGGTGAGCAGGACGGACGAGCGTGCCGGATCCCCGGTCAGCAGCGCGTCCGTGGCCTCGCGGAACGTCTCGACATCGTCGGTCACATGCCACGCCACGGCTCATGATGCTGCGTCCGGTCCCGCGTACGCACACCGTTTTTCCACCGGCACACCGTCTCCCGGACACCAGGTCCGGCCGCTGCCCCGGGCCGGGCGTCCGAGGAGGCCGTCCGCGACCCGATGCCGACGACCACCCGCGTGACCTGCCGGCACGCTACGCGGCTGGGCCGGAACCGTGGCCGCGGGACGGGCCGGGCGCGCCGGCGCGGGCGGTCCGCCGCCTCCCCGTTCCGGCAGCGGCGCCCCCACGGTGTGACGCGGCGCCCGGCTCAGGTCGGGAGGCGGACAAAGCCGTGACCGGAGCCCGGCGGTGCCGCCGACCGCGTCCGCCCGCCGAGGGTCCGCAGCAGCGCACGGGCCACCGCGTCGTTCTGGCGGAACGCCGGGGCGTCGGTGCGCGGGCGGGCGAAGGCCGCCACGGCACGGGTGTTGGTGGGGGCGCCGAGGGCGATGCGGCGGGGGTGCCGGCCGCCGAGCAGCGGGTCGACGACGTGGCCGTCCGCGGGGGAGACGGCGAGGAGGCCGGAACGGTGGGTGTGGGCCGGGTCGGTCACGACCTCCTCGGCCAGCTCACCGGCGCGGTACAGGCTCCGCAGGAGCGGGTCCGCGGTCCGGTCGAGGGAGGGCCTGGGCAGGTACGCCTCGATCAGGGCGGTGGCGTGGACGGTGTGACCGGGAAGGGTGGGACTGGTCGCGGTGAACGTGCCGGTGGCCTCGTCCGTGTCCACGCGCAGGTCCGCGCCGGTGAAGCGGACGATTCCCGCCCGGGACAGGGCCAGCAGCTGGCGCAGCCGGAAACCGGGCGGCCCGGAGGCCAGGAAGCTGAAGAAGCCGTGCCACCAGCCGTCGAGGTCGTGGGCGAGGGAGCGGGCGGTGAGGCGGCCCGCGGCGACGAGGCGGGGCAGGTGGCCGTAGACGGAGAGCAGGGCGAGGAACGCCCCCAGGTCGGCGCTGTGTTCCGGGTCCTCGCGGCGGGCGACGTCCCGTGCGACGTAGGCGCGCAGATGTTCCTGGAAGGCGTGCGGCGTGGCGAAGGACAGACCTTCCAGGGGGCGGTCGAGGGCCTCGAAGTCGAGCCGGTCCGCCGGGTCGGGCACGGCCTCGGCGATCAGTGCCGTCATGGCGTCGGAGTACCAGTCCAGCCGGTCGTAGGCGGCGGCGAAGTCCGGCCAGGGCAGGGCCGTGCGCCCGGGGTGGCCGTGGAACAGCTCGTGGTAGTGGCCGAAGCCGATCTCCTTGGCCATCAGCGGCCACACGTCCCGGCGCAGGTCCAGCGGGCGGCCCTCGGCGAGCAGTGCGTCGATCGCCGCCGGGCCGAAGTGGCGGGGCAGCGGCGGCGTGGGGCCCTGGAGCCGGTAGCGGGTCTTGGAGTGGTAGGGCACCCCGCGCCGCGACCCGACGTGGAGGACGGGCTCCCGGCCGGACGGCAGGTAGGTGAGGGTGCCGTCGTGCCCGGTGCGGTAGGCGCCGCCGCGGCCCTCGGTGAGCAGCGCCACCAGGTCGACGAAGGCCAGGCCGAGGCCGCGCACCAGGACGTGTTCACCGGGCCGCAGCGCCGACAGGTCGGCGTCGGCGGAGAACTCCGGCGGAAGGTGGAAGCGGCCGTGGCGGCGCGCGAAGGCGGCGTGCGCGCGGTGCTCGGGCGCGGGGGCCGCGCCCAGGTGTCCCTGGGCGAGCACCACCAGGTCGGCGGTGAGCGGGGCGGCGCGGCCGGCCAGGCGCACCTGCTGCGGCCCGTCCGCGGGGCCGGTGACGGCCGTCGCGGTGGTGCGGTGCCACTCGACGGTGACCGAGGGCGGCAGGTCCGCCAGTGCACGACGGAACACCCAGGTCAGGTAGGCGCTCTGGGCGCGCCGGGTGGGGAAGTCGGTGCCGCTGAGCGTCCGCAGTTCGGCCAGCACTTCGGGGTCGGCGAGCACGTCGGGGCCGGCGGCCGGCGGGGCCTCCCCCTGGCCGGGCGGGGCCGGGAGCCCGGGGGAGAGGGGCGTGCGGTGCGGGTCCGGTGCGGAGAACCGGGCGGCCCACTCGGCCAGCGAGGGCCCCGGGCGGACCGGGCCGTCGACGGTGGACGTCTCGTCGGTGAACATGGTGACGTCCTCCGCCATGGAGTTCATGCGCAGCAGTGGGGACTGCTCGTGCCGCCATATCCTCCCGGGGCCCGGCGGGTACGGGTCGACCAGGTGGATGTGCAGCTCTCGCCCCTCGGGCCACAGTTCGGGGGCGTTGGCGGCGATGCGCTCCAGCAGGCCCGTGGCGCGCGGTCCCGCGCCCACGACGACCAGGGTGGCCGGGGAGGGGCCGCCGCTCACCGGTCACCGCCGGCCGAGGGGCGGGCGCCGTCGGCCGCCGCGGCCGGCCGGACGCGCAGGGCGGCCAGGCGGGTGCGCAGGCGTTGCAGCGGGGTGGGCGGCAGACTGCGCGCGGCGCCCCGGGCGTAGTACCGCTCGACGTGATACTGGGCGGCGGTCAGGACGGTGGTGACCGCGACGTACCAGAGGGTGGCGACCAGCAGCAGCGGGATGACCTGGTAGGTCTGGTTGTAGACCAGCTGGACCGAGAACAGCAGGTCGTGCACGGCCAGCACGCTGACGATGCTCGTGCCCTTGAGGGTGCCGATCAGCATGTTGCCCGCGGTCGGCACGATGGAGCGCATCGCCTGCGGGACGACGATCCGGCGCAGCGTGCGCCACCTGCTCAGACCGAGCGCCTGGGCGGCCTCGGTCTGCCCGGCGTCCACGGAGAGGATGCCGCCGCGCACCACCTCGGCGGCGTAGGCGGCCTCGTGCAGGGTCAGGCCGATGACGGCGGTCAGGGTCGGGCCGAACAGGTCGACCGTCTGCACGGTGGCGAACTGCGGGCCGAACGGGACGCCGACCCCGAGCGTGGGGTAGAGGGCGCCGATGTTGAACCAGAACAGCAGCTGCACGAGCAACGGTGTGGACCGGAAGATCCACACGTAGCCCCAGCCCAGTGTGCGCAGCACCGCGTTGGCGGAGAGCCGCATCACGGCCAGCACGGTGCCGAGCAGGAAGCCGAGCACCATCACCGCGGCCGTGAGCCACAGTGTCAGCAGCAGCCCGCTCAGCACGGCGGACGTGGTGAGGTAGCGGCCCACCACGTCCCATCCGAAGGCGTCGTTGCGCACGACGGAGTTGAGCACCATCGCGAGGACCAGCAGCGCGACGGCGGCGGCCAGCAGGCGCCCGGGGTGCCGGCGCGGCACGATCCGCGGCGTCCTGTCGGCGGAGGCACGAGAGGTACCGGGTGGTTCAGGACGCCCGGCCTTGCCGGCGCCGGGAACGGTGGTACGGGAGGACGTGGTCATCGGAAGGCTCTCCGGGCAGGGGACGCGGGCGTGGCGGAGCACCCGGGGCACCGTGTGGGGAGCGCCGCGTGAGCGGGCGCCCGTACGGTGCGGCCGGGATCCGGTGTCGTCACACTCGCCGCGTCCCTCAACGCGGCCGGAGGGGGCCGCCGCGCACGGCGGCCCGGTCCGCTGCCGATCGTAAACGCACGCCGCACGGACGTGTCAACAACGCGATCGGACCGGCCGGTTGGGGCGGTCCGGTATGCGAGCGGTTCTTGACGGCGGACGCGATGTCCTGCTCAATTGGTCGCATGAACGCCCAGCAGCGCTTGGTCTCGCGCGATCACATCGACTTCGGTCGGGTGTGGTCCGCCGCGTGTTGCGCCTGACGCGGCAGCGGGCCGTCTGACCGGCCCTTCCCTCCCTCGGTGACCCCGTCGTGGGCCGAGTTCTCCCTTCGCGCCACCGTTGTGCCCGGGTGATGACCCGCGGACGAGGCGGTGCCGCGAGCCCGGACGCGCGCTGCCCTCGCTCCGTCGCTTTCTTCGCCCTCGACGCCCGGCGTCGTCACACCCGTTCCAGCCGGCGACGACCTCCTCGACCGGCCCCCGCCCGCGGCCCGGCCACACGGTGTCCAGCCCTGCCCGTGCGCGGTCCGCGGCCCATCCGAAAGGCCCTTCCATGCCCGTGGAGTTCCTCGGCATAGCAGCCACCAACGACGGCTCGGAGACCGTGACGCGCTCCGGTGCCGCCTTCGACAAGGAGTACACCCTCCGGCTCGCCCGGGCGCACGAGGACCACGGCTGGGACCGGGTGCTGTTCGCCTACGGCTCCGGATCGCCGGACCCGGCTCCGGCCGCCGCGTACGTCGCGAGCCGGCTGGAGCGCCTGCAGATCCTGCTCGCCCACCGGCCCAACGTCTCGTACCCGACCTTCGCGGCGAAGACCTTCGCCACGCTCGACCGGATCAGCGACGGCCGGCTGACGGTCCACTTCATCACCGGCGGCGACGACCACGAGCAGCGCCGTGAGGGCGACACCCTCACCAAGGACGAGCGTTACGCCCGTACGCGCGAGTACATCCAGATCGTCAAGAGGATCTGGACCACGCACGAACCCTTCGACCACGAGGGCGAGCACTACCGCTTCCACGACTTCGTCAGCGACGTCTTCCCCGTCCAGCAGCCCCGCCCGGACGTGTCGTTCGGCGGTTCGTCGCCCGCCGCCTACGCGGCCGGGGGAGCCGAGGCCGACGTCTACTGCCTGTGGGGCGAGCCGCTGGAGAGGACCGCCGAGCAGATCGAGGCCGTGAGGGCCGCCGCGCGGGCGGCGGGCCGGACCGACGCGCCGCGCATCCAGGTGGCGTTCCGCCCGATCATCGCCCCGACCGAGGAGCTGGCCTGGGAGAAGGCCCGGCGCACGGTCGGCGCCATCCGGGAACGGCGCGAGGCCGGCCTCGTACGTCACCACCGCCGCCGCACGGGCGCCCCCGAGAACACCGGCTCGCAGCGGCTGATCGAGATCGCCGGGGCGGGGGAGCGCTACGACCGCGCCCTGTGGACGGCGACCGCCGCGGCCACCGGGGGAGCGGGCAACTCCAACGCGCTGGTCGGCACGCCGGAGACGGTCGCCCAGGCCCTGCTGGACTACTACGACCTCGGCGTGGACATCCTCTCCGCCCGCGGCTACGACCTGCTGGGCGACGCGATCGACTTCGGCCGGCACGTGATCCCGATCGTCCGCGAGGAGGTCGCCAGGCGCGACGCCGAGCAGGCCGCGCGCGGATCGCGGACCCTCACGGCGGTGGGGGAGTGAGCACCGTCCCGCGCACACCGCTGCGGGAGCCGGCGGTCGTCCACGTCCCCGTCTCCGATCCGCGCGTCGGGCCCCTGCTGCGCGAGCTCGGTGACGAGTACTCCGCGCGCTACGGCAAGGACGCGCACACCGAGCTGGCCCGCTATCCGGACGAGGAGTTCACCGAGCCGTACGGCGGCCTGCTCCTCCTGCTCCTGGAGGACGGGGAGCCCGTGGCGGGCGGGGCCTTCCGCCGGTACGACGGGAACACCGCCGAGCTGAAGAGGATCTGGACGCACTCCGCCCACCGCCGGCGGGGGCTGGCCCGCCGTGTCGTCGCCGAACTGGAGCGCGAGGCGGCCGCCCGCGGCTACCGGAGGATCTTCCTGACCACCGGGCCGCGCCAGCCCGAGGCCCGCGGCCTGTACCTGGCCACCGGCTACACACCGCTGTTCGACCTGGAGGCCGCCCCCGAGACCGTCGGCCCGCTGCCCTTCGAGAAGCACCTCACCGTCCCCGCGCGTCCGTACGCCCCGGCCGGGGGCGGCACGTACGGCGGGGCCCCCGGTGAGCGGGGCACCCGCGACGCCGCGACCGGCGCGCCGAGAACCGATCCGCCCGAGCACGAGTGACCCGTAGGCAGGACGCCACGATGGACCTCACCACCGGCCCCGCCGCGACGCCGCCCGGAGCGGCCGCGCCGGGCGCCGGCCCCGAAGCCCCGCCCGTACCGGACGACCCGGCCGCCCTCCGGGTCGTCCCGGCCCGCCACTACGCCCGATGGGCCGCGGCCGCCGCCGTGGCCGTGCTGGTCGCCCAGTTCGCGCACGGCCTGGCCACCAACCCCGTCTGGGAGTGGGACGTCTTCCGCGCCTACGTCCTGTCCGAGACCATCGTCCAGGCGGTGTGGGTGACGCTCCAGCTCACCGCCTACGCCACCGTGCTGGGCTTCCTCCTCGGCACGGTCCTGGCCTTCATGCGGCTGTCGCGCAGCCCGGTGCTGCAGACCGTCGCCTGGACCTACGTCTGGGTCTTCCGCTCCATCCCGATGATCGTCCAGCTGGTGTTCTGGTTCAACCTGAGCGCCCTGTACGAGGAGCTGGGCGTCGGCATCCCCTTCGGACCGGTGTTCTGGTCCGTCGACAGCAACAGCCTCATCGGCACCATCGGGGCGGCCGTCATCGGACTGACGCTCCATCAGGCCGCCTACGCCGCCGAGGTCGTCCGCGGCGGAGTCGTCGCCGTCGACCACGGGCAGCTGGAGGCCGCCGCCGCGCTGGGCATCCCGCGCCTGCGGCAGATCCGCCGCATCGTGCTGCCGCAGGCCATGCGCGCCATCCTGCCCACGGCCGGCAACGAGATCGTCGGCCTGCTCAAGGGCACCTCGGTGGTCTACGTGATGTCCATCGGCGAACTCTTCTACCAGGCACAGGTCATCTACGGGCGCAACGGCCGGGTGATCCCGCTGCTGCTGGTCGCCACCGCCTGGTACGTGGTGCTCACCTCCCTGCTGTCGGTCGCGCAGTACTACGTGGAACGCCGCTTCGCCCGGGGCGCCGACCGCACCCCGCCGCCCACCCCGCTCCGGCGCGCCCGGCAGTTCGTCCGCACCCTGCGCGGCGCGGCGGCGCAGCGCGACCGGTCCGTCGTACCTCTGAGGTTCCTGGGAGACAGCCGATGAGCGAGGTGATGGTGGACGTCCACGGCGTCCGCAAGAGTTTCGGCCCGCTGGAGGTGCTGCGCGGCGTCGACCTGCGGGTCCGCGCCGGCGAGGTCGCCGTCGTCCTCGGGCCGTCCGGCTCCGGCAAGTCCACGCTGCTGCGCACCGTCAACCACCTGGAGAAGGTCGACGGCGGCTGGGTCAGCGTCGACGGCGAGCTGATCGGCTACCGCCGCGCCGGCGACCGGCTGTACGAGCTGAAGGAGAAGGAGGTCCTCAGGCAGCGCACCCGCATCGGGTTCGTCTTCCAGGACTTCAACCTCTTCCCGCACCTGACCGTGGTGGAGAACCTCGTCGAGGCTCCCGTCTCCGCGCTGCGCCGCCCGCGCGCGCAGGCGGAGGAGACGGCCCGCCGGCTGCTGGAGCGGGTCGGGCTCGCCGACAAGGCCGACGCCTACCCGCGGCAGCTCTCCGGCGGCCAGCAGCAGCGCGTGGCCATCGCCCGCGCGCTCGCCCTGGAACCGAAGGTGCTGCTCTTCGACGAACCCACCTCCGCCCTCGACCCGGAACTGGTCGGCGAGGTCCTCGACGTGATCAAGGATCTGGCCCGTACCGGGACCACCATGATCGTGGTGACCCACGAGATCGGCTTCGCCCGCGAGGTGGCCGACACCGTGGTGTTCATGGACGGCGGCGTCGTCGTGGAGCAGGGACCGCCCGCGGCCGTCCTCGACGCGCCCCGCCACGAGCGCACCCGCGCCTTCCTCTCCAAGGTCCTCTGACCGGCCCCGCCCTCCCCGACCCACGCAAGGAGAACGCCGTGCCCCTCCGCACCCGCCGTACCACCGCAGCCGCGCTCGGACTCGCCTCCGCCCTCGCGCTGGCCGCCTGCGCCGACCCCTCCGACGGCGGGACCACCGAGGTCGCGGCCTCGGCGGGGGCAGGGGCGAGGATCGACCTGAGCCCCGACCAGGACCGCGTCACCACGGACGAGGTGGCCTCCATCGCCGCCCGGGTCCCCGAGCGGATCCGGAAGAGAGGCACCCTGGAGGTCGTCGCCTCGTCCGGCTCCGCCGCGCCGCTGACGTTCCACGCCACCGACAACAGGACCGTCATCGGCGTCGAACCCGACATCGCCCACCTGGTCGCCGACGTCCTCGGTCTCCGGGTGCACCTCAACACCGTCTCCTGGGAGAACATCTTCGTCGGCCTCGACAGCGGCAAGTACGACGTCGGCTTCAGCAACATCACCGTCACCGAGGAACGCAAGGACAAGTACGACTTCGCCACCTACCGCGAGGACAACCTGGCCTTCGAGGCGAGGAAGGGCAGCGGCCTGAAGGTCGCCGGACCCGAGGACGTGGCGGGCAGGACGGTCGCCGTGAGCAGCGGCACCAACCAGGAGAAGCTGCTGGTCGAGTGGAGCGAGGAGAACGAGAGGGCCGGACGGGAGCCGGTGGACGTCAAGTACTACCAGGACGACAGCGACACCTACCTCGCCCTGCAGTCCGGCAGGATCGACCTCTACCTGGGCCCGGGCCCGACCGCCGCCTACCACGTGGCCACCAGCGGCAGGAGCGAGATCGTCGGCACCTGCTCCGGGGCCGGAGCCACCCTCCAGGGCCTGGTCGCGGCCACCACCAAGAAGGACAACGGCCTGGTCGACGCGCTGGCCGCCGCCCTCGACGAGGTCGTCGACAACGGTACGTACGCCAAGGTGCTCAAGCGCTGGGGCCTGTCCGACGAGGCCGTGACCGACTCCGAGATCAACCCGCCCGGCCTGCCCAGGACCGACAAGTAGCCGCCCGGGGGCGTGCCTGCCCGCCTCCGGTCCCCACATCGACGACGAGGAACATCATGTCCGTGTCCGCCGTGCCCCCGCCCCGCCCCGCGGCCCGCCTCGACGAGGCCGCCTACGACCGGCGCAGGCTGCGCCAGTGGCTCGCCGGGGACGCCAGGGCGGACGGGGTCGGCCGCCGCCGTCTGCTCACCCTGCTCGCCGCCACGGCGGCCGCCACCGCGCTCCCCGCGCCACGTCCGGCCCGCGCCGCCGGCACCCCGACGATCGTCAAGGCACTGCCGCCGGAGTGGTTCGTCCGGCGGGGCACCAACGCCGAGACCCGCTGGGAGGCCTTGCGCGCAACCGGCCACCACACCCCCAACGAGCTGTTCTTCGTACGCAACCACACGGCCACCCCCGTTCTGGAGGCGGGCGACTGGCGGCTGCGGCTGTGGGGCAGCGGGCTGCGGGGCGCGCCCGGCGAGGACAGGCCGGTGGAGTTCGGCTACGACGATCTGCGCGCCCTGCCCGCCGTCACCCGGACCGCGTTCGTCGAGTGCGCCGGGAACGGCCGCGGTCACTACACGACCCAGCAGGGCGAGACGGTCACCGGCACCGCGTGGGCACTGGGCGCGATCGGCGTCGCCCGCTGGCGCGGGGCCCGCCTGTCCGACGTGCTGCGCAGGGCGGGGCTGTCCTCCCGCGCGGCGGACGTCCAGCCGCGCGGCCTGGACGCCGAGTACGTCAGCGACGGCGAGAGCCTCGGCCGGGTGCGCCGTCCGCTGCCGCTGGCCAAGGCGCTGGACGACGTCCTGCTCGCGTACGAGATGAACGGCGAGCCCCTGCCGTACGACCACGGGTACCCGGTGCGGGTGCTGGTGCCGTCGTGGGTGGGGATCGCGTCGATCAAGTGGGTCGGCGACATCGAGGTGTCCGCCCAGCCGCTGTTCTCGCCGTGGAACACCACCTTCTACCGGCTGTTCGGCTCCGCCCACCCGCAGGAGGGCAGCGCGCCGCTGACCCGGCAGACGGTCAAGAGCGCCTTCGAGCTGGCGAGCGGCGCCACGTTCCCGGCGGGCCGGGGGCAGGTGCTGCACGGCCGGTCCTGGTCGGGCGCCGGAGCCGTCACGAGGGTCGACGTCAGCACCGACGGCGGGACGAGCTGGCGGCCGGCCCGGCTGCACGACCGCCCCCGGCCCGGCACCTGGACCCGCTGGTCCGTCCCCTGGAAGCCCGGGACACGCGGCGCCACCCACCTCCTGGCCCGCGCCACCGACACGGCGGGCCGCACCCAGCCGGACGCCGCCGTGCCCAACACGCAGGGCTACCTGTTCGACGCGGTGGTACGGCACCCGGTGACCGTGGTCTGACGGCTCAGGGCGCCGTCCTCACCGGGCCCAGCGCCATCCGGTGGCACGCAGCGCCTCCGCCTGCTCCCTGACGGCGGCTCGGAGCTGGGCCGCGTCGGCGACACCGGCATAGGCGGCCTGCGCGGTCGTCTGGGCGGGATGCTTCCGGTAGAGACCGCCCGGGGTCCCGATCATCCATCCGTCGGAGACGGCCGCGCAGCGGAGCACGACGGCGATCGCCTCCCACGCGGGCAGGGCCGGCCATCCCCCCACCGCGAGCAGCAGCGGGGTCCGCGCCGTCAGATGGGTCCCCAGGACCGGGAAGAGGTCGTCGTCGTACGCGGTCAGCAGCGTCTCGTACGCGAGGGGGCCCTCCGGCGGGTCGTACGGGCCGGGCGCGGTCGAGCCGTCGGGCAGCAGGTCGAGCCCGGCGGAGATGCACCACCCCGTCCCGGGGTGGGCTTCCATGGCGTCGATGTCGCGCACCAGCCCGCCGGGGGCGAGCAGGTCGTCCGCGTCCAGCGCGCGCACCAGTTCGCCGGTCGCCCGCGGCAGGGCCATCGTGCGCGCCACGCCGGCGCCGCCCCTGGCCGCCCCTCCGGTGGAGATCCAGGGCTCGTCCGGCAGGGTGCGGAAGGGCTCGCCCGTGGTGCCGTCCTCCTGGACGAGCCACTGCAGGTCCCACCCGTCGGGCAGGCGCTCGCGCTCGTCCCGCACGGACTCGTACGCCTCGTGCAGGTACGCGTCCCCTCCCTCGTGGACGGGTGTCACTACGCTGACGATCCGAGTCATGACCATGGCCTCAAAGATGTGACGAACCGGGGTTCCGCGCGCTCCGCGGACCGGGGCCGGGCAGGGCGACGATCCTCTCGGGCGGCGGTGGACGATCGAGGATATCGCCGGTGACCAGGGACTCCGCGCCGGGGACCCACCGGTGACGGACAGTCGGCGGCCGGAGCCGCCGACGCGGGCGGCACCGCCGGACGGCGCGGAACGGGACCGGGGGCCCGGACGCGTCCTGCTCCCCACCCGTCCTGCTGCGTGCCCGTCCTGTTCCGTGCCCGTCCTATTTCCCGCGCGCGCCGCCGGCTTCCCGCGCGGGCAGGGCGCAGGCGGCCGCTCCCGGCCCCTGGACGGGATGCGCCCGCGCGGACCCGGCGTGCGTGCCCGCGTGGGCCTCGTACAGCGTGCGCAGCGTGTCGGCCAGCGCCTGGGCGGCGTCCTCGTCCAGCGGCGCGAGGTAGGCCCTCTCGGCCTCGGCGCGGGCCTGTTCGGCGTTGCGCAGGCACGCGGCGCCGGCCTCCGTGAGGGTCACCACGTTCCGGCGGCGGTCGCGGGGGCTGCGATGGCGCTCCACGAGACCCCTGTCCTCCAGGTCGTCGATGACGGCCACCATCGTCGTGCGGTCCATGCCGATCGCCGACGCCAGTTCGTTCTGCGACCGCTCGGCCCCGTCCGCCGCGATCACGGAGAGCACGCCCAGTTCCCGAGGATGCACTCCGAACGGCTCCAGGGCGTCGCCCAGGAAGGCGGCCAGCTGGAGGTAGGCGTGCTTGACCAGATATCCCAGCCGCAGCGTGAGGAGGTCGGACAGATCGGCGTCATCGGTCATGCGCGATAGCGTATCCTGGTTCTGATAATCAGCGATGCTGACTATTTGCTGCGCGACGTAACGCGAGACGCCCGCCGCGCACAGGGGGGACGGGGCACCGGCGCCCTGCCTCTCCCGGCCTCCGGACCTCCACCGCGCCTTCGGCCCCGCGTTCCGCCGGGACACGGGGCATCGATCCGCGCTGCCCTCCGCGGCGCACCTCACAGCAAGGAAGCACGTCCTCGACATGAGCGACTCCATATCCGCAGGCGCCACCCGCACGGCGCCCGGCTCCCACACCGCCGACGCCGGGGCGCCCGACCCCCGGCGCTGGTGGGGCCTGGTCGTCATCGCCCTGGCCCAGCTCATGGTGGTCCTCGACGCGACCATCGTGAACATCGCGCTGCCGTCCGCGCAGCAGGACCTCGGCATGTCGGACGGCAACCGCCAGTGGGTCATCACGGCCTACACCCTCGCCTTCGGCGGTCTGCTGCTGCTCGGCGGCCGGGTCGCCGACCTCGTCGGGCGCAAGCGCACCTTCATGTTCGGCCTGGTCGGCTTCGCCGTCGCCTCGGCGGTCGGCGGCGCCGCGACCGGCTCCGGGATGCTCTTCGCCGCCCGCGCGGCGCAGGGCGTCTTCGGCGCCGTCCTCGCGCCGTCCGCGCTGTCGCTGATGACGACGACCTTCACCGACCCGCGCGAGCGCGGCAAGGCGTTCGGCATCTACGGCGCGCTGGCCGGTGCGGGCGGCGCGATCGGCCTCCTGCTCGGCGGCGTCCTCACCTCGTACCTGAACTGGCGCTGGTGCCTGTACGTCAACATCCCGATCGCGATCGTCGCGGTCGTCGGCGCGGTCGTGCTGCTGCACGACCGGCCGGGCCACAGCGAGGCCAGGCTCGACGTGCCCGGCGTGATCCTCGGCTGCGGCGGCCTGGTCGCCATCGTGTACGGCTTCTCCGAGGCCGAGTCGCGCGGCTGGGGCGACGCGTCGGTCGTGTCGCTGATCGCCGGCGGCGTGGTGCTGCTGCTGGCCTTCGTCCTGTGGCAGTCCCGCGCGAAGTCGCCGCTGCTGCCGCTGCGCATCCTGCGGGACCGCAACCGCGCGGGCTGCTTCCTGACGATCGGCTTCGCCACGATCGGCATGTTCGGCCTGTTCCTCTTCATGACGTACTACCTCCAGGGCATCCTCGGGTACTCGCCGGTGAGGACGGGCCTCGCGTTCATGCCGATGTCCCTCGCGATCATCATCGGCTCCACGCAGATCTCCGCCCGCCTGCTGCCCCGCGTCCCGGCCCGTGCCCTCATGGTCCCCGGCATGCTGCTGGCCGCCTGCGGCCTGCTGATCCTGACCCGGCTGGGCGTCGACTCGGCGTACGCGACCCACGTCCTGCCCGCCGAGATCGTCATGGGCCTCGGCATGGGGCTGACGTTCATGCCGGTGTTCTCCACCGCGACACACGGTGTGCGCCCGCAGGACGCCGGTGTCACCTCGGCCATGGTCAACACCTCGCAGCAGGTCGGCGGTTCGCTGGGCACGGCCCTGCTCAACACCATCGCCACCTCGGCGACCTCCGCCTACATCGGCGGCCACCTGACCGACCCGTCGCACAAGGCGCAGGTCGTGGCCGCCGGCGTGGTGCACGGCTACACGCACGCCATCGGGTACGCGGTCGGCGCGATGCTCCTCGCGGGCTGCGCCGCCGCCTTCCTGGTCAACGCCGAGCCCGTGGCGCACGGCGGCTCCGCGACGCCGAACGCCGCCCACTGATCCCGGCGGTGCCCCCGGTGACGCCGGGGGCACCGCACGGGGACGCTCCGTCCCGGGTGCTCCGGGCCGGGAGCAGGGCGACAGGCCCTAACCCCAGGTGAGCGGGTCCAGGTGGAGGTAGAAGCGCAGGCGGTCGTGGTCGAGGACGGTGCCGTACCGCGCGGCGAACTCCGCGTCCGCGGCCCGGGCCCGCGCGTCGTCCGCCCACGTCTCCCGCGCGTTGGCGAGCAGCAGGGCGAGGTCGGCGTGGCGGTCGGCCAGTCCGAGGCGGCCCAGGTCGACGAAGCCCGCCACGTCCAGGGTCCGCGGGTCCAGGACGATGTTGGGCAGGCACAGGTCCCCGTGGCAGACGACCGTGTCGGCGGCCTCCTGCTCCCGCCGTCGCGCGGCCTGGGGGACGAGGCGGGCGAGCAGTTCCGCGGCCGGTGCGTGCCGCTGCTCGACGGGGAGGAACTCCGGGTTCACCGCGTCGCGGGCCACGACGTCGCGTGCCAGGGCCAGCATCCCGTCCAGGTCCCGGCGGAACGGGCACCGCGACACGGGCACCTCGTGCAGCCGGCGGACCGCGTCCGCGATGCCCTCCCAGGCCGCGCGCAGGTCCGCGGCGGACACCCGGTCGGCGGGCACGCCGCGGACAGCACCGGTCACCAGGCAGGCGCCCGCGTCACCGGAGTGCCAGTCCAGCACCCGCGGCCCCGGAACACCCTGCTCGTCCAGCCACGCGGCCCGGTCGCGCTCGGCCTCCAGACCGGCCGCGTCCGCGGCGGCCACGCACTTGGCGTACCGGGTGCCGTCCGCGCTGCGGAAGACGGCGGCCCCCGATTCGCCCGTGGTGACGGGCAGCCAGCCGCCGTCACCACCCTTCGCACCCGGCACCACCGATGACACTGAACGAGCTCCGGAACCACTGTCCATGGCCGGGCACTCTAGCCAGTCGGCCAGTCGGCCAGTCGGCCAGTCGGCCAGTCGGCCAGTCGGCCGGTCGGCCGGTCGGCCGGTCGGCCGTCGGTCCGGCCGGGACCCGGATGCGCGGGCCGGCGCGGTGCCGCCGCCCGGTCCGGACCCTTAGCGCCGGATCCGGCCACCGCGCTCCGGGCGCCGCCCGGCGGAGTCCGCCTGCGGTCGGCCCCGCCGGGCGGACCGTTCGCCGGGTACGGCCCGGACGACGGTGCCCGCCGTGGCGTACCGCCACGGAGGTCCGCCCTCGTGCCGGACCGGTCACCGGACCGCGCGGCCGGACGGGCGGGCCGACACCCGTCCCCTCGACCGTCCCCGGGGCGACGACGGGCCGGGAAGACGAGGGGCGCCGGCGTCTCCTGCGACCGGGGCGCACCTTTCGAACGGCCCGGATGGCGACTGCGGGACCGGCGTGCCGCGTGCCATGCTGGCACCACGACGCACCACCCCGCACGACGGCGCACCTGTCACGGCAGGACCGGCGCGAAGTACCTGACCGTACTGTTCGGGGAGGCTCGATCATGTCGTTGCGGCCCCTCCCGGCTGCTCGCCCCGCGCACCGCCGCCCCCGGGCCCGCCCGTGGCCGTACGCCGCCGCGGTGGCCGTCGCCGCGGTGGTGTCGCTCCTGGCGGCCGGCTGCTCGGGCGGGAGCGGCGGGGCCGGGCGGGACGACACCTTCGTCTACCTCTCCAGCAGGGGGCTCGTCACCGAGTGGGACCCGGCCCGCTCGTACTCCGACGAAGTGGTGGTCCTGTCGAACGTGTACGAGACCCTCACCCGCTACGACGCCGGCACCGGCCGGACGGAGGGCGTGCTCGCGACCGGGTGGACCTCGTCCGAGGACCGCAGGACCTGGACGTTCACCCTGCGGGACGGCGTCCGGTTCCACTCCGGGCGCCCGCTCACCGCCGAGGCGGTGAAGGCTGCCGTGGAACGCACCATGAGGCTGAAGGCCAGCGCCTCCTACGTGTGGGACCCCGTGGACAGAATCGTTCCGCTCGGGACCCGGCGGGTCCGCTTCGAGCTGTCCCGCCCGGCGCCGCTGGACGTCATCGCCTCCGCCACGTACGCGGCCTACATCTACGAGGTCAGGAAGAACGCCGGGGACTACCGGGCCGACGGCTGGGGCACCGGTCCGTACACCGTCGCCTCGTGGCGGCCCGGCGGCGAGAACGAGGTGGAGCTGACCGCCTTCGAGGACTACTGGGGCGGCTGGCGCGGCGACCGCTACCGGGAGGTGGTCTACCGGGCGGTGCCGCAGTCGTCCACGGCGGCGCAGCTCATGAGCTCAGGAGAGGGCGACTACGCCGGAGGACTGCCGCCGCAGCTGATCGACACACTCCGCGGCCGGCCGGGCGTCACCGTACGGGAGCGGCCCTCCTGGCAGACCCTCATCGGCCTGCTGAACACCCGGAAGGCGCCACTGGACGACCTACGGGTGCGCCGGGCCGTCGTGAACGCGCTCGACTACGAGCAACTCGTCACCGCGAGCAGGGGCGCGCTCGTGCGCTCCGACGGCATCATCCCGAAGGGCCTGCTCGGGTACACCGCCGATCCCGACCTGCCCGGCGACCGCGCCCTCGCGCGCAAGCTGCTGGCGCAGGCCGGGTACGGGCCGGGCAGCGGCCGGACCCTCGACCTGGAGATGACCTATCCGGCGGGCGACGACACCATCCGCACCCTCGGCGACCTGATGACGGCCCAGTTGCGCCCCTTGGGCGTGGACCTGCGGGTCAAGGGCCTGGAGTGGTCGTCCGCCCAGTGGCCGCTCGCCAAGCGGAAGGACCCCGACGAGCGCCAGGACGTCTTCGTCATGTACTGGTGGCCCGACGACCCCGAGTCGCTGTCGTACTACCGCAACGTGTTCCGCACCGAGAAGGAGATCTCCTACAACCTCGCCTACTACTCCAACCCCCGGCTCGACCGCCTCATCGACCGTGTCGGCGCCCTCACGGCCACCGACCCGGACCGGGCCGTGCGGACCTACCGCACCATGCAGGACATCGTCGTCGACGACGCGCTCGTCCTCTTCCTCGGCACCACGGTCTACCAGCGGGTGCTGAACAGCGACGTCGAGGGGTTCACCGACAACCCGGCCTACGCCAACGTCGTGTTCGTCCACGACCTCACCCACCGTTAGGGCCGGGGGCGGACACGGTGCGCGCCGGGAACGGCCGCGGAATGCCGGTGGTGTCCTACGTCGCCCGCCGGACGGGCCTGTCGGCCCTGGTCGCCCTCGGTGTGGTGGTGCTGACGTACCTGATCGCACGCGTGGTGCCCGGCGACCCCGCCGGTGTGTGGGCGGGGCCCCGGGCCTCGGCCGCCCAGCGGGCGCGCGTCCGCGCCGAACTGGGCCTCGACCGCCCGGTCCACGAGCAGATCGTCTCCTACGTGGCCGGTGTGTGGCGCGGCGACTGGGGCGTCTCGGTGCACACCCACCGTCCCGTCCGGAGCGACCTGTTCGGGCTGCTGCCCGCCACCTTGCAACTGGTGCTCGCCGGACTGGCCCTCGGGCTCGCCGTGGGAGTGCCCGCGGGGCTGGTCGCGGCACGGTGGCACGGACGGTGGCCCGATGCCCTGGTGCGGACCGGCGCGCTGCTGAGCGCCTCGATGCCGGTGTTCTGGCTGGCGCTGCTCCTGCAGACGGTCTTCGCCAGCCGGCTCGGGCTGCTGCCGATCGCGGGCGGCTACGACCGCACGGTGCTCGCCGCGCATCCCGTGACCGGTGTCACCGGTCTGCCGCTGCTCGACGCCGTGCTCACCGGAAACCGGGCGGCCGCCGCCAGTTACGCCCGTCATCTGGTCCTGCCCGCCCTCGTGGTGGCCACCTACCCGGCCGCGGTCGCCGCCCGCCTGGTGCGGGCCGGCGTCCTGGACGCCCTCGGTGAGGGCCACATCCAGATGGCGCGCTCCCTCGGCTTCCCCGAGCGCGCCGTGCTCGGCCGCTTCGCGCTGCGGCTCGTCTGGAACCCGGTCCTGCAGCTCGGCGCACTGGTCTTCGGGTACTCGCTGGTCAACACCTTCCTGGTGGAGGCGGTGTTCGACTGCCCGGGACTCGGGCTGTACGCGGTCGACTCGGTGAGGTCGCTCGACGCGCCGGCCGTCGTCGGCGTGACCCTCCTGGTCGCGCTGGTCTACCTCGCCGCGAACCTGGCCGTCGACCTGGCACAGGCCGTCCTCGACCCGCGCATCCGGCTGGGGTGAGCGCGTGTGACGGCCTCGCCCTCCCTCCCGCTCCTCCTCCGCGTCCGCCGGGCGCCCGGCGCGCTGCGCGGCCGGTGGACACTGGTCCTGACGGCCGGCGGCCTGGTGCTCGTCGCCGCCCTGGCGCTGCTCGCCCCGGTGCTGGCCCCGTACCCGCCCCTCGCCACCGACCTCGCCCGGACCCTGCGCCCGCCCTCGTCCGCCCACTGGTTCGGCACCGACGAGCTGGGGCGCGACGTGCTCTCCCGGGTGCTGTACGGCGCGCGGACGGGCCCGGTCGTCGCGGTGACCGTCGTGGGGGTCTCCCTGCTGGTCGGCACCGCGACGGGGCTGGCCGCCGGGTACTGCGGCGGGTGGACCGACGAGGCGCTGATGCGCCTCACCGACGTCTTCCTGGCGGTGCCCGCCCTGCTGCTGGCGCTGGCCCTGACCACGGTGCTGGCTCCCGGCCCGGCCGGGCTGACGGTGGCACTGGTCGTGACCTGGTGGCCGTGGTACGCCCGGCTGGTGCGCGGCGAGGCGGCGTCGGTGACCGGACGTGCGTACATCGAGGCGTGCCGGACCCTCGGGCTCGGTCACCGGCGCATCCTGCTCCGCCACGTCCTGCCCAACGCCTCGACCCCGTTGCTGGTCCAGGCATCGACCGACGTCGGCGGGGTCCTCCTCGTCGCCTCCGGGCTGTCCTTCCTCGGGCTGGGCCCGCAGCCGCCGGCACCCGACTGGGGGCTGATGGTGGAGGAGTCGCAGAACTACTTCACCACACACTGGTGGCTCGGCACCTTCCCCGGCCTGGCCATCATGGTCGTCGCGGCGCTCTGCTTCCTGCTCGGCGACGCGCTGCGCGACCGGCTCGACCCCCGCCACACCCCCCGGATCTGACCGATGGCCACCGCCGCCGACGCCCCGTTCCTCGACCTGCGCGACCTGTGCGTCCGGTACGGCACCGCCGACAGCGCACCTGTGGTGCGCATCGACGAACTGACGCTGTCGCGGGGGGAGTTCCTCGGTCTGGCCGGGGAGAGCGGTGCGGGCAAGACGACGGCCGGGCTGACGGTGCTGGGTCTGACCCGGCACACGGGCGCCCGGGTCACCGGCAGCATCCGGCTGGCCGGCGAGGAGCTGGTGCCGGCGCCGGAGAAGCGGCTGCGGCGGCTGCGCGGGTCCGTCATGGCGCTGGTCCCGCAGAACCCGGCCGCCGCGTTCAGCCCGGTCCTGCCGGTCGGGGCGACCGTCCTGCGCGCGCTGCGGCTGCACGGGTGCACCCGCGCCGAGGCCCGGCGCCGGGCCGCCACCGGCCTCGAACGGGTGGGGCTGCCCGTCGGCCACCTCTCCCGCCTCCCGCACCAGCTCTCCGGCGGGCAGCTCCAGCGGGTGGCGATCGCCCTGGCCTCGGCCCTGCGGACGCGGCTGCTCGTCGCCGACGAACCGACCAGCGCACTGGACGTGACGGTGCAGGCGGAGATCTGCGCCCTGCTGGCGGAACTGCGCGACGCGCACGGCACGGCCGTCCTGTTCATCAGTCACGACCTGGCACTGCTGGCGGGGCTGTGCGACCGGATCGCGGTGATGCACCAGGGGCGGGTGAGGGAGGACCGCCCCGCCGCGGACCTGGTCGCCGCGCCGCGGGCCGACTGCACCAGGCGGCTGCTGGCGGCGGCCCCCCGGCCGGGCGCCGCGGCGGCGCCCGGTCCCGGGGCCGCGGTGGCACCCGGACCGGGTGACATCGCGGAGCCCGGGCCGGGCGGGGGACGCGGCGAGGAGGCGGCCGGTGCTTGAGGCGCGCGACCTGACGGTGGTGTACGGGGGAACGACCGTGGTGGACCGGGTGAGCCTGGCCCTGCCCGAGGGCCCGTACGGCCTGGGGCTGATCGGCGCGAGCGGTTCGGGCAAGACGACGGTGGCACGGTGCCTGCTGGGACTGGTGGCGCCGACGCACGGCACGGTCCTCTTCCGCGGTGCCGACGTCGGCGGGATGCGGCGGCCGGGTCCCTACCGGCGCGCGGTCCAGATCGTCGTGCAGGACACCGAGGGCGCCCTCGATCCGCGGATGCGGGTGGGCACGGCGATCGCCGAGGTCCTGCGGGCGCACCGGATGGTGCCGCGCGGCGCCGAGCGCGGGCGCGTCGCCGAACTGCTGGCCGACGTGGGGCTGGACGCCGAGCACGCCGCGCGCCACCCGCACCGGCTCTCCGGCGGGCAGCGCCAGCGTGCGGCGATCGCCCGCGTCCTCGCGCTACGGCCGCGCTTCCTGGTCCTGGACGAGCCGACCAGCGCACTGGACACGACCACGCAGGCCCGCATCCTCGGCCTGCTGGACAGGCTCCGCACCGAGCACCGGCTCTCCCTGCTGCTGATCTCGCACGACCTCGCGGTGGTGGAGCGGCTGTGCCGGCACCTGGTCGTCCTGCACCGCGGACGCGTCGTGGAGGAGGGACCGCTCGCCGACGTCCTGCGCGCGCCCCGGCATCCCGTCACCCGCGGCCTGCGCGACGCGGTGCCGCGCCTTCCGCTGTGAGCCCGGGCTCGGGACGCGCCGCCCCTCGGCGGTGGGCCGCCGGGCCGGACCCCGGAGGGCGGGTCTGGACGGCCGGCGGACACACCGTCACGGTGGGGCACGGGAGCCACCGGAAATTCCCGGTGGGCCCCGCCCCGCCCCGGTTATCCTGCCTCGTCCCGGACAGGCCAGGGAGGCCCCGCCATGAGCAGCGTCACGTCGTCCTTTCCCGCGCGGATCGAGCTCTCGGGGGAGGGACTCGTCCTGCGTGACTGGACGGAGGCGGACCTGGCCGCGATGCCGGAGCTCTTCGACCACCCCGACATCGCGTACTGGACGCCGATCGTCTCGCCCTTCGACGAAGCGGCCGCCCGCGCACGGCTGGAGAAGGACCGGCGGCTGCGGGCGGAGGGTACGGTCGTCCTGCTCGCCATCACCGTCGGCGGCGGCGCACCGCTGGGCGAGGTGATGCTGCGGCGGTCCCCCGAGGGCATGGAGATCGGCTACGCGGTCGGCCCGGCGCACCGCGGCCGGGGGCTGGCGGCGCGGGCGGTGCGGGTGATGGCCTCCTACGCCTTCGGGCAACTGGGCGCGGAGCGGGTGATCCTGGAGCTGGAGGCGGAGAACGCCGCCAGCGTCGCCGTGGCCGCCAAGGCGGGCTTCCGGCTGCTCGACGTGCCGCTGATCACGGGTGAGGAGAAGGGACGGCCCTACGCCCTGCAGACGTGGGGCCTGGACCGCCCCTGATCCCCGGCCGGGACCACCGGCTCCCGGCCCGGACCGCCCGCCCCTGACTCGCCGGCGGTCGACGGCCGGGGCCCGGGCGGGGACGGAGGGCTCAGGGCGCGGTGAATCCGCGGCCGGCCTGCTCGAAGCAGGTCCGCGCGAGTTCCATGAGGCGGTCGAAGCCGTCGTCCGGGGACCACAGGGTGTAGGCCGTGGCCATCGCGGCTCCGGCCGTGTTGACGGCGAGTTCCGCGTAGACCTCGCTGCCCGAAGGGGCGCGGTCCGCGATCCAGTCCCGCAGCTCGCGCTTGAAGCGGGCCGCGTGCTCGCGGGTGGAGGCGGCGAGGGTCGGTGACACCGTCTTCAACCGCTTCTGCAGGACGAGCCGGTCGGAGAAGGTGCTGACGTAGCCGAGGTGGACGGCCTGCAGGGAGGCCCACAGCGTCTCCCGCTCGGGACGCGCGTCCATGAGCGAGCGCCACAGCTGCGGGTCCTGCGGGGCCGGGTCGAGGACGATCGCCTCCTTGGAGGCGAAGTAGTTGAACAGTGTGGTCCGGGACACGCCCGCCGCCTCGGCGATCTCGTCGAGGCTGACGGCGTCGAAGTCACGCCGGTCGATCAGTCGGAGCGCCGCGTCGCGGATCGCCTGCCAGGTGGCGAGCTTCTTGCGTTCCCGCAGTCCCATCCCGGTCTCGTTGGCCATGTCCGCACTGTAGGAAGAATGTTGGACTTGATTCAAATTTGTCCTTGTGCTGGTTCCCTCACCGGCCTTCCGGGAGGGCCGGACGCCGCCGAGCGCCGCTGGGGAAGCGGAGCCCGTCGTGCCGCTGGAGGGGCGGAGCCCGTCGGCCGCGGTCAGGCGGGGACCTGCTCCGCATCTCCCGTTGCGGGGCGCCCACTTCGGGACTTCGCGGACTCGGATCAAACTTGCATTCGGTTCAACCTTGTTTCTATTGTTGCCCTAGGCAATCAAATGGCGCGGGCGAACTTCGCCCGCGTCGGGGGCGGATCCATGCGGGCGGGGAATCGATGAGCGGCAGCGTGCACGACGAGGCTCTCGGCGATGTCGTCCGGCAGCTCACGGCGATCGCCGCCATACGGCGACGGCTGGTACGCGAACTGCCCCAGGGACTGGGGAACGGCTCCTCCGTGCTCGCCGCCCTCGCCCACTGCGGTGAGACCCGGCTGCGTGAACTGGCCCACCACCTGGACCTCGACATGTCGGTGGTGAGCCGGCAGGTGGCCCAACTGGAGCTGCAGGGCGCCGTGGTGCGCCGCGCCAACCCCGAGGACCGGCGCTCCAGTCTGGTCAGCATCACACCGTCCGGCCGTGCCTGGGTCGACGCGCTCGTCCGGGCCCACACCGACTCGGTCGCCGCCGCCACCGCCGACTGGACGCCGCAGGAACTGACCACCCTCACCACCCTGCTCGAACGCCTGCGGGACGGGCTCTCGCGCCGGATGCACGGCACCGAGCCGCGCGACGACGCGCCCGACCGCTCCGGCACCCACGCTTCGCCCGCCCCTCTTCCGTGATCCGGGGCGGCGCGCACCAGTGACCGGCGGACCGGTTCACCACCGCCGACCGATCCTTGCCCCGCGACGGCGCGGGACCAGCGAACAACCACTCAAGGGAAGACAACACACGTGGCACAACAAGGCAGTACGGGCGTCGCCGAGGCCCAGGCCGGCGATGCTCCGATGACGCATCGGCAGATCATGGAGGCCCTCTCCGGCCTCCTGCTCGGCCTCTTCGTGGCGATCCTGTCGAGCACGGTCGTGTCCAACGCCCTGCCGCGGATCATCGCGGACCTCGACGGCAGCCAGTCCGCCTACACCTGGGTGGTGACCAGCACCCTGCTGGCCACCACCGTCTCCACCCCGATCTGGGGCAAGCTCGCCGACCTGACCAGCAAGAAGCTGCTCGTGCAGCTCTCCCTGGTCATCTTCATCGTGGGTTCGGCCGCGGCCGGCCTGTCGCAGAACACCGGGATGCTGATCGCCTTCCGCGTGGTGCAGGGCCTCGGCGCCGGCGGTCTGACCGCCCTCGCCCAGGTCATCCTCGCCTCGATCATCCCCCCGCGCGAGCGCGGCCGGTACAACGGCTACCTCGGCGCCGTCATGGCGGTGGGCACGATCGGCGGCCCGCTGCTCGGCGGTGTCATCGTCGACACCTCCTGGCTCGGCTGGCGCTGGTGCTTCTACGTCGGCGTCCCCTTCGCCCTCGCCGCCCTGGTCGTGCTGCAGCGCACCCTGCGGCTGCCGCTGCTCACCCGCGACGTCAAGGTCGACTACCTGGGCGCCGTCCTCGTCGCCGCCTCGGTCTCCCTGCTGCTGATCTGGGTCTCGCTGGCCGGTGACACCTTCGCCTGGTGGTCCTGGCAGACGATCGCGATGGTGCTCGGCGCCGTCGTCCTGGCCGTGCTGTTCGTGCTGGTGGAGCTGCGGGCGCCGGAGCCGATCATCCCGATGCACCTGTTCCGCAACTCCACCATGACCCTGTCGGTCGTCGCCAGCCTCGCGGTCGGCACCGCGATGTTCGGCGCGACGGTCTTCCTCAGCCAGTACTTCCAGATATCCCGCGGCGACTCGCCGACCATGGCCGGCGTGATGACCCTGCCGATGATCATCGGTCTGGTGGGCTCCTCGACGGTCGTCGGCCGGCTCATCACCGCCTCCGGCAGGTGGAAGCGCTACCTGGTCACCGGCGGCATCCTGCTCATCGTCGGCCTGGCCCTCATGGGCACCGCCCGCGCCGACTCGGCCTACGGCCTGCTCGCCGTCTACATGTTCCTGATCGGCTGCGGCGTCGGTATGACCATGCAGAACCTGGTCCTCGCGGTGCAGAACACCGTGCCGATGCAGGAACTGGGCGCGGCCAGCTCCGTGGTGGCGTTCTTCCGCACCCTCGGCGGCGCCATCGGCGTCTCCGCCCTCGGCGCCGTCCTCGCCTCCAAGGTCGGCACCTACATGGCCGACGGGCTGGCCGAGCTGGGCGTCAAGTCGTCCGGCAGCGGCGGCTCGCTGCCGGACGTCAGCACCCTGCCCGCTCCGATCGCGGCGGTCGTCGAGGACTCCTACGGCCGCGCCACCGGCGTCATCTTCCTCATCGCCGCGCCGATCGCCCTGGTCGCCCTGGTCGCCATGGTCTTCATCAAGGAGATCCCGCTGCGGACCGCCGTCGACGGCGCCGGGGAGGGCGCGCAGCAGGCACCGGCCGGTGCGGCGGGAGCGACCGCGGCCGGCGGGGACGCGCCGGTGACCGGCGCGAGCGCCGCCGGCCGGGCCGACCGCGGCGAACCGGTCGACGGGGACGCCCTCGGCGCCCGGTGAGCCGCCGGCCGGGCGGCTCCGCTCGGAGCGCCGCCGCCCGGCCACCGCGCGCAGGCGGTCCGCAGGACACCGGGGACGGTCCCGGACCGCCTGTGCGGAGCACGACGGTGCGAGGCGGGAAACCGCTTCGCACCCGGGCCGGGGCGGCCGCCGAGAGACGGCCGCCCCGGCCCTTTCCCCGTCCTCGGTGCCGGCACCCGCCGGTACCGGTTCCGTCCGCGAGGGGCGCGCACGCCGGTGTCCGCGAGGAGCGGGGAACGGTGCCGAGGCGGCCGCATGGGGGAGCGGGCGCCCCGAGGCGCGGCGGGCTGCGGCGGATCCTGCTCGACCCGCTTCCGGCCGGTACCGCCCGACGAGGGCACAAGGCCGACGGTGTGCGCGCCCTCGGCGGGAACCGCCACGAGGCGACCTCCGCCGCCGGCGCCCGACTCGCCGTGGACGGCGGCTCCCCGCTGCGACGCCCGGCACCGGGAGCGGCCGTCACCGCTGTGCGCGGGGCTCCGTACCGTCGTCGACGGGGACGCCCAGCCGGCCGGCCACGGTGGTGAGCGCCGCTCCCAGCGGGAGCGCGACCCGGGTGACGGCGTGCCGGTCGCCCCGGGTCACGTCCCGGTTGACGATCAGCACCGGCTTCCCGGCCTCGGCCGCCTGGCGGACGAACCGGAGCCCGGACATCACCGTCAGGGAGGAGCCGAGGACCAGCAGCGAGGTGGCCTCACGGACCAGCGTGCGGCAGTGCTCGACCCGCGCCGGCGGCACGGCTTCGCCGAAGAACACCACGTCAGGCTTGAGGACGCCGCCGCACACCGCGCAGGGCACCACGCGGAAGTCCCCGACCTGCTCGTCGGTGAGGTCGGCGTCACCGTCGGGGTTGATCCCGGCGGCCACCGGCTCGAAGCCGGGGTTGGCCTCCTCCAGCCGCCGGGCGAGTTCGCGGCGCGGGCTGAGGGCGCCGCAGGAGAGGCAGACGACCCGGTCCAGGCTTCCGTGGAGCTCCACCACGTCCTCGCTGCCCGCGGCCTGGTGCAGGCCGTCGACGTTCTGGGTGATCACACCCGAGAGCAGGCCGTGCCGTCCGAACGCGGCCACGGCCCGGTGCCCGGCGTTGGGACGGGCGCGGCCGAAGGTGCGCCAGCCCAGGTGGCTGCGCGCCCAGTACCGGCGCCGGGCCTGCGGGTCGGCGGTGAAGTCCTGGTAGGTCATCGGGGTGTGCCGGCTCAGGCTCCCGCCCTCGCCCCGGTAGTCGGGGATGCCCGACTCCGTGGAGATGCCCGCCCCGCTGAGCACCAGCACACCGCCGCCGCTCAGCGCGTCGGCGACCGGCTCCGGGTCCGTGGTGGCCGGCGGCAGGTCGTCGGTGGGGGTCCAGCTCAGGGTGGGGCGCATGCGCATGCCGCCAGGGTACGGAATCCCGCCGGAACGGTGCGTGCGGGCGGGCCCGCACGCGGGGAGGCCCGCCCCCGCGCCCGGGGAACCGGGACGCGGGGGCGGGCTCGCGGTGCGGCACCGGGGCGGGGCGACGATGAGGTGCCGCACCGGGCCTGGTCAGGCGCCGGGCAGGACGCCGGTGCGGGCCACCTCCGCGTACCAGCGGGCACTGGCCTTGGGGATGCGCGTGCCGGTCGGGTAGTCCACGTAGACGGCGCCGAAGCGCTTGCTGTAGCCGTGCGCCCACTCGAAGTTGTCCAGCAGCGACCACAGGAAGTACCCGCGCACGTCCGCCCCGTCCTCGACGGCCCGGTGCACGGCGGCCAGGTGACCGCGCAGGTAGGCGATGCGGGCGGGGTCGTTCACCTGGCCGGAGGGGTCGGCGTAGTCGTCGGACGCGATGCCGTTCTCCGTGATGACCAGCGGTACCTCGGGGAAGTCGGACGCCATGCGCCGCAGCAGGTCGTACAGGCCGCTCGGGTCGACGGCCCAGCCCATGGGGGTGGTGTCGCCCGGGGGCTGGTGGAAGGCGACCTCGTCGGCGGCCGGCCACGGGCTGTGGGCGCTGTTGCCGTGCCCGTCCGAGGTGTGGGCGCCGTCGCCGTCGGCCCGGGAGACGAGGGTGGGCGTGTAGTAGTTGACGCCGAGGAGGTCCAGCGGCTGGTGGATCTGCGCCAGGTCGCCGTCGTGGACGTACGACCAGTCGGTCAGCGCGGCGGTGTCCTTGAGGAGGTCCTCCGGGTAGGCGCCGCGCAGCATCGGGCCGGTGAAGACGCGGTTGGCCAGCGCGTCGATGCGGCGGGCCGCGTCGGCGTCGGCGTCGCTCCCGGTGAGCGGGCGCACATGGTGGATGTTGAGGCTGACCAGGCACTCGGCGTCGGCGACGCGGTCGCGCAGCGCCTGCACGGCCAGGCCGTGGGCGAGGTTGAGGTGGTGGGCGGCGCGCAGGGCGGCGACCGGGTCGGTGCGGCCGGGGGCGTGCACGCCGGAGCCGTAGCCGAGGAAGGCGCTGCACCAGGGCTCGTTGAGGGTGGTCCAGGTCTTCACCCGGTCGCCGAGCGCGTCGGCGGCCAGGGCCGCGTACTCGGCGAACCGCTCGGCGGTGGCGCGCTCCGGCCAGCCGCCGGCGTCCTCCAGCTCCTGCGGCAGGTCCCAGTGGTAGAGGGTGGCGACGGGCTGGATGCCCTTCTCCAGCAGCGCGTCGACGAGACGCCGGTAGAAGTCGAGCCCCTTCTGCGAGGCGGGACCGCGGCCGGTGGGCTGGACGCGCGGCCAGGCCAGGGAGAAGCGGTAGGCGCCGACGCCGAGGCCGGCCATGAGGGCGACGTCCTCGTGCAGGCGGTGGTAGTGGTCGGTGGCGATGTCACCGGTGTCGCCGTTGCGGACCCGGCCGGGGGTGCGGGCATAGGTGTCCCAGATGGACGGCGTGCGGCCGTCCTCCGCGACGGCTCCCTCGATCTGGTACGCGGCGGTCGAGAAGCCCCAGAGGAAGCCCTCGGGGAAGGTGCGGGAGGCGTCCGGGGCGGATGCTGTCGACTGCTGTGCTGCGGTGGCCACGTGGGTCCTTTCGGAAGCGGGGGCGGGCAGGTGATGACGGGCGCGCAGGGGCGGAGGGACGGAGGGGTGCGGGGAGGGGGCGGCCGGTGGCTCCCCGCCGGTGCGGTGCGGCGGGTCAGCCCTTGACGGCGCCCGCCATGATGCCGCTGACGATCTGCCGGCCGAAGACGATGAACATCGCCAGCAGCGGCAGCGTGCCGAGGAGCGCGCCCGCCATGATCAGGGACTGGTCCCGGACGTAGCCCGCGCTGAGCTGGGTGAGGGCGACGGGGACCGTCGGGTTGGTCATGTCGAGCACCACGAACGGCCAGAAGAAGTCGTTCCAGGCGTGCACGAACGTGATCATGAACAGGACCGCCATCGCGGGGCGTGCCACGGGCAGCACGATGCTCCAGAAGATCCGCAGCGAGTGCGCGCCGTCCACGCGGCCCGCCTCGACCAGTT
This sequence comes from Streptomyces minutiscleroticus, assembly GCF_014650875.1. GTDB lineage: Bacteria > Actinomycetota > Actinomycetes > Streptomycetales > Streptomycetaceae > Streptomyces > Streptomyces minutiscleroticus. Next base: position 258,468 of record NZ_BMVU01000003.1, read on the forward strand.
CGTCCGGCAGCGCCTCCGACAGGTACTGCCGCATGAAGAAGACGCCGACCGCGCTGACCAGGGTGGGGAAGATGACGGCGGGCAGCTCCTGCGTCCAGCCCAGCTCGGACATCATCATGAACAGCGGGACGACGCCGAGCTGCGGGGGCACCAGCATGGTGCCGATCACCAGCATGAGCAGCACGTTGCGGCCCTTGAACCGCAGCTTGGCGAAGGCGAACCCGGCCAGCGTCGCGAACATCACCGTGGACAGGGCGATGACACCGGCCACGATCAGACTGTTGATCATGGCCTTGCCCATCGCCGCCTCGTCCCAGGCGCGGGCGAGGTTGCTGAACAGGTTGGGGCCGGGCAGGAACGGCGGCGGCGTCTGGCTGACGCGGGTGTTGTCGGTCGAGGCCGCCACCATCGTCCAGTACAGCGGGAAGATCGACAGGATCGCCGTGATCGCGAGCAGGACGTAGGCGAGCGGGCCCGCGTGGTGCTGGCGCCCGGCACGCTGGCCCAGCAGTCGGCGGCCACCGCGGGCGGCGGTCCTCTTCGGCGCGGTCCGGACCGGCGCGTCCGCCCGGACCGGGAGGCTGTCTGTGGTCATGGGGACTCCTGGTCAGGACGTACGGGGGCTGCGGGACCGCAGACGCGTGATCAGGCGCTGCGTCACGAAGACGAGGACGAGCAGCAGGAACATCGCCCAGGCGACGGTCGCCGAGCGGCCCATCTGGTAGTTCTTCCAGCCCTCCTCGTACAGCAGCAGACCCAGCGTCTGGTACTGGTTGTCCGCGCCGCCCGTCACACCGTTGGGTCCCTGCCCGAAGATCAGCGGCTCGCCGAACAGCTGCGTCGCGCCGATGGTGGAGAGCACGATGGTGAAGACGATGGTGGAGCGGATCCCCGGCACGGTGACGTGGGTGAACTGCTTCCAGCGCGAGGCGCCGTCGATGGCGGCGGCCTCGTACCGCTCGGCGGGGACGGCCTGCATGGCGGCCAGGTACAGCAGCGCGTTGTAGCCGGTCCAGCGCCAGATGACGATGGTGGAGATCGCGAGCTGGGCGGGCCACTTGTCGGCCTCCCAGTTCACCGGGTCGACGCCGACCAGCCCCAGCATCCAGTTGATCATGCCGAAGTCGCGCTCGAAGAGCATGGTGAACACCAGGGCGGCGGCGCCGACCGACGTGGCGTAGGGGACGAGCGAGGCGACGCGGAAGAAGAGCGAGCCGCGCATCCGGTAGTTGAGCAGGTGGGCCAGGCCGAGCGCCATCAGCAGCTGCGGCACCGTGGAGATGACACCGATCGTGACGGTGTTCATCAGGGCGTTCCAGAAGCGTTCGTCGTTCCACAGCGCGACGTAGTTGTCGAACGCCACCCACTCCATGACGTCGAGGGTGGCCAGTTCCACCCGGTGCAGGGAGATCCAGGAGGTGTAGAGGAGGGGGTAGAAGCTGAACGCGGCGAACACGACGAAGAACGGTGCGACGAACGCGTACGGTGCGCCCTTGAGGTCCAGCCGGTGCAGCAGCGCGCCGCGCCGCCGGCCCGCGTTCTCGCCGCCCGGCTCGGGGGACGGTCCTCGACGTCCCCCGCCGGTCAGGGCCTTGGTGGTGGAGGTGGCCACCGGAGTTCCTTCCTGAGAGCAGGGATGTGAGCCGGGCCCCGGGCCCGCCGGCGCAGTGCGGGCGGGCCCGGGCGGCCGGACGGGCGACGGGTCAGCCGACCGCCTTCTCGATGCGCTCCGCGGTGGTCTTCCATGCCTGGTCGCGTGCGGTGCCCTGCTGCTCGATCAGGGTCAGCCCCTGGGAGAAGGTGTCCTTGATCGTGCCGTCCTTGCGGCCGAGGATCTGCTTGTCCGGGATCTCCTGGGCGGCCTCACCGAAGATCTGGCCGATCGGGGCGTTGTCGAAGTACTCGGACTTCACGCTCTTCACCTCGGGGCTCTCCAGCGCCTTCTGCGAGGACGGGACGCTGCCCAGCTCCTTGAAGATGTGCGCCTGCTGCTCGGGGGCGGTCAGCCACGCCACGAGCTTCTTGGCCTCCTCCTTCACCGGGCTCTTGTCGACCACGCCGAAGAAGGAGCCGCCCCAGTTGGCGCCCTTGGGGGCCTTGGCGACGTCCCACTTGCCCTTGTTCGCCTCGCCGGCCTTCTCGCTGATGTGGGCGAGCATCCAGGCCGGGCAGACGGCCGTGGCGAACGTGCCGTTGGCCAGGCCCGGGTCCCAACCGGGCTGGAACTGGCGGAGCTTGGCGGACAGGCCGTCCTCGGCGGCGTCGGCGGCCAGGTTCCAGGCCTGCTTGACGGCCGGGTTCTTGTCGTAGATCAGGTCGCCGTCGGCGTTGTAGTACTGCTCGGGGTAGCCGTAGACCATGGCGTTGAACAGGCCGCTGGCCGCGTCCATGTACGCCACGTCACCGCCCTTGAAGTCCTTCTTGAACGTGCGGCCGACCTCGACGTACTTGCTCCAGTCCCCCTCCCACAGCTTGGCGACCTCCTCGCGGTCGGTGGGGAGCCCGGCCTTCTCGAAGTAGTCCTTGCGGTAGCAGACGGCCATCGGGCCGATGTCGGTGCCGAGGCCGAGCACCTTGCCGTCCTCGGTGGTGATCTGGGACTGCTTCCACGGCAGGAAGTGGTCGGTGCCCTTGACGTCGGAGAAGTCGGCGAACTTGGCGGCCTGGGTGTCGACGATCTCCTTGGCCCGGCCGATCTCGATGCCCTGGATGTCCTTCAGGCCCTTGCCCCCGGCCAGCCTGGTCTGCAGGGCGGTGTAGTACGTCTGCTCGTCACCGGCCACCTCGGCCTTGATGCGGACGTTCGGGTTCTCCTTCTCGTACTGCTCCAGGAGGCCCGTCTCCTTGAAGCCCATCACGCCGTACATGCCCATGGTGATGGTGACCTTGCCGTCCTTCTTGCCGCCGCCCGTGACGGATTCGTCACCGCCTCCGCAGCCTGCGACGAGCGCGAGCGCACCGGCGGCCGCGACGACGGCGACCGCTCTCCTGCGCGGTGATCCGTGAACTGTGCTCATGTCTCTTCCTCCAAGCGACGGCGCTGGCGCACCGGGCGACGCAGATGTACGTGAAGTCCCATGGCGGTACGACGGACTGTGGGAGCGCTCCCAGGGGGCTGGTGGGAACGTGCCCATGTGTAGGTGGGAACGTGCCCACCGGCGGTTGGAAGACTCGTGGCAGCGAACGGCCGTGTCAATGACTTGAACACGATTCGTTGCCGGACCGGGGACCCGGCGTCGTCTCCCGATTACGGGAGGGTGCTGCCGCAGCCGTGGTGTCTGCCACAATTGCCGCTGGTCACCTCCGCGGCGGGTGCCGCCGCGGCTGCCGCCGGGAGGATCGCATGACAGGGAACCGCCAGCCCACGATCAAAACGGTCGCCGCCCGGGCCGGGGTGGGGCGGACGACGGTGTCCCGTGTCATCAACGGCTCGGATCTCGTCAGCGCCGACGCCCGCGCGCGGGTACTGGCGGCGATCAAGGAGCTGAACTACGTCCCCAACTCCGTGGCCCGCGGCCTGGTGACCAGCCGCACCGACGCGGTGGCCCTGGTGATCCCGGAGTCCGAGAGCCGGCTCGGCGCGGAGCCGTTCTTCGCCGCCCTGATCCGCGGTGTGAGCGGCGCGCTCGCCGAGACCCGGACGCAGCTGCAGCTCACGCTCGTCCGCGACCAGTTCGAACGCGACCAGCTGGCCGCGTCGGTGGCGACCCGCCGGGTCGACGGTGTGCTGCTGGTCTCGGTCCACACCCACGACCGGCTGCCGGGCATGCTGGAGGAGATGGGACTGCCGACCGTGCTCGCCGGCCGCCGCGACGCGGGAGAGCAGCTCAGCTACGTCGACTCCGACAACTCCGGGGGCGCCGCCGCAGCCGTCCGGTACCTGCTGGCCAGGGGGCGCCGCCGCATCGCCACCATCACCGGATCGCTCGACATGGACGTCGGCCGCAGCCGGCTCGCCGGCTGGCGCGACGCCCATCGCGAGGCGGGGGCGCGGGCCGACGGGGCCCTGGCCGAGACCGGTGACTTCACCGAGGAGGGGGGCGTCCGGGCGATGCGTTCGCTCCTTGAACGTGCGCCGGACCTCGACGCCGTCTTCGCGGCCTCGGACCTCATGGCCGTCGGCGCCCTGGCCGAACTGCGCCGCCAGGGGCGCCGGGTGCCGGACGACGTCGCCGTCGTCGGCTTCGAGGACTCCGTCCTCGCCCGCCACACCGCCCCGCCCCTGACGACGGTCCGTCAGCCGGTGGAGGAAGTGGGCCGCACGATGGCCCGGATCCTGCTCGACATCACGCAGAACGGCGCGGACCGGCGGCAGGTGACGCTGCCGACGGAACTGGTGGTGCGCGAGTCGTCGTGAGGCCGGGCGGACTCCCGGCGCCTTCTCCTGCGGGTCCGGCACACCACTGTCGGACGTCCGAGGACGAACGGGCGAACGGGCCCGCCGCCTGAGGCCATCGCGGAGAGCACCCCGGAACGGGGACCGACTGCCGGGGTCCGGACTCGGTGTTGGGGTCGTATGGGATGGCGTCACGTGGTGCCAGGTGGTGCCACATGGCACCACCTGACGCCATCCCGGCTGCTCGCCTGTGCATAGACCTACGTGATGGCACGACGGGCCAGGCCGTCACGTGTGCGTTTTCGCAGGTCAATATGGGTAACGGTGAGTGCGGTCCGTGTGTGGTGCCATAGGGGCTTGCGGGTAGCGCCAGAGTGGTGCCATGATGGCGTCATGGATCTCACCCCGTATGTCGACACCCTCCGCCGCGAACTCGCGGTCGCCGCCGAGGCCGGCGGCGACGAAGCCCGCGAGCTGGCCGAGCGGCTCACCGCTCCTCTGGAGTCGGCGGCCCGGCTGACCATGCTCCACGTGCTGTCCGCCGCGATGGACGAGATCACCCGCGAGCTCGCCCCCGGCTCGGTCGACGTACGGCTGCGCGGGCTGGACCCCGACTTCGTGGTGACGCTGCCGCCCGCCGACGGCGGCACCCCCGCGGAGCCGGCCGTGCCCGTCGTCGAACCGCTCGCGGCCCCGGCCGAGGGCGAGGAGGGCGGCACCGCCCGCGTGAACCTGCGCCTGCCGGCCCACCTCAAGACGCGCGCCGAGGAGGCCGCGGGCCGCGAGGGCCTGTCGGTCAACGCGTGGCTCGTACGGGCGGTGTCGGCCGCGGTCGACGGCGGCGCCCGGCCGCATACGACGCAGAGGACCCGCACCGTCGGACAGAGCTTCACAGGCTGGGTGCGCTGACCGCACCCCGCCCGCATCACTCCACCCACACCACGTCCCAGCAGCGGGGACGCCCTGAAGAGCCAAGAGGACGGGACAGCCATGCCTTCTTTCGACACTCCCGAACCGATCTCCGTCACCGCGCACGTGGACGCCGGTTCCCTCCGGTTCGCCGCCGGCGACCGGCCCGACACCCTCGTCGAGGTGCGCCCCCGCGACCCCGGGAAGGAGCTGGACGTGCGGGCGGCCGAACAGACCGAGGTCGCCTGCGCGGGCGGCGTCCTGACCGTCAGGACGCCCAAGCCCGGTCTGTTCGGCCGTACCGGCACCGTCGACGTGACGGTCGACCTGCCCACGGGCTCGCGCGTCGACATGACCGGCGCCTGGGCCCAGGTGCTCGGCGAGGGCCGGCTCGGCGAGGTCCGCGTGAAGACCTCCTCGGGCGACGTCCGCCTCGAGGCGACCGGTCCGCTGACGCTGACCGCCTCCCACGGCTCGATCACCGTCGACCGGGTCGAGGGCACGGCCGAGATCACCACCAGCTCCGGCAGCCTGCGCGTGGGGCTCGTCGACGGCGCGGCCGTACTGAAGAACTCGCACGGCACCACGACCGTCGGTGCCGCCACCGGCGAGCTGCGGGTGAGCGGCGCCAACGGTGACATCGACATCGCGCGCGCCGAGGGCTCGGTCACCGCCACCACGGCCCACGGCACCCTGCGCGTGGGCGAGGTCGCCCGCGGCACCGTCCAGCTGGAGACCTCCTACGGCGCCATCGAGGTCGGCATCCGCCGGAACACCGCCGCCTGGCTCGACGTCCGCTCCGGCTCCGGCCAGGTGCGCAACACGCTCACCGCCTCCGAGAGCCCGCAGGAGAGCGAGGACACCGTCGAGGTCCGCGCCCGCACCCGGCACGGCAACATCGACATCCGCCGCGCCCGGGCCTGAACACCGGCCCTCCGCCGACCCGTCCGTTTCCCACTCGCCCCGGCTCCCACTCGCCCCATCCTTCGAACGGGAGGGCTCCATGCCTTCATCTGTCATGCTCACACCCAGAACGGGTGACGGCCGTCCGTCGCCGGCCGCCGTCTCCGCCGTCGGACTGCGCAAGTCCTACGGTGACAAGCTCGTCCTCGACGGTATCGATCTGCGTATCCCGGCCGGGTCCGTGTTCGCGCTGCTCGGTCCGAACGGCGCCGGCAAGACCACCGCCGTGAAGATCCTGTCCACGCTCGTCGCCGCCGACGGCGGGCAGGCCCAGGTCGCGGGCCACGACGTCGCCACCTCGCCGGACGGGGTGCGTGCCGCGATCGGTGTGACGGGGCAGTTCTCCGCCGTCGACGGGTTGATCACCGGTGAGGAGAACATGCTCCTGATGGCGGACCTGCACCACCTGTCCCGGCGCGAGGGCCGGCGGGTCGCCGCCGGGCTGCTGGAGCGCTTCGACCTCACGGAGGCGGCGAGGAAACCCGCCTCCACCTACTCCGGCGGCATGAAGCGCCGCCTGGACATCGCCATGACCCTCGTCGGCAGTCCGCGGATCATCTTCCTCGACGAGCCGACCACCGGCCTGGACCCGCGCTCCCGGCACACCATGTGGCAGATCATCCGCGATCTGGTCACGGGCGGGGTGACGGTGTTCCTCACCACCCAGTACCTGGAGGAGGCCGACGAACTCGCCGACCGCATCGCGGTCCTGAACGACGGCAGGATCGCGGCCGAGGGCAGCGCCGAGGAGCTCAAGCGGATCGTCCCCGGCGGGCACGTACGGCTGCGCTTCACCGACCCGGCCGCCTACCGGTCCGCCGCCGGCGCGCTGGACGGGGCGGCCCGGGACGACGGGGCGCTGGCGCTGCAGATCCCCTCGGGCGGCAGCCAACGCGAGCTGCGCACCCTCCTCGACCGGCTGGACGCGGCCGGCGTCGAGGCGGACGAGCTGACCGTGCACACCCCCGACCTCGACGACGTGTTCTTCGCCCTCACCGGCCCCGACCAGCCCGAGGAGGCTGTCCGATGAGTTCCCTGTCCCTGGCCGTGCGCGACTCGTCCACGATGCTGCGGCGCAACCTGCTGCACGTCCGGCGCTATCCGTCCCTGACGCTGAATCTGCTGCTCTCGCCGGTCGTGCTGTTGCTGCTGTTCGTCTACATCTTCGGCGACGTGATGAGCGCCGGCATCGGGGGCGGCGGGGCGGACCGTTCCGAGTACCTCGCGTACCTCGTGCCGGGCATCCTGCTGCTGACCATCGGCTCCACCACGATCGGCACCGCGGTGTCCGTCGCGATGGACATGACCGAGGGCATCATCGCCCGCTTCCGCACGATGGCGATCCACCGCGGCTCGGTGCTCGTCGGGCACGTCGTCGGCAGCGTGCTGCAGTGTGTGACGAGCGTGGTCCTCGTCGGGGCCGTCGCCGTGGCCATCGGCTTCCGCTCCACCGACGCCACCGCCCTGGAGTGGGTCCTGGCGTTCGGACTGCTGGTGCTCGTCTCCCTGGCGCTCACCTGGATCGCGGTCGGGTTGGGGCTGTCCGGCCCGAACGCGGAGGCGGCCAGCAACAACGCGCTGCCCCTGATGGTCCTGCCGCTCCTGTCCAGCGCCTTCGTGCCGGTCGACGCGATGCCGGGCTGGTTCCGGCCGGTCGCCGAGTACCAGCCGTTCACCCCGGCCATCGAGACACTGCGCGGGCTGCTGCTCGGTACCGGGATCGGCCACAACGGGTGGCTGGCCGTGGCCTGGTGCCTGGGGCTGGCCGTGCTCGGTCACCTCTGGTCCAGGTCGCTGTTCGGCCGCGACCCGAAGTAGCGGGAGGAGCGTCGGCCCGCACCTCGAGAGCCGCTTCCTGCGCGCGCGGCGCCCGGCTCGCTCCCCAGCAGGCGGGGCTGCTCCCGCAGCCGGGCATCCGCCGCGTCCCGGGGCTGCGCCGCGAGGAGGTCGCGCGGCTCGCCGGCGTCGGCGACGACTACTACGTCCGCCTGGAGCGCGGCCGCGACCTCGACGTCTCCGACGGCGTGCTGGACGCCATCGCCGGAGCCCTGCGGCTCGATCCGGCCGAACGCGCCCCCGCCCTGGCCGGGCTCGTCGACGACCTGTCCGTCCACCGCGACTTCCGTCGCTGGTGGGCGCACCACGACGTCACCCCCGCGCCCACGGCGCCATCCGCTTCCACCACCCCCTCGTGGGCGACTTCGCCCTCGGGCACGAGTCCTTCGGCCTCGCCGCCGAGACCGACCTCCGGCTCTACGTGCTCACCGCGGAACCCGGCGGCCCCGGCCGGCGGGCACTCGATCTCCTCGCCGTCCGGGCCGCTCCGCCCCCCGCCCCCGGTCCGGGCACCGTTCCCGAACGGCCCCGTGACCGGGTGCGGCGCGGCGGGACCGGCGTGGTGCGGGGCCGACGGGGGCGCCGCGGTGCCGCGGCACCCCTGCGGGGCGGTGGACCACCGCCCCGCAGGGGTGCCGTTCGAGAAGGGGCAGAGGGATCGGAGGGATCAGTCGAGGGTGTCGGGGTCGGGGCCGGTGCGCAGGCCGCGGTCGAGCGCGGCGACGGCGGCCATCTCGTCGTCGGTGAGGGCGAAGTCGAAGACGTCGATGTTCTGCGCGATGCGGGCCGGGGTGACGGACTTGGGGATCACGATATTGCCGAGCTGGAGGTGCCAGCGCAGGACGACCTGAGCGGGGGACTTGCCGTGGCGCTCCGCGACGGCGGTGATCGCGTCGTCGCCGAGGACGGCGCCCTGGGCGAGCGGGCTCCATGCCTCGGTGGCGATGCCGAGCTCGGCGTGCAGGGCGCGCAGCTCGTTCTGCTGGAGGCCGGGGTGCAGCTCGATCTGGTTCACGGCCGGGACGAGCGAGGCGCCGTCCAGCAGCCGGCGCAGGTGGGCGGGCTGGAAGTTGGAGACGCCGGCGGTGCGTACCAGGCCGTCGGCCACCAGCTTCTCGATCGCCTTCCACGTCTCCCGGTACAGGTCGCGGGCCGGGGCGGGCCAGTGGATCAGGTACAGGTCGACGTACTCCAGGCCCAGCGCGGCCAGGCTGGCGTCGAAGGCCTTCAGGGTGGCGTCGTAGCCCTGGTCGGCGTTCCACAGCTTGGTGGTGACGAAGAGCTCGTCGCGCCGGATGCCGGAGGCGGCGAGCGCCTTGCCGACGCCGGCCTCGTTGCCGTAGACCGCGGCGGTGTCGACGGAGCGGTAGCCGGCCTCGAGCGCGGAGGCCACCGCGGCGGTGGTCTCGGCGTCGGGGACCTGGAAGACACCGAAGCCGAGCTGGGGGATCCGGGTGCCGTTGTTGAGCGTGACGGTGGGGACCGTGGGGACCGGGGTGGTCATGGGGAGATCTTCCTCGCTGTGCGTACGGGGGTGGGGGAACCGGGCGGGCAGGCGCCCTCGGCGCGGTCCGCGTGCCCGGGGCATGCGGGGCCGTCGTCCCGGCCGGCGGAAGGGCCGGGAGGTCAGTGGCCCAGGGGTACGGCCGCCTGGTCGGTCCGGGAGGCCGCCACGACCCTGCCGGACGCCCGGGAACGGGTGCGGCGGTCGAGGAGGGCGGCCAGGAGGGACAGCAGCAGCGCGGCGCCGGAGAGCAGGGCGCCCACCCAGTTGGGCGAGGTGTAGCCGAGACCGGCGGCGATGACGACGCCGCCGAGCCAGGCGGCGAGGGCGTTGCCGAGGTTGAAGGCGCCGATGTTGGCGGCGGAGGCCAGGGTGGGAGCGGCCGCGGCCTGGTCGAGCACCCGCTTCTGCAGCGGGGGCACGGTCGCGAAGCCCAGGGCGCCGATCAGCGTCAGGGTGATCGCGGCGAGGACCTTGTGGTGGGCGGTCGCGGTGAACAGCAGCAGGACCAGGGACAGGGCGCCCAGCGAGGCGAACAGCATCGGCATCAGGGCGCGGTCGGCGAACCGGCCGCCGAGGAGGTTGCCCACGAACATGCCGATCCCGAACAGCACCAGCAGCCAGGTGACGGCGGCCTCCGTGTAGCCGGCCACCTCGGTCATCATCGGCGTGATGTAGGTGATCGCGGCGAACACACCGCCGTAGCCGAGCACGGTCATCGCCATCGCGAGCCAGACCTGCACGTTGCGGAAGGCGGCGAACTCGGGGCGCACGCCCTCCGTCTCCGGCCGCCCGGTCTCGGGGACGAGCCCGGCCACGCCGAGCAGGCCGACGACACCGAGGGCCGCGACGACGGCGAAGGTGACCCGCCAGCCGGCGGCCTGGCCGATGTAGGTGCCGCCCGGGACGCCGACGATGTTGGCGACGGTCAGGCCCATGAACATCAGCGAGATGGCCGAGGCCTTCCTCTCGGGGGCCACCAGGTCGGCGGCGACGACGGAGCCGATCCCGAAGAACGCGCCGTGCGCGAGGGAGGCGACGATCCGCCCGGTCAGCATGAGACCGAAGCCCGGCGCGAACGCGGACAGCGCGTTGCCCACGATGAACAGGCCCATCAGGAACATGAGCATCTTCTTGCGGGACACCCGGGTGCCGAGCACGGTCAGCAGCGGAGCGCCGATCACCACGCCGAGGGCGTAGCCGGACACCAGCCAGCCGGCGGTCGGGACGGTCACGCCGAAGTCGTTCGCGACCTGGGGCAGCACACCCATGATCACGAACTCGGTGGTGCCGATTCCGAAGGCCCCGATGGCCAGGGCCAGGAGCGCGAGAGGCATGGACGTACCTTCCAAGTGATTGCTTGAGGCGCTTACGGGCGGCGACAATAGTTGCATACGCTGGATATTGGCAAGCGCTGGCTACGCCGGTACGTGTTTGCCATTGTGTGCAAGCATTGGCGGTGAGGCCCGCCTCCGAAGGAGCCCCTGTGACAGCCACCGCCCCCGCAGTCACCGCCCTCGCGCAGGGCTGGTGCGCGCTCCCCCTGCTCCACGACGGGATCGAGAGCCGTGCCGGGCGGGCCCTGCAGGCCGGACACGGCCTGAGCGCACGTGAGTACTCACTGCTCGACGTGCTCGGCCGCCGGCACGACGGGGAGGGCGGGCACCTCCGGATGCGCCAGGTCGCCGACGCCGTCGTGCTCAGCCGGAGCGCGACCACCTCCGGCGCACCGGCGCCGAACGGCGGACGGCCGGTGGCGGCGTGGGCGACGAGCGCGCCCCGGGCGAACATGTCGCCTTCGGGTCCGGCCGTGCCGGTGCGGTAGTACTCGGGGCTGATCCAGCCGGGAGTGCCCGTCATGACACCGGTACGGGTCACACCGGTGCCGTCGGCGGCGCGGGCGATTCGAAGTCCAGCACGCGTGGTCCGGCGGGGGTGAGGACGACGTTCTGCGGCTTCACGTCACGGTGGACCACACCTGCCTCGTGGATGACGGCCAGCGCCTGGGCGGTGCCGGTGGCGAAGGCGTACAGGGTGCCTCCGGCGAGCGGGCCGTGGGCGGTCAGGTGCCGGCCGAGGTGGGGCCGGCGGCGTAGGCGGTGGCCAGCCACGGCACGGCGGCCCCGGGGTCGGCGGCCAGAAGCGGTACGAGGCACGGGCCCTGCACCCGGGCGGAGAGCCGCACCTCGCGACGGAACCGCGCCCGGAACTCCGGGTCCTCGGCCTGCGCCGGATGGATCACCTTGACCGCGACCCGGAGCCCGTCGGCGGCGGGACCGGCGTGGACGGTGCCCATGCCGCCGGAGCCGAGGCGGCCGATGATCCGGTACGGGCCGACACGGGAAGGGGCACCGGGACGGGCGGGCCGGACCCGCCCAGTGGAGTCGACAGTGCTCACAGACAGTCCGCTCCTTGGCGGGACATGGCAGGTGGAACGATCGAGGGCCGGACGCCGGCCGCAGCCTGCGCGCCCGCCCCGGCCGGGCCGATGGGCGGCCCGGCCGTCAACGGGACTCCCCGAACTTCACCGCTTCGAAGGAGACGGGCCGGCCGCCGGGCTCGGTGCCCGCAGCCGGCTGCCGCAGCGGCGTCCGCCCCGAGGGCGGTCGCTGACGCGGGCACTGGTTCGGCTGGTTCATGCATGTGCCCGGCGGCGGTCCTGCGCACCGGGTGGAGAGGGGAGGGCGAGAGGTGAAGCGGCGCGCTGCGGGGTTCCGGGGTGGGGGAGAGGACCGTCAGCGGAGTGCCCGTGGATGGTTCCGGGGAGCGTTCATGTGATTCCGTCAGTCACCTGTCCTGTGACGGACCGAGGATGTCTGCTGACCGACCGAACGGTCCGCGCAGTCGGTTTCCGTACCGGCGCACGGGCCACGGTCTTCGAACGGCCCGGGGCCGCCCGGGCCCGACGGCAGGTCGTGCACCCATCTGCACCCACCTGCGCACGTCCGCGTCCACCTGCGGCCGACGAAGCACAGGGGCACGCCCGCGGACGGCGGTGGTGCTCCCTGCCGTCCGCATTCCCACGGCGTGGTCGAGCGGACCGGTCGACCACCGGTGCGCTGAGGGGTCCTGCGCGAACTGCTCCGCCCCGTCGGCTGTCTACGCCTCGGGCCTGCTGTAGAAGACCGAGCGGCCCTGCCGCGTGCGCTGAGCCTGGCTCCTGGCGACGAGCCCTTCGAGCGTGGTGCGCACGACGGTGGCCTTGATGCCGCGGTCGGGGAGCGCCTGGGCGAGTGCCGTGGTGATCTCGGCCGCGGAGCGCGGTTCGTTCTGCTCGGCCAGGTGACGGCGGGTGAGTTCGACCAGGGTCGGCCGGGAGGACGCGGGCGCCTCGGCGTTCGGGGCCTTCTCGGCGGCGGTCCCGGTCCTCCCGGCGGGCCTGCCGTTCCCGGCCGTGGTCTTCCCGGCCGGCTCGCCGTTCCCGGTGGTGGTCTTCTCGACGGGTTCGCCGTTCCCGGCGGCGGGCTTCTCCTCCTGCGCGTCCTTGCCGCGCCCGGACGGGGCGGGAGCCTCCTTGCGGGACGTGGGGACGGTGGCACCGCCGGAGGAGCCGGGTGCGGCGGGTGCGGCGGCGACGAGTGCCCGCTGCACGTTCACCAGGACCGAACGCTCGTGCCGCAGTGCGGTCAGCCGTTCCTGCAACGCGGCGATCTCGGCGGTGACACGCTCCTGTTCCTCGGCGTTGTTCCCCAGGTCGGCGTCCACCTGCGCGCGGTACTGGCCCGTCAGGTCGGTTGTTTCCGTGTTCACAGACATGGTGTGTTCATCTTTCTATGGCTGTCGGCCGTGGACGGGACCGCGTTCGGCCGACGCCTCCGCAGGAGGCAGTGGCCGGAGTGCCATCGGTTGTGCGACGGCGGACGTACGACCGTCGGTGGGTGTCCCGGTGTAGGGATAGTACGGATGAGTGGAGTCTGTTGCTTCACTCGAGTGGTGGCTGCGCCCATGTCTTGCCGGCGCGGGCGGGCAGTGATGCGAGTGAGCGCAGTCATGGCGTATGACCTGAACCGACTACGGACACGACGGCCGCTGACGGCGTCATGCCGCTGACACACCGCCCCGTCTCCCGGCGGCGGGGTGAACAGGGCGGCGGGTGACGTGGTCGACGAGGTGCGGGGCGACCCGGCCCTCCACGACGCCGTCGCGGTGGCCGGTGGGAACACGGTGCCGCGGCTCATGCCGTCGCCGACCAGCAGGGTGATGTCCGAGCCGACGCCCCGCCCGCACTCCGGACCGCCGATCGGGCGGCAGGCTGTCCCGTACCCCGGCCCAGGCGTCCGGCCTGCGGAAACCTGTGGATCGTAAGGGGTGTTGTACGAGGGTTTCCCTTTGTTACGGTCGCCCCGGCTCAACAGGTCCTGCCAGGCGGACCGCATGGCCCGAGAGGTGTGCACGTCCGGACGGGAAGGCGAGGGGTGACGGTGTCCACAAGCAGCCGGCTTCCGGGCCGGAGCCCTTCCGGCCGGCCGTCGTGGGAGCGGCAACCGCGGGAGCGACCGTCACGGACGGCACCAGGGCGCTCGGCGCGTGTGCCGTCCGCCAGTGGGGGAGGCTGCCGGGTCTCCCCCCGAGGTGACGGAGCGCCCGGTGTTCCACCGCCGTAGCCGTCCCGGCGCCGGCCCCGGCGGGGTTCCCCACGTCCTCGGCGCGCTCATGCCGGTGGCGTCGGAGGCGGCCGGCCCGGCGGACCCATGGCAGCCGTCCCTCTGATCACCCCGGCCGTCGTCCCCGCCGCGCCCCCGGGGCCGAAGTGCCCCGTCGCCGGACCGGCCTGCGGCGTCACCAAGGGCTGACCACAGCGCCCCGTCCCCGACACCTACCGTGGAAGAGCACACACGCATGAAGATCGTCGACGCCAAGGTCGTCGTCACCAGCCCCGGCCGCAACTTCGTCACGCTCAAGGTGACCACCGACGAGGGCCTGACGGGCCTGGGGGACGCCACGCTCAACGGCCGGGAGCTCGCCGCGGCCAGCTATCTGTCGGACCACATCGTTCCGCTGCTGATCGGCCTGGACCCGCACCGCATCGAGGACACCTGGCAGTACCTCTACCGCGGCGCGTACTGGCGGCGCGGGCCGGTCACCATGGCCGCGATCGCCGCCGTCGACGTGGCCCTGTGGGACATCAAGGCGCAGACCGCCGGCCTTCCCCTCTACCAGCTCCTCGGCGGCGCCAGCCGCCGGCGCGTGGGCACGTACGGGCACGCCGACGGCCGCGACATACCCGAACTCCTCGACTCGGTGCGCGCCCGCCTCGCCGAGGGCTACCCGGCCGTCCGCATCCAGTCCGGAATCCCCGGGCTCAAGGCCGTCTACGGCGTCCACACCACCGGGGCCGACGGCTCGGCCGTCCTCCACCAGCAGGCCCGCCCCCTGGTGGAGGACTGGGACACCGACGCCTACCTGCGTCACATACCGGCGGTCTTCGAGGCCGTACGTTCCGAGTTCGGCCCCGACCTGCCCCTCCTGCACGACGCCCACCACCGGCTCACCCCCGTCCAGGCCGCCCGCCTCGGCAAGGACCTGGAGCCCTACCGGCCCTTCTGGCTCGAGGACTGCACGCCCGCGGAGAACCAGGAGGCCCTGCGCCTGGTACGGCGGCACACCACCACACCCCTGGCCGTCGGCGAGGTGTTCAACACCCTCCACGACTACCAGGGCCTCATCACCGAGCAGCTGATCGACTACGTCCGGTCCGCCGTCACGCACTTCGGCGGCGTCACCCCTCTGCGCAAGCTCCTCGACTTCGCCGCGCAGTACCAGATCAAGAGCGCCGTCCACGGTCCCGAGGACATCTCGCCCGTCGGCATGGCCGCGGCCGTCCACCTCGACCTGGCCGTCCACAACTTCGGCATCCAGGAGTACTCCGGCCACACCGCCCTCACCCACGAGGTCTTCCCCCACGCCTACACCTTCACCGACGGTCACCTCCACCCCGGCGAGGCACCCGGACTCGGCGTCCGGCTCGACGAGGACCTCGCCGCGGCCCACCCCTACGAGCCGGCCTACCTCCCCGTCAACCGCCTCCACGACGGCACCGTCCACGACTGGTAGGCCCGGACGGGTCCGCGCGGCAGCACTCCGCGCCACGCGGGGTCCCCTGACACGAGGAAGGGCGGGAAGGGCCGGCCGCCGGCCGAGCCCGAGCCCGGTTCCGGTCAGGGGGGCCGCTCCCGCGCCGTACGGCTCTCCGCGGCGGGCCGGTGTTCCTCGTGCCGTGCGCAGGAACTGTGGGCGTGGGCAGGAGCCCCTGCGCACGGCGTGGGAACCGGGTCGCCGGTGCCGTCACCCGACCCCGTGCCGGAGCATCCCGCCGCGGGCGGCCGCCGTCCATTACCCGTACGGGCGATGTCGCCCGGTGGTCCCCGCCACCGTGTCCGGCGGTCCTCGCCCGCCGTGTCCGGCGTCCGGCACCCGGCGAAGGCGCCGCCTACGGCCGCGTCACCGTTGTGACACCGTGCGGCGGGCCTGGCTCAGTCTCCGTGCGGGGGAGGTCCTTCCCCGTCGCGCAGAGGGAGCCGGGTGCCGAGTCCGGCTATGGCGATCATGGTGCGTACGACGGTGCTCGGCTCGGTGATGCCGACGGCGACACCGGTCATGGTCAGGGCGTTGCACAGGCCGAGAAGCGTGAACAGGCCGCCGCGGTCGCAGTAGGCGATGTCGGACAGGTCCAGCAGTACCCGGCGGCGGCCGTCCCGGTACGGGGCCAGCTGTATGAACTCGTCGATCAGGAGCCGGACGGTGTCGCTGTCCAGTTCGCCGGCCACGTACACCACCACGGCGTGTCGGTCCCGGACCTGATGCGTGATCAGGCGAGGTTTCGCGTCCTCTTCCATCCTTCCGGCCGTCCGTCAGGGACGGGCCGTGACCGCGCCCGTCGCTGCTGGTCTCTCTTTCAAGCGTGGCAACGAGCCGGTGGGCTGTCAGGACACTGCCGCACTGGTCATGTGATTGATGCGATGTATATGCGCGGCGCATGGGCCGCGCCGCGGACGCGTTTGCCGTTCGCGCACGGGGCCGCGAGGGCCGCGGGCGGGCGGTCGCGGCCCGCACGGGCGGCGGCAGGCGCCGTCAGGGCCGGGGCGCGGCGGCCCTCTCGCCGGGGAGGCCGGTGAGCGCGACCGCGGCGGTGGTGCGCTTGCCGACGGGCTCGCGGTGCACGGTGAAGCTCTGGGCGACCGCCGTGACGATCTCCAGGCCGTGCCGGCCCACCCGGTACGGATCGGCGGGATGGGCCACCGGCAGTCCCAGCGCGCGGTCCCGCACCGTGATCTCGACACGGTCGCCGCGCAGTTCCAGGTCGAGCAGGCACGGTCCGGGCGCGTGTTTGCAGGCGTTCGTCAGCAGCTCGCTGACCACCAGCCGCACCGTGTCCACCGCCGTGCCGCAGACGGGCAGGCCGTACTCGGTCCGCGCGCGGGTGAGGAAGGCACGGGCCAGATCACGCGCCTGGGCGATGTCGTCCGGGTTGCCCGCGTACGCGGCGGAGACTGTGATCGGCTCGTCGTCCGTCTGCCGGTCGTTGCTGTGGACGGCCTTGTCCATCCGACTCGCCCTCTTTCCGAGCTGGGAGCGGTTACGCCCGGGCGTCTGCCCTCAAAGCCGGGGCTCACCGGGAAATCATCCACGCAATCAAGACAATTGGCCTGGGCCGACTCCCCGCGGAGGGCGCGGCCGCCCCGGAAGTTACGGCAAGCAGCCGAACGCCGGCCCGCCGGGACGGCGCCGGAGCATCGACGGCCGAGGCCGGACCGTCTGCCGCCCCTCCGCCCGGGGACGTACGGAGGCCCGTCAAGTCCCGTCGGCGCCCGCCCGCCCGGCCGAGCGCGCGATCGTGAACCCGCCGCGACGGCACCCGTACCCGTGCTGCGGCGGCACCCGTACCCGTGGCAGGACGGTCCGCGAGCCCGCGACCGTCGGGTGCCGGCACCGGCCGCCCTTCCGGGCCACGACGGGCCCGGCACGCAGGACGGCTCCCCACCGATGAGCCGCACGGTGCATATGTGCACGGCCATGCTTGACACGCCCGTACGCGACGCGTGAGGGTGGCGCGGACGCCTGCGGTGTCGGTACCGGATGCTGTGACAGCACCGGGAGACTGTCGAGACGGAGCTTTGGCCCACGCTGTGACTGACGAGCATCGTGCATGCGAGGAGACCGTGACCCACACCGACGGAGCAGCACGGCCCGATCGGCTGTCGATCACCACGGACACCGTCGACGACGTCCGGGTCGTCGCCGCGCGCGGCGAGATCGACTACAGCAACCGCGACCGGTTCGCCCAGGCGCTGCTCCCGCCCGGCACCACCGCACCGCCGCGGACCGTGCTCGACCTCACCGGTGTGACCTTCATGGACTCCACCGGCCTCAACGCCCTCATCGCCGCCCACCTCGCCGCCACGCGGACGGAGGGCTGGCTGCGCCTGGTCTGCCCCCAGGGGCCGGTGCTGCGCGTCATCCAGCTCGTCGGTGTCGACGCCGCCGTCGGCTGCCACCCCACCCTCCACCACGCCCTGCGCGCCTGATCCGGCCCGGAGGCGGCCGTGCCCGCACCGGTTCCGCCTGCGGCACGTCCGCCGGGGGACTCGTGACGACGTCCGCAACGCCGCCCACGGTCCCGCCTCCGGTGCCACCCGCCGGCGACGGCCGAGGGGAGTCGCACTCCGCCGGGCGTCCCCGAGGGCGGTGGGGGTGGTGTGCCGTTCCCGGGGGCCGTGCCGGTGGTGTGCGTTCCTGCTCGCCCGGTCGTCCGCGACACGCGCGGTCGGGACGCTCGGTCCTCGGCGCGGTCCAGCGGGTCGCCGGCCGGGCCGACGGCCGGCCACTGCTCCACGGCCGCGATGCGGACGGCCGCGGCGGAGGCGGCCGGCGCGGCGTCGCGCGACCGCGGCGAGCCGAGGATCTGCTCGTGGTCCCGGTGGGCGTCGTCCAGATCGACGCGGCCCGGGTCGGCGGGGTCGACGAGAACCTCGCGATCCTGCTGCTCGCCGCGGAGTTCGGGGTGCCGGTCCGTCCGCACGCCGGCGGCGTGGGCCTGTGCGAGCTGGTGCAGCACCTGTCGATGTTCGACTTCCTGGCGCTGTCCGGCACGACCGAGGACCGCGCCGTCGAGTTCGTCGACCACCTCCACGAGCACTTCACCGACCCGGTGGCGGTGCGCGACGGCCACTGCACGGCCCCGCTCGCCCCGGCTCCTCCGCCACCATGCGCGCGGAGTCCCTTACCGGGTACCGCTACCCGGACGGCTCGTTCCGGGCCGCCGACCTGGCACGAACGGAGGAGACAGCATGACCGGGCTCTCGGGCCTCAGAGCCGTCGTCACCGGCGGCGCGTCCGGCATCGGGCCGACCACCGCCCGCGCGCCGGCCGCGCAAGGGGCGCGGGTGGCCGTGCTCGACCTCGCCCCGGACGGTGTGACCGACCCGCTCCTCGGGCTCAGGGCGGACGTGAGCGACGACGCCTCCGTCCGCACCGCCGTGGCCGCGGAACTCGGCGGCATCGACATCCTCGTCGACAACGCGGGCATCGGCGCCGCGGGCACCGCCGAGGACAACCCGGACGAGCAGTGGCACCGCGTCCTGGACGTCGACGTCCTCGGCGTCGTCCGCACCACCCGCGCCGCCCTGCCCCCTCTGCGCCGGTCCGCGCACGCGTCGATCGTCGACACCTGCTCCGTCGCGGCCACCGCCGGACTTCCGCAGCGCGCCCTGTACTCCGCCGGCAAGGGCGCCGTGCGGGCCCTCACCCTGGCCATGGCCGCCGACCACGTCCGCGAGGGCGTCCGCGTCAACTGCGTCGACCCCGGCACCGCCGACACACCGTGGGTGGTCCGGCTGCTGGACGCCGCGGACGACCCCGAGGCCGAACGCGCCGCCCTGAACGCCCGTCGGCCCATGGGCCGCCTGGTCACGGCCGACGAGGTGGCGGCCGCCGTCGTCCACCTGGCCGGTCCGGCCGCCGCGTCCGTCACCGGCACCGCGCTCGCGGTGGACGGCGGCATGCAGGGCCCGCGGCTGCGCCCGGAACCCCGGTCATGAGGGCGGCCACGCTGGGCGGCACCGGCGTCGAGGTCTCCCGCCTGGCACTGGGCTGCGCCGCCCTCGGCAACCTCTACCGTCCGGTCACCGACGAGGAGGCCCGCGCCACGGTGGACGCCGCCTGGGACGCCGGCGTCCGCACCTTCGACACCGCGCCCCACTACGGCCTCGGCCTGTCCGAGCGGCGCCTCGGCGCCGCCCTGCGCGAGCGCCCCCGCGACGCCTACACCCTGTCCACCAAGGTGGGCCGGCTCCTCGTCCCGCATCCCGGGGGCGCCGCCGGCGACGACCTCGCGCACGGCTTCGCCGTCCCGGCCGACCACCGCCGGGTCTGGGACTTCAGCGCCGGCGGGGTGCGCCGGTCCCTGGAGGCCAGCCTGGACCGCCTCGGCCTCGACCGGGTCGACGTGGCCCTGATCCACGACCCGGACGACCACGCCGGGCAGGCGCTGCGCGAGGCCTACCCGGCGCTGGAGCGGCTGCGCGACGAAGGCGTGGTCCGCGCGATCGGCATCGGCATGAACCGGTCCGCGCTGCCCACCCGCTTCCTGCGCGAGACCGATATCGACCTGGTGCTCCTGGCCGGCCGCTACACCCTCCTGGAGCAGGACGGGCTCGCCGAGCTGCTCCCCGAGGCGGCCGCCCGCGGCCGGAGCGTCGTCATCGGCGGCGTCTTCAACTCCGGGCTGCTCACCGCCCCGCGCCCCGGCGCCACCTACGACTACGCACCCGCCCCGCAGCCGGTGCTCGACCGGGCGCGGCGCCTCGCGGAGATCACCGGACGCCACGGAGTGCCGCTGCGGGCCGCCGCGCTGCGCTTCCCGTTCGGGCACCCCGCGGTCGCGAGCGTCCTGGCCGGCGCGCGTTCGGCGCGGGAGGTGGACGACGCGGTGGAACAGCTGCGGCGCCCGGTCCCGGACGCCCTCTGGGAGGAGCTGCGCGCCGAGGGCCTGCTGCCCGCGGACGCCCCCGTACCCGTGTCCGGTCCGGCCGGAGAACCCCTGCCGTCGAAGGAGCCGTCATGAGGGGCGCCCTGCACACCAGGGTCCGCGCGCACCCGCGTCGAGGAGTACGAGGCCGCGCACCGGGAGGTGACCGGGGAGCCGACCGCCGCCATCCGCGCCGCCGGGGTGGGCCGGTGGACGATCCGGCGCAGCGGCACCGACCTGTTCCACCTGCTGGAGGCCGAGGACTACCGGGCCGTGCTCGCCGCCCTGGAGGACCTGCCGGCCGACGTCGCCCGGCAGGCGCGGATGGCGGACCCGCTCGACGTCGTCCACGACCGCTCCGCGCAGGGCGCGGACGCCTCGCTGCCGGTGGTGGGGGACCTGTGACCGGGGCGCGGAGCGGGTCCGGGGCCTCGCCGCCCTCCCGAACACCGTGTGCAAGCTGTCCGGCATGGTCACCGGGGCCGACTGGGACTCCTGGTCGGTCGACGACCTGCGGCCGTACGCCGACACCGTGCTCGACGCCTTCGGCCCCGAACGGCTGATGTCCGGCTCCGACCGGCCCGTCTGCCGGCTCGCCGCCACGTACGCCGACGTCCTCGCCGCCGCCCGCGAGCTGACGGCCGGTCCCGGCCCCGCCGAACGCGAGGACGTCTTCACCGGCACGGCCGCACGGACCTACGGCCTCCCCACCGTCCCACCGCCCGCGTCGCCCCGGCACCGCAGAGTGAAGGAGTCCACGCCGTCGAGACCACCGGGACCGCTGGGGTAGGGTCCGACACCATGCCCTTCCGAGTCCTCGTGTACACGCGTACCACCGGCTACCGCCACGACTCCCTGCCCGACGCGGTGGCCGCCTTCCGCACGCTCGGGGACTTCGACGTCGTGCACACCGAGGACCCCGCCGCCCTGGAGACCGGACTGGACCGGTACGCGGCGGTCGTGTTCCTCTCCACCAGCGGTGACGTCCTCACCCCCGCCGGGCGGGACCACCTCGCACGCTACGTCGGGTCGGGAGGCGGGTTCGTCGGTGTGCACGCGGCCGCCTGCACCGAGTACGGCTGGCCGTACTACGGCGACCTCCTCGGAGCGCGCTTCACCCGGCACCCCGAGTACCAGCCGGGAAGAGTGCTGATCGAGGACTCCCGGCACCCCGCCACCCGGCACCTTCCCACGGTGTGGGAGGTCGAGGACGAGTGGTACGACTTCGAGGCCAGCCCCCGCGGCGCCGTGCACGTCCTCGCCGTCGCCGACGAGTCGTCGTACACCGGCGGCGGAATGGGCGACGACCACCCGATCGCCTGGTGCCGCGAACACGGTGGGGGCCGGGTCTTCTACACCGCCCTGGGACACGCCTCCGCCGCCTACGCGGACCCCGGCTTCCGCTCCCACCTGCTGGGCGGCGTCCTCTGGGCGGCCGACCGCCCCGACTGAGCACGGCCCGCGGGTCCGGAGGAACCGCGAGCAGGTCCCCGGACACGGCCTTTGCCGAGCCGTTCTCCGGCCGCGTGGCGCACCGCACCCGTGCCGCGCTCCGGGGCCGCCGGTCCGGGCCGGCCCGGCTCGTCGGGAACGGGCGGGATCGCCGACGGCATCACATGGTGTTCCACGGCTTCGCGCACGCTTCCGCCGCGAACCGCCTACGCTTCCTGCGTGAACGACACCACGTACGGTCTGCGCATCAGACCGGGCGGCCCGGCCGACGCACCCGCCGTTCTGGCCATGCTCGACTCGGCGGTGGCCTGGATGAACGACCGCGGCAACACCGAGCAGTGGGGGACGACACCGTACTCGCACAGGCCCGGCGGCGTGGCGCGGGTCGAGCGGTACATGACCGAGAACGCTCCGTACCTCGCGGAGCTGGACGGAGCGCCGGTCGGGGCCCTGGTGCTGGACTCCGGCCCCAGTCCGCAGATGCCGATCGCGCCGGCCGGGGAACCCGAGCGGTACGTCCGGCTGCTGGTCTCCGACCGTCGGTACGCCGGTCGGGGCATCGGGGCGGCGCTGCTGGCCCGTGCCGCCGAGGAGACCCGGCGGGCCGGTGTGCAGCTGCTGCGGGTCGACTGCTGGGCGGGCGGCGGAGGCGGACTGGTCGCGTTCTACGAGCGCAACGGTTTCACCCCCACCGATCGTTTCCTGTCCGGGGCGTGGCCGGGGCAGGTGCTGGCCCGACGGGTCGGCTAGGAGCGCACGGCGGGGGCGGGAGGCGCGGCGGGGAGCTGTCGCCCCGGGGTGGCGTCGATGACGACGTCGGTGGCGGCGGCCGTGGCGCGCCGGATCGCCGGACTGCCTCCGTCCCGACGGCCGTGCCTTCTTCGGGCGGCTGCCGGTGGCCGAGGGCGACCTCGTGGCCGGCGGCGGGTGTGCGGGCGAGACCGGTTCCGGCGCGGCCGGCGGCGAGGACGCCGATGCCGCTCACAAGGGTGTGCTCTCTGCGGGGTGACGGGTCGTCAGGCGATGGGGGACAGGACCGCGACGGCCGCGGCGTGGATGCCGGGGGCGGCGGCCAGGAAGTCGGGGCTGGTCAGGCTCCAGGGGGTGCCGTGGGTGTCGGTGACGGCGCCTTTGGCCTCGGCAACCAGCAGGGCGCCGGCCACCAGGCCCGAGCGCACGTCGGAGAACTGCCAGAAGGCGTCCGTGCGGCCCGCGGCGACATGGATCAGCTGCAGGGTGGCGGGCACGGAGACGCGGACGACGAGGCCGTGGACGAGCATCTGCGTGACGGACGCGCCGATCCGGCGGAAGGTGTGCTCGTCCTCGCCGGGCCGGGCCTGGCCCGTGCCGGTCAGGGCCGCGCCCAGGTCGGTCTTGGCCGACACACGCAGCGGCACACCGTTGAGGTGGGCGCCGCCCCCGGCCACCGCGGTGTAGTCGTCGCCGGTCAGCGGGAGGTGGACGACCGCGAGGACGGGGTGGCCGTCGCGGACGAGGGCGGCGGTCACGGCCCAGTCCGACATGCCGTGAACATGGTTGATGTTGCCCTCGACCGGGTCGACGACCCACCACTCGCCGGGCGGGAGCGCACCGCCGGCGAGTTCGTCGTCGGCCCACCGCGAGCCCGGGCGGGCCGCCAGCAGCGGCTCCTTCAGGACGTCGAGCACCGCGTCGTCGTTGGCGTGGGCCTCCGCGACGATCTCGTCGGTGCTGGTGCCGCGGGCGTGCGGGGTGCGGCGCTCGCGCAGTACGTCGCCGGCGGTGCGGACGGCGGCGGTGACCTGGGCGAGCAGAGCGGTGTCGGGGGTGGTGCCGGTGGCGGTGCCGGACATGGGGGCTCCTGCGGAATCGCGGCCGGGCACGGCGGTGCCGGCGGAGGGGTCGGGAGGTGTGCGGCGCGTCCCGCGCCGTCCGTACGCGACCGCAGGGATCCCGGTGATTAACAGCAAGTGCATGCTTGTAAGCCTTAGCATTACCCTCATGCAATTGGATTTGAATCTGCTCACCGCGCTGGACGCACTCCTGGAAGAGGGCAGCGTGGCCGGTGCCGCCGCCCGCCTCCATGTCACGGCCCCGGCGATGAGCCGCACCCTCGGGCGCATCCGCCACGCCACCGGCGACCAGATCCTGGTCCGCACCGGCCGGACGATGGTTCCCACCCCCTACGCCCTGGAGGTCCGCGCGCAGGTCCACGACCTCGTCCAGCAGGCCCACCGACTCCTGAGCCGGGACAGGGAACTGGACCTGACCACCCTGGACCGGACCTTCACCATCCGCTGGCACGACGCGCTGACCTCGGCCTGCGGCCCCGCCCTGCTCACCGCCGTCCACCACCGGGCCCCCGGCGTACGCCTGCGCCTGCTGGCCGAGACGAACTCCGACACCCCGGAGCTGCGGCGCGGCGAGGTCGACCTGGAGTCGAGCTCCGCGGCACCCTCGGCACCCGGCCTGCGCCACGAACTCATCGGCGAGAGCCGCCTCGTCGCCGCCGTCCGCCCCGGCCATCCGCTGACCGAGGGGCCACTGACCCCCGAGCGCTACGCCGCCGCCGAACACGTCACCGTCTCCCGGCGCGGACGTCTGCGCGACCCCGTCGACGACGCCCTCGCCTCCCTCGGACTCGAACGCCTGGTCATCGCCGCGGCGCCGAGCACGGCGACAGCCCTCCAACTCGTCCTCGACACCGACCTGGTGGTCACCGTCCCCCACGCCGTCACGGGCCCCGCCCTGCGCACCCTCGGCCTGCGGGTGCTGCCCCTGCCCTTCGCGATGCCACTGGTCCCCCTGCACCTGGTCTGGCACCAACGGCACGACAACGACCGCGCCCACGCCTGGCTGCGCGCCCAGGCCGGCTCCGCCGTACGGGAGATGATCGCCGAGGCGGACACGGCATCGTAGGCGCACGCCGAGGGGACGCCGGACGGCGTGGCCCCACCGGCGGGCGACCGGCGTGGTCGCGCGGTGGTCAGCGGCGCAGCAGGTCGACCACGCCCGTCAGGTCCTCGTCCTCGCCGCCCTCGGCCAGGCGGCGGCGCATGAGGGCGAAGTACGGGGCGATCAGCTGCGGGTCGACACCTTGCTGTTCGGCGGTCCGCAGGAAGGTGGGAACGCCGGCCACCTGCATGGCGAGCCGGGAGACCACGCCCTTCGTGTAGTCGCCGCCGCTCAGCTGTGCGGCGGTCAGGTGGACCGAGGGAGCCATCGCCACGAGCCAGTCGGCGAGCAGCGGCGCGAACACCGTGGGGTCGATGTCCTCCTCGCGGATCAGGGCGAAGGCGTGCGCGGCCCCGGCGAACATCCCGTACATGGCGCTGAGCAGGGCCACGTCGTGCAGGGCCGCGAACCCCGTGTCCTCGCCCACGTAGGTGGTGCCGGCCGGCACGCCGAGCGTGTGCCGGTGCTCCTCGAACACCGCGCGCGGGCCGCTGTAGAAGACGTAGCCGCCGGCCTGCGGGCGGCCGATCATCGGGGGGACGGCCATGATGCCGCCGTCCAGATAGCGGGCGCCGCGCCCCTCGGCCCACGCGGCGCGTGCGCGGGCCTCGGCGGGGGTGCAGGTGGTGAGGTTGACCAGGTCCTTGCCGGTCAGGTCGGCGCCCGCCAGCGCCTGGTCGAGGGAGGCGTCGTCCAGCAGGCAGAGGACGACCAGGCCGTTCGCCGCGACCGCGTCGGCCGCGCTGTCGGCGACGCGCGCACCCGCGTCGGCGAGAGCGGCGGCGCGGGCCGGTGTGCGGTTCCAGACGGTGAGGGGATGGCCGGCGGCCAGCCAGGCACGGGCCAGCGCGGTGCCCATCGCACCGAGGCCGAGCAGCGTGAGGGACGTCTTCTTCACAACGGTGTGTGTCATGCTGTCCAGGCTGGTCCCGGGGTCGGAGGTGATCAAGTACGCACTTCCGGGTGGGCGCTCACCCCGGAGTGAGTGAACAGGTCAGAGGAGTGGGGGCATGGCGACGCTGAACCGGCCGGGCGGACCGGAGGGACACGTCTGCGGTATCGACGCCGCGATGGAGGTGATCGGCGGCAAGTGGAAGGTGCTGATCCTGTGGGCGCTCCATGAGCACCCCCGCCGCCGCTTCGGGGAGCTGCGCCGCCTGCTGCCGGGGATCACCGAGAAGGTGCTCGCCTCCCACCTGCGCGAGATGGAGGCGGACGGCGTCGTGCACCGCGACTCCTACGACGAGGTGCCGCCCCGTGTGGAGTACTCGCTGACGAAGGACGGCGTCCGCCTCAACGAGGCCCTCGAGCCGCTGGCCGCCTGGGGACGGGAGTGGTCCGCCGACCGGCCGGCGCCGGAGGAGGAGGGTCGCTGATCCCCCTCGTGTCATCCGGGAGTTCGGTGGGGCGACGGGGCACGAGGGCATGCGGACCGGCCGTGCCGTCGTCCTGGGACTCCGGTCCGCTCCGTGCGACGCCCTCGCACGGCGGCGCGCGCCGTGTGCTGAGGTGATCCCTCCTCGGCTGCGACCGAGGAGCGACCCGCCCTGTGCGGACGGCCGGAGCGGCGGCCGGCCGGCGGGCCTCAGGCGGCGTCTGCTCCCGCGGGACCGTCGCCGCGGCGCGACGCGGTGACGGGCAGCGACGCCAACTGCCGGTCGTGCAGCCGTCCCAGCAGGAGCACGGACACGGTGGCGCCGATCAGCGCGCAGAACATGTCCCACTGGGTGTCCCACACGTCGCCCTGGGTGGCGAGGAAGGCGTCCGCCGCCTGGCCGCCGATCACGGCCGCCGCCCACTCGAACATCTCGAACACGGCGCTGAAGGCCAGGCAGGCGCAGACCGTCAGCGGCGCCAGCCAGCGGCTGCCGCGCAGCGGGGAGGTACGGCTGAGCAGCTCGCGCACCAGGACGGCCGGGACGAAGCCCTGCATGAGGTGTCCGAAGCGGTCGTACGGATTGCGGTCGAGTCCGAACGCGTCCCGTACCCAGTCGCCGATCGGCACCTGCGCGTAGGTGTAGTGCCCGCCCAGCGCCAGGACGAGCGCGTGCACGGCGAGCAGCACGCACAGCAGCCCGGTGAGCGGGAAGCGCCGCCGGGCCAGCACGGCCGCCGGCAGTCCGACGAGCACCCACACGGTCTCCAGCAGCCAGGTGGTGGGGTCGTGGGGGCGCCAGGCCGACAGGGCCAGGCCCACGACCACTACGGCGGCGCACAGGGCGGGGAGCGTACGGCGCGGTGCGGGGGGTGCGGCGGACAGGCCGGCAGCGGACACGGTGTGCTCCTCGGTGAAGGACGCCGGACAGGGCGCGGGCGTCGCGGGAGCACCCATCGTCGGCCCGGCCGCCGGACCACGGCATGAGTACCGCTACTCAGCTCCCCGTGCGTTTCCGCCCCTCGCCGTACTGATCCGCGTGGCGGGCGCGAGCGGGTCCTCACAGTCCGAACAGTTCCGCCGCGTTGTCGTGGCACACCGACCGCAGCCAGTCCCCTCCCAGGTCCAGCCGTTCCAGGGCGTGCAGCTGGTGGAGGTAGGGGTAGGGGATGTTGGGGAAGTCGGAGCCCAGCAGGACGCGGTCGCCGAGGTCCGCCAGCCGGGGCAGGGACCGGCGGGGGAACGGCATGAGCTCCTCGGTGAAGTCGGTGAACACCATCGTCGTGTCCAGCCGTACCTCCTCGTACCGCTCGGCCAGGCCGAGGAACTGCTCGTACTCGGGCATCCCCAGGTGTGCGACGACCAGCCGCAGCCGGGGGTGCCGTGCCAGCACCCGCGCGATCGGCCCGGGACCGGTGTGCCTGCCGGGGGCCGGCCCGGAGCCGCAGTGGACGACCACGGGGGTCCCGGCCTCGGCCAGCAACCCCCATACGGGATCCAGGAGTTCGTCGGCCGGGTCGTACGCCCCCACCTGGACATGCGCCTTGAAGACGCGCGCGCCCTCCTCGACGGCCCGGCGGACGTACGCCTCGACGCCCGGCTCGGGGTAGAGGGTGGCGGTGTGCAGGCAGTCGGGGGTGCGGCGGGCGAAGTCGGCCGCCCAGCCGTTCAGCCACCGGGCCATGCCCGGCTTGTGGGGGTAGAGCATCGCGGTGAAGGCCCGTACGCCGAACGCGCGGAGCAGGGCCGTCCGTTCCGCCTCCTCCGTCCGGTAGGTGATCGGCCAGTTCAGCCCGCCGGTCAGCGGCCCGAGCGCGTCGAAGTAGCCCCAGACCTTGCGCAGGACGCGCTCGGGCATGAAGTGCGTGTGGACGTCGACCAGTCCGGGGAGACCGAGCCGGCGCCAGAAGCCGCGGACCGCGTCCGCCTCCTCGCCCGGGGGCGTACCGCCCACGGTCCCCCGCGCATCCGCGGCCGCGCCCGGGAGTGGTGCGCCGGCGCCGTGCGGGCGGTCGGGAGCGGGGACGCGGCCGGTGGGCGCGGCGGTGGCGCCGGGTGCCGTGAGGTCATCGTTCATGGCGCCCACGATCAGCCCTGGCGGGACGCGGGGTCCACCTCCCCGCACCGGGGACCCGTGAGGAATGCATCACCCCGCCCCAGTGGTACGGGACCGGCCTTCGGCGGTGGTGCCTGCGGTACTCCGAGGTGGGCAGCGCAGGGGTTGGTGGCACCCTCCGCGCGCAGGGGAATCTGTGGCCATGACACAACGACGCATGGCAGTGATCGTCCCTTCGGTCCTCCTCTCCCTCGGTGCCCTGGCGGTCGCCGCTCCGGCAGCGGGGGACGAGGCGAAGCAGTCCGCGGCCGGCGTTCCGGCCCCGGAGGCCGCGGACTCCGCGCAGCGCGAGCGGCGTGTGGTCGACGCCGTCGAACGCAGTGCCCGCACACTGAGGAGCACCGACCCCGAAGGCAGCCTGAAGGACCTCGGCGCGCTGGGCCGCATGGTCGGGGACGCCCGGGTGGTGGGGCTCGGCGAGGCCACCCACGGGTCGCGGGACTTCTTCCGCATGAAGCACAAGGTGTTCCGCTACCTGGTCGAGGAGAAGGGCTTCCGCACCTTCTCCCTGGAACTCCCCTGGAGCAGCGGCCTGCGGATCGACGCGTACGTGCTGCGCGGCGAGGGGAACCTGGAGGACATCGCGCGCGAGGAGTTCCAGGGCTCGTACCGGATCTGGAACAACCAGGACTACCGCGACCTCATCGAGTGGATGCGCGACCACAACCGCCGGCACCCGGACGACCCCGTGCGCTTCATGGGCGACGACATGGGGTACGCCGGGCCGGAGCTGTACGACCGGGTGACCGACTACGTGGCCCGCGCCCACCCGCGCCTGCGGGCGCGGGTCGCCGAGCTCTACCGTGGCCTGGCGCCCACCACCGACGCCGACGCCTACAGCCGCCGGTACCTGGAGCTGCCGCAGGCCGAGCGCGCGGACCGGGCGGAGCGGACCCGGAAGGTGCTCGAACTGCTCCGGAGGCAGCCACCGGGTTCCGGTGCCGCGCGGCAGGAGCACGCGTGGGCGGTGCAGCACGCCAGGGCCGTCCACCAGCTGGCCCAGGGCTTCTCCTACGACGTCACCGACGAGGACCAGGTCGTGCGGATGATGAGGTACCGCGATCAGGTGATGGCCGAGAACGTGGCCTGGTGGCACCGGCGGACCGGCGACCGGATCCTGCTGTCGGCGCACAACACGCACGTGTCGTACGACGCCTTCGACGCGCGGTACCCCAGGACCCAGGGCGCCTTCCTCCGCGACACGCTGGGCGAGGACTACGTCAGCGTCGGCTCCAGTTTCCACCAGGGCGCCTTCAAGGCGTTCGGCACCGATGACAACGTGATGCGCACCTACCGTGTGGACGCCGCGCGGCCGGGCTCCAACGAGCACACCCTGGACAAGGTCCGCCGGCGCGACTACGTCCTGGACATGCGCACCGCCCCCGCCGCCGCGCGCGCCTGGCTGGACGAACCGCGCGTCACCCGGAACATCGGCGCCGGCTGGCCCGACCCCATGACGTACGAGATCGCCCTGGGCGAGGCGCACGACATCCTCGTCCACCTCCACGACGTCGAAGCCACCGACTACCTCGGCACCCCCTGACTCCCGGACGCGGCCGGCGCGGACACCACTGCCTCCGGGGCCCCGGCCGCTCCCCGCGGCACACCGATGCCCCTGGAACACGTGGACCGGGGCCGCCGAGCAGGCGGCCCCGGTCCGTGCGTTCCTCACGGAGACACCGTCCCGGCGTGCTCCGTCGGGCGGCTGCCGTCACTTCATGGCGGGCAGGGCCGCTCCCTGGTATTTCGCTCCCGCGTTCCACAGGAGGAAGGAGTTCATGCCGTTGTCCGCGGCCGCCTTGATCTGGGCGGAGACCTGTTCCGGACCGTAGTGCGTCCCCATGGAGAAGTCCTGGAGCCACGGGACGACCGCGCTGTTCGTGCCCTTCACCTGCTTGGCGAAGTCGGCGAGCGACCGGTGGACGATGTCGTACGGACTCGAGTTCGGGCTTGTGACACCGTACTCGCCGGCGGCCCAGTGCGAGGGGTACACCATCGGCGCGATGTAGTCGGCGCTCTCGGCGAGGGCGGGGATGTCCTGGGCGATCTCGGTGGGGCGGGTCGCGGCGATGCCGTACACCGACGCCCCGAGGAACGCCCCCTCCGCCCGGACGCGGTCGCGGGTCTCGGCGACGAACTCGGCGATGGACTCCTCGGGCGCCTTCTCACCGAGGCCCGGGAAGCGCAGTCCGGCGAGGTCGCCGTCGGGACGGCGCACGTAGTCGTACAGGATGTCGTCGAAGCCGAGCTTCGCCGCCTCTGCGGCGAGGTCGCTGTTGTACTTGCGCACCTCGGGGTCGGCGAAGTTGGTGAAGGAGAGCTTGCCGTAGCTGCCGCCGTTGTACGGCTCGCCACTGGGATCCTGCACCAGGCGCCGGTCCTTGCCGGCGCGGTGGGACGCCTCGGCCAGGATCGGGTCGCGGAAGGCGACGATGCGGCCGACGACGCGGACCCCCATGCCGTGCAGTTGGTCGATCACCTTGCGGGCGTCGTAGTGGCCCTTGACCGCGCCGATCTCGCGGGCCATGGGCACCTCGGACGCGTAGCCGACCTCTCCGAGTTCGTCCTTGATGTCGAGCTGGACGGCGTTGATCCGCTTCTTCCGGGCGAGTTCCAGGATGGGGTCCCGCAGCGCCGGTGACGTCCAGCCGATCGCGCTGAGGTGCGCGGCCCGGGTGACGGGGTAGGGCATGGACACGTTTACGTTCTCGCTGGTCACGTGGCCGCCCGCGTCCGTCGCCGTCACGGCGATGCTGCCGGGGGAGCGCTCGAGGCGCCGCGAGAAGCTGCCGTCGTCCGCGACGGACACCGGCTTTCCGGCCACGGTCACCTTCACCCGCCCGGCGTCCTCGACCCGGCCGCGCACCGTCACCGGAGCGCCGAACCTCTCGACCCGGGCGTCCGACAGCCGCAGGCGCGGGGCGACCGTGTCGACGGTGAACTTCTTCTTCGTGTCGCGGGCGAAGGGCAGGACGGTGTCGGCCCGGACGGCCAGTTCGTGCTCGCCCTCGGTCAGCTCGGGGACCCGGACGGCGAGCCGTCCGCCGGCCGGCCGGGTGCGCACCGGTTTCCCGTCGAGCGTCACCCGCACCCTGTCCAGGTCGGCCCCCTCCTTCCCGGCGACGGTGAGCCGCAGATCCGCCATGTCCGCCCGGTCGAGCACCGCGTCGCCGCCGAGGCCCTCGATCCGTATGCCGTGCGAGTAGGACTGGACCCCGAAGGCCCCCAGCGCCGTACAGGCGACGACGACGGCGACGACCGCCACGACGGGGCCCTTGCGGCGGCCGCGCCCTGGAGAAGTGCCTTTCCCGGCCGAATTCGTGTGCATGTTCATCCCATGGTCGAGGGCTTCGCTCCACCATCGGGATAACCGCTGGGCCGCCGTCCCATGACGCAACGCCGCACAATCGCGCGTTCGGCCGATCCCACCGGGCGCCGGCCGCGTCCGTGCCGCAGCGTGGAGATGAAGATCCACAACTGTGCTGTCCCACCTCCTCACGCGCCGGAGCCGCCATGCGTCCACATCCGCCGAATCCGCGTCCGTCGGGCCCGCGTCCGTCGCGTCCGCCGCGTCCGTGGGGCCGAGGGGGCGCCGCGGCGCAGGCCGTCCTGGCCGCCGTCCTGCTCGCCGGCTGCTCGGGGGCCGCGCAGCACGCCTCCTCCCCGCCGGACGGGGACCGGGAGGGGTCCCCGGCCGCCGGACACCAGGCCGGACAGGCCGCACCCGCCGACCCCGCGGCGGTCGGGGCCGACGAGCTCGGCGCGGTGCCGGTCCTGATGTACCACCAGATCGTGGCCGAACCCCAGAGCGTGTACGACCGCACCCCGCGGGACTTCCGCGCGGAACTGGAACGGCTCGCGCGGGAGGGCTACGTACCGGTCACCGCCCGGCAGTTCACCGCCGGAAAGATCGACATTCCCGCCGGCGCCCACCCCGTGGTGCTGACCTTCGACGACTCCACCGGCAGCCAGCTGGCCCTCGACGCCGCCGGCCGGCCGGCCCCCGGATCGGCGGTGGGAATCCTGCTGGACGTCGCGGAGAAGCACCCCTCCTTCCGCCCGGTGGCCACCTTCTTCGTCAACGGGGACCCCTTCCGGGACTCCGGCGGCCGCAGGACGCTCAAGTGGCTCGCCGACCACGGCTTCGAGATCGGCAACCACACGCTGCGGCACACCACCCTGGGCACGGTGGGGGACGCGGAGGTCCAGGAGGCCATCGCCCGGAACCAGCAGGCGATCACCGAGGCCGTACCGGGCGCGTCGGTGGTGTCCCTGGCGCTGCCCAACGGCTCCCTGCCCCGCACGCCGCAGCTCGCGGCGAAGGGGGTCTCCGGCGGCGTGCGCTACCAGCACCGGGGCGTCTACCTCGTCGGATCGAACCCGGCGCCCTCGCCGTTCTCGGCCGCCTTCGACCCCCGGGCCGTTCCCCGCATCCGCTCCCAGGCCGCGACCGGCCCGGACGCGCAGTTCACCTCCACCGCGTGGCTGGACAAGCTGCGCGACGGAACGGTCGGGCGGTACACCTCCGACGGCGACCCCGAGAAGATCTCCTTCCCCGAGGAGCGGGCGGCCGAGGTGTCCCCCTCCCACCGCAAGGCGGCCCGGTCGTACTGACGGGGCCGGAGCCCGCCCCGCCCGCCCGGGACCCGGTGGCCCGGCTCCACCCGCGTACCGGGCGGGCACAGCACAGGGGCCCGGTGCGTCCGGCTGACGCACCGGACGTACAGGGCCCCTGCGGCACTGCTCGATGCGCTACCGGTAGGCGACGGTCGTCCCGCTGCGGATGCCGCGCGCGGGCAGGGAGACCTTCAGGACGTGCGTGTCGGCGTCCCAGTGCCAGGCCGACCTCGGCATCCGTGCGTCCCCCGCGGTCACCCGGCTCGGCGGCCGCTCCACGCCGGTGAAGGACACGGTCCACGTGCGCCGGCTCGCCTGCCCCTCGAAGGACCCCTTGGTGGCGCCGATCCTCAGCACGTGGGAGTCCTTGCGCTCGGAGTAGTCGAGCCGGGTGGTCGCCGCCCGTCCCGAGACACGGCTGGTGCCGTCGTCCTCGTAGAGGGAGAAGGAGCCGGACGCCCCCGTGGCGACCTTGACGCCGACCTCGGACAGCGGGCGCTGCGCGTCGTCGGCCACGTCGCCGGACCGGGTGGCGACGATCCCGCCCGCGCGGACGAAGACCGGCATGGTGTCCAGTGTCGTCGTGACGTCGTGCGTGGCGCCGCCGGCGGGCGCGGTGTAGGTGCGCCCGGTGAAGTAGTCCGTCCACGTGCCCGGCGGGAACCACACCGACGTGGTGGTCTCGGTGCCGGGTTCGGCGACCGGTGCGACCAGCAGGTCGGGCCCGTAGAAGTACTCGCTGTCCGCCTCGGTGTAGGCCTTCGCCTCCTCCGGGTACTGCAGGTACAGCGGCCGAGTGATCGGCACCCCGGTGGTGTTCGCCTCGCGGGCCAGGGTGTACGTGTACGGCACCAGCTCCTCGCGCAGCCGCAGGAACTTCTCGGCCGACCTCTCCGCCTCGGGACCGTACTGCCAGGGAAGGCGGTCGCTGTGGTTGCTGTGCAGGCGGTCGATGGGCTGGAAGGTGCCCAGCTGCACCCACCGGGCGTACAGGTCGTCGGGCAGCTTGGTGGTGCGGTGCGTCTTGCCGTCCTCCGAGACGTAGGTCTCCGCGCCGGGGATGCCGAACCCGTCGTTGTGGCCGCCGATGTCGTGGCTGACGGCCGCGAGACCGGTCGACGCGGACTCGCCCGGTGTGTAACCGATCTGGGCGCGCAGGGTGCCCCAGCTCGACGTCGTGTCGCCGGAGAAGTGGATCGTGGTCCGCTTGTCGGCCCACGGCCCGGTGGGCACGCCCACTCCGCCGCTGTAGCCGCCGGCCTGCAGGGACCCGTAGGCGCGGGAGAAGGCGAAGCCCCGGTCACTGGTCTCGGAGGTGAGGTCGGCGTACTGCTGGTTGATCCACGCGTCCGGGGTCACGCCGGCCTGCGAGGAGCGGGAGGCGTCGCAGCACCAGTCCAGCCACCAGAAGTCGTTGCCGGCCTCGTCCAGCGGGCGGTGCAGGTCGAGGTAGGCCTTGAGCTGGTCGGGGTCACCGAAGTCGAAGCTGTAGCAGTCCGCGCCGGCCGCCGAGGCGCATCCGCCCTTGCGCAGCTTGCCCTTGGCCGTGGCCTGCGCCTTCGCGAACTGCGGGTCGGATCCGAGGATGCTCGGGTGCACGTTCAGGGTGCTGTGCAGCCCCTGGCCTTCGGCCCAGTCGAGGAAGCCCTCGGGGTCGGGGAACTTCCCGGTGTCGAAGTTCCAGCCGCTCCAGGCGTTGGGCGCCTTGTAGTCGGTGTCCATGACGAGTACGTCCAGGGGCACCTTCGCGTCGCGGAACGCCGACACGACCTTCTTGTAGTCGTCGGCCGTGCGGTCGATGTACTCCGAGTACCACACGCCGTAGGCCCAGCGGGGCAGCAGCTGCGGCGGCCCGGTCAGCGTGGCCAGGTCGGCAAGGCCCTGCTGGTAGTCGTGGCCGTAGCCGAAGACGTAGCCGTCCCGGTAGGGGCGCCCCTGGTGGCCGGGGCGCGCGGAGACCTTCTCGGTGCGGGTGTCGAGGACCGCGGAGGGCGTGTCGTCGAGCAGGTACCAGCCGTCCCGGTACAGCAGTCCGGGCGTGGTCCAGGGGGTGGGGTCCTTGTCGCCGTCGAGCCCGTCGAGGCTGCGCCGGTAGCCGCCCAGGGCGAGGTGCGACGCGGGCGCCGCCTGCTTGCGCGGGGTCAGTGCGAGGCGGTCCACGTTGACGTGGCAGCTTGCGGCCTCCGGGCACGACAGTGTGATCTCGTCGGTGCCCGCCTTCAGCTCCACGGGGACGGACACCGTCGACCAGGTGTCCCAGTCGTCCGTGGGCGGCAGGGACACGGTGCTCCTCGTGCCGCCCTCGGTGCCGACCGTCATCTCGCGCGCCTGGTGCAGGCCGTCGCCGCCCGAGCCGTTGGCGTAGCGCAGGTGCAGCGTGTAGGTGCCGCTCCCGGGGACGTCCGCGACCCGGTCCGTGATGCGCGACCCCTGGTTGAGCTCGGCGGTGAAGCCGTGGCCGGAGTGCCCGTCGTGGTCCGTGGCGACGACCGCGGAGCCCGACAGGAGCGCGTCCTCGGCCTCGCAGCCCGTACCGAACCGGCAGCCCGCGACGGCGCTCGCCTCCCGGGAGGGGTAGTCGGCCCCCGGCGTCAGCAGGGCGGTGCTGTCGACGTTGACGCTTCCGGAGTCGGAGGCGGCGCGGTGCAGCTTCACCGTGTGGGAGCCCGCGCCGAGGGGCAGCGACAGGCGGGCCACGCCCCAGGTGTCCCAGTCGTCCGTCCTGGGCAGGGTGAACTTCCTGTCGGCGCCGCCGTCCACACTGAGGCTGAGGGTCCGGGTCTCGTGGCGGCCGTCGCTGCCGGCCGCGTTGGCGTAGCGCACGGCGAACTCGTACGTGCCCTTCGCCGGCGCCCGCACGTCCGTGGTGAAGGAGTTGTTGTCGACCTCGAAACCGGCCAGGAACCCCTTGCCGGTGAACGCGCGGTGGTCCGTGGCCAGAGCGGGACCGTCGTACAGCTGGTCCTCGGCCTCGCACAGAGTCCCGACGGCGCAGACGGAACGACGCCAGGGCGCCGCCAGTACCGGCTCCTCGCCCGCGTGGAGTGCAACCGTCAGGTTGTCCGCGGTGAAGGGCCCGGAGCCGACCCGGTAGCGCAGGGTCATCTTGCTGGTGGTGATGGTCAGGACGCCGTCGCGGACGGTCGAGCTGTAGCGGGGCGGCGTGAAGGAGTCCCGGCCGACCGCGTTGAACGTGGACCGGTCCTCGAAGCGGCCGTCCCCTGCGTACTCCGTGCGGATCAGGGTCGGGGACAGCACCTCGAACCGGGCGTTCTGCACCTTCACCGTGGAGGTGCGCGCCGCCGGACCCGCGGTGTCCGCGGTCGCGACACCGGGGTGGGTCAGGCAGAGGGCCACCGACGCGCCGGCCAGGACATGACCGATGACCGGCGCGCGCAGTCTGCGGAAGGATCTGGAGAACGAAGGTCGCACGGCACGCTTCCTCTCATGGTCGGGCACTTCGGCGAGTGCGGCGGGCATGTGGCGACGAGTGCACGTGCGGACCAGCTCGCGCGTACAACGTTGTATCCACGGCCTCACGCATGAGATCACGCCCGGTCCCACGCGTCCACACCTTCGCCGGACATCGTTGTCAAAAATGATCGTTCCGAGCTGAGATCGGTGTGTCCGCACGGTGGTCCGGCACGGTGCCGGGGACGCACAGCGCCGTGTTGCGGGCGGCGAGGCGGGGGAGCAGCGGCCCGGGACAGCGAGGTTCCCCCGTCCCGCGCACGGGTGCGAAGCGCTGCTGACTCCCCGTCACCGTCAAGGTGCGGGGCGCTTCGGCGGCAGCAGGCGGTACGTCCGGACGGCCGCGGCACCGGTGGGTCCGGGCGGTCGAGGTGCCTGCCATCACCTCGTCGGCCGGCCGTCCCGCAACGGGGTCGCCGAGGGGGAGGGAGCGGCCGGGCGCCGCTTCTTCCATAGGATCACCGCATGCCTGCTGACGAACGCGTGACCCGGTCCATGTTCTCCCCTCGCCTCCAGCCGATATCGACTCCTCGGCCCATGCCGCGGCTGCCGCAGCGGATCTGGTCGGACGAAGACTGGGAGCGGATCCGGCGCGGCTACTCGGCGCGGGACATGGACGAGAAGTGGAACGTCTTCACGGAGGGCGAGGACGTCTTCCTGCACCGGAGCTGGACCGGTCACGGGGTCTTCGCGGCGACCTTCGAGCCGGTCGCCGACGGTGGGCGGCGGATCGCTCGCGCCGTGGTCGAGCGCGATCCCGAGCGCTACCGGGGCACGGACGACGACCACGACTGCCTGATGCTCGAGTTGGTGCTCAGCGCCATCGTGCTCGGCGAACCCGCGACCGACCTCCGATCGAGACTGGTGGAGTCGACGCGTCGCAGGTCGGGCTCCGCCGATGCGCCCGCGGGGCTCATCCGGCACAGCGCGTTGGGACTGCGCTCGGATCCGTCGGCCTGACGGGGAGCGCCGCCCCCCACCGCCCGTCCCGGGGCATCCGGATCAACGCCGTGCGCCCCGGCCACCGGCACACCCGTGGCGCGGACGCAGGCGCCGCCCGATGGCCCACGAGCGGGGCCTGCGCCCCGAGCCCGGCCGCACCCTGGACGAGGCCGGCACCCAGCTGCGCGACCTGCTGTCCCGCGAGGTGTCCCGGCTGCTGGTGGCGGACGCCCCCGTCGCGGCCGTCACCTCGGGCGGCCTCGACTCCAGCCTGGTCACCGCGCTCGCGGCCGAGGCGTTCCGCGCCGCGGGCGGCGCCGGTTCCCTGCACACCTTCAACATCGCCTACACCGGCACCTGGCCCAGCGACGAACGCGCCTACGCCGCCGAGGTCGCACGCAGCGTCGGCACCCGCCACCACCAGGTGGAGATCGACTACCTGGTGCTGGCCCGGACGGACGACCCGGCGCCGGCCGCCGGCCCGGACACCGGCTACGGCTCCGCGGGGCAGACGTTCTTCCTGATCCAGGCCGACACCCCCGGTCTGGAGCCGGACACCTCGCTGCGCCTGGCCGGCATGCGCGGATCGGCGACCGGCTTCGTCTCCGTCCACGACTGCCACGTGCCCGACGCGGCCCGGCTGGGGCCGGTCGGCGCCGCCGCCGCGATCACCGCCGGCGTCCGCGACGGCGGCGCCACCCTCGGCGCCGTCGCCGTGGGCCTGGCCCAGGCCGCGCTCGACCTGGCCCACGCGCACGCCGAGCGGCGCGGCCTGTTGGCACAGCAGGCCGTCCGGCACCGCCTGGTGGACCTCGCCACCGAGGTCGAGGCCGCCCGCGCGGTCGTCGAACGCGCCGGCCGGCGCAGCGCCGCCGACCCCGGCATGGCCACGCTGCACTCCAAGCTCTTCGCCTCCGCCGCGGCCGAACGGGTCGTCACCGAGTCGAGCAGCTGCTCGGCTCGGCCGGCTACGTCGCCGCGCACGAGATCAACCGCTACGGACGCGACGCCCGCGCCGTCGCGCTGATGGGCCCGACCAACGACCTCTGCAAGGAACTGGTGAGCCTGACGTGGCACAGCTGACCGACACACCCGCCGACCTGATCGTCGAGGGCGGCCGCCTCGTCACCCCCGACGGCGTCCGCGACGGCGCCGTCGCGATCCGCGACGGCCGCGTGGCCGCCCTGCCCGCCCCCGGCGAGCCGCTGCCCGCCGGCCCGCGCCTGGACGCCCGGGACCGCTACGTGCTCCCCGGCGGCATCGTCGCCGTGCCCCAAGTGGTGCGCCTGGTGCGCGAGTTCGGCACGAAGGCCCACGTCCTGCACGTGTCCTCGGCGGAGGAGGCCGACCTGCTCTCGGCGGCGGCCGCGGAGGGCCTGCCCCTCACCTTCGAAGTGACCGGCCACCACCTGTCGTTCACCCACGACGACACCACCCGGCGCGGCCCGCGCACCCGCCTCTCGCCGGCCATCCGCGACGGCCGCGACCAGCGGCGCCTGTGGCGGGCCGTACTGGACGGCGAGGCCGCCACCCTCGGCAGCGACCACGCCCCGCACACGGTGGAGGAGAAGAACCGCCCGCCCGCGGAGGCGCCCCCCGGCCTGCCCGGCGTCCAGGAACTGGCCACGGCCGTGTGGACCGGCCTGCGGATGCGGGACACCGCGCCGGACGAGGCGGCCGCCCATCTCGCCCGGCTCATGGGGGACGGGCCCGCCCGCCTCTTCGACCTGCCCGGCAAGGGGCGCCTGGAGCCGGGCGCGGACGCCGACCTGGCCCTGCTGGACCCCGCCGAGCGCTGGCAGTTCTCCGCGCGCGACGTGCAGTCGCTGTGCGGCTGGTCGGCGTACGAGGGCTGGACGTTCACCGGCCGCTTCACCACCACGGTGAAGGGGGGCCGCGTGGCCTGGGACCTGCGCGAGGGGTTCACCGGCCGGCCCGCGGGCCGCTGGCTGCGGGGCGCCGCCCGTCCGCTGGAGGCGGCCCGGTGACCGGCACCCTGCCGGCCGGCCGGCCCGCCCGGGGCACGGCGGGGGAACCGGCCGAGGCGTTCCGGACGGCGATGTCCGCCCTGGCGGCCCCCGTCACCCTCGTCACCTGCTACGACGACCAGGGCGTGCCCCGGGGGCTGACGGCCAGCGCCGTGGCCTTTCTGTCCCTCGACCCGCCGCTGTTCCTCGTCTGCCTGGACCGGCGCTCCCGGACGCACGACGCGCTGACCGGCGCCGCCGCCTTCACGGTCCATCTGCTCGCGCCGGGCGACGAACACCTCGTCGGCAGCTTCACCCGGCCGGCCGAGGAACGCTTCGAGGGCATGGCGCTGGTCCCGGACCCGC
Source organism: Streptomyces minutiscleroticus (assembly GCF_014650875.1). GTDB lineage: Bacteria > Actinomycetota > Actinomycetes > Streptomycetales > Streptomycetaceae > Streptomyces > Streptomyces minutiscleroticus. The sequence goes on from NZ_BMVU01000003.1 coordinate 298,222, forward strand.
ATCCGGCGCCCGTCCTGCGCGACGCCGCCCTGACCCTGCGCTGCCTGCGGCACGACCTGCTGGAAGGAGGGAACCACACGATCCTCGTGGGCCGGGTCACCGGTGTCGACGGCGAGCCCGCCCGCGCGGGCGGACTGCTCTGGCACCGGCGGGGCTTCGCGCACGCGCGCCGTCCATGACCCCGCCGGGCCGCCGTCCGCCGGCGGCGGCCCGCGGTCCCCGCGACAGGCGCGGCACCACCCCGTAAACCGATCGGTTTTGATGTGCGGACATCGCGTTAGCCTCACGGTATGAGTGGCGAAGAGAAGAAACCGAACTCCCGCGACCGGCTGCTGGAGGCCGCCGCCGCACTCTCCTACCGCGACGGCGTCGGCGTCGGCGTGGAGGCGCTGTGCAAGGCGGCCGGCGTGTCGAAGCGCTCGATGTACCAGCTGTTCGGCAGCAAGGACGACCTCCTGGCGGCCGGCCTGGAGCGGCGCGTCCCCGCCTACGTGGCGAAGCTGCTGCCCGGACCCGGCGACGGGCGCCGCCCGCGGGAGCGGATCCTGCACGTCTTCGACGCGCTGGAGGAGCAGGCGGCCTCGCCGGACTACCTGGGCTGTCCCTTTCTGGCCGCCCAGGTCGAGCTGAAGGACGGGGACCACCCCGCGAGCCGGGTCGCGCGCCGGGCGAAGGAGGGACTGACGTCGTTCTTCCGGGAGGAGGCCGAACGCGGCGGGGCGGGCGACCCCGGCCTGCTGTCCCGGCAGCTGAGCCTCGTCTTCGACGGGGCGAGCGCCCGGGCCGGGATCCGGGCCGACTCCCCGGACGGGCTCGTGCGGCCCACCGTGACCGCTCTCCTCGACGCCGCAGGCGTGCGCTGAACCACCGCGCCCGGGCGGCCCCGCGCTTGAAAGTGGAAACCGATCGGTTTACCTTAGGGGGAAACCGATCGGTTTCCTGTTGTGGAGGCAGACATGACCGAGATCAAGGGGGCCGTCGCCCTCGTCACCGGTGGCAGCCGGGGCATCGGCAAGGCGCTCGTGGAAGAGCTGTACGCGCGCGGCGCGGCCAAGGTCTACGCCACGGCCCGCGACCCGCGCACCGTCACCCACCCCGACGCCGTCCCCCTGGCGCTGGAGATCACCGACCCCGACTCCACGGCCGCCGCCGCGGCACAGGCCCAGGACGTGAACCTGCTGGTCAACAACGCCGGCGCCCTGGTCGGCGCGTCCTTCCTCGACGCGCCCCTCGACGACGTGCGCCGGGAGTTCGAAACCAACTTCTACGGTCCCCTCCTGACGACCCGGGCCTTCGTGCCGGTCATCGAGCGCAACGGCGGCGGGCACGTCCTCACCGTCCACTCCGTGCTCTCGTGGCTGGCCACCGCCGGCTCCTACAGCGCCTCCAAGGCCGCCCTGTGGTCCCAGACCAACTCCCTGCGCCTGGAGCTGCGGCCGCGCGGCATCGAGGTCACCGGCCTGCACATGGCGTACGTCGACACCGACATGGCGGCGGACGTCGACGCGCCCAAGTCGTCCCCGCGCGACGTGGCCGCGCTGGCCCTGGACGGTGTGGAGTCGGGAGCGTACGAGGTGCTGGCCGACGACGTCACGCGCCGCGTCAAGGCGGGACTGGCCGCGGACCCCGCGGCCCTCTACCCGCAGCTGTCCTAGCCGAGGAGCGCTCACCGCGGGGCCTGCCGCGAAGGTGCGGCGGGCTGCCCGGCGGGCACTTCAGCCGGACGCGGGACGGGTGACGGCCTCCAGGAGTTCGAGCAGGTGCCGGTAGGGGGGCCGGTGGCCCGGGTCGGGCCGAGTCCGCGGGCGCGGTCCATCCAGACGTGGGCGTCGGCGGGGCGGACGCCGTCACACCGGGCGGCGCCGGTGAGCGCCGAGGGGGAGGGCCGCCGGGGCGGCGCCCGTAGCTCCGCGGTGGCCGCCGGGTCGCGCCGGGCCACCGGGAGGCCGGTGGCGCCGAGCGGTTCGGCCGTCGCCGGCCCGGCGCCGACGAGGGCGTCTTCCTGCGTTCCCTCCGATTCCCCGGGGCCGGACGGTGCGACGCCAGCCGCCCCGTCGGCTCCGGCCGGGTCCTGTCCGTCCCCGAGGAGCCCGCCCGCCGTCCCGGCGTGACGGGCCGAAGGAGCCGGCCCGGGTGAGCGGCGGTGCCCGGGCCCAGGGGCCGCATCGATCCGCACCCGGTCCGAGGCGCGCCGGGAGCGGCCGGCAGGCAGGGGGTGCCCGCCCGCCGGTCCCGGTGCACTCAGAACGTGAGGACCAGCCGGCCGCGTGTGCCGCCCGCCTCGAGGCGCCGGTGCGCCTCGGCGGCCCGCTCGGCCGGGAACACGTCGGCCACGCGCAGCGTCAGCCCGCCCCTCTCGACCTGCTCGCGCAGCCGGTCGAGCGCCGTCCGGTTCTCGGCGTAGTCCCGGACCATCACCGGATGCCAGGTGACGCCGCGCCCGCCGCCGTCCTCCGGCCCGGCGTACCCGCGGACGGTGGCGATCCGCCCGCCGTCCGCGAGGGCGGGCAGCACCAGGTCGCCCTGCACGCTGCCGTCGGCCAGACCCGCGACGCCCTCCGGTACCGCCCGGCGGATCCGGTCGGCCACGTCGTCACCGCGCCGCACCACGATGTCGGCTCCCAGCGAGCGCACCAGTTCCTCGTCGGCCTCCGAGGCGTCGGCGACCACCCGCAGCCCGTCGGCCCTCGCGAGCTGCACGACGTATCCGCCGAACGCGCCGGCCGCGCCGGTGACGGCGAGCGCGGCACCCGCGGGCAGGGCCAGGGTGTCCAGGGCCAGCCGTGCGGTGAGCCCGTTCATCGGCAGGGTGGCCGCCTCGACGTGTTCGGTCCCCGCCGGTGCGGGGGCGACCGAGCCGGCCGGCAGGACGATCCGCGAGGAGTACCCGCCGTGCGAGCCGTACGGGACGACGATGCCCATCACCCGGTCCCCGACGGAGAGACCGGAGCCTGCGGTGCCGTCGCCGAGGGCCGCCACGGTGCCGGCGACGTCCATGCCGGGCACGTGGGGCAGGGGGGCACCGCGCATGGCCTCGGCCCGTGCTCCGGCGCGGATGTATGTGTCGGTGGGGTTCACGGCCGCGGCGGCGACGTCCACGAGCACCTGGCCGGGTCCGGGGACCGGGTCGGGCAGCTCGAAGACGCCGAGGGCCTCGGGCCCTCCGAACTCCTTCACTCCTACAACACGCATACGTCCCACAACGGCGTGCCGCATCGTCGTGTTCCGTGCCGAACGGGCGAATCCGTCATGGGGCCCGCCGAGGGGGGGGTACGACCGGAGCCGAACCGCCCGGCCGCCCGCCGACGCCCGCGGAGCCCGGAGCGGGACGACGGGCCCCGGCGCCGGCCGTGGCGGGGCGGCTCTCCGGGTCAGGGCCGTCCGCCGCGCTCCAGCGGGATCCGCTCGCCCGCCTCGACCGCGATCGGCAGCCGGTTCCCGGCGGGCGGCAGCGGGCAGGTCGCCAGGTCGGTGTAGGCGCAGGGCAGGTTCCCTGCGCGGTTGAAGTCGAGGACGACCCGGCCGTCGGAGTCGGGCGCGGCGATCCGGAGGGAGCGGTTCGCGGCGTACGTCGTCACGCCCGAGGTCTCGTCGGTGAACAGCACCATGAGGCTGCCGGGGGAGCCGCCGTCGAACGCGGTGAGGCGGTGCGGCGTGCCCTCCCATGCGAACTCCACCTGGCCGGGGGAGTCGTAGACGTGCTCCAGGCCCTCGACGGCGGCGCCCACCGTGAGGGGGCGGGGTTCCCGGAAGGGCAGGAAACGGCCGGTGACGCGCCAGCGCGGGTCCGGGGCGTAGGCGGGCGTGTACGTGAACGAGGTGCGCAGGGGGTTGTCGGGGTGGCGGGGCCGCAGGATGTCGTGGCCGCCGCGCCTGGCGACCTCGATCACGGCGTCGCCGTGGCCGACGTACAGGCTGTCCCGCTCGGCGATCGCACCGAAGCCGTACCGTCCGCGCACCGCCGTGCCGTCGACGGTCAGCTCCTCGCCCTCGGCCAGGTCGACCACGACCCCGCCGGCGGTGGCCGACCAGGCGCCGGGGGCGTCCTCGAAACGGGTCGGTTCCGGGCTCAGCCAGTGCAGTCCCGTGATGGCGAGGAAGCCGTGCGGCCCTGCCAGCGCCTCCTCCTTCGCCCGGTGCCACTCCTCCCACTCCCTGACGAAGCTCACCCGGTCGACGTCCTGGACGGTCATGTCCGCTCCCTCGTGTGAGGCCGATGGCCGAAGTGCCCGCTCCCTCCAACGGCCGCGGCCCCGTGCGCCATTCCGCGCGCCGGCCGCGACCGGCGTCCCTCATGCGGCCGGGCTCGCCCGCGGCGCGCCCGAAGACCTCGGAACGGCCGGGACGGCCGCGTCCAGCAGCCGGGCGCGCCGGTCCCCGACCGTACCGCCGGCGGCCCCGCCCTTCACGGACGAGCCGCCCGTGTCCACCACGTCGCGGCCGTACCAATGGATGCGACTCGCCGGTACCGTGCGATGCATGAAACCTGTCACCGTGTCGGTCGACGTGCGGCAGACGCCTGAGCAGGTCTACGACTTCCTCGACGTCATGGCTCATCACGAGCGGTTCACCGATCACTACCTGACCGGCTGGCGCTGCAGCGGCCCCGGCCGCGGCGTCGGATCGTCCGCCACGGTCACCGCCACGCTGGGCGGCACCAGGACCCGCGTCACCGTCGAGGTCGTCGAGGCCGAAGCGCCGCGACGCATCGTCGAACGCAACGTCAGCGCGGGCGGCCGGCGCCTGGCCCGCGGCGTCTACACCATCGAGCCGTCGCCGGCCGGCGGAAGCCGCGTCTGGTTCACCTACGCCTGGGAGCGCGCCCCTCTCGCCGACCGTCTGCTGGCACCCGTGGTCCGGGCCACGATGCGGCGCGCCAACCGCACGGTCATGCGACGCCTGGCCACCGAACTGGCCCGCCACGAAACCGCCGCGGACCCCTGAGCGCGATGAGACGTCCCGTCAGGTCGTCGGACGCGGCCCGGCCTGCGGGGGACGCTGACCTGTACCTTCCACCCGCCGCGGTCTCCGGGCCCCGAGCGGGAGAGCGGGGGCGCCTCCTGGGCAGGGCGCCGAGACCTGTCCGGGAGGTACCTCCTGACACCGGTCGTCGCGGCACCTCCTGACGCCGGTCGTCGTCGCCCGGGACGCGCCGGGCCCGCGCAGGCGAGCAGTCGCGCCGTGCGAGCGGCGGGTCGGTGCGGCGGCCGTCCTGCGGTCCCGCGGTTCCGGCCCGCGGCGTGTCGCCCGGCGGGGTGTCTCACCGCGCATCGCCGTGCGCCGGACCGGGGTCGAGGCGGAACTCGACGTCGACGACGCCCTCGACCGCACGCACCAGCCGGGCCACCACCGGGACCAGGGACCTGTCCCTGAGCCGTCCGGAGAGAGTGACGACGCCCTCCGCGACCTCCACCCGGATCGGATCGGCCGAGGCGGGGCGCAGGTGGCCGACGATCTCACGGCGGATCTCCCCGGCGATGTCCTCGTCCTTCCGCAGGAACACCTTGAGCAGGTCCCCGCGGCTGACGACGCCGTCCAGCATTCCCTCGCGGTCGACGACGGGCAGCCGCCTCACCCGGTGCTGGGCCATGATGCGGGCGGCCCGGGCGAGGGTGGCGTCGGCGTGCACGGTGACCGCCGGAGCGGTCATCAGGTCCTGGGCGGTCAGCCCGCCGGCCTTGGCCAGGTCGGGCAGCCGGGTCCGCTGGACGAAGCTGTCGGGGTCGCTGTCCCGGAACTCCTCCTTGGGCAGCAGGTCGGCCTCCGAGACGACGCCGACGACCCGGCCCTCGCCCTCCAGCACGGGAAGGGCGCTGACCCTCCACTGGCCCATGAGCCTGACGATGTCCTTGAACGGCGCGTCGCGGCCGACGGCGACGACGGTGTGCGTCATCACGTCGCTCACGAGGCGCGGACTGTCGTGCATGGTCCTCTCCTCACAGCCGTGCCGTCCCACCGTCGGACGCGGCCGACGGCGGGGCCGGCGTTCCCCCACAGCCCCGGCAGCCGCCCCGGGGGCGCCGTCACAGGTCTCGCGGGCGGTGCCCCACGGCAGCCGTCTTCCTGCCCCTTTCCGCCCTTTCCGTATGGCGGTCGCATCGTCGGCCGTCCCGGCGCCCGGCGGCATGGGCCGAACGTCCCCGCCGCGGGGACGAAGCGCCCCTCGCGGCGGCGGGACCAGACCCGGGCGGGGAGCCCTTGGGGCCGCACGGAGGAAGACGCGGTACGGAAAGGGCTCGCCGGGGCCGCCGCTGCGCGGCGGGACGCTCCCGGGCAGGGGCCGACCGGTCTCGACGGTGACCGGGCGGCCCCTCCTCGCGCGCCAGGCGCGGTACGACGCTGGTGTCGACAACCGGACGGACCACAGGTCCGCCGGACCGCCGGACCACAGGCAGGGTCGTCGTGGCCGGGGGTCCGGGGCCGCGAAGCGCAGTGCGGAGGGGTGAGGGGGATGCTGAAGCCGGTCGTGGTGGGCCTGGACGGCTCACCGGAGAGTGTCGCCGCGGCCGACTGGGCGGCCAGGGAGGCCCTGCGCCGCGGGCTGCCGCTGCGTCTGGTGCACGCCTGGGAGGGCCTGCCCGCCGACGACGCCGGTGCGGACCTGCCCGAGCTGCGGGCCCCGCAATACCACGCGCGCCGGGTGCTGCGCACGGCGGTCGAGCGGCTCAGCGCACGGTATCCGCAGCTGTACGTGGCCGCCGAGCAGGTGCGCCTGCGGCCCGGCCCCGCGCTGCTCGCCGAGGCGCGCACCGCCGAACTGCTGGTCATCGGAGGCCAGGGGCTCGGCAGCGTCGGCGGACTCATGACGGGATCGGTGGCCCTCGCCACCGCCGCCCACGCGGAGCGGCCCGTGGTGCTGGTGCGGGCGGGGGAGGACGCGACGCACGAGCACCTGCCGGACGCTTCCGGGAAGGCCTCCACGCACACGCCCTGCCGCGACGTCGCGGTCGCGGTCGACACCGGCACGGCCTGCGACGGCCTCCTGGACTTCGCGTTCCACGCCGCCGAGCTGCGCAGGGCGCCGCTGCGCGTCGTGCACGCCTGGCACGTGCCGCTCTCGCGCGGCCTGCCGGACGCCGCGGGGCGTGCCTGGATCAAGGAGGAGGCGGAGAACGGGCTCACGGCGCTGCTCGAACCGTGGCGTGCGAAGTTCCCCTCCGTGTACGTCCGCGAGACCCTCCACGAGGGACGCGCCGCGCACGTGCTCGTGCGCGCCGCGGACGGAGCGGGCCTGGTGGTGGTGGGGCGCCGGCGGCGTCGCGCGGCGGTCGGCTCGCACACCGGGCCGGTGGCCCACGCACTGCTCCACCACGTACGCCGGCCGGTCGCACTGGTTCCGCACGACTGAGGGCGCGCAGCCGCGTCCGCCGCCGGAAACCGAGGAAGTGATCCGCAGTGATGTACTGGAACCCGCACGGCATGAGCGGCTGGGGCTGGTTCGCCATGTCGTTGAGCACGGTCGTCTTCTGGGCCCTCCTGATCGCCGTCGGCGTGCTGCTCTTCCGCTCCCTGGACCGCGGCCGCCCCGGGGCGCACGGCGAGAGCCCGCACAGCGCCCCTGCACAGGCGCTCGACCGCACCCCTGAGCAGGTGCTCGCCGGGCGCTTCGCCCGAGGGGAGATCGACGAGGAGGAGTACCGGCGCCGGCTGTCCGTCCTGCGGTCGGACGGCCCGGACCGGACGAGCCCTTCCTCCTCTTCGGTCTGACCCCGCTTCGGCCGGCAGGGACGGAACGCGCGCGTCGCGGGACGCCCGCCTCCACCCGCGGGCACGCGGGCCCCGCCCGCCGGGGTGACGGCCCTCAGCCGGTGGTCCGCCGCCGGGTGGGGCCGACCCGCGCCCACTCCCGGTCCCACTCCGCCAGCCGGTACCGGTCCAGGCGCCCGCGCACCGGGTGCCCGCAGACCAGCACGCCGCCGGCGGCCCCCGTTCCGGCCAGCGTGCCGGACAGCGAGGTCCCCCGCCGCGCCTGCGTCCCGGTGGGGGGCCGGGACACCAGCCTGTTCGCGCGGTCCGACCACACGGTGACCGGGGTGCCCGTCCTCGTACCGGGCTCGGCCTTCGCCAGGCCGGTGTGCGAGGAACCGTCGGGGGCGGTCCGGCCGCCCGAGGGGCGCGTGTCCCGCCGGGCGGACCCGGACCGTGGGCCGCGGACCACGAACACGGGCCACGGACCACGAACACGGGCCGCGGACCACGAACACGGGCCGCGGACCACGACCACGGGCCGCGGACACGGACCGCGGCGGGTCACGCCGTCCGGCTTCGCCGCAGGGACGGCCCGCGGCGCGCGAAGCGCTCACACGGTGATGCGGCGCCCGGTGACGATGCGCGGCTCGACGCGAATCCACAGATCCCGCCGGCCGCCCGCCCACGGCTTGCTGTGCGCGAGTCCGCGCAGCCTGCGTACGTCGTCGGGGTCGGTCACGGCGTGGGCGCGCCCGTGCACCAGCACGCTCCAGCCCCGGCTGAACGCCGTGTCGACGCGGTCCACCTCGAAGGCCACCCGGGAGCCGGCCGCCCGCGCCGTCACGGTGCGGGGAGCGGTTCTGAAGACGATGCTCCTGTGGACGACGGTGTAGTTCACGGGGACGACGACCGGTCCCGAGACGGTGTTCACCGCGAGTCTTCCCACGCCGTGCGTGGCCAGCAGGGTCCAGCACTCCTGGGCGCCCAGCCGGGTGAACCCGGGGTTCCGGGCGGCCCGCCCCGGTCCGGGCGGCAGTTCGGCGTCGCCTCCGGTCAGCTCGCGCAGGGTGGTCCGCAGCGCGTCGGCCAGCCTGAGCAGGGTGTGCACGCCGGGCGACGCGGTGGGCTGCTCCTCCAGGTACCGCAGGTAGCCGGGCGCCACGCCCGCCCGGGCGGCCGTCTCCTCGCGGGACAGGCCGAGTTCCTCGCGCCGCAGGGCGAGCCGTCGCCCCAGGTCGCCCGCGGGACGGCTGTCCGGGGGCGGCGGTGGCGGTGTGGCCATGACCGCTGGCCTCCCTTCACGGGCCGGGGAGTGCGGGTGCCGTCCGCCTCCTCCGCCTCCTGTCTCCGTCGCACCGTTCTCCTGCCGTCGTCTCACCGCCTGTGCAGCCGGCCGTCGGCGACACCGTGCAGGGCCTGCTCGTCGGGTTCCAGACGGGAGTCGTCGAAACGGGAGGCGAGCTTGTCGACCACGGCGACCACGCCGTCGATCTGCCTGGTCATGGAGACGGCGATCTGTGCCTCGCTCCTGCGCTCCACGGTGCCGTCGAGCGTGACGACGCCCTCCACCACGGAGACGTCGACGGCCCGCGGCCGCAGCCACAGGGTGCGCACCAGCACCTGCTCGACGACTTCCTCCTGGATGTCGGCGTCGGGCCGCAGGAAGACCTGGAGCAGGTCGTGCCGGGTGACGATGCCGACGAGCCGGTCCTCCTCGTCCACCACCGGAAGCCGGTCCACGTGCCGCTGCGTCATGGCCCGCGCGGCTTCGGCGATGGTCGCTTCGGCGCGCACGGTGACGGCGGGCGAGGTCATCAGCTGTCCGGCCGTGCGCGCGGTGCCCTTGGCGGCCTGCCTCCGGGCCCTGGAGGTCAGTTCGGCGAACCGGGGGCGGCGCCTCGGACCGCTGAGCCCGAAGGGGCCGGGAACTGTCGTCCGGCGCACCATCAGATCCGTCTCGGAGATGACACCGACGACCTTGTCGTCCTCGTCCACGACCGGCAGGCCGCTGATCCGTCGGTCGGCGAGCAGGCGTGCGACTTCCTTGAACGGGGTGCCGTGCTCGGCGCGGACGACCTCGGCGGTCATCACGGAGCCGACCTTGTCGTGCCTCATGGCGGTTCCCTTCTCGGCGCAGTCGGAGGTTGTCCGGGACATCTCCGTTCAGAAGTCCCGCCGGCGGCCGTCCGGCGCCGCGGGGCGGACGCACACGGTGGTACCGCCCGCGAGCAGGGCGCGGACCGGGGCCGACCGGGCACGGCGTCCGTCATCGCGGGTCTCCTTCCGGCCTCTTCCGCCCATCGAGCGTCCAGCGGACCGCGGGGGACCCCCATGGGCTGTCCGGGGACGACTTGAGGGCCGGACGGCCCAAGCGGCGTCCGCCACCGCGGGAGAGGCTGGACCCGCGAGGTGACCCCGGAACCGTCCCGATGACCGGCGGCCGGTGGCTGGTGCCCGGTCGTCACCGGTCCCGCGTCGGTCCGTCACCGGACCCGCGCCCCCACCACCATCCTGCGGTACGAGAGCGGGGGCGCATCCGCGAAGGAGGCCCTGCTCATGTCCCGTACCGTCGTCGCCGGCATGGACGGTTCGCCCGGGACGGACCGGACCCACGGGATCACGTGCCGAAGGCCACCGAACCGCGAGAGTCCGTTCCGTCCCACGGAGGAAACGATGCCGCACACCAAGGAATGGAAGGTCCACCTCTACCTCTCCGAGGACGAGGGGACGACGAAGGCGCGCGTGGTGCTGGACACCGGGACCTCGTCGCTCACCGGGCACGGGGCCGCGCGCTGCAACCCCGCCGACCGGGACGTGCCGGAGATCGGTGACGAACTGGCGGTGGGCCGGGCCCTGCACGACCTCGGCCGGCAGCTCGTGACCATCGCCGAGCGCGACATCGAGGGCATGGGCGCGTCCGAGACCGGACGGGCCGCCCGCCCGGCGGCCGGATGGCCCGGATGACCTGCGGCCCGGACCGGACGGACTCCGGGTTCTCGCACGGTGCTCCGCCCGGTCCTGTCCGGCCCGGCCGGGGTCGGGCCGGCGGTCCGCGCAGTCCGGTGCCGCCGAAGGGAGGACCGGCCGCCGACGGGGTGTGGCCGGGTGGCCGGGAAGCGCGAGGTCTGCCCGGTGGCCGACCGGGTTCCGGGACGCCGGCAGGGGCAGTGGCGCCACCGTGTGCCGGACCGCAGGGCCGATGGGGCTCCCGTCAGGGCCGACCGGCTCTCGTGCGTGCCACCGCGTACTTGATATGCCGGGACGAAGCGAAACACTCCGTGTCCGGCCCCACCGCTCAGCGGGTTGGGGCGTGGATGAGCGCCTTGTCCCATAGGGGAGTTGACATGCCTGGCATTCTCGAGTGGCGCCCGCCCCTGCTGCCCGACCTGTTCGACTGGCTCGAGTCCGGTCTGCCCGGGTTCCCCGCCCGGCACGGAGCGCCGGTGCACGGCATCCGTATCGAGGAGCAGCTGACCGACGACGCGTACCTCCTGCGCGCGGAGCTGCCCGGCCTGGACGTGGAGAAGGACGTCCGGATCGACGTCACGCACGACGTGCTCAGCCTGCGGGCCGAGCGGGGCGAGGAGACGAGGGAACGGCACCACACCGAGTTCCGCTACGGCACCTTCGCCCGCAGCGTCCGTCTGCCGGCCGGTGCCCGGGTGGACGAGGTCAGGGCCGAGTACAAGGACGGGATCCTGACCGTCACCGTGCCCCTCACCGCGGTGGAGAAGCCTTCCGTCACCCACGTCGAGGTCCGCCGCGCCGAGTAGTCCCGGGGGGTCCCGCACACTCCGCACCACCCTCACCGGTGCGCGGCCCGTCCGCTGCGCGCACCGGTCCCGCGGACCACTCCGTCGGAGGCACGGCGACGGGACCGTCCCGTGCGACCGGACCGGACCGGCACGGAGCGACGGCGGGCCGCGGGCCGCGCGATGCCCCGTCGATGCGCTCGTGCACACGGGGCGGAGCCCAGTAGGAGACCGCCCGATCGAAGGGCGCCTGCCGCACGGTGCCCGGGGGAGACGCCATGAAAGCCCACGCTCCGGACTTCAGCGGTGGCACGCGCCTGGTCGAGCTGAGCCGGAACGAGGCCCTCACGCTGCTGGCGAGCGTGCCCCTCGGCCGCGTCGGCTTCACCCGGCAGGCGCTGCCCGCCATCCGCCCCGTCCGCCATCTCGTGCACGAGGGCGCCGTCGTGATCTGCACCCACACGGGCTCCGTGTTCCTGCACCGCTTCCTGGAGTCGGAGGTGGTGGCGTACGAGGCCGACGAGATCGACCCGGACACGCGCACGGGCTGGAGCGTGACCGTCACCGGCGTCGCCGCCCGGGTCACCGACCCCGAGGAACTGGTCCACTACCGGGACCTGCGGTGTCAGAGCCTGCTGGTTCCCTGGACGGACGCCGGCATGGTGCACGTGGTGCGCATCGCCCCCGAACTCGTCACCGGCTACCGGCTGGAGGCGACGTGTCCCGGCGCGTTCCGGGAGCGCCGCGACGGACAGGCGCTCCGCCCCGGCGACACGGTCCTGGGCGAACGGGAGCCGGCCGCCGACGGGTGAGACCCCAGGCCGTTCCCGGAGGCCCGCTCCTGCTCCTCCTTTTCCGTCCTTGTCCCGGCGCGTACGCAGGTGGCGCCCGCTCGGACCGCGGTTCTTCGCGGCGCAGGGCCGGGGCAGAGCCCGATCGGCCCCGGAGCGGGGCTGATCGGGCTCTACCGGTGAGATGTCCGCGATGCTCCGATGGAACCGACGAGGAGGCCGCGATGAGGGGACGAAGGCTCGACGCGGACACGGTGACCGGCCTCGTCGCCGAGGCCACGGCGGCACCGTCCATGCACAACGCGCAGCCGTGGCGTTTCCGCTTCGTGACGGAGGAGCGCGTGCTGCTGCTCCGAGGGGACACGGACCGGACGATGCCGCGGTCCGATCCGGGCAACCGGGCACTGCACATCGGCTGCGGAGCGGCGCTGTTCAATCTGCGGGTCGCCGCGGCGCACGCGGGTCTGGCCCCGGAGGTCAGGCTGTTCCCCGAGCCGGGGGACCCCCTGCTGCTCGCCGCTGTCCACCTCGACCCGGGCGGGACGGCGCCCGACAGGGAGGGCCTGGCGCGGCTGCGTCCCGCCGTCCGGGAACGCCGTACGAGCCGCCACCCCTTCCTGGACGAGGACATCCCCGGGGAGGTCAGGCAGCGGCTGCACGACGCCTCGGCGCAGGAGGGCGCCGCGCTGCTCTTCCTCGGTCCCTGGCACACCGAGACGGTGCTGGACCTGGTCCGCGACGCCGAGAGCCGGGACGTAACGACCCCCGGCAACCGGCAGGACCTGGAATGCTGGACGCGGCTCGGCACCCGGGCGGCCACCGCCGTCGACGGTGTGCCCGAGTACGCCTTCGGACCGCGCGAACGGGACGGCAGGGCTTTCTCGCGGGACTTCGCCGGACGCCGTCCGGTGGCCGGCCGCGGCACGGCCGGCTTCGAGCGCCGTCCCCGCCTGGCCCTGCTGAGCACCCCCGGCGACCAGCCCGCCGACTGGCTGCGTGCGGGGCAGGCGCTCGAACGCGTCCTGCTGGAGGCCACTCTGGCGGGCCTGGCCACCTCCTTGAGCTCCCACCCGCTGGAAAGCGCCGACCTGCGCCGCCTGGTCCGCGACCCGGTGTCGGGCCGGGGGCAGGTGCAGATGGTGCTGCGCCTCGGCTACGGCCCCCGGGGCCCGGCCACGCCCCGCCGCCCCGTCCGGGAGGTCCTCGACATCGTCTGAACCCGGCCCCGCCCGCCGAGGGCGCGCCGTGCGGGGAGAAGGGTTTCGGCCACACAGCGGTGCGTGTCGCGAAGCCCTCGTCCGGGATGCCACCGCGGCGATCCGGGGTGCCGCCGTGGTGAGAAGGAGACATGTTGTGGACGGCGGCGCACGAGGACATCCCGTGCGGTGTGCCGCCGTGGCCGGGCCGACGGTGTGCCCGCGCCGCCGCGTACACGGGTGAAGCACGGCGTACCGGTGAAAGCGGTGGCCGCGGCGGAAGCCCCGTCAGGAGCGTCGCCGTACGGGGCGGCCGGGCGGAAGGCGGCCGAAGCGGGGCTGTGGTCCGTCACCGCCCGGTCGTACTGTGCCACCAGATGTCCCGGTCCCCGACGTCGACACGGACGCGGCGCCGGCCGGCCCTTCCCGACCTGTGCCGGCCAGGCCCTGACGGGGAGGAGGACCTCATGCCCCGGACGGCCGCCCCTCCCACACCGTTCGGCCCCGGGCACGGAGCGCGGCGGTACGAGGCGGCGTTCGTCGACCTCACCCTGACCATGGAGCGTGCCGTGGGCAGCCACCATCTCGTGGCGCACACCGTGCACGACGTCCTCACCGCGCTCGGCCGGCCGTCCTGGACGGTGCACCGTCTGGCGGACACGGCACGCATCGCGGGGCAGTACCTCGTCGGCCACACCACGACGGCCCGCTACGCCGCGCGCCTCCACGTGGACGCCGAGGGCGCCACGATCACCGTGAGCGACTACTGCGAGGCCCTGTCCGGGCGGTCCCCCGTCTGGCTGGCGGTGTCCCGCGCGGACCAGCGTCTCGTCGACGACGTACCGCCCGCCGATCCGCTGTTCCTGGCCGGGGGCGAGGACAGCGGCCTGCAACTGCACAGGACCCTGGACGGACACACGCGGATCGGCCGCCGCTGCACGTGGCCCGCCGCACCGCCGCACGGATAGACGCCGGGCCGCCGCTCCCGGACGCGCCTGCGCCCGAGCGGACCCGTGGGTGCCCCGGGCGGGGCGGCGGGCGCGGGCCGCCCGGCGAACCGTCCGGCGTGGAGTCCGCCCGGCCGTTCGGCGATAGGCTCGACGCCGAGCGCGAGTTGCTTTCCCGGCCGTCCCGGCAGGTGCTGGTGGGAAGGGGCGTGAGCGACGGTGTCCGATGGGCTTGGACCCGAACTGGCCACGGCGGTGGCGCTGGGTGGCGAGATGGGGACCCGTTTCGCCGAGTTCGACTGGAGCGCGCACCCGCTCGGTGCCCCCTCGGAGTGGCCGGCGCAGTGGCGTGACGCGACGGCGACCGCGCTGACGTCGCGGTTCCCGATCGTGCTGTGGCTTGGCCCGGAGCTGTTCCTGGTCTACAACAACGCGTACATCCAGGTGCTCGGGGACAAGCACCCCGCCGCGCTGGGCGGAGCGGGCGAGCGGGTGTGGTGGGACATCTGGGACCCGATCGGCCCGATGCTGGCCGGGGTGATGGAGACCGGCGAGGCGACGTGGTCGGACGACCTGCTCCTGACGATCGTGTCCGAAGGACGCCCGGAGGAGCGGTACTTCACCTTCACCTACGGGCCGATCATCGCCGGGTCCGGTGTGGTGGACGGTGTGTTCTGCGTGGTGACCGAGACCACCGGACGGGTACTGGGCGAGCGGCGGCTGCGGATGCTGACGCGGATGGGCGGCCGGCTGTTCCGGACCCGGACGGCGCAGGAGGCGGTGGCCGCCGCGGTGGGGGCGTGCGACGGAACGCATCCGGACGTACCGCTGCTGGCGGTGTACCTGGACGGCGCCGAGGAACCGGGAGTGCTCGCCGGGGTCTGCGAGCCGGTACGGGGCCGGCTGCCCGAACGGCTCACGGCGCTGCTGCCCGGCCCGGCCGCGCAGCCGCAGCGGCCGCTGGAGGTGGACCTGGGACCGTGGCTGCCCCGCCCCGCGGACGGACCGGGCGTCCAGCGGGGACTGCTGCTCGGGCTGACGGAGGCGGCGGACGGACGCCGGGGCCACCTGCTGCTCGGGCTGAACCCGCGCCGCCCCCTGGACGAGCAGTACCGCGGATTCTGCCGGCTGCTGGCGGACCAGGTGTCCGCGGCCCTGGCCAACGCGGGCTCCTTCGAGCTGGAACGGCGGCGCGCGGACGCGCTGGCGCAGCTGGACCAGGCCAAGACGATGTTCCTGACCAACGTGAGCCACGAGTTCCGCACGCCCCTCACCCTGCTGCTCGGCCCGCTGCAGGACGCGATCACCGCCGAGGAGGACCCCAAGCAGCGCGACCGGCTGGAGACGGCGCAGCGCAACGCCACCCGGCTGCTGCGGCTGGTCGACGCGCTGCTGCAGTTCGCGCGCACCGAGTCCGAGCGGGCCGACCCCCGGCCCGTGCGCGTGGACCTGGGAGCGCTGACGGCGCAGATCGCGTCCTCGTTCACCGAGCTGTGCCGCCGCGCCGGGATCGGCCTCGTGCTCGACTGCGCGTCCGCCCCGGCGGAGGTGGACGTCCAGATGTGGGAGACGGTCGTCCTGAACCTGCTGTCCAACGCCGTGAAGTTCACCTTCGGCGGCCGGATCGTGGTGAAGGTGGCCCCGCCGCGGGACGGCACGATCGCCGTCACGGTCAGCGACACCGGCACCGGGATCGCGGCCGAGGACCTGGGGCGGCTCTTCGAGCGCTTCTACCGGGCCGACAACTCACGGGCGCGCAGCGCGGAGGGCAGCGGTATCGGGCTGTCCCTGGTGCGCAGCCTGGTGGAGCTGCACGGCGGCGGCATCGAGGTGGACAGCGTCGTGAACGTCGGAACCAGCATGCACATCACCCTGCCCGCCGCCCGGGGCCCGGCCTCGGCCGGAGAGCGGCCGGCCGGAGACACCTCCCCGCAGGAGAACGCGTACGTGACCGAGGCCATGGGGTGGGTCGAGGACACGATCCCCTCGTCGGTCACCCGGGGGACGGGACGCCCCCTGGTGCTGATCGTCGACGACAACGCGGACATGCGCCGTCACCTGGCGCAGGTGTGCGCGGCGCACTGGGACGTGGCCCTGGCCGTCGACGGCGCCGAGGCGCTGCGCGCGATGCGCAGGCGGCGTCCGGACGTGGTGGTCACCGACGTGATGATGCCGGCGGTGGACGGCCTCGAGCTGGTCACGGCGATCCGCGCCGACTCCGCTCTGTCCTCCGTACCGGTGGTGATGCTCTCGGCGCGCGCCGGGGTGGAGGCGGCCGGCACGGGTCTGGGCGCGGGCGCCGACGACTACCTGCCCAAACCGTTCAGCTCGGCGGACCTGGTCAACCGCGTCTCCGCGCGCCTGACCGCGGGCGAGCGCGAACACGAACGGCGCCGCGACGAGCACGACCGGACGCGCCGGGCACAGGCCATGGCCGAGTTCGGCGCCGCGCTCGGCTCCGCCACGTCGCCGCCGCACCTGCTCGACGCGCTGCTGGCCTGCCCGGCCGGCCTGGGAGCGCCGTTGGCCGTCCTGGGAGTGGTGGAGGCCGACAGCGGCAACATCCGCCTCACCTTCGCCGGGGAACTGGACGCCGAGGTGCGCGAGCGCTACCACGTGGTGGCCGCGCGGGCGCCGCTCCCGATCGCGCGGGTGATCAGCTCCGGCCGGCCCATGGTCATCCCCGAGACCCGCGACCTGGACGCCGACTTCGCCGCCGTGACGCGCGACACCGACGCGGTCACCCGGGCCGCGGTCATGTACCCGCTGCGGGACCGGACCGACACGGTGACCGGCGCGCTGGCCCTGTCCTGGCCCGCACCCCGCGGCTTCGCCGCCGACGAACTGGCGCTGGTCGAGCAGGCGGTGCCGGTCCTCGGACGGGCCCTGGAGCGCATCCACGCGGCCGAGCGGGAACGCCGCATCGCCACCAGCTTCCAGGAGCACCAGCTGGACCTGGACCGCCGCTCCGGAGCGGCCGTGCTCGGAGCCGTCTACCAGCCGGCCGCGGAGACGATGCGGGTGGGCGGTGACTGGTACCTCGCCGCGCCGCTGCGCGACCCCCGTCAGGTGGCGGTGTCGGTCGGCGACGTGGTCGGGCACGGACTGCCCGCCGCCACGGTGATGGGCCGGCTGCGCGCCGCGGCCGCCGCCGCGACCCTGACCGACTCCCGGCCGGCCTTCGTCCTGGACGTACTGAGGCACTACGCGGCCAGTGTGCCCGGAGCCGAGTGCACGACCGTCGCCTACGCCGTGGTGGACAGCGCCTCCCACCGGGTCGACTACGCCTGCGCAGGCCACCCCTACCCGCTGCTGGTCACCGAGGACCGGACGGCCCGCTACCTGACCGACGGACGCCACCTGCCGCTGGCGACCGGCTTCTGCGCCCGGCCCGGGACCGACGGACGGGACCGGCTGCCTCCCGGCGCACTGTTGCTGCTCTACACCGACGGACTCGTCGAACGCCCCGGCGAGAGCCTGGAGGTGGGGCTCGCCCGGCTCGCCGCCGCCACCACGCGCCTGGTCCACCAGCCCGTCGACGCCGTCTGCGCCCGCCTCCTGCGGACGATGGCCCCGCCCGGCGGCCACCGCGACGACGTCGCACTGCTGGCCGTGCGCCCCGTCGGCACCACCCCCACCAGCTTCGTCGC
The DNA here is from genome assembly GCF_014650875.1 of Streptomyces minutiscleroticus. Taxonomy (GTDB): domain Bacteria; phylum Actinomycetota; class Actinomycetes; order Streptomycetales; family Streptomycetaceae; genus Streptomyces; species Streptomyces minutiscleroticus. The sequence continues at coordinate 316,247 of NZ_BMVU01000003.1, forward strand.
CGCCCACCCCGCCCGGCAGGACGCGCTGCCCGCCCTGCGGGCCCGGGTGCGCGCCTGGCTCGGCGCCCTGCACCTGGGCGACACCCTCACCCACGACATCCTGCTCACCCTCTGCGAGGCGATCGGCAACGCCGTGGAACACGGTGTGCGCGCCGACCCCCGCCAGCGTGTCAGTGTCGAGATCTTCGCCGACGAGGACACGATCAGTGCCACCGTCACCGACCCCGGCCGCTGGGACACCGACACCGCGGCCAGCCGCCGCGCGGCCCGCGGCACCGGACTGACCGTCATCCACGGCCTGAGCGAGCGAGTGGAGATCGCCCGCAGCATCCGCGGCACCCGGGTGACCATGCACCACCGGCGTCGCCCCGTGCCGACCGCCCACGACCCCAGCTGAGTCCGCTTATGTCCGCCGCCACCTACACCCTGCGCACGGTCCCGGACGGCCCGGTGACCGTCGTCTCCGCCACCGGGGAGGTCGACGCCACCAACGCCACCGCCTTCTCCGCCCACGTCACCGACCTCACGGGCGGCCGACCGGCCGTCCTCGACCTCGGCGACCTGCTCTACCTGGACAGCTTCGGCTTCGCCACCCTGCGCCGTCTCATCGCACAGCATCCCGTCGCCATCGTCCTGCCCGCACAGCATCCCCTGCACAAGGCCGTCACCCTGACGAGACTCCCGCACCACCACACCCTTCGGGAGGCATGCACCGCGGCACGCGACGAACCCACGGCCGACTGAGGCCGCCGCCCCTCGTCCGGAGCCGCCTGCACGGTCACCCCGCCGGCTGCGTGACACGTGTGCCGCGGCGCGACCGGGCCGTCCGGGCCGCCCACATGCGGCGCGACCGAACTCCATGTGCCGATGAAGGAAACACAGCGTGCGGGTCGGCAATTTTGGCGGTTATCCGTCACCTGCCCGGAACGTCTGTCCGGCTACGATGGCGCCGTCTGCAGGTGGACGGCGTGCCGACCGCGACGGAGGCGGGCGACTGTGGCACTTCCGGATTCTCTTCCGGGTTCTGGTACGGGGCACGGGCGCCGGCGCACTCCGTGCCCCGGCGGGTTCCGACGGCCGGGCCGTCGGCGCGAGGACCGTGGCCTCGGCGGGTCCCGGTGAACCCGTGCACCGTGCGGGAAGGCCGATGCGGGGCGGCACCGTCGGACCACGGGCACAGAGACCCTGACCGCCCGGTCGGCTGACCGGCCCTCCGCGGCCTCAGCCGGCCTGCGCCCCGCGCGTCTGCGCCCCGCGCGTCCGCGCCGCGCGGCGGGAGCGTCCGCTCCGGAGGGGGCGCACCACCACGTCACCGGTTAACACACCAGCCGACGAACACACTCCTCACGCTCGCCTCTGTCTGCACGGGGCGCCGTCCGACCAGGCACCGAGCCTGTACGACGTCCCCGCCGCGGCGGTTTCGACGCCTCTTCCGCCCGGCCGTCAGTTGTCATCGGTCAGCACCAGGACAAGGAGTTCCCATGGACCCCATCGGAGACACCGGCCGCGTCGCCACCGGCCGCCGCCGCTTCCTGGGCCTCGCCGCGGGTGCCGTCGTCCACGCCCAGCTCGGCATGCCCGACGAGGCGCAGGCGGCGGCGGGCGGATCGGCGACCGCGGACCGCGCGCCGGTGAAGAGCGCCTCGTCGAGCCCCGCGCAGCCGGTCGCCGGAGTCCGTCCCTTCCGTATCGAGGTACCGCAGAAGGAGATCAGCGACCTGCGGAAGCGCATCAAGGCGACGCGCTGGCCGGACCAGGAGACCGTCGGCGACCGGTCGCAGGGCGCCCAGCTGGCGAAGGTCCGTCCGCTGGTCGAGTACTGGGGAACACGGTACGACTGGCGCAAGGTCGAGGCGAGGCTCAACGCGCTGCCCCAGTACATCACCACGATCGACGGACTGGACATCCAGTTCGCGCACATCCGCTCGGCGCACGTCGGCGCCCTGCCGATGCTCATGACGCACGGCTGGCCCGGTTCGATCGTCGAACTCCTGAAGATCATCGATCCGCTCACGCATCCGACGGCCCACGGCGGGCGCGCCGAGGACGCCTTCCACCTCGTCCTCCCGACGCTGCCCGGCTACGGCTTCTCGGGCAGGCCGACCTCGACCGGCTGGGACCCGGCGCACGTCGCCCGCGCGTTCCACAAGCTCATGATCCGGCTCGGTCACCGCCAGTACGTCTCCCAGGGAGGCGACTGGGGAGCGATCGTCGCGCAACTGCAGGCGGTGCAGCGTCCGGAGGGGCTCCTCGGCATCCACGTCAACATGCCGGGCACCGTGCCGCCGGACGTCCTGCGCCACCTCCGCAACTTCGATCCCGCGCCTGCGAAGCTGTCGGCCCGGGAGAAGGACGCCTACGGCCGGCTGCTGCACTTCTACCGCGAGGGCTTCGGCTACGCGGCGATGATGAACCAGAGCCCGCAGACCATCGGTTACGCTCTCGCCGATTCGCCCGTCGCGATGGCGGCGTACTACTACGACAAGATCGCGGAGTGGACCGACTCCGGCGGCGAGCCCGAGAAGGTCCTCACCTACGACGAGATGCTCGACGCCGTCTCGCTGTACTGGCTGACCAACACCGGGGCGTCGTCCTCCCGGCTGTACTGGGAAGGCGCCCAGGCCGGCGGCGGCCCGTTCGACGCGTTCGACATCCCGACCGTCCCGGTGGCGGTCACGGTGTTCCCGGCCGAGATCTACCCCGCGCCGCGGAGCTGGGGCGAGCGGGCCTACGGCAACCTCATCCACTGGAACGAGGTCGACAAGGGCGGCCACTTCGCCGCCTGGGAGCAGCCGCAGCTGCTGGCCCGGGAGCTCCGCACGGCCTTCAAGTCCCTGCGGCACTGACCCCCTCCGCCGCGACGTGCCGACGGCCGCCACCGGTTTCGCCGCCGAACCGGTGGCGGCCGTCGCACCGTACGTCTCGCGGCCCCGTACCGCGCCGGGACGCCGACACGGAGCCGACACACCCACGCGCGGTGCCCCACCCTCGGCCTGTCTCCCTCGCGACGCCCTTCCATGATCCGAAAGAGCTACGAAACTTTCGAAAGAGACGGCTGGATATTTTGATCTGCGTCCGGGAGGTGCTCGTCGGGCTAGGGCAATGACTCTCGTCATGTATGCGCTGAACAGCGGTGATGGATGAACCATCTCATGTGTCGACGGCTAATGTTTCGGAATGATTGCCGAAACTATTGACAGTTGACAGGCCCAGATCAAAACTGTCGCCGTCGGCAGGGCTCCGTCCCTGCCTCGCTTCGGAACACCGGCATGACCCGGCCCCGCCGGTCGTCACACACCCGGTGCCCGGCCGTGCCCGGCCGCGTCGCGCGCTGTCGTACGCGGCCGGACAGCGCCTGCCGGTCACCGGTGCTCCGCAGGACCCGTGTCACGCCGTCCGGTCCCATCGACCCCGTGCGGACGAGGACGAGGAGGAAGCACGCACATGAACGACGCACCCGCGACGCGCCGACGGCGTGATCGCTTAGGCTGGTCCAGCCGTTTCCGGCTGTTCACCAGCACCGCCTGCACCCTGCTGCTGACCGGTGTGGCCGCACTGGTCCTGCCGGGCACCGCCCATGCCGACACGGTCGTCACCACGAACCAGACCGGGACGAACAACGGCTACTACTACTCGTTCTGGACCGACTCCCAGGGAACGGTCTCCATGAACCTGGGCTCCGGCGGCAACTACAGCACCTCCTGGAGAAACACCGGCAACTTCGTCGCCGGCAAGGGGTGGAGCAACGGCGGACGCAGGACCGTGACCTACTCGGGCACCTTCAACCCGTCCGGCAACGCCTACCTGGCCCTGTACGGGTGGACCTCCAACCCGCTCGTGGAGTACTACATCGTCGACAACTGGGGCACCTTCCGGCCCACGGGCACGTTCATGGGCACCGTCACCAGCGACGGCGGTACGTACGACATCTATAGGACGACGCGGTACAACGCCCCGTCCGTCGAGGGCACGAAGACCTTCGACCAGTACTGGAGCGTCCGGCAGTCGAAGAGGACCGGCGGAACCATCACCACCGGCAACCACTTCGACGCATGGGCCCGCGCCGGCATGCGCCTCGGCAGCTTCAACTACTACATGATCATGGCGACCGAGGGATACCAGAGCAGCGGCAGCTCCGACATCACGGTGGACGGCACCGGTTCGGGCGGCGGTGGCGGCGGTGGGGGCAACAGCGGCAGCTGCAGCGCGACGCTCTCCGTCGGCCAGCAGTGGAGCGACCGGTACAACCTCAATGTGGCCGTCTCCGGTTCCAGCAACTGGACGGTCACGATGAACGTGCCGTCCCCGGCGAAGGTCCTGTCGACCTGGAACGTCAGCGCCAGTTATCCGAGCAGTCAGGTGCTGGTGGCGAAGCCCGACGGCAGCGGTAACAACTGGGGGGCCACGATCCAGCACAACGGCAACCGCACCTGGCCGACGGTCTCCTGCAGTACCGGCTGACCACCGAAAACCCGAGCTGGAGGACCACCGCGCATGAGAACCAGAGCACATCTTTCCGCACGCTCCCTGCTCACGGGACTGACCGTCGCCACGACGGTGGCCGCGGGCACCCTGACCGTCGCCACCGCCGCCCCGGCGCAGGCCGCGGCGTGCAACGGGTACGTCGGGCTCACCTTCGACGACGGCCCGTCCGGCAACACCTCCGCCCTGCTCAACGCGCTCAAGCAGAACGGGCTGCGCGCCACGATGTTCAACCAGGGCCAGAACGCCGCCGCCAACCCTTCCCTGGTCCGGGCCCAGGTGGACGCCGGCATGTGGGTCGGCAACCACAGCTACACCCATCCCCACCTGACCCAGCAGAGCCAGGCGCAGATCGACTCGGAGATCTCCCGGACCCAGCAGGCCATCGCCAACGCCGGCGGCGGCACGCCCAGGCTGTTCCGTCCGCCGTACGGCGAGACCAACGCGACGGTGAAGTCGGTCGAGGCCAAGTACGGCCTGACCGAGGTCATCTGGGACGTCGACTCCCAGGACTGGAACGGTGCCGGCACCGACGCCATCGTGCAGGCCGTCGGCCGGCTCACCAACGGCCAGGTCATCCTCATGCACGACTGGCCCGCCAACACGCTGGCCGCGATCCCGCGCATCGCCCAGACGCTGGCCGCACGCAACCTGTGCGCCGGGATGATCTCCCCGCAGACCGGCCGTGCCGTGGCACCCGACGGGAGCGGCGGTGGCGGTGACGGGGGCGGTGGCGGCGGCTGCACCGCCACGCTGTCGGCCGGCCAGCAGTGGAGCGACCGGTACAACCTCAATGTGGCCGTCTCCGGTTCCAGCAACTGGACGGTCACGATGAACGTGCCGTCCCCGGCGAAGGTCCTGTCGACCTGGAACGTCAGCGCCAGTTATCCGAGCAGTCAGGTGCTGGTGGCGAAGCCCGACGGCAGCGGCAGCAACTGGGGCGTCACCATCCAGCACAACGGCAACCGCACCTGGCCGACGGTCTCCTGCAGCACCGGCTGACCACCGAACGCACAGGGAACACCGTGTGAGTATCCGTGGCGTGGCGACCACGGTCGCCGCGCCACGTCACGCTGCGCGCGGTCATGGCGCTGCGCTTTCGGACGCCGCCCGGCCGACAGCGCGGGAAGCCCCGCCACGCGGCGGCCCTGCGCCCGGACCGCGCCCCCGGAGCGGCTCGGGCGACGTCGTCCGGGACACGTATGCCGCCGGAGGCGAGATACACCCTGGCGCCCGCCCCCAGGAACGCCGCCGGCTCCCCGCCCCCAGGACCTTCTCGGCAGCCGCGCGGAGGGGGCGCCGGAAGAAGGACCACTCATCAGCGATGAGTTCGCTCACGAGCGGGAGTCCCCTTCGGAAACGCCCTTGCCGCCCGCTCCGGCCCGTGAGCGAGGCGGAGCACGACCCCGACAGGAGATTCCCGTGACTGATCCGAGACCGGCGGCAGAGCACGACCGTGGGACCGGAGCCTGGTCCTCGATCCGTACCGAGCGAGCAGCGTTGGCGGCTGATCTCGAAGACCTGGCGGACGAGCAGTGGGCGACGCCGTCGCTGTGCGCCGGACTGACGGTGCGGGAGGTGCTGGCGCACCTGACCGCGGGCGCGAGCCTGAACGCGGTGCGGTGGCTGGCGGGGTGGTCCGCTGCCGGTTCGACTTCGACCGGCAGGTGGCCATGCGGCTGGCCGAACGGATGGGTGCGACCCCGGCCGAGACCCTCGAGCGCTTCCGGCGCATCGTCCCGAGCACGACCAAGCCTCCGCTGCCCGCCGTCGCCATGCTGGGAGAGACGCTCGTGCACGCAGAGGACGTCCGGCGCCCGCTGGGCATCCGCCGTGACTGTCCCGTCGAGGTCGTCACGCAGGTGGCCGAGTACTACCGGGGCTCGGACCTGGTGGTCGTGGCCAAGGGACGCATCGGCGGCCTGCGGCTCGTCGCGCAGGACGGTCCCTTCTCCACCGGGTCCGGACCCCTCGTCTCCGGCCCCACCCTGGCCCTGGTGATGGCCATGACCGGGCGCGACCCACTGCGACGACCTCGAAGGCGACGGTGTGGACCTCCTGCGCAGCCGCTGCGGAAGACCGTGACACCGCACCGGCCCCTGTCCGGCGGGCCGGTCCTGCGCCCGGGTGCGGGTGAACCCTGTACGGACCCCGGGCCCAGCGGTGCGGCCGATGCGCAGCGCGCCCGGCACAGGTGGCCGATCGCGTTCTGACACCGAGGGGCAATGAGGCGGGGTGCCGCAGCCGTCGAGCCGGCTGCGACACCCCTTGCCGATCGCGCTGCGCGGACCGCCCGCCCGCCCGCTCGTGCCGGGCCCAGGCACGGCTTCGTGCGGTGGCGCCCGGTTCCCCGGCACAGGCCACGTCGCCCTCCGCTCGTGTCGTCCCGGCCGACGGTCCCCGGCTCCACCAGCTCCGGGGAGAGGGCGGCCGGATCGACCTACTCCACGCCCAGCTCGCACTCGAGCCGCAGTCCCAGACCACGGTCCAGCGGGAACCCCGCCCGGAAGGCATCCTCCTCCGTCCCCTCGCTCTCTTGCGCCTCCTCGTATTCCTCCGGCGCTCGGCCGTCGAAGGTACGGACGGGCCGGAAGTCCGCTTGGGCCGTCCGGGTCGTCGGATCGTCGTCGAGGGTCATGCGTGCACGCTGTCCCGCCGGTCCGACATGCCCTGTTCGAGGCTACGGACAGGTCGGGGCCGGGGTCTTCGGCGACCGTGCCGTCCCCTTCACCCGCGCGCTCGTGGCCCGGCCCCGGGGCGAGGACGGACCGCTCGTGCGCCGCGCCTCTGCGGCCGACGAGGGCGCGCCCCGCCGCGATGAGTTCCGACCGGTTCGGGAGTCTGTTCCGGTGACCGTCGTAGGCCGCCGGGCGGCACCGCCCGGCGCGAGACATCATGGAGGACACCATGACGACCAGGCCCAATGATCCGGCCGCCGCGCTGCCCGGTCGCCCGCCCGTCGTCGACCTCGCCACCTGGCAGGCCGCCCGTGACGAGCTCCTGGTCCGTGAGAAGGCCCACACCCGCGAGGGCGACGCCCTCGCCGCGGCCCGCCGCCGGCTGCCGATGGTGGAGTTCGACGGAACGGTCGAGATCGTCGGACCCGACGGCCCGGTCCCGTTCCTGGACCTGTTCCAGGGCCGCGACGAACTCGTGGTCTACAAGCACATGTGGTACGACGGCGCGCCGCACCAGGGGCAGTGCGAGGGCTGCACCACCGCGGCCTGGCACCTGAAGGACGCGGTCTACCTCAACGCCCGCGGCGTCTCGTTCGCCGTCCTGACCACGGGCCGGTGGGACGAAGTGGCCTCGTACGTCGAGTTCATGGGCTACACCCAGCCGTGGTACTCGGTGCGCGGCGTGGACGCGCCGGTCGGCGGCAGCATGGGGTACCTCACCTGCTTCCTGCGCGACGGCGACCGCGCGTTCCTCACCTATTCCACGACGGGCCGCGGCAACGAGGTGGTCAACGGCTCCCTCGGCCTGCTCGACATGACGCCCTACGGCCGCGGCGAGGCGTGGGAGGACAACCCCGAGGGCCGGCCCGAGGGACACAGCCCGTGCTGGTACTGGCGCACGGACGCGGACGGGAACGCCACCTGGGGCCCCACCAGCCGCCCCGTGCCGCAGTGGACCCGCCCCGGCGCGACCCCCGTGGAGACGCTCGGCCGGAAGGGACACCACCACTGACGCGCCCCCGCCGACGGCGTCGGCCGGTCTCGCCGGCCACGGGCGGGCACAGGAGCACGGGCAGGGCGATCGGTGCCGCCGCACCGGCCAGGGCGAGGAGGCGCACATGCGCGGGGACGGCGCCGTCGGTCGCCCGCTCCCGCGGGGCTACCGGCGCCGGTCTCCCGCTGCCGGCCGCGCCGCCGGCACCGTCGCCCGCGTCAGTCCCAGGAGGTGGCGCGCGGGCCCGGCGGGCCGCTGTCCCGCCGGCCACACCGCCCGCAGGTCGCGGTCCAGCCGGATGCCGGGGACCGGCACTTCCACCAGCCGCCGGGCCGCCAGCTCCTCGCCGACCGCGAGTTCACTGAGCACCGAAGGGCCCGCGCCGCCGATCGCGGCGGCCTTCACCGCGGTCGTGGAGGCCAGTTCGAGCAGCGGCGGTGCGAGGGGGCCGCACACGGCGAGCGCCGCGTCCAGCACCTGCCGCGTCCCCGAGCCCTGTTCGCGCAGGATCAGCGGAGTGCCGGCCAGCTCGCCGACGGTCAGCGGGGTACGGCGGCGGGCCCACGGGTGGGACGGCGCGGCGACCACCACCAGCCGGTCGCGGCCGACGACCGCGCCGTCCAGCCCGGCCGGTACGTCCAGCCCCTCCACGAACCCCAGGTCGGCCTCGCCGGAGAGCACCCGCCCGGCGACCGCCGCCGTGTTGTCCGCGAACAGCGACACCGCGGTGTCCGGCAGCTGGGCGCGCAGCGCGATCAGCCAGCCCGGCAGCAGGTACTCGGCGATGGTCATGCTCGCGGTGACCCGCAGCCGGGAGTCGCGCCGGGCCCGCAGCGCCTGCGTGCCCGCGTCGAACGCCTCGGCGGCCTCCACGATCCGCCGGGCCCAGTCCGTGACGAGGGCGCCGGCGTCGGTGAGTTGGGAGCCGCGCGGGGAGCGCTCCACCAGGCCGACGCCCAGCTGCCGTTCCATGGCGCGCAGGCGGCTGCTGGCGGCGGGCTGGGTGATGCCCAGCTCCTTGGCGGCCCGGCCCAGGCTGCCCAGCCGGGCGACCGCGAGCAGCAGCTCCAGCGCGCCCAGCTCCGGTACCCGGTGCGCCAGCCGGCCGCCGTGCGCCCTGCCCGCCGTACCGTTCCCGGCCGTCCGCCCCGCTTCGCTCATAACCTCAGCTTATGCCCTCATAGGAGCAGGGGTTCTGGCGGCGGCCGGGCCGACGGCGGAACGCTGGAGGCATGGTCACCCCCGCACACGTCCGCTCCGCCCCGCCGTCCGGCTCCGGCGGCCGCACCCGCGGCTCCGTACGGCACCTGGGCCCCAACTGGTACGCCGCCGTCATGGGCACGGCGATCACCGCGAACGCCGGTGCCGCGCTCCCGGAGCACACCGCAGGACCGGCCGGAGCCCTGGCCCACCTCGCCCTCGAAGCCGTCTGGGCGCTGTCGGCCGTCCTGCTGGCCGCCCTGCTCGTCGCCCGGGCCGCGCACTGGATCCACCACACCGACCAGGCCGGGGCGCACCTGCTCGACCCGGCGGTGGCCCCGTTCCACGGCTGTACGGCGATGGCCCTGCTGGCGGTCGGCGGAGGCGCGCTCATCTTCGGCGAGGACCTGGTCGGGATGTCCGTCGCGGTCGCCGTCGGCGGCGTGCTGTGGAGCGCGGGGACCGTGACCGGCCTGGCCGCGGCGGTGGCCGTCCCGTACCTGATGGTGACCCGGCACCGCATCGACCCGGGCACCGCCACCCCCGTCTGGCTGCTGCCGGTCGTCGCGCCGATGGTCTCCGCCGCCCTCGGCCCCGGCCTGATCCCGTACCTGCCCGCGGGCCAGTGGCGCGCCGCCATGCTGCTGGGCTGCTACAGCATGTTCGGACTGTCGCTGCTGGCCGTACTGGCCCTGCTGCCGCTGATCCTCTCCCGGCTGATCCACCACGGTCCGCCGCCGCTCGCCGCGACCCCCGCACTGGTCCTGGTGCTCGGCCCGCTCGGCCAGTCCACGACCGCGGTGAGCAACCTCGCGCACGCCGCGCCCGCCGCCGGTTCCCCGTACAGCACCGCGATGACCGCCTTCGCCGTGCTGTACGGCGTGCCGGTGACGGGCTTCGCGCTGCTGTGGCTGCTGCTCTCCGCCGCGCTGGTGGTCCGCGCCCTCTGCGGCGGGATGCGCTTCTCGATGACCTGGTGGGCCTTCACCTTTCCCGTCGGCACCTGCGTCACCGGCGCCGCCGGGCTGGCCGGACACACCGGCCTGTCCCTGTACGACTGGCTCGCCGCCGGGCTCTACCTGCTCCTGGTGGCGGGCTGGCTGACGGCCTCCGTGTGCACCGCGCGCGGCCTCCTCCGCGGCACGCTCCTCACACCGCCCGCACCGGCCCCGGCCCCGGCGGCGACGGCCGCCTGAGAGCAGCCGCTCGAGGCACGGCGGCGCTCCCCTCCGCCCTCGCGGACGCGCCGCGGTACCCGGCCGGGTGGTGGAAAGCCTTCCGGCGCTACGAGGACGGCACGGAGCGGCGGACACGGTGTGGTGGCGGACACGGTGTGGTGAAGGGGAGAAGTGCGTCACCGGGCACGCCCCTCCCGGGCGAGGCGTGCGTCGGCCTCGGTGGCGGCCGCGGTGATGCGCGCGAGGAAGTCCGCGGCGCCGCGGAGTTCGCCGGGGTCGGCCTCGCGGAGGGTCGCCGCGATCTCGGTGCCCGCGAAGGCCGGGAATACGAGCGCTGGATGCGGCCCCTCGTCGACACCATCCGGAAGCTCCCGCCCGGAATCGGGCACCTCGCCCACCCGCGGACGCGGCTCGGGCTGGCCCTGCGCAACCTGCTCGGCAAGGCCCTCACCTCGGCACCTCTCGCGCCTCTGACGGCGAAGCTCACCCAGGTCGCCGACACGGACCGACCGCTGCCGCGGATCGCCTCGGCGCCCTGACCCGCGGAGCACCGCGGGGCCGCGCGCATCCGGCGGCCGGCGGAGTGCGGCCCGACCGTCCCGCGCTCCGGCCGTCAGTCCGTGACCTTGCTGCGGGACTGGTACAACAGGTCCTGGTAGTCGGGGTGCCGGGCGATCCACCCGGCGTAGAAGGGGCAGATGGCCAAGACCTTCAACCCGGCCTCGCGCGCCTCGTCCAGGGAGGCCCGCACCAGCGCCGAGCCCACGCCCTTGCCCTCGTGCCGGGACGGCACTTCGGTGTGGACGAAAGCGATGATCTCGGCCGTACGGATGTACTCGGCGACACCGACCACGTCCGGCACGTCGTCGATGCGCGCCTCGTAGCGTCGCTGCTGGGGTTCGTCGGTGACCTCGATGGCCATGGATCCTCCTGTCGTCCGGTCCTGCACCGCGGTGTCCCTCCCGGCCGGGGCCGATCGGGCGGGACGTCCAGGGGCGTTGAGCAGTCTACGAGCCGACACGACGTTGTCGGTCCCGCGTCTGTGCAGGCGGGAGGAGCGTCCGCGCTCGTCTGCCCGACGGCCGGCCCGGCCGTGGCCCTCTGTGGCGTGATCGGTGGGAAGGGCGTCGGTGCCCTGCGAGTCGGTGTGCACGGTGCGCCGTTCGCGAGGAGGAAGGCCGTAGGCCATCAGCGCCTTTTCCACGGCAGAACGAAGCCCCCACATGAATGCCCGACGGTCTGCCGCGAGTGTCCCGGCGTCACGGTCTGCCGTGAGTCTCCAGGCCCCACGTGTGCCGGGACGGTGGTGCACGGGCCCCGGTGCGCGCGGAGGAGCCTCGCTCCGGTTCCCGTCGCTCTCCCTGATCTATCTTGGCACGCATGCAGTCATACACGATCGGCCAGGCGGCACGGCTGCTCGGCGTGAGTCCGGACACCGCGCGGCGATGGGCGGACGCGGGCCGGGTGGCGACCCACCGCGACGAGGGCGGAAGGCGCCTCATCGACGGCAGGGACCTGGCCGCCTTCTCCGTGGAGCTCGCCCAGGGCGGCAGCGGTGAGGAGGTCTCCTGCACCTCGGTCCGCAACGCCTTTCCCGGCATCGTCACCGCGATCAAGCTCGGCGACGTCGCCGCGCAGGTGGAGATCCAGGCGGGCCCGCACCGGCTGGTGTCGCTGCTGACGCGGGAGGCGGTGGAGGACCTGGGACTGGAGGTGGGGATGGAGGCCACCGCCCGGGTGAAGTCGACGAACGTGCACATCGACCGCGTCTGAGCGCGCCGGGCGGTGGCCTCTGCGGAGCGCTCGCCGACCGAGGGGAGTGCGCGTCGGCGTCGGCCCGGGTGACCGCGTCGGCGCGTGTGTCCGGCGCGGGGCCGACCGCCCGCATGCGGCACACGTGACCGGCGGCCCGGTCGCGCCCGGTGCGTCAGCAAGGGCCGGTTCACGGCCCACCGCCTCCCGTACGCTTCTGCCCCGCGCGCCTGCCGTACAGACGCACATGCCATGCCGGTCGACCCTCAGTCCCGCTCATGCGATGCGACAGGAGACTTACAGCTCGCATCTGCGGCAGTATGATCAGTGCATGCACGCCTACCGGACGAGGAACGCCGACGCCGGGCCCGGCGTCGGCGCCGCCTCCGTGAGGCGTCCGGCCGGCGGCGCAGGACCCGCCGCCGACCGCGACGAGCAGGGACGCCGGACCGTCCCCGGACCGGCTCCCGCGTCCGTGACAAGCAGAGGGAGCGACCCGTGACGACCCGTTCCGCGCGCCGGACCCGCCGGACCCTGCAGGCGGCCGGTGCGGGAGCCGCCGCCCTGCTGGCCCTGAGCGGCTGCTCCTCCGGCGGCTCCTCGTCGTCCGGCTCCGACGACTCCGCCGCCTCCTCCGCGAAGCTGTCCGGCACGGTCACCGTGTTCGCCGCGGCCTCCTTGAAGGAGAGCTTCACGACGCTGGGCGAGCGGTTCGAGAAGGCGCATCCGGGCACGGAGGTGACCTTCAGCTTCGGCGGCAGCGACTCCCTCGCCGCGGGCATCACCGGCGGTGCGCCCGCCGACGTCTTCGCCGCGGCCAGCCCCGGGACGATGCAGACCGTCACGGACAAGGGGGACGCGGACGGCACGCCCGCCGCCTTCGTCCGCAACGAGCTGGAGATCGCCACCCTGCCGGGCAACCCGGACAGGATCTCCTCGCTGAAGGACCTCACCGGGTCCGGCCTGAAGGTCGTGCTGTGCGACAAGGAGGTGCCGTGCGGCGCGGCCGCGCAGAAGGCGCTGGACGCCGGCGGTCTCGACCTCACCCCGGTCTCCTACGAGCAGGACGTCAAGAGCGCCCTGACCAAGGTCGAACTGAAGGAGGCCGACGCGGCCGTCGTCTACAGGACCGACGTGCGCGCGGCGGGTGACAAGGTGGAGGGCGTGGAGTTCCCCGAGTCGGCCGACGCCGTCAACGACTATCCGATCGCCCTGCTCAAGGACGCCCCCAACGCCGAGGCCGGCAAGGCGTTCATCGCTCTGGTGCGGTCCGCCGAGGGCCAGGAGGTCCTGGCCGAGGCAGGGTTCCTCAAGCCGTGACCCCTCCTCACGATCCGCACGACACGTCCGCCGCGATGGCCGGCACCCGGGCGGGCAGGCCACGGCGCGGACCGATCCGGGCGGGCGCGGGCCGGGGCGTGCCGTGGCCGCTGCTCGTACCCGCCCTGCTGGGACTGGCGTTCCTGGTGCTGCCGCTGATCGCCCTGCTGGTGCGGACCCCCTGGCACCATCTGACGGAGCAGCTGAGCAGCACCGAGGTCTGGCAGGCGCTCCAGCTGTCCCTGCTCTGCGCCACCGCCGCCACCGCCCTGAGCCTGGTGATCGGTGTCCCGCTGGCCTGGCTGCTGGCGCGGGTCGAGTTCCCCGGACGCGGCCTCGTGCGGGCCCTGGTCACCCTGCCCCTGGTCCTGCCGCCGGTGGTGGGCGGCGTGGCGCTGCTGATGGCCCTGGGGCGCAACGGTGTCATCGGCCAGTGGCTGGACTCGTGGTTCGGCATCACCCTGCCGTTCACCACGGCGGGCGTGATCCTGGCCGAGGCGTTCGTCGCGATGCCGTTCCTGGTCATCAGCGTCGAGGGCACGCTGCGCGCCGCCGATCCGCGCTACGAGGAGGCGGCCACCACCCTGGGGGCCTCCCGCTTCACCGCGTTCCGCCGGGTCACCCTGCCGCTGATCGCCCCCGGCATCGCGGCGGGCGCCGTGCTGGCCTGGGCCCGCGCGCTCGGCGAGTTCGGCGCCACGATCACCTTCGCCGGCAACTTCCCCGGCCGTACACAGACCATGCCGCTCGCCGTCTACCTCGCCCTGCAGAGCGACCCGGAGGCGGCCATCGCCCTCAGCCTGGTGCTGCTGACCGTGTCGATCGCGGTCCTGGCGGGACTGCGCGACCGCTGGACGACCGCCTCATGACCCGTACCGAGAAGACCGCGCACACCGCCGACGCCCCCGGCCCGGGCGCCGAGGGACTCGACGCGCACCTCGTCGTCGACCGGGGCGCCTTCCGCCTCGACGTGGCGCTGACGGCCGCGCCCGGCGACGTGGTCGCGCTGCTCGGCCCCAACGGCGCCGGCAAGACCACGGCCCTGCGCGCGCTCGCCGGACTCGTTCCGCTCGACGGCGGTCACCTCAGGCTCGACGGCGCCTTGCTGGACCGTACGCCGCCCGAGTCCCGCCCGGTCGGCGTCGTCTTCCAGGACTATCTGCTCTTCCCGCATCTGAGCGCCCTCGACAACGTGGCCTTCGGACCACGCTGCCGCGGCGCGGGCAAGGCGGAGGCCCGGGCCCGGGCCTCCGAGCTGCTGGACCGCATGGGCCTCGCCGACCACGCCGGCGCCAGACCCCGAAGGCTCTCCGGCGGACAGGCCCAGCGCGTCGCCCTGGCCCGCGCCCTGGCCACCCGCCCCCGGCTCCTGCTCCTGGACGAGCCGCTGGCCGCGCTGGACGCCCGCACCCGTCTGGACGTCCGCGCCCAGCTGCGCCGCCACCTGGCGGCCTTCGAGGCCGTCGCCGTCCTCGTCACCCACGACCCCCTCGACGCCATGGTCCTGGCCGACCGCCTCGTGGTCGTCGAGGACGGGCGCGTCGTCCAGGAGGGCACCCCGGGCGACGTCGCCCGCCGCCCGCGCACCGACTACATCGCCCACCTGGTCGGCCTGAACCTCTACCAGGGCCGGGCCGACGGCCACACCGTCCACGTCGGCGCCGGGCCGGTGATCACGACCACGGAGGACCTCACGGGCCCGGTCTTCGTCGCCTTCCCGCCCGGCGCGGTGACCCTGCACCGCGAACGCCCCACCGCCTCCAGCGCCCGCAATCTGTGGCGGTGCGAGATCGCCGGTCTGGAGACCCACGGCGACCAGATCCGCGCCGACCTCACCGGCGAACTGAGTCTCACCGCCGACCTGACGACGCCGGCCGCGGCCGAGCTCGGTCTCCAGCCCGGAGTCGCGGTATGGGCGACGGTCAAGGCGGCCCAGACACACGCCTACCCGGCCTGACCGGACGGCCCGGGGGAGTGCCCCGGTCCACCGGGCGCCGCCGGCCCGGACCGGGAGCGAGCCGGACCTCGTCCGCGGGACGGGAGGCGGCCCCTCGGAGGCGCGGGACGCAGGGACCGTCCCTCACGTTCCGGGAGTGTGCTTCGGCGCAGCCTCCTCCGGGCCGGAGGGGCCGTCCCCGGACCCGGTGCCCGCCGTGTCCCGGCCGGAGGTCGCCGCGGCGTGGGCGGCGCGGCGCCGACGGGCGTCCTCGTCGGTCCGGGCGTCGTACGTCATGAGCCCGGGCAGCGCGGCGGTGAGCAGTCCCACGGAGACCACGCAGGCCAGGCCGCCGCTCCAGATGGCCGGGCGGGCACCCGTCCAGCCCGCCATCGCGCCCGCGCGGACCTGCCCGAGCTGCGGGCCGATGCTGTAGGAGAGGACCTCGATGCCCGCCAGCCGGCCGCGCAGCTCGTCCGGGACGGTCTGGTTCCAGATGGTCGACCGGCCCAGCCCGCTCAGCATGTCCCCGGCGCCGGCCAGCCCCAGGCAGACCAGGACGAGCCAGACGTTCGTGGACCAGCCGGCCGCCACGATGGCCAGGCCCCAGCCGGCCGCGCCGAACACCACCAGCAGCCCGTGCCGCCGGGTCCGCGACACCCAGCCGCTGGTCAGGCTGACCAGCACCGATCCGACCGACCCCGCCGCGTACATCAGCCCCAGCGACCAGTCGGCGTCCAGGTCGTCGGCCAGGAAGGGGAAGACGGTGTTGGGGAAGGCGAAGAACATGGCCGCCAGGTCCACGGCGTACGTGCCCAGCAGGACCGGCCTTGACCACGCGTACCTCGCTCCCTCGGCGATGCCGCGCAGGGAGGGCCTGCCGGCGTTCTCCAGGGGCGGCACCGGGGAGAGCCGCAGGCACATCAGCACCGACAGGGTGAAGCAGGCCACCGTGACGGCGTAGGCCGGGACATCGCCCGCGTAGGCCACGACCAGACCGGCCAGGGCCGGTCCCGCGATCGCGCCGGTCTGCCAGCGCAGCGCGTTCAGCGCGGCCGCCGCGGCGAGCTGGTCGTGCGGGACGATCCGGGCCAGCAGCGAGTCCATCGCGGGCCGCTGGAGTCCCGCCATCGCGGCCACGCCCGCCGCCACCACGTACAGCAGCCACAGCGTCGGCTCCGGCAGCACCGCGTTCACCAGGAGGACCAGCGCCAGCAGTCCCAGACCGGCTTCGGTCAGCACGATGACCCTGCTCCGGTCCACCGCGTCCGCGAGCGCTCCGCCGTACAGCCCGAAGACCACCAGCGGCACCAGTTCGACAGCGCCCATCGCACCCACCGCGAGCGGCGAACCGGTCAGCTCCTTGATCTGGAGCGGGAGCGCGACCAGGGCCATGACGCTTCCGAAGTACGTGATCAGCCCCTGGATCCACAGGAGCCGGAAGTCACGGGAGGAACGCCAGGGCGACAGGTCGGGCAGCACCGAGGAGAGCCTGGGGGTCACGGTGTGCCGCCCTTCGCCGGCCCGGCCGCAGGCGGCGGCACCGCCCCGGGCCGTGGCGGCGCGGCGGTGGCGGGCGGCCGCGGGCGGTGTACGTGCATGACTGAACTCCACGGTTCCGGGCGCCGGTTCACGTGCGCACCTCCGGAGGCGCCGTCGTACGGCGAGGGTGTGCGCCACCAGGCGACTTAGGTCACCCTTATGTGCTGCTGCACTGTAAGTGAGTGCGAGCCGGTGTCGCAATCGATCATTCAGGGCAGCCCGTGTAGCGATCCGGCCACCTGAAGGACCGTCGGGTGCACATCGGCGTCCCCACCGCGTCATGGGCGCGGGCGCGGCCGCGTGACCGGTGCGGACGCCCCGGCACGGTCATGAGGCCGGTCATGCGCAGGGGCGGCCGCACCGGCGGGGCGCCGGGAGCCGACCGGGCGTGCCGCCTCAGCGGGCGAACCGCACGGGCAGGCTGCGCGGGCCGCGGATCATCATCCCCGGGCGCCAGGCGATCGCCGCCGGATGGATGTCCAGCGTCAGGTCCGGGCAGCGCTCCAGCAGTGTCCGCAGGGCGATCCGGGCCTCCAGCCGGGCCAGCGGCGCACCCAGGCAGTGGTGGATGCCGTGGCCGAACGCCACGTGCCCGCGGGCGTCGCGGAAGATGTCGAAGCGGTCGGGTTCGGGGAAGCGGTCGGGGTCGCGATTGGCGTCGGCCATGGCGACGAGGACGAGTTCGCCCCCTCCGGGGACGACGGTGCCGCCGATCGTCACCGGCTCGGTGGTGAAGCGGAACGTGGGGGTCTCCACCGGTCCCTCGTAGCGCAGCGCCTCCTCGACGGCGGCGTCGACGAGGGAGAGGTCCGCGCGCAGGGCGGCCAGTTGCCCGGGGTGGGTGAGCAGGGCGAGGACGGCGTTGGAGACGAGGTTCACGGTGGTCTCGTGACCGGCCACGAGCAGCAGCCAGGCCATGCCGAGGAGTTCCTCGTGGGAGAGCCTGTCGCCGTCGTCGTCCGAGTCGTGGATCAGCGCGCTCATGAGGTCGTCACCGGGCTGCTGCCGCTTGCGCCCCACCAGTTCCACCAGGTAGTGCGCCATCGCCTTCGCCGCGGCCCGGCGCAGTTCGGGGTCGACGGCGCCGAGCGCGTCGTTCGACCACGTTCTGAACGACTTCCGGTCCAGGTCCGGCACGCCCAGGAGCTCGCAGATCACGGAGATGGGCAGCGGGAACGACAGCTTCTCGACGAGGTCGGCCCGCCCGTCGGGGGCGGCGAGCATGGTGTCCAGGAGGGTGTCCGTCGTCTCCTGGATGCGGGGGGCGAGTCCCTCCACGCGGCGTGCGGTGAACTCCCGGGCGACCAGCTTGCGCAGCCGGGTGTGGTCCGGCGGATCGGCCCTGAGCATGTGGATGCCGGGGGAGAGGGCGCCCAGGGGCAGTGAGGGGGAGGCGTTGCTCCAGTCCTTGGAGAGCCTGTGGTCCGCGAGGGCCGCGCGTCCGGCCTCGTACCCGACGACGAGCCAGGCCTCCGCACCTCCCTCCGGCATGCGGATGCGGTGCACCGGCCCCTGGGACCGCAGCTCGGCGTAGACGGGGTAGGGGTCGCGGGTGAAGGACTCGCCGAGCGCCGCGAGGTCGACCACGCTCATGGGACTACCACCTCACTGGTACTGGTAGGAAGGGAAGGCGTGCGACGGGCCCCGGCCGGAGCGGCCGGGGCCGCAGGACGCCGCCCGCGCGGTGGCGTCGGCCGCCGACGCGGCGGAGCCGGTGCGGCCGCGCGCGCCGGGACGTGCGGCCCGGACGCGGACGTGACGGTGACGTACAGGCGGCGGGGAGGGAACCGCCCGAAGGGTGACCGGCGATCGCCGTCCACCGGCGCGTGCGGCGCCGCGGTGCACGCGTTGTGGGCCGGGCCGTCGGCGAAGCGCACGCCGGACGGCGCCGGTTCATGGTTCCGGCCACGGTCCGCCCCCTCGGATCAGCACCTGATCGCCCGCCGACTGTAACTCCTGTCGGGGTGGGGCGAACCCGAATTTCGGCCCGCGCAGGACGGGAGGGCTCCGGCGCGGCGGCGAAGCGCACAGGGCGGGGGACACGACCGGACGGCGAGGCGACCGGCCTCGGCCCTGCCGACGGCGGCCCAGGTGACCGAACCGCGCAGCAGCGTACGGAGAACATCCCTGTAGTGCGTCCACAGCAGGGCGCCACCGGTATCGGGAACGACATGCCTGACGGAGGACGGGATGCGGTCCGCCGGGCCGGCACCCGGATCCGGGGAGTGGCTCACGTCCGACGCTCCGTACCACGGGTGGACCGGCACCCGGACGGAGGAGAGGTCGATGCCCCGGTGTCCCATGGCCAAGACGGTGTCCCGGGCATACCCTCCGGCTCCCTGGGCGAACGCCTCGCCGAGGGCGTGCCGGCAGGCCGCGGCGAACACGGGGTGCCGGTGGACGGCCGGATCGGTCTCCGGGCCCGCCGGCATCACCAGGTCCCGCATCCGGTCGGCCGTGAGACGCGCGAACATCCTCTCCGCGGCGCCCGGGCCGGTCACGGCGAGGTCCACCGGTCTTTGCGGCTCGCCCGGCAGCACGCCCGCGAACCGCGCGTCCGACACCTCGTCCGCCCCCGGCACGACCGCCGGTCCGCCGACGACCGATGCGGCGGCGCAGGCCAGTGCGAACGGTGCTCCCCGGGAGTGGGCCGCCATCATCGGCCGGCCCGGTCCCCGCAGCTCCGCGAAGATTTGGACGTCCTCGGCGAAAGCGGGGAAGGACCGGGCGGGCGACGGTGCGGAGACGCCGGGTCCGGGGCGGTCGAGGGAGATCAGCCGCACACCGAGTCCTCCCAGTGCGTCGGCACCGAAGCCCAGTCGGCGACTGGTCGCGGCGCCCGGGGAGAACAGCACCGCCGTACCGTCGTGGGGGCCCACTCGGCCCAGCCGAGCAGCCTCCCGTCGGGCAGGCGCTGCGCGCCCGGGCGTTCGGGCGCGGACACACTTCGCCGTAACGCGTCCATGGCGTTCTGCTCCGGTTCACTGAGGTGTACGGCCGCGGCCGTCAGGGACGGATGTGTCCGAACGGGCCGTTCAGGGCCGCCCACTGCAACAACATGATGGTCTTGGCGTCGGCGATCTCGCCCGTGTGCGTCATGGCGAGTGCTTCGCGGAAGGGCAGTTCCAGCACGGTGATGTCCTCGCCCTCGGCGGCGATGCCCCCGGTCGCCGTCGTGGGGCCCGCGTCCTGGTAGGAGGCGGCGAAGAAGTGCAGCCGTTCGGTGACCGAGCCGGGACTCATGTAGACCGCGAAGACACGCTCGGCGGCACCGACGGCGTACCCCGTCTCCTCGGCGGCCTCCCTGCGGACGGCCTCCTCGGGAGTATCCCCGTCCAGCAGTCCGGCCGCGGTTTCGACGAGCATCCCGTCGGGGTGTCCGTTGACGTAGGCGGGAAGGCGGAACTGCCGGGTCAGCAGCACGGTCTCCCGGTCGGTGTCGTACAGCAGGATCGTGGCGCCGTCGCCCCGGTCGTAGGTCTCGCGCTGCTGGCGACTCCAGTGACCGTCGCTGTGCCGGTAGTCGAAGGTGGTCCTGCGCAGGACGTACCAGTCGCAGGACAGGACCTCGACGTCGCGGATCACCACCCTGGGGTTGCCGGTCAGATCGCGTCCGTGCCGGTCCAGGCCCGTGCGGCCGCGCCGGTCGGGTGTGTCGACGCCCGGGGTCATCGGCGGACGGGTATCTCGTCGAGGCCGGTGTAGACGATCTTGCCCAGGGCCTGCGCCTGCGCGACCATCCGGTCGGCCCCCTCGGAGGCGCCACCGATGCGGAGCACTCCGTCGCAGCGGGACAGCAGTCGTTCGGCGACGGGGTGGAAGATCTCCTCGTAGGCGGTGTCGCCGGGGCGGGTGCCGCCCGCCGCTTCCAGAAGGGGGAGGGCGAGTGCCTCACCGGTGACTCCCAGATGGCCGGCCCGGAAGAGCCTCAGGGCGGTCTCGGTCATCGCCCGGACGTTGGCCTCCAGCTTGTGCGGATCGTCGCCGGTGCCGGACCGGTAGGGCCCGGCGACCAGGATCATGAGCGGTCGGTCGGTGGTCTTCACCGTCGTCTCCTCGATGTGCGGTGTTCTGCGCGGCACTGAGCGGGGCCGGCCGAAAGTCCTGGCACCGGGTCCGGTCGCGTCCGCGACGGTCGGCGGGGCCCGGTCCGGCAGGTGGTGCGAGAGCCCGGACACGCACGCCCGGCCGGAGTTCCGCACCGGACGCAGGGTCCGGACGGGCGGCCTTGTCCATACCCCCTTTCTAACATGCCGATGTTCATTTGAACATTTATATGTGAGGTGCGGTCGGGCGGTGGTCGCCGGCCGGCCCGGCGGATCCCGCCGGCCCGCCGGCCGGGCGACCATGACCACGAGCGTGCTGGGAGGCGTGGGGACGATGAGCGGGTGACCCGCGTACCGACGCGCGGGAACCGATCACGGCTTGACGAGAATCGCGCGTGTGTACAGCAGGCTGAAGCCCTGACGCTGCGCGTTCTGCTGGGACTTGGACGCGGGCTGGGTGGTGACGACCGCGAGATCGCACCCCTGCGCGGCGGCCTCGGCCAGCCGGGCGGCCAGCAGGGCGCTCTGGACTCCGCGCCGGCGGTGGGCGGGCAGCGTCGCGGCGCCGGTGAGCTGGGCGATGCCCTGGGTGACGCGCATACTGGAGCCGCCTGCGACCTCCCCGTCGACCAGCGCGGTGTAGCGTCGAGTGCCGGCCGCCGCGGCCAGGTCGCGCACCGCCCGCTCCAGCACGTCCCGCGGGAAATCCTCGTGCGGGGCGACACCTTGCGCGTCGGGAACGGCGAAGCCGCCGACCACCGTGTCGGCCCACCGGTCGAAGTCCGTGTCGTCGCCGCGCAGCACCTCGATGCCGGGCGGCACGGTGGCGGCGCGAGCGTCGCCCAGCGACCGGCCCAGCACGTTCTCGAAGCCCACGAGCCGGTAACCGCGCGCGGTGAGCGTCTCCGCGACCTCGGGGGCGCCGAGGTGCGCCAGCTCCACCTGGACCGGCGCGCCCACGGCTGCGCAGCGGCGCTCGACCTCGTCGAGCTCGCCGGCCGCCGGCACACCGGCGAAGCCGAGCCCGGCCACCTTGTTGAGGGGTGAGCCCGCCTCCGTGTGGCAGGCGAACCCGCCCGCCAGGCCGATCACGAATCCCCCGTCGTCACCCACCCGTTCCAGTGCCGCCGCGCTGCCCGCGGCGATGAACTCGGCCTCGGCCCGCTCGATCCGCTCGCCGAGTTCGATGCCGCAGAACAGGAAGTCCGCATGATTCCTCATGCCGCGAACCTAGTGTTCACCGTCCGGCGAGCACACACCGTTTTCCCCCGGACGCCCGGCCCGCGCACCTCGGACCCGCCGGTGGCATCCCCGGACCGGTCGGCCTTCGGCCGGCCACCGGTCGGCGTCCGGTCGGTGGCCGGTCCCAGGCCGATGCCGGGTCGTTCGCACCGGTGCCGTCCGGCGCTCCTCCGCTGCTAGAGATGGGTCCCGCCACCGGCCGGGCACGGCCGGAGGCCCGACGAACCGTCCGCACGGAAGGGGAAGCACCGTGAAGAAGCAGCCCATCAAGCCCACGACCCTGAAGAAGATCGCCGTCCGCAGGACCGGCCCGATCCGCTTGACGACCGCCTGCTCCTCGTACTCCACGTTCGTCTTCTGACCGGCCGCACCGCCCGGGCAACCGGCCCTTCGCGCACGGCGCACGGCGAGGCGGCCGGCAGCGAGTCGACAGCCCGTGCGCGGTCGTCACCGGCCCGCACGGGCTCCCTCCGCGGGGAGCAGTCATGACGCAGAACGCCACCGGACGGCCGGACGCGGCACTCGACCGCCGCGTCCCCTTCCACCCGCTGACCTTCGTCACCGAGGGCCCCGACGAGATCGTCGTGGGGCGGCCCGGGACCGATACGTACGCGGTCCTGCCGGCCGACGGCGCGGCCCTGCTGCGCCGCATGGCCGACGGGGACACCCCCCACCGGGCCTCGGCCTGGCACGCGGAGACCTACGGGGAACCCGTCGACATCGCGGACTTCCTCGACACCCTGCGCGAGCTCGGCTTCGTCGCCGAGCACCCCGTCGTACAGGGACCGGCGAAACCCGTCTCGTTCCGTCGTCTGGGGCGAGCGGTGTTCTCACCGGCCGCCTGGACGGCGTACGTTCTCCTGGTCCTCGCCACGGCCGCCGCGCTCGTACGGGAACCGGCGCTGCGGCCCGCCCCGGACCAGGTGTTCTTCACCGGGTCCCTGGTGAGCGTCCAACTGGTGCTGCTGGTGGGACAGACCGTCGGCATCGCCTGGCACGAGGCGTTCCACGTGCTCAGCGGTCGCCGGCTCGGTCTTCCCTGCCGCCTTTCGGTGGGGCGGCGGATGTACTTCGTCGTGTTCGAGACGACGCTCGAAGGGCTGCTCGGCGTGGAGAAGCGCCGCCGCGTGCTGCCGTTCCTCGCGGGGATGGTCGGTGATGTGCTCATGTACTGCGGGCTCACGCTCGGTGCGGCGGCCACCCGCGGCCCCGACGGGACGCCGGGCTGGCCCGGACGGCTCCTCCTCGCACTCGCGTTCCTGACGATCCTCCGCTTCACCTGGCAGTTCTATCTGTTCCTGCGCACCGACCTGTACTACCTGCTCGCCGCCGCGCTGGGCTGCCACGACCTGCACGGCGCCACCGACGCCCGGCTGCGCAACGCCGCCCGGCGCCTGCTGCGCCGTCCGCCCGCCCTGGACGAGAGCGCCTGGAGCGACCGGGACCGGCGCATGGCCCGCTGGTACGTCCCGTTCTACGGCACGGGCGCGCTGGTGCTCACCGCGACCGTCGCCGCCGCCCTGGCGCCCATCGCCGTCGAGTTCGCACACCGTGTGCGGGCCGGGGTGGCCGACGGCGTCTGGGGCGCGCGCTTCTGGGACAGCGCCGCCTCGGCGGCCTCCGCCTTCGTGCCGCTGGGCGTGGTCCTCGCCCTCGGCGTCCGCGATCGCCTGCGCGCCCGCCGCGCCTCCTCCTCCACCTCGTAGAACCGAGTCCCTCGTAGAACCGAGTCCCTCGCAGAGCCGAGTCCCTCGTGAACCGAGGACCGACGCAACCGGAAGGAACTTCCCATGTCCCGCAGGACACCCCGTCCCCGCCATCTGTGGATCCGCGGCGACCGTGCGGCCGACCGGCACCGCGCGGCCCGGGACCTGCTGCCGACGGCCCCCGTCCGCGTCGACTGCCACCGCGGCCACCGCGGCCCGTACACCGGTCTGGGCGGACTGCTGCGCGCCCTGGTGCCGGACGTCCTCGAGCGGTGGCCCGACCTGGTCCGCGCCCACCGGGTGGAGATCCTCACCGCCGCGCCCCACCTGCACGGCCTGCTCGGCGCGGAGCCCGAGACGCTGACCCGGGTCGCGACCGGTGAGGAGCGCACCCGTTTCTACAGCGAGGCGCGCAGCCGCCGCACCCCGCACGGCGTCGTGGAGTTCCTCAAGGAGTACCGGACCCGGCGGGAGGCCACCGGACGAGCGCCGCAGGAGCCGCTAGCCCTGTGGTTCGACAACGTCCACGAGGCCGATGCCAGTGACCTCGAATGTCTGGTGATCATGCTGCGGCGATGCGATCCGCGGCAGGTGCTGCTCCTCGTCGGCACCGGCTCCACGTCTCCCCCGGGCGACGTGGGCGCCGCGCTGGCGCGGTACGCGGACCCGGTGGACGCTCCCTCGCGGGCGTCACGCCCCGAGGAACGGGGCACCGAGGAACTGTGGCGTGCGTACGTGGCGTCCGACGGCACGAGCGACGATCCGGCCGAGCGGAGCGCGTGGCGGGACGCGGACCCGGCGGCGCGGGCGGCCGCGCACGACGCGCGCGCCGACGAACTGGAGGCGGCCGGCGACATCGGGCACGCGCTGGGCGCGGTCCCCTTCCACCGCGAGCACGGCGGCGACCCCGCGGGCGCCGGGACCGCCGCGCTGCGCCGGGCCCTCGACCACTGCGTGGACCTGGGCCTCTACTCCGCCGCGGCCGACCTGGGTCTGCGCGGCCGGGCGCTGACCGACCCGGACACGCGCCAGGTCGACTACTGCCACTTCGCCGCGAAGGCGGCGCTCGCCCTGATCTCGCTCGGCGACCCGCACCGCGCGAGGGAGCTGTACGTGGAACTGCGCGGCCGCTATCCGCTGCCCCGGGTGCACATGTCGACGAGTTACAACATGGCGATGCTGTACACCCGGTTCCTGCCCCGGGAGGAGCTGGACCACCCCTTGGCACGGGCGTACGCGAGCAACGGTGTGGCCCTGGCGACGCTCACCGAGGACCCCGAGGAACGGGCGTTCTACACCGTGTTCCAGCAGAACGGCCTCGCCCTGGTGGAGATGCATCTGGGCCACCTGCGCACCGCCCTGAAGCTGGTGGCCGAGGGGGTGGACCGTCTCGACAGGGAGACGGACCCGGCCAAGTACCGGCTGCACAAGTCCGTGCTGATCCACAACCGCGCCAACGTGTACGCGGGCATGGGCATGCTGCGCGAGAGCATGGCCGACTTCGACGCGGTCGTCGCGCTCGACCCGCACTACCCCGAGTACTACCTGGACCGGGGGAACCTGCACCGCCGGCTC
Organism: Streptomyces minutiscleroticus; assembly: GCF_014650875.1. Lineage (GTDB taxonomy): Bacteria > Actinomycetota > Actinomycetes > Streptomycetales > Streptomycetaceae > Streptomyces > Streptomyces minutiscleroticus. Next base: position 341,898 of record NZ_BMVU01000003.1, read on the forward strand.
GGGGACGACCGGGCCGCCGTGACCGACTACGAGACCGCGATGGGGCTGGGACCGCCGTTCCCCGAGCTCTACTACAACCGGGGGGACGTGCGCGCCGCCCACGGGGACCTCGACGGGGCGGTCGAGGACTTCGCGTACGCCCTGGAGCTGGAGCCCGGGCACCTGGACGCGCGGATCAACCACGCCTCGCTCCTGCGTGAGTCGGGCCGCCTCGAGGAGGCCGCCGTGTCGGTGGCCGAGGGGCTCGCGTCGCACCCGGACAGCGCCCACCTGCTGTGCAGCCGCGGCCTTCTGGCCCTGGAACACGACGACGCCGAGACCGCCCGTACGTCCCTGACGGCCGCGCTGCGTGCCGACCCGCGGCTGTACCAGGCGCTGGTCGCCCGGGCCCTCCTCGCGCACGCGGAAGGCGCCCACGACGAGGCGGTGCGGCTGCTGGACCGGGCCGCGGAGCAGTCGGGCGACGACCCCGACCTGCTCCACCACCGCGGGCTGAGCCACCTGGCCGCGGGCCGGGCGGCGCTCGCCGCCGCGGACTTCGAGCGGGCCCTGCGCCTGCCGGGCGCGGACCGGGACGGCATCCTGGCCCACCTGGCGCAGTGCGCCTGACGGCCGCGACACGGAGGCGGTGACTTTCATGGCCGTGGACCCGGCCACGTTCCGCCGGGCGCTGTCCCATGTGCCCACCTCGATCTCGGTGGTCGCCGCCTTCGGCGCGCGGGACCGCCCGTACGGTGTGACCGTCGGCTCGCTGTGCTCGCTCTCGCTCGCCCCGCCGCTGGTGCTGTTCTGCCTCGGCCACCGGGGCACCGCCCATCGCGTCGTGACGGCCGCGCACCGGTTCGGCGTCCATGTGCTGACCGCCGATCAGCAGCCGCTGGCCCGCAGGTTCGCCGCCCCGGGCGAGGACCGGACGGCGGGTCTGGTGAGGGGCGAGCGCCACGGTGTGCCGATGGTGCCGGACGCCTTGGCCTCGTTGGTGTGCAGCCGGTACGCGGTGGTGCCGGCCGGGGACCACAGCGTCGTCATCGGCCTGGTCGAGCGCGCCGATGTGGGCGAGGGCAGCCCGCTGCTGTACTACGACCGCTCCTACCGCACACTGTTCGCTCCGGACGCGCACCCGAGTCTGCGCGCGTAGGAGTCATGGGCGGTCGGGCTCCCCGCTGACGTGCCACGCCGCTCTGACCGCCGCGGCCATGCAGCCCGGCAGCGCCAGCACGGTGTGGGCGAGCCGTGGGACGAACCCGGCCGGCGGCGGCCGCCCGGCCGTCCGGGCGGCCGCGGCCTGCCCGGAGTCGGCCGGACCGTAACGGTCGATCAGGGTGCCGACCATTTCCTCGGCCCGCTCCCGCAGTGCCCGCTCCCGCAGCGCCCGCAGGTACCCCGTGGTGATGCCGAACTCCCGCTCGTATGCGGCCACGAGATTCTCGGGCGGTATGCGCCGCCCCCGTTCGTAGTCGAGCAGTCCGCTGTGCGAGCTGAAACCGAGCCGCTGTGCCAGGCGGCGCAGCGACAGGTCCCGCTCCAGGCGGCACTGGTACAGGGCGGCCCCCAGGGCGAGAGCGCCGCTGATCTGCCGGCCACCGCCGTCGGCGGCCGGGTTTCCGCTCCTTCTCTCGGACATCTTCGTCCCCCGTGTGAACGTCGCGCCGGATACGGCGGGCGCGGTGGAGCGGCTGCGCCGGCCGTACGGAGTCCCGGACGCCGACCTGCGGCCCCGTCGGCGTCCACGCTGTGAAGTTGTCGACCGGACAGCGGAGCCGAAGACGGGTGTGATGCGACCGCAGAAGGCTTCGCGCTCGCGCCTCGACCGATCCGGCGGCCGCCGGACCGCCTCTGGCCGGACCGTACGCGCTTCGCTGCCCCTGTCCACCGGAAGGTCCGCCGGTACGGCCGGGCCCCTGTCCCCGCACAACTCTATGGGGCAAGGGCCCGCGCCGGATCGCGGGGTGCGCCGCGGTGGAGGCGCTTGCCGCGCGCATGATGAACCGCGCCGCTTCGGCCCCGTCCGGCACGAGGCCCTCACGCACTGTCCGACGGGGTTCTCCGCCCCTCACACGTCCCGGGGAACGGAGCTGCCGAGCAGCCGCGACGCGGCCTGGAACGGAGTGAGGACACGTACGGGTGCGGCGTCGGGGTGGGGGTGGCAGACGAAGCCGAGGCGGGTCATGGCCCGGGTGACCTCGTCGCTGGTGAAGTCACGACGGTCCTGCCGGGTGATCACTTCACCTACCTGCTTGGCGGGGTAGCGGCGGCGGCCGATGGTCACGGACGCACCCGTGATGCGTTCGGGGACGACGTTCTCCATCGAGCTCAGCACTCCGTTCTTGGTCAGGTCGAAGGGGTACCGGGCGATGACACAGCGCATGGTGGCTCCAGGAAGACGGGGAGAACGAGCTGGAGGAGGAGACGGGTCGGGCGGATCGGGCGGACAGGGGCGCAGCGCCGAGGGCCGGGCCGTGCCGTCCCGCGGCGGCGGGGCGAGCGCCGGGGAACGCGGACGGCGCGGCGGGGACGTCCAGCGGCCGGGCCGGGCGGGGCTGCCGTCGGACCCTGTGGCAGGACGCCTCGACGCCGGGCCGATCGCGCTGAACCGTCGACCGGGGTGCACGGCAGGGGCGCCACCCGGTTCGGGAACGATGTCGGGGGTCCGGGAAAAGAGAGGAGCGGCCGAGCGTGGACCCACCCGGGCAGTCGTATGTCCTGGCTTCGTGAGCGACGCGTGTGCGAATTCGTCAGGATTTCCTCGGCGTGGCACGCGTCGGGGATTTCGCACCATGGCTGCGCGGGACGGTGGTCAATAAAATGAGCCGCAGGTGAGGAAGAGGGGGAGAGGATCCGTCCGCCGAGGAACGTGTCACCGTGCGGCGGGGGATCTTCTGAGGTACTGCGAAGCGCAGTGAGCCGGGGCCCGCACCCCAAGGTGCGGGCCCCGGCTGCGAAAGCAAGCGTCAGCGCCGGTGTCAGGCGGGGACGATGTTCTCGGCCGTAGGGCCCTTCTGGCCCTGTGCGATGTCGAACGTCACCTTCTGGCCCTCCTGCAGCTCGCGAAAGCCCTGGGTGGCGATCTTCGAGTAGTGGGCGAAGACGTCGGCTCCGCCGCCCTCCTGCTCGATGAAGCCGAATCCCTTTTCGGCGTTGAACCACTTCACGGTGCCGGTGCTCATTTTTCATTCTCCTTCGGGACGGTGTTCGGAATCCATTCCGTACGGATTCCGGTCGCCGTGATGATCACCCCGTCGGAAAAACCTTCTGGCAATCACAACTGCAACTGGCGCCGACAGTACCATGATGCGGTTGTTCATGCAGGAAAAGTAATTCGCTCCGGCCGCCGACCGGGAAAAATACTCCGGGTGCCTCGGAAATTTCTGATTTCATGATCACGGATGTCGTCCCCCGGCCCGCTGTGCCGCCGCCGAGCCCCACCGGTCCCGGGCCGTGCGGTCCGGGCGGGGCGGGTGCATCCCTCCGTCCTCCACGGGGCCATCGTGTCCGGGCGGTCCTGTCGGGTCAGGAGGGGCGCGGCGGCTGGGCCGCCCGGGCCTCGGTGACGTCGGCGTAGAGGGGGAAGACGGTGTCGATGCCGGTGAGGCGCAGTATGTGCATGACCCGGTCGGTGGGGGCGGCCAGGGTGAGGCGGCCGCCGTTCTCGTCGGCGTGGCGGCGCAGCCGCAGCAGGGTGTTGAGCCCGGAGGAGTCGCAGAAGGTGATACCGGACAGGTCCAGGATCACGTGGGGGTGGTCGTCGATCAGGGCGGTGGCCCGCGGGTAGAAGTCGGCGGTGGTGTGCAGGTCCATCTCCCCTCTGACGGCCGCCACGGCGAGCGGGCCGCGGGTCTCGACGATGTCCAGGTGCAGGTCGCTGTCGGTCACGGGGTGCTCCTGTCCTGCTCGGCTGCTGCGGGGCGGCCGGGTTCGGGCAGTCCGACCAGGTCGGCCGCCTCCTCGGTGAGATCGGGACGGGGACCGAGCCACTGGCAGAACAGCACGGTGGCATCGTCCTGGAGCCGGTGGTCGTGGTAGTCGAGCACCGCGTGGATCACCCTGCGCAGGGTCTCGGGGACGGGCAGGCCGTCGGCGTGGTGGCGGATGAGGAAGTCGGTGAAGCGCTCCAGGCCGAACTGGGCGTCCCCCGCACCGCCGGCCTCGATGATCCCGTCGGTGTAGAACACGACGCGGTCGCCGGGCTGCAGCTGCTCGTGGCACACGCGGCTCTCCAGGCCCAGGCCGGTGCCCATCGGATGGGCGGGCGGACATCGCAGGTGCGTGGCCCACCGGCTGTCCCGGATGATCACCGGCGGGTGGTGACCGCGGTTGACCCAGGACAGCATTCCGTTCCGGGTGTCCAGGGTGGCCAGGATGCCGGTGACGTAGCGCCGCCGGTCGTACTGCCCGATCAGCTCCGCCTCCACGGCCTCACCGCAGGCGACGAGGCCGCCTCCCTGGCGGCGGGTCCTGCGGCAGGCGGCGACGGCCAGATTGGCGGACAGTCCGGCGGCGGTGTCGTGCCCCATCGCATCGAAGATCGACAGATGGACCAAGGGGCCGTCGGTGGCGTAGTCGAAGGCGTCCCCGCTGATCTGATAGGCCGGTTCCATCACCGCCGCGATCACCACCCGCCCGTCGGCGTAGACCCGGGGCGGCATCAGCTTCCATTGCATCTCCGCCGCCACGTTCAACGGCTTGACCCGCTCCGCCCGGGCCAGCACGTCGCTGCTCTCCCGCCTGCTGTGGAGGATCAGCGCGAGCAGCGAGGCCAGCCGCTCCATGCCCTCCCGCGCACGGTCGTCGTCATGGACCGAGGTGACCCGCAGCACGCCCATGCGCTCGGTGCCGTCCAGCAGCGGCACCCACCAGTCGCGCCCCTCCTCCTCCGCGGGACCGGCGGGCAGGATCTGCCCGTGCTGGAAGGCCCGCCCGGCCACACTGCCCTGCACGGGCAGCTGCGCCAAATGGTCCTCGGCGCGCACGCCCTCTCCGGTCAGCAGCCGCAGCACCTGCTGCTGCAGATCACCCAGATAGATCAGTACGTGCGGGAAACCGGCGAACGCGGCGCTCTCGCACGCCCTGGCCGGAAGCGATTCCATCGGCATCAGGTGGCTGTCCGCCAGCAGGCCCGACAGCATCCGCCACCCGCCCGCTTCCCTGTCCGATCCCGACCAGTCCATGTCGTCTCCTGCCCAGAGCCGGGCACGCCGTCGGCGGCACATCCGTACCCACTCTCCCAGCTACCTGCGACCACCGCCTACGACCGAGGCCGCGCCGCCCCGGGCGTGCTGTCGCCCGCCGCCTCCAATGGGGACAGGAGCCCTTCACCGACGGGTCGTCCGGGGGAGGCGGCCTTCGCGGCGCGGCGGATGTGGCGGAGTGCGCCGCTTCGCGCCAGGCCGGCTTGTCGCGCGCGGGGGAGGGAAGCGTGGCGTCCGACCCCGGCCGGGCGGCGGCCGTCGTGCCCGGCTGTCCGGCGCGACGTACTCGGTACGGATCAGTGGTGGGCGTGGGCGACGGCGTGGCCCTTGCCGCGGCCGATCATCCACTTGTTGACGGGCGTGGTGATCAGGAAGGCGACGGCGAAGCCGCCCAGCAGCGAGGTCCAGAACAAGGTGTCGGACAGGTGGGCGTCCAGCGCGCCCGGCACCAGGGCGATGATGCCGTTGTCGACCAGTTCCATCACCGCGATGGACACGGTGTCGGCGGCCAGCGCCACCTTGACCGCGGCCCTGAAGCCCAGACCGGCCCGGCGCACCGCGAACAAGGTGAAGGAGTAGCCGAAGAGGAACGCCAGCACGATCGCCAGGATCATGGTGGGCACGTTGTGCCACATCAGGGCGGTGCCGATCGCCATGCCGAGGATCTCGCCGACGGCGCAGCCGGTCAGGCAGTGCAGCGTCGCCTTCGCCGCCACTGCCCACGAGGCCCCCGCGCGTCCGCCGTGCCCGGTGCGGGCGTGGTGGGCGTGCCCGGCGCCGGTGTGGTGTGCGGTGCGGTCCATGACCTTCATCCCCTTCTGTTCCGGCATGGCCCTGATGGCCGGTCCCACACACCGAACGGTATACCCCCCTGGGGTATTCCGCCAGGGATGCGGCCCGGGCCGCGAGCCGGTGGGATCCGGCGGCTCCGCAGTACGCGGGCGGAAGCCACCGTGTGAGGCCCGGACCGGGGCGGAACGAGCGGCCGAGGCGGGCACGTCCGGCGCGGGGCGGGCACTCACGGGTGCCCGCCCCGCGCCGGGACGGTGCGGTCAGCCCTTGCCGAGGAGCTTGTTCATCCGCTCGATCTCGGCGCTCTGCGAGGTGACGATCTCGCCGGCCATCTTGGTGGCCGGACCGTAGGCGCCGTCGGCCCGCTCGGTCTCGGCCATCTCCACCGCGCCCTCGTGGTGCTCGACCATCATGTCCAGGAAGGCGGTGTCGAACGCCTTGCCCGACGCCTTCTCGAGCCGGTCCATGTCCTCGTCGGTCATCATGCCGCCCATGCCGTGCGCGGAGTGGTCCATGGCGCCCTCCGCCGGCACGTCCTCGCCCCAGGACGCCAGCCACCCCGACAGCGTCTCGATCTCCGGGGCCTGGGCCTTCTCGATGTCCTGGGCCAGCTTCTTCACCTCGGCCGACCCGGCCCGCGACGCGGCGAGGGCGGCCATCTCCACGGCCTGGCGGTGGTGGGGGATCATCCCCTGCGCGAAGGCCGTGTCGGCCGCGTTGTGGCGGCCCTGCGACGCCGGCGCCGAGGTGGACGCGGCGGTGTGACCGCTGTGCCCGGCCGAGCCGTCCTCGCCCGAGCCGCAGGCGGCCAGGACGAGCGCTGCCGCACTCGCGGCGGCCACGGCGACGGCGGGGCGGACGAGGGAACGCTTGCGGTTCATGGTGGTGCAACTCCTTCTACGCGCGCCGGTCGGGACGCGCGGGTGTTACGGACGGAAAGCGGACGGAAGCGCGGCACCTGGTCCCCGGAGGCATCCGGGCGGGAAGGTGCCGTGCGGGCCGCTCTAGATCCGCAGAAGTTGCAGCTCGGAAAGGTCGGGCGGTGCCCGGCCGCTCTCCGCCGCCGGGGACCGGGCCGCGGCGGCGGAGGGGGAGGGGGCGCCGGGCACGGTGCCGGTCAGCGCGGGCGGCGCATAGGGCGCGCCGACACCGGCGGCCGCGCAGGTCGCGTCCGCGTGGTGGAGACGATCCGTCCCGCCGTCCGTGTGCGAGCACCCTCGGTCCGCGTACGTCGTGTGCGCGTCCGATGCGCTCGCCGTCCGGGCCGCCGTCATCGTGTGGCCCGGCTCCGGCTGTGCGCTCGGCACCCCGGCAGGGCTCAGCGCGTGCATGCCCAGCACGCCGGCCAGCACCGTCAGCACCAGCAGCACGAGAAGCCGCCCGGCCGGGCGGCTCGATCCGGTGCTGCTGGTGTTCACGGGGCCATCGTACGGGGCGACGCCCACGGGCGGGACGGGTCTGCCCCACCGGCCCGCGCGCGTGCACCGTACGGGCGGGCGGCGAGCGGGTGCGGGACCGGGGCCCGCCGGGACGCGGTGTTCTGCGCGGACGAGGGTGGTCGGCGCGGCCGGCCGGGAAGGGGCGGGCCGTGCCTTCGGCGGCCGATGCCGGTTTCGCGGCAGGGCCCGCGGCATGCCTCCGAAGCCGGCACACGTACGTTCACCCGGCGGGCACCGGAAGACCGCCTCCCCGTCATCCGCCGGGTCGGCAGGGCTGGTTGGATGAGGCCGTTCGGGGCCTGCTCGGCACGCGCGCCGCCCCGGCCCGCCCCTCGTCCTGTCCGCCCGCCGCCCGGCCCTCGATCCCGTAGGAGCGTCCATGACCGGCTCGACGCCCGCCGGCACCCGCACGTCCTCCGCCCCCCGCTCCTCCCGCACGCCGCGCGGGCGCCGCCTCGCGTGGAACGCCGGGGTCCTGGGCTGTGCGCTCCTGCTGCACGGCGGCTCGGCCACCCCGTCGTTCGCGGGGGCGTCCGCGGGAACGTCCGCGGCGAGGGGCTTCGCGTCGGCCCGGGCGGGCGACCTGATCGAGGTCACCCTCGACCAGGTGCGGCCCACGCAGCCCTCCCTCGGGTACGACCAGATCTTCTACAAGCTCGGGCGGTACTCCAGCACCAAGGACGAGGACCGGGGGAAGTTCAACAAGCGGTTCGACGACTGGTGCGAGACCAACGGCCAGGGGGAGGCCGCCTCGGTGGACGCGGGAGCCACGCTCGCCGACCCCTCCTCCTTCACCTGCTCGATACCGGCCGGGCAGGAGACCGAGGACAGCCTCGCGCAGATGAAGACCGTGGTCGTCGGTCCCGGCGGCACGCTGTACCTGACGGACGGCCACCACTCGCTGACCTCCTTCTGGGAGGCGGCGGACGGCGGCCCGAAGACCCCCGTCCGCCTGCGGGTCACCGCCAACCTGAGCCGGTTGTCCACCGAGGCCTTCTGGCAGGAGATGCGGGACAACGACTGGGTGTGGCTGAAGGACGAGAACGGCCGGGCCGTCACGGTGGACCGGCTTCCGTCCCGGCTCGGCCTGTCCCGCTTCCACGACGACCGCTACCGCAGCCTGGTGTACTTCACCCGGGGCATCGGCTACGACCGGGCCGACGGCTCGGCGGAGTTCCTGGAGTTCCTCTGGGGCACCTGGCTGCGCGACCGGGTCGACCTGTCCCGGTACGACCTCACGTTGCTCGCCTCCTACCTCGACGCCGTCCGTGACGCCTCCGAGGCCATGACGGACGTGCCCGGCGACACGGTGGTCACGGACGGGCGCACCGCCGACGAACTGGGTCGGCTCGCCGAGTGGAACGACGGCGAGAAGGACACCAAGGGCGAGTTCGGCGACCTGTCCGTACCGCTGGACGACGACAAGCCGGGCAAGCTCGCCTTCGCCCTGGACTACCGCTCCCGTGTGGCGGCGAGCCCCGACTGCACCCGTACCGTCACCGGCAGGCGGACCGGCGCGCTGCTGGTCGCATCGGGCACGACCTGCCTGGACAACGCGCGGCTGACCGGCGCCGTCCTCGTCACCTCCGGAGCGAACCTGGTGGTACGGGGCTCGACCGTCACCGGCGCGGTGCGGACGGTCGGCGCCGGCACGGTGGAGATCTGCGGCAGTACGCTGACCGGCGCGCTGTCCGTGTCGGGCACCCGCGACAGGGTCACCCTGTCCGGCCCGGGCTGCACCGCCAACACCTTTGACGGCCCGGTCTCGGTGACCGGGACGAAGAAGGTCTGACGCCCGGCGACCGTCACGCCGCCCGTGCCGGTCACGGTCCGCCCGTGACCGGCACACACCCGTGCTGAGCCCTCTGCCCGGCTGCGCGGTCGGGGGCGCGTGTCAGGCGGTGAAGCCGCCGTCGACGGGGATCGAGGCTCCGGTGATGTACGCGCCGTCCGCGCCGGCCAGGTGGGCGACGGTGGCCGCGATCTCGGCGGCCTCGTCCACCGCCGCGGTGAGCGCCTCGGGGACCGCGCTGTCGGCCCGGACGGCGAGCGCCCGGCGTCCCGCGGCCTTGACCTGCTCGACCACCTCGGCAGCGCGTTCCGCGCTGTTCTCGTAGGTCAGGACGACGTCGGCGCCCTCTTCGGCCGGCCGTGACGCCACGGCGGCGCCGATATCCCGGCTGCCGCCCGTGACCAGGGCGACGTTTCCTTCGAGTCGGTTCATGACGTCGAGCATCGTCGGCGCCACCGCCGGAGACCGTCGGGACCGCGACGTGGTGTTCGACCTGTGGGAAAGGGGAAGTCCGCGACGTGACGCCCTGCTCCCGCACCGTGCGGCGGGGAGCCCGCGACAGCCGCACCCCGCAGGCGGTGCCTGCGGGGTGCGAGGCGCTTCTCCCGCCTCCCCGTCGGGCGAATCCGGCCCTGCACCGCCGTGACCATGGCGACTGCGGCGGCGTCGATGGCGTCGTTCCTGCCCCTCCTGGGCCGTCGGACCGGAGAGGGCGCGGGGGCGGCTACGGAGCGGCGCTCCCTCCCGCTTCATGCCCGCGGTGGGCGGGATGCGCAGCGAGACGGACCCTGGTTCCGTCGCTACGAGGTGGAGCCGGCGGACGTCTCACGCGGGTGCGCGGCCGGGTGCGTCCCGGCGCAAGGCTTCGTCGAGGAAGGCGCGCATCGCGTCGGCGACCGTGTCGAGGTGGCTTTCGAGGAGGAAGTGCCCTCCGCCCGGCACCAGTCGGACCTGCGCGTCTTCGAGGTCCTTCGTGAAGGCCCGGGCTCCGTCGGGGCCGAAGATCTCGTCTTCCGCGCCCCAGACGGCCAGCAGCGGTACCTGGGTGGTGCGGAAGTACTCGTGGAGCCGGGGGTAGAGGGGCGGGTTGGTGGCGTAGTCGCGGAAGAGGTCGAGTTGGACCCGGTCGAGGCCGGGGCGCGAGATCTCCCGGTGGTCGGCGGCCCAGGTGTCCGGGTCGACCAGTTCCGGTTCGGCGACGCCGTGCAGGTACTGCCGGCGGATGGCCTCCTCGCTCAGGGCCTCGCGCAGGGCGGCTTCCGTCGACGGGTCCGGCGACTGCGCGTAGGCCCAGACGGGGGCCCAGAAGTCGGGGACGAACCCTTCGTCGTAGGCGTTGCCGTTCTGCGAGACGATCGCGGTGACGGCGTGGGGGTGCCGCAGTGCGAGGCGCCATCCGATGGGAGCGCCGTAGTCCTGCACGTAGAGCGCGTATCGCTCCAGCCGCAGCTGGGCGAGGAGTTCCTCGGTCACTTCGGCGAGAGCGTCGAAGCTGTAGGCGAACTCGTCGGCCGGCGGTGCGGCCGACCGGCCGAACCCCAGGTGATCGGGGGCGACGACATGGAACCGGTCGGCCAGCGCGGGGATCAGGTGCCGGAACATGCGTGAGCTGGTGGGGTAGCCGTGCAGCAGGACGACGGCGGGCGCGTCGGCCGGGCCGGCCTCCCGGTAGAACACGCGGTGCCCGAGCACGGAGGTGTAACGGTGTCGCACCTCGACCATGGGTAACCCCTTAAGTGTGTTTATGCGGTTAGGTCGGCTCCAGGTTGGCCTTCGGACTTGTAACCTGTCAAGCGTGTCATGATGGTTACGAGTGGAGGGGAGGCGGGATGTCCGGCGAGGAGACGCTGCTCGAAGCACTGAACAGCACGCCCGTTGTGGACGGGGTTCCGTGTGACCTGTGGCGGGACGACGCCGCGTTGGGCCGGTGGGCGGTACGGCACGGTGGCGACGGCGGCCCCGCGGAGCGGGAGTGGCTCAGGAGGACCCGTGACGCACTGCAGGCGGTGGTCCGGGGTGAGAGCGGACCGGAGGCCCTGGCCGCATGCGTCGAAGGCGCGCGCAAGGTGCCCCGGTTGAGCGGGGAGGGCCTGGACTGGGTCCTGGAGGTCGAGGCGGAGCGGCGGCCGGCCGTCGGACTGATCCTCGCCTGGGCTCGGGTCCAGGAGGAGCTGCCCGGCAGGCTGAGACCGTGCGCGAACAGCGACTGCCGCCTGTTCCTGGTGGACCACAGCCGTGCCAACACCGCGCGGTGGTGCTCGATGAGAACCTGCGGCAACCGGCTCAAGGCCCGCCGGCACCATGAGCGGCAGCGCGCGGCCGAAGGGAGGGCGGCGCCGGGCCACTCCCGGAAGGACCCCGGGCCGGCGAAGCACCGCGCGGAGGAAGGAGACGGTCACTGACCTCGTGAGCTCGGCGCCCATCTTCTCCCGGTTGAACTCGTCCAGCGCCGCGAACGGCTCGTCCATCGGCAGCAGTTCGGGGTCGCTGGTCAGCGACCGGGCGAGCGAGGCGCGCATCTTCATGCCACCGGGCAGCTCACGCGGGTACGCCTTCTCGAACCCCTGAGGCCCACCAGGACGTTCGCCTTCTGCGCGCGCTCCCGGCGCTCGGCCCTGGGCACGCCCTGCAGTTCGGCGACGAGCTCGACGTTGGCCCGGATCGGGCGCCGGGGCAGCAGCGTCGGGTCCTGGAACCCGTAGGACATGCGCTCGGTCCCGTGGCGGTGCGGCCGGGTCGCCGTGCCGGGTGACCGGCGGAGCACAGGTGGTGTCGGTGGGGCGGACGGTGGACCCGTCCGATCGGCCGCGCTTCGTCCTATTGTGGTTCGATGAGCATTCTTGATGGCGCCCGCGCGGGCATGAACCCCGAGATCCGACCGCAGGACGACCTGTTCGGACACGTCAACGACCGGTGGCTCCGTACAGCCGAGATTCCGGCCGACCGGTCGAGCTGGGGGGCGTTCATCCAGCTGGTGGAGACCGCCGAGGAACAGGTCAGGGCGATCATCCAGGACATCGCCGAGGAAGCCGCGGCGGCATCCGGCGAGGGCGCCGCCGCGGCCGCCCCGGGGGAGGGCGACGGCGTTGCCGGCGGCCTCTCCGTCAGCGCCGACGAGGCGCGGAAGATCGCCGCGCTCTACACCTCCTTCATGGACGAGCGGGCCGTGGCCGAGAGCGGCCTCGATCCCGTGCGGCCGCAGCTGCGGGCGGTCGCGGAGCTGCGGGACACCCGGGAACTGGCCGCGTTCCTCGGCGGCTTCGAGCGCACCGGCGGCTCGGGACTCTTCGGGTTCTACGTGAACGCCGACGACCGTGACTCGGACCGGTACATCGTCAACATCACGCAGGGCGGGCTCGGGCTCCCCGACGAGTCGTACTACCGCGACGAGAAGTTCTCCGAGGTGAGGAAGGCGTACGTCGCCTACCTGACCGCCGTGTTCACTCTGGCGGAGCACGAGGACCCGGGCACCGCCGCCGAGACGGTGCTGAGGATCGAGACCGCTCTGGCCGCCGGCCACTGGGAGCGGGCCGAGACACGCGACGTGCAGAAGACCTACAACCTCACCTCGCGCGGTGAACTGGGCGCCCTCGCGCCGGAGTTCGACTGGGACGGCTACATCACGGCGCTGGGCGGCTCGGACGGGACGATCGCCGAGACACTGGTCCGGCAGCCCTCCTACCTCGCGCACCTGTCGACGCTGCTGGGGGAGGTGCCGATCGGGCAGTGGCGGGACTGGGCGGCGGCCCGGGTCCTGCACGCCGCCTCGCCGTACCTGCCCGAGAAGTTCGTCCAGACCGACTTCGACTTCTACGGCCGCACCCTCAACGGCACCCCGGAGCTGCGGGCCCGGTGGAAGCGGGCCGTCGAGTTCGTCCAGGACGCGATGGGCGAGGCCGTCGGCAAGGAGTACGTCGCACGCCACTTCCCGCCGGCCTCCAAGGCGATGATGGACGAACTGGTCGGCAACCTGCTGAAGGCGTACCGGGAGTCGATCTCCCGGCTGGACTGGATGACGGACGCCACCAAGGAGCGGGCCTACGAGAAACTCGCCACCTTCCGCACCAAGATCGGTTACCCGGACCGCTTCCGCGACTACTCCGCGCTGCGCGTCGACGCCGACGACCTGCTCGGCAAGGCGCAGGCGGCCGCCGCCTTCGAGACGGACCGGGAACTCGGCAAGATCGGCTCGCCCGTGGACCGCGACGAGTGGTTCATGCTGCCGCAGACGGTCAACGCGTACTACAACCCGGGAACGAACGAGATCTGCTTCCCGGCGGCCATCCTGCAGGAGCCCTTCTTCTCGCCCGACGCGGACCCGGCGGAGAACTACGGCGGCATCGGCGCGGTGATCGGCCACGAGATCGGGCACGGCTTCGACGACCAGGGCGCGCAGTACGACGGCGCCGGCAACCTGAACGACTGGTGGGCCGCCGCCGACAAGGAGGCATTCCAGGTCAAGGCGGAGGCGCTGGTCGCGCAGTACAACGCCTTCTCACCGCGTGAGCTGCCCGGGCAGTTCGTCAACGGGGCGCTGACGCTGGGCGAGAACATCGGCGACCTCGGCGGACTGACCATCGCCCACAAGGCCTACCTCATCGCGCTCGGCGGGACGGCGGACGCGGCGCGGACGGCAGCGGAGACGGGCGGCTCGCGGACGCTGTTCATGAACTGGGCGCACTGCTGGCGCTTCAAGAGCCGGACCGAGGACCAGCAGCGGCGCCTCACCATCGACCCGCACGCGCCGGCGGAGTTCCGGGCGAACATCGTGCGCAACCTGGACGAGTTCCACGAGGCGTTCGCGACGAGCGAGGACGACGGGCTGTGGCTGGACCCGGAGGAGCGGGTGCGGATCTGGTGACCCCCGCCGCGCCGGCGGGTCCGGGGGCCGGCGGACGGGGCCCGGCGCCGTCCCGGTGACGGCGCCGGGCCGGGGCCTCGGCGGGCTTCCGGGCCGGCCGGGCAGTGCGACAGGGCCGCGTCCCGCTCCCGGGCTCCCCGGCCCGCAGGCGGTGCGGAAGGGCGGGCGCAGGGCCCCGTACCCGGCACCCGGGGTACGGGTTCCGGCCACCGGGCAGCAGGACGGCCGGACGAAACACCGCATGTGGAACAGGAGGCAACGGGAAGCGGACGGAGTTCCTTCTCCCGGGTCACTTCGGCTCGGACGCGGGTTAGCGTGATCTTGCCGGGCGGATCAGCGTCCGGCCGCCCCTGACGTACCTGTAACTCGCGTGCCACACAGGGGCGTCGACGGGCGACGGGGGTGAGGGAAGTGGGACGGTGGCACAGGATCGCGCGCGGAACCCTTGGCGGCTGCTGCTGGTCGAGGACGACGGGGAGCTGGTCACCATGCTCTCCGAGGTGTTACGGGACGAGGGGTACGCGGTCGACGTCGCGACCGACGGCCAGCGGGGCCTGCACCTCGGCCTCACCCGGCAGTACGACGTGCTGGTCGTCGACCGGCGCCTGCCGGTGCTGGACGGCCTCGACCTGCTGGGCCGGCTGCGCTCCCGTGCGGTCCGCACGCCGGTCATGCTGCTGACCGCGATGGGCACGGTGCACGACCGGGTCGACGGCCTGGACGCCGGTGCCGACGACTACCTGGTCAAGCCGTTCGAACTCGACGAGCTCAGCGCCAGATTGAGAGCCTTGTGCCGGCGGGCGCTCGACGTGGCCGACGTGCTGAGGATCGGCTCGGGCCGGCTGCACGTGGGCCACCGGGAGGTCGAGCTGGCCGACGGCGAGCGGATCGCCCTGGCGGCGCGGGAGTTCGAGCTGCTGTGGGCGCTGGCCTCCCGCCCCGACACCGTGTACTCGCGGTCGGAGCTGCGCCGGATGGTCTTCCACGAGGCGCCCGCGTCGTCCATCGTCGACACCTACGTCTACTACCTGCGCCGCAAGCTCGGCCGGCAGGTGGTGCGCACGGTCCGCGGGCTCGGCTACCGCCTGGGGGCGCTGTGAGGGCGTCGGCGTACGAGGAGTGGGCGGCGGTGCGCCGGGCGCGCCTGCGGATCTCCCTGATCACCGGTGCCATCATCACGCTGCTGGTCACGGTCGTCGGCGGCGTCGCCCTCACGGTGATGACGCGCGCGCAGAACGGACAGGTGTGGCGGGAGCTGCGCTACGGCGCGGCGCGCGGCAACCTGTCGGACCCCCCGGTGTGCACCTGGTTGTACGGGCCCGGTGCGACCCCGCTCGCGAACGCCCCGGCCGGCTTCCCGGTCCGCGCCGACCTGGACCGGGTGGGCCGGACCCACGAGGCCGTGGAGCGCACCGTACGGCGTGACGGCACGGTCTACCTGGTGCGTACGCAGGCCAGGGCGGGCGGGGCGGTGGTGCAGGCGGTGTTCGACATGCGCTTCCAGCTCGCCGACCGCAGGTACCTGTGGCTCGCGCTGGGCGCCGCCGAGGTGGTGGGGCTGGCCGCCGCGGCCGTGACCGGTGCGTTCCTCGGACGCCGGGCGGTGGCCCCGCTGGCCGAGGCGCTCACCCGGCAGCGCCGCTTCGTCGCGGACGCCAGCCACGAGCTGCGCACCCCGATCACCCACGTGTACACGCGGACGCAGGTGCTGGCGCGGCAGGCGGCCGCGGAGAACCTGCCCGCCCGGCACCGGGACGGGCTGACCCGGCTGGTCGGTTCGGTCGGCCGGCTCGGTGAGGTACTGGACGACCTGCTGCTGTCCGCGAGTCTCTCGGCGGACCCGGCGCGGCGGGCGGAACGCCGGCCCGTCGACCTGGCGGCGCTGGCCCGGTCGGTGGTCGCCGAGGAGGCGGACCGGACACGGGACGGCGGCCTCTCGGTCGTCGTGAACGGCCCGCGGCATCCCCTGTTCGTCGACGGCATCGAGTCCGCACTGCGCCGCGCCGTCGGCGAGCTGCTGGCCAACGCGATCGGCCACACTCCGGCGGGCGGGCGGATCGAGGTGGCCCTCGCGCGCGTGCGCGGGGCGGTCGAGCTGACCGTCGCGGACACCGGGTCCGGCTTCGACCCCGCCGAGGCGGAGCGGCTGTTCGAGCGGTTCCACCGGGGCGGCGAGGGCGGCCGGTACGGGCTGGGGCTCGCGCTGCTGCGCGAGGTCGTCACCCACCACGGCGGCACGGTCGCCGCCACCGGACGCCCGGGCCGCGGTGCGCGGTTCACCATCCGGCTCCCGGAGTGCGCCCCTGCGGCCGCCCCGGCCCCGGAGCCTCCGGTCAGGGCCGGTCACCCGTGACGAGCAGGCGGGTCGCGGCGCGGACGTCCGCGTCCAGCGGGCGGTCCGGCTCGACCGGGGGGATCGCCGCGACGAGGGCGTCGAGCAGCTCGCCGCACCGGGACGCGGTCGGGCGGCGCGCCCCGACGTGCACGGCCTGGCGCAGGCCGAGCGCGAGCGACCCGCACAGCAGGCCCAGCAGCTCCGCCATGTCGTAGGAGCGCAGGGCCGCCTGGGTGCCGAACGGGACGACGTCCTGGTTGTGCAGGTTCGTCGGCAGGCTCTGCATGCCGGCCGGTGCCGCGGCGCGGCGGATCTCCGCGACGAACGCCGTGGTGGCCAGCTGCACCCCCTGCAGACCGTGCTGGAGGCCCGGCGCGGTGGCGAGCATCGGCGGCAGTCCGCCGTTGCGCGCCGGGTCCACCAGCAGGTCGAGCTGGCGCTCGGCGAGGTTGCCCAGCTGGGCGGTGACGGAGGCGAGCAGGTCGGCGGCGAAGGCGGCGGGCTGGCCGAAGAAGTTCCCGCCGTGCACCACCTTCCCCGCCCCCGCGTCGCCGGGGAAGAACAGCGGGTTGTCGCTGACGCCGCCGAGGTCCGCGGTGACCACGCCGTCGGCGTAGCGCAGGGCGTCCTCCGCAGCGCCGAGCAGCTGCGGGGCGCAGCGGATGCTGTACGGCTCCTGCAGCGGCCGGGTGCCGGAAGGCGTGACGCCGCTGAGCGTGTGCCGCATGCGGGCGCCGACGTCGACCGCGCCGGCGTGGCCGTAGGCGCGCAGCAGGTCCTCGTCGAGGAAGCCGGGGTCGCAGCCGAGGAGGTCGGCCAGCAGGCAGGTGAGGTCCGTGAGCGCGCGGTGCGCGGCGCGGACGGCGTCGCGGGCCAGGGCCAGGGCGGCGGTGGTGACGGAGGTGCCGTTGACGAGGGCGAGGGCGTCGCGGCCGTCCAGGGCGAGCGGGCGCAGCCCGGTGGCGGCCAGCGCCTCGGCGGCCGGCATGCGGCGGCCGTCCACGTAGGCGTGCCCGCGGCCGCGCAGCGCCTGGGTGGCGTAGGCGAGCGGGATCAGGTCGCCGCTCGCCCCGACCGAGCCGTAGCGGGGGACGGCGGGCGAGAACGTCGTGGCGAACATCGCGGCGAGCCGCTCGACGACCTCGGCGGACACGCCGGAGAACCCCTGGGCCAGGGACCGGGTGCGCAGCAGCAGCGCGCCGCGCACGATCTCGTGCGGCAGGTCGGGGCCCTGGCCGGCGCCGAGGTGGGCCAGGGTGTTGTCGCACTGGTCGGCCTCGTCGCCGCGGCCGGCGTAGCCGACGAGCGCGCCGAAGCCGGTGTCGGCGCCGTAGATCCGGCGCTCCTCGCCGCCGTCGCCGTGCCGCAGGGCACGGAAGAAGCTCCGGCCGCGGTCGATGCGCGCGCGGGCCTCGTCGTCCACGGTGACGGTGAGCGGAGCCGCCGCGCGGCGCAGGACGGCGGAGTCGAGGGGGCCGGTCGGCGAGACGGTGTCCGTGGTGGTCAGCACGCCCGGAAATGTAGGCGGGAAATCTCAGAGCGCTCTGAAATCCGGTGGATAGCTTCCGGGCCATGGCGCACGACTACCTGATCATCGGAGCGGGGCCCGCGGGACTGCAACTCGCCGCCTCCCTGGAGCGTGACGGTGCGGACTACGTCGTCCTGGAGCGCGGCAGCGTTCCCGGCGCGTTCTTCACGCGCTTCCCCCGGCACCGCCAACTCATCTCGATCAACAAGGTGCACACCGGATACGACGATCCGGAGCTGCGGCTGAGGATGGACTGGAACTCCATCCTCAGCGACGACCCGGAACTGCTGTTCACCCGGTACAGCCGGCGCTACTTCCCGCCGGCCGACGATCTGGTCCGCTACCTGGCGGACTACGCCGCCCGGACCGGCGTGCGGGTGCAGTACGACACCACCGTGGAGAAGGTCTCCCGCGACGGAGACGGCGACGACGGGGGGTTCGCCGTCACCGACCACACCGGCAAGGTGTGGCGGGCCCGGCGCCTGGTGGTCGCCACCGGGGTGTCCCGGCCGAACCTGCCGACCGTCCCGGGCATCGAACTGGCCGAACGCTACGACACGTTCGACCCCGACCCGGAGTCCTTCACCGACCAGCGGGTGCTGATCATCGGGCGGGGCAACTCCGCCTTCGAGACGGCCGACAGCCTGATGGAGACCGCGGCGGTCATCCACGTCGTCGGCTCGGGCTCGCTGCGGCTGGCGTGGCAGTCGCACTACGTGGGACACCTGCGCGCGGTGAACAACAACTTCCTGGACAGCTACCAGCTCAAGTCGCAGAACGCGCTCCTGGACGGCCGGGTGCTGGAGATCCGCCGGGAGGCGGACGGCTTCTGCGTGCCGGTGTCGTTCGAGCGGGTCGACGAGGTGGTCAAGGACCTCCGCTACGACCGGGTGATCGTCGCGACCGGCTTCCGGTTCGACACCTCGATCTTCGACGAGACCTGTCTGCCGGACCTGATCGTCAACGGCCGTTTCCCCGCCCTCACCCCCGTCGGCGAGTCGGTCAACGTGCCCGGCCTGTACTTCGCCGGGACGCTGACGCAGGGACCCGACTTCAAGAAGTCCACGACCGGCTTCATCCACGGGTTCCGCTACGCGGTCCGCGCCCTGCACCGCGCGCTGCGGCAGCGCCACCACGGCGAGGCATGGCCGGTGACGGAGCTGGGCGACACCGCGGAGCGGGCCGTCGACGCGGTCATCACCCGCGTGAACCGGTCCTCCGCGCTGTGGCAGCAGTTCGCCGTCCTCGGCGACGTCCTGCTCGTCGCCCCGGACGGCACGATGCGCTACGCCGAGGAGGTCCCCGTCCGCCACGTGCCGGACGCCGTGCGCGCCGGGGACTTCGGCGACGTGGACGCCCACGCGGTGATCACCCTGGAGTACGGCGCGGACCACGACCGGGTGGACCCCTTCGACGTCGACGCCGGCCGCAAGTCCCAGCAGGACGTGCGGGGCCTGGACGGCCGCTACCTGCATCCGGTCGTGCGCTGGTACCGGGACGGCGCGTTCGTCTCCGAGCACCACGTCACGGAGAACCTGGAGAACGAGTGGGACAGCGAGGAGTTCCACCGCGCCCCGCTGCGCGCGTTCCTCACCGACCACCTCGGCTCCGCCGCCCCGGTGGCACCGTGACGCTGCGCGCACTGCACGACGCGGCACGCGGGACGCTGGACCCCGTCCACTACGACTACGTGGCGGGCGGGGCGGGCGAGGAACGCGTCCTCGCCGACAACGAGCGGGCCTTCGACCGGTACGCCCTGCTGCCGAGGGTGCTGCGCGGCAGCGAGGACCGGGACACCGCCGTCGACCTGCCGGGCGCCCGGCGGGCGGCGCCGGTGGTCGTCGCGCCGACCGCGTTCCACCGCCTGATGCACCCGGACGGCGAGCGCGCCACGGCCCGTGCGGCCGCGGCCGAGGGCGCCGTCCTGGTGACGGGGACGGCCGCGACCACGGCGGTCGACGCCGTGGTCGCGGCGGCCCGGGAGACGGCCCCGGACCCGGCCGTGTGGTTCCAGCTCTACCCGCACCCCCGCCGGGAGGTCACCGAAGCGCTCGTGCGGCGCGCCGAGAAGGCGGGCTGCACGGCGCTGGTGGTCACCGTCGACTCACCGGTGTTCGGCCGGCACACCAGGGACCTGCGCAACGGGTTCACCGACCTGCCGCCCGGCTACGCCGCGGAGAACATGCGCGACCTGCCCGGCGCCCCGCCCGGCTCCCTCACCGACATCCTCATGTCCCCGGCCCTTTCCTGGCGGGACTTCGGCGCGATAGCGCGTATGACCTCGCTTCCCGTCCTGGTCAAAGGGGTGCTGCACCCGGCGGACGCGCGGCTGGCCGTCGAGCACGGCGCCGCCGGGGTGATCGTCTCCAACCACGGGGGCCGCCAGTGCGACGCCGTCCCGGCCGCGCTGGACTGCCTGCCCGCGGTCGCCCGCGCCGTCGCGGGCCGGGTGCCGGTGCTGCTGGACGGCGGGGTGCGCCGGGGCAGCGACGTCGCCGTCGCCCTGGCCCTCGGCGCGGCGGCCGTCGGCGTGGGACGCCCGGTGGTGTGGGGCCTGGCCGCCGAGGGGGAGGCCGGGGTCCGGGCCGTCCTGGCGACCCTGCGCGAGGAGTACGACCACACGCTCGCGCTGTGCGGAGGGCGCCGCAACACCGATCTGACGAAGGACATGGTCGTCCGGAAGGGTGAGACGTGGTGAGGAGCAGGACGAAGCCGGCCGCGGCGGACACGTGGTGGCTGCCGCGCGGTGTGGTGGCGCTGCGCGTGCGCATCTTCGAGAAGGTCAACGGCGACCGCACGGTGACCCTGCCCAGCGCCACGCACGGGCCCGAGGTGTTCGAGCGGGTCTACGCCCACCCGGCGGTGAACGGGCGCAGCGCCGGGGCGGGCCTGTCCGACCTGTTCTGGTACTGGCTGTCGCCGGGCCCCGAGGTGCACCAGGAGCACCTGGAGCCCGGCGAGCGGTACGAGGACGTGGCCGCGGCGACCCGGCGCATGCTCGCCGGCGGCTCGGCCGACCTCTCGGCGGCGGCCGGCCGCGCCGTCGCCCGCGTGCTCGACGCGGTGCCGGACACGCGGATCAGCCTCGTCCGGCTGCGCGACCTGGTGATGCCCGCGTGGGCCGAGTTCTGCTACGAGCTGGTGTTCAAGGAGCCGTGCCCGCCGCGCGCCCGCGATCTGATCACCGCGCACGCCGACGACGTGGTCAGCGCCCTGAAGTGCACCTCCCTGCGCCATCCGCGGCGCCGGGCCCTGCTGACGGAGTACCTGCGCGAGAGGGTCGCGGCCGGTGACGTGCCGCACGAGCTGCCGGCCACGCTGTCGCCGTCGGAGCAGGTGCACTACCTGCAGGGAACGATGTTCAACACGGCCGTCGTGCAGTTGTCCGAGGCGACCGCCCACGTCCTGCTCGCCCTGGCCCGCCACCCCGAGGTGCAGCGGCGCGTGGCGGAGGACGCCGACGACCGGTACCTCACGCACGTGCTCGACGAGACGATGCGGCTGTACCCGCTGTTCGGCATCGCGCACCGCATCACCACGGGCGAGGTCCCGCTCGACGAGGACACCGTGCTGCCGGCCGGCTCCGTGGTGTGCTTCAGCTACCCCGACTACCACGCCACGGGCTACGACCGGCCCGAGGAGTTCGACCCGGACCGCTGGGACGCCCTGTCCGCCAAGGACGCCCACCACATCCCGTTCGGCGTGGCGGCGAACCGCCCCTGCCCGGCGTGGCGGCTCTCCCCGCTGGTGCTGCGCGCCGCGGTCCGGGAGGTGCTGCGCCGCTTCCGGCTGGACTCGACGGCCTCGCACACGCGGTCCATCCCGCACCGCGCCCCCTGCCTGCTCATCCCGCGCGGCCTGTCCCCCGAGCCGCGCCGGCTCGAGGCGCTGCGCAGCTTCGTGCGGATGCGGGACGGGGTGGAGGACGTCACACGGGGCGTACGGCAGCTGGTGCTCGGCACGGTCATGGTGCTGCACGCCCGCCGGCAGCGGCTCGCGGCGCGCTACTTCGAGGACCGTCCGGCCGGCGGCTGCCCGGTCGCCCACCCGGAGGGCGGCGGCGGACGGGAACACCCGCACCGGCCGGGGCACACCCGGGACCGCAGCCCCGCGCCGCACCGTCGCGCCGGTCACCTGCGCGGATGAACGCGGCCCCGGCCCCGGCCCCGGCGGCCGACAGCGCCGCCCCCTCGACCGGCGCCGTCACGGCGGCCCGCCGCTCCCGGCCGGCTCCGTCCCCCGGTGCGGCGGGACCGCCGTCGGCCCGCGGCGGCCCGCGGCCTCCCTGAACACCGCCGGCCCGCGACGGCCCGCCACCCCCCCGAACGCCGCCGGTGCGCGCGGACGCCCGGCGGCCGTGCCGCCCCGACCGCCCGCACACGCGTGACGGTCACCGCCCTCGCGCCCATCGGCCACACGGCTCTGCGACAGGCGGCCACCGGGCCCGCTGCCGAAGTGCGTCCCGTCGTCCGCCGGCAGCGGGCACGACCGGTTCCGCGACGTCGCCCCGACGACCTGCGCCACCCCTCCGTCCCCGGATGTCGCCGACGACCACAGGAGTCCTCCGTGCCCCCCACCACCTTCCTGGCCGCCACCACCGACAAGAACCTCGAACTCGTCCTGCGGGTCCTGCCCGCCATCGTGGTCATCCTCGCCGCGTCCGCCGTCTGCGGCCGCCTCGCCCTCTGGGTGAAGCAGCCGCGCGTGCTCGGTGAGATGGTGGCCGGCGTCCTCCTGGGCCCCACACTGTTCGGCGCCCTCCTCCCCGACGCCCAGAGAGCGGTCTTCCCCCCCGAGGCCAAGCCCGTCCTCTACGTGCTGAGCACCATCGGCCTGACCCTGTTCATGTTCCTCGTCGGCGCGGGCCTCGACCACGGGGGCGGCAACGGCAGGAAGGACACCAGGAACGCGGCCGTCCTGGCCGTCTCCGGGATCGTCCCCTCCCTCCTGCTCGGCGCCGCGTGCGGCTACCTGCTCCACGACCGGCTCTCCCGGCCCGACGTCACCCCCTTCGAGTTCGCCCTCTTCGTCGGCGGTGCCCTGTCCATCACCGCCTTCCCGATGCTCGCCCGCATCCTCTACGAGCGCGGCCTGGAGAACTCCCGGCTGGGCCGCATGACCCTCCTGGGCGCCTCCGTCGACGACGCGGCGGCCTGGTGCTTCCTCGCCGTGCTGTCCGCCATGCACACCGGTGCCGGCGCGCTGCACGCCCTGCGCACCATCGGGCTCACCGCCGTCTTCGTCCTGGTCATGCTCACCGTCGTGTCGCGGCTCCTGCGTCCGGCGGGCGCACGGGTCGAGCGCACCGGCCGGTTCGGCTTCGACCAGATGTACGTCGTCGTGGGCGTCGTCCTGCTCGCCGGGTGGTTCACCGACTACATCGGCATCTACTCCGTCTTCGGCGGCTTCGTCGCCGGCCTGGCCATGCCCCGCAACCCCGCCTTCCGCCAGGCCCTGCACAGCCGCATGATGGACATCGTCTGCGTGCTGCTCCTGCCCATCTTCTTCGCCTTCTCCGGACTCAACACCGAACTGGGCGGCATCGCCGGCTGGGGCATGGCCGGAGCGTTCCTGCTGATCCTCGCGGCCGGGTTCACCGGCAAGTACGTCGGCTGCGCCCTCGCCATGCGCGGCACCGGCTTCAGCTGGCGCGAGTCCTGGGCGGTGGGCGGCCTGATGAACGCCCGCGGCCTGATGATCCTGATCTTCATCAACATCGGCCTCGCCCAGGGCATGATCACCAAGGAGGTCTTCTCCATGCTGGTCCTGGTCGCGGTGCTCACCACCGCGGGTGCCGTACCGCTGTACCGCTGGGCCCTGCCGGAGCACCTCGAACGCCGTATGTCCCCGACGGCGCAGCCGGTCGCCGACAGCGCCTCCCCGGCCGAGGCGGGCCGCGTGCACGCCTGACCCGCCGCGGCCCCGGCCCGACCCACCACGGCCCCGGCCGGACGCGCACGCGTCCGGCCGGGGCCGCGCCGTGCACACCCTCCCGCCCCGCCGCCCGCCGCCAATCTCAGAGCCCTCTGATGTGGCGCCGCTAACGTCCCGCCCATGGTGCGCGATTACCTGATCATCGGGGCCGGACCGGCCGGACTTCAGCTCGCCGCTTCACTGGAACGTGACGGACGGGACTACGCCGTCCTGGAGCGGGGGAGCGGACCCGGCACGTTCTTCACCAGATACCCCAGACATCGGCAGCTGATATCGATCAACAAGGTGAACACCGGGTACACCGACCCGGAACTCAACCTCAGGATGGACTGGAACTCGCTGCTCGGCGACGATCCGGAGCTGCTCCTCACCCGGTACACCGACGAGTACTTCCCCCGCGCCGACGACCTCGTGCGCTACCTGGCCGACTTCGCGGACCGCACCGGCGTCCGCGTCGAGTACGGCACGGAGGTCGTCCGGGTCTCCCGCGCGGACGGCGTCTTCACCGTCCACGACGCCGCGGGGCGGACACGGCAGGCGCGGCGGCTCGTCGTGGCGACCGGCGTCTCCCGGCTCAACGAGCCGCCGATCCCCGGCATCGAACTCGCCGAACGCTACGACACGTTCGACCCCGACCCGGCGTCCTTCACCAACCAGCGGGTCCTCATCGTGGGCAAGGGCAACTCCGCGTTCGAGACCGCCGACGCCCTCATGGCGAAGGCCGCGGTCATCCACGTCGCCGGCCCGCACTCGCTCAAGATGGCCTGGAAGACCCACTTCGTGGGGCATCTGCGCGCGGTGAACAACAACTTCCTGGACAGCTACCAGCTCAAGTCGCAGAACGCCGTCCTGGACGGCACGGTGGAGAACATCGAGAAGACCGCCGACGGCGGTTTCCACGTCACGTTCCGCTACGCCCGTACCACGGAACGGCTCCGCGAGCTGCACTACGACCGGATCATCCTGTGCGCCGGCTTCCGCTTCGACGCCTCCGTCTTCGACGAGACCTGCCGTCCCGCCCTCGTCATCGACGACCGGTTCCCCGAGCAGACCTCCGCCTACGAGTCGGTGAACGTACCGGGCCTCTACTTCGCCGGCACCCTCACCCAGCAGCGCGACTTCAAGAAGGGCACCAACGGCTTCATCCACGGCTTCCGCTACGGAGTGCGCGCCCTGCACCGCATCCTCGGCGCCCGCCACCACGACACGCCCTGGCCCGCCCGGCCGCTCACCGCGGCACCGGAGGAGATCGCCGACGCCGTCGTCGCGCGCGTCAACCGCTCGTCCGGCCTCTGGCAGCAGTTCGGGGTCCTCGGCGACGTGGTCACCGTGGACGGGGACCGGGCCCAGTACCAGGAGGAGGTACCGCTCGCCTACGTCACCGACGGCGGCCTCGGCCCCGCCGCGCACCGGTTCGTCGTCGACCTGGAGTACGGGCCCGACCACGACGGCGTCGACCCGTTCGACGTCACCGTCCCGCGCGTGACCGAGAACGACGTCGAGCACGCGATGGACTCCAGCTATCTCCACCCCGTCGTGCGCCACTACCGCGACGGTGTCCTCGCCGGCACCCACCACCTGGCGGAGAACCTGGAGAACGAGTGGGACGTCCCGGCGGTCCACCAGCAGCCGCTCGCCGCGTTCGTGAAGGCCTGCCTTGGCTGAGCAGTTCCCCGGCGGCGTACTGGACCTCCTCGACGCGGCGGGCGACCGTCCGGTGTTCGAGCACGCCGACCGGGTGGTCTCCGGAGCCGGACTCCTCGCGACGGTACGACGTGTGACCAACGGGCTGCGCACGCACGGCGTCGGACCCGGCGACGGCGTCGCCCTGCTGCTGGGCGTCAGCCCCGAGGCGTTCGCCGCCGTCGTAGCGGCGCACGTCGTCGGCGCCCGCGTCGTGGGGGTGCGGCCGGGCCTGACCGAGCGTCAGAAGGAACACCTCCTCGCGGACACCGCCTTCGAGGTCACCGACCGGGCCGCCGGCCTGGTCGGTGACCGGTCCGGGAAGGTCCTCGTCCTGGACGACCTGCTGTCGGCGCCGGACGACGGCGTCCGCCCCGAGGTCACGGCACGGCCGCAGGACGTCGCCCGGCTCATCCACACCAGCGGCAGCACCGGCGTCCCCAAGGCGTGTGCCCAGACCTACGCGGCGATGACCGCGGCCTGGGCCCTGCGCCCGGACGCCTGGCCGCCCGCCGTCCGCGAACTCGCCGCGCGCCTGGACCGGTTCCTGGTCTTCGGCACCCTGGCGAGCCAGGTGATGATGGAGTACGGGCTGATCACCCTCGCCGCGGGCGGCACCCTGGTCACCGCCGAGCGGCCGGGCTTCCCCGACAGCATCGTGCGGCACCGGGCGACCGCGAGCGTCATCACCGTGGCCCGGCTGACGAAACTCGTGGCGAGCCAGCGGGAGTCGCCCGCGGACCTGGGCAGCCTGCGCGCGCTGATGGTGTCCGGGTCCCCGCTGGAGCCGGGACGGCTGCGCGAGGCCGCCGAGGTGCTCGGCCCGGTCGTCTTCCACGGCTACGGCCAGACCGAGACCGGCATGATCTCCATGGCCACCCCGTGGGACGTGCCGGGCTCGCTGGGCGTGCCGCCCGTCGACGTGGAGGTGCGGGACGCCTCCGGCCGCCCCGTCCCGCCCGGGACCGACGGCGAGCTCTTCGTCCGGACCCCGGCTCAGAGCTCCGGCTACTGGCGGGAGCCAGCCCTCACCGCCGAGGTGTTCTCCGACGGCTGGGTGCGCACCCGCGACCTCGGCCGCCTCGACGCCGAGGGGCGGCTGTGGCTCACGGGCCGGGCCCGCGACGTGATCATCGTCAACGCCAACGTGTACTACGCCGGCCCCGTCGAGCGGCTGCTCGCCACCCATCCCTCGGTGGCCGAGGCGTACGTCGTCGCCGTACCCGACGACGACACCGGTGAGGCCGTCCACGCCTTCGTGGTGCCCGCCGCCGGGCACGTACCGGACCTGGGCGAACTGCGCGCGCTCGTGGCGGCGAACCTGGAGGAGGCGAGTGCGCCGACCCGTCTGACCCTCATCGAGGAGGTGCCGCTCACGCCCGCGGGAAAGCCCGACAAACGGCGGCTCGCCGCCGGCGGGTAGCCGTCCCGCCGGCTCCGTCCGGCCCACCGTCACGCGCGGCGCGACGGTGGGCCGCGGATCCGCCCGCAGCGGCACGCGCCCCGTGCCGGCCCAAAGAGGCTTCCTCGCCCGTCAGGTCCTCGTGCCGGGGGTGTGCGGGGCCGGGTACGGTCGTATCGAATTCGTTCCGCTTCCGTCGGAGGGCGGAATCGGACCGAGGCGTGAGGGAGTTCGCATGGCCACCATCCACCGCACCACCATGGCGCCCACCAAGCTGGAGCTGCTCACCGCGTGGGTGCCGCGGCAGAGCTGGTACGCGGGCGGTGGGGGAGCGCCGGAACTGGTCAGGGCCGGTGGCTTCCGCCTGGACGATCCCGAGGGCGAGGTGGGGATCGAGTTCATGGTCGTGGCGGACGCCGCCGCGCAGGAGCCGGTGGCGTACCTGGTGCCGATGGGCTATCGCGCCGCGGCGCTGGAGGGCGTCCCCGGCGAAGCGCTGATCGGCACCTCCGAGCACGGGGTGCTCGGCACCCGGTGGGTCTACGACGGCGTCCACGACCCGGTGGTGACGGCGCAGTTGCACGCGCTTCTGCGCGGCGAGGCGGTTCCGCAGCACCAGAGCGAGAGCGACACCCCCGACCCGACCGTCACCGTGCACGGCACCGGCCCTGACGAGGGGGCCGACGTCCACGTCAACCGCGTCCTGCGACCGTCGCGGACCGCGCGGGAGTCGTGCCGAGGGCTCGTCGCCGGATGGACCTGGCCGGACGGAACGGCCGCGCGGGGCGTCCTCGTGACCGTGGCGCCCAGGCCCGCGACCGGTCAGGGCTGCTGAGGCCGGCGGGCGGGGGAGAGGGGCGCGGGACCGCCGAAGGCTCCGGCCCGGCTCGTGCGGAGCCGGCTCCTTCGATGCGACGGGATCCGTCCGGACCGTCGCGTAGACCTCCTCCGCACGGAGGCCGCGCGCACCGGCCCTCGACGGGGCGTCCGGTCGGCAGGCTGCAGTAGGCCTTTCTCCGTATTCCGTCTTCCTTTCCAGCGTCCTGGCGCAGCGCTCGCCACAGGAGTCGTCCTGCGCTCCGGCAGTCGGCCGGGTCATTGAAGGACATACGGACGGCGTCGAAATATTGCCGTGAATTTATGTTCACGGATATTGAACGTCGCGAAATTCATTCGTATTATCCCGTAATGGCACCCCGATTGCCCGGCGCTGCCCGGCATCGGCCAGTTCTGAACGGGGGAATTCCTTTTTCCGTCTGCGGGATTTCAGTGGATGTACACGTATGGATTGACGGAAGAGAATGGAAGATCGGTTCGTTGTCGCAGCGCCGGACGGCGTGTCCGGGGCCGGTGAGGAGCATCCGGGAGTTCCGGACGAAATTCTGCTGACGGACTACGTGTGGGCTGCGCTGGAGCGCCACGCGTCGCGCGACTGGCGGCTGGAGACGGGGGACTTCTGGTGCCGTGTCCGGCCTCCGGCGCACCGCTCCCGGGTGCAGGGGTGGAAGCTGCATCTGTCGGCGACCCCTCTGTCCGCCCCGCTGGTGCTGGCCCGGGCCGTCGACGTCCTGGTACGCCACCGGTGCGGATTCAAGTTCGCCAAGAGCGTCGAGCGTGTCGCGGAGCTGGTGTCCAGAGCGTGCGACCGGGGCAGCGCCGGCAAGT
The DNA here is from genome assembly GCF_014650875.1 of Streptomyces minutiscleroticus. Taxonomy (GTDB): domain Bacteria; phylum Actinomycetota; class Actinomycetes; order Streptomycetales; family Streptomycetaceae; genus Streptomyces; species Streptomyces minutiscleroticus. The sequence goes on from NZ_BMVU01000003.1 coordinate 370,518, forward strand.
TCATCACCGTCTACCCCGAAGCCGGCGACGACGCCTTCCGTACGCTCGCGGAGGAACTCGACCGGGCGACCGAGGGCCTGCCCGGCCCCAGGATCCTGTCGGACGAGGCCTACCGCCGGGGGAGCCTGGTCCACTACCGGTACGGCGTCTTCGACGGTGTGCCGATGCTCAGCAACGACGGTATGTACGAGGCGCTGCTCCTCGCGCCGGACGGCACACCGGTCCTGGACCGGCGGGAGGCCCGGTTCAGGACACCGCCCTGGGCGCCGCGCGATCCGCTCTCCCCGGCGGAGGGGGGTGCGCGGTCCGCTCCGGCCGGACGGGTGGCCAGGACGGTCCTGCTGAACGAGCGGTACGAGGTGCGGCAGGCGCTGCGCCACTCCTGCGCCGGCGGTGTCTACCGCGCCCTCGACCGCGGCACCGGCGCCTCCGTCATCGTGAAGCAGGCCCGCGCGCACACCCGGGCCACGCTGACGGGGCGTGACGTCCGGGACTGCCGTCGTCACGAGGCCGGGATGCTGAGGCACTTCGCGTCCTCCGGGGTGACGCCCCGGTTCGTGGACCTCTTCGAGCAGCAGGAGGACCTCTTCCTGGTACAGGAGGAGATCGAGGGTTCCACGCTGCGTGCATGGGTGAGGGATTCCGTGCGCTGGTCCGAGGACGGGACCTGGGGAGCCCCGCCGGACTCCGTCGCGCACGTCGTCGCCGAACTGGCCGCTCTCGTGGCGACGGTCCACGAGCGGGGCCTGGTGCTGCGCGATCTCAACCCCGCCAACGTCATGGTCCGCGAGGACGGCAGTCTGTGCCTGATCGACCTGGAACTGCTGGCCCGCCCCGGGGAGCGTCCCGTCACCCGGGCCCACACACCCGGCTACGGAGCACCGGAACAGGCCGGCGCACCCCGCGTCGGTGCCGCGCCGCAGCCGGCCGCCGACCTCTACAGCCTGGGTGCCACCCTCTTCCACCTGATCAGCGGCACGGACCCGTTGCTGGCCCCCGACCGGCCGGCCGTGCGGCCGCGGCACGAGCGACTGGCGTACTGGCTGGACCGGCTCGCTCCCGGCAACCCCAACGCGCGCCGCTTCGGTGCCCTCGCCCTCTCCCTCCTGCACGAGGACCCCGGCTCGCGCCCGGGCATCGGCGAAGTGCGACGACTGGTGTCCCGCTCCCGGAGCGCCGTGCCGACACTTCCGGACGCACCGGCGGCTCCCGCCGTCCCCCCGTGCCCCGGCACGGCACCGGGCGATGCGGCGGGCGGTCCGCTGCGGCGCATGCTCGACGACACGCTCGGCCACCTCGTCGCGACGATGCGCACCGACGACCCGGCATGGCTCTGGACGCCGGGCAGGTCCGGTGCGAGGAGCGATCCGTGCAACGTCCAGCACGGTGCCGCGGGGATCCTCGGAACGCTCGTACGAGCCCATGAGGTGCGTCGGGACCCGGAGACGGGGAACGCCGTGCGGGATGCCGCCGGATGGATCGCCGGCGCGGTGGCACGCGAGCCCCGTATCCTGCCCGGCCTCCACTTCGGCCGGTCGGGGACGGCCTGGGCGCTGCTGGACGCCGGCCGGGCCCTCGGCGACGACGGCATCGTGCTGCTCGCCGAGGACCTGGCCCGGGCGGTCCCCGTCCGATGGCCCAACCCGGACGTCTGCCACGGCGTCGCCGGCGCCGGCCTGACCCAGCTGCGCTTCTGGGAGGTCACCGGTGAGACCGACTTCCTCAGCCGCGCGCGGCAGGCGGCCGAAGCACTGCTGGAAGGCGCGGAACACCGCGACGGACGCGTCCTGTGGCCCGTCGCCGCGGACTTCGAGTCCCGGCTGGCAGGGCGTGCCGCCTACGGCTTCGCCCACGGTGTCGCCGGGGTCGGGAGCTTCCTGCTCGCCGCGGGACGGGCGACGGGGGACGACGCCTTCACGAGCGCCGCGCGGGCGGCGGCACGCACACTGTCCATCGCGGCGCGCGAGTCGGACGGCGCCGCCCACTGGCCCGAGGACGAGGACGACGGCCGCCTGTGGACCCACTGGTGCAGCGGATCCTCCGGTGTGGGCACCTTCCTCCTGCGCGTGTGGCAGGAGGAGGGCGACGACCGGTCACTCGCCCTCGCCGGGCGGGCCGCCGTCGCGGTGCACCGCTCGCGCTGGGGCGCCGGCCCCACGCAGTGCCACGGGCTGTCCGGGGACGGTGAGTTCCTGCTCGACCTCGCCGAGGCGACCGGTGAGGAGCGCTACCGGACCTGGGCCGAGGACGTCGCGACGGGCATCCTCGTACGCCACGTGGTGCGGGAGGGCCGCGTGCTGCCCGTGGACGAGACGGGGACGGGCACGGCGGCCGGCTTCGGCACCGGCCTCGCCGGGATCGCGGCGTTCCTGCTGAGAATGGTCCACGGCGGCCCACGCCCATGGACGCCCCGTTCGATTCCTCGTACGGCCAGGAATGTCGAGAAAGCGGGAGAACAGCGGGAGAACACAGGTGAAAGGAGGTGAATTCCCATGGAAGAAGAGACCACGGTCGACGTGCTCGCTCTGCAGATCCTCGAAGTGGACGACGAGCCGGACCAGGGCGTGTGCGTGGACGCCATGTGCCCCATCCTCACCCTAGGGTCCGACTCCTGTGAAGTGGCGGCGGAATGAGGTGAAAGACCGGATGACGGGTCCACCGTCATGCTCCGACCACGCGCTTTCGCAAGGCGGGCTGTCCGGAGACGGGCCGTCCGACCGGTGAACGGCGAAACAGGAAGTGCCTCTGGCCGGCGGGGATCGGACGTGCCGAAGTACACGTCCTCGCCGTCGTCGGAGGCACTTTCCCCTGAGGCGGCGCGTCCGAGCCGCGCCCCGTCGCGCGTCCTCGGCTCGGCTCCGTCCGTGATGAACCGTTACGGCGCCGTCTTGCGCTGCCCCAGGCCGGCTTCCCGGGCGCGCACGATCGCGTCCGCCCGGTCGGCGGCGTGCAGCTTCGCGAAGATGTTGGAGATGTGGTTGCGCACGGTCTTGGGACTGAGCACGAGCTGACGGGCGATGTGCGCGTTGTTCCGTCCCTGGGCGATGAGGTCCAGCACTTCGTGCTCACGTTGCGTCAGGGTCGGGAAGGCCTCCGCGTGGTGTTCCGTCACCGGGGTGGTGAAGAACTGCGTGACCCAGGACGCGACCGCCGGGCTGGTGATGAAGCCGCCGCTCGCCACGGCGTGGACCGCGCGCAGCAGCTCGGCCGCGCCGGCCTCCTTCAGGAGGTAGCCGCGTGCTCCGGCGCGCAGGGCGGCGAAGACGGAGTCGCCGTCCTCCACCATGGTGAGCACGAGCACGGCGATGTGAGGGCTCTGCCGGACGATCACCCGGGTGGCTTCGACCCCGCCGACGCGAGGCATCCGCAGGTCCATCATCACCACGTCGGGTTGCAGGTCCGCCGCCGCTTCGATCGCCTCCTCGCTGGTGCTCGCCTCGGCGATCACCTCGATGTCCTCCGCCATCTCCAGAAGCGCCCGCACGCCCGCCCGTATCGAGGGATGGTCGTCGGCGATGACGACCTGTATCCGGTCCGAGCTCATCAATCGGTCACCGCCTCCCTGATGGGCAGGTGCACCTCGACGACGGTGCCGCCTTCGTCCCCCCGGTAGACGCGGCATGTGCCGCGCAGCTCCTCGGCGCGCTCGCGCATGGAGATCAGACCGCCGCCGGACCTGACCCGCTCGGGCAGGCCCCGGCCGTTGTCGCAGATCCTGACGGACAGCGTCGGCCCGCGGGCCAGCCGGACGCGGCAGAGGGACGCCTGGGCGTGCCGGATGGCGTTGTTCACGGCCTCGACGCTGATCCAGAAGGCGGCGACCTCCACGGCGGCGGGCAGGTCGCCCAGGTCGCCCTCCTGGGCGACCAGGACCTGCATACGGCTCGACGTGTCCGGCCGGGACAGCTGGCTCGTGCGTTCACGCAGCGCACCGGCGAGCCCGAGCTGGTCCAGGGCCGGCGGCCGCAGGTTGTAGACCAGACCCCGGATGTCGCCGATCAGGGATCGGGTGAGCGCGATCTGCTCGTCGAGATGTCTGCCGGCGGCGTCGGGGTTCCGCCTGAGCAGTTCCCGGGCGGCCTCCATGCGCATGATGCCGGCGGCGAGGTTCGGGCCCAGACCGTCGTGGATGCGGTGATGGAGCCGGCGCCGCTCCTCCTCCCGCGCCAGGACGATCTGCTCCCGTGACTGCTGGAGCTCATTGGTCAGCAGCACCATGGACGCGGCGCCGCTGACCTGACGGGCCAGGGTGTCCAGCAGGCGGCGGTCAGCCGGCCCGAAGGGCTCCTGCCCGGGGCTGACGGCCAGGGTCAGCCGGCCCCGTACGCCGTCGGCCAGCGCAAGGGGCAGGGTGACCGACCGGCCGGTGTCACGGCCGTAGCCGACCTGGACCGCGAACCGGCTCTGCGCGCGGCGCAGTTCGATGGCCGCGAAGGGCAGCCGGAGGGTCTGGGCGACCGTCTCCACGACCGTCTGCAGCACCAGCCGCGGATCCTCGGCGGCGTCGATGCGGCCCAGGCGGGACAGGACCTTGAACGGATCGTCCCGTTCGCCGTACACCAGCCGCCCGACCCGGCGGCGCAGGAAGGAGTGCAGCGGCGGCGCGATGAGTCCGATCAGCCCGCCGGCCAGCACGGCCGCCAGGGTGGGATGGGTGACGAAGACCCGGCTCAGCACCCAGGCGCCGGCCAGGTAGATGCCCACCACCGACGCGGTCAGGCTCCCGTACAGCAGGGAGCGGCGGACGATGACCTCGACGTCGAACAGCCGGTAGCGGAGGATCGCCGCGCTGAGCGCCACGGGCGGCGGCAGGTAGATCAACGCCATGAGGTTCGACGGCGGGACGGGCCACCCCATGAGGTTCGGGACGCCCCAGACCGCCAGGAACGCCAGCCCGCCGAGGGCCAGTGCCAGCAGCACCCAGCGCACCCGCCGCCGGGACTCGATGTCACTGGTCGCCCGGTAGCTCAGGAAGAGGAGCACCGCGGCGAGCAGGGGAAGGACCAGGCTGGGCATCAGGGAGAACTGGGCGATGAGGCCGCGCACTTCCGGGGTGCTGCGGGCGGAGGGCAGCATCCACGCCAGATAGATGCCGTGCAGCAGCAGGGGCAGGCTGTAGACCGCGACGATCCGCCGCCGGGTGACCGTGAGCCCGGTGCCGGGAGCCACCAGCGAGAAATGGGCTATCGCGCCCCACATGAGCGCCAGCGCGAGTTCGCCGGCGGCCTCCATGGCCGTCGGGCCGTGGGCGGCCAGCCGGAACGCCTGATCACCGAGCAGGTACGTGACGGTCCCGCAGAACGCGAGGAACGCGACCAGCATCAGTGCCTGTGCCGCCGGGTCGGCGGCCCGTGCATGGAACACGAAGACGGCCGTCGCCAGCAGAGCCAGCAGTGTGAGCAGTGACGGCCAGGACTGGACCAGGAATCCCGCGACCGGGAAGTCCTGGAGCCGGAAGGTCACCTGTTCCAGGTCTCCGTCCCGCAGCACCGTGTAGGTGAGGGTGCTGCCGACGTGTACCGGGCGGTCGGGAGGATAGGACCGCAGCGGAATCCCGTCGATCGCCGTCACCACGTCCCCGCTGCGCAGTCCTGTCGCGTCGTCCAGGACCGACGAGACGGTCATCCGGTCGCCGTGGAACGTGCCCTTCGACAGTTGCACGCTGGTTCCGTCCGAAGGACCGACGACGCGGATCCACAGGATCACAGCGGTCAGCAGGACGAGGGCCGAACATATCCCGGCGGTCGCATAACGGCTCATGGTGGTCGGCCCCTGCGCTCCGAGCCCGCTGCCGCCGAACGAGATCCGCGCCATGGTTCCAGGTTCGCAGGGGCCATGTGCGTCGTCATGGGGCAGCGGTCCCAAATGCTGGTCTGTCGCCTCACCTCGCATGTCCCGCGGTGAACCGCGTCAGCGGGGCCGGTCCGTGCGGGCGGCCCGCCGCGAGGAGGGTGGGGGGAAGGCGGCTGAGGATGCCGGGCGGTGTCCGGCACGGGCGGAGCGGATCGGTGGAACAGCTGGAACCCGATGCGATCGTTCTCCGTCGTGCCGGTCCCGGCGAGCAGATCACGAAGAGCGCGGGACAGTGCTGCGTCTGTTCCCCGACGGGCGCCCGGGACGTCCGCCGCACGCCGGGGAACCGGCGGGGCGGGAGCACCACCGGTCCTCCGGGCCGACCGCGGTCCTGACGGGCGCAACCGGCCCGCGCCGACCGGCCGGCCCCGGAGAACCCGGTCGAGTAACATCCGATGTCACGTCTTGGGCCGTCATCGCTGACACCACCTGGTCCTGTGACCGTCGATTCGATTATGGCAGCGCCCGCCCGATCGACGAAAGGCGCCCGCGATGCCAGAAGCGCCCGTCACAGGATGGGACTTCGCTCCCTGCTGGACGGGACGGGGGGCGTCGCACCCTCTGAGCAGCACGACCGAGGCCAGGGTGGACCAGCGCAGCCGAAGGAAGGCCACAACGATGTCACCTCAGCAAGCCCCTTCCGTCCCGTCCGCCGGAGTCACACCGTCCGCGCCCGTCGTCACCGGCACAGGACGCGGACCGCTCGATGCCGATCCACCCCGTGTCCTCGGGGGGCCGCGGACGGGACTGCCGGGGTGGTGCCCTTCCCGCGTCCGGACGGCGGTCGGCGAACTGGGCGCCCTGGTCCGGCTGGTTCCCCGGACGCCGGTGCTGACCGGGGCCGCCAGGGCCGAAGCGGTCGCCGTCACCGCCGCCCCGACCGGCCTCCAGCGGGCGCCGGCGGCCGGCACGGCCAGGCCGGTGGTCCTGGTGCACGGCTATCTGACCAGTGACCAGTGCTGGGACCCCCTTCTGCCGCACCTGCGCCGGGCGGGGTTCCACGACGTCACCACCCTGCGCTACGACACCCTGCGCACCGACATCACACAGGCCGCCGCCGTACTCGCCCGTGCCGTGCGAACCCTCGTGCGGCGCAGCGGCGCCGACGGTGTGCACCTGATCGGCTACAGCCTCGGCGGTCTGGCCGTGCGCTACGCGGTACAGCGGCTGGGAACGGACGCCGAAGCGCTCGGCGCGATCACCGTGGCGACGCCGCATCAGGGCACGGTGCTGGCGCGAGCGGCGGTGGGGCCCGCCGCCGGACAGATGCGCACCGGCTCCGCGCTGCTCGCCGGTCTGCCCGCGATCGGGACCGAGCGCGACGTGCGGTGGTCCCTCATCGCCGCGAAATCCGATCCCGTCGTGTCGGTGTCCAGTGCGACAGCCGGTCACCACGCCGCGTCCGTCTGCGTCCCGGGCTGCGGCCACCTCAGCGTCATCGCCTCCCCGCACACGGCGGACGCGGTCATCCGGCACCTCCTGCACGTCGAAGCCGGTGACCGGACCGGCGGCGGCCTGCCCCTGGCGGGGTGACGCGGACCGGGGAACCGGGCCGCCGGCCGGGCAGGGGCGCTTCGGCGGCGCGGGCGGAACCCGTGAAGGGATGGGACTGCGGTCCCTGTCGGACGGGACAGCGGACGCCGAAGAATCTACGGCATCACCGCGGTTCGCACCGGTGAGCCGGCACTTCGGAGAGGGGACCACCACCATGTCGCCGCGCACAGCCCGCCCGGCTCCGTCCGACGAGGCCGTGCCGCGCGCGCTCCACTCCGAGCGGCGGAGTGCGCCGGCCCTCTGAACGGGTGCCTGCGCTGCTTTCACGGGGGGAAGCAGCGCAGGCACCACTTTCCGGGCCCGGCCGGCCCCCGGGCGGACGACGCCGGTCCGGTCCGGCGCGACCGGCCCGCCGGCGCATCGCGCGCACGACGGCCGCCGGCGGGCGGCACCCGTCCGCGCACGGCTCACCCACACGCACAGGCGAACGCGTTGCCCCGCGCACGACGAGACCGTCCATCAGGACTCAGCCCTCACCGCCGGCGGCCGGAGCGCCGTATCCGTGCACAGTCCGTGCGGACAACCAGGAGACCATGTTGATCGCCGACCACAGTTACGACCTGATTCCGGACGACATCTTCCTGCGGGTGCGGGACGTCGCCGGCCTGGACCGGTTCTACATCAAGGTGGAGGGCCTCAACCCCGGCGGTTCCATCAAGATGAAAACGGCACGTGGTCTGGTCGAGGCGGCCGAGGACTCGGGCGCCGACATGAGGCGGGTCCGGCTCATCGAGTCGACGTCCGGCAACCTCGGCATCGCCCTCGCCGTCGTCTGCGCCGCGAAGAACTACGAGCTGACCTGCGTCACCGACGCGAACGCCAACGCGTCGGCGACCGCCGTCATGCGCTCGCTCGGAGCCGAGGTCGTCGTCCTGCGCAACCGGGACGCGAACGGCGGCTTCCTCGGTTCCCGCATCGCGTACATCCGGCGGCGGCTGGCCGGCGACCCGAACCTGTACTGGTTGAACCAGTACGCCAGCCCGAGCAATCCGGCGGTCCACGAGCGGTCCACCGCGCCGGCCGTGCTGGCCGCCTTCGAGAGGGTCGACTACCTGTTCGTCGGAGTGGGCACCGGCGGCACCCTGATGGGCTGCGTGGACCACTTCCGCCGGCACAGCCCGTCGACCCGCATCGTCGCGGTCGACACCGTGGGGTCGGTGAGCTTCGGCTCGGCCCCGGGCACCCGGCACATCCCGGGCCTGGGCATGAGCCGGCCGTCGGAGATCCTCGACCGTAACGCCCCGGACGAGGTCCTGCTCCTGCCGGAATGGGAGACGGTGCGCGAATGCCGCTGGCTGGCCCGGCACACCGGCCTGCTCGCCGGCGGGTCGACGGGCACCGTCCTGGCCGCCGTGCGGCGGCGCGGGGCCTCGATCGCCCCGGACAGGACCGTCGTGGCGCTCGCGCCGGACATGGGTGAGCGCTACCTCGGCTCGCTGTACGACGAGCGCTGGGTGGTCGATCGCGGGCTGGAGCGGGCCCTCGGACACGGGACGCGGACCGCGGAGGGACGCCGCGACGAACCCGTCCCGGCCTGACGCCGCCGGCGGTTCCGGAACCCGCCGGTACGACGGCGTGGTCAGGAGGCGCGCCCGGGACTTCCCGAAGGCCGGCGCGGTTGCCGCGACCCGCCGGACGCGATCGCCGGGACCCGTTGCCGGACGCCCGGGACGCTCTGGCGCTCAGTCGGTCGGGGTCTCGGAGGGGTCCAGCATCACGGGCAGGCGGGTCAGGCCGCGGAAGGCGGGGAAGGGCACGGTGAGCCACTCGGCCTCCTCCGCCGGCCGGGCCAGGGAGATCCTCGGGAAGCGGCGGAAGAGGGAGGCCAGGGCGATCTGCATCTCCATCCGCGCCAGCGGTGCGCCGATGCAGTAGTGCGGCCCGGTCCCGAACCCCAGGTGGCTGCTCTGCACGCCCGGTCTCGTGATGTCGAAGGTGTCGGGGCGCTCGAACGAGGCGGCGTCCCGGTTGGCCGAGGTGATCGCGATCTGCACCAAGGAGCCCTTGGGGATGAGCGTCCCCGCGACGGTGATGTCCTCGAGGGCGTGACGGAAGGTCGCGTTCTCCACCGAGCCCTCGAAGCGGATGATCTCCTCGACCGCGTTCGGGAGGAGCTCGGGCGAGGTGACGACCTGCTGGAGCTGGTCGGGGTGGGTCAGCAGCGTGTGGACGGCGTTGCCGATGAGGTACGCGGTCGTCTTGTGGCCCGCGAAGAGCAGGACCCACAGGGTGGACAGCAACTCGCCGTCCGTCAGCGAGTCCTGCTCGTCCCGCGTCTGGACGAGGACGCTGAGCAGGTCGTCCTCCGGGCGCTTCCTCTTGCGGGCGATGAGGTCCTCGAAGTACTCCCGCAAGCCGTTCTCGGCCTCGGCCAGACGGGCCTTGTCCTTCTTGCTGAAACCGGTCCGCGCCACGACCGAGCACAGTTGCTGGGCCTTCTGCCTCTCGCTCTCGGGAACGCCGATGAGCTCGCAGATCACCTGGAGCGGGAGGGGAAAGGCGAAGTCGGACAGGAGGTCGACGGGCTCCAGGGTGGTGAACCTGTCGAGCAGGGCGTCGGTGATCTCCTGGACGCGCGGGCGCAGGGCTTCGATACGGCGGGGGACGAAGGCGCGGTTCACGAGCCGGCGCAACCGTGTGTGCTTGGGCGGGTCGGCGAACAGCATGTTGTCGTCGAGGGCGATGGAGGAGTCGCCGAAGACGGAGCGGTAGGCGTCGACCGCCGCGTACATGTCCTTGCTGATCCTCGGGTCCGCCAGGGCGGCCTTCGCGTCCTCGTACCGGGTGATGAGGTAGGAGTCCACACCGTGGGGCGGGGTGAGGCGGCTCACGGGCGAGGCTTCACGCAGATGCCGGTACAGGGGATGCGGGTTCGACCGGTACACCGGGCAGCCCCGGGACGCCGCGTCCACTGCCCGGGCCGTCTCGTCCGCGGTCCCCTGCTCTTGCGTCTGAGTCATCGGCTGTCCTTCTTCTCTTCCCGCACGGGCACGGGCCGGCTGAGACGCTGCAATGCATTGACGGCTCCCGGAACGAGGAAACGCGATTCACTCCGACGCTGACCGACGTCGTCGGCACCACGCCGCAGCGGTACGGAAATCGGGCTGTGCAGGGGAAAGGCTCGATTGCTGATCCGGAGGGCGTGTGGCAGCTTCGGACCCAGGGCCACGACGAGCGTGAACGCTCCCCCCTCGAATCCACTGCCGGGTCACCGAAGGAGAACGCGCCGTGGACATGCGTGACAAAGACATGGTGCCGGTGGTGATCGTGGGCGGCTCGCTCGTCGGGCTGTCCGCGTCGGTCTTCCTGGGACGGCTGGGCACCGCCCATAGGGTCGTCGAACGCCGCGCGGCCACTTCCGAGCACCCCCGCGGCCGGGGGAACAACATGCGGACGATGGAGTTGTTCCGCACCGCCGGCCTGGAACCCGACATCAGGAGGGCAGCGGCCACCCTGTCCGGCAATCACGGCATCCTGCAGACGGACACACTCTCCGCCGGCCGCGGCACATGGCTCTCGGCCCGGCTCACCGGCCGGGCCCCGGAGACGGAGGTCTGCTCCGCCGCGCGGTGCGCGTGCAGCCAGAACGACCTGGAGCCGGTCCTGCTGGCGCACGCCCGCGAACTGGGCGGGGACGTTCGCTTCGGCACGGAGCTGGTCTCCTTCACCGAGAGCCGGGACGGGGTGACGTGCGTACTGCGCGAGAGGGAGAGCGGCCGGACGTACCCGGTGCGCACGGCGTACCTCCTGGCGGCCGACGGACCGCGCAGCCCGGTGCGCGAGCGTCTCGGCATCGGGCGGAGCGGACGGGGCGACCTGTTCCACAACGTCAGCGTCACCTTCCGGAGCAAGCGCCTGCGCGAGGCGGTGGGCGACCGGCGCTTCCTCGTGTGCTACCTGAACGGCACCGAGGGCGAAGGGGTCCTGCTGCCCGTGGACAACGAGGAGGCATGGGTCTTCCACGTCCCGTGGTTCCCCGAGCGCGGCCAGACGCTCGAGCACTTCACCGACACGCGCATCGCGAGCCACATCAGGGCCGCCGTCGGCGTACGGGACGTGGACGTCGAGGTCACCGCACGGGCCCCGTGGCACGCGGCGGACCGGGTGGCCGACCGGTACCGGCGGGGACGTGTCTTCCTCGCCGGCGACTCGGCCCATGAGATGCCCCCCACGGGCGCCTTCGGCTCCAACACGGGCATCCAGGACGCCCACAACCTGGCCTGGAAGATCACGGCGGTGCTCCGGGGCTGGGCGGGGGAGGGACTGCTGGACACCTACGAGAGCGAACGGCGCCCGGTCGCCCTGGCCACCAGCGCCCGGGCCATCGAGCAGGCCGCACGCGAGCAGCACCCCGGCTACACCCCCACGCAGGGCCCGGGCCGGGGCACGGACCTGATGACCGTGGCGCTCGGCTACCGGTACCGGTCCACGGCGGTGTCCGGCGCCGACGCCGGCGCACCGGTCATCCCCGCGTCGCTCCGCCTGCGGGCGGATCCCGGTACGCGCGCCCCGCACATGCCCGTCGTGCACGACGGCGTCGCCAAGTCCACCATCGACCTGTACGAGCGATGTTTCGTCCTGCTCTGCGGCCTGCCCGACGGACCGTGGCCGCCGGCCGCCCACCGTGCGGCGGCCGGGCTCGGCGTCCCCTTGACGGCCTACAGCATCGGTTCCGGCCCCGGCTTCGACCTCGACACCGGAACCGGGGACTGGGCCGCCGCACACGGTGTCACCCCGCGGGGCGCCGTGCTCGTCCGCCCCGACGGCTTCGTCGCCTGGCGCTCCAGCGACGTCCCCACGCGTCCCGAGGCCGAGCTGACGCGTGTTCTCGAAGGCGTCCTCAGCCTCGAACCCGCTCGTCAGCCCCTCGACCCGTTCGACCCACCGACCCAGACCGACCACCCGCAGGGAGTCCTCCCATGCCCCACGCCACTCAGACCACCCAGCTGCAGGCCCCGGACGACATAGGTCTTCGGACCGCGCACGGCGCCGGTGACGCCCGGCACGAACGAATAGACGTCCACCACCACTACACCGCACCCGAATGGATCCGGTGGGCCGAGGACAAGGGGGTCGCACACCGTGACAAGCTGCCGCCGTGGACCCGGTGGGACGAAGCCGCCGCACTGGCCCTGATGGACCGGGCGGGCACCCGCACCAGCGTCCTCACCGTCGCCATGCTGGGACGCCTGAAGGAACCGGTGGTACGCAAGGAGAGCGCGCGGGTCGCGCTCGAAGCCGCCGACGACCTCACCAGCAGACACGGCGGCCGTTTCGCCTTCTTCACCCCCATCTTCCTCGACGACGCCGACCTCTCCCGCTGGTCCGTCGCCCACGGAATGGACCGGCTCGGCGCGGTGGGGGTCAGCGCGCGCACCAGCGTGGGGGGCACCTACCTGGGCGACCCCGGGCTCGACCCGATCATGGCGGAGCTCGACGAACGCGCAGCCGTGATCAGTACGCATCCCATGGAAGTGAGCGCTCCCGGCGCCCCCCGGGGCGTGCCGCCCTTCGTGTGCGACTTCCTCATGGACACGACGCGCGCCGCACTGAGCCTCATCATGAACGGCACCCTGGACCGCTTCCCGCGGCTCACCTTCATCCTTCCGCACGGCGGCGGGTACCTTCCGTACATCGCGAGCCGGATCGAGGTCTTCGGCCGCCGGCTCACCCCGGCCGTCGACCCCGGCCGCGTCCGCGACTACCTGCACCGTTTCTGCTACGACACGGCCGCCCCCATGTCACCGTGGGCCACCCCCACGCTGCTCGCCGCGGTCGGCTCCTCCCGCATCCTCTACGGAAGCGACTGGCCGCCCACCCCCGCCCGCGTGGTCACCGAAGTGACGGCCCCCGCGCTGGACGGGGACCCCGCCCTCGGCGACCGGGAACGCGCCCGCATCAACCGCGGCAACGCCCTGCGCATCCTGCCCGCCCTCGCACGCGCCTGAGGCGACGGGCCCGGGGCCGCGTGCGCGGCGCCCTGGGCCCCTCGTGCCCGACGGTGCTCCTCGCCGGGCGGAGGACGGGGCCGCCGTCCCCGTCGTGTGCCGTCCGGGCGGCCCGGCGGGAACCACCCGCCGGGGGTGAGGCGGGTGGCGCGCGGCGCGGCGGATGCTTCCAGGACTCCGGCGATCGGGTGGGGGAGGGGACGGCGCGGCGCGCGGCGAAGGGACGTAGCGGTGAGGGCCGAGGAGAGGGACGGGCGCACAGCGGACTTCATCCGGCCGCTGCGGGTGGAGCCGGGGACGAAGGTGAGCCTGGCCGACGACTTCGACCCCCGGTTCAAGGCGGGTGTCCGCAAGAAGGACGGGGTCGAACTGCTCCGCGGGAGTGTCGAACTGCTCGCCGACCACCAGCGGCGGCTCGCCGCCGAGAGCGCCTTCGGCGTGCTGGTGTGCCTGCAGTCCCTGGACGCGGGCGGCAAGGACGGCACGATCCGCCATGTGATGAGCGGGCTGAATCCGCAGGGCGTGCGCGTGTCCGCCTTCAAGGTGCCCTCGGCCGAGGAACTCGACCACGACTACCTGTGGCGCTATGTCCGCCGGCTGCCCGGACGCGGGGAGATCAGCATCTTCAACCGGTCCCACTACGAGGAGGTCCTGGTGGTGCGCGTGCACCCCGAGAACCTCGAACGGCAGCGGCTGCCGGAGGCGGCGCGCGGCCCGGGCGTCTGGGAGCGGCGGTACCGGGAGATCAACGACTGGGAGCGCTACCTGACCGACAACGGGTTCCGGATCGTGAAGCTGTTCCTCAACCTGTCCAAGGAGGAGCAGCGGGTCCGTTTCCTCAAGCGGATCGAGGTGCCCGAACGCAACTGGAAGTTCTCGGCGGCCGACGCGCGCGAGCGGGAACGGTGGGACGACTACCAGCACGCCTTCTCCGAGATGCTCTCCGCCACCAGCACCGACTGGGCTCCCTGGTACGTCGTACCGGCCGACCGCAAGTGGTTCGCGCGCCTGTGCGTCGGTACCGTGCTGGCGCACACCTTGATCGAACTCGACCCCCGGTACCCCGACGTCGGCGACGCGGCCCGCCGTGAGCTGGCCAAGGCCAAGCGGGAGCTCGAACGCCAGGCGCCCGACGCCGCCCCGGCCGGCCCGCACACGGTGCCCGCCCGCCGGCGCACCGTCGCAGAGGGGAAGGCTGCGGGAAAGGGCCAGGAGGCCGCGCAGTGCGGAAAGGCGGGAAAGGGCCGGCGGAAGGCGTAGCCGCCGGGACGCGGGGCCGGACCGGGGCCATGGGGCATGACGCACGAGCACACGCCGACGCGCCACCCATGTGCACGGGTTCGCCGGGCGCTCCGGCGCTCTGGACGGGGGGCGACGCCACCCACGCCGTGGAGCCGCCCTTCGTCCTCGACCGCACCCGCCCCTCCCGGCTGTACGGGCCCGCCGCTCTGCTCGGTCCTGGCCCCCGCAGGCCCCGCCGCACGCGTGCACCGGGTGCGGATCCGGTTCGCCGGAGCCGGCATCACCACCGACGACGCGTCAGCCCGGCCCGCCCCGTTGTCCCAAGGGGTCCGCGAAGACCCTGTCCTGCGGGTCCCCGGGCGGCTTCCGCCGGATCCGGGCACGGGCGAGGAGGCCGGCACCGCCGGGCAGAGACCGTGCCGGTGCGGTGCGTGCCCTTCTCACGGCCGTGCTCGCCCGGGCAGGGTGAGGATCTCGGCCCCGTCGCCGGTGATGGCGATGGTGTGCTCACTGTGGGCCGTCCGGCAGCCCGTCGCGCTCCGGAGCGTCCACCCGTCGGCATCGGTGACGAGCCCGGCGGTGTCCGCCATGACCCACGGCTCCAGCGCCAGCAGCAGTCCCGGGCGGAGCTTGTAACCCCGGCCGGGCCGGCCGGTGTTCGGAACGTGGGGATCCTGATGCATCGTCGATCCGATGCCATGCCCTCCGAACTCGGTGTTGACCGGGTACCCCGCCTCGCTGAGGACCGTGCCGATGGCGTGGGAGATGTCGCCGATGCGCGCCCCGGGCCCGGCGGCGGCGATCCCCGCGGCCAGCGCGCGTTCGGTCGCACTGATCAGCGCGACGCTCTCCGGGGGCCTCGTGCCGCCCACGACGAAGCTGACGGCGGCGTCCGCGGCGACTCCGCCCCGGGAGACGGCGAGGTCGAGTGTCAGCAGGTCGCCGTCGGCGAGCGTGTAGTCGTGCGGCCGTCCGTGGAGCACGGCGTCGTTGACGGCCGTGCAGATGTAGTGGCCGAAGGGGCCGCGTCCGAAGGACGGCGCGTAGTCGACGTAGCAGGACTGTGCTCCCGCCTCGACGATCATGTCCTTGGCCCACCGGTCGATGTCCAGGAGGTTCGTGCCGATCGTGCTGCGGCTCTTCAGCGTCTGCAGGATGTCGGCGACCAGGGCGCCTGTGTCTTTCGCCCGGGTCAGCAGGGTGGGGTTCAGGATCTCGATCATGCGGCGTCCTTCTCGCGCTACCAATAACTATACCGTCCTTACTATACCGGTATAAGAATGGGAGGCAGGGTCGGGCTGCCGCTTCCCCACCCCGCGGAGACCGAACGATGACGGCGCTGGACGGCCGACCGGCGGAATCGGTCTCTCCCTGCCTCCGCGGACGCCGTCGGCGTGCCGGCGCCGGCCCTCACGGGTGACGACCACGCCGGCCCGGGGACGACGGAACGGGACGCCTCGGTGAGGACCCGGCGAGACGGGGGCCGGGCGTCCGGGTGCCTGGGTGCTCACCGGGCGAGGTCCTCCGTCCGGTCGGTGCCGGGCTCCTCCCCGGTCCAGGAGG
Source organism: Streptomyces minutiscleroticus (assembly GCF_014650875.1). GTDB lineage: Bacteria > Actinomycetota > Actinomycetes > Streptomycetales > Streptomycetaceae > Streptomyces > Streptomyces minutiscleroticus. The sequence continues at coordinate 386,678 of NZ_BMVU01000003.1, forward strand.
TGAGGATGCGCAGCGCGTCGTGGGAGGGGCTGCCGGGTTCGGCGGTCAGGATCATCAGGCGCTGTCCGGAGCCGTCGGGGCTGGCCCAGGTGTCGCAGTCGAGGGTGAGGTCGCCGACCAGGCGGTGGCGGTAGCGCTTGGTGCCGTATGCCGCGCCGTTGACGCGGTGTTCGGCCCACCAGGTGCGGAAGTCCGCGTCCTGCACGGACAGGTCACCGACGAGTCGGGCGAGCTCCGGGTCGTCGGGGTCGGCCCCGGCCTCCATGCGCAGCGCGGCGACCGCGTCCCGGGCGTCGTGCGCCCACTCCTGGTGCATCCCCCGGATCGCGGGGTCGGTGAACATCAGGCGCAGGTAGTTGCGCCGGTCCGCCGGCAGGGCGGCGAAGTCGGTGTACAGCGCCGCGGCGGCCGGGTTCCAGGCCAGGACGTCCAGGCGTTTGCCGAGGACGAGCGCGGGAGCCTCGGGGAGCTGGTCGAGCAGGCGCCGCATGGCGGGCCGTACCCGCTGGGTCTGCCGACGGCGGCGCGGCCGGTCGGCGGTCCGGCCGGCGAGCTCGTAGAGGTAGCTCCTCTGGTCGTCGTCGAGGCGCAGGGCGCGGACGAGCGTGGCGAGGACGGACGCGGAGGCCCGGACGCGGCCCTGTTCGAGCCGGGTGTAGTAGTCCACGCTGATCGCGGCGAGCCGGGCGACCTCCTCACGGCGCAGCCCCGCGACCCTACGGGCGGAGTCGGTGTCGGGCAGCCCGCACTCGTGCGGTGTCAGCTGTGCCCGGCGCGCCCTGAGGAAGGCGCCGAGGTGCGGTTCGGGTGACGGTTTCATGTTCCTCAGTGTCATGCGGCCGGGCCTGAGGGGACACAGGTGTGAGGGGGCAGGATCCTTCCCGGGCGGAAACCTGTCTCTCCCGGGGGCGGGGCCGGCGGCGGAGGGTGGGTGTGCGCCCGGCACGCCCCGGGCGCCGAGCCGCCCCACGGTGCGGCAGCCCTCACGCCTCGGCGTCGTCCTCGGGAGAGTCGCCCTCATGACCAGGACCAGTGTCGGTTTCTACAGTGCCGGTATCCCGATCGCCGCGCACCTCTGCACCCCCGGCAGCCCGGCCGACGGTCCGCGTCCGGCGCTGGTGGTCGGTCACCCCGGTACCGGGGTCAAGGAGCAGACCTCCGGCACCTACGCGCGGCTGATGGCCGAGCGCGGATTCGTCACCCTGGCCTTCGACGCCGCCCACCAGGGCGAGTCCGGCGGTCTGCCCCGGGGGCTGGAGGACCCCGCCCAGCGGGTGGAGGACTTCAAGGCCGCCGTCTCCCACCTCACCACCCGTGAGGAGGTCGACCCCGGCCGCATCGGCCTGCTCGGCGTCTGCGCCTCCGGCGGCTACGCGCTCGCCGCCGCCGGAGGTGACCACCGGGTCGGGGCCGTGGCCACCGTGTGCACCGCCGAACCCGCTCGGCAGTTCCGCTACGGCGCGGACGGCACCCAGGACCCGGCCGTCCTCCAGGGCCTCCTCGACGCCGCCGCCCAGGCGCGCGCCGCCGTCGCCCGCGGCGAGGACCCCGGCGTGATGGCCGTGTTCCCGGAAACGGCCGAACAGGCCGGCGCGCTCGGCGGCCGGCACGGTGCCGAGGGCTGGGAGTACTACTGCGGCAGCCGTGGCCGCCATGAGCGCTCGGCGAAGTTCCTCGCCTGGGAGAGCATCGACAGGATGGCCTCCAGCGACGCCTTCCACGCCGTCCCCCTCATCGGCCCCCGCCCGATCCTGCAGATCCTCGGCGAACACGCCGTCACCGCCTGGATGGGCCTGGAGACCCACCGCCGCGCCACCGGTCCCGCGGAGATCCACTGGATCAAGGGCGCCGGCCACGTCGACCTGTACGACAAGAGGGAGTACATCGACCCCGCCGTCGACAAGCTCACCGACTACTTCACCACCGCCCTGGGCAAGTGACGAACCGACCGGCGGGGGCAGGCGCACACGACGGAACGGTGGACCCGGCCCGCGCCCACCGCACGCCGGCGGCGGGGAAGTGCCGACTCGACCCGCAGCCGGCGCCCGGCTGATCCGCGAAGTGCCGCACCCCCGCACCGAATCGCTGCACGTCGTGACCAAGGTCGGCGCGGTCCGCGACCGGCAGGGCGGCCGACCCCCGGCCCGGCTCGCCGGCCGAGCCCTCCGAGGCGCTCGTCGAACTTCAGCGGCAGGGCCTCGTCCGGCACCTCGGAGCGAGTGACGCGACGGCGGAACAGATCGCCGGGGCACGCTCGACCGCACCGATCGTGTGCGTGCAGGACATGTACCGCCGCGCCCGCGAGCCGGCCGGCGAGAGGCGGTCCCGGCCGTGGTGCGCTCACCCGACGTGGACCCGTGGGCGTCGGGTGCGGTCGGGTTCCGCCTCGCGCAGGATCTCCCGGGTGACCGGGGCGACCTCGCCGTGGCCGAAGAGGAAGAAGCGAAGGAAGTTGGCGAAGGGGCCGCCTTCGGTCCACTCGAAGTAGATGTGGGGGATGCGGCCGGTGCTGTCGCGGACATGGAGGAGGAGCGCGGCCAGGGCGTTGGGGACCGATGAGCTGTCTGTGGTCAGGACGCGGTGGCGGCCGTGCATCACCTCGCCGCGCACGGTCAGGCCCGCCTCGAACTCCGAGGGGTCGGTGACGGTGACCTCGACGAAGACGAAGTCCTCCGTGGTGGGGAGGTCGTTGTCGTTGCGGATCTGCTCGGTCTTGTCGCGGTACTCGGCCGCGTCCCGGTTGTCCGGCTCGTTGGCGATGAACCGGATCTTGCGGTGCGCGATGTCCCGGACGAAGCGTTCCGCCATGGCGTCCAGCTCGACGTGGGTGACGCGGAGTTCGAAGGAGCGGGCGAGGCGGGAGAGGAAGGAGACCACGACGATGCCGGCGACGAAGCAGGCGCCGATCTTCACACCGTCCGGGCGCTCGACGACGTTCAGGACCGTGGTGTAGAGGAAGACCGCGGAGATGACGGCGAAGGCGACGGTCCAGCCGCGCTGACCGGCCCTGCGGGCGGCGATGGTCACCGCGACGGCCGCCGAGCTGATCAGTACCAGGACGCCGGTGGCGTAGGCGCCGCCCTGGGCGTCGACGTCGGCGTCGAAGATCCAGGTGACGAGGAAGCCGACGAGGGTGAAGACGATGACCATGGGGCGCACCGCGCGGGCCCAGTGCGGGGCCATGCCGTAGCGGGGCAGGTAGCGCGGCATCAGGTTGAGCAGGCCGGCCATCGCGGAGGCGCCGGCGAACCACAGGATGGCGATCGTCGAGACGTCGTAGACGGTGCCGAAGGTGTTTCCCAGGTACGCGTGCGCCAGGTACGCCAGCGCGCGGCCGTTGGCCTCGCCGCCGGAGGCGAACTCCCTCTCCGGGACGAGCAGCGTGGTGATGAAGCTGGTGGTGATCAGGAAGGCGCTCATGACCAGGGCGGCCGTGGTGAGCAGTCTCCTGGTGTCCCGGATGCGGCCTGTCGGCCTGTCCTCGGTGTCCGAGGTGTCGCCCTGGACGTGGGGCATCACGGCCACGCCGGTCTCGAAGCCCGACAGGCCGAGCGCCAGCTTGGGAAAGACGACCAGGGCCACGCCGATCATCACGAAGACGTTGCCGTGCTCGGCGGTCAGGGCGTGGGACCAGTCGGTGACGACGTGCCCTTCGGCGGCGACGTGCCGCAGGCCGGCCACCACCACGACCACGTTGAGCGCGAGGTAGGTCCCCACCAGGGCGACGGCGACCCCCATCGCCTCCAGGAAGCCCTTGAGGAAGACGGCGCCGAGAAGAGCGATCAGGACCAGGGTGACGACCAGTTGCCTGTCGCGCAGGGCGTCGGCCAGATGGGGGTTCTCCACCAGGTGGGTGGAGGCGTCCGCCGCGGACAGGGTGATGGTGACGAGGAAGTCGGTGGCCGCGAAGCCCAGCAGGACGAGGACGAACAGCTTGCCCTTCCAGAACGTCAGCAGCCGCTCCAGCATGGCGATCGAGCCCTGTCCGTGCGGGCTCTCCTGGGCGACCCGCCGGTAGACGGGCAGCGCCCCGGCCAGGGTGACGACCACGAGAACGAGGGTGGCCACGGGGGAGAGCAGGCCGGCCGCGAGGGCGGCGATGCCGGGCTGGTAGCCGAGAGTGGAGAAGTAGTCGACGCCGGTCAGGCACATCACCCGGTACCAGGGCTGCCCCTTGTGCGGAGGGTCGGGCCGGGCGTGCGGCCCCTGAAGGCCACCACCCCTGCCCATGTCGGACAGGCCCTCCAGCATCCAGGCCCGCAGGCGACGGGGCGAAGGGTGCTCGGTGGTGGCCATGGGGGCGCTCTCTCCTGACGTGCGGCTGGGGCCGGGTCCGGCCGTCGCGCGGACGGCCCGATCAGCATATGCAGAGCGTGACCCACAGGCCTTCGGGCGATGCGGCCGGACGTGTCAGGGTTTCGTCAGGAACAGCGTGCCGGACGCCCGCGATTCGGCGTCCGGCGCAGATCAGCGTGGTGGTTCCGGACGACTGCGCCGGCCGGGGGAGGGGCCGGGGCGGCGCCCTGGGCGAATGCCCGGAGTCACCGCCGTCGCGCCTCGGCAGACAACGTCCCGGACTCCCGGCCGCGCGGGACCGGGACGGCCGCGCGGGACCGGGACGGCCGTCCGGCGTCGCCTCCGCCGTGCCGCGTGGGCGACGACGTCCGTGCTCCGCCGGTTCCCGCTCCGCCCGGCCCGTCGGCACGGGCTCGCACACCGGCCGCGGGGGAAGCGGCGCGCTCCCGAGCCGCGGCCCTGAACCAGACCCCTGAACCAGACCCCTGAACCAGGCCCCTGAACCAGGCCCCTGAACCAGGCCCCTGAACCAGGCCCCTGAACCAGGCCCCTGAACCAGGACGCCGGACCACACCCTCGAGCCGCGCGCCCTCAGCCGTAAGAGAGGCGTCAAAAACGCTCGGATCGCCGTAAGGGAGCCATCAACGAAGGGCCGGACCCGGCCGCGGAGGCGCTTTCCTCTTCTTGTCAGATTCTTCGTCCGTACCTCACTAGGAGCTCGCGATGGCCGACGTGGCCTTCGTCGTCACCACGATCGCGGTGTTCGCGCTCGTGGCTCTCGTCGCCAAGGGGGTGACCAGGCTGTGACCGCCGAGAACATCGTCGGCCTGGTCGTGGCCGTCGCCCTGCTGGGCTACCTCGTCCTCGCCCTGATCCACCCGGAGAGGTTCTGAGCCCGGCATGAGCCCCGTCCTCGCCGGCGTGCTCCAGCTGCTCGCGCTCATGGCCGCGCTGGCGCTCGCCTACGTTCCCCTTGGTACCTACATGGCCAAGGTCTACTCCTCCGACAAGCACTGGCGGATCGAGAAGTGGATCTACAAGGGCATCGGTGCCAACCCCGACGCGCAGATGCGCTGGCCCGCCTATCTGCGCGGCGTACTGGCCTTCTCCGCCGTCGGCGTCCTCTTCCTCTACCTGCTCCAGCGCCTCCAGGGCGTGCTGCCCGGCTCGCTGGGCTTCGCCGCCATCGACCCCGACCAGGCGTTCAACACCGCCGTGTCGTTCGTGACCAACACCAACTGGCAGTCGTACTACGGCGAGCAGGCCATGGGTCACGTCGTGCAGACGGCCGGGCTGGCCGTGCAGAACTTCGTCTCCGCGGCGGTCGGCATCGCGGTCGCGGTGGCCCTGGTGCGCGGGTTCGCCCGGTCGCGCACCGGTGAGCTGGGCAACTTCTGGGCCGACCTGGTGCGCGGCACCGTCCGCGTCCTGGTGCCGCTGGCGGCGGTCGCCGCGGTGGTCCTGGTGGCCTGCGGCGCGATCCAGAACTTCTCCGGCATCCATGAGGTCGGCCGGTTCATGGGCGGCTCGCAGGAGTGGAACGGCGGGGCGGTCGCCTCGCAGGAGGCGATCAAGGAGCTGGGCACCAACGGAGGCGGCTACTTCAACGCCAACTCCGCCCACCCCTTCGAGAACCCCACCCCGTTCACCAACCTCTTCGAGATCTTCCTGATCCTGCTGATCCCCTTCGCGCTGACCCGCACCTTCGGGATCATGGTCGGCTCGGTCAGGCAGGGTTACGCGATCCTCGGCACGATGGCCGCCGTCTGGCTGGGCTTCACCGCCCTGATGATGTGGACCGAGTTCGCCCACCACGGCCCGGCACTGCAGGCGGCCGGCGGGGCGCTGGAGGGCAAGGAGGTCCGCTTCGGCGTCGGCGGCTCCTCGATCTTCGCGGTCGCCACCACGCTCACCTCCACCGGTGCGGTGGACTCCTTCCACTCCTCCTTCACCGGTCTGGGCGGCGGCGTCACGATGCTCGGCATGATGCTGGGCGAGATCGCGCCCGGCGGTGTGGGCTCCGGCCTGTACGGCATGCTGGTCATGGCGGTCGTCGCGGTGTTCATCGCCGGTCTGATGGTCGGCCGCACCCCCGAGTACCTGGGCAAGAAGATCGGCACCCGCGAGATCAAGTTCGCGGCCCTGTACATCCTGGTCACGCCGGCGCTGGTGCTGACCTTCACCGCCGCGGCGATGGCGCTGCCCACCCCGGGCGACTCGATGACCAACGGCGGGGCGCACGGCTTCTCCGAGATCCTCTACGCCTACACCTCCGCCTCGAACAACAACGGCTCGGCCTTCGCCGGCCTGAACGCCGACACCCAGTGGTTCAACACCACGCTCGGCCTGGCCATGCTGCTGGGGCGCTTCCTGTCGATGGTGTTCGTGCTGGCGCTGGCGGGCTCGCTGGCGCAGCAGAGGCCGGTGCCGGTCACCGCGGGCACCCTGCGCACCGAGAAGCCGCTGTTCACCGGTCTGCTGGTGGGCGCCGTCCTGATCGTCACCGGTCTGACCTACTTCCCGGCGCTCGCGCTGGGCCCGCTCGCCGAGGGGCTGGCGGCATGACCACCGACACGCACAAGTACGAGGACTCGATGTCCACAACCACTCCGACCCGGGCGCCGCACAGCGACGCACCCACCGGGCACACATCCGACCGGGGTCGTGCCGGCGCGGGCCTCTTCGACCCCGGGCAGCTGGTCACGTCGCTCCCCGACGCCTTGCGCAAGCTCGACCCGCGGGTGATGGTCAAGTCGCCCGTGATGTTCGTCGTCCTGGTCGGGTCCGTCCTGACCACGGTCTTCTCCTTCACCGACCCCGGCGACCCGTTCGGCTGGGCCATCAGCGCCTGGCTCTGGCTCACCGTGGTCTTCGCCAACCTGGCGGAGGCGGTCGCCGAGGGCCGCGGCAAGGCGCAGGCCGACACGCTGCGCAGGGCCAAGACCGACACCGTCGCCCGCCGTCTGGTGGGCGAGCGCGAGGAGCAGGTGCCCGGCACCGAGTTGAGGATCGGTGACCTGGTGGTCTGCGAGGCAGGTGACACCATTCCCGGCGACGGTGACGTCGTCGAGGGCGTGGCCTCCGTCGACGAGTCGGCGATCACCGGCGAGTCGGCGCCGGTCATCCGCGAGTCCGGCGGCGACCGGTCCGCGGTCACCGGTGGCACCAGGGTCCTGTCCGACCGCGTCGTCATCAAGATCACGACGAAACCCGGCGAGACGTTCATCGACCGGATGATCAATCTGGTGGAGGGCGCCGCGCGGCAGAAGACGCCCAACGAGATCGCGCTGAACATCCTGCTCGCCTCGCTGACGATCGTCTTCCTGCTGGCCTGCGCCACGCTCCCGCCGTTCGCCGACTACGCGGGCACCCGTCTGACCATGGTGGTGCTGGTGGCGCTGCTGGTCTGCCTGATCCCCACCACCATCGGCGCCCTGCTCTCCGCGATCGGCATCGCCGGCATGGACCGTCTGGTCCAGCGCAACGTGCTGGCCATGTCGGGCCGCGCCGTCGAGGCCGCCGGCGACGTCTCCACGCTGCTGCTGGACAAGACCGGCACGATCACCCTCGGCAACCGGCGGGCGGCCGGGTTCGTACCGGTGCGCGGCACCACCGAGGCCGAGGTCGCCGACGCCGCCCAGCTCTCCTCGCTGGCCGACGAGACGCCCGAGGGCCGCTCCGTCGTCGTGCTGGCCAAGGAGCGGTACGGGCTGCGCGAGCGCCACCAGGGCGAACTGGTCGGCGCCGAGTGGGTCCCCTTCACCGCCCAGACCCGTATGTCGGGTGTGGACGTCGACGGCCGCAGGGTGCGCAAGGGCGCGGCGGGGTCGGTCGTCGCCTGGGTGAAGGAGCGCGGCGGTGAGGCGGCCGAGGACGCGGACGCCGCCGTCGGCCGCATCTCCGAGGCGGGCGGTACCCCGCTGCTGGTGGCCGTCGAGGACGAGCGCGGCGCCCGCGTCCTGGGCGTCATCCACCTCAAGGACGTGGTCAAGGAGGGCATGCGGGAGCGGTTCGCGGAACTGCGCCGCATGGGCATCAGGACCGTCATGATCACCGGTGACAACCCGCTGACCGCCAAGGCGATCGCCGACGAGGCGGGTGTGGACGACTTCCTCGCCGAGGCCACCCCCGAGGACAAGATGGCGCTGATCAAACGGGAGCAGGCGGGCGGCAGGCTGGTCGCGATGACCGGTGACGGCACCAACGACGCCCCGGCGCTGGCGCAGGCGGACGTCGGTGTGGCGATGAACACCGGCACGTCGGCCGCCAAGGAGGCCGGCAACATGGTCGACCTCGACTCCGACCCCACCAAGCTCATCGAGATCGTCGAGATCGGCAAGCAGTTGCTGATCACACGCGGGGCGCTGACCACGTTCTCCATCGCCAACGACGTGGCGAAGTACTTCGCGATCATCCCGGCGCTGTTCGCGGCCGTGTACCCCGGCCTGGACAAGCTCAACATCATGCACCTGTCCTCGCCGAACTCCGCGATCCTGTCCGCGGTGATCTTCAACGCGCTGATCATCGTCGCGCTCGTGCCGCTCGCCCTGAAGGGCGTGCGGTACCGGCCGGTCAGCGCCGACCGGATGCTCAGGCGCAACCTCGCCGTCTACGGACTGGGCGGCCTGATCGCCCCGTTCATCGGCATCAAGGTCATCGACCTGCTCATCTCCCTCGTCCCCGGACTGTGATCCCCGGAAAGCGTGCTGATCCCCATGAACAACTCCGTGACCGGCACCGCCCGGCTGCTCGGGGCGGGCCTGCGCGCCCTGCTCGTGCTGACCCTGGTGTGCGGCGTCGTCTACCCGCTGGTCGTCACCGGCATCGCCCAGGGACTGTTCCCCGGCAGGGCGAACGGCTCCGAGATCGAGGCGGACGGCGAGGTCGTCGGCTCCTCCCTGATCGGGCAGTCCTACACCCTGCCGCTGAAAGAGGGTCAGAAGACCCCGGAACCGGACCTGAAGTGGTTCCAGGGACGCCCGGCGAACGGCCTCGGCACCAACAGCGTCAACACGCAGTACCGGCTCGTCCTGTCCGGGGCCACCAACCGCTCCGCCGACGACGAAGAGCTGATCCAGTGGGTGAAGGACGCCAAGGCGGCCGTCATCAGGGACAACTCCGTGGGCGGTTATACCGTCGAGCCCTCCGAGGTGCCCGCCGACGCGGTCACCTCCTCCGGCTCCGGCCTCGACCCGGACATCTCCCCGCAGTACGCGCACCTCCAGGTCCACCGGGTCGCCCAGAGGAACGGCCTGCCCGTCGAGCAGGTCGAGCAGCTCGTCGACGCGCACACCGAGAGCCGTACGCTCGGCTTCATCGGCGAACCCCGGGTGAACGTGCTCGAACTGAACATCGCGCTCAAGGACCTCACGGCGAAGCGGTGACGGCCCTGCGCGGCCCGTGCGGGAGCCGGCGGGTCCGGGGACACCCCGGGCCCGCCGGCTCCCGCCGCCGTGGAGCCGGGTCCCCGGCCGCGTCCTACGGGCCCTCGGTGCGGGGGCCCTCTGAGAGCGAGGGGGTGCGCAGGGCGAGCAGGGCGATGTCGTCGTCGTTGTCCGGGGGGCGGACCTGTTCCAGCAGCAGGTCGCAGAAGGAGCCCAGGGGACGGTGGGCGAGGGCGGCGGCGTGCCGGCGCAGCCGGTCCAGCCCGTGGTCGATGGAGTGGTGAGGAGCCTCGATCAGGCCGTCGGTGTAGAGCAGGAGGGTGGACCGGGGCGGCAGCACGGTGACGGCGTCGGAGCGGGGCAGGGCGACTCCGGTTCCGAGCAGGAGGCCGTGGGCGTCGGTGAGGTAGCGGGCCCGGCCGTCGTGGGTGACGAGCAGCGGGGGCGGGTGACCGGCGTTCGTCCAGTGCAGGTGCCACAGCCCGTCGTCGCCGAGAAACAGTTTGGCCATGACCATGGTCGCCATGGGGACCTCGGCCACGTGCCGGATGGCCTCGTCGAGCTGGGTGACGACGGCGCCGGGGGCGGCCTTCGGCCGGGACCAGGCGAAGGCGCGCAGCATGTTGCGGACCTGGGCCATGCCGGCCGCGGCGTCGAGGTCGTGTCCGACGACGTCGCCGATGACCAGTGAGTGGACGCCCGCGGCCAGGGCGAAGGCGTCGTACCAGTCGCCGCCGACGAAGGAGGCGTGCGGAGCGGGCACGTAACGTGCCGTCATCTCCACTCCGGGCACCATGGGCAGCTGGGGCAGCAGGTGGCGCTGCATGGTCTCGGCGACCTTGCGCTGGCGCTGGTACAGGCGGGCGTTGTCCAGCGCCAGCCCGGTTCTGCGGGTGAGGTCCTCCAGCAGGGGCAGGTCGGCGGCGGTGAAGGCGTCGGGACGTTGCGAGCGGCCCAGGGTCAGGGCGCCGAGCACGTCGCGCAGTCCCCGGATGGGCGCGATGGCGGCGGAGTGCATGCCCGTCTCGGTGAACAGGCGGCGCTGCTCGACCGCGATGCCCGAGTCGGGCTCACCCTGGTAGGTGGCAGGACCGGCAAGAGAGGAAGCAGCACCGCGCAGCGCCCGCGACAGAGGCATCGGCGACTCCGCCGGCACGGGGGGCATGGGGCCCTGCAAGTGCTCCCGTTCGATCAGGACGCCCTCCTTGTGTTCCACCACCAGGGCGCGTCGCACCTCGTCGCGTTCGGTGAGCAGGTCGATCACCGCCCAGTCCGCGAGCCGGGGCACGGTCAGGGCCGCCAGCCGGTGCAGGGCCTCGTCCACGTCCAGGGTGGAGGTGAGCCGGGTGGTCGTCTCGGCCAGCAGGGCCAGACGGTCCAGCTCCGTCAGCGGTGTCGAGGCGCCGGCGCCGCCCGGATGTGCCTCGTGCCGCTGCGGCTCGTACAGCAGGACGAGCGCACCCGTCGCTCCCGGCTCGAGCGCATAGGGCGTGACCAGCCAGGACAGCCGTAGCACGGTGCCGTCCCCGTGGGAGAACCACTCCTTGTCGCCGTGCCCGGTGCTCCCGGCGAGGAGTGTCTGCCTCATCCGGCAGCGCGTGCGGGGCACGACATGGCCGTGGCCGTCCCGGTGCAGCAGGTCGTGGGCGTCCTGCCCGACGAGTTCCGCGAGGCTCCTGCCCAGCATGCTCCGGGCCGCCCCGTTGGCCGCGACGATCAGGCCGTCGTCGTCCACGACGAGGGCAGCCGCCTGCACGTCCTCCAGCGTCGTGTCGGGCAGGGCGCGGTGCCCGGACCCGGGAGAACCACCCGTGCCGGCGTCGGCGGCGTCCATGTCCCTCCTCGTGGGATGGATGCAGGCCCCTCCCGGTTTCCGGGAGACATGCCTACGTGCAGTAGGTGAGCGTTGCGCGCGTAAAGCGTCCACTAGGCATCTTCGAGCCGGACGGAGGCGTTCCGCAACGGTACAAGGTCGTCTGCAAGCCGCTGCCGACCTCGGTGTTCCAGGGGCTGCGCCGTGGCCTCGGCCCGGCCGCTGCGCCGTATGGAGCACAGCGTGCAGGTATCCGCCCGGAGCGCCGCGAACGCGACGGGGACGCCGTCACCCGGTGGCGGTCCATCGCGCTGCCGCCTGACGTGGAACCGGCCGATCCGAGCGGACGACAAAAAACAAAGGCGAGGAGGCCTCTCCTCGCCATGCTCAATTTATAGCGCACCGGGGGGCTTGCGGCAAGCCCCGGGTCCGGGCGCAGAATCGTCGGCCGAGCCCACAACCTGCGGAAACGGGAGCAGCACGGGTGGGTCGTAGCCGACGTACAGGGGCGCGGCGACGTTGGACCGGTGGGGGAGGAACAGTGTGGTCACGGCTGCTCGGGGCGAAGGCGCGGGTGTGCGCGCCGCCCGGCAGGGCGCAGTGGTCGGCCGGCTCGTCGGCCGGAAGGCCGCCGGAGACGAGGACATGCCCGTCACGGGGTTCCACAGAGCTGGAGAGGCCCGTGCATCGATCGACCAGTGCAGTACGACGGAGCACGACCGCCGCGGAGGTGTCGCAATGACCGAGCAGTACGTATGGGATCTTCAGGAGATCGACGACGGGCAGGTCGGGGCTGTCGGCGGCAAGGGCGCGAACCTGGGCCGGCTGTCGCGGATCGCGGGAGTGCGCGTGCCGGCCGGCTTCTGCGTGACGACGGACGCCTTCCGGCGGATCATGGGGGAAGCGTCGATCGACGACCGGCTCGACGAGCTGTCGCGCCTGGACCCGGACGACCGGGAGGCGATCCGCAGACTCAGCGCGGAGATCCGCAGGACCGTCGAGGACATCGCCGTCCCGGGCGACCTCGCGGCGGAGATCACGCGCGCACTCGTCCGCAACGGCGAGCAGGCCGCCTACGCCGTCCGGTCCAGCGCGACGGCGGAGGACCTGCCGACGGCCTCCTTCGCGGGCCAGCAGGACACGTACCTGAACGTCGTGGGCACGACGGCGGTCCTCCGGCACGTCAGCCGGTGCTGGGCCTCGCTGTTCACCGAGCGGGCCGTGACCTACCGCCGGCGCAACGGCATCGACCACCGTACGGTCCACATGGCCGTGGTCGTGCAGCAGATGGTCTTCCCCCGCGCCTCCGGCATCCTGTTCACCGCCGACCCCGTCACGGGCAACCGCAAGGTCGCCACCGTGGACGCCGGCTTCGGCCTCGGCGAGGCACTGGTCTCCGGCCTGGTGAACCCGGACGTCTTCAAGGTGCGGGACGGCGAGGTCGTCGCCAGGACGATCGCCGCCAAACAGCGTGCCGTTCACGCCGTGCCGGGCGGCGGTACGCGGGAAGTGGCACTCGACGCGCGGCGGCGGGAGCAGCCGGCGCTGACGGATGCGCAGGCCGTGCGGCTCGTGCGGCTCGGGCGGCGGATCGAAGCGCACTTCGGCGGCCCGCAGGACATCGAATGGTGCCTGGTCGACGAGGACTTCCAGATCGTTCAGAGCCGACCGGTCACGACGCTGTTCCCCGTCCCCGAGACGGACGACCGGGAGAACCACGTCTACGTCTCCGTCGGCCATCAGCAGATGATGACCGACCCCATGAAGCCCCTGGGGCTGTCCATGTGGCAGCTGACGGCCATGGTGCCGATGCACGAGGCCGGCGGGAGGCTGTTCGTCGACGTCACGCGGCGCCTGGCCGCACCCGCGAGCCGCGCCGGCCTCCTGGACGTCGTGGGCAGAGGCGATCCGCTGATCAGGGACGCGCTGGAGACCGTCCTGGACCAGGACGGTTTCGTCCCGTCGCTCCCGGACGAGGGCCCCGTCGCCCCGCCGGCCGGCGGCGCGTCCGCCCCGGTCGAGACCGATCCGGCCGTCGTCACCGAGCTGATCGAGCGGAGCCGGGCGTCCGTCGCCGCCCTGGAGGGCGACATCCGGACGAAGAGCGGGCCGGAGCTGTTCGACTTCCTGCTGGAGGCCTTCGAGGAGCACAAGCGAGTCCTCGGCGATCCGCTGAGCCTTCAGGTGATCATGGCGGGGATGGAGGCCACCTGGTGGCTCAACGACAGACTGCACGAGTGGCTGGGCGAGAAGAACGCGGCCGACACGCTCACACTGTCCGCCCCGGGCAACGTCACCTCCGAGATGGGACTGGCACTGCTCGACGTAGCGGACGTGATCCGGCCGTATCCGGAGGTGGTGGCATTCCTGGAGGGCGTCGGGGACGACGGCTTCCTGGACGAGCTGGTGAAACTCCCGGGCGGGACCGAGGCACGCGACGCCATCGAGGGCTACCTGGACCGGTACGGCATGCGCTGCGTCGGCGAGATCGACATCACCAGGCCGCGGTGGCGCGAGCGCCCCGCCACGCTCGTACCCGCGATCCTGGACAACGTCAGGAACTTCGAGCCGGGTGCCGCCGAGCGGCGCTTCGAGCACGGGCGCCGGCAGGCGCGGAAGAAGGAGCAGGACGTGCTGTCGCGCCTGCGGGCCCTGCCGGACGGGGAGAAGAAGGCCGACGAGGCCAAACGGATGATCGACCGGGTGCGGACCTTCATCGGGTACCGGGAGTACCCGAAGTACGGCATCGTCAGCCGCTACTTCGTCTACAAGCAGGCCCTGCTGAAGGAGGCCGAGCGCCTCGTGCGGACCCGTGTGCTCGCCGAGCAGGAGGACGCCTTCTACCTCACGTTCCAGGAACTGCACGACGCCGTGCGCTCGAACCGGGTGGACGACCGGCTCGTCCGGCAGCGCAAGGACGCGTTCCGGTCGTACCGGGCGCTCACGCCTCCGCGGGTGCTGACATCGGACGGCGAGTGTGTCAACGGGGCGTACCGGCGCGACGACGTGCCGGCCGGTGCCCTGCTCGGCCTGCCGGTCTCCGCCGGGACCGTGGAGGGCAGGGCCCGCGTCGTCCTCGACATCGCCGAGGCCGATCTCGAGGCGGGGGACATCCTGGTCACGACCTACACGGACCCCAGCTGGTCGCCTCTGTTCGTCGGCGTCGCGGGCCTGGTGACGGAGGTGGGCGGCCTGATGACCCACGGCGCGGTGATCGCCCGGGAGTACGGCCTGCCCGCCGTGGTGGGTGTGGAGCGGGCCGCCCGGTCGATCCGCGACGGACAGCGGATCCGCGTCCACGGAACCGACGGGTACGTCGAGATCCTCTCCTGACCGTCCGCGCCCGGAGGCCCCACCGGGAACACCGTGCGTGTACGTCTCTCCCACCATGGCGAACAGGGCCCGGCCGATGCCGGTCCCACCGGACATCGGTGCAGCGGTTGTCCGGTGGGGCGGGATGCGCCGATGCCGCGGCGCAGCCGGCAACGTGACGGCAGGCGCTGTGCACGACTCATCGGGCTGAGCGAAGGAGCCGATGTGAGCACAAGCCCGGACGGCTAAGAGATGCCGGGCAACGACGACGAGGCCGGGCGCGCGGTGGCTGCCACGGGCCTGTGGGGTGCGTTTGGCGCGTGCTCCCGGCTCCCGGCACCGTACACGGGCCGGTTGGCCGGAAAACATCGGCAGGAAGGGGGCGGGAACCGAAGGGCGAATGCGGGGGAGAGGGAGACATGGACACACTTCCCCGTACCTGGCCTGTCCAGCGCACGAGTGGGGCCAAGTGTCACACCTCCCGAGGCGCGGCGGCGCTCAATCCGTTTCGGACACCCAGGGCATCGGCTGTGGTTACACTCGCCGTCCATGCAAGAGGTCGGCCGGAAGACGAACCGGCAGGAAACGCTCTGCCCTTCATCGGGCCTCGGTGTCGTTGACCAGCAGGTGAGGGCAGCCCGGCGTACGGCCGGGTGCACCGTCCGCACCGCCGGGCCGAGACCCTCCGCCGAGGCGGACGCTTTCGAGGATGCCCCCGGCGGCAGACCTGCACGCGACCGCGGGCGCATACCGGGGACGTGCCGGACGGGACCAGGCCGGCGAGGCCGGACCGACTGCTGCGTCCGGACGCCGGCGCTGTCCGCCGCCATGGCGGCTCCGCCGGTCGGCGCCCGTCCCGCACCCGCTCACAGCGGGCCGGCAGCGGTCGCCTTCGCCACCGTCCTCCGTCGTACAGGCCGCGATGCGGCTGTGCCCGACGCCCGTCCGGGGATGGTGGTGTGAGCCGCGCGGCGCGACGGCGGCACGCCCGCTCCCGCGATCCCCGCGGGCACTGGCGACTGCTGGCCCTGACCCTGCCCCTGATCTTCGCCGCCCTGCTCTTCGAGGGCTGGACCACCCACGAGGTGGACTCCGCCAAGACGCGGCGCCCGTGCACCAGACCCGTGCCCAGGGCGGTGGACGAGAGCGGCCCCGTCCTGCGTCGGCTCAGCGGGGGGAAGGTGTCCTCCGCCGCGGCGCCCGCACGGACCGTCGCCCTCACCTATGACGGCGGCCCCGACCCCCAGTGGACCCCCCGTCTGCTGGACCTGCTCCGCGAGCACCACGCGCACGCCACCTTCTTCGTCTTCGGTGCCCGGGCGGCACGCCATCCGGACCTGGTCCGGCGCATCCTCGACGAGGGCCACGAGATCGGCTCGAACACGTACACCGGAGCCGACCTCGGCTCCTCGTCGCGCGTCCGCTTCGAGATGGAACTGGCCCTCACCCGGAAGACCCTCGCGGGTTCGGCCGGCATCCGCACCGACCTGCTGCGGATGCCGCTGACCGGTCAGGTGGACACGTTGTGCGGCGCCGAGGGGCAGGCGGCCCGGCGGGCCGCCGCGAAGGGCTACGTCCTGGTCGCCGCCGACCGGCCGGACCGTCCTGCGGCACATGGCCTGATCCGGCAGTTCAGCCAGACGGAACTGGCGTACCAGGAGACGGAGAAGCTGCTCGGCGACCCCCGCGCCGACCGGTTCACCACCGTGACGGACGCGGTCGGCATGCCGCCCGCCGACGCCCGGGCCGCCACCGCCGAACGGTGGCAGGGCAGGGCTCTGAACTGGGCGGTGACAGCCGGGAACACGTTCACCCACGTCATGACATGGGTGCTGGTCGCGGCGGGAACGCTCGGCCTGCTGCGGCTGCTGATGCTGGCCTTCTTCGCCCGCGCCCATGTCCGGCGCCTCACACGCCTCCGCCCCGGCGCGCCCTGGCTGCGGGAGGTCGGCGCGCCCGTGTCGGTGCTCGTGCCCGCCTACAACGAGGAGGCCGGCATCGAGTCCACCGTCCGTTCGCTGCTCGCCTCCGTACACCCGCACTTCGAGATCATCGTGATCGACGACGGCTCGACGGACCGGACGGCGGACCTCGCCGGCCGGATCGACGACCCCCGGGTGCGGGTGATCCGGCAGCCCAACGCGGGCAAGGCGGCCGCGCTCAACACCGGTCTGGCGAACGCCTCGTACGAGATCGTGGTGATGGTCGACGCCGACACCGTGTTCGAGGACGACGCCCTGTACCGGCTCGTCCAGCCGCTCGCGCATCCCGCCGTCGGTGCCGTCAGCGGAAACACCAAGGTCGGCAATCGGCGCGGGCTGCTCGGCAGATGGCAGCACCTGGAGTACGTCTTCGGCTTCAACCTCGACCGGCGCATGTTCGAGGTGCTGGAGTGCATGCCGACGGTTCCGGGAGCCATCGGCGCCTTCCGCCGGGACGCGCTCATGGGCGTCGGCGGGGTCAGTGAGGACACCCTCGCCGAGGACACCGACCTCACGATGGCCATGTGGCGGGCCGGCTGGCGGGTGGTCTACGAGGAGTCGGCCGTCGCCTGGACGGAAGTGCCCACCTCGCTGCGCCAGTTGTGGCGACAGCGCTACCGCTGGTGCTACGGCACCCTCCAGGCGATGTGGAAGCACCGCGGGGCCGTCGCCGAAGTGGGCCCGGCCGGACGCTTCGCCCGCCGGGGCCTGACCTATCTGGCCGTCTTCCAGGTGGTCCTGCCGCTGCTGGCGCCGGTCGTCGACCTCTTCGCGGTGTACGGGACGCTGTTCGCCGACCCCGTGCGGTCCACCGGCGTGTGGCTCGGCTTCCTCACCGTCCAGCTGCTCTGCGCCGGCTACGCGCTGAGACTCGACGGCGAGCGCCTGCGGACCCTGTGGTCGCTGCCGCTGCAGCTCTTCGTCTACCGGCAGCTGATGTATCTGGTCGTCATCCAGTCCGTGGTCGCCCTCCTGCTCGGCACCCGGCTGAGGTGGCACCGCATGCAGCGGGCCGGCACCGCCGCCGGCGAGCAGCTCAGGCAACCGGTCACCGCACGACAACTGCCATCGAGGTGATGAGCGTGGTCCATCCCATGGACGAAGGGCCGGACAGCCGGCCCGGCACCGGCCGGCAGGACGGGAGCGGGCAGACACAGGGGCCCCGGGTGGTCACGGGGCAGGCGGGGCACCGCGGCACCTCCCCGCTGCGGGCACCGGCCGTCCCGTACGACGGTTCCGCCGACGGGCCGCACGGAGACGGCAACGGTGCCGGTGAACACACCCGGCACCGAAGCGGCGGCGAACGACCCCGGCGCCACGGCGGCGGCTTCGGCTCCACTGCTGGACCCCGCCGGGTGCGCCCCGGCCGGTCCCGCCGGATCGCACGCCTGCTGGGCGTCCTGCTCTGCGCACCGGCCGTCACCGGCGTGGGCACCTACGCCTGGGCCGACTTCAGGATCGACAGGTCCGTCGACCTGGGCGGGGCCGCGGACCGCCCGCCGCGGGGGAAGGGAACGACGTACCTCGTCGTGGGCTCCGACGGCCGGGACGGCCTGTCGGAGCGGGCCAGGAAGGAGCTGCACACCGGCACGGCCGGAGGCAGCCGCACCGACTCGATGATGCTCCTGCACACCGGCGCCCACGGCACCACGTTGGTGAGTCTGCCGCGCGACTCCTGGGTCACCCTCCCGTCGTACGTCGATCCGGACACCGGCAAGCACCACCGGGCGGTGAGGAACAAGCTGAACGCGGCCTACTCCCTGGGCGGGGCCCGACTGCTCGTCCGGACCGTCGAGCTGAACACGGGCCTACGCGTCGACCATTACGCGGAGATCGGCTTCGCGGGGTTCGTCGGCGTCGTGGACGCGGTCGGCGGCGTGGACATGTGCCTGGACCGGGACATCAAGGACCCGAAGTCGGGGACCGACCTGGAGAAGGGCTGCCACACCCTCGACGGAGCCCAGGCGCTGGCGTTCGTCCGCCAGCGGCACCAGGAGGCGGACGGCGACCTCGGGCGCTCCAGGAACCAGCGGAGGTTCCTCTCCGCCCTCGCCCGCGAGACCGCACGGCCGGGCACCGTGCTCGACCCGTCCCGGGTGTACCCCGCACTGAACGCGGCGCTGGACACCCTCGTCGTGGACGGGAACATGGACCTGCCGACTCTGGTGTCGCTGTTCCAGGCGATGAGGAGGGTCTCGGACGGCAACGGCAAGCAGCTCAACGTTCCCGTGGGCGACCGCGGCCTCCGCACGTCCAAGGGCAGCGCCCTGCAATGGGAGAGGGCGAAGGCGGAGAGACTCTTCACCGAGCTGCGGAACGACCGGCCGGTGAGCATCGAGGGGGAGGACTGAGGAGGCGGACACGGAGGTCACGACCGGCTGTTGTGCGCTGTGCGGCTCCCGTGGTGCTCCGCGATCGTCGTGCGCGAGGCCCGGGGTGCGGGGTCCGCGGGGTGCCGTAGCGCCCGGCCGTCGTGCGGACCGGCCGCTCCACGTCCCCTGAACGCCTGACGTCGGCGACGCCGGAGCCGGCGGTGCCACCGTCTTCGCCCACGAGGCGCACGACCTTCTCGACGGGTACCGGCCGGCCCTCGGCAGCGGCGTCGGGGTGCCTGCCCGGTCGAGGGCCCCGGCGCCGGTCCGGCCGGTGCCGGATCCGGTACCGGTGGCGACGACGACCTCGCTCTTGAAGCGCTTCGATGCGCGTGGGGGTACCGGAGTCAGCCGTTCAGGGGCGGGTAGTGTATTCGAGGTTCGAACAGCTCTCCGTGCGACCCGCGGTGGAGACTGTGATGGGCAAGCCGTCCGTCTGAGCCCGCTTGCGTGCGACTTTTGAAAGTGGAGCGGATGAACGTGTCGACCGGCGGCAGACGGTTGCGAAGCCTGGCCGCCACAGCAGCCCTCGTCTGTGCGGTCACTTCGACAGCCGGCCCGAGTCATGCGGCTCCGGGCGACCCCGGTCCGCAGGACGACAGGACGATCGAGGGCATCCGTGCCGAACTGGACGGTCTCTATCGCCAGGCGGAGGTGGCCACCGAGGCGTACAACGCCGCGGACGAGAAGGCGGCCGAGCAGCAGAAGCGGCTGACGTCGCTGCGCAAGGACCTGGCCCGCGCCGAGGACCGGGTGGACGATCTGCACGACCTCTCGGGTGCGGCCGCCCGTACCCAGTACCGCGGGGGGAACCTCGCCGCCACGGGCATCCAGTTGCTGCTCGGCGACCACCCCGACCAGGCCCTGGACGAGGCGTCCCAAGCGCGCCAGGCCCTGCGGAACCTGGTCGGCGTCGCCGAGACCCAGAAGACCGCCCGCGCGGAGCTGAGCCGGCACACCGAAGCCGCCGCGAAGGAACTGCGGAAGCTGAAGAGCACGCGTGCGGACAAGGCCGAGGCGAAGCGGAAGATCGAAGGCAGGATCGCCGCGGCCGAGCAGATCGAGGCGGGACTGGAGAAGGAGCAGACCCGCAGGCTGGCCCAGCTGGAGAAAGAAGAGGCGAAGGAGGCCGAGTCCAGGTGGACGGCTTCCGGCCCGGACGCCGACATCTCCACCGGGACCGGCTCCAGCGGGGCCGGTGCGAGTGGCAGCGGGACGAAGGCGAGCGGGGCGGCCGCGAAGGCCGTCGACTTCGCGATGGCGCAGATCGGCAAACCGTACGTGTGGGGCGCCGTGGGGCCCTCGTCGTACGACTGCTCGGGACTCACCTCCACGGCATGGGCGGCGGCCGGGCATCCCGTACCCCGTACCTCGCAGGCGCAGTGGCAGGGCCTGACCCGGGTCGGCCTCGCGTCCGCGCAGCCCGGTGACCTGATCATCTACTACAGCGACGCCACGCACGTGGGCATGTACATCGGAGGCGGGCAGATGGTCCACGCCCCGCGGCCCGGACGCACGGTCACGACCGCGCCGGCCGCCTCCATGCCCGTCCTCGGTGTCGTCCGGCCCGGAGTGTGAGCGGATGTCCCACTCGCTGACACCCCGTGACGAGGGGAACCTGCCCGCGCTCGGCGCACCGCCGCTGATCCGTCTCGACGCCTACGTGGCCGAGGACGGCTCCACGGTGGTCAACGGCCATCTGCTGCAGATGGGCGGCACGAGGCCGCCCAACGAGGCGGTCCTCGACGCTGTCGCCATGTTCGCCCGCACGCTGGGGGCCCCGGTGGCGGCCACCGTCATCGACCGCACCGTGCAGCAGATGGCACGCCTGCGGGTGTACCCCGACGGCTCCAGCCGGACCATCGCCGACGAGGACGACCTGCCGCCCGGGCCCGAGCGCACCGCCGCGGAGGAAGAGGCGTTCCCCCCGCTCGCCCGCGTGGAGCGGATCATCCAGCACGCGCAGCGCGAGGAGCTGCACGCGGCGTTCGTCCTCGCCGGCGCGCTGCGGGAGCACCTCACGCTGCGCAGGGGAGCGGAGGACGAACTCTCGCTGGAGGCACGGGCGATCGAGGCGTACATCGCGTACCGGCGAGGCGACTACACGGTCTCCACGGCTCTGGCGCTGACCGTGGCGCGCGTCCGCTGCCGCACCGAGCTGAACCGGGCGGCACCCGAGGTGGCCCGTGCCACCGCGGCGTGGCAGCGGCTGACGGACGAGAGCCAGGTGGCCACCCGGGGACAGGAACTGCTGCACATGTGGGAGCGGCTGTCCGAGGAGGGCCTGCTGCTGGAACCGTCCCACCAGGCCATGGCCCAGGCTGTCCGCAGCCGGCTCGCACAGGGCGTCCAGCCCGTACCACCGGCTCCGAGCGTGACACCGGCCGTGACCGCGGATCAGGCTCCGGTCGCCCCCGAGGACAAGCCCCTCAAGCCCACGCGACGGGGGCTGCGGCGTTTCACCCGGTGGCCCGGCCGGTCCGCCGGGGCATCGCCCTGAAGGCCCGTCGCGGCACGAGTCGTCCCGTCACTGGTGAGCGCAACCGTGGGGCGCGGCCCGAAAGTCGGTGGCCGTCGTGCGTGAGCCGCCGATACCGTCGGGCTCCCGGCCGGCCGCAACGGCCGGCGGCCGTCCCGACCAGAGAGTGTTTCCCATGACCGGCCGGCGAGCAACGACGACCCTGTGGCGTCCCACGGGCCCCGAGGAACTGGAGCTGGTGCGCGAGCTGGACTGGCGCGCCTGGCCACCCCGGCTCCTCGCCCTTGCTGAGCACGTCCCGCGGAACGGCTTTCACGTCGGGGAGTTCGGGACCGCGGCCACCGGCGGGAACAGGCAGGTCCACGGTGGTCGTGCGCTCCTCCGGGTCCCGGCTCTCACGGTCACCCTCCTCGGCATCGGCGGGCAGTAGTACTTGACGAGGTGGTCCATGGGACGGCTCCTGTCCGATGGCTTGGGCACGTCCCCTGGGCACGTCCCCTGGGCACGTCCCCTGGGGACGTCGAGACGACGCGGGCAGCGTAGTGACCAGGACCGGCAGCGCAACGGCGAAGTCGAGCCAGTACGGAAACCGGCGAACTGCGCCGTCTGCTCGTCCGCGCCCAGGGTGATCGGTCGCCTCTGTACACGGCGGACGGGCAGGGGCTCGCGGACGTCGAGGACCTCGTGGGCAACGTGCCCTTGGAGGATCCGGCGCCGGAGCTTTTGGACGGCCTGGCGGACCGGCTCGCCCGTGCGGCCGGCCCGGGACGGGTCGTGACCTACGGGGGACTCGCCTGAGGCGTCGTCGGCACCTGTGGGCCGGGCCCGCCGGCGGGCACGGGACGCGTACGACGAGCGGTGGGACCGGGGTCATGCCCAGCGCGTGCTGATGGCGGACAGGAGCCGCAGCTTGTCATGGCTCTCGGTGCCCGGAGCGGCGGTGTAGACGAGCAGGTGGTGCGACTGGTCCGGGTCGAGAAGTCTTTGGCAGTCCAGCTCCAGCGCGCCGACCTCGGGGTGGACGAAGCGTTTCACCTGGCCGGGGTGGATGCCGACTTCGTGCTTGCTCCACAGGCTGCGGAATTCGTCACTCCGTGCGAGGAGGAGGTCGGCGTAATGAGCGGCTCGGCTGCCGGGACCCCGTAGCGTGGCGATCTCACGCAGGCCGGACGCGAACATCCGCGAGAGCAGCGGGTGCTCTTCGCGCGCGTACAGCTCGCGGCTGGCGGGATCGGTGAACCAGCGGTAGCCGATGCTGCGCGCCGGGCCGGTGTACCGGGTCGTGTCGCCGGTGAGCGCGACACCGAGCGGACTTTGGCGCAGTGTCTCCCCGAGTTCGGTGACGATCTCCGCGGGAGTGTCGCCCAGACGGTCGAAGATGCGCAGCAGGCCGGGGCTGATGTGATCGCCGGCCGCGCCCCGGTCGGGCGGGTTGTGCCCGGCGAGACGGAACAGGTGGTCACGCTCGCTCAGGGAGAGGTGCAGGCCTTGCGCGATCGAGGCGATCATCTGTTCGGACGGCTGGGGGCCGCGCTCCCGCTCCAGCCGGGCGTAGTAGTCGGTCGACATGTGACAGAGCGCGGCGACTTCCTCGCGGCGCAGTCCACTGGTCCTGCGGCGCTGTCCGCGCGGGAGACCGACGTCCTCGGGCTGCAGCAGTTCCCGGCGGCGCCGGAGGAACGCCGCCAGCCCGGTCCGATCGATCTCCATGTGTTCTCCTCCCTCGCCGCCGCCTCCTTTCTACCGCCGGCCCGCGCACGTATCCACGGATCGCCGGGCCCCCCTTTCCCGCAGCGCGGCAGTCCCGTGATCCGCGGACCGACGAGGACGAACGGCCCGTCCACCCCCTCGTCAACAACGCGGGCGTCATGACGCCGCCCGACCGGCAGACGACCGCCGACGGGTTCGAGCTGCAGTTCGGCACCGACCACCTCGGCCACTTCGCCCTCGTCACCCGTCTGCCGCCACTCCTGCGAGGTCACCCGCGCGCGGGTGACCTCGCAGGAGTGGCGGCGCGGCGAACAGCAACGCCATCAACTGGTACGACCTGAACTGGGAACGGTCGTACCACGGCATGCGCGCCTCCAGCCAGCCGGACTCGACCGTGCGCCGGACGGCCGGGCCCGGGGCTCCTGTGCGGCGGCGCAGCTCCTCCGCCGCTCCGGTCCCGTACCGGTGCCGGGCGAGGTCGAGCAGCCGCTCCCGGTCGGCCTCGGCCGGCCGCAGCCGGGGCTCCTTGCCGAGCACGGCGTCGGCCGGTGCAGGGGAGCCGGGGTCGACGCCCCGCAGCAGTGGTGTCGTGCCGTCCGGCAGCTCGAAGCCGGAGCCGGCGCCACCCTCCACCGGGGCCTGGACGGTCTCGTGATCGCATCCGGCCACGGCCGCGCAGAGCAGCGGGAGGCCGTCGGCGCCCGGAGTGTCCGGACCGACGCCACCCTCCAGACAGGCCCGTACCGCGTCGGAGTCCCGGTCGGTCACAGCTGCCACGAGCCGGTCGGTCAGGTCGTGTTCCGGTGCTGCCGTCCGCCCCCTGATGCGCCGTCGGACAGCACGGTGTCCAGGGCCCGGATGGCGATCACCTGGGCCCGCCGACCCACGATCCCCACCAGGCCGACGCGGACCCGCAGGTGGATCCACTGACATGAAGCCGACAGACCACACGGTCCGCCCGGCACCGCAGGGCCGGCGCCTGCCTGCGGCACAGGGCTGAAGAGGCCTCGTGCTGTCTGTGCCGTCTTCCCCCGGCCGGGGGAGAAGGAGTCCCCCGTGTACGGGATCTGCCCAGAGCCGCCGACCGGTGTACTGAGGCAGTCGGCGACGTCAGGAAAAACCTTTTGACCGTTCCCGAATGAGGTGCACAGGTGCCTCAAGCAGATGGCGCCGCAAGCGGGACGGAGTTCCGTAACCCGTTCCTTGACGAAGGGGAAAGCATGTCGGCACGGACGAAATTGATGACGGCGATCATGGTGGCGGTGACGGCGGTCCCGGCCGTACCCGCTGTGGCGGCTCCCGCCCCACCTCCGGCAAGAGCCGGCCACGAGACCACCCAGAAGGCCATGGAAGCGGCGGTGGGAGACGGCGTACCCGGTGTCGTGGCCCGGGTGAAGGACCGGCACGGCACCTGGAGCGCCGTCTCGGGTGTGGGCGACATCCGGACGGACGAACCGCGTTCGGTCCACGACCGTTACCGCGTGGGCAGCATCACCAAGACGTTCGTCGCGACGGTCCTGCTCCAGCTGGAGGCCGAGGGACGGCTGTCCCTCGACGACACGGTGGAGCAGTGGCTGCCGGGCCTGGTCCTCGGCAACGGTCACGACGGCCGTGGCATCACCCTGCGGCAGCTCCTCAACCACACGAGCGGCATCTTCGACTACACCGCCGACAAGACCTACCAGCACACGTACGTCCTGAAGGACGGGTTCTTCGAGCACCGCTACGACACGCTCAGCCCGTACGAGCTCATAGGCATCGCCATGCGACACGAACCCGGCTTCCCGCCCGGCACGTCCTGGGGCTACTCCAACACCAACTACGTCCTGGCGGGCCTGGTCATCGAGAAGGCCACCGGCAACCCGTACGGCGACGAGATCCGCCACCGCGTCATCGAGCCCCTGAACCTGCACGCCACCACCGTCCCCGGCACCTCCACGAAGGTGCCGCGCCCCAGCAGCCGCGCCTACGGCAAACTGGCCGAGACCACCACCGGTCCCACGTACGACATCACCGAGATCAACCCCTCGTCGGCCCATGCCGCGGGCGAGATGATCTCCGACTCGGCTGATCTGAACCGCTTCTACTCGGCCCTGCTGACCGGCAAGCTGCTCCCGGCGCGCCAGCTTGCCGCGATGAAGACGACGGTCGAGGAAGGCGTGCCCCCTCGCACGGGTTACGGCCTGGGCATCATGAAACTGGAACTGGGCTGCGGTCTCACCGTCTGGGGCCACAGCGGCGGCATCCGCGGCTCGTCCTCGGTGGCCGCGGCGACAGAGGACGGAAGCCACGCGCTCGCCTTCAACTTCAACAACGACTGGTCGGGCGACAGCCAGGCGGTGGTCGAGGCCGAGTTCTGCGGCAAGTAGACCTCCGACGGCCGGGCAGCCCGCCTCCTTACACGCGGTGTGTCCCCGGCCGGTGGGCCGTGTGGACGGCGGGGACGAGCCGCCCGGCGTCGCTGCCCCGGCCGCCCCGCGTGCCCGGTCCTGCCGGCGGCCGCCTCAGAACCGGAAGGCTCTCCGGCCCCGCTCGAACAGCGCGGAGAGCGCCTCGACGGGGTCCTCGGGCAACGCGGGCGGGAAACGGACGAAGACGGGCCCGGCGTGTTCGCGGAGTACACGCAGGTGTCCCCGACGCCGGCGGAGCTGTTCGGCGACGTTCTCGCCCGGGGCCGTGCCAGGGCGGCGGCGAAGCGGATGGTGTGCGGACCCGTCCGTGCCCGGACGCGGACGGTTCGGCCCTGACGGCCGTGTCGGCCTGTTCAACGGGGTGAGGTGTCGGTCGTGGACCGCGTGAGCTGCGCGAAGGACCGACCGCCGGCCGGCTGTGCGGCCGGCCCGGTGGCCGGTCGCGACGGCACCGCGAGGGCGACGCGGACCGCGCCCGCCCACACCAGGGCGGCCCCGAACAGATGCAGAACGACCGCCGCCGCGGGCAGGGAGGTCAGCGACTGGAACACTCCGACCAGCCCCTGCGCCGGGAAGACGGTGAGGAACGCCCCGGTGCGCCGGCGGGCCGGGGAACCTTCGGGCAGCCCGGCGAAGAGCCGAACACCCAGCACCAGACAACCGGCTGCGATCAGGCCGTGCGCCACGGTGACGTCCGTCCAGTCGAAGGGCATCCGGTTCACGTCGGAGGAGTCACCCGCGTGCGGTCCGGAACCGGTGGCCGCGGTGCCGACCACGAGCGGCAGGGCCGTGCCGGCCGGCAGCCACCGGCCCAGCGCGACGGCGCGTTGCGGCAGGACGGCCGGTACGGACGCGTCGTGCTCCAGCCTTTGCACACGGTCCCAGGTGACGGCCGCCGCGGTCAGCAACAGGGTCGCCGCGAGGAAGTGCGCGGCGACGATGTAGGGGCTGAGCCGCATCCACACCGTGACGCCGCCGACGACGGCGTTGAGGACGATGACCCAGAACTGGGCCCACGCCCCGCGCAGCACCGCCCGCGACGGCTCGCGCTGCAGCCGGGCGGCGATGACGAGCCAGCCGACCACCAGGCACAGGGCACCGGTCAGCAGCCTGTTGCCGAACTCGATCACACCGTGCACGCCCATCTCGGCCGTGGGCGCCAGACGCCCGCCGGTGCACGAGGGCCACTGCGGGCAGCCGAGCCCCGACCCGGTGACCCGCACCACCCCGCCGGTGACGATGATCGCGACAGCGGCCGCCACCGACGCCAGCGCGGCCATGCGCAGGCTGCGCGGCCCCCAGGTGTACCGACCGGCCAACCAGGACAGCGGTGTCCGCACGACGACTCCTCGCTACGGATAGGGCGCCGGTCCGGAGACCAAAGGCGAAGTACCGGCTCCAGCCTTTTCGGGCAGGCGGCGTCCCGCGGGGTCACCTGCTCGTGGGACGCCGCCTGCATCAGCTCCCGCGCTCAGGCGGCGGGGCTGAGACCGGGCACGACGAGGTGGGTTCTGTCGTGACGTCCGGTCAGGTCCTGATGCGGATGCCGGTGTCGGGCGAGTGCACGGCCGAGGCGGAGGGCAGGACCGATCAGGTCAGGGCAGGCCAGACGGTCATCCTGCCCGCCTGCCCGCCTGCCCGCCTGCCCGCCTGCGGGTGCGGTGCGGCACCCACGGCCGTCGGTGGCCCCGCGCGTGCCTTGGTCGCCACGACCGTCGGAGGCAGGGCCGTGATGCCGGGTAGCGACGGCAAAGTCTCCCTTCCCCGGCGGAATGACATGCCTCTGTCGGTGATCTCGCCGGCTCGGACATGGTGTGGGCGCGGCTTCTCCTCCTCGAAGGTGGGTCCACCGAGAATGTTCTCGAGCATCCGTCACTGCACCCCGATGAGCCTGTCCCGGCCGAGGCGTCGGACGGGGCGCGGGTACTCGGTCCAGGAGCCGATGCATCAACTTGCAACGTCCAGACCGGACTTGGCAGGGCGGAGAACCATTGCACTTCATCTGGAGCGTGCCTCGTGCCGGGGCGATGCGGCCAGACCGTAAATGAGCACTGTCATCGCAGCTCAAGCGCTCTGTGTTGATGCCCGCTCGGCCCCTGGGGCGAGGCGCCCGTGGTGAGGGGATCCGCCCATGCCCGCTGGCACATGACCGAACACGCCGACAGCCCGGCATGCGGTGCGGGACCATGACATCCCGCTCGGAGCCGCACCCTGCCCCGTGCCATCTCCACGCCCACGGCTACGTCCGTGACGAGGCATGTCCGCTCCGCTTGCGGGTCGCTCCGCGATTGGTCCTGTGACGTGCTGGTTTGGAGGTCCGGCGAGCTGGTGGTTCAGCAGTCGCCGGTCGGCCCGTTACTCGTACCGGTACTTCAGCGAATCCGCCTCCGCCTGCTCGATGTCAGCGATCGTCAGCTCCGGCATCCGCAGCTGGGCCAGTGTCACCTCGGCCGAGGTCGGCTGTGCGTCCGCCGGCAGCCACTGCTCCGGCTTCCAGGCCCCGCTGCGCAGGAGCGACTTGGGGCAGTGCGGATAGACCTCCTCGATCCCCAGCACCAGCGCACTGGCCGGAGGCTTGCCCACGGCGGTCAGCCGCGACAGCAGCTCCGGGCGGGTGGAGACGCAGGCCCGGCCGTTCACCCTGAGCGTCGTGGTGCGCCCCGGGACGACGAACAGCAGCCCGGCCCGTCCGGTGGCGACGACGTTCTGCAGGGTGTCCAGACGCTTGTTGCCGGTCGCGTCCGGTACCGCCACCGTCCGTGTGTCCAGGACGGTGACGAACCCGGCGGGGCCGCCGCGCGGGGAGACGTCACAGTTGCCCTCGGCGTCGGCGCTGGCGACCAGGACCAGCGATGAGCATGCGATCAGCCGCTGGGTCTGTTCGGTGAGTTCGGTCATCTGCTTGCGTACGGCCACGTCGCTGGGGAGCTCGTAGACCTGGCGCAGCGTCTCCTGGTCGAAGACGGCGTCGAGGCGGAGCGAATCGAAGGCACTGCCGACAAGGGATGGCATCATGCCACCGACTCTAACGAGCCGACCTGCGATTGACCCGGGAACTCCCAACGAAATGATCTTCGAGGCGGTTGCTCCGCTCCGGAGCACGTGATCCGGGGATGCGGAGTGGCGCGGCCGAAGCCGGGGGAAGCCGATGCGGCGACTGGAGCCCGGGTCTGCTTCGGAGGGACGAGACGGACCTGACCGGCCGGCCGACGCAGGGACGCACCTGGGGCCGACGCGGGACCACCCCGACGGACAAGGTGCCTGGCCGCGGCACTGCTCGCCCGTGGGCCCGGCCGACCGTGACGTCGCTCCGGGTGACTGCGGCTATGACCACGACAAGTACCGCCGCCCGGCCCGGGACCTCGGTGTGAAACCGCTGATCGCTCGGCGTGGTACCGCGCTCCCAGCGCCCATACATGGGCTGGTACCGCAGCGTGACACCTTACGGGGAGTGTGTCTCGGCTCGGTCCACGCGCAGCACCAGGAGCAGAACCGCCGCTCCTTCGCAGGCAGGTCCTGCACCGTTGGCGGATTCGCTACCGGTGCCTGCCGTATCTCGTGTCCACACGCATCGCACGTCGCAGCCGGATCCCGTCCTGGCAGCTCCACACCTGCCGGTGACAGCGGGGCCCTCGGTCGAACCGCTGCCCGGCAGGGGTTCTTCGAGCGGCAGTGTGGCAAGCCGCGGACCGGCCGCGAACCGACGGTCGGACTCCGGGCCGCCTTCCTTGCCGGAACCCGGCAGCCTGCGGAAGCCTGAACCTGCCACGGCGGCACCTCCCGTACCGACATACCGATCGGTACCGTTCCGGACATCACCCGGCACCCCGAGCCCTGGGAGGTCCTGTGCCGAGAGAGCCCCGCACCTGGCAATGGGCCGTGCCTGTCGCCCTGGGCCTGATCCTCGTACTGTTGTCCGCCCGGCTCTTCGCCACCGTTCCGGTCCGGCAGGCCGAGCAACGCGCATACACCACCGCGTCCGCCTGTCCCGCCGGGACCGCTGACACCCGCGCGGACGACTGCACGACGCGCGTACCGGCGGCGGTCGAGCGCAAGGAACACAGGGCCACCCCCAAGGGCGGCGGGAAGAACTGGCTGCATCTCGTCGAGCGCGGCGCGAACGACGGGCGCCGGGTGCGTATGGACGACGTCGGCGGTCCCGTGTACGAGTCCGTCGCCCCGGGCGACCGCGTCACGGTCACGTACTGGCGCGGCGAGATCCGCAGCGTGCAGGCCGGCGACCTGTCCGAGGCCACCCGCGCCACGCCGGTCGACGGCTGGCGGACACCGCTGGGCGCCGCCCTGGCACTGCTGCCCGTCGCCCTCATGCTCCTGCACACCGGATGGTTCTACCGTTACCGCTACGACCCCGCCGTGCTCCGGCACCGCTACATGTGGGGTGTCTCGACGGCCTTCCTGGCCGCCGTCCTGCTCGGTGCGTGGGCGTTCCTGGCGAGTGGCATCGGCGACGGCGTGCCGGGCGTACTGCTTGCCGCGGCGGTCGGCGCACCTCCTTGTGCGGCCCTGGGCTTCTTCTTCACGTGGACGGTGTGGCGTCGCCTGCTCAAGGCGAACGACACGAGCGACATCGTCCCGAGGGTGCCGGCCGGACGCCGGGTGCTGTCCGCCGACGTACGGGGGAACGTGCCCTACAGCGTGGACGGTCACGGCTGCCTCGTGGTGGGCGACGGCCGCCCCGCGACCTCGCCCGACCCGACGGGCCGCTACGCACTGGAGGAAGTGCCGGAGACGCTCACCGTGCAGGGTGTACGGGGATTCCGGCTCGGCGAGGACCCCGACGGCTGGTTCCAGAAGTACAGGTACACGGGCGTGGCCATGGAGTGCCGGGACGGTGACGAGACGGTCCTGATCGCGACGAAGCGGCGAGACGCGCCGGTCGTCCTCGGGGCATTGCTCGACACCTTGACGTGCTATCCGTCCTGACTGCGGGTTCTAGCCCGAATGCTTCGACCAGCCGCCCATTCCGCACCGGTGGTGCCAAGCAGACAGCAGCGTCGGTGCATCGCAAGAAATGGGGCCCTGCACGCGAGCGGCAGGGAGTACGGATGCAGTGCCGGTACCGTCACGGCGATCGGCGCTCCCGGCGAGCAGTCCATCGCCCAGTGCCTGGACGGCATCGAGCGCGTCCTGCCCGCCTTCGTCCGCAACCAGGGCGTCGACCCCGCCACCCCGTCCTGACGCCCGGCCGGCCCGGACGGAGCGACCGCCCTGCGCCGCGCCGGGCTGCGCGGCATCCTGCAGACCGGCAGTGCCGGGCTCGGTGCCGACGGCGACGACATCCTCACCATCGGGGACGTACCGCACACCCTGCTGTTCCCGCGGCCGGCCGCGGTGGTCGACCACACCGGGGCCGGCGCGTCGGCCGCGGTCCTGCGCGCCGCGGTGCCGGTAATTCCCGTGCCGGTGACCGTCGGCCAGCCGTTCCGGGTGGGACGTCGTGCAGCCCTCGGCGCCGCGACCGATCCCGTTCCCTTCCGGGCTCTCGCCGCCGAACGGCTCGCCGACGCCCCCGGCTGCGTGGTGAAACAGCGGGCATGCATACACGCTGCTGCAACAGCGGCGCACCACATCGCGACCGAGGGCGGAGCAGGCCACGTCCTCAAGTCCGTCCAGCAGTTGCCCCACAGGCGACGTGCGACGTTGGGTTCGTCGCCCGTCGAGGCCGTCGGCGGACTCGGTTCAGGTGTCCATGCGGTGGTGACAGCACCAGCCGGGGACAACTTGTCCGCGGTTAGAACCACCCTTCATCCGGTTTCCGGTTCGCGTCAGGATCGTCCTGTCGAACAGAGGAGGTCGGACGACGGACCGGACGGTGCCGGCTGATTCTCCCTGCGCGCGTCGTGGTCCAGTACATGCGTACCGGTCTCATCTCCCATCCGGACAACACCTCGCACCACCGCACACCCGTCACCCCGTCGGCCGTACGGCCCAAGGGCGTCATGTTCACCACCAGCGGCCTCCGGGAGGTGTCCGTCCCGCGGGCCCTCGCCGCCGACAAATCACCGATCTCGTCGGCGAGTTCCGCTACGAGCACTGTCCGCTGGTTGCGCAGTGCGTCGGCTCGCTCGCCGCGGGCCGGCGCCCTGCCCGGCGGGACGTGCGACGGGCGTGACGGCCTCCTCCGTACGACTTGACAAAGCGGAGCATCGTTCCGGATAGTAAGCGGAACGACGCTCCACTTCATGCCGGCCGAAGCGAAACACTCCCGGCCGCCCCTCCATGCGCGGGTCGAACCGATCAGCCGGGCGGCACAAACCACAGAAGGGCAACCACGCATCATGAACACATCCACCACCGCACCCGTCCCCGTCCTGTCCTACAGCCCGGTGGTGCTGTCCGTACCCGGACGGCCCGTGGACCTCCAGGTCCGCGTCTCCGCGCCCGAGACCGGGTCCGGCCTGCCCGTCGTCCTGTTCTCCCACGGCCAGGGACCCTCGAACAACCTCTCCTCGCTCAACGGCTACGCGCCCATCGCCAACCTCTGGGCGGCAGCCGGATTCGTCGTCATCCAGCCCACCCACCTCGGCTCCCGGACCCTGAGCCGGCAGCTCGGCGACGCCCCCGGGGCCCCCTACTTCTGGCGCTCGCGCGCCGAGGACATGACCCACGTTCTCGACCGGCTCGACGAGATCGAGAAGGCCGTGCCGCTGCTCGCCGGGCGGATCGACCACACCAAGGTCGCCGTTGCCGGACACTCCTTCGGCGGCTTCACCTCCAGCACCCTGCTCGGCGCCAAGGTCACCGACCCCGACACCGGGGAGGAAGTCAGCTTCCTCGAACCCCGCATCAAGGCGGGCGTGCTGCTGGCCGCGCCCGGCAGGGGCGACGTCATCAACGGGCCCATGGGCCAGGCGCTGCCGGTCTTCGCAACCATCGACTTCTCCACGATGACCACACCCGCGCTGGTCGTCGCCGGAGACGAGGACGACTCCCGGCACTTCACGGACATGGGGCCGGACTGGCACGCCGACCCCTACACCCTCAGCCCCGGCCCCAAGTCCCTGCTCACCCTGTTCGGCGCGGGGCACGCACTGGGAGGGATCTCCGGATACGACGCCGCCGAGACCACCGACGAAAGCCCCGAGCGGGTCGCCGCCGTCGGACAGCTCACCTCGGCCTACCTCCGCAGCCGGCTCCACCCCGGTGACAACGCCTGGCAGACGGCGCGCGAGGCACTCGCGGCCGACCCCGCCCCGGCCGGACGAGTCGAAACCAAGTAGGTCCCCCGCAGGCGCGGCAGGAGCGGTGCTGCCCGGACACGGATACGGCGAGCGAGCGGGCACGGCAACTGCCCGGGTTCACCGGCGGACAGCGGCGTCGGCGGCACGGCAGTCCAGCCATAGCCCCGGCCGTGGCGTCCAAGCCCGCCGAGTCCGCCCAGGAACGCCGGCGCGCGGTCACCTCACCTCGCCGCCCTCGTCCGCGCAGGTGCCCGCTTCGAGAACGACGAGCTCGTCGAAGGAGCACTCGGAGTCTCCCGTTACTGGGAGTTGACTGCCATCACCCGCACAGGCGACCCCGTCCGGGTCGCGCTGCGGAGAGGCTCTTCTGGTGTGTCGGCCAAGCCTCCGCGCTGCCTGGGGGGGGAGGGGCGGCGGCTGCGGAGCCGCCCCAGGGCGCCTGGAGGGCCGGAAGACGGCTTCCCGAACAGACGGTGCACGACGCTTCCGGCCGACTCTCTCCGCCGGCACGGGCTCACAACCTTGACCCCGGTCGAGACAACGCGGACCCGACCCGGAGCCTGTGAACGAACTCCGTCTACGCGGCGGCGTCAGGTGCGCCCGCCCTTCGGGCGGACGACGGCGGTTTGTTCACAGGCTTTCAGCCGAACCGCTGACGGGGTGGTTCCGGGGGACGCCGGAGACCTGTCCTCTGCCAGCGGCAGAACACCGGCCCGACCGGGCTCGACGATCACTACAGTCCAGGCTCATGACGACGGTTACAACGCGCACGATCGAATACGAGGCCGACGGCCTGACGATGATCGGGCATCTCGCGCTCCCGGCCGGTGTCGACCGCCGGCCTGCGGTCCTGGTCGGGCCCGAGGGAGTGGGGCTCAGCGACGTCGAGCGCCGCCGGGCCGATGCGCTCGCCGAGCTGGGATACGTGGCGCTGGCCTTCGACCTCCACGGCGGGCGCTATCTGGGCGACCCCGAGGAGATGCTGGCCCGTTGCATGCCGCTGCTCGCCGACCCCGCCCGGATGCGAGGCATCGGCCACGCGGCGCTCGACGTGCTCCACGCCGAGCCGCGGACCGACCCCGGCCGGATCGCCGCCGTCGGCTACGGTACCGGGGGCGCAATCGCGCTGGAACTCGGGCGCGACGGCGTCGACCTGCGCGCGATCGCGACAGTCAACGCACTGACCACGGGGCGACCAGGCGAGGCGGCGCGCATCCGCTGCCCGGTGTGGGCCGGGGTCGGGTCGGAAGACCCGATCATGCCGCCCGCGCAACGGGACGCATTCACCGCCGAGATGCAGGCCGCGGGCGTCGACTGGCGCCTCGTGGTCTACGGCGGAGCCTTGCACGCCTTCCACCACCCACCGGTCGACCACACCGTGCTCCCCGGGGTCGGCTACCACCCGCAGCACGCGCGGCGAGCTTGGCGGGACGTCGTCGACCTGCTCGCCGAGTGCCTGCCCACAACGGAGTGATCTGGTCGGCAACCACGATCCCGGACCGCAATCAAGCCGGTCGAACGGGGCTTTCGGTAACGCCGCGAGCGTGCGTGCCGGACGCCGCTGCGCTGCGACACGGTTGGACGCGGTGCCGGCCAGGAGGTGGAGGTGATCGGATTCGGCGTCCGTGAGCAGCAGGGCGCCTGCGATCCCGGCGAGGACGTCTCCTGAGGGTCTTGAGACTGCTCTGCCTTGTTCGAGGCGGATGCAGTACTCCGTGGAGATGTGCGCCAGGACTGCTACCTCCTCGCGCCGAAGACCCGGTGTCGCCGTCGCGGGCCCGGGGGCAGACCGACGTCTTGGGGGCGCAGCCGTTCGCGGCGGCTGCGGAGAAAAGCGCCCAGCTCCTGCTTGTCCATGCTCTGAGTCTGCACGCTGTGCGGAGCAAGATCCTGGTACAGCCTGTGCCTGTGTCGGATCCAAGGACCGGCAAACACTGTTGCCAGGACCACCGGCACGGACATCACCCCCATCGGCCTGCTCAACGACGAGGTCGTGTTCATCACCGGCGCCAGCCGCGGCATCGGCGCCGCCGCGGCCCGGCTCTTTGCACGGGAAGGCGAAGGTCGTACTGGCCGCCCGCAGCACCGACGCCCTCGAACGGATCGTGCCCGAGATCCGCGCCGACGGCCGCGTCGCCGACGCGATTCCTTCGGACCTCGCCGACGGCGCGAGCATCCGCGCCGCGGTCGACCACGTCCAGCAGCTGCACGGACGGCTCGACGGCGCCTTCGACAACGGCGCAATCCCTCAGCGGCAGGTCGGCCCGGTCGACACCACCAGCGACGAGGACATCGATCAGCAGTTCGCGGTGAACTTCCGCTCGCACTGGATCGCCATGAACGCCCAGGCCGCCCTCATGCGACAGAACGCGGGCGGAGCCGTCGTCAACACCTCCAGCATCGGCAGCCGCCGCGCCCATCCCGCCCTGCCCGCCTACGGGGCCATGAAGCGCGCGCTCAACAGCCTCACCGAGACCGCCGCGGTCAACTGGGCTCTTGCCGACATCCGGGTGAACGGCATCACTCCCGGCGGCACCTCCACCGAAATGATCGACACCTGGGAGGCGGCCGCACCCGGCATCATCAAGCAGATGACCGCATCGATCCCGCTGGGCCGGATGGCCCAGCCCCACCAGAACGCCGAAGCGGCCGCTCGGCTGCTCAGCGACCGCGCCTCGTTCGTGACCGACGCGATCCTGCCGGTCGACGGCGGCGCCGGCGCCTGACCGGGACAGCCCAGCACCGCGCCACCCCCTCCAGCACCGTGCCGCCATCGCCGCCGGGCACAGCTCCAGGCGCATACAAGGGTTTCGTAGCTGGTGATCGGGGATGTTGGCGGGGCGTGACGCGGTGGGCCTTCGGCGGGAGGCTGGGGAGTTCGCGGGACTGGCGGCCTGCGCACCCGGCTCGTGGGCTGTTCGTTGTACCTGTGCGGGCCGGGTGCCGCCGCCCGCCCGGGACCGGGGCGGTGTCCGTCAGCTTGTGGGCGTGCCGATCTGGCCGCGTTCGGGCACGGAGCGCAGCTTCGAGACGGTGTGGACGGTGGCCGAGGCCGGGGAGTCGTCGGGCGTGTTTCCGGTTAGCTCGGCGAGTCCGTCGGTGAAGGTTTTCTCCGCCGCGTCGACGAGCTGGGAGCCGTCGTCGGTCAGCGCCAGCAGTGAGGACCGGCGGTCGGACGGGTTCGGCTGCCGGAGGACCCGTCCTTGTTTCTCCAGACGGTCGACGCCCTTGCTGGTCGCCCCGACACCGACGGCGGACTCGGCGGCGAGAGCGGCCACACGGGATCCGGGGTGGTCGTGCAGGCGGCGCAGGAACCCGAACTGCGAGGTGACGATCCCGTGCCTCTCACGGAGAGGGCCGCTGAGGACCACACCCGGTCCGGGCCGCTATCGGACGAGGTGGCTTTCGATGTGGTCGATGACTGTTGAGACGGCTTGTCGGTAGGCGGTGGTGGACCGGCGGACCTGGGACAGGAGCATGCCGCCCTGGATGGCGGCCAGCAGAGCGGTGGCGAGCGCGGCGGTATCGGCGCTCTCCTTCAGTTCGCCGCGTGCCTGCATGCGTGCGAGTCCTGACCTGATGGGTTCTTCCCATCGGTCGAAGGCGCCGGCGAGGCCGGTGCGTGCGGACTCGTCGCTGTCGGCGAGTTCGCTGGCGAGGGAGCCGATCTCGCAGCCTCCTTCGCATCCCGCGGCGTCCTGGCGGTCTGCTGCCCTGTCGCACCACTCGCGCAGGGCCTCGATGCTGTCCAGGCTGTCCAGCAGCGGGCGCTGCTGGGCGAGCTTGGCGTCGGTCTGGTGGTCGATGACCGCCAGGACCAGGCCCTGCTTGTCGCCGAAGTAGTGGTAGATCTGCGACGCGCTGACCTCGGCGGCCGCCTGGATGTCCGGGATGCTCGTACCCGCCACGCCCCGGTGGAACATCAGCTCCGCAGCGGTCTCGATGATGCGTTCGCGGGTCCTGCGGCCGGCCTGGGTGAGCCGCTGCCTCTTCGGCTCTGCGGCCTTCACTGGTGCGCTCATGCGCTCACGCTACCAAAGTTGGAATTGACATTCCAATCACGCCTCCCCGATGATCCTGGAAAGGTCATTCCACACCGGGTGGCCGTCTTTCCAGAACAGGTGAGTGCCATGTCTCTTGACCCGCAGATCGAGACCCTGCTCAAGCAAGTGGCCGCGGAAGGCGCGCCGGCCCCGGAGTCCCTGACGGTGGCGGAGAACCGTGCGTTCGGGCGCTCCTTCGGCTCGCTGGCCGGCGCTCCCGTACCGGTGGCCGACGTCCGGGACGCCGCCGTCCCCGCCGACGGCCGCGACATCCCGGTCCGTATCTACCGGCCCTCCACCGGGGCGGAGGCTGATCTCCTGCCCGTGACGCTCTTCTTCCACGGCGGCGGGTGGGTCTTCGGCGACCTGGACACCCAGGACAACATCGCCCGCACCCTGGCCGCCCGCTCCGGCACGATCGTGGTCTCCGTCGACTACCGCCTGGCCCCCGAACACCGCTTCCCCGCCGCCACCGACGACGCTTACGCCGCACTGGCCTGGGTCGCGGCCAACGCCGCCGGCTTCGGAGGCGACGCGGAACGCATCGCCGTGTTCGGCGAGAGCGCCGGCGGCAACATCGCCGCGACCCTCGTCCAGGAAGCCCTGCGCCACGGAGGACCCCGCATCACCCTCCAGGTGCTCGCCTACCCGGCGGTCGACCGGTTCGACGACAGCCCCTCCATGTACGAAAACGCGACAGCCCCGGTCCTGTCCCGCTCCTACCTCGAATGGTTCTGGGGCGCCTACCTGAGCACCCCCGACCAGGGCGCCGACCCGCGGGTCTCACCGGCACGCACCGAAGAGGCGGCCGGCCTCGCCCCCGCGGTCATCGCCACCGCCGAGTACGACCCCCTGCGCGACCAGGGCGACCGCTACGCCCGCAAGCTGGCCGAGGCCGGCGTACCGGTCCAGCACCTCCCGGTTGCGGGAGCCGTTCACGGCTTCCTCTCCTTCACCGGCTCGGTGCAGCTCTCGCGGGACGTCCTGAACCAGCTCTCCGACGCCGTGGCCACAGCCTTCAACTGACGTGCCCTGCACGGCCCTGCCGATCGCCGATCATGTGTCGCACGCAAGCCGGACAGCGACCACCACCGTGCCGATCCTCGCCGTGAAGCGGCCGGCCCGGCCGCTCCCCGCCCCACCGCATCCCGCGCGGGTGCGCCCCTCAACGAGCCCGGCCCGGCCGCCTTCTACGGCGGCGACCAGCGTGCCCGCACCGACCACCCGGCCCTCACCACCACTGAAGCCCAACCATGGCCACTCTTCACATTAAGCCCGGCGACAGGACCGTCGCCGTCACCGTCCAGCAGCGCACCCGCAGCACACCCCAGGACGCCCTGCGCATCCTGGCCCCCATCGACCTTCCCACCGTCTTCCGCCCGGTCTTCCCGTTTCCCGGGATCAGCGAGGTGAAGAACCGGACCGAGGCATGGGACCACGCGGGCCCCCGAAGAAACCCGCAGTTCGACGACGGCTCCCAGGCCGACGAAGAACTCACCGAATACACGCCCGGATCCAGCTTCGCCTACCGGCTGACCAACTTCACCGATGTCCTCTCCCGCCTGGCGGCCGGAGTCAGGGGCGAGTTCAACGTCAGCCCCGACGGCGACGGCGCACTCATCCGCTGGGCCCACGAGTTCAAGCCGCTGCCCGGCCGCCTCGACCTCCCCGTATCTCCCGTGAGGAGATCATCGAGACAGCCCGCCGGATCGTGGATGAGGCAGGAGTGGGCCGGCTGACCATGCGTCGGCTGGCCGCAGAAGTCGGCAGTACGCCGATGGCGCTCTACCACCACGTCCGCGACAAGGAGGAACTGCTCCTCCTTCTGCTGGACGATTACGCCGCCCGGACCATGCGCCGCCCGGAACTGCCCGCCCACCCTCGGGAGCGGATCATCGTGGCCGCCACCGCCATCCACGAGGCGCTCGCCGCCTGCCCCTGGATCGTGGAGGTGCTGACCGCCGACGACCTGCTGTCCACAAGCGCGCTGTGGTTCGTCGAGCAGATCGTCGACGGCCTGGTCGAATGCGGCCTCTCCCTCGACCGGGCCGTGCATGGCTACCGTGCGATCTGGTACTACACCGCCGGAGAGATTGTGGTCAGGACAACAGCGGCCCGACGGCGCGCAGACGATGACCGTGCGACCTACCGGGAGCAAGTTTTCGCCGATCTCGACCCGAGCGAACTACCCCGCTTGGCGCAGGCCGCAGACCGTTGGGCTCCGCTGACCGCTGAGGACACCTACCGGGACGGGCTCCGGGCCCTGGTGGACGGCCTTCTCGTCAGCCGCTGACAGACTCGCCGCCGACGATGTGCCCGGCCGCTGACGCCACGGCACTCAAGCGTCGGCAAACGATGGCACCCTCAAGTGATCAACGCACCACCTACGGATGATCATGTGGTCGTGGAGGCACTGGCGCGTGATTACGGGTTTTCGCCAGTTCAGCAGGATGAGATCTGGAGACGCTGGCGCGAGGGGCAGCCGTTCAGCCCTCTGCCGCAACGGCTCCGGGCGCCGCATGGCGAGGCGCAGTGTCTACGCACACCGGCCTTCAAGACCCCGTCCTCATGGCATAGTTTCCCCCGAGCGGATCCGCACATGAATTCCCGAAGCCCCGAACGGATCGATATCTCGGATTCAATCACCCCGAATGAACGGCTCCTGCCCATCCTTTTACGGATGCCGCGTCCGCCGTACGACCGCGCTATTCACCGTTTCCTTCTCCATGGATGGAAAGGCTGAACGCGGCAGTCGCCGGCTGCGGTTGTACGGGCTGCTGCCGGGCCGGTGGTCGGATGGATATCGGATCGCGTGGGGGAGGCGTCGGCTGGCAGGCTGCCTTGCATGGATCATGCAGAGGTGCTTCTCATCGGAGGGCGAGCTGGTGTCGGTAAGACGACGGTGGGGTGGGAGGTGTCGGCGCTGCTGCGCTCCGAGGCGGTCGCGCACGCGGTCATCGACG
>NZ_BMVU01000004.1:0-246375 GCF_014650875.1 Streptomyces minutiscleroticus
GGTATCAACATATCTGGCGTTGACTTTTGGCACACTGTTGAGTTCTCAAGGAACGGACGCTTCCTTCGTACTCA
Organism: Streptomyces minutiscleroticus; assembly: GCF_014650875.1. Taxonomy (GTDB): domain Bacteria; phylum Actinomycetota; class Actinomycetes; order Streptomycetales; family Streptomycetaceae; genus Streptomyces; species Streptomyces minutiscleroticus. The sequence continues at coordinate 75 of NZ_BMVU01000004.1, forward strand.
CCCTCTCGGGCTTTCCTCCGGGCACTTTCCCTTCGGTCTTGCGTCTCCGACTCTATCAGATCTTTCCGATCCGATTTCCTCGGCGCTTTCCAGGTTCCCGCTCTCGCGTTTCCCTTTCCGGCGGTTCCGACCTTACCAGATCCTTTTTCCGTTCCGTTTCCGGTCGGAATTCGTTTCCAGTGGCCGATCGGGGGCCTTTGCCGAATCGGTCTCCTTGCGGCTTCCTTTTCGGCGGGTCCGACTTTATCAGAGGTTTTCGACCGGGCTGACCGGCCGTTCATTTCTGAATAATCGGGAGGTGTCTCTGCGGAAGAGTGTTCCGGGGAGACGAGCAGATGCTCACGGTTGCCGCTGAGCCTGTCCGGCTTCAGGCAACTGTTCGAATCTACCTCCCCGCAGCAACGGCGTCAACCGGGCTCGCGAGGAGGACAGGAGACTAGCAGCACGCCCGGCGTGCACGCACATCAGGCGGCGGTCGGTACCGACGCGCTGCGCTCGGCGTCGTCCAAGTCTCCCGTCTCGCCGGCGCGCGCCGCGCGTCCGCCGAGGACGAAGACGTACGCCAGGAACAACAGCTCCGCCGCCACGCCTATTCCGATCCGGGCCCAGGTCGGGAGCCCGGAGGGAGTGACGAAGCCTTCGATGGCGCCGGAGACGAAGAGCACCAGCGCCAGGCCGATCGCCATCCCGAGGGCCGCCCGGCCCTCCTCCGCGAGTGCCGTGCGTCTGGTGCGGGGGCCGGGGTCGATCAGGGTCCAGCCGAGCCGGAGGCCGGTGCCTGCGGCGACGAAGACCGCCGTCAGCTCCAGGAGGCCGTGCGGAAGGATCAGCCCCAGGAAGGTGTCCAGGCGGCCGGCGGACGACATCAGGCCGATTCCGACGCCCACGTTGAGCATGTTCTGGAAGAGGATCCAGAGGACGGGGAGACCGAGAAACACCCCCAGGACCAGGCACATCGCCGCGGCCTGTGCGTTGTTCGTCCAGACCTGGGCGGCGAACGACGCGGCGGGATGGCTTGAGTAGTACGTCTCGTACTCGCCCCCGGGGCGGGTCATCTGCCGCAGCTCCTCCGGGGCCGCTATCGAGGACCGCACCTCGGGGTGGGCGCCGATCCACCACCCCAGGAGGGCCGCCACCGCCGTGGAGAGCAGGGCCGTGGGGACCCACCAGCGGCGGGAGCGGTAGACGGCGGCCGGGAACCCGTACGCCAGGAAGCGTGCGACATCGCGCCAGGAGGCACGGCGGGTGCCGGTGACGGCGCTGCGCGCACGGGCGACGAGCCGGCTGAGGCGGCCGGTGAGCTGGGGGTCCGGGGCACTGGACTGGATGAGGGACAGATGGGTCGCCGTCCGCTGGTACAGGGAGACCAGTTCGTCGGCCTCCGCACCGCTGAGACGGCGCCTGCGGCGCAGGAGGGCGTCGAGCCGGTCCCACTCGGCGCGGTGGGCGGACACGAAGACGTCGAGGTCCATCGGTTCGACTGCTCCTGGCTGCTCGTCGTATGTGTCAGCTTGTCGTACTGCGGCGCGATGCTCCCCAGCTTGGCAGACTGGCTGTTCTCGGGGAGGTTCGGGGAAGGACGGGGACGTGAGTGAGCTTGTGACGGGCGAGGCGGTGGCGCTGGAACTGCGTCCCGCGAAACTGCCGAGCCGGGCACTGGCCGTGCTGCTCGACCTGCTGGTGACGATGGCCGCGTACGTGGCCGTCACCCTCGCCCTGCTGGCGGCGACGGCGTCGCTCGACGCGGCGGCGCAGACGGCGGTGTCCATCGCCGCCTTCGTCCTGGTGCTGGTGGGCGGACCGATCGCGGTGGAGACCCTGAGCCACGGGAGGTCGCTCGGCAAGCTGGCGTGCGGGCTGCGCGTGGTGCGGGACGACGGGGGGCCGATCCGGTTCCGGCACGCGCTGGTGCGGGGGGCCGTGGGCATCGTGGAGACCCTGATGACGTTCGGGGTCGTGGCGTGCATCGCCTCGCTCGTCTCGGCGCGGGGGCGGCGGCTCGGCGACGTGTTCGCGGGGACCCTGGTCGTACGGGAGCGGGTCCCCGCGGGCCGCGCGTCCTTCGTGCCCCCGCCGCCGCCCTGGCTGGCCGGGCACTTCTCCGGTCTCGACCTGTCGGCGGTACCGGACGGGCTGTGGCTGGCGGTGCGCCAGTACCTGACGCGGATGCAGCAGCTGGACCCGCAGGTCGGGCACGCCATGGCGGAGCGGCTGGCCGCCGACGTCGCCTCGCGGACCGGGACCCCGGTTCCGTACGGGGTGCCGCCGGCGGCGTTCCTGGCCGCCGTGGTGCACGAGCGGCAGGCGCGGGAGGCCCGGCGGGCGTTCGGCGACGGCGGGGCGGGAGCGGGTACGGGAGTGATCGGTCCGGCAGGATCCGCAGCGGTCGCGGGCGGTCCGGGCGGTACGGCGTTGCGGGCGTCGGCTCCGGCGCCCGGACCGGGACCGGCGCGGCAGCCGGCGTCCTGGACGCGGCAGCCCGCGCCCTCCCAGGGCGGCTTCCAGGCCCCTGAGGCCCCGCAGACTCCTCGGCCGCCCGCCGCTCAGCCGCCCGCCGCGCCTGCGCCGACGGCGCCGCGGGACGAGCGGGCCGGGGCCGAGCGCCCGGCCGGCGGCTTCGTGCCGCCTGCCTGACGCCCCGCCGCCGCGCGTACCGGCCGGTACCGGCCGGGTCCCGCCGCGTCACTCGAAGACGGACGGCGGTGTCTCCAGGTCCTCCAGTTCGACGCCGGGAGCCGAGAGGACCACGTCGCCCGCGAGGTGCACCGTGCTCCGCTCGCCCGTGTCCAGCGCTGTGACCTCGTACGCGTCCACGGTCAGCGGGCCGTTGTCGGTGGGGTGTGCTTCTCTCGACACCAGGGCCCAGGACTGGTCGACGGTGAGGGGGGCCAGGACCGGGTCCGTGAGGGCGACCAGGCGTACGCGGGTGGCGGGGGAACCGGGGGTGAGGCGCAGCAGCCGCGCGGTGGCGACGAGGAACGCCGGGGAGGCGCCGGTGAAGGCGTGGGCGCGGACGTTGCCCTCGGTGGCGTGCTCGCCGGTCGGGTCGGTGCGGACCCAGGTGACGCCGTCAAGGGCGGCGCCGCGCACCTGCCAGCCGCCGGCGTGCAGTTCGAGGCGGATGGGGCGGCCGAGGTCGTCCAGGGCGAGGTCGACGGAGCCGGAGCGGTCGCCGGAGGGGGTGGTCAGCTGCGAGACGTAGCGCCAGCCGGAGGGGCCGGGCGCGCAGTGGAAGTACTCGTCCGCGAGGGGGGTGTGGTCGTGCGGGTCGTGGAGCGAATAACGGCCGCGGGGCATGGGGCTGGGGTCCTTCGCACGGGGCAGGCCCCCGCCGTGGCGGCGGGGGCCTGCTGTACTGCCGGGGAGCGTCCGCCGGGCGCGGGGCTCGGTGGGCTCAGTAGCGGTAGTGGTCCGACTTGTACGGGCCCTCGACCTTCACACCGATGTACTCGGCCTGCTCGGGGCGGAGCGTGGTGAGCTTCACGCCGAGCGCGGCCAAGTGCAGGCGGGCGACCTTCTCGTCGAGGTGCTTGGGCAGCACGTAGACGCCGGTCGGGTACTCGGAGGGCTTGGTGAACAGCTCGATCTGGGCCAGGGTCTGGTCCGCGAACGAGTTGGACATCACGAAGGACGGGTGGCCGGTGGCGTTGCCCAGGTTCAGCAGGCGGCCCTCGGACAGCACGATGATCTTCTTGCCGTCGGGGAACGTCCAGGTGTGGACCTGCGGCTTGACCTCGTCCTTGACGATGCCCGGGATCTTCGCGAGGCCGGCCATGTCGATCTCGTTGTCGAAGTGGCCGATGTTGCCCACGATCGCCTGGTGCTTCATCTTGGCCATGTCCGAGGCCATGATGATGTCCTTGTTGCCGGTCGTGGTGACGAAGATGTCGGCCTTGTCGATCACCTCGTCGAGCGTGGTGACCTGGTAGCCGTCCATCGCCGCCTGCAGCGCGCAGATCGGGTCGATCTCGGTGACGATCACGCGGGCGCCCTGGCCGCGCAGGGACTCCGCGCAGCCCTTGCCCACGTCGCCGTAGCCGCACACGACCGCGGTCTTGCCGCCGATCAGCACGTCGGTGGCGCGGTTGATGCCGTCGATCAGGGAGTGGCGGCAGCCGTACTTGTTGTCGAACTTCGACTTGGTGACGGCGTCGTTCACGTTGATCGCCGGGAACAGCAGGGTGCCGTCGCGCTGCATCTCGTACAGGCGGTGGACGCCGGTCGTGGTCTCCTCGGTCACGCCGCGGATCTCCGAGGCGAGCTGGGTCCACTTCCGCGGGTTCTCGCCCAGCGTGCGGGTCAGCAGCTGGAGGATCACGCGGTGCTCGTCGGACTCGGCGGTGTCGAGGGACGGGACCGCGCCGGCCTTCTCGTACTCGACGCCCTTGTGGACGAGGAGGGTGGCGTCACCGCCGTCGTCCAGGATCATGTTCGGGCCGCCGGTGGGCGAGTCGGGCCAGGTCAGCGCCTGCTCGGTGCACCACCAGTACTCCTCCAGGGTCTCGCCCTTCCAGGCGAAGACCGGGACGCCCCGGGGGTTGTCCGGGGTGCCGTTCGGACCGACGGCGATGGCGGCGGCCGCGTGGTCCTGGGTGGAGAAGATGTTGCAGGAGGCCCAGCGGACCTCGGCGCCCAGCGCGACCAGCGTCTCGATCAGCACGGCGGTCTGGACGGTCATGTGCAGGGAGCCGGTGACGCGGGCGCCGGCCAGCGGCTGCGCCGCGGCGTACTCCTCGCGGATCGACATCAGGCCGGGCATCTCGTGCTCGGCGAGAGTGATCTCCTTGCGGCCGAACTCGGCCAGGGAAAGGTCGGCGACCTTGAAGTCCTGTCGGTTCTCGACAGTCGTCATGGGGAGCTGCTCCTCGGTGTTCGGGTCGAGGTGGATACGGCTGATCTGCGCGGCGGCGGGACACGGGCGTACCCGTACAAGGGCACAGGCGTCCCCGGGACGCGCAGCGCAGTCCGTCGGAGGCCCTCTCTCCCTCGGCCGGTCCGGGTGGGACCGCCCGACCGCCATCAGCAGCGACGTCTGGCTCACATCAAAGCTACACCGGTCACCGCAGTGCGCCCCAGCCCGCCTCCGGCGGCGCCGGGCCGCTGACCGGAAGTGTCCGGTACCGGCCGCCGGGCCGCCCCGGGAGCGGCCGGGGGCCGTTCCCGAGGCCGCTCCCGGCCGCCGCGGGCCGGGGGACGCGCGTCCTGCGGGGGTTGCGCGACCGGGCCGGGACCGGGTGCGGCGGGACCGCTGCTCCCAGGCCCGGTCGCGGCCCGGCCGGCACACTCCAGGTCCGGCCCGGCCCGGTCGGGAACGGAACGCACAGGTCCAGGAACGCGTGGGGCCGGAAACGCGTGGAGCGGAAGAGACGCGGGGCGCAAAACCGTGGGGCCCGCCGGGTGTGCCGGAGGGCCCCACGGGCCGGTCTTCGGCGATCGGTCCGATCACGCGCCGGGACCGGCCACGCGTCGGTGATCGGTCCGGTCACGCGTCGGCGACCGGTCGCGGGCGGTCGGTCAGTGCTCCGCGACGCGGCTCGGGCCTCCGGGCGTGGCCTCGGGGTCGGCGCCCCTGGCGGCCTCGGACTCGCGGTAGACGTCGGGCTCCAGGTAGATGACGCGGGCGATCGGCACGGCCTCGCGGATGCGGGCCTCGGCGGCGTCGATCGCGGTGGCGACCTCGGTCGCCGTGTCGTCGTGCTGCACCGCGACCTTGGCGGCGACCAGCAGCTCCTCGGGGCCGAGGTGCAGCGTGCGCATGTGGATGATGCCGGTGACCGTCTCGCCGTCGACCAGGGCCTTCTCGATCTTCTTGACCTCGTCGACGCCCGCGGACTCGCCGAGCAGCAGGGACTTGGTCTCGGCGGCGAGGACGAGCGCGATCAGGATCAGCAGGACGCCGATGCAGAGGGTGCCGATGCCGTCCCAGACGCCGTTGCCGGTGGCCAGGGCGAGGCCGACGCCGCCGAGCGCGAGGACCAGACCGACCAGCGCGCCGAAGTCCTCCAGCAGTACGACCGGCAGCTCGGGCGCCTTGGCGCGGCGGATGAACTCCTTCCAGGAGAGCTGGCCGCGCAGTCCGTTGGACTCCTTGATGGCGGTGCGGAAGGAGAAGCCCTCGGCGATGATCGCGAAGACCAGGACGCCCACCGGCCAGTACCAGTGCTCCAGCTCGTGCGGGTGCTTGATCTTCTCGTAGCCCTCGTAGATCGCGAACATGCCGCCGACCGAGAAGAGGACGATCGAGACGAGGAAGGCGTAGATGTAGCGCTCGCGGCCGTACCCGAAGGGGTGCTGCGGGGTCGCCTCGCGCTGGGCCTTCTTGCCGCCGAGCAGCAGCAGGAACTGGTTGCCCGAGTCGGCGAGCGAGTGCACGGACTCGGCGAGCATCGACGACGAACCGCTGAAGAGGAACGCCACGAATTTCGATACCGCGATCGCAAGGTTGGCGGCGAGTGCCGCCACGATCGCCTTGGTGCCCCCTGAAGCGCTCATCTGCTCCTGCTGTCCCTTCGTACCCGTCGTACCCGTCGCACGCCGTCCCGGAGTTCGCCCGTACCCGTACCCCGTTCCTCGTACGTCGCACGTCGCACGCCGGTCCGGGCTTTGCCCGTCCTTTGCGGTGGGTCATTGTTGCAGCCCGGAGCGGTGTGAGCGCGCCGGGCCACCACAGTCACCGCGCGGGACGGCCGCCGGCGGCGCGGCGGACCGTCGCGGGCGCCGCCGCTCCGGACCGCCGCGGGCGCCGCGTCAGACCACCACGGTCGCGCGGAAGAGCGTGCCGGTGCCGGACACCTCGGTCCGCTCACCGGCCGGTACGAAGACGGAGCCGCCGGGCGCGAGGTCCAGGTCGCCGACGCGGACGGAGCCCTCCGTGGCGAGGAGGATCTGCGCGGTGGCGCGCGTGAGGTCGCGGGCGGGCGCGCCGGCCGGCAGGACGTACCGCGAGAGGCGGAACTCGTCGATCGGCGTCTCGTAGACCTCCTCGCCGTCGGGCGAGGCCTCCGGGCGCAGCACGCCGGGCGCGCTCGCCTCGAAGCGGACGACGCGCAGCAGTTCGGGGACGTCGACGTGCTTGGGGGTGAGGCCGCAGCGCAGGACGTTGTCGGAGTTGGCCATGATCTCGACGCCGAGGCCGTTCAGGTACGCGTGCGGGACGCCGGCGCCGAGGAAGAGGGCCTCGCCGGGCTGCAGCGTCACGTGGTTGAGCAGCATCGCGGCGATCACGCCCGGGTCGCCCGGGTAGTGGCGGGCGATGTCGGCGTACGGGGCGTACGCGCCGCCGAGCCGGGCGGCCGCCGCGGCCGCCTCGCCGACCGTCGCGGCCATCGCGTCGGGGTCGGCCGTCAGCACCGCGGTGAGGACCTCGCGCAGAGCGGCCTCCTCCGGGTGGGCGCGCAGCAGGTCGACGTACGGCTTCAGGGAGTCGACGCCGAGGCCCGCGAGCAGGCCGGCGGCCTCGGCCGGGGCGCGGAAGCCGCACAGGCCGTCGAACTCGGTGAGCGCGCAGATGAGCTCGGGCTTGTGGTTGGCGTCCTTGTAGTTGCGGTGCGGGGCATCGGCCGGGACGCCGCGGCGCTCCTCGTCCTCGTAGCCCTGCCCGGCCTGCGCGAGGTCGGGGTGGACCTGGAGGGAGAGGGGCGCGCCGGCGGCGAGGACCTTCAGCAGGAACGGCAGCCGGGGTCCGAACCTGGCGACGGCGGGGGCGCCCAGCTCGCGCTCGGGGGCCGCGTCGACGACCTCGGTGAGGGGGCCGCGGGGGGTGCGCGACGGGGCGCCCGGGTGCGCGCCCATCCACATCTCGGCCTGCGGCTCGCCGGTCGGCTCGATGCCGAGGAGCCGCGGGATGGCGGTGGTGGAGCCCCAGGCGTAGGGACGGATGGTGTTGTCGAGGCGGTCCATGCGGTCTCTCTGCCTGTCCTTTGCGTCGTGCCGCCGCCGGCGGCCGCTCGGCGTCGTGTCGCGTTCGCGGTGCGGCGGGGCGGGCGGGCTATGGGCGGGGCCGGGCCGTCGGACGTACGTCCGTACGTCCGGGCGGACCGGGGCCGCGCCGGGTGTCCGGGCCGGGCTCGGGCCCGTCCGGGACAAGATCACGCCGTCGTCAGGTGCCCGAGGCGAGCGCCAGGTAGACGGCGGCGAAATCCGTGGTGGCGATCAGTTCCGCGAGGGACTCCAGCTCGCCGCCCTCCTCCGGCTCCAGCTCGCTGACGGCGGTGTCGTGGGCGAGGGCCAGCTCGCGGGCGGCGGGGGCGGCGCTGAGGCCGCCGGCGGGGCGGTCGCGCAGCAGCACCACCCGCGCGTGCAGGGCCGCCGCGTCCTCGACGCGGTCGCGGAAGAAGTCGTCGGAGCCGGAGTTCGCGGCGAGGTCGCCGGAGAGCAGGGCGCCGTGCGCGGCGAGCGCCTCGGGCAGCTCGGCGGCGAGGGCGGGGCGGCCGGCGAGTTCGGCGAGGGCGGCGGCGAACCGGCGGCCCGCCGGGCCCGCGGCGGGCCCCTCGGTCCAGATCACCGGCAGGGCCTCGGCGAGTTCGGCGGCGAGCGTCTTGGCGGGGTTGCCGTAGGTGGCGACGGCCGGGCCGCAGCGCTCGGCGACGCGGTCCAGGCGGTCGGCGACTTTCTGCAGGGCCTCCGGCGGCGCGGTCACCAGGCCGGTGCGGTCCAGCAGCGCGAGCAGCGGGGTGAGCAGCGCCCACAGGACGCCGGGCGCGGAACCGGCGGCCGGCTCGCGCGCCTCCTCCCGCTCGTACGGGGCGGTCGCCATCGGGACGAACAGTCCGCGCGCCGCCTCCACCGCCTCGGTCAGCGGGGTGCGGGCGGGGGCCACGGCCACGACGGTGCAGCCGCGGCGGTACGCCTGCTCGGCCAGGACCGCGAGGCCGGGCTCGCCGCCGTCGGGCGTGACGGCCAGCAGCAGGTCCAGGGAGCCGGCCCAGCCGGGCAGCTCCCAGCGCAGGGCGCCCGCGGCGGGGGCGACGCCGGTGGGCGCCAGCCGTACCACGGGGCAGCCGGCGCCGGCGAGGGTGTCGAGCAGGTCGGCGACGCACTGCGCGGCGGTGCCCGGGCCCGCGATCAGCACGGCGCGGGGGCGGCCGTCAGGGCGCAGCGCGGTGACGCCCGCCTCGGCGGCGTACCGGGCGGCCGTGCGGACGCGGGCGCCCGCTTCGGCGGCGCCTCTGAGCAGGCCCCGGCGGTCCGCCTCGGACAGCGCCTCGGGGGCGTCGAGCAGCGATTCGTCGAGCATGGTCGGCAGCCTCCGGTCGCCGTGCGCCGTTACGCGGGGCGGCGGGCCTCGTCGACGAGCAGGACGGGGATGCCGTCCCGGACGGGGTAGGCCAGGCCGCAGTCCTGCCCCGTGCAGACCAGCTCGTTCTCCTCCTCCTTGAGGGGGGCGTGGCAGGCCGGGCAGGCGAGGATCTCCAGGAGGCCGGCTTCGAGCGGCATGGGGTGTCCCTTCGGACGGACGGATGCGGCCTGGTCAGAGTACCGCTGCGAGCGGCGGGGGACGGGGCCGCCCGGAACCCGCGGACCGGGCTTCCGGGCGGGCAGATCCGGCACGGGCCGGACGGACCGGACGGTACCGCGCGGTGCGGACCGGGCGGATCGGGCGGTACGCATGGTGCGGGCCGGGCGGGTACTGCCTCCGCCCTGTCCCGCCTCCGCTGCCGCTGCCGCCGGTCCCCGCTGCCGGTCCGCACCGCCCGCCCGCACCGCCCGCCCGGGGCTCACGCCCTGATGATCGCGAGCGCCTCGTCGCGGATCTTGTTCATCGTCGGCTCGTCGCGCGCCTCCGCGTTCAGGCGCAGGAGCGGCTCGGTGTTGGACGGGCGGACGTTGAACCACCAGTCGCTGTTCGTCACCGTCAGGCCGTCGAGTTCGTCGAGCACGACGCCCTCCCGGCCCTCGTACGCCGCCCTGATCGCGGCGAGCCGGTCCGCCTGGTCGTCGACCGTGGAGTTGATCTCCCCGGAGCCCACGTAGCGGTCGTACCGGTCGACCAGGCCCGACAGCGGGCCGTCCTGGCCGCCGAGGGCGGCGAGGACGTGCAGGGCGGCCAGCATGCCCGTGTCCGCGTTCCAGAAGTCCTTGAAGTAGTAGTGCGCGGAGTGCTCGCCGCCGAAGATGGCGCCGGTGGTCGCCATCTCCGCCTTGATGAAGGAGTGGCCCACGCGGGTGCGCACCGGGGTGCCGCCGTTCTCGCGGACGACCTCGGGGACGGACCACGAGGTGATCAGATTGTGGATCACCGTGCCCCTGCCGCCGTTCCTGGCCAGCTCGCGGGAGGCGACCAGCGCGGTGATCGCGGACGGCGAGACGGGTTCGCCGCGCCCGTCGACGACGAAGCAGCGGTCGGCGTCGCCGTCGAAGGCGAGACCGAGGTCGGCGCCCTCCTCGCGGACCCGCTCCTGCAGGTCGACGAGGTTCTTCGGGTCGAGCGGGTTGGCCTCGTGGTTCGGGAACGTGCCGTCCAGCTCGAAGTACATCGGGACGAGTTCGACCGGCAGTCCGGCGAGGACCGTCGGCACGGTGTGCCCGCCCATGCCGTTGCCCGCGTCGACGACGACCTTGAGCGGGCGGATCGAGGTGAGGTCGACCAGGGAGCGCAGGTGCGCGGCGTAGTCCTCCAGGGTGTCGCGCCGCGTGACCGTGCCCGGCGCGGCGGCCGGCCCGGGCGCGCCCTCGTCGGACCACTTCTCCACGAGTGCGCGGATCTCGGCGAGGCCCGTGTCCTGGCCGACCGGGGCCGCGCCCGCCCGGCACATCTTGATGCCGTTGTACTGGGCGGGGTTGTGCGAGGCGGTGAACATCGCGCCCGGCAGGTCCAGCGCGCCCGACGCGTAGTAGAGCTGGTCGGTGGAGCACAGCCCGATCTCCGTGACGTCGACGCCGCGCGCCGTCGCCCCGCGCGCGAAGGCCCGCGACAGACCGGGGGACGACGGCCGCATGTCGTGCCCGACCACGATCGCCGCCGCGCCCGTCACCTGCGCGAAGGCGGCTCCGAACAACTCGGCCAGCGACTCGTCCCACTGGTCGGGGACCACCCCGCGTACGTCATACGCCTTCACGATCTGCGACAGATCAGCAGCCACAGCCGGCCCTCCTGGAGTCCTCATCGGTGGGGCCAAACTACCCGTATCGGCCGACGGTGCGGTGTGTACTCACCCACCCCGCGCGAACAGATTTACGGAAGCATCCACTCCAGGACGGGCGAGCTCTGCCCCACGACGATCAGGCACATCACCAGCAACAAACCGATGCTCCACGGCAGCACCTTGCGCAGCAGGTCGCCCTCACGGCCCGCCAGGCCGACGGCCGCGCAGGCGATGGTCAGGTTCTGAGGCGAGATCATCTTGCCGAGGACGCCGCCGGAGCTGTTGGCGGCGGCGAGCAGCTCCGGCGGAAGGCCGGACTCGCGCGCCGCCGTCACCTGGAGCGCGCCGAACAGCGCGTTGGCGGAGGTGTCGGACCCGGTGACCGCGACGCCGAACCAGCCGAGCACCGGCGACAGGAAGGCGAGCCCGGCCCCGGCCGCCGCCACGAAGTGGCCGATGGTGGCCGCCTGCCCGGAGAGGTTCATGACGTACGCGAGCGCCAGCACGCTCGTCACCGTCAGGATCGCGAACCGCAGTTCGTGGACGGTGGCGCCCCACTCCCGCGCCGCGTCGCGTGCGTGCACGCCGAGCACGACCGCCGTGCACAGCCCGGCGAGCAGCACCAGGGTGCCGCCCGTCGCCACCAGGGGCAGCGAGAAGACGTTGCCGCCCACGGGCTCGCCGTCGGGGTTCGCCACGTCCAGGAAGGGCCAGTCGAAGGTCCGGGTCGCCTTCGCCAGCAGGTCCTTGACGGCGGGGAGCTGGGCGACGGAGAAGATCACCACGATCAGCGCGTACGGGGCGTAGGCGCGTGCCACCTCGCGGCGCGGGTCCGCCACGTCGAGGTCCTCGCTGCGGGCGCCGGTCAGCACGGCGGCCCGTACGGGCTCGGCCGCGGGCCTGCGGGCCCGCGGCACCGCCACGAGGGCGCCCGCGCCGGCCAGGGCGGCCCCGATGTCGGCGAGTTGCGCGGAGACGTGGTTGGAGGCCAGGAACTGGGCGACGGCGAAGGCGAGTCCGCACACCAGGGCGGGCGCCCAGGTCTCCCGCAGCCCGCGCCGCCCGTCCACCAGGGCGACGAGCAGGAGCGGCACCACGAGGGCCAGCAGCGGCGTCTGGCGGCCCACCACGGAGGAGACGGTCTCCAGCGGCAGTCCGGTGACCTGGGCGAGCGTGACGACCGGGGTGCCCATGGCGCCGAAGGCGACGGGCGCGGTGTTGGCGACCAGGGCGACCACGGCGGCCCGTACGGGTTCGAAGCCGAGCGCGACCAGCATCACCGAGCAGATCGCCACGGGCGCACCGAAGCCCGCGAGGGCCTCCAGGAGCGCGCCGAAGCAGAAGGCGACGACGAGCGCCTGGATGCGCGGGTCGTCGGACAGGCGCCCGAAGGAGCGGCGCAGGATGTCGAAGTGCCGGGTGCGGACCGTCATCCGGTACACCCACAGGGCGTTGACGACGATCCACAGGATGGGGAAGAGGCCGAAGAGGGCGCCCTGGGCGGCGCCGGAGAGGGTCTGGCCGACCGGCATGCCGTACGCGAGCACCGCGACCAGGGCCGCGGCTGCGAGACCGATGAGCCCGGCCAGGTGCGCCTTCGTGCGGACGCCGCCGAGCAGCACCAGGACGAGGACGAGGGGCAGGGCGGCGACGAGGGCGGACAGGCCGAGCGAGCCGGCCACGGGATCCAGTTCCTGGACGTACACACGACCTCCCGGATTCCGCGATGCGGAAAGCCATTTCATGGGCAGGCTGAAAAATGGTCGTGTCCGCGACAAGCGCGCGTCAATGGGTCGTGCGGCAGCGATCCGGACCGGCGTGCGCGCAGGCGCGGACGCGGGCGCACTCCCGGGCCGTCCGAGGACCGTTCCGGAGGTCCTTCCGGGGACCACTCCGGGGAAGGGGAGTTATGAAACGCGGCACCCGGGAAACGGTACGGAAGTGATCACGCCCGCCGGGAGGTCGCACCGACGGGGACGACGGAACGGCACGCGAGCGGAACATCTGAACAGCGGGACGCGGGACAGCGGGAGGCCGGGGCCGGGGCGACGGCGGATCGGAGGACCGCGCGACGGGCGCGGCGGGCCCGGAAGCCCGAACGGCGTGTCTCCGGCGGAGCGGCGGGGCTCAGGAGTCCGGCGAGCGCAGCACCCTCAGGTGGCCGCGGCGGGCGACCTCCATCGGGTCGGCCGAGCGGGCGCCGCCCCCGGCCTGCGCGGCGCGCTCCTGCGGACGGGCGGCCTCGCGCACGGCGTTGGCGAGCGCTTCGAGGTCGTCGCCGCTGGGGCGGGACGGACCCGAGGCGTCGGCGAGCCGGACGACCTCCCAGCCCCGGGGGGCGGTGAGCCGCTCGGAGTGCTCGGCGCACAGGTCGTAGCAGTGGGGCTCGGCATAGGTCGCGAGCGGGCCGAGGACCGCGGTCGAGTCGGCGTAGACGTACGTCAGCGTCGCAACGGCGGGACGGCCGCAGGCGGTGCGCGAACAGCGACGTACAGGGCTCACGACGTTGGACGGTACCGCACTCTTGAGCGGGCCGCGACGACTCTCCATCAGGTCACTCCACCGTGTCGTGCTGTGATCATGCCCACACAGTTCTCTGAACCCACGCTCCTGACCAGCCATTATGCCCAGTTTTACAGTGTCGAACCGTCTTCCGTCCGGTCACTGCGGGGTACAAAGCATGCCATTTGCCATGAGATCCACGGTCCCGGAGAGATACGGAATCGAGTCCAACCGTGACCGGAACGGTCATCAGGAGACATGCTCGGACGGCTCGCCGGAACTCCGGTTTCGGCCGCACCGGGGCACGGGTCCCGCGTACCCGGACCGCGCGCTCCGATGCCCCTCGAAAGAGTGTCACGGACGGCGGACGCGCGGCGGCGCGAACCGCCGGACGCGCGGGCGGCGCGGCCCCGGCCCACGGCGCGATTCCGGGCGCCGGACGCGTACGGGGACTACTCTTCACCGGTGATGGACAACCCCGTACCGCCCCGCGCCGCCGGCCCGAGGCCCCGCCGCCGTGACCGCCACGGCAGGGGTATGCGCGGTCCCGTGGCACCGCCCCAGGTGCCGCTCGCCGCGAGCCGCGCGGAGGTGTTCGCCGACCTGGTGCAGGACTCCGTGGAACGGCTGGAGCGGCGCTGGCCGCAGCTGGCCGACATCGAGTTCGTCGTCCTGGAGGTGCCCCGGCTCGACGCGGGGACCGTGGACGGCTGGAGCGACGAGACGGTGCCCCTGGGCGGCACGGTCCCGGCGCGGAACGGCCGGCCCGCTCACGTCGTCGTCTACCGGCGCCCGGTGGAGATCCGCACCAAGGGCCGCGACGAACGCGCCGCCCTGGTGCACGAGGTGGTCGTGGAACAGGTCGCCGAACTGCTCGGCCTGACCCCGGAGACGGTCGACCCGCGCTACGGCGAGGACTGAGGGCCGGGGCCCCGGGAGCGCCGGCCGGAACCGTTGAGGACAGCAGGCCGAGAGCCGCCGAGGGAGACGGGCCGTGGACCGCTGAGGGCGGCGGCCGAGAGCCGCCGGAGGAGACCCCCAAGGGCCGCCGAGGACCGCCGAGGGGCGGCGGCCGGGGCAGCCGGGCTCCGGGGCGGTCCCGGGGCCCGCCCCCCTACTTCTGCAGCACCGACAGGTCCTGCTCCGCCTCCGGCACCGCCACCGTGCCGCGGTCGTCCGGGAGCGTCTGGGTCGTGAACGCCGAGACGCCGCCCACCGGGACCACCAGGGTGCGCGCGGCGTGGACGGGGCCGCCGGACACCGGCTCCACCGTGAGCGCGTACGTGCCCTTGAGGCCGCTCGGGACGGGCACCTCGACGTTCTGGGTGGTGCCGCTCCTGACCGTGTACGTCTTCGCCGCCGCCGTGCCCCCCTCGCTGCCGGCGGACGCGGTGACCTTGACCTTCGCCGTGCCGCTGGGGGCCGTCAGGGAGAGCGTGGTGCCCTTGGAGCGGTTGTCGACGGCCGTCGCGCGCGAGGTCACCGGCGCGGTGGCCGGGATGAACGCCGTCTCCTGCTTGCTCCCCTCGCCCCGCACGACCTGCAGGGCGGCGACCACGGGCACCGACGTGCCGGTGGGCGTCAGGATCAGGGAACCCGCCTCGCCGCGCGTGACGTCGCCGAGGTCGACGGAGGCGGTCATGCCCGCCTTCACGTGCAGACTCTCGTTGCCCGCCGGGGTGATCGTGCCGGACGGGGAGGCCAGCCGCAGCTTGAGGTCGGCGTCCTGGTCGCCGGGCGCGAAGGCGACCAGGCGCACGGACGCGGCGTCCTCCGGGATGCCCGGCAGGACGAGCGCGCCCGCCGGGTCGGCCGACGCGGCCAGCCAGTCGCCCCCGAGGCTGTCGTCGAGGGCCTGGACGGCGGCGGCGACCCGCCCGCTGCGCACGCTCACGTGCACGGTCAGGTCGGCCTCCGCCTTGTCGGCGAGCGTGGACAGCAGGATCGGCTCGCTGGAGCGCGGCTTGACCTGGATGCCCTCGCCCACGGTCGACTTGAGGGCGCCGTCCTTGCCGTACAGCTCGACGTCGACGACGGCGGCGGAGTCGTCGGGGTTGGTCAGGTGCACGTAGTCGGTGCGGCTTTCGGCGGTGCTCGCGCCCGGGAACCAGAACTCCGTGTCCGGGGCCGTGCACGCGGTGCCGAGCAGTCCGCGGCCCGTGCCCGCCGTGACCTCGGTGGTCTGCTGGACGGTCCAGCCGGGTGCGGCTTTGCCCCCGGCGGTGCCGATCAGCGCCGGCGCGTCGGCGGCCGAGGTCTCGCCGGTGACCGGCTTGCCGGGCTCCCCGGGTGTCAGGGCGGGCTTCTCCCGCTTCTTCCCGTCGTCCTTCGCCCGGTCGCCGGCCTCGTCCCCGCCGTCCGCCGTCTGCGTGGCGGCCGCGGTGAGTTCGGCCTCGCCGCCGCCGGCGGCGTCCTTCACGACCGGCGTGAAGGACGTGTAGGCGGTCTCCGCGAGGTCGGAGGAGCTCGGTGCCGGGCAGAGCAGGCTCGTGCGCTCCACGGGCAGCCGGGCGGCCGCCGGCGCCGTGCCGCCGCCGGCGGCGTCGGGCCCGGTGAGGACGGCGAACCCGGTGACGGCGGCGAGCGCGGTCACGCCGGCGAGGAAGGACAGGGTGGTGCGGTTCACTGCTGGCTCCCGTCGGGGCGCTCACGGTCGGTGCCGTACGGCTGCTGCCGCGCGGCGTCGTACGCCGGGTCGTAGCCCTGCGCGTACGGCTGCGACGGGTCGTACGGGGGCGTCTGCGCGGCGTCGTACGCGTACGGGTCGTACTGCCCCGCCTGGTACGGGTCCGCCTGGTAGGCCTGCTGGTCGTAGGCGCCCGCGGCATACTGCCCGTCGTCCTGGTACGGGCCGTTCCCGTACGGGTCGTAGCCCGCGCCGCCGTACCCGGCGGCGTCCCACTCGCCGTACGCCTGCTGCTGCGGGACCGCGGGCGCCGGGGCCTGCGCGGACGCGTACGGGCCGGGTCCGCCGTCGCCGTCCGGCTCCGCACGGTGCCCGTGATCCGGGTCCTGCTCCCGCTGCTGCTCGGCCTCCGCCTCCGCCTGGGCGCGCAGCCTGCGGGCCCTGCGGCCCTCTCCCTCGGCCGCCGGCGCGGGCGCGTCCGGCTCCTCGGGCAGGTCGTCGTCCACGTCGCGGCGGCGGCCCGGGAGGGCGAGCACCACGAGGACGACGGCGAGCAGGCCCTGCGCCCACAGCCACGCGGTGTGGCCCAGCGGCGCCTCGAAGGTGACGTCCAGGCGGCCGCCGGCCGAGGGCAGTTCGAAGCCCTGGGCCCAGCCGTCGACGGTGGTCGGGGTGAGCGGCTTGCCGTCGAGGGTGGCGGTCCAGCCCTCGTCGGCGGAGTCGGCGAGGCGCAGGACGCGGCCCTCGCCGCCCGAGGGCAGCGTGGTGTGCACCTCGACGGGGCCGGCGGCGACCGGCTCGGGGTCGCCGGAGCCGGCGACGACGGTGACGCGGGCGACCTGCCGGTCCACGCGCCACAGGGCGCCGCCGTCCTGCTGGCTGAGCCGGGTCAGGCCGGGCGTGGCGTCCAGGACGCGGGCGACCTGGCGGGGCGCGCCCTTGTGGACGAGCACGTAGCGCACGGCGAAGCCGCCGAGCTGGTCGGCCTGGTCGGCGCCGGAGCCGGCGACGAGGTTGGCGACGACCTTGTCGAGCTTCGCGTTCTCCCCGCCCTCGGCGGCCAGTTCGGCGTCGCCGAGGCGGGCGCCGGAGCCGCGCACCAGCGTGTAGCCGACGCGGGCCGCGGAGTCGCTGTCGAGGACGAGCGTGCGGGCCTGGTCGCGCGTGCCGCTCTCCTCGGCGACGAACGCGGGCACCTGCACGGGGTCGCGGCGCTCCACGGGGCCGTCGGCGCCGCCGATCATCCAGCCGGCGGCGATGAGCAGCGGCCCGGCCGCCGCGGCGAACGCGATGAGCGCGGCCAGCGGCTGGCGCCAGCCGAAGCTCTGCTCGGCCACCCGGAAGCGGGCCCCGTCGGCGCCGAGCGCGGCGGCCGCGAGGAGGGCGAGGCCGTAGACGAGCGTGGCGGGACCGGCCCAGACCGAGCCGTTGGCCAGGACGGCGACGACGAGCGCCACCAGGGCGGCGGTCCACGCGGCCCGGATGCCCCACTGCCGCTCGCCGCGCAGCAGCGCGGCCAGGGCGGCGCAGACGACGCCGAGCAGCATGAGCCCGCTGACGGTCCCGGGGCCGCCGGGGCTGGCGCCGAGCAGGTCGAGCGCGGAGGCCGCGCCCGCGCCGTACTCCAGGCCGGCCTCCCGGAAGAAGCCGAGCGGCAGCAGCGACAGCGACCAGGGCGCGAGGACCAGCAGCGGGGTGCCGAGCTGGGCCAGGAAGCGCAGCCCGTAGGCGGCGATGTCGCCGCGGCGCACGGCGAGCAGCGCGACGCCCAGGACGAACGCGATGGGCCACACGACCGGCGTGAAGGCGGTGGTGACCGTGAGCAGCAGTGCGTACGCCCAGGTCGCGCGCCAGCTGCCGCGCTCGCCCGGGGTGTTGCCCGCTCCGGCCGCGGCGACGGCCGCGCGCGCGATGAGCGGCAGCAGCACGGCGAGGACGGCGGTGCCCAGGTGGCCGCCCGCGAGCGCGCCGGTGGCGGCGGGCAGGAAGGCGTACGCGACGGACGCCCAGGCGCGCAGCAGCCGGGACGGGACGAGCGGGCGGGAGGCGAAGTACGCGGCGGAGCCGGCCAGCGGCACGGACGCGATCAGCAGCACGGTGACCGCGAGGCCGGTGGAGCCGAGCAGGACACTGGCGAGCAGCGCCACCAGCGCCAGGTACGGCGGCGCGGACTGGGGGCCGCCGGCGCCGACGGGATGCCAGGCGTCCAGGTAGCGGGACCACAGCTCGGAGGCGCCGGCGGGCGCGGGCAGCAGCGAGCCGCCGGCGAGGGCGCCGCCGCCGAGCAGCGCGCGGCAGGCGACGAGGGAGACGAGGAGGAGGACGGCGAGGAGCACCGGTCCCGGTCTGCGGGCGACGCGCTTGAGCCGGGCGAACTGCTCGACCTCGAGGAAGTCGGCGTCGTCGCCGCCGGGCCCGGACTCCACGGCCCCGCCGTGCCGTCCGGCCGCGGACGCCTCCTGGTCGGAGCCGCCGAAGAGATTGCCCGCGACCTGCTCGACGGTGGCCCGCACGGTCGCGCCGGGCGGCGGGAACAGCGGCCGCAGCTCTCCCTTGTCGACCTGCGGGCGGCCGCGCCGCCCGCGCCCCGCGAGGATCCGCTCGGGGCGCAGCAGCGTGCCCAGGAGGCCGCGGATCTCGTCGACGGCCTGCCCGGGGACCTTGCCGACGAGGTACGCGAGCGTGCGCAGCACGGTGCCGACGACCAGCCGCAGCAGCACCCAGGGCAGTGCGGCGCCGCGCGTGTTGACCAGGAGGGTGTAGACGGCGCCGGCCTTGTCGACCATGTGCGGGGAGGCGGCGGTGCGGCCCACGCAGTCGACGGTGCGGCGCTCGCGCGAGGCCGCCTCGGCGTGCCGGACGACCGCCTCGGGGGCGACCAGGACGCGGTGCCCGGCGGCCTGGGCGCGCCAGCACAGGTCGATGTCGTCGCGCATCAGGGGCAGCCGGCGGTCGAAGCCGCCGAGCTCCTCGAAGACGTCGCGGCGGATCAGCATGCCGGCGGTGGAGACGGCCAGCACGGGCCGTACGTGGTCGTGCTGGCCCTGGTCCTGCTCGCGCCGGTCGAGGCCGGTCCAGCGGCGGCCGCTGTTGGCGATGGAGACACCGACCTCCAGCAGCTGCCTGCGGTCGTACCAGCCGCGGAGCTTGGGGCCGACGATCGCGACGTCCCGGCCGAGCTCGTGCTCGTTCTCCACGACGCGCAGCATCCGGGCGAGCGCGTCGGGCTCGGGGGCGCTGTCGTCGTGCAGCAGCCAGAGCCACTGGACGGGTTCGCCGTGCGGCAGCTCCGGCATGTCGTACGCGTCGTCGCGCCAGGTGCGGGTGACCGGGTCCCAGCCGCTGGGGCGCTTCAGGTACGGCAGGTCGTCCGGGGTCAGCACGCCGGCGGTGCCGACGGCCTCCTCGACGGCCTGGCCGAAGCCGGTGCGGCGGGCGAGGTGCAGGACCCGGTCGTCGCCGAGGGCCTCGGCGACCAGGCGGGCGGAGTCGTCCGCGCTGCCGGTGTCGGCCGCCACGGCGTTCTGCACCGGGCGCTCCTGGCCGAGCAGGCCGGAGAGCGCGTCGGGCAGCCAGCGGGCTCCGTCGTGGGAGACGAGCACCGCGGTCACCACGTGGCGCGGGAACTCAGGGGCGGCAGCGTCGTGGTGGGCTGCCGTATGGCTGTGCACGGACATCGAGGTACGGGCCCCGGTTCGATGGACTGCGGTGGACGCCTGTGCCCGGCGGGGGCGCAGGGGCGTCTCGGACGGAGGCCCACACTAACGGCTGGGCAACACGACGGCCCGCCGCCTGTGGACAACCCACCTGCGCCGGGCCTGCGTTACGTAGAGATGTGTGCCGATTGGTCGGCGGGGCGCCCCCCGCGCGCGGGCGGCCGGTTCCCGTCGGCGCCGCCCGGGGTGCCGCCGCCGCGTCCGCCGTGTGCGCGGCGTGCGCGGTGGCTTCAGACGGCGGCGGCCTTCTTCAGGCGGCGCCGCTCGCGTTCGGACAGGCCGCCCCAGATGCCGAACCGCTCGTCGTTGGCGAGGGCGTACTCGAGGCACTCCGAGCGGACCTCGCAGGAGAGGCAGACCTTCTTGGCCTCCCGGGTGGAGCCGCCCTTCTCGGGGAAGAACGACTCGGGGTCGGTCTGGGCGCACAGCGCGCGCTCCTGCCAGCCGAGCTCCTCGTCCGCGTCGTCGACCAGCAGTTGCTGCACCAGCTCGGTCATGTGCGCCCCTCGTCTGTCTTTCGCGTCCCCGTGATGCTGCCGTTACCGATTACGGCTGAACGACACGAGTGAAATTACAAGTGTGTGGCTCCGGGCGAGTCAAGCCGAGATCTGCTATTGGGCCCCTTATTCACTCTGCGGAACCAAGGCTTTGCGGAAAGTGTTCAAATCGGCAAAAACCAGGACAAGCAGAGGGGTCCGCCCGAGCCTCCCCTCTCGGAGAGAGCCTCTGCCGAGAAGGACGCCCGGAAGGACGATCTCGTTCCGACACGCGCGGCGAAGCGAACCGGATCACATTCCGATCACGGCATCGCAACGGCGACGCATGCCCGGTGAGCGCCATGTGTCCCCGAAGCCACGGGGACAAACCTTTCGCCACCCGGATGGCCCCGATGAGGTGACGAAGCACCCATTCGGGGGTGGGAAGTTGACAGCCGTGGTGTGAACCGATCTCCTTGTGGGCATGCTCGCGACTTCGGCGCTCACCCCGACCCGCTCCGCCGGGTCCCATGGTGCTGCCCGCGCTCGCTGTAGCTGTTGCTGTCCCGGCTGTTGAGCCCCACCGCGCTCCGGCCGCCGTCCCCGTTCCCCGGGGGCACCCCCCTCCGCCCGCACACAGGGCACGCCCGTCGTCCGTGACCCGGACGGCCCGTTCCGCGGAACCCCGCATCCCCTCCCAGGCCCAGGGACCACGTCACCCCATGAACAGCGACAGCGACCTCCAGATCGCCGGCGACATCCTCGAAGTACCCCACCTCCTGCAGCCCGCGCGCGAGCACCCGGCCACCGTGGCCGAGTTCGTCGGTCTCGCCCGCTCCTTCGCCCGCGACCGCTCCCGGTGGGCGCACCTCGTCGAGTACGACGCGACGACGCGCTGGTACCACCGGCTGCGCAGCGTTCCCCAAGCTCTCGACCCCGCTCGACCAGGGGAGGCCCCGATCGGCTACGAGGTGTGGCTGCTGTCCTGGGTGCCCGGCCAGGGCAGCGGACCGCACGGCCACGGCCCCTCGTCCGGGGTGCTGACCGTCCTCGAGGGGACGCTCACGGAGCGGACGCGCGGCGGCGCCCGCACCCTGGCCGCCGGCGCGCAGCGCGTCTTCGCGCCCGGCTACGTCCACGAGGTCGTCAACGACGCGCTCGAACCGGCCGTCAGCCTGCACGTCTACTTCCCCGGGCTGACCGAGATGCCGACGCACCCGCGCCCCGGCTCCGGCGCGGCCGCCGCGACGCCCGCCTCCCACTGCTCCCCGTACGGGCCGCACGGCCCGGTGGACGCGGTGACCGCCTGACGCGCCGCGGGCGCCGTCCGCGGGACGGGTCCGCGCGACCGGCCCGCCCGGTGTCCGGACGCCACCCCTCGACGGATCGGCCCGGCGGCCGGACTGACACACTGTTTCCATGCGCATTGTGGTTCTGGCAGGCGGTATCGGCGGTGCCCGCTTCCTGCGCGGCCTGAAGAAGGCCGTGCCCGACGCGGACATCACGGTCGTCGGCAACACCGGGGACGACATCCACCTCTTCGGCCTGAAGGTCTGCCCGGACCTCGACACGGTGATGTACACGCTGGGCGGCGGCATCAACGAGGAGCAGGGCTGGGGCCGGGCCGACGAGACCTTCCACCTCAAGGAGGAGCTCGCGGCGTACGGGGTCGGGCCCGAGTGGTTCGGGCTCGGCGACCGGGACTTCGCGACGCACATCGTGCGCACGCAGATGCTGGGCGCCGGCTTCCCGCTCAGCGCGGTGACCGAGGCGCTGTGCGACCGGTGGAAGCCGGGCGTGCGGCTGATCCCGATGTCGGACGACCGGGTGGAGACGCACGTCGCCGTGGAGGTGGACGGCGAGCGCAAGGCCGTCCACTTCCAGGAGTACTGGGTGCGGCTGCGGGCCTCCGTGCCGGCCGAGGCGATCGTGCCCGTGGGCGCCGAGCAGGCCGAGCCCGCGCCCGGCGTGCTGGAGGCGATCGCCGAGGCCGACGTCGTCCTGTTCCCGCCGTCCAACCCCGTCGTCTCCGTCGGCACGATCCTGGCCGTACCCGGCATCCGCGAGGCGATCGCCGAGGCGGACGTCCCGGTCGTCGGGCTCTCCCCCATCGTCGGGAACGCGCCCGTGCGCGGCATGGCCGACAAGGTCCTCGCGGCCGTGGGCGTGGAGTCCACGGCGGCCGCGGTGGCCGAGCACTACGGCTCGGGGCTGCTCGACGGCTGGCTCGTCGACACGGTCGACGCGGACGCCGTGGAGCGCGTCGAGGCGGCGGGCATCCGCTGCCGCGCGGTGCCGCTGATGATGACCGACCTCGACGCGACGGCCGCGATGGCCCGCGAGGCGCTGGCACTGGCCGAGGAGGTGCGGAGCGCTTGAGCAGCGTGCCGCCCGCCGAGCGGGAGACGCCGCGGGCCGCGGAGCCGGGGACCGCGGCTCCGGGGCCGGCGTCCCCGGCCGCCCCGGCACCGGGGACCACCGCACCGGGATCCGCCGTACCGGCCGCCGCGCCGTCGGGATCCGCCGCGGCGCCGGGCCCCGCCGAGCCGTCGGCGACCGTGCCGTCGGCGACCGCGGCGCCGGAGGCCGAGGCCGGCCCGGCGCCGGAGGCCGTCGTGGCGGACGCCGCGTCGCCCTCCGCCGCCCCGGCGGCCGCCCCGGGCTTCCGGGTCTGGGCCGTGCCGGGGCTGCCCGAGGTGCGCGAGGGCGACGACCTCGCCAAGCTGATCGCCGCGGCCGAGCCGGGCCTGGCCGACGGCGACGTCCTGCTCGTCACCTCGAAGATCGTCTCCAAGGCCGAGGGCCGGATCGTCGAGGCCGCGGACCGCGAGGCCGCGATCGACGCCGAGACCGTCCGGGTCGTGGCGCGCCGCGGCACCCTGCGGATCGTGGAGAACCGGCAGGGGCTGGTGATGGCCGCCGCCGGTGTCGACGCCTCGAACACCCCGGCCGGGACCGTCCTGCTGCTGCCCGAGGACCCCGACGCCTCCGCGCGCAAGGTCCGCGCCGGGCTGCGGGACACGCTGGGCGTGGACGTGGGCGTCGTGGTCACCGACACCTTCGGGCGCCCCTGGCGCACGGGGCTCACCGACGTCGCCATCGGCGCGGCGGGCGTACGGGTCCTGGACGACCTGCGCGGCGGCACGGACGCGTACGGCAATCCGCTCAGCGCCACCGTCGTCGCCACGGCCGACGAGCTCGCCGCGGCCGGCGACCTGGTCAAGGGCAAGGCCGCCGGGCTGCCGGTGGCCGTGGTGCGCGGCCTGCCGCACGTGGTGGGCGACGGCGGGGAGGGGGCGCGGGCCCTGGTCCGCGGAGCGCGCGACGACATGTTCCGCCTCGGCACCTCCGAGGCCGTACGGGAGGCCGTCACCCAGCGGCGGACGGTGCGGTCCTTCACGGACGAGCCGGTCGCCCCGGACGCGGTGCGCCGGGCCGTCGCCGCCGCCGTGACCGCGCCGGCGCCGCACCACACGACGCCGTGGCGGTTCGTGCTGCTGGAGTCGGCGGAGTCGCGCACCCGGCTGCTCGACGCCATGCGCGACGCCTGGATCGCCGACCTGCGCCGGGACGGCAGGAGCGAGGAGTCGATCGCCAGGCGCGTCCGGCGCGGCGACGTCCTGCGCAACGCGCCGTACCTGGTGGTGCCCTGCCTGGTCATGGACGGCTCGCACACCTACGGGGACGCGCGCCGGGACGGGGCCGAGCGGGAGATGTTCGTGGTCGCCGCGGGCGCCGGCGTGCAGAACTTCCTGGTCGCGCTGGCCGGTGAGCGGCTGGGCTCGGCCTGGGTGTCGTCGACGATGTTCTGCCGCGACGTCGTGCGCGAGGTGCTGGAGCTGCCCGCGGACTGGGACCCGATGGGGGCCGTGGCCGTGGGGCACCCGGCGGAGGCGCCGAAGGCCCGGCCCGGGCGCGACGCGACGGCGTTCGTCGAGGTGCGCTGACGGCACGGCCGACGGCCGGCACGAGCGCAGGGGGGCCGTGGCCCGCGCGCGAGGGGCGCTGACACCCGCGTCCTGCGTACGCGCACGGGTACGGCGGTCCCCGCGTACGGGCACGGGTACGCAGGTCCCCGCGTACGGGCGCGGCGGCGCTCGTACGGAGAACAGCGGCTCCCGCGTACGGGCGCGGCGGGTCCCGCGTGCGGGTGCCGTGGCGGCCGTGCCGGGGGTGCGGCGGCGGTCCGCGTGCGGGGAGCCCCTACCCTCGTAGGGCACCCGAGCAAGTACCCCGAGGACCTCACCCGTGGCCGGACGTTTCGCCCCCCGCCCTCCGCGCGCCCCGCACGGCGGGCCGTCCGGCGCGCCCGCGTCCGCGCGCGTGCCGCGCCAGACGGCGGCGCCGGGACTGCGGCGCACCTGGACCCCGCCCTGGCCGCTGGAGCTCGCGCTCGTGCTGAGCGTGCTGCGGCGCGGCTCCGGCGACCCGACGTTCCGCACGGCCCCGGACGGGGCGGTGTGGCGGGCCAGCCGTACGCCGCTGGGGCCCGGCACGCTGCGGATCGCCCGGCACGGCGGCGGCGCGGTCGAGGCGGACGCGTGGGGGCCGGGCGCCGAGTGGCTGCTGGACCGGCTGCCGGAGCTGCTCGGCGCGGCGGACGACCCGGCCGCCTTCGAGCCGCGCCACCGGCTGCTGGCGCTGACCCGGAAGCGGCGGCCCGGCCTGCGCCTGGCGCGCACCGGTCTGGTCCTGGAGTCGCTGATCCCGTCGGTCCTGGAGCAGAAGATCACGGTGGCGGAGGCGTACCGGGCGTGGCGGCGGCTGGTCACGAAGTTCGGCACGCCCGCTCCCGGCCCCGTGCCGGAGCGCATGTACGTCATGCCGGACCCGCGGACCTGGGCGGTGATCCCGTCCTGGGAGTGGCACCGCGCGGGCGTCGACGACAAGCGCGCCTCGACGGTCCTGCGGGCCGTGCGCGTGGCCGCGCGGCTGGAGGAGGCGGCGCGGATGGAGCCGGCCGAGGCCCGGGCCCGGCTCGAACTCGTCTCCGGCATCGGCCCGTGGACCTCGGCCGAGACCGTGCAGCGCAGCCACGGCGCGGCCGACGCGGTGACGGTCGGCGACCTGCACCTGCCGGGCATCGTCGGCTACGCGCTGGCCGGCGACCGGCACGCGGACGACGCCGCGATGCTGGCCCTGCTGGAGCCGTACGCCGGACAGCGGCACCGCGCCGCCCGCCTGATCCTGCTCAGCGGCCGCACACCCCCGCGCCGCGCGCCGCGCATGCCCCGCACCGACATCGCCCGGTGGTAGCCGCGGCCCGGTGGGCGTGCGCACGCCCACCGGGCCGCCCGGCCTTTCCGTCGCCTGTCCGCGGGGCCTGCCGGCCCTACTGGTCCGAGGAGAAGCGGACCGCGCCCGCCGGGATGCGGGCCTCGCACCACACGCGGACGCCCTCGCGCAGTTCGTTGTCCGGGCCGACCGCCGCGCGGTCGCCCACCACGACGCCGTCGAGGACCGCCCGGGCGCCGACCTGGGCGCCCGCGCCCACGAGGGAGTCCGTGACCACCGCGCCCGGCTCCACCACGGCGCCCGCGAGGACCGCGCTCCCGGAGATGCGGGCACCGGCGCCGATCACCGCGTGCTCGCCGATCACCGTGCCGCCGGTGAGCTTGGCGTCGTCGGCGACCGAGGCCGAGGGCAGCACGAGCCGGTCGCCGCAGCGGCCGGGCACGGCGGGCGAGGGGGCCCGGCCCAGCACCAGGTCGGCCGAGCCGCGCACGAACGCCCGCGGCGTGCCGAGGTCCAGCCAGTACGTGGAGTCGACCATGCCCTGCAGATGGGCCCCGGCGGCCAGCAGGTCCGGGAAGGTCTCCCGCTCCACGGAGACGGGCCGGCCCGCCGGGATCGTGTCGATGACCGAGCGGCGGAAGACGTACGCCCCCGCGTTGATCTGGTCGGTGACGATCTCCTCGGGCGTCTGCGGCTTCTCCAGGAAGGCCTGGACCCGGCCCGTGGCGTCGGTGGGCACCAGGCCGTACGCCCGCGGGTCCGTGACCCGGGTGAGGTGCAGCGAGACGTCCGCCCCGGCCGTCTCGTGGGTGTGCACGAGCTTGCGGATGTCCAGGCCCGTGAGGATGTCGCCGTTGAAGACCAGCACCGGGTCCTGGGGGCCCGAGTGCAGCCGGGAGGCGACGTTGCGGATGGCGCCGCCCGTGCCGAGGGGCTCCTCCTCGGTGACGTACTCCAGATGGAGACCGAGGGCCGAGCCGTCCCCGAAGTACGGCTCGAAGACCTCGGCGAGGTAGGAGGTCGCGAGCACGATGTGCTCGACGCCCGCCGCCTTGGCCCGGGCCAGCTGGTGCGTGAGGAACGGGACTCCGGCCGCGGGGACCATTGGCTTGGGTGTGTGCACCGTGAGCGGACGCAGTCTGGTGCCCTTGCCGCCGACCAGGAGAATCGCTTCTGTCACCTGTCGTCTCTGCTTCCTGCTGGGGCCGGCCGAACTCACTTTCGGCGGGCCAGTGTATGCAGACCGTTCAGTCGGCCGTGGGGGGCCTCCGGGGTGGCGGTGGGGCGCCGCGGGACCTCATCGTCCCTGGTAACGGGCCGAGGTGGCCCGGGCCGTGCTGAGCTTGGTGTACAGGCGGCGCCCCGGGCACTCCGTGGCGAAACCGTCCCGATGACCAGAGATCACATTCAGACGTACGTTCCTACCTTTTCGGTAGAGATTGCCACCTCCCGACTTCAGATATGTCTTGCCACGCGGGTCGGCTCCGTACAGGCCCAGCTTCCAGGCCGTCAGCCGGGCGACGGCCCTGACCGCGGCCGCGGACGGCTTCGACGTGCCGAAAGAGCCGAGAACGGCGATCCCCGTGGTGTTGCTGTTGAAGCCCGCGGTGTGCGCGCCGAGGACCGCGCGGGCCACTCCCCCGGCCCGTCCCTCGTAGATGTTTCCGCATTTGTCGACGAGGAAGTTGTAGCCGATGTCGCGCCAGCCACTGCTCTTGACGTGGTAGCGGTAGATACTGCGGATGAGTGAAGGGGCTTGTGAGCAGCGGTACTTGTTGCCCGAGGCGCTGTGGTGCACGAAGGCCGCCTTCACCTTCTTCGTGTAGCGGAAGCCGCGGCCGCGCAGCTTCTCGTCGGCGCCCCAGCCGCGGCGCGTGACGATGCGCGGGCGCGGCCCGACGTACGGCTTGGCCGCGCCGGGCGCGCCGCCGCGCACGGCGGCCGGTTCCCGCTCGGCCTCCTCCCGCGTCTGCGCCGGGATCTCGGTGGCGCCGGGCGCGACCAGCCCGGCGTTGGCCTCGTCGGCGGCCTCGGGGGCCGGTGCGGCGGCGCTCCTGCCGCCCCGCGGGGCCACGGTCCGGGGCTCCTCGCCCGGGTCGACGAGCTCCAGGCGCAGGCCGCGGGGCAGCCCGGCGTCGCCGGCGACGCCGGGCCCACCGCCGTGCTCATGGACACCATCGGGCTCATGAGCACCTCCGTGCTCATGGCTCTCGCCTTCCGTTCCCTCCGCTGGCGCCTCCACTCCCTCCGCCTGCGCCCCTGCCCCTGCCTCTGTCTCTGTCTCTGTCTGCGCCTCCGCCTGGACGCGCACCTCGACGCCGTCGGAGTCGCCCACCCACAGCGGCGCCGTGGAGCCGCGCACGTGCCCCGAAGCGCGCTCGGGGGCGTCCGGGTCGGCCGCGTGGTCGCCGTTGTGCGTCTCGACGTCCTGCCAGCCGGACCAGTGCGGGGTGCCGGCGGCGCGGGTGCGGACCTGGACGCGGCCGCGCAGTTCGCTGTCCGGGTCGTCCCAGACGACGCCGACCAGCGAGAAGTGCCCCACGTCCCGCCGCGGCAGCCCCTGTGCGGGAGCGCCCGTGGCGCGGTCGGCGGCGAGCGGGACGAGCGGGAGCGACCGGGTGCCGCCGGGAACGGCCGCCGCGGTGGCGGCCGGTGCGTCGACGTCCGCCGGTGCGTCGACGTCCGCCGGAGCCCGGCCGGCCGGCGCGGGCCCCGCCGCCCCCGACCGCGCGGGCGAGGGGCCGGCCGTGGCCTCGGCGGGCAGGACGAGCGGGAGGGCGAGGGCGGCCGCGCACGTGACACCGATCGAGGAAGCGAGAAATCTACGCATACCTTCGATCTTGGACATAGCCATACACATCTGTCCATCGGGGAGTTGACGGGCCGTCTGCCGGGCTCCTCCGAACCGGTGGCGCGCGCCGCGCCGCCCCTCGTCCGCCGCGTACGCTTGCGTCCCGTGAACGCCACCGACCGCACCCCTGCCGACCTGCTGCGATCCGCGCTCGCCGCGGACCCGGCACGCCCCCTGGTGACCTTCTACGACGACGCCACGGGCGAACGGGTCGAACTGTCCGTCGCCACCTTCTCCAATTGGGTGGCCAAGACCGCCAACCTCCTCCAGGACGGCCTGTCCGCCGAACCCGGCGACCGGCTCGCG
Organism: Streptomyces minutiscleroticus; assembly: GCF_014650875.1. GTDB lineage: Bacteria > Actinomycetota > Actinomycetes > Streptomycetales > Streptomycetaceae > Streptomyces > Streptomyces minutiscleroticus. The sequence continues at coordinate 28,871 of NZ_BMVU01000004.1, forward strand.
CTGCTGCTGCCCGCGCACTGGCAGACGGCCGTGTGGCTGCTGGCGTGCTCCTCGGTGGGCGTCGTCGCGGACGTCGGAGGCGACCCGGCCGCCGCGGACCTCGTCGTCAGCGGGCCCGACACGCTGGACGCCGGGCTCGCCTGCTCCGGCGAGCGGATCGCGCTCGCGCTGCGCCCGCTGGGCGGCCGCTTCCCCACGCCGCCCGCCGGCTACACCGACTACGCCGTCGAGGTGCCGGGCCAGGGCGACCGCTTCCGGCCGTACGCGCCCGTCGACCCGGAGGAGCCCGCGCTGATCGTCGCCGGGGCGGAACTGACGGGCGCCGAGGCCGTGGAGCGGGCCCGCGCCGACGCGTCCGGCCTCGGCCTGACCGGCCCCGGCTCGCGCCTGCTGTCGACGCTGCCGTACGACACCTGGGAAGGGCTGAGCGCCGGCCTGTACGCCCCGCTGGCCACCGGCGGCTCCGTCGTCCTGTGCCGCCACGCGGAGAACCTCGGCGAGGAGGCGCTGGCGAAGCGGGTCAAGGCGGAGCGGGTGACGGCCACGGCCCACTGAGCCCGCCGGGGCGGCCCGGCTCCTGAAAGGCCGTCACCCCCGCCGCACCCGGCGCGTCCAGCGCGCTCGACGCATGCGGTGTACGCGCCGTCCGCGGCGTCCGGCGCGGGCGGGGCGCCTCCACCGCGCCCCGCCGTCCTGCGCCCCGCCGCCCGGGACCCCGTGCACCGTTCGGCCCAGCCTCGCTGGGCCGGACGCGCGTGGCCGCGCCATGGCCGTAGGGGAGCAGGTTGGTACCGCAGGGCGCGTGGAGGGGGAGCAGCAGTGACCGGCAGCGCGGGCACGCCCTCCGGGCCGCGCGGACCGCACGCCGGTCCGGCCGGCCGCCGCGACGAGGGCCGCGCCCCCGGGACCGGTTCCGGACAGGGGGCCGGACCTCGGCCGAAGCCCCCGAACCACCCGAAGACCGGGAAACGGCCGAGAGCCGCCTCCGCCCCGGGAACCGGGCCGGGACCGAAGCCGGACGCCGGACCCACCCCAGGAACAGTCCCCGAGCCGCAGCCGGACACCGGGACCGCCCCGGGGACCGGCCCCGTCCCGGGAGCCGCCGCGGTCTCCGTCCCCGCCCCGTCCCGCCCCGTCGCCGCTGGCTGCGGTGGACCGGAGTGGGGCCGTCGTGCTCCTCGTCGGCGCCACGGCCGCCGGCTGGGCGGCGTACGAGAGGCCGAGCGCCAACATCACCTCGGACGACGACGGCGCCGCCGCGGAGCCGGCCCGGTACGAGAAGGAGCGGCCCACCGCGCCGGTGCGCGCCGCGCGGAACATCCTGCCGATCGGCTCCGACTCGCGCTCCGGCGACGGCAACCGCGCGTACGGCCGCGACCCGGGCACCGCGCGCTCGGACACCACGATCCTGCTGCACCTGGCCGCGGACCGGCGCAGCGCGACCGCGGTCTCGCTGCCCCGCGACCTGATGGTGGAGGTGCCGAGCTGCGCGCGGCGGGACGGCGGCCGCACGCGGCCGGTGTTCGCGATGTCCGACCACGCCTTCCAGGGCGGCGGTTCGGCCTGCACGATCCGCACGGCCGAGCAGTTGACGGGCGTCCGCGTCGGCCACCACGTGGTCGTGGACTTCAGCGGCTTCAAGGACATGGTGGACGCCGTCGACGGCGTCGACGTGTGCCTCGAGGAACCGATCAGCGACAAGGCCGCCCGGCTCCGGCTCCCCGCGGGCCGGGTGCGGTTGGAGGCGAGCAGGCGCTGGGCTGCGTCCGCGCCCGCAAGCCGGTCGGCGACGGCAGCGACACGGACCGGATGGAACGCCGGCAGCGGTTCCTCGGCGCGCTCGTCACCAAGGTGCGCAGCGATGGCGTACTGCTGAATCCGGTGAAGCTCTGTCCGGTGCTCGACGCGGCCACCCGCGCTCACCACGGACCCGGCCCTGGCGAGCCTGCGGGGCCTGTACGACCTCGTGCGCGGCATGCGGGACATCCCCACAGAACGGGTGCGGTTCCTGACCGTTCCGCGCGAGTCGTACGTCTACGACGCCAATCGCGACCGGCTCGTCGAACCCGAGGCGGAGAAACTCTTCCGACGGCCGCGGAAGGACGAGCCCGTCGCCGTCGCGCGGGGACTTCCGGTGGATTCCGGCGCACGGCACGACAGGACGGCGGCGGGCCCGGGCGGCGTGTCGACGCAGGACAGCGCATTGGAGTCGGACAATCACAATAAGTACGGAAAGGTGCGCGCGGGCGGCGGAAAACTTCCCGGAATCGAGCCGGGCGCGCCCGCCCGTTCCACGGACCCCGTCCCCACTTTCCGCGGAAACACCGCCGCCGAGGACACATGCACGTGGCTTCCGAACGCACCTACGAGTAAAGCCGAAACCAAGCCGTCGGAACTTCCTCCAGGGAAATGGGGCAATTGCCCAGTTGTATGGACGTGTAATTTGTCACCGCCGTCGCTTGACGCCGAGAGTGCCGGATAGTGTGAGCGGTCCGGTGCACCCGGCCATGAGGTCGCGCACTGCTGGAGACTGACCGAGCGCCTTTTTGAGGGGGAAGGCGCCGCGTGGCCCCGACGGAGGACTCAGACAACCGTGGACGCGCAAGGCCGTGGGCGGGCGGACGACATCGACCCCGCAGACCAGTGGGTACTCAACCCCGACACCGGTGACTACGAACTGCAACTGCAGCCTTCCGGAGAGCAACCGTCCGTACCCCGCCCCCGGGGTCGCGGCACCGCCGCCGCGAAGGCCGCCACCGGCTCCCGCAGCGGCTCCGGGACCGGCACCGCCGCCCCGCCCCGCACCCGCACCGCGCCGGGCCGCCGGGGGGAGCCGGAGCAGCTGCCGGGCCAGCGCCGGCGGCGCGGCGCCCCGGCGGAGGAGCCGCCCGGCCGCCGCCGGGGCCGCACGAAGCCGAAGAAGTCGAAGAGCAAGAAGATCCTGGTGTGGACGGGCGGTTCGCTGGCCCTCGTCCTGGTCGCCGTCACAGGCGGGGCCTACCTGTACCTGAAGCACCTCGAGGGCAACGTCGCCACGACGGACGTCGCCGGCGCGGGCGCGGACGGCTTCAGCAAGGACGAGGCCTTCAACGTCCTCATCATCGGCACGGACAAGCGCACCGGCGAGGGCAACGAGGGCTACGGCGACACGGGCAGCGTCGGGCACGCCGACACCAACATCCTGCTGCACGTCTCCAAGGACCGGACGAACGCGACCGCGATGAGCATCCCGCGCGACCTCATCGTCGACGTGCCGGACTGCCCGACGAAGCAGGCGGACGGCTCCACCGAGGTCGTCGCCGGGACGCAGAACGCCCGCTTCAACACGAGCCTCGGCCAGGACGGCCGCGACGCCGGCTGCACCATGCGCACGGTCGAGGAACTCACCGGCATCCCCGTCGACCACTTCATGATGGCCGACTTCAACGCGGTCAAGACGCTCACCACGGCGGTGGACGGCGTCGAGGTCTGCCTGGCCAAGGCCGTCGACGACCCCGACTCGCACCTGAAGCTGCCGGCCGGCAAGTCGAAGGTCGAGGGCGAGCAGGCGCTGGCCTTCGTCCGCACCCGGCACAGCTTCGGCAACCAGGGCGACCTCGACCGCATCAAGATCCAGCAGCAGTTCCTGGGCTCGCTGATGCGCAAGATGAGCTCCAGCGACACCCTCACCAGCCCCACCAAGCTGGTGAAGCTGGCCGAGGCCGCCACCAAGGCGCTGACCGTGGACACCGGCATCGGCAACGTGAACGCCCTGAAGGACATGGCCCTGGAGCTGAAGAAGGTGCCGCCGAAGAACATCACCTTCGCCACGCTGCCGGTGGACGACAACCCCGCCGAGAAGGTGAAGGCGACCGTCGTCGTCAGAGAGGCGGACGCGGAACCGCTGTTCGCGATGATCAGAGACGACGTCTCGCTGACCGAGGTGAAGCAGCAGGAGAAGAAGGAGAAGGCCGAGGTGGCCGCCCGCCTGAAGGGCGCCAAGGCCGACGCCTCCGAGGTCCGGGTCAGGGTCATGAACGGCGGCGCCAAGGCGGGTTCCGCCCAGGAGACCCTCCAGTGGCTGCAGATCGACGAGGGCGTGACGAAGTCCGAGAACGCGGGCAACGCCCCGAAGACGCTGAAGAAGACGACGCTGGAGTACGCGCCCGACCAGGCCGACCAGGCCCGCCGGCTCGCCGACATCATGGGCCTGTCGGGGTCCGCGATGAAGCCCGGCGAGAGCGTCGAGAACTCCCAGGGCCTGCCGGCCATGACCCTGACCCTGGGCGAGGACTTCAAGGGTGCCGGGGTGTCGCTGACCGCGCCGACGGAGGCACCCAAGGGCGTCTCGAAGTCCACCGCGGACAAGGTCGAGTGCGCCCGGTGAGCACCGGGTGACGCACCGAACAACAAGGTAACCATTCGGGTCCGTCCTGCGTCTGACTGGGCGCAGGACGGATCTGTGTCGCGGCGCGGCAGGGCGGGGAGGCAGGGGAGATGGCGCGGAGCGGTGTGCGCGGAGAGGGGGCACCACCGGGTGCCCCGCAGGCGGACGACCTCGGCTGGGACGAGAGCCTGTACGAGAAGGACGGCGGCGGCCGGGCGAAGGGCCGGGCCGGGAGCGGCGACGGGGACAAGGACGGCGACGGCGGTGACGGGCCACCGGGCTCTCCGGACGACCCGCAGAGATCCGGCGGCGCGGCGGGCCGCGGCGACGGCGTCCGTCCGCCGCGGCGCAGACGCCGCGTCCTGCGCTGGTCGGCGACGGTCCTGTCGGTCCTGATACTCGGGACCGCCGGCGCGGGCTACGTGTACTACCAGCACCTGAACGACAACATCAAGAAGGACGACCTGAACCTCGGCGACAGCAAGGTCGCCAAGCCGACGCCCAACGCCGCGGGCCAGACGCCGCTGAACATCCTGCTGATCGGCTCGGACGCGCGGGACACCAAGGAGAACCAGAAGCTGGGCGGCGCCAGGGAGACCTTCAACGGCGTGCCCCTGGCCGACGTGCAGATGCTGCTGCACCTCTCCGCGGACCGCACCAACATGTCCGTCATCAGCATGCCGCGCGACACCCTCGTGCAGATCCCCAAGTGCACCGACCCGGACACCGGCAAGGTGTACGCGGCGAGCAACGGCCGGACGATGACGAACCAGAGCCTCGGCCACGGCGGCCCGGGCTGCACCGTCGCCACCTGGCAGGAGCTCACCGGCATCCACATCGACCACTTCATGAAGATCGACTTCGCGGGCGTGGTGTCGATGGCGGACGCGATCGGCGGCGTCCCCGTGTGCGTGAAGGACAACATCCACTCCCGCGACGGCGCGGGCCACGGCTCGGGCCTGAAGCTGGAGAAGGGCACGACGTACGTCAAGGGCGAGCAGGCCCTGCAGTGGCTGCGCACGCGCTACGGCTTCGAGGACGGCAGCGACCTCGCCCGCGCCAAGGCGCAGCACATGTACATGAGCTCGATGGTCCGCCAGCTCCGCGAGAACGCCACCCTGACCAACCCCAACAAGCTGCGCAGGCTGGCGGAGACGGCGACGCGGGCGATCACCGTCGACCAGGCGCTCGGCTCGGTGAAGGACCTGTACGACCTGGCGGTCGAGTTGCGCAAGGTGCCCACCGACCGCATCACGATGACGACGATGCCGAACCGCTACGTCGGCGCGCGCGTGGAGCCCACGGAGGATGCCGAGACGCTGTTCCGGATGGTGCGCGAGGACGCGGCGCTCGACGGCAAGGACGAGAAAAGGAAGAAGAAGGCGGACGAGGTGTCGAAGGACCCGTCCGCTCCCGACGACGAGATCTCCGTCCTGGTGCAGAACGGCACGCGCACGTCCACGCTGGCCCCGGTGGGCGGCCGCGCCAACGCCGTCGTCCAGGCGCTCGCCGGCGAGGGCTTCGCCCGGGCGACGGCGGACCCGGCGACGGCCGCCGGGCGGGAGACGACGGTCGTCCGCTATCCCAGCGCGGAGCTGGAGGGCGACGCCCAGCGGGTCGCCAAGGCCCTGGGCGTCCCCCTGAGTTCGGTGGAGAAGTCCACGGACGTCACGGGCGTGACGCTGGTCGTGGGCGCGGACTGGCGCGAGGGCACGGCGTACGAGGCCGGGGAGGAGAAGAAGGACGAACTCCCCGACACGGCCGACGAGCTGAACGCCTCGGACACCGAGGCCTGCATGAAGGTGAACCCGGCGTTCACCTGGTAGCGGGAGACGGCGGGAGCCGCCGCCCGGCGGGAACGGGGGAAGCCGGGGCGGCGAGGGCCGGGCGGCTTCCCCGTGCCGGGGCGGCGGCCGGCACCGCCGACCGGACGGCCCGCCGGACAGCCGGGACGACGGGCGGCCGGGACGGCCGACGGTCAGCGGCCCGGACGGCGGGCCACCGGGGCGGTCGGCGGCGGGGTCGGCCCGCGTCGCGGCGGGCCGGATGCCTGACGGGGTGTCAGTCCGCGGCGAGGACCGCCGGCCGCCGGGACGCGATGACCTTCTTCGCCAGCGACTTGGGACTGGTCAGGAAGCCCCAGCCCCACGACATGTGCATCGTGGCCAGGGCGACGGGGATCTGCAGCCGCGCCTTCAGCGGCAGGCCGCGCCCCGCGGGCACGGAGCCCGCCGCGATGGCCGCGAGGTAGGCGCCCGGGACCGCGAAGCCCCACGGGGTGAGCACGGCGCCGACGACGACGCCCGCGGCGATCGCGCACACCGCGGTCGGCGGCGCGAGGTAGCGCAGGTTGATCGAGCCCTCGTGGTAGCGGGCGACGACGTGGCGCCAGCGGCCGTAGTCCTTGTACTGCTTGGCGAGCGCGCGCACGCTCGGCCGCGGGCGGTAGGAGACCTTCAGCTCGGGCGAGAACCAGATGAGGCCGCCCGCCTCGCGGATGCGGAAGTTCAGCTCCCAGTCCTGGGCGCGGACGAACTCCTCGTTGTAGCCGCCCTGCTGCTCCAGGGCCTCGCGGCGGAAGACCCCGAGGTACACGGTCTCGGCGGCGCCGGCCGCGCCGCCCGTGTGGAACGCCGCGTTGCCCACGCCGATCCTGGAGGTCATCGCGGCGGCGACCGCGTGCTCCCAGTCGTTCTCGCCCTCGGCGTGCATGATGCCGCCGACGTTCTGCGCACCGGTCTCGTCCAGCAGCCGTACGGCCGTGGCGATGTAGTTCGGCGAGAGCATGCCGTGCCCGTCGACGCGCACCACGACGGGGTGGCGGGATGCCTTGATCGCCGCGTTCAGCGCGGCGGGCGTGCGGCCCGTCGGGTTCGGCACCGTGTGCACGCGCGGGTCCTCGGCCACCAGCTCGGCGGCGATCTCGTCCGTGCGGTCCGTGGAGGGACCGAGGGCGATCACGACCTCCATCTCGCCCGCGTACTCCTGGGCGAGGATCGCTTGGACGGCGCCGCGCAGATGCCGCTCCTCGTTGAGGACCGGCATGATCACGGAAACGGCGGGAAGTTGCACGTCGGGCTTCGCGTTCATCGCGGCTTACGTTACCGCGAACGGGGGACGCGGAGGCGTGCCGCCCCGGTGGTGCACCGGGCAGCAGATCGTATGGGCCTACGGTGCTCACAGATCGCCCGTTCGGCCGCCGTGGAGGTGCTCCTCTTGCCCACGCCGCCCCGCTCCCCCGGCTCCGCGCGGGGACGTGCCCGGTTCTCCCTGTTCCGGGGCGGCGGTACCGGGCGGCCGGAGGGCGGCGGGCGGCGCGGCGCGCGCTGGGCCGGACGGGCCGCGACGGCGCTGTCGGTCGGCGTCCTGGGGGTGGCCGGGGTCGGGCACGTACTGGTCGGCGGGCTCACCTCCGACATCGCCCGCGTCGACCCCTTCAAGGACATGAAGAACCGCCCGCAGGGGGGCGACGGCATGAACATCCTGCTCGTCGGCACCGACGGCCGGGACCGCCTCACGCCGGAGGAGAAGCGCAGGTACCGGCTGGGCGGGGAGCCCTGCCACTGCACGGACACGGTGATGATCGTGCACCTCTCGGCGGACCGGGACCGGGCCAGCGTGGTGAGCCTGCCGCGCGACTCGTACGCCGAGACGCCCGCGCACACCGACCACACCACCGGGGAGCGGCACGGGCCGCACCCGGTCAAGCTGAACGCGGCGTACGCGGAGGGCGGCCCGGAGCTGACCGTGCGGACCGTCGAGCACATGACGCACGTGAGGATCGACCACTACCTGGAGGTCGACTTCGTCAGCTTCATGAGGACGGTGGACGTGCTCGGCGGGGTGGAGCTGTGCACGGCGCGGCCGCTGAAGGACGCGTACACCGGCCTGGACCTGCCCGCCGGCAAGCACGACCTGAACGGCGGGCAGGCCCTGCAGTACGTGCGCTCGCGCCACGTCGACGGGGCCGCGGACCTGGGGCGGATGCAGCGCCAGCAGCGGTTCATGGCGGCGCTGATCGCGCGGGCCGGCTCGTCCGGGGTGCTGCTGAACCCGGTGAAGTTCCGCGCCGTGACGCGGGCCGTGCTCGGGTCGGTGCGCGCGGACGAGGGGTTCGGGGCGGACGAGCTGGTGGGCCTCGGACGGGCGATGCGGAGCTTCTCGCCCGCATCCTCGGAGTTCACGACCGTGCCGGTCGGGAACGTGGCGTACCCGGTGGAGGGCATCGGGTCGACGGTGAAGTGGGACGACAGGAAGGCGGAGAAGGTCTTCGCGGCGCTGCGCGAGGACCGGCCGCTCGCGCCGTACGGCGGGAGGAGACCGGTGGCGCTGGTCGACGTGGCGCCGGAGCGGATCCGGGTCCAGGTCGAGAACGGCACGGCGGCGGCGGGGCTGGCCGAGCGGGTCGACGCCGCGCTGGCCGCGACGGGCTTCCGCACCACGGGCGCGCCGGTGAACTCCCAGGAGCACGGCGTGCGCCGCACGGTCGTGGCGTACGACCCGGGCTGGGACCGCTCGGCGAAGTCCCTCGCGGCGGCCCTGCCGGGCAGCGTGCTGCGGTCGGTCCCCGGCCAGGGCGCGACCCTGAGGGTGATCGTGGGTTCGGAGTCCCACCGGGTCCGCGGCGTCCGCGTGGACGCCGCCGCGGAGGCCGGGTCGGACCCGGTGCGGGGCGACGAGGTGGTGTGCGGCGGCTGACCGGGCCGCCCGGCCGGGGGCGGCGGACCGCCGGGACCGCACGGGGCGGCGCCGCATGCCGGGGCCGAGGGGCACCGCACCGGCAACCGGGACCGGGCACCGCGGCGCCGCGGGCCGCCCGGCTCCGGCGTGCACCGGCCTCCGGCACCCGCCGGGACACCCGCTCGCCCGGCGGCGTCCCGCCTCAGTCGTCGAGGCCCTCCGCCGCCCGCTTCTCGCGCAGCTCCATGATCGCGCGGCGGCGGGCGAGGCGGTGGGTGCGGCGGATCTGGGCCTCCTGGCAGCGGCGCCGGTCGCGCTCGGTCTCGGGTATCACCGGCGGTACGGGGCGGGGCTTGCCGTCGGCGTCGACCGCGGCGAAGACGAGGTAGGCGGAGCCGACCTGCTGGGGCGGGGTCGACTCGTTCCAGCGCTCGGCGAGGACGCGCACGCCGACCTCCATGGAGGTCCGGCCGGTCCAGTTCACCTGCGCCTTGACGTGGACCAGGTCGCCGACCCGGACCGGCTCCAGGAAGGCCATCTCGTCCATGGAGGCGGTGACGGCCGGGCCGCCGGAGTGCCGGCCGGCCACGGCACCGGCCGCGTCGTCGACCAGTTTCATGATCACGCCACCGTGCACCGTTCCCAGGAGGTTGGTGTCGCTGTGGGTCATGATGTGGCTGAGGGTGGTGCGGGAGGCCGAGGTCGGCTTGCCCGGAATACCGTTTTCCGAGGCGGGGGCCTGGTCTGTCATGGCGTCCACCTTATGCCCGGGGCATGCCCGGGGCGTGCGGCCGATGCTTTGCATCAGCTCTGCAACAGCCCGGACCCCAATTTCCACGGACTCTTGTAAGGGACACAGCAGGGCACTGCACACTGGGGCTCATGAACGATTGGCCCGAGGGATGGTCCGACGACAACCGCCACGGTCGCGGCAGCGCCAGCGCGCAGCCCGAGGGCGCCCGTGTGATGCGTCATGTGCAGCGCGGCCAGGGCGGCGGAGCGTACCCGCCCGCGCCGCCCCGGGGCGGCGGGGTGCCGCCCCAGCAGTCGTACGTCGACGGTTCGGGGTACGACAGCGGGTACAACACGGGCCAGGTCTACGGGGCCGGCAGCGGGGGCGGACCCGGCGGTCCGGACGGGCGCGGCCCGCGCCCCGCGCCGAACTGGGGCCGCCGCATCAAGGTGACCGCGATCACCCTGGTCGTCCTGTTCGTCGTGGTCTCCGTCGGCACGTACTTCTGGGCCGACTCCAAGCTCAACCGCGAGGTCGACCTGTCCATGGTGATCGACCGGCCGGAGGCGGGCGACGGCACGAACTACCTCATCGTCGGCTCCGACAGCCGCGCGGGCATGTCCGACGAGGAGAAGAAGAAGCTGCACACCGGGTCCGCCGAGGGCAAGCGCACGGACTCGATGATGATCCTGCACACCGGCTCCAACGGCCCGACGCTCGTCTCGCTCCCCCGCGACTCCAACGTCACGATCCCCTCGTACAAGGGCTCCGAGTCCGGCAAGCTCTACCAGGGCACCGGCCGCCAGGTGAAGCTGAACGCGGCGTACGCGGAGGACGGCCCCGAGCTGCTGGTGCGCACCGTCGAGGCCAACACGGGCCTCCACATCGACCACTACGTCGAGATCGGCTTCGCGGGCTTCGCGAACATCGTGGACGCGGTCGGCGGCGTCGAGATCGACATCCCCAAGGGCGGCATGAAGGACACGAAGTCCGGCGCCGACTTCGAGGAGGGCAAGCAGACCCTCGACGGCCAGCAGGCCCTCGCCTTCGTCCGCACCCGCTACGCCCTCGCCGGCAGCGACCTGGACCGCACGAAGAACCAGCAGAAGTTCCTCTCGGCCCTGGCCGGTCAGACGGCGACGCCGAGCACCGTCCTGAACCCCTTCAAGCTCTACCCGACGATGAGCGCGGGCCTCGACACCCTGATCGTGGACAAGGACATGGGCCTGTTCGACCTGGCGGGCATGTTCTGGGCGATGAAGGGCGTCACCGGCGGCGACGGCAAGTCCATGAACATGCCGATCTCCGGCAACGCCGCCAACGGCAACCTCCAGTGGGACACCGCCAAGGTCAAGACCCTGGTGGAGCAGCTGAAGAACGACGAGACGGTGACCGTGTCGGGGAACTGACCCCGCGCCCGGTCCGTCCCACGGGGCCGGGGCACGCGCCGGAGGGCGCGCGCCCCGGCCCCGTCGCCGTACCCGCCCCGGCCCCGTCGCCGTACCCGCCCCGACGCCGCCTCCGCCCCGCCGGTCGCCGTACGGCCGTGCGCCGCGTCCGCAGTGCGCCCCGCGGACGCCGCGCGCCCCGTACCCCGAACGCTCCGCTCGCCGCGCCTCCCTGACATGTGCGTGGCACGGTGGCCGTACCCCCCGCCGCGTCGATTTTCATGGAGTGTCGCCATGGCTGATCTGCAGGACGAGCTGCTCTTCGCCACCGGGGTGGGCGAGCTCGACGAGGGCCTCGTCCTCGCCCGGCCCGACCCCGCGAGGACGCAGCCGAGCACCGGAGAGCCGGACGAGGAGACCCTGGCCCGGGCCCGCGCCCTCCTGGCCGCGCACCCGGTGGCGGACGGCTACAACGGGCTGTCGCGGGCTCTTCGCGGACTCACGTACTACGACCTGGAGCTGGGCGAGAACGCCGTCTGCACGGACGTGCCGCGGCTGCGCGCCGGACACGTGGGCGCGCTGCTGTGGTCGCTGCACCCGGCCGACGGCGCCGACGGGGACGGCCCCGTCGGCGCCGTCCTGCGCCGGCTCGACCTGGCGGGCTCGGTGATCCGCGCCTACCCCGAGAGCCTGCGGGCGGCCCACAGCGCCTCGGAGGTGGCCGACGCCCGCCACTGCGGCCGTGTCGCCGTGCTGCTCGGTCCCGCCGACGCCCCGGCGATGGGCGACTCCCTGGAGATCCTGCGCGCCCTGTACACGCTCGGCCTGCGCGTGCTCACCCTCACCGGCGTCTCCTGGGCGTCGGAGGCGGGGCTGACCCGGTTCGGCGAGCAGGTGGTGCGCGAGATGAACCGCGTCGGCATGGTCGCCGACCTGTCCGGCGCCTGCGACGCGACGATCCGCGGCACCCTCGGCGTCTCCAAGGCGCCGGTCCTGTGCGCCCGTTCCGCCGCGCGCGCCCTGCGCCCGCACCCGGCGAACCTCTCCGACGACGTGCTCGCCGCGCTCGGCGCCGCCAAGGGACTGTGCCTGGTGCCGCTCACCGCCGAGCAGACCGGCCCGACCGTGCGGGACGTGGCCGACCACCTGGACCACGTGCGCGCGGTGGCCGGCCCGCACAGCGTCGGCCTGTCGGGGACGTACGACTGCTCCGCCGCCCATCCGCAGGAGCTCCCCGACGCCTCCTGCTACCCCCGGCTCGTCGCCGAACTGCTGGACCGCGGCTGGCCCGAGTCCGACGTCGCACTGCTCACCTGGGGCAACATGCAGCGCGTCCTGCGGAGCGTGGAGTTCGCGGCCCGCGCCGCCCGGCAGCGCCGCGGCCCGTCCGGCGCGCGCATCGCCGACCTGGACGGACCGCGCGCCCCCGCCGCCCTGCCGGGCTGAGCCGCCGGAAAGCGGCCGGTCAGGAGGCGCACAGGCAGAACGGGTGCCCGGCCGGGTCCGCGTACACCCGGAAGGACCGCTCCCGGTCCGCCGCGTCGAGCACCGTCGCGCCCAGCGCCAGTACCGCCTTCTCGGCCGTGTCCAGGTCGTCCACCACGAGGTCCAGGTGGAACTGCTGCGAGGCGTCGGGCGCCGGCCACCTCGGCGGCACGTACCCCGGCGCGGCCTGGAACGCCAGCGTCCGCCCGCCCCGGACCTTCAGATCCACCCAGTCGCCCTCGCCCTCCACGGAACCGCCCAGCACCTCGGCGTAGAACCCGGCCAGCGCCCGCGGATCGGGGCAGTCCAGGACGACGGTGGCCAGCTCGGCGTGAGCCATGACTTCCTCCTCGGTCGGTCTTCTCGGTCCGTACCGCATCAGCGGTTACCAGTAGATGGCGTCAGCCGGTAACCGTTACCGCATGGTGCCGTATGACGGGTAACGTCGCAACCATGAACGACCGCGCGCCCGCCCCCGGCGGCCTGGCCCTGGTCCAGGCCCTGGTGAACACCCTGGACGTGGAGTCGGGCGCCGACTCCCTGGACACGGCGGAGGGCCGCGCGGCGCTGGACGTCCCCGAGGACGGGGTCGCGGCCGCCCGCGAGCTGCGCGAATCGCTGCGCGCGGCCTGCCTGGCGCACGCCGGCCACCCCCCGCACCGGCCGGTCGCCCCGCTCGGCGAGCTGCTGGCCCGCGCGCCGCTGCTGGTCGCCGTCGACGCGCGCGACGGCTCGGCGTCCCTCGTCCCGGCCGATCCCGCCCCGCTCGTCTCCCGGGTGGCCGCGGCCGTCGCCGGGGCGGCCGCCGCCGGCACCTGGCCGCGCCTGAAGGCGTGCGAGGCCGAGACCTGCCTGTGGGCTTACTACGACCGCAGCCCCGCGGGCCGCGGCCGCTGGTGCTCGATGGCGGTGTGCGGGGCGCGCGCGAAGATGCGCCGCTACCGGTCGAAGTAGCCGGCGCGGCCGCGCCCCGCCGGAACACGCGTGTGCCCCTCCGGCGGCCGCCGGAGGGGCACACGGACGTCCGGGGCGCTCAGGCCGACGGCCGCCCCATCGCCCGGTAGGTCCAGCCCGCCGCGCGCCACACCGCCGGGTCCAGCGCGTTGCGGCCGTCCAGCAGGACGCGGCGCTCGACGGCCTCGCCCAGCTCGGCCGGGTCCAGGTCGCGGAACTCCGCCCACTCGGTGAGGTGGAGCACCACGTCGGCGCCCCGGACCGCCTCGATCGCGGAGCCGGCGTAGCCGAGGGTCGGGAAGAGCTTGCGGGCGTTGTCCATGCCCTTGGGGTCGTAGACGGTGACCTGGCCGCCCTGGAGGTGGATCTGGCCCGCGACGTTCAGCGCCGGGGAGTCCCGCACGTCGTCGGAGTCCGGCTTGAAGGTCGCACCGAGCACGGCGACCCGCTTGCCCAGGAACGAGCCGTCGCCGAGCGCGTCGCGGGCCATCGCCACCATCTGCCCGCGCCGCCGCATGTTGATGGAGTCGATCTCGCGCAGGAAGGTCAGCGCCTGGTCGGCGCCCAGCTCGCCCGCGCGGGCCATGAAGGCGCGGATGTCCTTGGGCAGGCAGCCGCCGCCGAAGCCGATGCCGGCCCGCAGGAACTTCCGGCCGATCCGCTCGTCGTACCCGATCGCCTCGGCGAGCTTGGCCACGTCGCCGCCCGCGGCCTCGCACACTTCCGCCATGGCGTTGATGAAGGAGATCTTGGTGGCGAGGAAGGAGTTCGCGGCCGTCTTCACCAGCTCGGCGGTCGGGAAGTCCGTCACCACGAACGGCGAGCCCTCGCCGACCGGCGTCGCGTACACCTCGCGCAGCAGCTTCTCGGCCCGGTCGCTGCGCACGCCGACGACGATCCGGTCGGGGTGCAGCGTGTCCTGGACGGCGAAGCCCTCGCGCAGGAACTCGGGGTTCCAGGCCAGCTCGACCCCCTCGCCGGCCGGGGCCAGCGCCGCCAGCTCCCGGGCGAGCCGGTCCGCCGAACCGACCGGCACCGTCGACTTGCCGACGACCAGGGCGGGGCCCGTCAGGTGCGGCGCCAGCGACGCGATCGCGCTGTCCACGTACGACATGTCGCAGGCGTACTCACCGTGCTTCTGCGGGGTGTTCACGCAGACGAAGTGGACGTCGCCGAAGGCACCGACCTCGGCCCAGTCCGTCGTGAAGCGCAGCCGCCCGGTGGAGCCCTCGATGCCCGCCACGTGCCTGCGCAGCAGCTCCTCCAGACCGGGCTCGTACATCGGGACCTCGCCCCGCCGGAGCATCTCGATCTTCTCGGGGACCACGTCGAGACCCAGCACCTCGAAGCCGAGCTCGGCCATGGCCGCGGCGTGCGTGGCGCCGAGATAGCCGGTGCCGATCACGGTGATCTTCAAGGCCATGGGGTGCTCCAGGGGTGTCCGGCGGAGGTGCGCTGCATGAGCATAGTCGCGCCGTTGACCGGGCACCCTTCCCGCTGTCGCCAAGCTCACGTATCCCTCCGGTGAGCCCGCGCCCTAAAATTCCGGTTACTTAACAGTAGTTAGCGCCCTTGGAGAGTGAGAGTCTTGGCGGGATCGCCTGATTTCGACCTGTACCGGCCGACCGAAGAGCACGACATGCTCCGCGATACGGTGCGCTCGCTCGCCGAGGCCAAGATCGCGCCGCACGCCGCCGCGGTGGACGAGGAGGCCCGCTTCCCGCAGGAGGCCCTCGACGCGCTGGTCGCCTCCGACCTGCACGCGGTGCACGTTCCCGAGAGTTACGGCGGCGCGGGCGCCGACGCGCTCGCCACGGTCGTCGTGATCGAGGAGGTGGCCCGCGTCTGCGCGTCCTCCTCGCTGATCCCGGCCGTGAACAAGCTGGGTTCCCTGCCGGTGATCCTCTCCGGCTCCGAGGAGCTGAAGAAGAAGTACATGACGCCGCTGGCCAAGGGCGACGCCATGTTCTCGTACTGCCTCTCCGAGCCGGACGCGGGCTCGGACGCGGTCGGCATGAAGACCAAGGCGGTCCGCGACGGCGACCACTACGTCCTCAACGGCGTCAAGCGCTGGATCACCAACGCGGGCGTCAGCGAGTACTACACGGTCATGGCCGTGACCGACCCGGCCAAGCGCTCCAAGGGCATCTCGGCCTTCGTCGTGGAGAAGTCCGACGAGGGCGTCTCCTTCGGCGCCCCGGAGAAGAAGCTCGGCATCAAGGGCTCCCCGACCCGCGAGGTCTACTTCGACAACGTCCGCATCCCCGCCGACCGCATGATCGGCGAGGAGGGCACCGGCTTCGCCACGGCGATGAAGACCCTGGACCACACCCGCATCACCATCGCCGCCCAGGCCCTCGGCATCGCGCAGGGCGCCCTCGACTACGCCAAGGGCTACGTCAAGGAGCGCAAGCAGTTCGGCAAGCCGATCGCCGACTTCCAGGGCATCCAGTTCATGCTCGCGGACATGGCGATGAAGATCTCCGCCGCCCGCGCCCTGACCTACCAGGCGGCCGCCGCCTCCGAGCGCGGCGACGCCGACCTCACCTACCAGGGCGCGGCGGCCAAGTGCTTCGCCTCCGACGTCGCCATGGAGGTCACCACCGACGCGGTCCAGCTGCTCGGCGGCTACGGCTACACGCGCGACTACCCGGTCGAGCGCATGATGCGCGACGCCAAGATCACGCAGATCTACGAGGGCACGAACCAGGTCCAGCGCATCGTCATGGCGCGCAACCTGCCGTAGCGCCCCGGCGCTTCCCCGCCCGCCCCCGGACCGTCGCCGGGGGGCGGGCCCTTTCCCCCGCGCCTACTTCAGCGACTCCCACAGCTCGCCCGCCTCCGGCTCGTCCGCGACGACCCGGTTGGCGTCGTAGGGGGCGGGGACGACGGGCATGGTCACCGTCCTCACCGCACCGGAGTCGAGGCCGCGCAGGCTGCGGCCCAGTTCGACGAGTTCGCCCAGGGAGTCCAGGCCGGTGTCCGTGGTGAGGCTGCCGGTGACCGCGTCGGCGACCTCGTAGAGCTCGGCGGGGTCGGTGAACAGGTCCATCGAGGAGACGCGGTCGAGCAGGGCCTTCACGAGCTGCTGCTGCAGTCCTATGCGGCCCAGGTCGCTGCCGTCGCCGATGCCGTGCCGGGTGCGGGCCAGCGCCAGCGCCCGCTCGCCGTCGAGGTGGTGCTCGCCCGCCTCCAGCCTCAGACGGCTCCGGTCGTCGTCGATGTCCTCGTCCGTGGTGACCGTGACGCCGCCGAGCGCGTCGACGAGGCGTGCGAAGCCGGAGAAGTCGATCTCGACGTAGTGGTCCATGCGCACGTCCGTCAGGGCCTCGGCCGTCTTCACGGCGCACACCGGGCCGCCCACCGCGTAGGCGCTGTTGAACATCGCGCCGTACGCCACCGGCGTGGTGCCCCCGGACTCCGCCGGGCAGGCCGGGCGGGTGACCAGGGTGTCGCGCGGGATGCTGACCACCGTCGCCGAGGTGCGGCCCTCGTCGAGGTGCACGACCATCGCCGTGTCGGAGCGGGCGCCCTCGCCGCCGCCGCCGCCGAGCTCCGCGTTCTCCGCGCCGCTGCGCGAGTCCGAGCCGAGGACCAGGATGTTCAGGGCGCCGCTGGGCAGCGGGGTGGCGGACCCGGTCCCCGACGGGGTCGGGGTGGTCACGCCCCGGGCCGGCCGGTCGTCGCCGAGCGCCCCGCTGATGTCGACGCTGGTGATGTTGTGGTTCAGATGCCGGTACGCCCAGCCCGCCCCGGCGGCGCCGGCCACGAGGGCGCAGCCCAGCACGATGCCCGCGGCCCTGAGCAGCCGGGGGCGCCGGCCGCCGGGTCTCGCGCCGCCGGTGTCGTCCCCGCCCTCGGCTTCTCCCGTCACAGGACAGGAACGTAAGTCCGAATTATTACGGGCAGGAACCCCTTAACGCATTTATTTCGAAAACTCTCAGACTTCGTTGAGCTTTCTCAGGATCCGTACGGCAGGGCGGACCGCCGCCCTGCCGCACGGACGCCGGGCGGAACGAAGGCCCCGGCCCGCCCAGTCGCCGGCCGCGGGCACGGAAAGGCCCCGGTCCGCTCAGTCCCCGGTGCCGGTCGCGGACACGGACTCGAAGCGCCACCGGTGCACCGCCCGCGTCACCAGCTCCGCGCCGGGCTCCGGCAGTTCGGGCACCTCCGCGTCGTACGGGGCGTCCCACCAGGTGATGACGAGCACGCGGTCCTGCGGCGCCCGCAGCACCTCGCGGCGCAGCGGCTCCCGCGGCAGCTCCTGCGCCCGCACCCAGGCCAGCAGCTCCTCGCCCCGGCCGGCCACGGCCCGGGCCTCCCACATCAGCGCGACGGTCATGAGTACAGGTTCTCCTTGGCCGTCTCGTGCACGTGGTCGTGACCGTGGCCCGGCACGTGCGGGTCGGTCACCGGCAGCGAGGAGTCGGCGGACAGGTCCCAGTCGGAGGCGGCGCGGCCCCGGGCGACCATCTCCGCGCCGAGCGCCGCGACCATCGCGCCGTTGTCGGTGCACAGCTTGGGCCGGGGCACCCGCAGCCGGATCCCGGCGGCCTCGCAGCGCTCCTGGGCCAGTGCCCGCAGCCGCGAGTTGGCGGCCACGCCGCCGCCGATCATCAGGTGGTCGACGCCCTCGTCCTTGCAGGCCCGCACGGCCTTGCGGGTGAGCACGTCGACGACGGCCTCCTGGAAGGACGCGGCGACGTCCCGCACCGGCACCTCCTCGCCGGCCGCGCGCCTGGCCTCGATCCAGCGGGCCACGGCGGTCTTCAGGCCGGAGAAGGAGAAGTCGTACGCGGGGTCGCGCGGCCCGGTGAGCCCGCGCGGGAACGCGATCGCGTCCGGGTCGCCCTCCTTGGCGTACCGGTCGATGACCGGGCCGCCGGGGAAGCCGAGGTTCAGCACGCGCGCGATCTTGTCGAAGGCTTCGCCCGCCGCGTCGTCGATGGTCGCGCCCATCGGGCGCACGTCGCTGGTGATGTCGGTGGACAGCAGGAGCGAGGAGTGGCCGCCGGACACCAGCAGCGCCATCGTCGGCTCCGGCAGCGCGCCGTGCTCCAGCTGGTCCACGCAGATGTGGGAGGCGAGGTGGTTGACCCCGTAGAGCGGCTTGCCGAGGGCGTAGGCGTACGCCTTGGCCGCCGAGACGCCGACGAGCAGCGCGCCCGCGAGCCCGGGTCCGGCGGTGACGGCGACGCCGTCGAGGTCGCGGGCGCTGACCCCGGCCTCCTTCAGGGCGCGCTCGATGGTCGGGACCATCGCCTCCAGGTGCGCGCGCGAGGCCACCTCGGGCACGACGCCGCCGAAGCGGGCGTGCTCGTCGACGCTGGACGCGACGGCGTCCGCGAGCAGCGTGCGGCCGCGGACGATGCCGACTCCGGTCTCGTCGCAGGAGGTCTCGATGCCGAGGACGAGGGGTTCGTCAGCCATGGTTGTCTGTTCCTTGTGCGGGGGTCGAGCCGGCGGGCGGTCCCGCCTCGGCTGCTGTGTCCAGTCTCATCACCAGGGCGTCGACGTTCCCCGGCTGGTAGTAGCCGCGCCGGAAGCCGATGGGCTCGAAGCCGAAGCGCTCGTACAGCTTCTGGGCGCGGACGTTGTCGACGCGGCACTCGAGCATCACCTCGGCGCACTCGAAGTCGGTCGCGGCCCGCAGCAGCTCGGTGAGCAGCCGGGAGCCGAGGCCGGTGCCCCACTGGTCGCGGGCGACGGCGATGGTCTGCACGTCGCCGACGATGCCGGCGCCGTCGCCGGGCGCGTCGCCGGCGCCGGACGCGGCGAGGCCACCGTAGCCGACGAGCCGTCCGTCCGCCTCCGCCACGACGTAGCGCCGGGTCGCCTCCGGCCCGCGCGCGTGGGCCAGCTCGGACCAGAACATGCCCCGGGACCAGGCGTCCTCGGGGAAGAGGTCCTTCTCCAGGTCCAGTACGGGATCGATGTCCCACCAGCGCATCTCGCGCAGCACGGGGATCACTTCGGCGTGACCACCTTGTAGTTCTTGGGCACCTGGGCGTCGGGGCGGCGCAGGTAGAGGGGGCGCGGGGCGGGCAGCTCCTCGCCCGCGGCCAGCCTCTCGGCCGCCAGCGAGGCGAGCGCCGCCGCACCGACGTGCTCGGGGTCGCGGGCGTCCGGGAAGGTGTCGGGGTAGAGCCGTGCGCCGGCGCCGACGGCGGGCAGCCCGGCCACCTCCCGCGCGATGTCGGCGGGCCGGTCCACGTCGGGCCCCGCGACGCGCGTGCGCCGGTCCTCGTACCGCGCCCAGTACACCTCCTTGCGCCGCGCGTCGGTGGCCACCACGAAGGGGCCCTCGACGTCCGCCGCGTACGCGAGCGCGTCGAGCGTGCACAGGCCGTGCACCGGCACACCGAGGGCGAGGCCGAAGGTGTCGGCGGTCATGAGGCCGACGCGCAGGCCGGTGTAGGGGCCGGGGCCGGTGCCGACGACGACGCCGGTGACGGCGTCGAGCCGCAGCCCGGCCTCGGAGAGCACCTTGTCCACGGCCGGCAGCAGCAGCTCGCCGTGGCGGCGGGCGTCCACCTGGCTCGACGAGGCGACGACGGCCGTGCCGTCGTGCAGCGCGACGGTGACGGCGGGAGTGGCGGTATCCAGAGCGAGCAAGAGCACGCGAACAGCCTACGGCTCCGGAGCACAGGGCACGGCCGCCCCGGTCCGGAGCGGGGCGGCTGCTACCGTCACAGCACAAACACACGCGCGGTTCGAGAGGTGGCACACACGGTGGCTAGGAGCAGCTCGGGATTCGTGGCCGGGCTCACCGCGGCGGCCATCGCCGCAGTCGGCTTCCTCGCCTACCAGGCGTCGGCGAACGTGCCGACCGACCTGGGCAAGCCGCAGCCCTCCGCGTCGCCCGAGGCGAGCGCGTCGAAGGCGCCGCCCGAGAAGGAGGACCCGACCGCGCTGCCCGCCGGGTCGGGCACGGGCGAGCGGGTCGTGTACGCGCTGGGCGAGGACCGGGTCTGGATCGTCGACGAGAGCGGCACGGCGGGCCGCACCTTCAAGGTCACCCCCGGCACGGTCGACCCGGCGGCCGGCAGCTACACGGTCACCTCGCGCACGGGGCAGATCACCGGCTCCGACGGCGTGGCGATCGAGCACGTCGTGATCTTCGCGTCCACCGAGGGCGTGCCGATCGGCTTCAGCGCGGCGGTCGACGGCTCGACCCGGGCGCCGGACGCCACGAAGAAGCTCGGCGGCATCCGCGAGTCGCGCGCGGACGGCAACGCGATGTGGGAGTTCGCGACGATCGGCAAGAAGGTCGTCGTCGTCGAGTAGCCCGCGCCGTCCCGCACCGCGGGACGGACCGGTGGACCTCGCTCAGGCGGCCTCGCGCCGCTCCTCCGCGACGACGGGCGCCGGGGCGGGCGCGGGCGGCGGCGTGGACACCGCGGCGGCCGCGGCGCAGGACGCCAGCAGCTCGCCCATGGAGAGGCCGCCCGGCCGGAACGGCGGCACCGCGCACCGCCCCGCCGGAGTCCGCGGCACGTCACGTTCCGAAGTAGCCATGGCCGCCTCCTGGGGCTCCGGGAGCAGACGTGGTTAGGTAGACCTAACCAACATTGGCATCCATGTGAACACGGCCGCACCCGTGGACGCAATATCTTCCCGACAACATGTCGGCACGTTGGGCGAACATACGAACGCGTAAACGAAAAAGGGGCGCCGCCAGGCGCCCCTCCCCTCTCACCCGCGTATCAGTCCCCCAGCGCCTCCGCGAGACCGACCGCGGCCCACCGCGCGCCGAGTCCGGTCAGCGCCACCTCGCGGGTCTCGTCGTCCGTGTCGCCCGCGGCCCGGTGGATGAGCACATGCAGACGCTCGTCCGTCAGCTCCTCCATCCGGCCCTCGCCCCACTCCACGACCACCACGGAGTCGGTCAGCGAGACGTCCAGGTCGAGGTCCTCCATCTCGTCGAGCCCGCCGGCCAGGCGGTACGCGTCCACGTGGACCAGCGGCGGCCCGTCGCCCAGCGAGGGGTGCACGCGGGCGATCACGAAGGTCGGCGAGGTCACCGCGCCCCGGACCCCCAGCCCCTCCCCCAGCCCCCGGGTCAGGGTCGTCTTGCCTGCGCCGAGCTCGCCGGTGAGCAGTACCAGGTCACCGGCGCGCAGCAGCCCGGCCAGGCGGCGGCCCAGCTGCTGCATCTGTTCGGGGGAGGTGACGGTGATCCGGGCGCTGACGCCGTCGGTCGCGGGCTCAGCCTGGTTGTGCGCTGCTGGTGCTTCCATAGCTGCCCACCGTAGCCCCTGCGGGGACGGCGCCGGCCCGCACGAGGAGGTCGGCCAGCCGGTCCGTCACCGCCTCCGGGTGCTCCAGCATCACCAGGTGCCCCGCGTCCGGCACGAGCACCAGCTCCGCGTCGGGCAGCAGGTCGGCGATGGCCTCGCTGTGCTCGCTCGGCGTGACGAGGTCCTTGATCCCCGCGAGGACGAGCACGGGCAGCCCGGCGAAGCGGGCGAGCGCCTCGGTCTTGTCGTGGTCGGCGAAGGCGGGGTAGAACTCGGCGACCACGTCGATCGGCGTGCCCTCGATCAGCCGCTCCGCGAACCGCGCCACCGAGGGGTCGACGTCCCGGGACGCGAACGAGTACCGCTTGACGACCCCCGCGAACAGGTCGGCGGTGGCCCGGCGCCCGCGCTCCACCAGCTCGGCCCGCTGCCCCAGCGCCTTCAGCACCCCGGGCAGCACCCGCCGCACCGCGTTGACGCCGGCCACCGGCAGCCCGAAGTTGACCTCCCCGAGCCGTCCCGACGACGTCCCCACCAGGCCGACCCCGACCACGCGCTCCCGTACGAACTCGGGGTACTGGTCGGCGAGCGCCATCACCGTCATGCCGCCCATCGAGTGCCCGACGAGCACGACGGGGCCCTCCGGCGCGGCCTCGTCCACGACGGCCTTCAGATCCCGCCCCAGCTGGTCGATGGAGACGGGCTCGCCGTCCCTCAGCTGGGTGACCCCGCGCCCCGACCGTCCGTGGCTGCGCTGGTCCCAGTGGACCGTCCGCACCACTCCCCGCAGCGCGGCCCGCTGGAAGTGCCAGGAGTCCTGGCTCAGGCAGTAGCCGTGGCTGAAGACGACCGTCACCGGGGCGGGCGCCCTGCGGCCGAAGAGCCTGCGGCGGCGCGGGGCGAGCGCGACGTCCGGGTCGGCCTCGTCGACCTCGTAGTACAGCTCGGTGCCGTCGTCGGCGTACGCCTTGCCGGGCGTGCCGCGCAGCGCGCCGTACGGCCCCGCCGAGTCCAGGGCCAGCCGGGCCCTACGGCGTATGCCCCGCCCGACCGTGAGCCGCTCCAGGGCGACCCCGGCGGCGGCGCCCGCGGCGACCACGCCTATCGCGGCACCCGCGAGAGTGGCCCGCCGCCGGCTCCCGGCCGCGGAGGCCACGTCGGCGACGGCCTCCGCGCTGCTCTCGCTCACGTGCCGCTCCTCCTCGCCGGGGCCCGGCGCCCGCGCGCCGCACCCGCGCTCGGGGGCCGCCGCCCGCCGAGCGCTCCCGCCTCCGGTACGCATGCTCGCTGTGTGCCGCACACCATCCGGAGTTACCCGTCTCGTTCACTCTTCACATGTTGATGGACGCGCGGGACGCGCGTTCCGATGCGCGTCACGATCTCGTACGCGATGGTGCCCGCCGCCCGGGCCCAGTCCTCGGCGGTCGGCTCGCCCCCGTCGCCGGGCCCGAACAGCACGGCCCGCGCCCCGACCGCGGGCTCGTCCCCGCCCAGGTCGACCACGAACTGGTCCATGGCCACCCGCCCGGCGACCGTCCGCCACTTGCCCGCCACCAGCACGGGCGCCGTCCCGGAGGCGTGCCGCGGGATCCCGTCGGCGTACCCGAGCGGCACGAGCCCCAAGGTGGTGTCGCCGGGCGTGACGTAGTGGTGCCCGTAGCTGACCCCGTGCCCGCCCGGCACGTGCTTGACCAGCGCCACCGAGGCGGACAGCGTCATCACGGGCCGCAGCCCGAAGTCGGCGGGCGTCCCCAGCTCGGGGCTGGGCGAGATCCCGTACAGGGCGATGCCGGTGCGCACGAGGTCGAAGTGGCTCTCCGGAAGGGTGAGCACGGCGGGCGAGTTGGCGATGTGCCGCACCTCGGGCCGCACGCCCCGCTCCTCCGCGTACGCGACCATCTCGCGGAACCGCTCCAGCTGCCCGGCGATCGAGGGGTGCCCGGGCTCGTCGGCGGCGGCGAAGTGCGACCACAGCCCGGTGACCCGCACGAGCCCCGCCCGCTCGGCCCGCACCGCCTCCTCCACCAGCTCGGGCCAGTCGGCCGGCTGGCACCCGTTGCGCCCGAGCCCCGTATCGGCCTTCAGCTGGACACGAGCGGCCTGCCCCGCCTCCCGCGCGGCCCCGACGGCCTCCCTCAGGGCCCACATCCCGCCGACGCCCAGGTCGAGGTCGGCCTCGATCGCCTCGCGCCAGGGACCGCCGGGCGTCCACAGCCAGCACATGATCCGCCCCGGCAGTCCCGCGGCCCGCAGGGCCAGGGCCTCCTGCGGGGTGGCGGTGCCCAGCCAGTCGGCCCCGGCCTCCAGGGCGGCCCGGGCGCAGGGCACCGCCCCGTGCCCGTACGCGTCGGCCTTCACCACGGCCATGAGGGCCGCGCCGGAGGCACGGGCACGCAGGGTCCGCACATTGGACCGCAGGGCGTCCAGATCGATCTCGGCACGGGCGCGCAGCGGCGCAGTATCACTCATAGCGGCCCCAGTCTCTCAGAGGCTCCGGAGGCGCCCCGCGGCCACCGGTCACCCGGTACGGACGACGTCACGCCACGCGTAACGGATCGCCTCCGCGACGTCGTGCGCGCCCACGGGCGCCCCGTCGGCGGCGAACCGCCCGGCGAGCCCGTGCAGGTAGGCCCCCACGCTCCCCGCGTCCAGCGCCTCCAGACCGGCGGCCATCAGGGAGCCGGCGAGCCCCGACAGCACGTCACCGCTGCCCGCGGTGGCGAGCCAGGGCGTCCCGGTGGCGTTCACGCGCACCGCCCCGCCCCCCGCCCCGGCGACCAGCGTGGTGGACCCCTTCAGCAGCACGGTCGCCCCGTACAGCCCCGCCAGCTCCCGCACGGCCGAGAGCCGCGCCGCCTCGACCTCCTCGCGCCCGGTCCCCAGCAGCCGGGCGGCCTCCCCGGCGTGCGGGGTGAGCAGGGTGGGAGCCGACCGCTCCCGCACCACGTCCCGCGGGGCGAGCCGCAGTCCGTCGGCGTCGATCAGCACCGGCACCTCGGCGGCCAGCACCTCCTCCACGACCTGTGCGTCGTCGCCAGCCCCGGGCCCCACCACCCATGCCTGCACCCGCCCGGCCTTGGCGGGCCCCCGGTCCGACACGAGCGTCTCGGGGAACCGCGCGAGGACCGCACCGCCCGCGGGGCCCACGTACCGCACGGCCCCCGCTCCGCCCCGCAGCGCGCCCGCGACGGCCAGCACGGCGGCCCCCGGATACCGGTCGGACCCGGCCGCGACCCCCACCACACCCCGCCGGTACTTGTCGCTCTCGGCACCCGGCACGGGCAGCAACGCGGCCACATCAGCGTGCTGCAACGCCTCGACCTCGGGCTCCCCCGGCAGCGCCAGCCCGATGTCGACGAGCCGCACGGACCCGGCGTACTCCCGCCCGGGGTCGACGAGCAGCCCCGGCTTGTGCGTCCCGAAGGTCACGGTCAGATCGGCCCGCACGGCGGCTCCGCGCACCTCTCCCGTGTCCGCGTCGACGCCGCTGGGCAGATCCACGGCCACGACGGCCCGCGCCTCCCGGGCGGCCTCGGCCAGCGGCACGGCCCCGTCCCGCAGCCCGCCCCTCCCCCCGATCCCCACGATGCCGTCCACCACGAGATCGGCCCGCCGCACCGTGTCCTCGGCGTCCTCCTGAAGAACGACCCCGCCCGCGGCCAGCAGCGCGGCGAGCCCACCGGGATGGGCCCGCCCGGGTGCCAGCAGCACGGCGGACACCCCGGCACCCCGCCGCGCCAGCCGCGCTCCCGCGTACAGGGCGTCCCCGCCGTTGTCCCCGCTGCCCACGAGCAGCACCACCCGGGCCCCGTACACACGTCCCAGAAGATCCGCACAGGCCGCGGCGAGCCCCGCGGCCGCCCGCTGCATGAGCGCCCCTTGCGGCAGCCGCGCCATCAGCTCCCGCTCGGCCGCCCGCACCGTCTCCACGCCGTACGCATTTCGCATGCCGTGAGTGTTCCCCACAGCCGGGCCTCCAGCCGACCGAACCCACCGCGCCACGGCCCGAGAACCGCACCCGAACCGGCCCGAGACGACCAGCGGACACGATCCGGCCATGGAAGAACGAACCACCGCACCCGAACCGGCCCAAGACGACCGGCAGACACGATCCGACCATGGAAGAACGAACCACCGCACCCAGGCCCGCCCACGACGACCCATGGACGCGATCCGGCGGAAGGGGGCGGGCCGGTGTGTCACATGTCCGCGACTCACGCCCGCACCGGCGAACGCCCACTTGCCCCGCACCGCGAACCCCACGGGTCGCGGACGGACACACCGGCCCGCACCCGCCCCACCCACAGCCGGACGGCGCACCGCCCACAGCCGAACAGCGCCCCACCCACAGCCGGACGGCACACCGCCCGCCGGCCGCGGCCGGACCGGTCGCAGCCCGCCGCCCGTCGCCCACCGTCCGCCGACTACCCCTCGGCCACCACCACGGCGGAGGCCACCCCCGCGTCATGGCTCAGCGACACGTGCCAGGCCCGCACCCCCAGCTCCGCGGCCCGGGCCGCCACGGTCCCCCGCACCCGCAGCCGGGGCTGCCCGCTCTCCTCCACGTACACCTCGGCATCGGTCCAGCGCAGCCCCCCGGGCGCCCCCAGCGCCTTGGCCACCGCCTCCTTCGCGGCGAACCGCGCCGCCAGCGAGGCGGCCCCCCGCCGCTCCCCGTCGGGCCGCGTCAGCTCCCCCTCCACGAAGAGCCGCGCGGCCAGCCCGGGCGTCCGCTCCAGCGACGCCCGGAACCGCTCGATCTCGGCAACGTCGATGCCGACCCCGATGATCACCGGCTCACTCCACCGTCACGGACTTGGCGAGGTTGCGGGGCTGGTCCACCTCGTTGCCCCGCGCGGTCGCCAGCTCGCACGCGAACACCTGCAGCGGCACGGTCGCCACCAGCGGCTGCAGCAGCGTCGGCGTCGCCGGAACGCGCACGAGGTGGTCGGCGTAGGGCGTCACCGCCTCGTCCCCCTCCTCCGCGATCACCACGGTCCGCGCCCCCCGCGCCCGGATCTCCTGGATGTTGGACACGATCTTGTCGTGCAGCACGGACCGCCCCCGCGGCGACGGCACGACGACCACGACCGGCACGTCCTCCTCGATCAGCGCGATCGGCCCGTGCTTCAGCTCCCCCGCCGCGAACCCCTCGGCGTGCATGTACGCGAGCTCCTTCAGCTTCAGCGCCCCCTCCAGCGCCACCGGATAGCCCACGTGCCGCCCCAGGAACAGCACGGTGTCCTTGTCCGCGAGCGAGCGCGCGAGCTTTCGCACCGGCTCCATGGTTCCAAGCACCTGCTCGACCGAGCCCGCGATGTGCGACAGGTCCCGTACGACGGCCCGGATCTCGTCCCCCCACTTGGTGCCGCGCACCTGGCCCAGGTACAGCGCGACCAGGTAACACGCCACCAGCTGCGTGAGGAACGCCTTCGTGGACGCGACGGCGACCTCGGGACCGGCGTGCGTGTAGAGCACCGCGTCCGCCTCGCGCGGGATCGTCGAGCCGTTGGTGTTGCAGATGGCGAGCACCTTGGCGCCCTGCTCGCGGGCGTGCCGGAGCGCCATGAGCGTGTCCATGGTCTCGCCGGACTGCGAGATGGCGATCACCAGGGTCTGCTGGTCGAGGATCGGGTCGCGGTAGCGGAACTCGCTCGCCAGCTCCACCTCGCACGGGATGCGGGTCCAGTGCTCGATGGCGTACTTGGCGATGAGCCCGGCGTGGAAGGCCGTACCGCACGCCACGATCACCACCTTGTCCATCTCGCGCAGCTCGGAGTCGGAGATGCGGACCTCGTCGAGCGTCAGCGAGCCGGCCGCGTCGACGCGGCCCAGCAGCGTGTCGGCGACCGCCTTGGGCTGCTCGGCGATCTCCTTGAGCATGAAGTAGTCGTAGCCGCCCTTCTCCGCCGCGGACGCGTCCCAGTCCACGCGGTACGAGCGCACCTCGGCGGGCCGCCCGTCGAAGCCGGTCACCGTCACACTGTCCCGGCGCAGCTCCACGACCTGGTCCTGCCCCAGCTCGATCGCCGAGCGCGTGTGGGCGATGAACGCGGCCACGTCCGAGGCCAGAAAGGCCTCGTCCTCCCCGACGCCCACCACGAGCGGCGAGTTCCGCCGCGCGCCCACGACCACGCCGGGCTCGTCCGCGTGCACGGCGACCAGCGTGAACGCGCCCTCCAGGCGCCGACACACCAGCCGCATCGCCTCGGCCAGGTCCGCGCACGCGGAGAACTCCTCGGCCAGCAGGTGCGCGACGACCTCGGTGTCCGTCTCGGAGGCCAGCCGGTGCCCGCGCCCGGCCAGCTCGGCCCGCAGCGCGGCGAAGTTCTCGATGATGCCGTTGTGGACGACGGCGACCCGCCCGGCGTTGTCGAGGTGCGGATGGGCGTTGGCGTCGGTGGGTCCGCCGTGCGTGGCCCACCGGGTGTGCCCGATGCCGGTGGACCCGCTGGGCAGCGGTCGGTCGACCAGCTCCTTCTCCAGGTTGACCAGCTTCCCGGCCTTCTTCGCCGCGGCCAGCCCGCCGTCGGACAGCACCGCGACGCCCGCCGAGTCGTACCCCCGGTACTCCAGCCGCTTCAGTCCGGCGACGACCACGTCAAGCGCCGACTGCGACCCCACGTATCCCACGATTCCGCACATGCGGGCAGCCTAGGCCCCGGGCCGCGCCGTCACGACGCACGAAACCGCCCGCGCCGCACCCACGGAGCCCCGCCACCGTGTATGCGGCCCTTGCGCTTGCTGCTCCCCCTCCCGCCGTCCGCGATCCGGTCGATCGCGTCCTGCACCAGCGCGAGGTACTCCGCCTCCTCGCAGCGCGGTTTGCTGCCCATCTCGTAGTCCTCCAGGCAAGCCTCGAGGTCCTCGCCGAGGTCCTCGTCCGGCAGGTCGGCGACCAGCTCGCTCCACACCCGCTCCTGAAGGGCCGGCTCCGCACCCCACGCCGGCTCGGACTTCTGTCTCCGGCGTAAGAGTCCCTGTATGTGCTCGGTCAACGCCATCCCAACCCCCTCATGGCCCCCTGCCCCCTCACAGCCCGGAAGACGGCTCACTCCCGGATGGCGCGAAGCTATCCCCCACCGTCCGCCCCGGTCCACACCTCCGACACCCCGGGATCACAGGAAACACACAGAGCACCCCTTTCGTCCCGGAATCCCGGCGTGACGGACTCCACCCCCACCCGCGTTCGAACTCCCGTAACAATGGACTGTGATCTCTCCGGTCCCCTCGTTGCCGCGGAGCGCCCACCGGTCCAGGCCGGAGGCGACTCCCTACGTCGACCTCACCCGTGCCGAGTGGAGCGCGCTGCGCGACAAGACGCCGCTCCCGCTGACCGCCGAGGAGGTGGAGCGGCTGCGCGGCCTCGGCGACGTCATCGACCTCGACGAGGTGCGGGACGTCTACCTGCCGCTGTCCCGGCTGCTCAACCTCTACGTCGGCGCCACCGACGGACTCAGGGGCGCCCTGAACACCTTCCTGGGCGAGAAGGGCTCGCAGTCCGGCACACCGTTCGTCATAGGCGTCGCCGGCTCGGTCGCCGTGGGCAAGTCCACCGTCGCCCGTCTGCTCCAGGCCCTGCTGGCCCGCTGGCCCGAGCACCCGCGGGTGGAGCTGGTCACCACGGACGGCTTCCTGCTGCCGATGAAGGAGCTCCAGGCGCGCGGCCTCGTCTCGCGCAAGGGCTTCCCCGAGTCCTACGACCGGCGCGCGCTGACCCGCTTCGTGGCCGACATCAAGGCGGGCAAGGACGAGGTGACGGCGCCCGTCTACTCGCACCTCATCTACGACATCGTCCCCGGCGAGCGGCTCGTCGTGCGCCGCCCGGACATCCTCATCGTCGAGGGCCTGAACGTCCTGCAGCCCGCCCTGCCCGGCAAGGACGGCCGCACCCGGGTCGGCCTCGCGGACTACTTCGACTTCAGCGTGTACGTGGACGCGAAGGAGGAGGACATCCAGCGCTGGTACCTCAACCGCTTCCGCAAGCTCCGGCAGACGGCGTTCCAGAACCCGTCCTCGTACTTCCAGAAGTACACGCGGGTCTCGGAGGAGGAGGCGCTCGACTACGCGCGCACGACCTGGCGGACCATCAACAAGCCGAACCTGCTGGAGAACGTGGCGCCCACGCGCGGCCGCGCCACGCTCATCCTGCGCAAGGGCCCGGACCACAAGGTGCAGCGCCTGAGCCTGCGCAAGCTCTAGTCGCACACCGGCCGCCGCCGTCCCGCGGGGCCCACGGTACGGCGGGGGAGCCGTCCGCACCTCCCGCTACGCTGCCGCCATGCTGCATCTGCGCCTGATCACCCCGGCCGACCGCACGGAGTCCGCGGTGCGTCTGATCGAGGAAACGGTCGGCACCACGCACCTGGTCGTGCTGCCGGGCGCCGCGCGCGACCCGGCCGGTGACGTGGTGATGGTCGACGTGGCGCGCGAGGCGGGCGACGAACTCCTCGGCAAGCTGCGGAAGCTGGACCTCGAGAGGACGGGGTCGATCGCCGTCGAGAGCATCGACCTGTCGCTGTCGGAGCGGGCCGAGAAGGCCTCGGAGGACGCTCCGGGCGAGGCCGCCGACGCGGTGCTGTGGGAGCACCTGGCGGACGCCACGCACGAGGAGTCCACGCTCTCCTTCACCTACCTGGCCTTCATCACGCTCGCCACGATGATCGCGGCCTGCGGCGTGGTGCTCGACAACGCGGTCCTGATCGTGGGCGCGATGGCGGTGGGCCCGGAGTTCGGGCCGCTGGCCGGATTCAGCACCGCCGTCGTGCAACGGGCGCCGCGCCTGGCGCTGCGCTCGCTGACCGCGCTGCTCGTGGGGTTCGCGGTGGCGATGGCGGTGACGGTGGGCTTCAGCCTGTTCATGGACGCGCTGCACCTGTTCAGCGAGGACCAGTTGGAGGGCGACCGGCCCAACACCGGCTTCGTGTACGCCCCGGATTCCTTCTCCTTCGTCGTGGCGGTCCTCGCCGGCATCGCCGGCACGTTGTCGCTGACCTCAGCGAAGTCCGGTGCCCTGATCGGCGTCGCCATCTCCGTCACGACGGTCCCGGCCGCCGCCAACGCGGCCGTCGCGCTCAGCTACGGGGACATGCGGCAGACGGTGGGCTCCGCGGAGCAACTCCTGCTCAACCTGCTGGGCATCGTCGTCGCCGGCACCCTCACCCTGCTGGCCCAGAAGTGGTTCTGGAACCGCAGGAACGCGGCCGCCCCATAGAAAACAACCCGCACCCGACACACCCCCGAACCACACCCGGACCGCCCCCGAACCCAGAACAGCCCGGACCCGCACCCGACATACCCCCGGACCCGAAACGGCCCGGACCCGCACCCGGCCACCGAAGTGCACCGGCCACGGGCCCGAGCCACATGCCCCGACCGCCGCCCGACCGGCCAGGGACCGACCGGCCAGGGGCCGAACGCCGTTATCCCAGCGCCGTTATCCCAGCGCCGACTTCACCACGTCGGCGAGGCGCGCGGCGACGGACCGCGCCTGCTCGATGTCGGCGGCCTCGACCATCACGCGCACCAGCGGCTCGGTGCCCGAGGACCGCAGCAGCACCCGCCCGGTGGAACCCAGCTCCCGCTCGGCCTCCTTGACGGCCTCGGACAGCTCGGCGGAGCTGTTCACCCGGGACTTGTCCACGTCGGGCACGTTCACGAGCACCTGCGGCAGCCGCTCCATGACGGACGCGAGCTCCTTGAGGGACCGCTTGGTCTCGGCGACCCGGGCGGCCAGCATCAGACCGGTGAGCGTGCCGTCGCCGGTGGTCGCGTGGTCCAGGATGATCACGTGCCCGGACTGCTCGCCACCGAGCGCGTAGCCGTGCTCCTTCATCTCCTCCAGCACGTAGCGGTCGCCGACCGCGGTCTGGACGAGCCGGACGCCCTCGCGCTCCATGGCGAGCTTGAAGCCCAGGTTGGACATGACGGTCGCGACGACGGTGTCGGAGCGCAGTGCGGAACGCTCCCGCATCGCCAGCGCGAGCACGGAGAGGATCTGGTCGCCGTCGACCTCGTTGCCCTCGTGGTCCACGGCCAGGCAGCGGTCGGCGTCACCGTCGTGCGCGATGCCGAGGTCGGCCCCGTGCTCGACGACCTTGGCCCGCAGCAGGTCCAGGTGGGTCGAGCCGCAGCCGTCGTTGATGTTGAGCCCGTCCGGATCGGCGCCGATGGTGACGACCTCGGCCCCGGCGCGCGTGAACGCCTCGGGCGAGACGCGGGCGGCCGCCCCGTGCGCCTCGTCCAGCACGATCTTCAGCCCGTCGAGCCGGTTCGGCAGCACGCCGACGAGGTGGGCGACGTACCGGTCGAAGCCCTCGTGGTAGTCCTTCACGCGGCCGACGCCGGCCCCGGTCGGCCGGTCCCAGGGGGCGCCGGTGCGGTGCTCCTCGTACACGGCCTCGATCCGGTCCTCCAGCTCGTCGGCCAGCTTGTGGCCGCCGCGCGCGAAGAACTTGATGCCGTTGTCGGGCATGGCGTTGTGGCTGGCGGAGAGCATCACGCCGAGGTCCGCTCCGAGCACGCCGGTCAGGTACGCGACCGCGGGCGTCGGCAGCACGCCGACCCGCAGCACGTCCACGCCGGCGCTCGCGAGCCCCGCGACCACGGCGGCCTCCAGGAACTCGCCGGACGCCCGCGGATCGCGCCCGACGACCGCGGTCGGGCGGTGCCCCTCGAAGGTGCCCACCTCACCGAGTACGTGCGCCGCCGCGACGGAGAGTCCGAGCGCGAGCTCGGCCGTCAGATCCGCGTTGGCGACACCGCGCACACCGTCCGTGCCGAAGAGTCGTCCCACTGTGATGTCCTCCGAACTGTCGGAAATTCCCGAGAAAAGCAAGGTGAAGCTCGTCCAGGCCGCGGCGTCCACCCCCTGACGGGGCCCGAGAGACTCAGAAGGACAGTTGGGCTCCGAAAATCATCCGAGCGTGCAAACCTTTGAGCGCCATATGACGTTATACGCCGAACTCTATGAATAAACGAACGCCCCGACGGCACACAGCGTGCCGCCGGGGCGAACGGTCGTACGAAGCAGGCAGCGATTAGCGCTTGCTGTACTGCGGGGCCTTGCGGGCCTTCTTCAGACCGGCCTTCTTGCGCTCGACGGCGCGGTCGTCACGACGCAGGAACCCGGCCTTCTTGAGCGGGCCGCGGTTGTTGTCCACGTCCGCCTCGTTCAGGGCGCGGGCCACGCCGAGGCGCAGGGCGCCGGCCTGACCGGAGACACCGCCACCCGCGATGCGGGCGACGACGTCGTAGCGGCCCTCGAGCTCGAGCACCTTGAAGGGCTCGTTGACTTCCTGCTGGTGCACCTTGTTCGGGAAGTAGTCCTCGAGGGTGCGACCGTTGATCTTCCACTTGCCGGAGCCCGGAACGATCCGGACGCGGGCGATGGCGTTCTTGCGACGGCCCAGGCCGGCGGCCGGCTGCGGGTCGCCGAAGCGGGAGGCCAGCGACTCCGAGGTGTACTCGCCCTCCAGGGGGACCTCGGACTCGGTGGTGTACTGGTCGATGTCGACAGTCTCGTCGAGAGGCTGCTCGGCGGTGGTCTCGGCCACGATTCTCCTCAGATTCTCTTCAGTCTTAGGGGGTGGCCGGACTTACTGCGCGACCTGGGTGATCTCGAACGGAACCGGCTGCTGAGCAGCGTGCGGGTGGTTCTCGCCCGCGTAGACCTTCAGCTTCGAGAGCATCTGACGGCCGAGGGAGTTCTTCGGGAGCATGCCCTTGACGGCCTTCTCGACGGCCTTCTCGGGGTTGTTCGCCAGCAGGTCGTCGTAGCGGACGGACCGCAGACCGCCCGGGTAGCCGGAGTGGCGGTACGCCATCTTCTGGGTCCGCTTGTTGCCGGACAGGTGCACCTTGTCGGCGTTGATGATGATGACGAAGTCACCAGCGTCGACGTGCGGCGCGTAGATCGGCTTGTGCTTGCCCCGCAGAAGGGTGGCGGCGGTGGACGCCAGGCGGCCCAGGACGACGTCCCGGGCATCGATGACGTGCCACTGGCGGGTGATATCGCCGGGCTTGGGGCTGTACGTACGCACGGTTCGTAGCCTTCGCTTCTTCAGTGAATGGTCCTGACAAGGTCACCGAAGACGATCACGACAGCCCTGACCGCACTGCGGTGACGCAAACCGCGTGCTGGTCGCTGGTCATCGGCCCGGTGGACCGGTGTAAGGGCCCCTCACGTGAGAATGAGCAAGCCAATACACATAACGAACTGGCAGGTTACCCGTCTCGCCCCGGATGGGTCAAAACGGGGAGCCCTCGCGAGGCTCCTGCCGTGTTTCAGGATACTGCGCGGCGGGGAAAGCGCCGGCAGCACCGGCAGCACGGCGGCTCCTCGCCCGCGCCGGAGACCGCGGGACGTCCCTTCCCTGCGGCTTCCCTGCGGCCGGGCGCCCCCGCCCGCAGACAGACCCCGGCAGCGGCCGGACCCCTCCCCGTCAGTGGCCCGGCCGCTCCGCGCCGACAGCCGGACGCTCCCCCTCGGCGGCCGGGTCCTCCGTCTCGGCGGCCGGACGCGCCTCCCCGGCGGCCGGACGCGGCCCCCGCCGCCCCGGCACCGCGCCCGTCGCCGCCCGGCGGCCCACCGCCGCGGCCAGCACGCACAGCGTCACCGCGTCCCG
The DNA here is from genome assembly GCF_014650875.1 of Streptomyces minutiscleroticus. GTDB lineage: Bacteria > Actinomycetota > Actinomycetes > Streptomycetales > Streptomycetaceae > Streptomyces > Streptomyces minutiscleroticus. Next base: position 63,343 of record NZ_BMVU01000004.1, read on the forward strand.
GAAGGCCCGCCGGGTCTCCGCCTCCAGGTACGGCAGGGAGAACCCCGGCACCTGCGGCACCAGCGCGGCCCAGAACCACGGGCCGCGGGCCACCGCCCCCGGCTCCAGCGCCCCGGCGAGCAGCACCGGCACGACGGCCATCAGGTAGTGGTCGTAGGAGGTCCGGGAGGCGAGGAAGGCCGCCAGCAGCAGCGGCGCGGCGGTCTCCGCGAGCCGTGCGGGCCCGGGACCGCCCCGCCGCCAGCGTCGGTACGCGCACCACACCAGGCAGCCCGCGGCGGCCGTCGCCAGCAGCGAGGCGGCGTGCTCCGGCACACCGAGCCGCGGCAGCACCGCCGCCGGGGACATCTCGTAGGGCCGCATGAAGTCGTCGCCGCCGCGCAGCAGGAAGGGCAGGGTACGGGTGAGGAACCCGGCGGGGTCGGGCATCAGCAGCGCGGCGAGGCCCGAGGCGGCGGCCGGGACCAGGACCGCGGCGGCCAGCCCGCGCCACCGGCGGGCCAGGACGAAGAGCAGCAGGACGGGCACGAGCAGCGGTTTCACGGCGATCGCGGCGCCGACCACCGCACCGGCGGCGGTCCACCGGCCGCGGTGGGCCAGCAGCAGCGCCGCGGGCAGGGCGAGCGCGGCCACCGCGGTCCAGTTGCCCAGGCGGACCAGGTGCCCGAAGGGCGCGAAGCCGAGCGCGAGCGCCGTCGCGCCGAGCACGGCGAACCGGCTGCGCACCGGGACGCCGTGCAGCCGCAGCGCGCACACCCAGCCGCCGAGCAGGCAGCCGGCGACCGCGAGGGGCACCGCCGCGCGCAGCACGGTGAGCGGCAGCACGGTCTGCGGGACGCCGGCGAGGACGGCGCTGGGCAGATAGAGGAAGTGCGGGTCGGCGTACGGGGAGCCGCCGCGCAGCCAGGTGCGGGCGGCGTCGACGACGATCCCGTTGTCCATGCCTCCGTCGCGCGTGTGCCGGGCGGTCTGCACGACGGCCGCCGCGAGCACCGCCATGAGCACCGTCCGGCCGGGCCAGGAGGCGGGCCGTACGAACCATGCGCAGATGTCCTTTTCGCCGCTTCTCACCCGGGTAACGCTAGGGCGTCGAGTGCCGTTCGGGACGGACCAGCACGCCCCCCGTCCCGTCTAAGATGCCGCCCATGAGCTTTGGGCAGGGGGGACCCCAGTGGGGTTCCGGGGGATCGGGTTCACAGCGGCCGCAGTGGGGCGATCAGGGGTCGGGGTGGGGCGGTCAGGCCGGCCAGTCCCCCGACTGGGCCGCGCTCGCCGAGGCGTCCGAGACGCGCAACCGGCGCCGCAGATGGCTGCTGATCGGCGGCGGAGCGATCGCCACGATCGCGGTCGGCGCGGCCGTCGCGGTGGCCGTGGTCTCGGCGGACGGCAGCGACCAGGCGTCGAACCGGCCCTCCTCCGGCCTGCCGGCCACGGCCGACATCCCGAGCGGGTCGGACCGTCCCGAGCCCTCCTTCGCAAAGACGTCGGCGCCGCCGCCGCTCGACCCGAAGGACTTCATCTCCAGCGCGAAGAAGGACACGGCCCCGCTGAGCGCGGACACCCTCTTCCCCGGCACGCAGCTGACGATGGGCGAGACCGTCTACAAGAAGGGCCCCACGGACTCCACGACGAACTGCGCGTCCGTCGCCCGCGGCACCCTTCCCGCGATCCTCGCGAAGAACGGCTGCACCCGGGTCGTCCGCGCCACGTACAGCAAGGACGGCGTCGCGGTCACGGTCGGGGTCGCCGTCTTCGACACCGAGGCGCAGGCCGCCAAGGCCAAGACGGACGCGGACAGCAGGAGCGGCGTCGTCTCGCTGCCCGGCTCGGGCGTCCCCACCTTCTGCCGCGCCGCCGTCTGCCGCTCGACCACGAACTCCTACGGCCGCTACATGTACCTGACGGTCGCCGGCTTCACCGACGGCAAGGACGTGACGACCAAGGACGAGAAGGTCTTCTCCACCGGCGACGACCTGGCCGAGTTCGCCTTCCGCCAGATCCACCGCCGCGGCGAGGCCCAGGCGTCGGCGGCGGCGACAGCGGGCTGACCCCGCACCCGCCGGACCGCCGCCGCACCCGCCGGACCGGCACCGCCCACCCCGGACCGACCGGCGCCGCACCCGGCGGGCTCGCCGCCACACACCCCGGACCGCCACCGCGCCCAGAGCGGGACCGCACCACGTACGCCGGACCGGCACCGCACCACGTACGCCGGACCGGCACCGCTCCCCGGACCGGCCGCCGCCGCACCCGGCGGGGCAGGCTCACGCCGCCGTCCCGTCCGGTCCTCCCGCGTCGTCCTCAGCCGCAGCAGCCGCCCCGTACCGGCAGGGACCGCCGGTTGCGCGCCTCCTTGCTCCGGGCCGCCAGCAGCCCGTCCGCCGGGTAGCCGACCTCCTCCAGGGTCAGGCCGTGCGGGCGCACGACGTGCACGGCGGAGTCGCGCACGCCCGCGGCCAGCACCTTCGCCGGCCACTCGGGCCCCCGGTGTCCGTCCCCCACGAACAGCAGCGCCCCGATCAGCGAACGCACCATGTTGTGGCAGAAGGCGTCGGCGCGCACGGTCGCGGTGACGACGCCGTCCTCGCCCCGCACCAGGCTCAGCTCCTGCAGGGTGCGGATCGTGGTCGCGCCCTCCCGCTTCTTGCAGTACGCCGCGAAGTCGTGCTCCCCCAGCAGCCCGCGCGCCGCCTCGTTCATGGCGTCGACGTCCAGCGGCCAGTCGTGCCAGAGCACGTGGTTCCGCAGCAGCGGGTCGACGCCGCCGGGGTGGTCGGTGACCCGGTAGGCGTAGCGGCGCCAGATCGCCGAGAAGCGGGCGTCGAAGCCGCTCGGCGCCTCGGCGACCGACCAGATCCGCACGTCCCGCGGCAGCCGCCCGGCCAGCCGCTTGAGCAGCTTTCCCCGCTGCTCCTCCCAGACCTCCCCCGGCAGGTCCACGTGCGCGACCTGGCCCCGCGCGTGCACCCCGGCGTCGGTCCGCCCGGCCACCGTCAGCTCGTACGGCCGTGCGGACCGGGTCACCACCCGCAGCGCGTCCTCGATCTCCCCCTGGACGGTCCGCCGCCCCCCGGCCTGCTTGGCCCACCCGGAGAACTCCGAGCCGTCGTACGACAGATCCAGCCGCACCCGGACGAACCCGGGCTCCACCTCGTCACTCACACACAGATCCTCTCAGGGCCGAAACGGCCTCCGGACGAACGAAAGCGGGCCCGCCCCGAAGGGCGGACCCGCTCACCGCGAAGCAGCAGCCTCAGGCGTCCTTCGACTCCTCGGCGGCGGCCTCGTCGGCCGGCTTGGCGTCCTCGACGGCCTCGTCGGACGTGGCCTCGGCGGCCTCGTCCTTCTTCAGGGCGTCTTCCTTGACGGCGCGCTTGGTGGCCGCCTCGGCCTCACCGGTGGCCTGCTGGGCCACGGTCAGGGCCTCCACCAGCTCGATGACGGCCATGGGCGCGTTGTCGCCACGGCGGTTACCGATCTTGGTGATACGGGTGTAGCCACCCGGGCGGTTCTCGTAGCGCGGGCCGATCTCGGTGAAGAGCGTGTGGACGACGCTCTTGTCCGTGATGACCTGGAGCACCTGACGGCGGTTGTGAAGGTCGCCCTTCTTCGCCTTGGTGACCAGACGCTCGGCGTACGGCCGCAGACGGCGGGCCTTCGCCTCGGTGGTCGTGATCTTGCCGTGCTCGAACAGCGCCTTCGCGAGGTTCGCGAGGAGCAGCTTCTCGTGCGCGGCGCTGCCGCCCAGACGGGCACCCTTGGTGGGCTTCGGCATGGTTCTTCTCCTGTGTGTCTGCCCCGGCCGTATCAGGTACCGGGGTCAGTATCCGAGCGGGCGGTCGCCCGTCGGAGATCCGGGGCGTCCCCGAAGGGGCGCCCCGGAAGGGGTGCGGGACGGTGTCGATGTGCGACTCCGTCGCGTGGACGCGACAAGCCGCAGCGCACCCGCACCCGGGAACGGACCGTCGGTCCCGAGCTCTCAGTACTGCTCGGTCTCGACGAAGCCCGCGTCCGCGTCGTCGTCCGCGCCGAAGGCGTCGGCCGCGGCGGTCGGGTCGAATCCGGGCGGGCTGTCCTTGAGGGCCAGGCCCATGCCGGCCAGCTTCGCCTTGACCTCGTCGATGGACTTCGCACCGAAGTTGCGGATGTCCAGCAGGTCGGCCTCGGAGCGGGCGACGAGCTCACCCACGGAGTGGATGCCCTCGCGCTTGAGGCAGTTGTAGGAGCGGACCGTGAGCTCCAGCTCCTCGATCGGCAGCGCCAGGTCCGCGGCGAGCGCGGCGTCCGTCGGGGACGGACCCATGTCGATGCCCTCGGCGTCGATGTTGAGCTCGCGGGCCAGACCGAACAGCTCGACCAGGGTCTTGCCGGCCGACGCCATGGCGTCGCGCGGACGCATGGCCTGCTTGGTCTCGACGTCGACGATGAGCTTGTCGAAGTCGGTGCGCTGCTCGACTCGGGTCGCCTCGACCTTGTAGGTGACCTTGAGCACGGGGCTGTAGATGGAGTCGACCGGGATACGGCCGATCTCCTGGCCCACCTGCTTGTTCTGGACGGCGGAGACGTAGCCGCGACCGCGCTCGACGGTCAGCTCCATCTCCAGCTTGCCCTTGCCGTTGAGCGTGGCGAGGACGAGGTCGGGGTTGTGCACCTCGACACCGGCCGGGGGCGCGATGTCGGCGGCGGTGACCAGACCCGGGCCCTGCTTGCGCAGGTACATCACGACCGGCTCGTCGTGCTCCGAGGAGACGACCAGCTGCTTGATGTTGAGGATCAGGTCGGTGACGTCCTCCTTGACGCCCGGCACGGTGGTGAACTCGTGCAGGACGCCGTCGATCCGGATCGAGGTGACGGCGGCACCCGGGATCGAGGACAGGAGCGTACGGCGGAGGGAGTTGCCGAGGGTGTAGCCGAAGCCCGGCTCCAGCGGCTCGATCACGAACCGGGAGCGGAACTCGTCGACGACCTCTTCGGTCAACGAGGGACGCTGAGCGATCAGCATGTGGGGATCAGATCCTTCATTCGTGGACGCCCGCTATTTGACGCCCGACGGAACCGCGCGGTGCACCGCGCGGGTACTGCAAGGATACGGGCGATACGGTCCTTTTTCAGGAGCCGTACCGCCCGGAACCTCGAACCCGGCGACCGGCCGCGCCGGAGCGTGACCGGCACGGCCCGGGCCGCGGTGAAGGCCGTGCGTCAGACGCGGCGGCGCTTCGGCGGACGGCAGCCGTTGTGCGGGGTGGGGGTGACATCCTGGATCGAGCCGACCTCGAGGCCGGTGGCCTGGAGGGAGCGGATCGCGGTCTCACGGCCGGAGCCGGGACCCTTGACGAAGACGTCGACCTTGCGCATGCCGTGCTCCTGCGCGCGGCGGGCGGCCGACTCGGCGGCCATCTGCGCGGCGAAGGGGGTGGACTTGCGCGAGCCCTTGAAGCCGACGTGGCCGGCGGAGGCCCAGGAGATCACGTTGCCGGTCGGGTCCGTGATCGAGACGATCGTGTTGTTGAACGTGCTCTTGATGTGCGCGTGGCCGTGAGCGACGTTCTTCTTTTCCTTGCGGCGCACCTTCTTGGCAGCGCCCTGACGTCCCTTGGGGGGCATGTCTTGTTCTCCTACGGGAGGTGGTCGGTCCTACAGCGAAGACCGCTGGAATGCGGCGTCCGGGGCGGGCCCGGACAGCGCAGCGTCCGCTGAGGACTACTTCTTGCCCGGCTTCTTCTTGCCGGCGATGGCGCGACGCGGGCCCTTGCGGGTACGGGCGTTCGTGCTGGTGCGCTGACCGCGGACGGGCAGGCCACGACGGTGGCGCAGACCCTGGTAGGAACCGATCTCCACCTTGCGGCGGATGTCGGCCTGGATCTCGCGACGGAGGTCACCCTCGGTCTGGATGTTGGCGTCCACGTACTCGCGGATCTTGACCAGCTCCTCCTCGGAGAGGTCGCGAACGCGGGTGTTCGGGTCGACGCCGGTCTCGGCCAGCGTCTTCTGGGACAGGGTCCGGCCGATGCCGAACACGTAGGTGAGGGCAACCTCCACGCGCTTGTCGCGCGGGATGTCAACACCGGAAACGCGTGCCATTCAATGGCTCCAGTTGTCGTTCGGAGGTCTTCCACAGAACCGGCTCCCAGCCGCCGTACGAGGTACGAACTGGGTCCCCGGCCTCCGACCGGGGGTGTCGGACCGGCTGAACGCCCGGCCCGGGATCTGCGTATGAACATGTACTGCTTGCGTCGCGCGAGATCTGCGGATGCAGAGGTGCGGTCGTGCGTCAGCCCTGGCGCTGCTTGTGGCGCGGGTTGTCGCAGATGACCATGACCCGGCCGTGACGGCGGATCACCCTGCACTTGTCGCAGATCTTCTTGACGCTCGGCTTGACCTTCATGGGATGTGAGGTTCTCCGGGTCAGTGCCACCACCCCGCCGGAACGGGGCACAGGCAAGATCTACTTGTAGCGGTAGACGATCCGGCCACGCGTCAGGTCGTACGGAGAGAGCTCCACCACGACCCGGTCGTCAGGGAGGATGCGGATGTAGTGCATGCGCATCTTGCCGCTGATGTGTGCCAGGACCTGGTGGCCGTTCTGGAGCTCGACCTTGAACATGGCGTTCGGAAGAGACTCGACGACAGTGCCCTCGATCTCGATGGCACCTTGCTTCTTGGCCACGCTTCGCCCTTCGAATCGACTACCTTGATCGACTCCGCCGACCGCATGAGGACATGCGGGTGCACGAGAGCCGACGAGTCAGTCTACGTCAGTGCTCCCGGAAAGACGAATCGAGGGAGGCTGCCCGGCTTCGGAGATCGTTATGCGGGCCCGTGCGGACCCGTGTCCCGGGCTCACGGCCGGGGTCCGGGTCCTCCTGGGGCCCGGCGGCGCCGAGCGGCGGTCGCGGGGCGTGCGGCGCGGTCTCCGGCGCGCCCCCGGCCTGGCGGGGGCCCTGCGGCGCGCTGCCCGGGACGGGCCGCCCGGCGCTCACGCGCGGGACCGCACCGGACCGGGCGGGACGCACGGGCCTGTGCGCGAGGCGCGGGACCGCACCGGAGCCGGTGCGCGGCGCCCTGCACGGGCGCGCGAGGCGGCCCCACAGGGACCTACCTCGGCCGTATGGGACCCGGGAAGGGCCCCGCGGCTAGCCCAGCGGGTCCGGCGCCGCCGTGACCCCGAGCTCCGCCAGCTTGGCCCTGCCGCCGTCGGGGGAGGTCAGGACCAGCGGGCCCTCCTCGGTCAGGGCGACCGAGTGCTCCCAGTGCGAGGACCACGTGCCGTCCGTGGTGACGACCGTCCAGTCGTCGGAGAGGACCCGGGTCTTGGGGGTGCCGAGCGACACCATCGGCTCGATCGCCAGGCAGAAGCCGGGCACCAGCTTCGGGCCCTTGCCGCGCCGGCGCTCGACGTAGTTCAGCAGGTGCGGGTCCATGTGCATCTCGGTGCCGATGCCGTGGCCGCCGTAGTCCTCGACGATCCCGTACTTGCCGCCGCCGGGCTTGGGCTGGCGGCGGATGTAGGTCTCGATGGCGCGGGAGATGTCGACGAGCCGGTTGCCCGGCTTCATCGCCGCGATGCCCGCCCACATCGACTCCTCGGTCACCCGGGAGAGCTCGATCAGCTCCGGGGCGTGGCCGGAGCCCACGAAGGCCGTGAACGCCGCGTCGCCGTGCCAGCCGTCGACGATGGCGCCGCAGTCGATCGAGATGATGTCGCCGTCCTTCAGGACGGTCTTCTCGTCCGGGATGCCGTGGACGACGACCTCGTTGACCGAGGTGCAGATGGTGGCGGGGAAGCCGCCGTAGCCGAGGAAGTTCGGCTTCGCGCCGTGCTCGGCGAGGACCTTGCGGGCGACCTCGTCCAGGTCCTTGGTGCTCGCCCCGGGCACCGCGGCCTCTCGCGTCGCCTTGTGGATGGCGGCGACCACAAGGCCCGCCTCACGCATCTTGGCGATCTGCTCGGGGGTCTTGATCTGCACCATGGGGGCCTGCGCTCTCCGTCTTTCCGTGGGCCGTTACCTGCACAACACTACGGCCGCGGCACCCATGGGGGCACCGCGGCCGGAGGGACGCCCCTGTCTACTTCCGGTCGTCCCCGCGCTTCAGCGCGTCCATCGCCCGCTGGGTGACCTCTTCCACCTTGCCGAGGGCCGAGATCGTGACCACCAGGTCCTGCGCCTTGTAGTAGTCGATGATCGGCTCGGTCTGCGTGTGGTAGACCTCGAGGCGCTTGCGGACGGTGTCCTCGGAGTCGTCGTCGCGCTGGTACAGCTCGCCGCCGCACTCGTCGCAGACGCCGTCCTGCTTCGGCCTCTTGTACGTCTCGTGGAAGACGTGCGCCGAGTCGTTGCGGCAGATGCGGCGGCCGGCGATGCGCCGGACCACCTCGTCCTCGGGGACCTCCAGGTCGAGCACCGCGTCCAGCTTCATGCCGCCGGACTGCAGCATCTCGTCCAGCGCCTCGGCCTGCGACACGTTGCGCGGGAAGCCGTCGAGCAGGAAGCCGCCCTCGGCGTCCGGCTGCTCCATGCGGTCCTTGGCCATGGCGATGGTGACCTCGTCGGGTACCAGGTTCCCCGCGTCCATGTAGGACTTGGCGAGTTTGCCCAGCTCCGTGGAGTGGCTGATGTTCGCACGGAAGAGGTCGCCGGTGGAGATGTGGGGGATCGACAGGTTCTTGGCAAGGTAGGCGGCTTGCGTTCCCTTGCCGGCACCGGGCGGCCCGACGAGGACGATTCGCATCAGCGGAGGAACCCTTCGTAATTGCGCTGCTGAAGCTGGCTCTCGATCTGCTTCACCGTCTCGAGACCCACACCCACGATGATCAGGATGCTGGTCCCGCCGAACGGGAAGTTCTGGCTTGCCCCGAAGCCAACCAACGCCATCGTCGGTACGAGAGCGATCAGTCCCAGATACAGCGAACCCGGCCAGGTGATCCGGTTGAGTACGTAGCTGAGGTACTCAGCGGTCGGTCGGCCAGCCCGGATGCCCGGGATGAAGCCACCATACTTCTTCATGTTGTCCGCGACTTCCTCGGGGTTGAACGAGATGGCCACGTAGAAGAACGCGAAGAAAACGATGAGAAGGAAGTAGAGGGTGATGTAGATCGGGTGGTCACCCTTGGTCAGGTTCTGCTCGATCCAGGTCTTCCAGCCCGCGTCACCGCCCGTGAACTGAGCGATCAGCGCCGGGATGTAGAGCAGCGACGACGCGAAGATGACGGGGATCACGCCGGCCTGGTTCACCTTGAGCGGGATGTAGGTCGACGTACCGCCGTAGGAACGGCGGCCGATCATCCGCTTCGCGTACTGCACCGGGATACGGCGCTGCGCCTGCTCGACGAAGACCACCAGGGCGACCATGACGAGACCGACGAGGATGACGGTCCCGAACTCGATCCAGCCGTCGGCCAGGCTGCCCTGCTCCTTGATGGCCCACAGGGCGGACGGGAACGTGGCGGCGATCGAGATGAACATCAGGATCGACATGCCGTTGCCGATGCCGCGGTCGGTGATGAGCTCACCGAGCCACATGACGACGGCCGTACCGGCGGTCATGGTGATGACCATGGTGATGGTGACGAAGATCGACTGGTCCGGGACGATCTGGCCGGCCAGCTGGCAGCCGCTGAAGAGCGCGCCGCTGCGCGCGGTCGCGACGAGACCGGTGCCCTGGAGGATCGCCAGGGCGACCGTCAGGTAGCGGGTGTACTGCGTGATCTTCGCCGTGCCGGACTGGCCCTCCTTCTTCAGGGCCTCCAGGCGCGGGATCACCACGGTGAGCAGCTGCAGGATGATGCTGGCGGTGATGTACGGCATGATGCCGAGCGCGAAGATCGTGATCTGGAGCAGCGCGCCGCCGCTGAACATGTTGACCAGACCGAACAAGCCCTGGTTCTGGCTCGCCTGGTCCAGACAGAACTGGACGTTCTTGTAGTCGACACCGGGAATCGGGATATGGGTACCGACCCGGTAGACCACGATGATGCCGAGCGTGAAGAGGAGCTTCTTGCGCAGGTCGGGCGTTCTGAACGCCCGGGCGAACGCGGTGAGCACGGTGCCTCCTGCGACCCCCGCGCAAGTGCGTCAGAGGTGACGGTCTTGAGATTCGACTAAGGACGACATGTGTAACGGTTCGCTGCCGTTCTGGGTGCCCCTGTCGGGGGAACCGGGGGAAATCAGCAGCGCAGGCCACCATACCGGCGACACCGCCCCCCTAGGAACGACCAACCGGGGATGCCCCTTTTGTGGGGCATCCCCGGTCGGGATCGCTCATGTCATCGAGAGGCCTGAACGGGTCAGACGAGCTCGGTGACGGTACCGCCGGCGGCGGTGATCTTCTCCTTGGCGGAGCCGGAGACGGCGTCGACCGTCACCTGCAGCGCCACGGAGAGCTCGCCCTGGCCCAGGACCTTGACGAGGCTGTTCTTGCGCACGGCACCCTTGGCCACGAGACCCTCGACCGTGACCTCGCCACCCTCGGGGTAGAGCGCGGCCAGCTTGTCGAGGTTCACGACCTGGTACTCGGTCTTGAACGGGTTCTTGAAGCCCTTGAGCTTCGGGAGGCGCATGTGGAGCGGCATCTGGCCACCCTCGAAGCGCTCCGGAACCTGGTAACGGGCCTTCGTGCCCTTGGTACCACGACCGGCCGTCTTACCCTTCGACGCCTCACCACGACCGACACGGGTCTTGGCGGTCTTGGCGCCCGGGGCGGGACGGAGGTTGTGGATCTTGAGCGGGTTCTGCTCCGCCATGATCAGTCGACCTCCTCGACCGTCACGAGGTGGCGGACGGTGTGCACCATGCCGCGGAACTCGGGGCGGTCCTCCTTGACGACCTGCGTGTTGATGCCCTTGAGACCAAGGGAGCGCAGGGTGTCACGGTGGTTCTGCTTGCTGCCGATGTACGACTTCACCTGCGTGATCTTGAGCTGAGCCATTACGCACCAGCCCCGGCACGCGCACGCAGCAGAGCCGCGGGGGCGACGTCCTCGAGCGGCAGACCGCGGCGGGCCGCGATCTCCTCGGGACGCTGCAGGCCCTTCAGGGCCTCCACGGTCGCGTGCACGATGTTGATCGCGTTGTCGGAGCCGAGGGACTTCGACAGGATGTCGTGAACGCCGGCGCACTCGAGCACGGCACGCACCGGGCCACCGGCGATAACACCGGTACCGGGGGAAGCCGGCTTGAGCAGGACGACGCCCGCGGCCTTCTCACCCTGGATCGGGTGCGGGATGGTGCCCTGGATACGGGGGACCTTGAAGAAGTGCTTCTTGGCCTCCTCGACACCCTTGGCGATGGCGGCCGGCACCTCCTTGGCCTTGCCGTAACCGACACCCACGGTGCCGTCACCGTCGCCCACCACGACCAGCGCGGTGAAGCTGAAGCGACGACCACCCTTCACAACCTTGGCGACGCGGTTGATCGCGACGACGCGCTCGACGTACGCGGTCTTCTCGGCGGCAGCTGCGCCGCCGTCACGGCCCTTCCGGTCCCGCCGCTCGCCGCCACCGGCACCGCCACCGCGGCGCTGGGGTCCAGCCATTGGATTTACCTCTCTCTTTTCCGCTAGCTACGGAAGCGGCTCAGAACTTGAGCCCGGCTTCGCGGGCGGCGTCGGCCAGAGCCGCGATGCGACCCGCGTACCGGTTGCCACCACGGTCGAACACGACGGCCTCGACGCCCGCGGCCTTGGCACGCTCGGCGACCAGGGCGCCGACCTTGCCGGCCTGCGCCGACTTGTCGTCGTTGCCACGGATCGAGGCGTCCAGGGTCGACGCCGACGCCAGGGTGTGACCCTTGATGTCGTCGATGACCTGGGCCACGATGTGGCGGTTCGAACGCGTCACGACCAGGCGGGGACGCTCGGCCGTACCCGAGACCTTCTTGCGGATCCGGATGTGGCGGCGCTTGATCGCGGCGCGCTTGTAGGCGTCGCCCTTAGCGATCTTCGTACCGTATGCCATGGCTTACTTACCCGCCTTTCCGACCTTGCGGCGGATGACTTCGCCCTCGTACTTGACGCCCTTGGCCTTGTACGGGTCGGGCTTGCGGAGCTTGCGGATGTTCGCCGCGACCTCGCCGACCTTCTGCTTGTCGATGCCCTCGACCGAGAAGCGGGTCGGGGACTCCACCTTGAAGGTGATGCCCTCGGGCGCCTCGACGGTGATCGGGTGGCTGTAGCCGAGCGCGAACTCGAGGTTCGAACCCTTGGCCGTCACGCGGTAACCGACACCGCTGATCTCGAGCTTCTTCACGTAACCCTGGGTCACGCCGGTGATCATGTTCGCCACCAGCGTGCGGGACAGGCCGTGGAGGGCCTTGTTCTGACGCTCGTCGTTCGGGCGGGTGACGCTGAGAACGCCGTCCTCACCCTTAGCGATCTCGATCGGCGCGACAACGGTGTGGGAGAGGGTGCCCTTGGGGCCCTTCACCTGGACCGTACGGCCGTCGATGGTGACGTCCACGCCGGCGGGAACCGTGATGGGGAGCTTGCCAATGCGCGACATAGCTGTTTCCTCCGTTCCCTTCTGCTACCAGACGTAGGCGAGGACTTCCCCACCCACGCCCTTCTTGCCGGCCTGCTTGTCGGTGAGGAGCCCGTGCGACGTGGAGATGATCGCCACGCCGAGGCCGCCGAGCACCTTCGGCAGGTTGGTGGACTTCGCGTACACCCGGAGACCGGGCTTGGAGATCCGCTTGATGCCCGCGATGGAGCGCTCACGGTTCGGGCCGAACTTCAGCTCGAGGGTGAGGTTCTTGCCGACCTCGGCGTCCTCGACCTTCCAGCCCGTGATGAAGCCCTCCTGCTGGAGGATCTCCGCGATGTGCGACTTGATCTTGGAAGCGGGCATCGTCACGGAGTCGTGGTATGCCGAGTTCGCGTTCCGCAGACGCGTAAGCATGTCTGCGATCGGATCAGTCATGGTCATGAATTGGCCTTCGGCCTCTCTCGCCGGGGTTTCCTGGTGCGCCATCCCTCTCCCCGATCCGAGACGGGACGGGTGCGGCGCGGTGGACCTACGGCGTAGTAAGTCGTACGGGCGGCGGCAGACGCCCAACCCCACAAGCCTACGGCATGTGGCGTGGGCGTTCCGCCGCCCCGAATGCTTACCGAGAGCCTTGGTAACCCGGAATAACCGGTATTACCAGGAGCTCTTGGTCACGCCCGGCAGCTCGCCACGGTGAGCCATCTCACGAAGGCACACGCGGCACAGGCCGAACTTGCGGTACACGGAGTGGGGACGGCCGCAGCGCTGGCAGCGCGTGTAGCCACGCACGCCGAACTTGGGCTTGCGAGCAGCCTTCGCGATCAGAGCCTTCTTCGCCATCTCGCTCACGCCTCCTTGAAGGGGAAGCCGAGGTGACGGAGGAGGGCGCGGCCCTCGGCGTCGTTGGTCGCCGTGGTGACCACGGTGATGTCCATACCCCGGGTACGGTCGATCTTGTCCTGGTCGATCTCGTGGAACATGACCTGCTCGGTGAGACCGAAGGTGTAGTTGCCACGGCCGTCGAACTGCTTGGGGGACAGACCGCGGAAGTCGCGGATGCGCGGCAGCGCGAGCGACAGGGTGCGGTCCAGGAACTCCCACATGCGGTCGCCACGGAGCGTGACGTGGGCACCGATCGGCTGGCCCTCACGCAGCTTGAACTGCGCGATGGACTTGCGGGCCTTGGTGACGGCCGGCTTCTGACCGGTGATCGTGGTGAGGTCGCGGATCGCGCCGTCGATCAGCTTGGAGTCGCGGGCGGCGTCGCCCACACCCATGTTGACCACGATCTTCACGAGGCCGGGGATCTGCATGACGTTCTCGTACTTGAACTCGTCACGCAGCTTGCCCGCGATCTCCTCGCGGTACTTCGTCTTGAGACGCGGAGTGGTGGTGGTAGCCATCAGATGTCCTCACCCGTCCGCTTGGCAACGCGGATCTTGTTGCCCTCGTCGTCGAAGCGGTAACCGACACGCGTGACGACCTTGTTGCCGTCCTTCTCCACGACCAGCTGAACGTTGGACACGTGGATCGGGGCCTCGGTGGTCACGATGCCGCCGGCCTGGGAACCGCGAGCGGTCGGGCCGGCCTTGGTGTGCTTCTTGACCCGGTTGACACCCTCGACCAGGACGCGGTCCTCGCGGGGGTAGGCCGCGATGACCTTGCCCTGCTTGCCCTTGTCCTTGCCGGTGATGACCTGGACCAGGTCGCCCTTCTTGATCTTCATGCTTACAGCACCTCCGGCGCGAGCGAGATGATCTTCATGAACTTCTTCTCGCGCAGCTCACGGCCGACGGGGCCGAAGATACGGGTGCCGCGAGGGTCGCCGTCGTTCTTCAGAATGACGGCGGCGTTCTCGTCGAAGCGGATGTACGAGCCGTCCGGACGGCGGCGCTCCTTGACGGTGCGAACGATGACCGCCTTGACGACGTCACCCTTCTTCACGTTGCCACCGGGGATCGCGTCCTTGACGGTGGCGACGATGACGTCACCGATGCCCGCGTAGCGGCGACCGGAGCCACCGAGCACACGGATGGTGAGAATTTCCTTCGCACCCGTGTTGTCGGCGACGCGCAGTCGCGACTCCTGCTGGATCACGTCTATCTCCTGATTGTCTGCCGGTTCCCGGCAGGGACCTCTTCTGCGAGCGGTCCCTGCCGAGCCTGGCGGAACTGTTCCTAGGGAGTCCCCCTAGGAGGGATTACTTGGCCTTCTCGAGGATCTCGACGACGCGCCAGCGCTTGGTCGCGGACAGCGGCCGGGTCTCCATGAGGAGGACGCGGTCGCCGACACCCGCGGCGTTCTGCTCGTCGTGCGCCTTGAGCTTGTTCGTACGGCGGATGACCTTGCCGTACAGCGCGTGCTTGACACGGTCCTCGACGGCGACGACGACGGTCTTGTCCATCTTGTCGCTGACGACCAGACCCTCACGGGTCTTGCGGAAACCGCGGGTCTCGGTGTTCTCAGTCACGTTGCTCTCGCTCATCAGGCGCTCTCCACCGTCTCGATGCCCAGCTCGCGCTCACGCATCAGGGTGTAGATCCGGGCGATGTCCTTACGGACCGCCTTCAGACGGCCGTGGTTCTCGAGCTGACCCGTCGCCGCCTGGAAGCGGAGGTTGAACAGCTCTTCCTTGGCCTCGCGGAGCTTGCCGAGAAGCTCCTCGTTGCCCAGCTCGCGCAGCTCGGACGCCTTGGTACCGGCCGACATCACGCTTCACCTGCCTCGCGCTTGACGATCCGGCACTTCATCGGCAGCTTGTGGGCCGCACGCGTCAGAGCCTCACGCGCAATCTTCTCGTTCGGGTAGGACAGCTCGAACATGACCCGACCCGGGTGCACGTTCGCGACCCACCACTCGGGCGAACCCTTACCGGAACCCATGCGGGTCTCGGCGGGCTTCTTGGTCAGCGGGCGGTCCGGGTAGATGTTGATCCAGACCTTGCCGCCACGCTTGATGTGGCGGGTCATCGCGATACGAGCCGCCTCGATCTGGCGGTTGGTCACGTACGCCGGCGTGAGGGCCTGGATGCCGTACTCGCCGAACGCAACCTGCGTACCGCCCTTGGCCATGCCGCGGCGCTTGGGGTGGTGCTGCTTGCGGTGCTTGACCCTACGGGGGATCAGCATGTCGGTCAGGCCTCCGTTCCGGTGCTCTCAGCCGGAGCGGCAGCGGCGGGCGCCTCGGCCTTGGGGGCCTCGGCGGCCGGAGCCGACTGCTGCTGCGGCTTGCGACCGCGACCGCCACGCTCGCCACCGCGGCCACCACGGGCCGGGCGGTCGTTGCCACCACGGGCCGGGCGGTTGCCGGCGCGGGCAGCGGCGTTCTCGGCGCGGACCTCGGCGATGTTCTTGACGTCGCCCTTGTAGATCCAGACCTTCACGCCGATGCGGCCGAAGGTCGTCTTGGCCTCGAAGAAGCCGTAGTCCACGTTCGCACGGAGCGTGTGCAGGGGCACGCGGCCCTCGCGGTAGAACTCCGAGCGGGACATCTCGGCGCCGCCGAGGCGGCCACCGCACTGGATCTTGATGCCCTTGGCGCCGGCCTTCATGGCGGACTGCATGCTCTTGCGCATGGCCCGACGGAAGGAGACGCGGGAGGAGAGCTGCTCGGCGACGGCCTGGGCCACGAGCTGAGCGTCCGTCTCGGGGTTCTTGACCTCGAGGATGTTCAGCTGGACCTGCTTGCCGGTGAGCTTCTCGAGGTCGCCGCGGATGCGGTCGGCCTCGGCGCCGCGGCGGCCGATGACGATGCCCGGACGCGCGGTGTGGATGTCCACACGCACACGGTCACGGGTGCGCTCGATCTCGACCTTGGAGATGCCGGCGCGCTCCATGCCGGACGTCATCATCCGACGGATGGCGACGTCTTCCTTGACGTAGTCCTTGTACAGCTTGTCGGCGTACCAACGCGACTTGAAGTCGGTCGTGACACCGAGCCGGAACCCATGCGGGTTTACCTTCTGGCCCATTACCGGGTTCCTTCCTTGCTGCTGACGACCACGGTGATGTGGCTGGTCCGCTTGCGGATCCGGTAGGCACGGCCCTGGGCGCGCGGACGGAACCGCTTCAGGGTCGGGCCCTCGTCGACGTAGGCCTCGGAGACGAAGAGGCTGTCGACATCGGTGTGGTCGTAGTTGTGCGCGGCGTTGGCGATGGCGCTGTCCAGCACCTTGCCGACCGGCACGCTCGCGGCCTGCGGGGCGAAACGCAGGACCGCCTGAGCCTCCGTGGCATCCATGCCACGGATGAGGTCCACCACGCGGCGGGCCTTCATGGGCGTGACGCGGATGTACCGCGCCTGGGCCCTGGCTTCCATGGTTGTCCCTTCAGTGTTTGTCATGATCATTCACACCCCGCTGACTAGCGGCGCTTCGACTTCCGGTCGTCCTTGACGTGACCCCGGAAGGTGCGCGTCGGCGAGAACTCGCCGAGCTTGTGGCCGACCATCGACTCGGTGACAAACACCGGGATGTGGGTCTTGCCGTTGTGCACCGCGATCGTGTGGCCGAGCATGGCCGGGACGATCATCGAGCGACGGGACCAGGTCTTGATGACGTTCTTGGTGCCGGCTTCGTTCTGGGCGTCCACCTTCTTGATCAGGTGGTCGTCGACGAAGGGCCCCTTCTTGATACTGCGCGGCATCTAAACCCGCTCCTAGCGCTTCTTGTTCGTCTTGCGGCGGCGGACGATGTACTTGTTGCTCGCCTTCTTGGGAGCACGAGTACGACCTTCCTTCTGACCCCACGGGGAGACCGGGTGGCGACCACCGGAGGTCTTGCCCTCACCACCACCGTGCGGGTGGTCAACCGGGTTCATCGCCACACCGCGGACGGTCGGGCGGACGCCGAGCCAGCGCTTGCGGCCGGCCTTGCCCCAGTTGATGTTCGACTGCTCGGCGTTGCCGACCTCGCCGACGGTGGCGCGGCAGCGCACGTCGACCAGACGGATCTCACCGGACGGCATACGGAGGTGGGCCATCTGGCCCTCCTTCGCGAGCAGCTGCACGGAGGCACCGGCGGAGCGGGCGAACTTCGCGCCGCCACCGGGACGGAGCTCGATCGCGTGGATCGTGGTACCGACCGGGATGTTGCGGAGCGCCAGGTTGTTGCCCGGCTTGATGTCGGCCCCGGGACCGTTCTCGACACGGTCGCCCTGCGACAGGCCGCGCGGCGCGATGATGTAGCGCTTCTCGCCGTCGGCGTAGTGCAGCAGCGCGATGCGCGCGGTGCGGTTGGGGTCGTACTCGATGTGCGCGACCTTCGCCGGCACGCCGTCCTTGTCGTGACGACGGAAGTCGATCACGCGGTAGGCGCGCTTGTGTCCGCCACCCTGGTGGCGAACGGTCACACGACCGGCGTTGTTACGGCCGCCCTTGCTGTGCAGCGGGCGGACCAGCGACTTCTCCGGCGTGGACCGCGTGACCTCGACGAAGTCGGCGACGCTGGAGCCACGACGGCCCGGAGTCGTCGGCTTGTACTTGCGGATACCCATTTCTCAGTCCTCGTCCGATATCGGACGATCCTGACCGCTTACGCGGTCGGACCGCCGAAGATGTCGATACGGTCGCCCTCGGCGAGGGTCACGATCGCGCGCTTGCTGTCGGCGCGCTTGCCGAAGCCCGTGCGGGTCCGCTTGCGCTTGCCCTGGCGGTTGATCGTGTTGACCCCGGTGACCTTGACCGAGAAGACCGACTGCACGGCCTCCTTGATCTGGGTCTTGTTGGCACGCGGGTCGACGATGAAGGTGTACTTGCCCTCGTCGAGGAGCGCGTAGCTCTTCTCGGAGACGACGGGACGGAGCAGCACGTCACGGGGGTCCGTGAAGGACTTGCTCAGCGGCGTCTCGACGGTGTTCTTGCCCTCGGTGGCGTGGCGCTTCGCCTTGGCGACACGCGCGGCCTTGGCGGCCTTGGCCGCCTTGGAGGCGATGCTGGGGTGACGCGTAGCCATCAGGCCTCGCTCCCTTCGGTGTCAGTGGCCTTCGGGCCGGACACGAAGGACTCGAAAGCGGCCTGGGTGAAGACCACGTCGTCGGAGACGATCACGTCGTACGTGTTCAGCTGGCCCGGCTCCAGGATGTGGACCTGGGGCAGGTTGCGGGCGGAGAGCAGGCTCTTCTCGTCCGCGCGGTCGACGACCAGCAGCACGTTCTTACGGTCGCTGATCTTGCCGAGCAGGGTCTTGGCGGCCTTGGTGGAGATCTCGCCCTCGACCACGCCGGTGACGACGTGGACGCGGTTGCTGCGGGCCCGGTCGGTGAGGGCGTGGCGCAGGGCCGCGGCCTTCATCTTCTTGGGGGTCCGCTGCGAGTAGTCGCGCGGCACGGGACCGTGCACGACGCCACCACCGGCGAACTGCGGCGCGCGGGTCGAGCCCTGGCGGGCGCGGCCGGTGCCCTTCTGGCGGTACGGCTTCTTGCCACCACCACGGACCTCGCCGCGAGTCTTGGTCTTGTGGGTGCCCTGGCGGGCGGCAGCGAGCTGCGCCACGACGACCTGGTGGATCAGCGGGATGCTGACCTTCTCGACGTCGAAGATCTCGGCCGGGAGCTCGATGGTCCCGGTCTTGTCGCCGGCGGGCGACAGAATGTCAATGGTGCTCATAGTCCTCAGGCCCCCTTGGCCGCGGTGCGGACCAGGACGAGGCCGCCGTTCGGACCAGGAACCGCGCCCTTGATGAGGAGCAGGCCCTTCTCCGCGTCAACGGCGTGAACGGTCAGGTTCTGGGTGGTGACCCGCTCGTTGCCCATGCGGCCAGCCATGCGGAGGCCCTTGAACACACGGCCCGGGGTGGCGCAGCCACCGATGGAACCGGGAGAGCGGTGCTTGCGCTGGGTGCCGTGCCCGGCGCCGAGGCCACCGAAGTTGTGGCGCTTCATGACACCGGCGAAGCCCTTGCCCTTGCTCTTGCCGGTCACGTCCACCTTGACGCCGGCCTCGAAGGTCTCGGCGGTGATCTCCTGGCCGAGGGTGTACTCGCTGGCGTCAGCGGTACGGATCTCGACGAGGTGGCGGCGGGGGGTGACGTCGGCCTTGGCGAAGTGGCCCTTGAGGGGCTTGTTCACCTTGCGCGGGTCGATCTCGCCGAAGGCGATCTGGACCGACTCGTAGCCGTCGGTGTCGTTCGTACGGACCTGGGTCACGACGTTCGGGCCGGCCTTGACGACGGTGACGGGAACAACGCGGTTGTTCTCGTCCCACACCTGCGTCATGCCGAGCTTCTCGCCCAGGATGCCCTTGATCTGCTTAGCCATTCTCAGATCACCGACCCTCAGAGCTTGATCTCGATGTCGACACCGGCCGGGAGGTCGAGTCGCATCAGAGAGTCAACGGTCTTGGGCGTCGGGTCGAGGATGTCGATCAGGCGCTTGTGCGTGCGCATCTCGAAGTGCTCGCGCGAGTCCTTGTACTTGTGCGGCGACTTGATGACGCAGTACACGTTCTTCTCAGTGGGCAGCGGCACCGGGCCCGCGACCGACGCACCAGTACGGGTCACCGTCTCGACGATCTTCTTCGCCGAGGAGTCGATGACCTCGTGGTCGTAGGCCTTGAGCCGGATGCGGATCTTCTGTCCCGCCATGGCTACTTCGTAGTCCTTCGTCTCTCGTAAACGCTCTGGAGCCCGGGGGTTCCCGTTCCCTCTCCGACCCCCGCGGTCGGGCGTGTCGCGCTCCGACTGCATGGATATCCACAAGGGATTTCCCTGCTGGGGCGCGGCCTCGGACCGCGGACCGGGGATGGAACACCCACCGGGCGCCTGGCCGGCACCCCGCTGACGCTTCCCGGAAGATTCCCGTACGTCCGCTCCAGCGCTGCCTCTCGGCAGTTGGAGCGACGAGTACTGTGGGACTCGCTTCCGGTCCTCCCGGCGGGAGGCGCGCAGCATCGGCACTCAACCGAGCAACCCGGACAGTCTGCCACACCCGGCGGCGGACTGGCCAATCGAGCCGAAGAGATTACCCCGGGAGTGACGTAGGTCAAACCCGGGGCCTTGCGCGACCGCCCGAGGCATCCCTCTCCGCATGGGTACGCAGAGATCGCCGACACTCCGGTGGGGCGCACCGTACGACCTCACGGGACCGACCACTGCGGTGACCGTACGCCGTGCACCCCGTGCCTGTTTCGCGCTTCCGCGATCGCCGTGCTCGGCCCCGCCCTCCCGGCCTACGGCCGAACGGCTCAGGAGGACACCGGCACCTTCTGCACCTACCCACCGGGAACGACTGCCTCCGGGCAGTGAAGCCCCTCTCACGACGTGGAACGCCTGCGGCACCCTTCACCCGGCAGAGCGCCCCCGGTACAGGGCTCGTCCGGCATCGCACCACGGCGCGCCACGGGGGCTGCCCACGAAGCCGCGTCTTCATCGCGGCCGAGCAGGGCGCTCCGGCTGCGCCTCAGGATTCTCCGTCGAGGTTCGCCCCGTCGGAAGCACGGAAGCAGCCGGACACGACGGTCACCTGCAACGCGGGGTTCTCCTCGCCGGACGCTCCTGTGACGTGCAAAAAGGCGTCGACCGAGAAGCGGTCCTTCTCCGAGTCCGCGGTGAGCTCGAGGTTCTCGTCGGCGCTGGAGTCCTCCCCGTGGTCGGTGACCTTCCGGCCGCGCTCGGGCAGTCCGTCCTCCAGCCGCTGAAACCCGGTCTCGAGGTCCTCCGCCGGCACCCGTGGACCGACCGGGGACGGCGGGCACGGTACAGATGCTCGGCGTCCTCCTCGCAGGCGGAGGTGCCGGGACCGGGCTCGGTGACCTGTCCGGCCTCGATACCGATCAGGTCGAGAACCTGGCTGGAGACGTCTTCGGTCTTCTCCCGGGCCCTGTCGATGTCAAGCGTGACGGGGGCGCAACCGAGATCGTTCATGTCAGTGGAGCGTCCCGTCACAGCGAGTGGAACGGCCAGGACGACGGCGCCGGGGACGTGGCGCCACCCAGGCCGACGGCGGGGCGGGACCGCTCGTCTTCCCTCACATCGTCGTAGTGGCCAGCGACAACGGCGCCCTGGTTCTTCGGCGACGGAGAATCACGGTCCCAGTACCCGCCGTGTCCGCTGGTGCCGATGTCCACGCGCTGAGCACCGAACGCCTCGTCGGACGGGATGACCTGCACGTATCCGGCGTTGAAGGGAATTCCTTGCCACGTCTCGACGCCCCACTCGTACCCACCGGGGCCGGTTCGGCGCTTCCCCGGATTCAGAAACGTTGGATCTTCTCGCCGTCAGGGATCTTGTAGCAACCGGAGACGACGCTCAGACTCAGTTTCGGAGGATCGTTCTTCGCCATCTGGACGATGTTGACGCCGAACTTCTTCTCGTCGTGGTCGGCCGTGAGGTTGATGTTCTTGTTCTTACTGGTGTCCGGCCCGTACTCGACGATCTTCCACCCGTGCTCGGGGAGGTTCTCCTTCAGTTGCTCCATCGCCTTGTCGAGGTCGTTCGGCGATGCGGGGTAGAAGCTCCACGGATGCAAGATCTGAAAATACTTCTCCCGATCCCTCCCCGGGCATTCCGTGACTGTCGAGCGGCTGTCGGAGGCTTTCCCCTTGACCCCGATCAGGTCATAGAGCTCGCTGGAGACCTTCTCTGTCTCCTCTGCGGCAGCGAGCGAGGTGCTCGTGCCGGCGGACGGAACTTCGTCGGAGTCCTTGCTGTCGGTCATGCTGCATCCAGTGATGGTCGCGAGGGTGAAGGGTACGAGGAGCGCGGGGACGCTCATTTTGGTCTTCAAGTCGAGAAGCCTCTGTTAGCGGGACCGGAATGTCGGCCGATCGAGCCGTCGAGCAGTCCGCAGCCGATCGACGAACGGCACGAACCGGCCCGACGGAACTGTGTCTATCTCATGTATGCCGAGGGGTTCGTCGGTTCCTCCAACTTCGCGTTGTCCCCGTGCCCGGCCACCACTTGGCCCTGGTTCCACAGGCTCTCTGTGCTCTCCTTCCAGTAATCGCTGTGCCCCTCGGTGTCCGTGGTCATCTGCTGGGCACCGAAACGTTCATCGCTCGGGATCGTCCAGGGACCGTCCCAGTCCGTTCCGCCGTGCCCGAAGCGACCGATGTCCGGGACGGGATCCCCGTCGGCCTCTTCGTTCCACACGTGCCCTTCGGGAACGTCCATCTGCTCAGCCTTGGGCACTTGGACTCCCGGACTGCCCGCGAGGATCACGTCGTCGGCGTTCAGCTCCCCCTGCCGTGCCGCAGAGCCGATGAGGGTCGTGCCGTACGAGTGGCCGATCGCCGTGCGATGCGGTTCCGACTGACCGGAATGCGACGCTTCGAGGCCGTCCATGAACCGGTTGAAGGCAGGAGCGCCGTCGTTCGCATAATGGCTGAACGGCGAGTCCTTGACGATGTCCTGGGGCGCGTCGTATCCGAGCCAGGTGACCGTGGAGACCGACTTGCCGTCAGCCGCGTCGTCGGCTACATGCCAGAGATTCACCATGCGGTTGATGTCTCCGCCGATACTTCCCAGATTCGATGTCGTACCGGGCACAAACACCGCCTGGTGGTCCGCCGTGTCCGGGTTGCCGTTGGCGACGACGGCCCGGCCGTTGCCCTCGGCGCTGAAACCCAGCAGGTACGCCTCGGGCAGGCCCCTGACGCCCGTCGAGTCGAAACGGTCCTGGATGCTCTGCATCCCCTTGAGCGACTTGTTCAGCTGCTCGTAGCGGTCCCCGTACTGTCTGTGCCACTCCATCCATTCGTCGGTGTGCACCTTGGACGGGTACGGGCCTGCGGTGATCCACGTCCATTCGTTGGCGGGCGGCTTCGGGATCGAGTCCAGTTCCATCTGCATGCTTGCCCGCGTCTCGTTGAACACGACGCGGTTGGCCTCGTCCCTGACCGCGGACGGCAGCCCGTCGAGCCTGCCCACGACGGCGGGCTCGGCGGACATCCAGGCCGTCTGTTCCTCCGGGCTCAGTCCCCTCCACCATTCCGCGTTGTCCTTCGGGCTCCCGCCCTCGGGCGGCCGCGGCAGGGAGCCGAGATAGTCCTGGCCGGCTTCGCGTACGCCGCCCGTGTCCGCCTGCGCGTCGGCCCAGTCCCGCTGGGAGACGACCAGGTCGTCGTCGGCCTTCAGCGCGCGCAGCTTCGGCGCCCACTTCGCGTCCGCGTCCGTGGCTTCCTCGAGAGCGCCCGCGATGCGGTTGGCGAATCCCAGCGCCTTGCCGTAGTTCGGGTTCGGATGGATGCCGGCCGCCTGGCGCTCCAGTGCCGAGGCCGTGGGATCCATGGGACCCGCCGTGCCCGTCACGGTGCCGCCCTCGGGAACCTTGCCGTCGACCTCCTCGCCGCCCGCCGGATAGCCGACCGAGCCGTCAGCGCCCACCGTGCAGCCGCTGGCACGGGCGTCAGCGAGCGCCGTCTCCAGCTTCCGCTTCGCCGCGGCCATGTCGAAGGCGAAGCCGTTCAGCGCCGTGCTGACCAGGCCGCACTCCGTCTGCGCGTAGTGGAAGTTCTTCGACAGTTCCTGCAGTTCCCGCAGCGCGGCCTTCGCCGCCTCGCCCTCGAGCGTGTTGCGGATCCCGGCGCAGATCTGGTGGTCGACCGTGTCCTTGGCCGCACCGGCCATGTCTCCGATGGCCCGGTACCCGTCCGCGGCCTGTTCGTACTCGGTGGACTTGAAAGCCTTCAGCGTCGCGAGGTCCACGGCTGGGGATCACTTTCCCTTCGCCTGGCCGCCGACGGCCTCGGTGTCCTGGTACTTCGTCTTGATCCGGTCCAGCTCCGCCTTGAGCTGGTCGTCGGTCCCGGCGAGGTCGTGACCGGACTGCTCCAGGAGTCCGCCCAGCTCCGTACAACGGCTGCTCACATCACCGACGTACTTCTTCCAGGAGTCGTACAGCTCCTTCTGCGCCGCCGCGGACTGGCAGCCTTCCGTCCCCCCGAGGCCCGCCTGCCCGTTCTCCAACTGCGTGAGGGCTTTGCCGATGTCGTCCTTCAGGCCCTTGGTGCCTTCACCGGCCTTGGCCCACGCCTTCTTGTCCGACTTCAACCGCTCCGAGGCCGCACCGCCCGGAGCGCCGTTGCCGGAATCGGCCACCTGGTTCAGCTGCATCTGCGCCGAACCATGCGCCGAGGCATCCGCCTTGAGGCGCTCCCACTCCTCCCACGCCATACCTGGCTCCCCCTTACGGCTCCGGTCCTGAGAAGAATCGACCTGCCGTCCCTACGGCACAGATCTTCACGACAGCCACGGCTGCCTCGACGTACGGTAACCATCAAGGCCATGCGCCACATTCGCATCCGCCACCAAGCGGATTGAGTACGCGTACTCATGCGTGGCCGTCGTGGCGATGCTCTCGTTCGAGGCCGCGTCCCTAGACGACCCCCTACGCCAGCATCGCGCCCGCGACCCGCTCGAAGCCCGCGATGTCCGCACCGGTCACGTGGTCGCCGGGCGCGCCGTAGCGCTCGGCGGTCTCGCGGCAGGTGGTGTGGACGTCGTTCATGACGCGTGCCAGCTCGTCCTCCACCCGCTGTGGCGCCCACACGGTCCGTGCCGCGTTCTGCGCCATCTCCAGGGCGCTGACCGCGACCCCGCCCGCGTTGGCCGCCTTGCCGGGGCCGAACGCGACGCCCGCCTCCCGGAAGAGCTCCACCGCCCGCGGCGTGGCGGGCATGTTCGCGCCCTCGGAGACCGCCTTGACGCCGTTGCGGATCAACGCGGCCGCGTCGTCCTCGTCCAGCTCGTTCTGGGTGGCCGACGGCAGCGCGACGCCGGCCGGGACCTCCCGGACCCGTCCGCCGGGCACGAACCGCGCGGACGCGCCGCGGCGCTCCGCGTACACGCTGATCCGGGTCCGCTCGACCTCCTTGACCTGCTTGAGCAGCTCCAGGTCGACGCCCTTCTCGTCGATCACGTAACCGCTGGAGTCCGAGCAGGTCAGCGGGTTGGCCCCGAGGGCCGTCAGCTTCTCGATCGTGTGGATCGCGACGTTGCCGGAGCCGGAGACCACGGCCGTCCGGCCCGCCAGGTCCTCGCCGCGTTCGCGCAGCATCGCCGCCGCGAACAGGACGTTGCCGTACCCGGTCGCCTCGGGCCGGATCGCGGAACCGCCCCACTGCCGTCCCTTGCCGGTGAGGGACTTCACGATGCCGAGGTCGACCGAGGGGTGGAAGCGCAGGCCGCCCTTGTACGGGCCGAGCGCGCTGTTGAACTCGACCCGGAAGCCTCGGTTCACATGGACCCGGCCCCGGTCGTCCTGCCACGGCACCCGGAAGATGATCTGCCGCTCCGGCTCGCAGAGCCGCTCCAGCAGGCCCGGCTCCGCGTACTCGGGACGGGCCGCGAGCACCGGCGCGAGGGTCTCCAGCACCTCGTGGACCGCCTGGTGGAACTCGGGCTGGGCCGGGTTCCGGCGCTCGATCCCGGTCCGCAGGGAGGCGAGCACGGTCTTCGTATCGGGTCGTGACACCACGGGAGCCCTTCTGGCGCGGACGCCGGCAACGGCCGGCACGGATGCGCTCGGCGCCATCGCCGGTGGGCGGACGGGCCGAGGGGGAGGCCGGCCTCACCGGCGGAACCGTTCCAGCGCACCACCGCACACGACAAGAGGACCCGTACGACCGAAGTCGTACGGGTCCTCTCGTGTGCTCGTGCCGGGATGCCTCACGGCACCCCCGGAGCTACCGGGCGGTCAAGCCCAACAGGTAAGCCGGAACTTACTTGTTGATCTTGGTGACCTGGCCGGCGCCCACGGTCCGGCCACCCTCACGGATGGCGAACTTCAGGCCCTCCTCCATGGCGACGGGCTGGATGAGCTCCACCTTCATCTCGGTGTTGTCACCCGGCATGACCATCTCGGTGCCCTCGGGGAGGGTCACGACGCCGGTCACGTCCGTCGTACGGAAGTAGAACTGCGGGCGGTAGTTGTTGAAGAACGGGGTGTGGCGGCCACCCTCGTCCTTCGACAGGATGTAGGCCTGGGCCTCGAACTCGGTGTGCGGGGTGACCGAACCGGGCTTGATGATGACCTGGCCGCGCTCGACGTCCTCGCGCTTGATGCCGCGGAGCAGCAGACCGACGTTCTCACCGGCCTGGCCCTCGTCGAGCAGCTTGCGGAACATCTCGATGCCGGTGACCGTGGTGGAGGTCTTCTCCGGCTTGATGCCGATGATGTCCACGGTCTCGTTGACCTTCAGGACACCGCGCTCGATACGGCCGGTGACGACCGTACCGCGACCGGTGATCGTGAAGACGTCCTCGATCGGCATGAGGAACGGCTTGTCGACGTCGCGCTCCGGCTCCGGGATCGACTCGTCGACGGCGGCCATCAGGTCCAGGACCGACTGGCCCCACTCCTTGTCGCCCTCGAGCGCCTTCAGAGCGGAGACCTTGACGACCGGAACGTCGTCGCCCGGGAACTCGTACTCGGAGAGGAGCTCACGCACCTCGAGCTCGACGAGCTCCAGGATCTCCTCGTCGTCCACCATGTCGGCCTTGTTCAGGGCGACGACGATGTACGGAACGCCGACCTGGCGGGCCAGGAGCACGTGCTCCTTGGTCTGCGGCATCGGGCCGTCGGTGGCGGCGACCACGAGGATGGCGCCGTCCATCTGCGCCGCACCCGTGATCATGTTCTTGATGTAGTCCGCGTGACCGGGGCAGTCGACGTGGGCGTAGTGACGCGTCTCGGTCTGGTACTCGACGTGCGCGATGGAGATGGTGATACCGCGCTGGCGCTCCTCAGGAGCCTTGTCGATCTGGTCGAAGGCCGAGGCCTCGTTCAGGTCCGGGTACGCGTCGTGCAGCACCTTGGTAATGGCGGCCGTGAGGGTCGTCTTACCGTGGTCGATGTGACCGATGGTGCCGATGTTGACGTGCGGCTTAGTCCGCTCGAACTTCGCCTTCGCCACTGGGGTCCTCCTGTGGAGTGGTTCTGTACGCCTTACTCATCGGCGCCAGGTGATCTTTGCTGGGGTGCCGGCCGCCGGAACCCGGGATCGGATCCCGGCGGTCGGTGTCAAGCCTAAGGCGTGGAACGGGGTGCGTTACTCGCCCTTGGCCTTCGCGATGATCTCCTCGGCGACGTTCCGCGGAACCTCGGCGTAGGAGTCGAACTGCATCGAGTAGCTCGCGCGACCCGACGTCTTGCTGCGGAGGTCGCCGACGTAGCCGAACATCTCCGACAGCGGAACCAGGCCCTTCACGACGCGGGCGCCGGCACGCTCCTCCATGGCCTGGATCTGACCACGGCGGGAGTTGATGTCGCCGATGACCTCACCCATGTAGTCCTCGGGCGTGGTGACCTCGACGGCCATCATCGGCTCGAGCAGCACGGGGCTGGCCTTGCGCGCGGCCTCCTTGAAGGCCTGCGAACCGGCGATCTTGAACGCGAGCTCGGAGGAGTCGACCTCGTGGTACGCACCGTCGAGCAGCGTGACGCGGACACCGGTCATCTCGTAACCGGCGAGGATGCCGAACTGCATGGCCTCCTGCGCACCGGCGTCGACCGAAGGGATGTACTCCTTCGGGATGCGGCCACCGGTGACCTTGTTCACGAACTCGTACGAGGCGTCGCCGCCCTCGATCGGCTCGATCGCGATCTGCACCTTGGCGAACTGACCGGTACCACCGGTCTGCTTCTTGTGCGTGTAGTCGACGCGCTCGACGGCCTTGCGGATCGTCTCGCGGTAGGCGACCTGCGGCTTGCCGACGTTCGCCTCGACCTTGAACTCGCGCTTCATGCGGTCGACGAGCACCTCGAGGTGAAGCTCGCCCATACCGCCGATGACGGTCTGGCCGGTCTCCTCGTTGGTGTGCACCTGGAAGGAGGGGTCCTCCTCCGCGAGACGCTGGATGGCGACACCCAGCTTCTCCTGGTCGCCCTTGGACTTGGGCTCGATGGCGACCTCGATGACCGGCGCCGGGAAGTCCATGGACTCCAGGATCACCGGGTTCTTGTCGTCGGCCAGCGTCTCACCGGTGGTGGTCTGCTTCAGGCCCATGACGGCGACGATGTCGCCGGCGCCCACCGACTCGATCTCCTCACGCTTGTTGGCGTGCATGCGGTAGATCTTGCCGATGCGCTCCTTCTTGCCCTTGACGGAGTTCAGCACCGAGGTGCCGGACTCCAGGCGGCCCGAGTAGACCCGGACGAAGGTGAGCTTGCCGAGGTGCGGGTCGCTCATGATCTTGAACGCCAGCGCGGACAGCGGCTCGTCGTCGGACGGCTTGCGCTTGACGACCTCCTCCGGGTCGTTGACGGCGTGGCCCTCGATGGCCTCGACGTCGAGCGGGGAGGGGAGGTAGCGCACGACCGCGTCGAGCAGGGGCTGGACGCCCTTGTTCTTGAAGGCGGTGCCGCAGAACACCGGGGTGACGGTGGTGTCGCTGGACTTGCCGGACGCGATGGTGATGCGACGGATCGCGGCGTACAGCTGCTCCTCGGAGGGCTCCTCGCCCTCCAGGTACAGCTCCATGATCTCTTCGTCGTTCTCCGCGACGGCCTCGAGCAGCTTGCCGCGCCACTCCTCGGCGGCCTCGGTGTGCGTGGCCGGGATGTCGACGACGTCGTACATCTCGCCCTTCGCGGCCTCGGCGGACCACACGAGCGCCTTCATGCGGACCAGGTCCACGACGCCCTTGAAGTCGGCCTCGGCGCCGATCGGCAGCTGCATGACCAGCGGCTGGGCACCCAGGCGGTCCGAGATCATGTCCACGCAGCGGTGGAACTCGGCGCCGGTGCGGTCCAGCTTGTTGACGAAGCAGATGCGCGGCACGCCGTAACGGTCGGCCTGACGCCACACCGTCTCGGACTGCGGCTCGACACCGGCGACGCCGTCGAACACCGTCACGGCACCGTCGAGCACGCGCAGGGAGCGCTCCACCTCGACGGTGAAGTCGACGTGACCCGGGGTGTCGATGATGTTGATGGTGTGGTCGACGTCCTCAAGCGGCCAGTGACAGGTGGTGGCAGCAGAGGTGATCGTGATGCCACGCTCCTGCTCCTGCTCCATCCAGTCCATGGTGGCAGCGCCGTCGTGGACCTCACCGATCTTGTACGAGACGCCGGTGTAGAAGAGGATCCGCTCGGTGGTGGTCGTCTTGCCCGCGTCGATGTGGGCCATGATCCCGATGTTGCGGACCCTGGCCAGGTCAAGTGAAGTGGTAGCCATAAGGCTTCAGTCTTCTCTCGGTCTCGATGTGGGTAGCGACTACCAGCGGTAGTGCGCGAAGGCCTTGTTGGACTCGGCCATCTTGTGGGTGTCCTCGCGCTTCTTCACGGCCGCACCGAGGCCGTTCGAGGCGTCGAGAAGCTCGTTGAGCAGACGCTCGGTCATGGTCTTCTCGCGACGGGCGCGGGAGTAACCGACCAGCCAGCGCAGCGCCAGGGTGTTGGCGCGGCCGGGCTTGACCTCGACCGGCACCTGGTAGGTGGCGCCACCGACACGGCGGGACTTGACCTCGAGGGTCGGCTTGATGTTCTCGAGAGCGCGCTTCAGCGTGATGACCGGGTCGTTGCCGGTCTTCTCGCGCAGGCCCTCCATGGCGCCGTAGACGATGCGCTCGGCGGTGGAGCGCTTGCCGTTCAGCAGCACCTTGTTGATCAGGGAGGTCACCAGAGGAGAGCCGTAGACCGGGTCGATGATGACCGGACGCTTCGGGGCGGGGCCCTTACGAGGCATTCTTACTTCTCCTTCTTGGCGCCGTAGCGGCTGCGGGCCTGCTTGCGGTTCTTGACACCCTGGGTGTCGAGCGAGCCGCGGATGATCTTGTAACGAACACCCGGCAGGTCCTTCACACGGCCGCCGCGCACGAGCACGATGGAGTGCTCCTGCAGGTTGTGTCCCTCACCCGGAATGTAGGCCGTGACCTCGATGCCGGAGGTCAGACGCACACGCGCGACCTTCCGCAGGGCCGAGTTCGGCTTCTTCGGGGTGGTCGTGAACACACGCGTGCAGACGCCGCGGCGCTGAGGGGAACCCTCGAGTGCGGGCGTCTTGTTCTTCTCGACCTTGTCCTGCCGGCCCTTGCGGACCAGCTGCTGGATCGTAGGCACTACTTCTCCGGTTTCTGTGTGCCGATTGGTAAAGCTAACCTGGAACGTCACCGACCCACGCGGTCGGGTGTGTCGAATGCTGCAGACTTCCACCGCGAGGCGAGAAGGGCGCAGATTACGGTGGCCGGTGACGACTCCCCTTGCGGTTGAAGGCACGCACGGGAGCCAGGGCACACCCCAGGCACAAGGTCTGAGCGTACCTATCGCATCCACTCCGGTCAAAACAAATGCCCCCGCACAGGACACGCCGGCAGCCCTCCCCTTACAGGATACCCCCTGGGCGTATGAAACGCGGGGCTGCCCTGGGGGTTCGCCGAGCGGGCCGGCGGACCGGCTCGGAACGGCCCGCGGGACCCGAGGGGCTCCGGGGCACGTTGATGCCCGGGATGCCCGGTATACGGCCGCCAGGGACCCTCCAGGCCCCATGGCCCCTGCCCTGGATGCCCCCGACGCCCACAACGCCGCAGGGCGGCCCCTCCCGGAGGAAGGACCGCCCTGTGCGTCAAGCTGCCCGCTTACTGGTTGTACGGACCGTAGTCGTAGTCCTCCAGCGGAACGGCCTGGCCGGAGCCGGTGCCGAACGGCGAGTAGTCGATGTCGTCGTAGCCGACGGCCGAGTACATCGCGGCCTTGGCCTCCTCGGTCGGCTCGACCCGGATGTTGCGGTAGCGGGACAGGCCCGTACCGGCCGGGATGA
Organism: Streptomyces minutiscleroticus; assembly: GCF_014650875.1. GTDB lineage: Bacteria > Actinomycetota > Actinomycetes > Streptomycetales > Streptomycetaceae > Streptomyces > Streptomyces minutiscleroticus. Next base: position 94,510 of record NZ_BMVU01000004.1, read on the forward strand.
GCTTACCGATGATGACGTTCTCCTTGAGGCCGATCAGGGAGTCGGACTTGGCGTTGATCGCCGCGTCCGTGAGGACCCTGGTCGTCTCCTGGAAGGACGCCGCCGACAGCCACGACTCGGTCGCCAGCGAGGCCTTGGTGATACCCATCAGCTGCGGACGGCCGGAGGCCGGGTGGCCGCCTTCCTGGACCACGCGACGGTTCTCCTGCTCGAACTTCGAGCGCTCGACCAGCTCGCCGGGCAGCAGCTCCGCGTCGCCCGACTCGATGATCGTCACACGGCGGAGCATCTGCCGGATGATGATCTCGATGTGCTTGTCGTGGATCGACACGCCCTGCGAGTTGTAGACCTTCTGGACCTCGCCGACCAGGTGGACCTGGACGGCCCGCTGGCCGAGGATGCGCAGCACGTCGTGCGGGTTGGTGGCACCCACGGTGAGCTTCTGGCCCACCTCGACGTGGTCGCCCTCGCCCACCAGGAGACGGGCGCGCTTCGAGATCGGGTACGCCGTCTCGTCGCTGCCGTCGTCCGGGGTGACGACGATCTTCTTGGTCTTCTCGGTCTCCTCGATCCGCACGCGGCCGGAGGCCTCGGAGATCGGGGCGACACCCTTGGGCGTACGGGCCTCGAAGAGCTCGACGACACGCGGCAGACCCTGGGTGATGTCGTCACCGGCCACACCACCGGTGTGGAAGGTACGCATCGTCAGCTGGGTGCCGGGCTCACCGATGGACTGGGCGGCGATGATGCCGACCGCCTCACCGATGTCGACCAGCTTGCCGGTGGCCAGCGAGCGGCCGTAGCACATGGCGCAGGTGCCGACGGCGGACTCGCAGGTCAGGACCGAGCGGGTCTTGACCTCCTCGACGCCGTGCTTGACCAGCTCGTCGATGAGCACGTCACCGAGGTCCGTGCCGGCCGGGGCCAGCACCTTGCCGTCGACGACGATGTCCTCGGCGAGGCAGCGCGCGTACACGGACGTCTCGACGTCGTCCGCCTTGCGCAGCACGCCGTCCGCGCCCCGCTCCGCGATGTGCAGGCGCAGGCCGCGGTCGGTGCCACAGTCCTCCTCGCGGATGATGACGTCCTGGGAGACGTCGACGAGACGACGGGTGAGGTAACCCGAGTCGGCGGTGCGCAGGGCGGTGTCCGCCAGACCCTTACGGGCACCGTGCGTGGAGATGAAGTACTCCAGCACCGACAGGCCCTCGCGGAAGGACGCCTTGATCGGACGCGGGATGGTCTCGTTCTTCGCGTTCGACACCAGACCACGCATACCGGCGATCTGACGCATCTGCATCATGTTGCCTCGTGCACCCGAGTTCACCATCATGAAGATCGGGTTGGTCTTCGGGAAGTTGTCGTTCATCGCCTCGGCGACCTCGTTGGTCGCCTTGGTCCAGATCGCGATGAGCTCCTGCGTGCGCTCGTCCTTGGTGATCAGACCGCGCTCGTACTGCTTCTGGACCTTCTCGTCCTGGGCCTCGTAGCCGCGGACGATCTCCTTCTTCGCCTCGGGGACGACGACGTCGGAGATGGCCACGGTGACGCCGGAACGGGTGGCCCAGAAGAAGCCGGCCGCCTTCAGGTTGTCGAGCGTCGCCGCCACGATGACCTTCGGGTAGCGCTCGGCGAGGTCGTTGACGATCTCGGAGAGCTGCTTCTTGCCGACCTCGTAGTCGACGAACGGGTAGTCCTCGGGCAGCAGCTCGTTGAAGAGCGCACGGCCCAGCGTGGTCTTCAGGCGGAAGCTGTCACCCTGCTGCCACTCGGGCTCGCCCTCCTCCTGCGCCGGCGGGGTCCAGCCGCGCGGCGGGATGGTGCCCACCGGGAAGCGGATGTCCACGCGCGACTGCAGCGAGAGCTCGCCGGCGTCGAACGCCATGATCGCCTCGGCCACGGACGCGAAGGAGCGGTCCTCGCCCTTGACGTTCCGCATCTCGCCGTCGGTGGTGAGGAAGAACAGACCGAGGACCATGTCCTGGGTCGGCATCGTCACCGGACGGCCGTCGGCCGGCTTGAGGATGTTGTTCGAGGACAGCATCAGGATGCGGGCCTCGGCCTGCGCCTCCGCGGACAGCGGCAGGTGCACGGCCATCTGGTCGCCGTCGAAGTCCGCGTTGAACGCGGTGCAGACGAGCGGGTGGATCTGGATGGCCTTGCCCTCGACCAGCTGCGGCTCGAAGGCCTGGATGCCGAGGCGGTGCAGCGTGGGCGCACGGTTCAGCAGAACCGGGTGCTCCGCGATGACCTCTTCCAGGACGTCGTACACGACCGTGCGGCCGCGCTCGACCATCCGCTTGGCGCTCTTGATGTTCTGCGCGTGGTTCAGGTCGACCAGGCGCTTCATCACGAACGGCTTGAAGAGCTCCAGGGCCATGGCCTTGGGCAGACCGCACTGGTGCAGCTTCAGCTGCGGGCCGACGACGATGACGGAACGCGCCGAGTAGTCGACTCGCTTGCCGAGCAGGTTCTGACGGAAACGACCCTGCTTGCCCTTCAGCATGTCGCTGAGGGACTTCAGCGGGCGGTTGCCGGGGCCCGTGACCGGGCGGCCGCGGCGGCCGTTGTCGAAGAGGGCGTCGACCGCCTCCTGGAGCATGCGCTTCTCGTTGTTGACGATGATCTCGGGCGCGCCGAGGTCGAGAAGCCGCTTCAGGCGGTTGTTGCGGTTGATGACACGGCGGTACAGGTCGTTCAGGTCGGAGGTCGCGAAGCGGCCACCGTCCAGCTGCACCATCGGACGCAGGTCCGGCGGGATGACCGGCACGCAGTCGAGCACCATGCCCTTGGGGCTGTTGCTGGTCTGCAGGAACGCGGAGACGACCTTCAGGCGCTTGAGCGCACGGGTCTTCTTCTGGCCCTTGCCGGTACGGATGATCTCGCGGAGGCGCTCGGCCTCCTCCTCCAGGTCGAAGGACTCCAGGCGCTTCTGCAGCGCGGCGGCGCCCATCGAGCCGTCGAAGTACGTGCCGAAGCGGTCACGCAGCTCGCGGTAGAGGAGCTCGTCGCCCTCCAGGTCCTGGACCTTGAGGTTCTTGAACCGGGTCCACACCTCGTCGAGGCGGTCGATCTCGCGCTGCGCGCGGTCGCGCAGCTGCTTCATCTCGCGCTCGGCGCCCTCGCGCACCTTGCGGCGCACGTCGGCCTTGGCGCCCTCGGCCTCCAGCTCGGCCAGGTCGGTCTCGAGCTTCTTGGCGCGGGCCTCCAGGTCGGCGTCCCGGCGGTTCTCGATCTGCTGCCGCTCGACGGAGACGTGCGCCTCCAGGGAGGGCAGGTCGCGGGTGCGGCGCTCCTCGTCGACGTACGTGATCATGTACGCCGCGAAGTAGATGACCTTCTCCAGGTCCTTCGGCGCCAGGTCGAGCAGGTAGCCCAGACGCGACGGGACGCCCTTGAAGTACCAGATGTGGGTGACGGGGGCGGCCAGCTCGATGTGGCCCATCCGCTCACGGCGCACCTTGGCGCGGGTCACCTCGACGCCGCAGCGCTCACAGATGATGCCCTTGAAGCGGACGCGCTTGTACTTGCCGCAGTAGCACTCCCAGTCCCGGGTGGGGCCGAAGATCTTCTCGCAGAAGAGCCCGTCCTTTTCCGGCTTGAGGGTGCGGTAGTTGATGGTCTCGGGCTTCTTGACCTCGCCGTGGCTCCACTGACGGATGTCGTCAGCGGTGGCCAGGCCGATCCGGAGCTCGTCGAAGAAGTTGACGTCGAGCACTATGCGTCAATCCCTCTCAGGGTTGTAAGTCTTGGGGTCTGAAACGGGGGTCCTGGGGCCGGCCGGGGGCCCGGTGATGCCAGTGGTGTCATCGCCGGGCCTCCCGACCGGAACTCCCGTCAGACCTCTTCGACGCTGCTCGGCTCGCGCCGGGACAGGTCGATGCCGAGCTCCTCCGCCGCGCGGAAGACGTCCTCGTCGGTGTCACGCATCTCGATGGACATGCCGTCGCTGGACAGCACCTCCACGTTCAGGCACAGGGACTGCATCTCCTTGATGAGCACCTTGAACGACTCGGGGATTCCCGGCTCGGGGATGTTCTCGCCCTTGACGATGGCCTCGTAGACCTTCACGCGGCCGGTCACGTCGTCGGACTTGATGGTCAGCAGCTCCTGGAGGGCGTAGGCGGCGCCGTACGCCTCCAGCGCCCACACCTCCATCTCACCGAAGCGCTGGCCACCGAACTGGGCCTTACCACCCAGCGGCTGCTGGGTGATCATCGAGTACGGACCGGTCGAGCGGGCGTGCAGCTTGTCGTCGACCAGGTGGTGCAGCTTGAGGATGTACATGTACCCGACCGAGATCGGGTCCGGGAACGGCTCGCCGGAGCGGCCGTCGAACAGCCGCGCCTTGCCGGACGGGAGGACCATGCGGTCGCCGTCGCGGTTCGGCAGGGTGTTCTCCAGCAGACCGGCCAGCTCGTCCTCGCGGGCACCGTCGAAGACCGGGGTCGCCACGTTGGTCCGCGGGTCGACCTGGTCGGCGCCGATGGCCTGCAGACGCCGCGCCCAGTCGTCGGCGAGACCGGAGACGTCCCAGCCCTGGCTGGCGAGCCAGCCGAGGTGGATCTCCAGGACCTGCCCCGGGTTCATGCGGGACGGCACACCGAGCGGGTTGAGGATGATGTCGACCGGGGTGCCGTCCTCCAGGAACGGCATGTCCTCGATCGGCAGGATCTTCGAGATGACGCCCTTGTTGCCGTGGCGGCCGGCGAGCTTGTCACCGTCGGTGATCTTGCGCTTCTGCGCGACGTAGACGCGGACCAGCTGGTTCACGCCCGGCGGCAGCTCGTCGCCCTCCTCGCGGTCGAAGACGCGGACGCCGATGACCTTGCCGGTCTCGCCGTGCGGCACCTTCAGCGAGGTGTCACGGACCTCACGGGCCTTCTCACCGAAGATCGCGCGCAGCAGGCGCTCCTCCGGCGTCAGCTCGGTCTCACCCTTCGGGGTCACCTTGCCGACGAGGATGTCGCCGGCGATGACCTCGGCACCGATGCGGATGATGCCGCGCTCGTCGAGGTCGGCGAGGACCTCCTCGGAGACGTTCGGGATGTCCCGGGTGATCTCCTCGGGGCCGAGCTTGGTGTCACGGGCGTCGACCTCGTGCTCCTCGATGTGGATCGAGGAGAGGACGTCGTCCTGCACGAGGCGCTGCGACAGGATGATCGCGTCCTCGTAGTTGTGGCCCTCCCACGGCATGAACGCCACGAGCAGGTTCTTGCCGAGCGCCATCTCGCCGTTCTCGGTCGCCGGACCGTCGGCCAGGACCTGGCCGGCGACGACCCGGGCGCCCTCGTCCACGACGACCTTCTGGTTGACCGAGGTGCCCTGGTTGGAGCGGGAGAACTTCGCCAGGCGGTACGTGGTGTACGTGCCGTCGTCGTTGGCGGTGGTGATGTAGTCCGCGGAGACCTCCTGGACCACACCGTCCTTGTCCGACTTCAGGACGTCACCGGCGTCGACCGCGCAGCGGTACTCCATGCCGGTGCCGACCAGCGGCGCCTCGGACTTGATCAGCGGCACGGCCTGGCGCATCATGTTCGCGCCCATGAGGGCGCGGTTGGCGTCGTCGTGCTCGAGGAACGGGATCATGGCGGTCGCGACCGACACCATCTGGCGCGGCGAGACGTCCATGTAGTCCACGTCGTCGGGCGCGACGTAGTCGACCTCGCCGCCGCGGCGGCGGACCAGGACGCGGGCCTCGGCGAACCGCAGCTCGTCGGTGAGCGGCGCGTTGGCCTGCGCGATGACGAAGCGGTCCTCCTCGTCGGCGGTCAGGTAGTCCACCTCGTCGGTGACCTGGCCCTCGACGACCTTGCGGTACGGCGTCTCGACGAAGCCGAACGCGTTGACCCGGCCGTAGGAGGCGAGCGAGCCGATCAGACCGATGTTCGGGCCTTCGGGCGTCTCGATCGGGCACATGCGGCCGTAGTGCGAGGGGTGCACGTCACGGACCTCGAAGCCGGCCCGCTCACGCGACAGACCGCCGGGACCCAGCGCCGAGAGGCGACGCTTGTGCGTCAGACCCGACAGCGGGTTGTTCTGGTCCATGAACTGCGAGAGCTGGCTGGTGCCGAAGAACTCCTTGATGGAGGCGACGACCGGCCGGATGTTGATCAGGGTCTGCGGCGTGATCGCCTCGACGTCCTGGGTGGTCATGCGCTCGCGCACGACGCGCTCCATACGGGCCAGACCCGTGCGGACCTGGTTCTGGATGAGCTCGCCGACGTTGCGCAGGCGGCGGTTGCCGAAGTGGTCGATGTCGTCGGTCTCGACGACGATCGACTGGCCGTTGTCGCCGACCGTCTCGGTCTCGCCCGCGTGCAGCTTCACCAGGTACTTGATCGTCGAGATGATGTCCTCGACGGTCAGGATGCCGGCGTCGAGCGGGGCGTCGCCGCCCAGCTTCTTGTTGACCTTGTAGCGGCCGACCTTCGCGAGGTCGTAGCGCTTGGGGTTGAAGTAGAGGTTCTCGAGCAGCGTCTGCGCGGCCTCGCGGGTCGGGGGCTCGCCCGGGCGCAGCTTGCGGTAGATGTCGAGCAGCGCGTCGTCCTGCCCCTGGGTGTGGTCCTTCTCCAGGGTGGCGCGCATGGACTCGTACTCGCCGAACTCCTCGAGGATCTGCTCGGTCGTCCAGCCGAGCGCCTTCAGGAGGACGGTGACGGACTGCTTGCGCTTGCGGTCGATGCGGACGCCGACCATGTCGCGCTTGTCGATCTCCATCTCCAGCCAGGCACCGCGGGAGGGGATGACCTTGGCGGAGAAGATGTCCTTGTCGGACGTCTTGTCGATGGAGGAGTCGAAGTAGACGCCCGGCGAGCGGACCAGCTGCGACACCACGACACGCTCGGTGCCGTTGATGACGAAGGTGCCCTTGTTGGTCATGAGCGGGAAGTCGCCCATGAAGACCGTCTGGGACTTGATCTCGCCGGTCTCGTTGTTGGTGAACTCCGCGGTGACGAAGAGCGGGGCGGCGTACGTGAAGTCGCGCTCCTTGCACTCGTCGATGGAGTTCTTCGGCGGCTCGAAGCGGTGGTCACGGAAGGTCAGCGACATCGACCCGGAGAAGTCCTCGATCGGGGAGATCTCCTCGAAGATCTCCTCCAGACCGGACTTGGTGGGGACGTCCTGTCCGCTGTCCAGAGCCGCCTCGACACGAGCCTTCCACGCGTCGTTGCCGAGCAGCCAGTCGAAGCTCTCGGTTTGCAGCGCAAGAAGGTTCGGAACCTCGAGGGGCTCCTTGATCTTTGCAAAGGAGATGCGCAGCGGGGCGGTGCTGGCGCCGTTGTTCGTATTCGCGGTCGAGGCGTTGCGCGAGGCGGCCAAGAGGGGGTCCTTCCGAGGGCTCGGACTCACTACGCGCGTACCGGTCCCAAGCCGGGGCACAGAGACAAGGCCCCTCTGATCTGGTCGATAAGGCCAGGTCAGGGATGGTCCGATCGTCGGTGCTCAAGCACGGGCATGCCCCTGGTGACGGGCAGGAGGCAGCTAACAGGCAGCGCAAAGGGACAGTGTAGCCACCCGGCACACTGATGTCCAGTCCCGATTTTTTGAGACCCTCGTCGTTCTCACTACCTGCGGCAAGCCACGCCCTCAACGCACATCGATACTGCCCTCTTCGTCACCGATCCATGCCTCGGATCCGGATCGTTGTGACGACGCGTCCTGAGAATTGCGCGCTGCGTGCAGTTCGTCAAGGCCCCCCATGCCCTTACCGGGTCTGCCGCCGTCACATGCGGCCCCGCCCGCCCGTCCGCCACCAGGGCGGCCGGAGGCACGACGAAGATCACCATACTCGTCGTGACCGGCACCGCAAGGCAGCCGCCGCCGGACCCCCGGAACGCCGAAGAGCGACCACCCGGTTGGGTGATCGCTCTTCAGTGCGTAGGCGTTACAGCGCTACAGGAGCGCCGTGTGCGCCTGTGCCGGGTCCGTACGGACCCGTGAGGTCTTACTTGACCTCGACGGAGGCGCCGGCGCCCTTGAGGGACTCGGCGGCCTTGTCGGCGGTCTCCTTGTTGACCTTCTCGAGGACCGGCTTCGGGGTGCCGTCGACGAGGTCCTTGGCCTCCTTCAGACCCAGGGAGGTCAGCTCGCGCACGACCTTGATGACCTGGATCTTCTTGTCGCCGGCGCCGGTGAGGATGACGTCGAACTCGTCCTTCTCCTCCGGGGCCTCGGCAGCGGCGCCACCAGCGGCACCACCGGCGACGACGACCGGGGCGGCCGCGGCGGCGGTGACGTCGAACTTCTCCTCGAAGGCCTTCACGAACTCGGAGAGCTCGATGAGGGTCATCTCCTCGAACTGGGCCAGCAGCTCGTCCTGGGTGAGCTTCGCCATGATGGCGGTCCTTCCACTAAATCGGCAGGTGCCGGATGTACTGGGTGAGGCGGGCGTACGTCGGGCCCGCTGCGACCCCTGCCGCGCTCAGGCGGCGAGGGTCAGAAAGCGAGCCGAATTACTCGGCACCGCCCTGCTCGTCCTGCTTGGCACGGAGCGCGTCCACGGTGCGGACGAGCTTCGACGGCAGCGCCTGGAAGACGGAGGCAGCCTGGGACTGCTTCGCCTTGAAGGCACCGGCCAGCTTGGAGAGCAGAACCTCGCGGGACTCGAGGTCCGCAAGCTTCTTGATCTCGTCGGCGGACAGCGCCTTGCCGTCAAGGACACCGCCCTTGATGACGAGATTCGGGTTGTCCTTGGCGAAGTCACGAAGACCCTTCGCCGACTCCACCGGGTCACCGGTGACGAAGGCGACCGCCGTCGGACCGTTGAACAGGTCGTCGAGCGTGTCGATCCCGGCCTCGTTGGCCGCAATCTTGGTCAGCGTGTTCTTCACCACGGCGTACTGGGCGTTCTCACCGAGCGAACGGCGCAGCTGCTTGAGCTGGGCCACGGTGAGACCGCGGTACTCGGTCAGCACGGCGGCGTTCGAGTTGCGGAACTGGTCCGTCAGCTCGGCAACCGCGGCAGCCTTGTCGGGCCTCGCCATAGAGCCTCGGCCTCCTTCCGGGTGATTCTGACCGCGCGGACCCGAAGGAGGACTGAGGTAAACGAAACGCCCCGGCGCAGGCGCACGGGGCGTGAGCTCGACCGGACGTCCTCGTCTGCGGGACGAGAGGATCCGGGAGCACTTCCACAGTCACCTGCGCGGGTCGTCCGCGGTTCAGCGGATCCTTCGGCCACCGCGCTCTCGTTCGAGTGCACGGCAACGACCAGCGGTCTTTGGCTTCTGGAAAAGAGTAACCGACCCCGGCGGTACGACCAAATCGGGTGAACCCAGTCCTCCGTCCGGCCCGCCCGCCGTTTCACCGCTTCGTGGCTTCCAGCGGCTTCCTGGGGCTTCCAGGGGCGCGGAGGGGCGGCAGGGCGGCTGGGCCGCACGGCGCGCCGCCCCGCGCCCTCGTGCGCCCGCGGCCGGCGCCGGGACGCCTGGGGGCCGCCGCACCAGTCGGCCCCCGCTCCGGGGCGCCCGCCCCTCCCCCTCACGCGGGGCGGGCCGCTGCCCCTCGTGGACACGGGAACGGGCCCCGCACCTCGGAAGGTGCGGGGCCCGTGCTGCGCGTGCGCGACGCGGCTGCCGGAGTGAGCGAAAGGGCTCAGACGGCGGCCGGGTCCTCCTCGACGAGGAGGTTGCGGGTGCGGTTGGAGTCGACCGGGATGCCGGGGCCCATCGTGGTGCTGATGGCGGCCTTCTTGATGTAGCGGCCCTTGGCGGCGGACGGCTTCAGACGGAGGATCTCCTCCAGGGCCGCACCGTAGTTCTCCACCAGCTGGGAGTCCTCGAACGAGGTCTTGCCGATGATGAAGTGCAGGTTCGAGTGCTTGTCGACGCGGAACTCGATCTTGCCGCCCTTGATGTCGGTGACAGCCTTGGCGACGTCCGGGGTCACGGTGCCGGTCTTGGGGTTCGGCATGAGACCACGGGGACCGAGCACGCGGCCGAGGCGGCCGACCTTGCCCATGAGGTCCGGGGTGGCGACGACGGCGTCGAAGTCCAGGCGGCCCTTCGACACCTCGTCGATGAGCTCGTCGGCGCCGACGATGTCGGCGCCCGCGGCACGCGCGGCCTCGGCACGGTCGCCGGTCGCGAAGACCAGGACCCGGGCGGTCTTACCGGTGCCGTGCGGAAGGTTCACGGTGCCACGGACCATCTGGTCGGCCTTGCGCGGGTCGACACCCAGGCGGAAGGCGACCTCGACGGTGCCGTCGAACTTCGTCGTGGAGGTCTCCTTGGCGAGACGCACGGCCTCGAGCGGGGCGTACAGCTTCTCCCGGTCGACCTTGGCGTCCGCAGCGCGGAGGGACTTGCTGCGCTTGCTCACTGCTGCTCCTGTGTGTTCTGAGGAGTCGTGGTACGGGCCGAGCAGGCCCTTCCACGGGGTTCTACGAAGGTGGGGTTCAGCCCTCGACCGTGATGCCCATGGAGCGGGCGGTGCCGGCGATGATCTTCGACGCGGCGTCCAGGTCGTTGGCGTTGAGGTCGGGCAGCTTGGTCTGGGCGATCTCGCGGACCTGCGCCTCGGTGATCTTGGCGACCTTGGTCTTGTGCGGCTCGCCGGAGCCCTTCTCGACGCCTGCGGCCTTGAGGATCATCTTCGCGGCCGGCGGGGTCTTGGTGATGAAGGTGAAGGAACGGTCCTCGTAGACCGTGATCTCCACCGGGATGACCCAACCGCGCTGCGACTCGGTCGCGGCGTTGTAGGCCTTGCAGAACTCCATGATGTTGACGCCGTGCTGACCCAGCGCGGGGCCGACCGGCGGGGCCGGGTTGGCGGCGCCGGCCTGGATCTGGAGCTTGATGAGCCCCGTGACCTTCTTCTTCTTGGGAGGCATTGCTCTCTCCGGGTCCTAGTGAGAGTTTTCAGCCCACTCATCCGGATCATCCGGATGGAGGCATACCGCACAACGATAACGGGTATCCATGCGCGGCCAAAAACCGAGCAGGTCAGACCGTCCCCCGCAAGCGGGAGGTGCCCCCAGTAGGAGCATGGTCTGACCTGGTCGGAAGCGGTACGTCCAGAAGGAGCTAGTTCTTCTGGATCTGGTCGAAGCTCAGCTCGACCGGGGTCTCGCGGCCGAAGATCTCGACGAGGCCCTTGACCTTCTTCGAGTCGGCGTTGATCTCGTTGATGGTCGCCTGCAGCGTGGCGAACGGGCCGTCGGTGACGGTGACCGAGTCGCCCACCTCGAAGTCCAGGACCTGGACCTCGACCTTGCGCTGCGGCGCCGGCTTGCCCTCGGCCTCGGCGGCCTCGCGGGCGGCCTTCTCCTCCGCCTCCGGGGCGAGCATCTTCACGATCTCGTCCAGGGACAGCGGGTACGGGTCGTAGGCGTTGCCCACGAAGCCGGTGACGCCGGGCGTGTTGCGGACGACGCCCCAGGACTCGTTCGTCAGATCCATGCGGACGAGCACGTAGCCGGGCAGCTTGTTCTGCCGGACGGTCTTGCGCTCGCCGTTCTTGATCTGGACGATCTCCTCCTCGGGGACCTCGGCCTGGTAGATGAAGTCCTCGACGTTCAGGGAGACGGCGCGCTGCTCCAGGTTGGCCTTCACGCGCTTCTCGTAGCCGGCGTAGGTGTGGATGACGTACCACTCGCCGGGCAGGGTGCGCAGCTCCTCACGGAGCGCGGCGACGGGGTCGACCGGCTCGGTCTCCTCCTCGGCGGCCTCGTCCTCGACGGGTTCGTCCGCGGCTTCCTCGACGTCGTCGGCCTGGTCAGCAGCGCCCTCGGCAGCCTCGACCTCGTCGCGCTCCTCGGTGTCCGTGGTGTCCGCGCCCTCGACGGTGTCGAGCTCGTCATCGACGGACCGCGCCGACTCGACGGCGTCGTTCAGGTTCGGGTCAGACACTGTGGCTGCTTCTTCCTGGATACAGAGGGGTGGAACACGCGAAAGGGGCGCCGGGTACGGCGCCCTTCGCTCTTGACTCAGCCGAAGACGTACTTGGCCGCGTGGTTGAGTCCATAGTCAATCACGGTCACCAGACCGATCATGATGACCACGAAAATGATCACCACAGTGGTGTACGTCGTCAGCTGGCCGCGTGTCGGCCAGACGACCTTGCGGAGCTCCGCGATGATCTGGCGGTAGAAGAGGGCGAGGCGCTTCAGCGGGCCCTTCTTGGCGCGCTTGCCGCCCTTGCGGGTCTTCTTGCCGGACTCCGGCGCCTCGTCCTGGGCATCAGGCATGTCGATGGAGCCCACGGCGTCCGTCACTCGTCCTCACCTGATTCCGGGTCGTGGCCGTGCCGCGCCCGGTGGAGCCGCACGGCGGTGCATTGCAGTACGTACATGCGCACACATCCTGGCGAAGGTGTGTGTAGCAGGGCCGGAGGGACTTGAACCCCCAACCGCTGGTTTTGGAGACCAGTGCTCTACCAATTGAGCTACGACCCTTTGGTTCCCCACAAACGTACCGCATCCGCCCGGATGCTCGGCGTGCACCCGATGAGAGCGGCCGCTGGAGGCCAACGAGGTGAGAGTGTACGTGGTCCGGCGCCCGCCGTCGAACAGAAAGCGTCCGTACGGCGATCTTCCTGCGGTTCCACGGGGGTGCTCAGTCTGTGAAACCCGTATGCCGCGGGAGTTTCCGGTCTGAAACGATGGGGCCCATGAGCGCTGCAACCCCTCCCACCGAGCGCCGGGTCTCCGCCCGGGTCGGTGCGATCTCCGAGTCCGCCACCCTCGCCGTGGACGCCAAGGCCAAGGCCCTGAAGGCCGCCGGGCGCCCGGTGATCGGCTTCGGTGCCGGTGAGCCCGACTTCCCGACGCCGGACTACATCGTCGAGGCCGCCGTCGAGGCGTGCAAGAACCCCAAGTACCACCGGTACACGCCGGCGGGCGGGCTGCCCGAGCTGAAGGCCGCGATCGCGGCCAAGACGCTGCGGGACTCCGGGTACGAGATCGACGCCGCCCAGGTCCTGGTGACCAACGGCGGCAAGCAGGCCATCTACGAGGCGTTCGCCGCGATCCTCGACCCGGGCGACGAGGTCATCGTCCCGGCGCCGTACTGGACGACGTACCCGGAGTCGATCCGGCTGGCCGGCGGTGTGCCCGTCGAGGTCGTCGCCGACGAGACCGCCGGCTACCGCGTCTCGGTGGAGCAGCTGGAGGCCGCCCGCACCGAGCGGACCAAGGTCGTCCTGTTCGTCTCGCCGTCGAACCCGACCGGTGCCGTCTACAGCGAGGCCGACGCCGAGGCGATCGGCCGCTGGGCCGTCGAGCACGGCCTGTGGGTGCTGACCGACGAGATCTACGAGCACCTGGTCTACGGGGACGCGAAGTTCACCTCGCTGCCGGCGCTCGTGCCCGAGCTGCGCGACAAGTGCATCGTGGTCAACGGCGTGGCGAAGACGTACGCGATGACCGGCTGGCGTGTGGGCTGGGTCATCGGCCCCAAGGACGTCGTGAAGGCCGCCACGAACCTCCAGTCGCACGCCACCTCCAACGTCTCGAACGTGGCGCAGGCCGCCGCCCTGGCCGCCGTCTCCGGCGACCTGACCGCCGTCGAGGAGATGCGCGAGGCCTTCGACCGGCGCCGCAGGACGATCGTGCGGATGCTGAACGAGATCGACGGCGTGCTCTGCCCGGAGCCGGAGGGCGCCTTCTACGCGTACCCGTCGGTGAAGGCCCTGGTCGGCAAGGAGATCCGCGGCAGGCGTCCGCAGAACACCGTCGAGCTGGCCGCGCTGATCCTGGAGGAGGCCGAGGTCGCGGTCGTCCCGGGCGAGGCCTTCGGCACGCCGGGCTACCTGCGGCTGTCGTACGCCCTGGGCGACGAGGACCTCGTCGAGGGCGTCTCGCGCATCCAGAAGCTGCTGGCCGAGGCGCGCGACTGACGTCCCCGCCGTCCTTCCGCACGCCCCGCGCGCGTACGGGCCGCGGTCCGCTCACGAGGAGCGGACCGTGGCCCGTTTCTTCGTTCGGCCAAGACCCCGAACAGGGAAAGTGCTACCGGACGGGCGAACGCGTGCGGCAAGATCCTGGGATGGAGCGTGCACGTGATGTCTCTGAGTTGCCGAAGGCCCATCTGCATCTGCACTTCACCGGGTCGATGCGGCCCTCGACCCTGCTGGAGCTGGCCGACAAGTACGGCGTGCGGCTGCCCGACGCGCTGACCGCCGCGGAGCCGCCGAAGCTGCGGGCCACCGACGAGCGGGGGTGGTTCCGCTTCCAGCGGCTGTACGACGCGGCGCGGTCGTGCATCAGAGAGCCCGAGGACATCCGGCGGCTGGTGCGCGAGGCCGCCGAGGAGGACGTCAGGGACGGCTCCGGCTGGCTGGAGATCCAGGTCGACCCGACCTCGTACGCGCCCCGCCTCGGCGGTCTGATCCCGGCCCTGGAGATCATCCTCGACGCGGTGGACACGACCGTGCGCGAGACCGGGCTCGGCATGCGGGTGCTGGTCGCGGCGAACCGCATGAAGCACCCGCTGGACGCCCGCACGCTGGCCCGCCTGGCCGTGCGCTACGCGGACCGGGGCGTCGTCGGTTTCGGCCTCTCCAACGACGAGCGCCGGGGCATGGCCCGCGACTTCGACCGGGCCTTCGCGATCGCCCGGGAGGGCGGGCTGCTGGCCGCGCCGCACGGCGGTGAGCTGACCGGGCCCGCGTCCGTGCGGGACTGCCTGGACGACCTGCACGCCTCGCGGATCGGGCACGGGGTGCGCGCGGCCGAGGACCCGCGGCTGCTGAAGCGGCTCGCCGACCGGGGCGTGACCTGCGAGGTGTGCCCGGCGTCCAACGTCGCCCTCGGGGTGTACGAGAAACCGGAGGACGTGCCCCTGCGCACGCTCTTCGAGGCCGGGGTCCCCATGGCGCTCGGCGCGGACGACCCGCTGCTGTTCGGCTCGCGGCTGGCCGCCCAGTACGAGATCGCGCGGCGGTACCACGGCTTCACGGACGCGGAACTGGCCGAGCTGGCGCGGCAGTCGGTGCGCGGCTCGGCGGCCCCGCAGGACGTCAAGGACAAGCTGCTGTCCGGGGTCGACGCCTGGCTGGCGGCCCCGGCCCCGGCCGCCGCCTGACGACCGGGCTTCCGCCGTCTGACGGCCGGGCCTTTGGACCTGCAGGAGTCCCCGAGGTCTTCGGGGCCCCGGGACGGCGGGGTCGGGCTAGAGCTCGACCCCGACCGTCACCGGCTCGTTGACCAGCGTGATCCCGAAGGCGTCGCGGACGCCGGCGACGACCTCGCGGGCCAGCGCGAGCAGGTCCTCGGTGGTGGCGCCGCCCCGGTTGGTGAGCGCCAGCGTGTGCTTGGTGGAGATCCGGGCGCGGCCGGTGCCGTAGCCCTTCGTGAAGCCGGCCCTGTCGATCAGCCAGGCCGCGGAGGTCTTGGTGCGGCCCTCGCCCGCCGGGTACGCGGGCGGGGCCACGTCCGCGCCCAGCCGCTCCTCCACGCGCGCGCGGAAGACGGCGAAGTCCTCGTCCGTCAGGATCGGGTTGGTGAAGAAGGACCCCGCCGACCAGGTGTCGTGGTCCTCCGGGTCGAGCACCATGCCCTTCCCGGACCGCAGCTTCAGCACGGTCTCGCGGGCGGCGGCCAGGGGCACGCGGTCGCCCGTCCCGACGCCGAGGACGCGGGCCGTCTCGGCGTACCGGACCGGGGCCGACAGCCCGTCCGCGTCCTCCAGGCCGAAGCGGACGCGCAGCACGACGAAGCGTTCCGGCTCGGCCTTGAAGCGGCTGTGGCGGTACGAGAAGCGGCACTCCTCGTTCGAGAGGGTGACCGTCTCCCGCGAGATCCGGTCGTACGCGATCACTTCGGTGATGGTCGAGGACACTTCCTGGCCGTACGCGCCCACGTTCTGGATCGGGGTGGCGCCCGCGGAGCCGGGGATGCCCGCCAGGCACTCGATGCCCGCGAGGCCCGCCTCGACGGTGCGGGCGACGGCGTCGGTCCACACCTCGCCGGCCGCGAGCTCCAGCGCCGTGCCGTCCAGCGAGAAGCCGACCGTGGCGATGCGCAGGGCCGTGCCCGCGAAGCCCTTGTCTCCGATGACCAGGTTGGACCCGCCGCCGATGAGCAGCAGCGGCGTACCGGTGTCGTCGGCCTCGCGGACCGCGGCGATCACCTCGTCGTCGGTCGTCGCGGTGACCAGCCGCGTGGCGGGCCCGCCGAGCCGGAAGGTCGTCAGCGGGGCGAGCGGGGCGTCGTGGAGTTCCTGCACGGCACAAGAGTACGAGAACGGCCCCGCCTGCCGTGGCGGGGCCGTTCCGGTGCGTGACGCCGTCACGGGGCGTCCGGCGGCAGTCCGGCAGGAGCCCTGCGGAGCCGTTCCCCGGAAAGCGCCCGGCGGGGCGCCCGCCGGGAGCTTCCGGCGGCCGTCCGCGTCCGCTCCGGGTGCGGCCCCGTCCCGCGCGCGCCGCCGGGAGGGGATCAGCAGGGCCGCGCCGCCGGCCAGGGCCACCGCCGCCGCACCGGCCCACAGCGCGGGCCGCAGGCCGTCGGCGAAGTCCTGAGCGGACGCGTAGCCGCCCCGGGCGGAGAAGACCGAGGACATCACCGCGACGCCGAGCGCGCCGCCCACCTCGCGCAGCGCGTTGTTGGCGCCGGAGGCGATCCCCTGCTCCTGCGGCAGGACGCTGGACATGACCAGCGCCGAGGCCGGCGCGAAGTACAGGGACATCCCGAGGCCGCTGATCACCAGGGCGGGCAGCTGCGCCGCGTACGAGGTGTCGGCGGCGGCCACGAGGGCGAACCAGGCCAGCCCCGCGGCCTGGAGGAAGAGCCCGGCGGCGACGACCGGACGGCCGCCGACCCGGTCGGACAGATAGCCGGCCAGCGGCGCGACGAGCATCGGCATGCCGGTCCAGGGCAGCATCCGCAGGCCCGCCTCGGTGGGCGAGTAGCCGAGCGCGCCCTGCAGGTACTGGCTGAGCAGGAAGATCGAGCCGAACATGCCGAGGAACATCAGCAGACTCGCCGCGTTGATCCCGGTGAAGGCCCGGCTGCGGAACAGCCGCATCGGCAGCATCGGGTGCGCCGCCCGGCTGCCGTGCAGCACGAATCCGGCCAGCAGCGCGGTGCCCGCGGTCGGGCCGAGGAGCACCAGGGGGTCGCTCCAGCCGACGGCGGGTCCGCGCACCAGTCCGTACACGATCCCGAAGAGGCCGCCGCTGGCGAGCAAGGTGCCGGGGAGGTCGAGCGGCGCCCCGGAGCCGTACGACTCGCGCAGGCGCAGGCGGGCCAGGGGCAGGAGGGCGAGGCCCAGCGGTACGTTCAGCCAGAAGATCCACTGCCAGGACACGTGCTCGGTGAGGCTGCCGCCGATGAGCGGGCCCGAGGCGACGGCGAGTCCGTTGACGGCGCCCCAGACGCCGTACGCCATGCCGCGCCGCTCGGCCGGGACGGCGGCCGTGAGCAGGGTCAGCGTGAGCGGCATCATCACGGCCGCGCCGACGCCCTGCACCGCGCGGGCGGCGATGAGCGAGTCGATGCCGGGCGCCAGCGCGGCGGCCGCGGAGGCCGCGGTGAAGACGGTGAGCCCGGCCATGAAGAGCCGGCGGCGCCCGAACCGGTCGCCCAGGGACGCGCCGGTCATCAGCAGTACGGCGAAGGTGAGCGTGTACGCGCTCACGGTCCACTCGAGGTCGTGCAGCGCTCCCCCGAGGTCCTCGCGGATCGACGGGAGCGCGGTGGTGACGACGAGGTTGTCGAGTGCCGCCATGAATCCGGCGGCACCGGTGATGCCGAGGGCCCAGCCGGCTCCCCCGCGCTGTGCTGTCCGTTCGGGCATCGCTCCTCCAGAGCGTTCGGCCGGGCCCGGCCGGGCCGGTCGACGGTTGGTTAGTAATTGATGACTAACTTTCACGACCATGAAAAAAGCGGCCGTGCGGGTACGAGCACGGGCGGGACGGCCGCCTGCACGGCCCAGCGTCGGGCCGGGGGCGGCCCGGTCCCGCGCCCGGCCGCCGGTCCGACGCCGGCCGGTGACGGACCGGCGGCCGGTCAGGGCGAGAACTTCTTCTCGACCTGGGACGGCGACCCGAACCCTGCCCACACCCGGTGGTCCGCCGGAAAGCCCATCGCGACCAGGGAATTGATCAGCATTCCCTGCGCCATGAACGCCGCGGTCCCCTCCTCGTCGGCCCCGAGCGCCAGATGGACCTCGTCCCACAGGCGCATCCAGCCGGCCCGTACCGCCTCGCCGAACTCGTGGTCGCCGCTCTCCTCGGCGGCGGCCACCGCGACGAACATCTGCAACTGCATCAGCAGGTACTCGGGGTGCTCGGCGATCACCTTCGCGTACGCGCCGCCCATGGCCTCCAGGGCCTCCTCGCCCTCCAGCCCCCCGGCGGCCTCGTCGAAGGTGCGCCGGGTGTCCTGCAGGCAGCGCTCCACCACCGCGAGGAAGAGCGCCCGCTTGCCGGGGAAGAGCCGGAAGAGGTACGGCTGCGAGACACCGACCCGTCTGGCGATCGCCTCGGTGGACGTGCCGTCGTAACCGCCCCGCGCGAACTCGTGCATCGCCGCCCGGACGACGCTCTCGCGCCGCTCCTCCGCGCTCATCCTGACCATGCGAGAAAGTTAGTGTCCAATCACTACCTAGGTCAAGGACACTTCCGCGCGCCACTCCTGCGCACATGGGTCCCGTACGCGCGGGGCCCGGCCGGGAGTCCTCCCGGCCGGGCCCGTGAGACACCGCGTCCGCACAGGTCACGCGCCGCGTCCGCGCAGGACGGGGTGCCGCCTCCGCGCGGCTCAGGCCAGGCGCACGAGGGCCCGGGACATGCCGAGGACCTTCTGGCCCGCACTGGTCGCCAGCAGGTCGACGCGCACGGTGTTGTCGTCGAGCTTGGCCGCGACCTTGCCGGAGACCTCGATCGTGGCGCCCTCGTCGTCGTTCGGGACGACCACGGGCTTGGTGAAGCGCACTCCGTACTCGGCCACGGCGCCCGGGTCCCCGACCCAGTCGGTGACCACGCGGACGGCCTCGGCCATGGTGAACATGCCGTGCGCGATGACGTCGGGCAGTCCGACCTCGACCGCGAACTTCTCGTTCCAGTGGATGGGGTTGAAGTCCCCGGAGGCGCCCGCGTACTGCACCAGCGTGGCGCGGGTCACCTGGAAGGTCTGCGCCGGCAGCTCGGTGCCGACCTCGACGTCCGCGTATGCGATCTTCGCCGCCATCGGATTCCTCACGCCTCCTCTGCCGCGCGGGCCACCAGCTTCGTCCAGGCGGTCACCACGTGCTCGCCCGTCTCGTCGTGCACCTCGCCGCGCACGTCGAGGATGTCGTTGCCCGCCATGGACTTGACGGCCTCGATGGTCGAGGTGACGGTGAGCCGGTCGCCGGCGCGCACCGGGCGCGTGTACGCGAACCTCTGGTCGCCGTGCACGACGCGGCTGTAGTCCAGGCCGAGCTGCGGGTCCCGCACGACGTCGCCCGCGGCCTTGAAGGTGATGGAGAACACGAACGTCGGCGGGGCGATCACGTCGGGGTACCCGAGCGCCTTGGCGGCGTCGGGGTCCGTGTACGCCGGATTGGTGTCCCCCACCGCTTCCGCGAACTCGCGGATCTTCTCCCGGCCGACCTCGTAGGGGTCGGTGGGCGGGTAGGACCGCCCCACGAAGGACTGGTCGAGCGCCATGGCCCGCTACCTCCTGCTACAGACGTGACGTACGTGACAGACCTGGACGAAAACGACGCGAGGCCGTCCCCCTCTCAGGGGACGGCCTCGCGTACGAGCCTTGTTATCGCGTCTCGCGGTGCGCGGTGTGCGCGTTGCAACGCGGGCAGTGCTTCTTCATCTCCAGTCGGTCCGGGTTGTTACGCCGGTTCTTCTTGGTGATGTAGTTCCGCTCCTTGCACTCCACGCAGGCCAGCGTGATCTTCGGGCGGACGTCGGTGGCAGCCACGTGAGTGCTCCTTGACGAACGGGTGGATTGGTTTAACGCAAGAAAGAGTAGCCGACCGAAGGACCGACCCCGCAATCGGCTACTGTGAGTAGCGGTGACCGGACTTGAACCGGTGACACAGCGATTATGAGCCGCTTGCTCTACCGACTGAGCTACACCGCTGTGATGCGATCGGGCCCCGCCTCGCGGCGGGAACCTCACACACCAGAGCCCCAAAACGGAATCGAACCGTTGACCTTCTCCTTACCATGGAGACGCTCTGCCGACTGAGCTATTGGGGCGAGCGATGAAGACATTACACGGTCGCCCGCCGTTCGCCCAAATCCGTTTCGCGCCGCATGGGAGGAGCTGCGACGCGGGGGCTCCGCCGGGCTCGTCCGCGGTTTGTGCAGGGTGGGGGCGGGCGGCGGTCCCGAGGCCGGACGCGCGGGGGGAAACGCCCAGGCACGGAGGTGGCGTGAGCCGTGCGGACGGAAGCGCGGGACGTGGGGGCCGGATGCTCCGCGGCACGCGGGAGGAGTCGCCGGACTCCGGGCGCCCGGAAGCGTTCCGAGGCGGGTGCGCGGGGCCGCGCGCGGAGTGTCCGGCCTGTGCGGACCACGCCGGTACGACTATTCGGCTCCCCCTCGGTTCCTCCTCGATGGCGGCGGACCGCGGTCCTAGGCTCGCCTCACGCTGTGTGATCTTGCGCCTCGTCCGCAGCCGTCACGGCCCCGAGCCCTCAGGAGTGCGATGCCCGACAGCCGGCCACAGCCGCCCCGCTCCTCGTCCTCGCCGTCCGTGCCGCCCTCCCCCGCCTCCCCGCTCCCCGCGGAGGCCGCCTCGCCGGCGCGGTCCGACGGCTCCGCCCTGCTGCTGTGCGGCGCGCGGCTGACCGACGGCCGGACCGTGGACGTACGGCTCGGCGGCGGCCGCATCGAGGCGGTCGGCACGGCGGGCAGCCTCACCGCGCACGCCCCGCGCCTGGACCTCCGGGGCCACCTGCTCCTCCCGGCCCCCGCAGAGCCGCACGCACACTGCGACACGGCCCTCTCCGCCGAGGCCGAGGGGCCGGTCTTGTACGGGCCCGCCGAGGTGCAGCGGCGTACCACGGAGGCCGCGCTCCTGCAGCTGGGGCACGGGGCCACGGCGGTGCGCTCGCACGTGCGGATCGGCGGCGTGCAGGGACTCGGCCCGCTGCGGGCGGTGCTGCGGGCCGGGCGCGCCCTGCGCGGGCTCGTGGACCTGACCGTCGTGGCGATGCCGCGGGTGCTGACCGGGCGCGCGGGCGCCGACGGGCTGGCGATGCTGCGGGACGCGCTGGAGATGGGTGCGTCCGCGGTGGGCGGCTGCCCGGACCTGGACCCCGACCCGGCCGGGTACGTGGAGGCCGTCCTGGAGGTGGCCTCCGCACACGACCGTCCCGTCGACCTGCACACGGACGGCGCCGACCCGGCGCGCCTGGCCCGGTTCGCGGCGATGGCGGGCGGCCTGCGGGCCGGGGTCGCGCTGGGCCCGTGCGGCGGCCTGGACCGGCTGCCCGGCGAGGTGGTGGCGCACACCGCGGAGCGGCTCGCCGCGGCCGGGGTGACCGTGGTCTGCCTGCCGCAGGGCGGCTGCGGCGCCGTCGACGGGCGCGGCACGGCCCCGGCACGGCTGCTGCACGCGGCCGGCGTACGGGTGGCGGCGGGCAGCGGCGCCCTGCGGGACGCGTCCAACCCGGTCGGGCGCGGCGACCCGCTGGAGGCGGCGTACCTGCTGGCCTCGCGCCACGGGCTGCGCGCCGAGGACGCGTACGAGGCGGTGAGCGCGTCCGCGCGGGCGGCGCTCGGGCTGCCCGCGGTGCGCGTGGAGGCGGGGTTCCCGGCCGACCTGCTCGCCGTGCGGGGCGACCGGCTGGACGGGGCGCTGTCCCTGGCGTACAGCCGGATCGTGGTGCACCGCGGACGGGTGGTGACACGGACGAGCGCGGTACGGGAGTTCTGCGGACCGGCGTCCGCGACGGCGGCCGCGGCGCTCGACGTGCCCCGGCAGGCCCGGGGCGGGGCGACGTCCTAGGCGGTGCACGCCGCGGCGGGCGCGGGCGGACTTCCCCGCGGGTGCCGGTGGGTCTCCTGACGAGCGGGGCGGGAGGGCGTGGCCGCGGGGCGGGAGGACGGTCGCGGGCGGGAGGGCGTGGCCGCGGCGCGCGAGCGCGGGTCCGGGCGTACGGTCGAGGGCATGCGCATTGTCATCGCTGGAGGTCATGGTCAGATCGCGCTGCGGCTGGAGCGTCTGCTCGCCGCGCGCGGTGACGAGGTCGTGGGGATCATCCGCAACGCCGAACAGGGCGACGATCTGCGGGCGGCCGGTGCCGAGCCGGCCGTCTGCGACCTGGAGTCGGCACGGGTCGAGGAGGTCGCCGCGCTCCTGGAGGGCGCGGACGCCGTGGTCTTCGCGGCGGGCGCCGGTCCGGGCAGCGGCGCGGCCCGCAAGGACACGGTGGACCGGGGCGCCGCCGTGCTGGTCGCGGACGCCGCGGAGCGGGCTGGCGTGCGGCGGTACGTGGTGGTGTCCTCCATGGGCGCCGACCCGCACCACGAGGGCGACGAGATCTTCGACGCGTACCAGCGCGCCAAGGGCGAGGCGGACGCGTACGTGCGCGGCCGCGAGGCCCTGGACTGGACGATCCTCCGCCCCGGGATGCTGACGGACGACGCGGGCACCGGCCTGGTCCGCCTGGAGGCGTCCACCGGCCGCGGCCCCGTCCCGCGCGACGACGTGGCGGCGGTCCTGGCCGAGCTGCTGGACTCCCCGGCTACGGCCGGCCTGACCCTGGAGCTGATCAGCGGTTCGGCCCCGGTGTCGGTGGCGGTCAAGTCGGTGGCGGGGAACTGAGGGGGCCGGACGCGTCCGCGCGGCCGCGACCGTGGTCGCGGCCGTGTCGGTCCTCCTCTCCCGCGGGGCCGCGGCCGTGACTGCCGCAACGGCGACCGCGCCCCCGGGCACGGCCCTGGCGCCGCCCCGGGCTCCGCGGTGCCCTCAGAACAGCGGGAGCTGCCCGGGGAAGTCCGGGACGGCGTACCCGTCCAGCGTCGGCTGGGCGGCTCCCAGCTCCGCCTGCCTGCGCGAGCCCGGGCACGACACCAGCTCCCCGCTCTGCCGCGCGCCCGGCGGGTCGTGCCGGGCGAACCGCCCGGCGACGACGGCGATATCGCGACGGCACTCGGGACACTGTCTGCGACGTGAGGACATGGGCTCAGCGTACGGTCGGGCAGTGACAGCGCGTTACGACCCGCTCGTTTTCGATTCCGCTCGAACGGATCGCCCGTCGGCGTGCGCAAGCCGTGCCCCGGGCACGCGAGTTCGTGAATACACCCGGGCCTGCGAGTGCGTGCGCCCGGACACACGAAGAGACCCCCTCCGGTCCGTTCTTCACGGATCGGAGGGGGTCTCCCTCAGCGTGGCGGCGCCAGGATTCGAACCTGGGAAGGCTGAGCCACACCGCCGGGTCCGCTGCCTCTTCGAACCGCCTTTCGGCGGTGCTCCGTGGCAACGACGTAAACGATACCCGATGCCCAGGGGTGCTTCGCCACCCGATTGATCGCCACCCGGGGGGCGGGGGGTGACTAGGCTTGTCCGGACGCGGCGCGGAGCCCATGCCGGGCCCGGCGGCCGCCCTTTACGCACCCCGATACAAGGAGCCACAGGACATGGCCGACTCCAGTTTCGACATCGTCTCGAAGGTCGAGCGGCAGGAGGTCGACAACGCCCTCAACCAGGCCGCCAAGGAGATCTCGCAGCGCTACGACTTCAAGAACGTGGGCGCCTCCATCTCCTGGTCCGGCGAGAAGATCCTGATGGAGGCGAACTCCGAGGAGCGGGTCAAGGCGATCCTCGACGTCTTCCAGTCCAAGCTGATCAAGCGGGGCATCTCGCTGAAGGCGCTCGACGCGGGCGAGCCGCAGCTCTCCGGCAAGGAGTACAAGATCTTCGCGTCGATCCAGGAGGGCATCTCCCAGGAGAACGCCAAGAAGGTGGCGAAGATCATCCGCGACGAGGGCCCGAAGGGCGTGAAGGCCCAGGTGCAGGGCGACGAGCTGCGCGTCAGCTCGAAGAGCCGGGACGACCTGCAGACCGTGATCGCCCTCCTGAAGGGCAAGGACTTCGACTTCGCGCTGCAGTTCGTCAACTACCGGTGACGTACCGGTGACGACGCGCCCGGGGCGCGTACGGAACGCGGACGTGAGGACGAGAAAGGGTGGGCACCCCGGCGGGTGCCCACCCTTCTCGCCTGCTGGCTGCGGGTCGTGGAGTGCGCGGTCAGTCGCGCGAGTGGCCGAACAGCAGGCGGTAGACGATGAGCAGCACCAGGGAGCCGCCGATCGCCGCGGCCCAGGTGGCGCCGTCGTAGAAGTCCTTCGAGATCGGGTGGTCCAGCCAGCGGGCGGAGATCCAGCCGCCGATGAACGCGCCCGCGATGCCGATGACCGTCGTGCCGATGAAGCCGCCCGGGTCGCGTCCCGGCAGCAGGAATTTGGCGATGGCACCGGCCAACAGTCCCAGGATGATCCAGCCGATGATGCTCATGCCGTGAACCTGCCCCTCTGCGCTGCGTTCGCGCTGTGATCCTGCTCGCGCCCGGTCACGTTCATGCCGTGTCCATGTTCTGCACGTCGTGCTGACGCGGTGGTTCGGTGTACTGGTGTTCGTCATCCATCGCCCGGAATGACGCCTGTGCCTCGGTGACCGGTTGCAGCGGCCGGCGAGGCGTGGGTCACGACCAGATGAGGTGCGCTCCATGACACAGCTCGGTTCCGGTTCCCCCGGCGGGCGCGGGCCTGACCCGCGGGAGCCCGGCCCCGGGCTGCGGCGGACGCTCGGGACCGGGGACGCCGTCGTCATCGGGCTCGGCTCGATGGTCGGCGCCGGGATCTTCGCGGCCCCCGGCCCGGCGGCGCGGGCCGCCGGGACCGGCCTGCTGCCCGCGCTCGCCCTCGCCGCCGTCGTCGCCTACTGCAACGCGACCTCGTCCGCCCGGCTGGCCGCGCTCTACCCGGCCTCGGGCGGCACCTACGTGTACGGGCGCGAGCGGCTCGGCGCCTTCTGGGGGTGGCTGGCGGGCTGGGCGTTCGTCGTCGGCAAGACCGCCTCGTGCGCGGCGATGGCGCTGACCGCGGGCGCGTACCTGTGGCCGGAGCGGGCGCACGCCGTGGCGGTGGCCGCGGTCGTGGCGCTGACCGCGGTGAACTACGGCGGGGTGCGCAAGTCCGCGTGGGCGACGCGGGTGATCGTGGCGGTGGTCCTGGCGGTCCTCGCCGCCGTGGTCGTCGTGTGCCTGGGCTCCGGCTCCTCCGGCGCCGGGGGGCCGGTCGTCGGCGCCTCCGCCGGTGCGGGCGGGGTGCTGGAGGCGGCGGGGCTGCTGTTCTTCGCCTTCGCCGGTTACGCGCGCATCGCCACGCTCGGGGAGGAGGTGCGGGACCCGGCCCGCACCATCCCGCGCGCGATCCCGCTGGCCCTCGGCATCGCGCTCGTGGTGTACGCGGCCGTGGTGGTGGCCGTCCTCTCCGTGCTGGGCGCGGAGGGGCTCGGGCGGGCGACCGCGCCGCTCGCGGACGCGGTGCGGGCGGCGGGCGCGCCGGCGCTCGTGCCGGTGGTGCGGGCGGGCGCCGCGGCGGCCGCGCTCGGCTCGCTCCTGGCGCTGGTCCTGGGCGTGTCCCGGACGGTGCTTGCCATGGCCCGCGACCGGCACCTGCCGGGCGCGCTGGCCGCCGTGCACCCGCGCCACCGGGTGCCCCACCGGGCGGAGCTGGCCGTGGGCGCGGTGGTGGCCGTCCTGGCCGCGACGGCGGACGTACGGGAGGCCGTGGGCTTCTCCTCCTTCGGCGTGCTGCTCTACTACGCGGTCGCCAACGCCTCCGCCTGGACGCTGTCCCCGGCGGTCCGGACCCGCCTCCTGCCCGCAGCGGGGCTCGTCGGGTGCGTGGCGCTGGCCTTCTCGCTGCCCTGGACGTCGGTGGCCGCCGGCGCGGGCGTGATCGGGGCCGGTGCGGCCGTGTACGCGCTGCGGCGGCGGGCCGCCGCACGTTAGCCGGTCGGTCCCCGGCCGGTCAGCGGGCCGCGAACGGCTGGTCCGTGGGTACGATCTCGCGGCCCAGCGGGAACAGCGAGACCGGTATGAGCTTGAAGTTGGCGATGCCGAACGGGATGCCGACGATCGTGACGCACAGGGCGATGCCGGTGGTGATGTGGGCGAGGACGAGCCACCAGCCGGCGAGGACCAGCCACAGCACGTTGCCGACGCAGGAGGGGGCGCCCGCGTCGCGGCGCTCGACCGTCGTGCGCCCGAAGGGCCACAGGGCGTAGACGCCGATGCGGAACGCGGCGATCCCGAACGGGATGCCGATGACCGTGACGCACAGGAGGACGCCCGCGGCCAGGTAGCCCAGGAAGAGCCAGAAGCCGCTCAGGACCAGCCATATGAGGTTCAGGAGTGTCTTCACCGGTGAGGACCTGCCATCTGCTCGAGCCGGGCGATGCGCTCCGCCATCGGCGGGTGCGTGGAGAACATCCTGGCCAGGCCCTGGCCCGGCCGGAACGGGTTCGCGATCATCATGTGGCTCGCGGTCTCGATGCGGGGCTCGGGCGGCAGGGGCAGCTGCTTCGTGCCCGCTTCGAGCTTGCGCAGCGCACTGGCGAGCGCCAGGGGGTCGCCGGTGAGCTGGGCCCCGGAGGCGTCCGCCTCGTACTCCCGGGAGCGGCTGACGGCCAACTGGATGAGGGACGCGGCGAGCGGCCCGAGGAGCATGATCAGCAGCATGCCCAGGAGGCCGGGGCCGTCGTCGTCGTTGGAGCGGCCGACCGGGATCAGCCAGGCGAAGTTGACCAGGAACATGATCACGGAGGCGAGGGCGCCGGCGACGGACGAGATCAGGATGTCGCGGTTGTAGACGTGGCTGAGCTCGTGGCCGATGACGCCGCGCAGCTCGCGCTCGCTGAGGATGCGCAGGATGCCCTCGGTGCAGCACACGGCGGCGTTGCGCGGGTTGCGGCCCGTGGCGAAGGCGTTGGGGTTCTCCGTGGGCGAGATGTACAGCCGGGGCATCGGCTGGCGGGCCTGCGTGGAGAGCTCGCGGACCATGCGGTACAGCTCCGGCGCCTCGAACTCGCTCACCGGCCGGGCGCGCATCGCGCGAAGGGCCAGCTTGTCGCTGTTCCAGTACGCGTACGCGTTGGTGCCGACCGCGACGAGCAGTGCGACGACGAGTCCCCCGCGGCCGAAGAAGCTGCCGATGAGGATGATGAGTGCGGACAGCCCCCCGAGGAGTACGGCGGTCCTCAGCCCGTTGTGCCGGCGGTGCACGGTACGCCCTCCAAGTGGTGCGGCGGGGAACCCTCTGCCTGTCGATCTCTGCTGCCACTGGTGTCGGTCCCTGCGGTCCAGTGGACCCTCCCGTATGGGTCAACGCCAGGCGGGGAGCACTAGTTCCCTTGTGCGCACGACGGCATGAGTGGACCGTCCGGGTGACGGTCCCCACAGGCGCGCGGGTGTTTCGGACGGGCCGCGGCGGCGAGGGCCGCCGCGGGTCAGAAGAGGCCGGTGTCCGAGAAGCGGAGGATCAGCTGGGGCGCCCCGGAGAGGGCGACCCCGAGGACCGCGGTGAGGGCGATCGCCGCGGTCAGCGGTGCCGGGACGCGGTGCTTGCGCGTCTCCCCCTCGGGGGCGCGGAACAGCAGCGCCGTCCACCGGAGGTAGTAGACCAGCGCGATCACGACGTTGACGGCCATGACCACGGAGAGCCAGCCCAGGCCCGCGTCGACGGCCGCCGAGAAGACGGTGACCTTCGCGAACAGGCCCACGACGCCCGGCGGCAGACCGGCCAGGCAGAGCAGGAAGAAGGCCAGGACGAGCGCGGTGACGGGGTGCGAGGCGTACAGGCCCCGGTAGTCGGCGACGCGGTTGAGCGGGCTCCTGCGGGCCACCAGGGCGGCGATCGCGAAGGCGCCCAGGTTCACGGCCGCGTACATGAGGGCGTACGCGACGGTGGACCCGACGGCCCCCTCGGCGTCGTCGGTGTACGCGGCGGCGGCGATCGGCACCAGGAGGTAGCCGGCCTGGCCGACGGAGGACCAGGCGAGCAGGCGGACCGCGCCGTGCGCGCGCGTGGCCCGCTGCCTGAGGGCGCCGACGTTGCCGGCGGTCATGGTGAGCGCGGCGAGGACGGCCAGCGCCGGGCCCCACACGCCGGCGTACGGCGGGAACGCGACGACGGTGACGAGGATCAGGCCGGAGAAGCCGACCGCCTTGCCGACGACCGACAGGTAGGCGGCGATCGGCAGGGGCGCGCCCACGTAGGTGTCGGGCACCCAGAAGTGGAACGGGACGGCGGCCGTCTTGAAGGCGAAGCCGACGAGGGTGAGGACGACGCCGGTCTGCGCGAGCGTGTGCAGCTGCCCGTCGACGTCCCCGATCCGGCCGGCGACCTCGGTGAGGTACAGGGTGCCGGTCGTGGCGTACACGAAGCTGACGCCCAGGAGGCTCACGGCGGTCGCGGTGACCGAGGACAGGAAGAACTTCAGGGCCGCCTCGGAGGAGCGCCGGTCGCCGTGGCGGATGCCCACCAGGGCGAACGCGGGCAGCGAGGCGACCTCCAGGGCGACGATCAGGGTCGCGAGGTCCCGGGACGCGGGCAGCAGGGCGGCGCCGGCGGCCGAGGAGAGCAGCAGGAACCAGTACTCCCCTTCGGGGAGCCGTCGGTCCGCGTCCTTCAGGGCGGTCACCGACAGCAGGGCCGCCAGGAGCGCGCCGCCGAGCACGAGCAGCTGGACGACCAGGGTGAACCGGTCCGCGGCGTAGCTGCAGGCGTCGCCGCCGGTGACGCGGCAGAAGGTGGCGCGGTCGCCGTCCAGGAGGGGCAGCAGCGCGAGCAGGGACAGGGCGAGGCCCGCCACCGAGGACCAGCCCAGCAGCGCCTTCCTGGCGTCGGCCAGGAAGAGGTCGGCGACGAGCACGGCGAGCCCGACGACGGCCGCGATGGTCGGCGGCGCGATCGCGAGCCAGTCGACCGACTGGACGAGGGAGCTCATCGGGTGCCTCCTGAGAGGAGCTGCTGCACGGCCGGGTCGGTCAGGCCGAGGAGGGCGCGCGGCCACAGGCCGGCGACGACGGTGAGGACGACGAGCGGGGTCCAGGCGGCGAACTCGTACGTCCGGACGTCGGCGAGTTCCGGACTCTCCCGCTCGGCGGGGCCCATGCAGACGCGGCGCACGACGACGAGCAGGTACGCGGCGGTGAGCAGGGTCCCGAAGGCGGCGACCGCCATGAAGACGAGGAACGCGGGGCGGCTGAGGCCCTCGGCGGGCCGGAACGCGCCGAACAGCGCCAGCATCTCGCCCCAGAACCCGCCGAGACCGGGCAGTCCCAGGGAGGCGACGGCGGCGAAGGAGAGCAGGCCGCCGAGGCGCGGGGCCCGGCTGTAGAGGGCGCCTCCGGTCCCGGCGGCGCCTGTGCTTCCGGTACCGCTCGTACCTCCGGTACCGCTCGTGCTTCCGGCGCTTCCGGGTGCGCCGGTGGCGCCCGCCACGGAGCGCGTTCCGGCCGCCGCGCGGGAGAGGGCGTCGAGGTCGGTGGTGCCGGTGCGGTCCTTGACCGCGCCGACCAGGAAGAACAGCAGGCCGGTGATGAGGCCGTGGGCGATGTTGGCGAACAGCGCGCCGTTCACGCCGGTCGGGCTCATCGTCGCGATGCCGAGGAGCACGAAGCCCATGTGGCCGACGGACGAGTACGCGATGAGGCGCTTCAGGTCGCCCTTCGCGCCCTGTTTGGCGAGGGACAGGCAGGCAAGGGAGCCGTAGACGATCCCGACGACCGCGAAGGCGGCCAGGTACGGCGCGAAGGTCCGCATCCCCTCGGGCGCGACCGGCAGCAGGATCCGGACGAACCCGTACGTACCCATCTTCAGCAGGACACCGGCCAGCAGGACCGAGCCGACGGTGGGCGCGGCGGTGTGCGCGTCCGGCAGCCAGCTGTGCAGCGGCCACATCGGCGTCTTGACGGCGAGTCCGATCCCGATCGCCAGAACGGCGACGACCTGCACGGACGTGGTCAGCGAGCGGCCGTTGTCAGTGGCGAGTGCCACCATGTCGAACGTGCCGGAGTTCAGGCCGACGAGCAGCAGGCCCAGCAGCATCACGACCGAGCCGAGCAGGGTGTAGAGGATGAACTTCCAGGCGGCCGCCCGGCGTCCGGCGCCGCCCCACCGGGCGATCAGGAAGTACATCGGGACGAGCACCGTCTCGAACGCCAGGAAGAACAGCAGCAGATCGAGGACGGCGAAGGTCGCGAGGGTGCCGGTCTCCAGGACCAGCAGCAGCGCGACGAACGCCTTCGGGCTCGGGCCCGCGGGCGTCTTGAAGTAGGAGTACAGCGCGCACAGGAAGGTCAGCAGCGCGGTCAGGACCAGCAGGGGGAGGGAGATGCCGTCGATGCCGAGGTGGATGCGCACGTCGAGTGCGGGGATCCAGCTGATGTCGGTCGTGGCCTGCATCCTCGACGGCCGGCTGTGGTCGAAGCCGAGCGCGAGGACGATCGCGGCGACGAGGACGGCGCCGGTCACGACCACGCCGTGGCGCAGTACGGCCTGGTCCGGTGACTTCCCCTTCAGCCCGGGCGGGGCGGGCAGGAGGGCGGCGGCCGCGCCGATGAGCGGGCCGACGACGATCAACGCGAGAAGGAACTGCATCACGGACTCGCTGATATCGATCATGCCTGCTCACGCTCCCGTGGCGGCGAGGAGGGCGGCGACCGCCAGGACGACGGTGCCGGCGAGCAGCACGCTCACATAGGTCTGCACGTTGCCGGTCTGGGCGCGGCGCACGGCCGTTCCCAGCAGGCGGGGTACGGCGCCCGCGGCGCGTACGTAGGTGTCGACGACCTCGCGGTCCAGGAAGCGGACCACGTCGGCGGCGGCCAGGACCGGGCGGACGAAGAGCACCGCGTAGAGGGCGTCGAGGCGGAAGCCCGCGGCCGCGTGGCGGTGCAGCGGGCCGAGCAGCAGCCGCCCGGGGTCCGCCGGGTCGTCGGCGGAGGCCACGCCGCCGTACGCGGGCGCGTGACTGGCGATCGCCTCGGCCTCGACCTTCCCGGCGTCGCCCTCGGGATGGGCCGCGACCGCGCCCAGCGGTACGCGGGCGGCCAGGGCGGTGGTGTGCCGCCAGGCGCCGTAGGTGACGATGCCGCCGACCAGGGCGGCGCCCGTGCCGAGCACGGAGGTGGCGAAGGTGGGCGTCAGACTGCGGCCGTCGAACCAGCCGGGCAGCAGGCCGTAGCCCAGGCCGAAGACGATCGACGGGACGGTGAGCACCCACAGCACGGCGTTCATGGCGACGGGCTGCCTCCCGTGGTCGGGGGCGTCGGCGCCGCGGCCGCGGAAGGCGAGCAGCCACAGGCGGGTCGCGTACGCGGCGGTGAGCAGGGCCGTGACCAGGCCGGCGACGAGCACGATCCAGCCGGCGGCGCCGGGGACGCCCTCGGTGTGCCCGGTGGCGGTGTGCTCGGCGGCGCCGAGGACGGCCTCCTTGGAGAAGAAGCCGCTGAACGGCGGGATCGCGGCGAGCGCGAGCAGCGCCACGGTCATCGTCCAGTAGGCGTCGGGGACGCGGTCGCGCAGGTTCCGCATACGGGACATGGCGGCCAGCGAGTTGGTGCCGGCGGCGTGGATGATCACGCCGGCGGCGAGGAACAGCAGCGCCTTGAAGGCGCCGTGCGACAGGAGGTGGAAGACGGCGGCCCCGCGGTCGCCGACGGCGAGGGCGCCGGTCATGTAGCCGAGCTGGCCGATCGTCGAGTACGCGAGGACGCGTTTGATGTCGTCCTGGGCGAGCGCGGCGAGGGCGGAGCCGGCCATCGTGACGGCGGCCATGGCGGCGAGGACGACCAGTGCGGCCGCGGAGGCGGCGAAGACCGGGAGGAGCCGGGCGACGAAGTAGACGCCGGCGGCGACCATCGTCGCGGCGTGGATCAGCGCGGAGACGGGCGTGGGGCCCGCCATCGCGTCGGGGAGCCAGGTGTGCAGCGGGAACTGCGCCGACTTGCCCGCCACGCCTGCGAGGAGCAGCAGGGCGATCAGGGTCGGGTGGTCCAGCCCGCCGTTCGCGGCGCCGGCGACGACGGTCGTGATGCGGAAGGACCCGGCGTCCGCGGCCAGCGCGAGCAGGCCGATGAGGAAGGGGACGTCGCCGAGCTTGGTGACGAGGAATGCCTTCAGGGAGGCGGCGCGCGCCTCGGGGGTCTCCCAGTAGTGGCCGACGAGGAAGTACGAGCAGATGCCCATGGCCTCCCAGCCGACCAGCAGCACCATCAGGTCGCCGGTGTAGACGACGAGCAGCATCGCGGAGGTGAACAGCGAGACGAGCGCGGCGTACGAGGGGTAGCGCGGGTCCTCGCGCAGATAGCCGGTCGAGTAGATCTGCACGCAGGACGCGACCAGGGCGACCAGGACGGCGACGAGGGCGGCGAAGCCGTCGATGTGCAGGGCCAGCTCGATCGGGACCGAGCCCGTCGGGGTGAGCTCGGTGGCGGCGTCGACGGCCCGGCCGCCGCCCTGGCGCACGGCCACCAGCACGGCGAGCACGAGCGACGCGAGAGGGGGCAGGACGGCGAGGGGACGGACGAAGCCGGGGGCGGCGCGGCCCAGCAGGAGGCCGGCCAGGGCTCCCAGGAACGGGAGGAGGGGGACGAGGACGGCGAGGGTCGTGGTGGTCACGCGGTGGCCTCGGCCTTCTCGGCCGCGGCGGCGGCGGTGCCCGGGCCTGCGTCGTCGGGGTCGTCGCCGCTCTCGGCGGTGTCGCGGAGCCTGTCGATGTCCGAGGTGCCGCGGTTGCGGTACACGGCGAGGACGATCGCCAGGCCGATGCCGATCTCGGCGGCGGCGACGGCGATGGTGAACAGGGTCAGGGCCTGGCCGGAGTGCAGGGTGTCCCGGGCGATGCCGTCGAGCCAGACGTCGAAGGCGACGAGGTTGAGGTTGACGGCGTTGAGCATCAGCTCGACGGACATCAGGACCAGGATCGCGTTGCGACGGGCCAGGACTCCGTACAGCCCCGTGGCGAAGAGGAGGGCGGAGAGTACGGCGGGGTAGGCGAGGTGCATCAGCGGGCGCCTTCCTTGTCCGGCGCGGCGGGGTCCGGGCCGGACCCGGTCCGGGCGGCGGGAGCGGTGGACCTGCGGTCCCCGTCCGACCCGTCCGTCCCGCCCGTCCTGCGGGACAGGACGATCGCGCCGACGAGGGCGGCGAGGAGCAGGACCGACAGGGCCTCGAAGGGGAGCACCCAGCTCTGGAAGAGGCTCGCGCCGGTCACCGCGGTGGTGCCGGCGGCCGGGCCGCTCAGGTCGATCCACGTCGTGCGGAAGGCGTCGACGACCACCCAGACCAGGGCGGCGGCCGCGGCGACGGCCACGGCGAGGGCGACCGGGCGGTTGCCGGAGTCGGCGTCCGGCGACCGGCCGATGGGCGCCTTGGTCAGCATCAGCCCGAAGAGGAGGAGGACGACGACGGAACCGACGTAGATCAGCACCTGGACCCAGGCGATGAACTCGGCCGTGAGCAGCAGGTACTCGACGGCGAGCCCGCCGAGCGCCACCACCAGCCACAGGGCGGCGTGCACCAGCTGCCGGGTGGTGACGGTGACGACCGCGGCGCCGAAGGTCACGACGCCGACGAGCAGGAAGGCGATCTCGACGCCGGTCGGCGAGAGGAAGCCGCGCGTCTCGGCGGCGGCCGCCGCCGTCGTCACGGCGAGGGCCGTACTCACGAGGCGCCCCCCTCGGTGCCGGGGGTGCCGGAGTCCTCGGGCTGCCCGGCGGCCGCGGCGAGCTTCTCGGCGCTCTTGCGGGCGGCTGCGAGCTCCTTCGGCTCCTCGGCGCCCGGGTCGAGGGCGGGCGGGGCCGGGACCGTCCACATCCACTCGCGCAGCTTGTCGCGCTCGTGGGTGAGGTCGTGGATGTCGGTCTCCGCGTACTCGAACTCGGGCGACCAGAACAGCGCGTCGAAAGGACAGACCTCGATGCAGATACCGCAGTACATGCACAGGGAGAAGTCGATGGCGAAGCGGTCCAGGACGTTGCGGCTGCGCTCGCGGCCGCCGGGGGCCGCGGGCGGCACCGTCTCCTTGTGGGAGTCGATGTAGATGCACCAGTCCGGGCACTCCCGGGCGCAGAGCATGCAGACCGTGCAGTTCTCCTCGAAGAGGCCGATGACGCCGCGGCTGCGGGGCGGCAGCTCGGGCTGGACCTCCGGGTACTGCGCGGTGACGGTCCTCTTCGTCATCGTGCGCAGCGTGACGGCCAGGCCCTTGGCGAGGCCGGAGCCGGGGAACGACGGCCGGGACCGTCCGGCGGGCGTCGTCGGGGAGTGGTGGTCGTGCGGGGGGCGGGACATGTCAGGAGATCACCACCTTGACGATGCCGGTGAGGGCGATCTGGGCGAGGGCGAGCGGGACGAGGAGCGTCCAGGAGAGCTTCTGGAGCTGGTCCTCGCGGAGACGGGGATAGGTGACGCGCAGCCAGATCACGACGAAGGCGAGGACCGCGGTCTTCAGCAGGGTCCAGACCCAGCCGAGGCCGTCGGCGCCCCACGGGCCGTGCCAGCCGCCCAGGAAGAGGACGGTGGTGAGGCCGCACAGGACGACGATCCCGGCGTACTCGGCGAGCAGGAAGAGCGCGAAGCGCAGACCGGTGTACTCGGTGTACGCGCCGAAGATGATCTCCGAGTCGGCGACGGGCATGTCGAACGGCGGGCGCTGCAGCTCGGCGAGGCCCGCGACGAAGAAGACGAGCGCGCCGACGATCTGCCAGGGCAGCCACCACCACTCGAAGGCGTCCGCGATGCCCGTCAGGGAGACGGTGCCCGCCGCCATCGCGACCGAGGCGGCGGCCAGCAGCATCGGGAGCTCGTAGGCGAGCAGCTGGGCGGCGGTGCGCAAGCCGCCGAGCAGGGAGAACTTGTTCGCGGAGGCCCAGCCGGCCATCAGCGAGCCGAGCACACCGACGCCCATCACCGCCAGCGCGAAGAAGATGCCCGCGTCGACGGCCTGTCCGACGGCGCCCTCGCCGGGGCCGACGGGGATGGCCAGGACGACCAGGAGGTACGGCAGCAGGGCGACGGCGGGGGCGAGCTGGAAGATCCGGCGGTCCGCGCCCTCGGGGACGACGTCCTCCTTCTGCGCGAACTTCACGCCGTCCGCGACGAGCTGGGCCCAGCCGTGGAAGCCGCCCGCGTACATGGGGCCGAGGCGGCCCTGCATGTGCGCCATCACCTTGTGCTCCGTCTGGCCGACGACCAGCGGGAGGACGAGGAACACGACGAAGACGACCAGGAGTCGCAGGGCGACGTCGAGCACGTCGTTCACTGCGGGCCTCCTGCCGGGTCGTCGGGTGCTCGGTCGGTGTCGCCGCCGGGCCGGTTCTCGGAACCACCGGTTTCGGGCTCCGGCTCCGGCTGTGCCGCCGGGTCGGGCTCCGGCTCCGGTGTCGCTTCGGGCTCCGGTTCCTTCGCCGCTGCGGACTCCGGCTCCGGAGTCCGGACCGGCTTCGCCGCCGCTTCGGGCTCCGGCTTCCGCTGCGCCGACGGCTCAGGCCCCGGCTCCGGATCCGTCGTCGCTTCCGGCTTCGTCGCCGGTCCAGTACTCGGCTCCGGCTCAGGCTCAGGCGCCGGTTCCGGCTTCGCCGTCGGGGCCGGGTCGTCGAAGGCCGGGCGGGCGTGGTGCCAGGGGGCGTCCGAGCTGCGGGCGGGCGTCGAGGGGCCGGACGCGGCTCCCGGCTCGGGCCCGGTTGCGGGCTCGGACCCGGCTCCCGGCTCGGACCCGGCTCCCGGCTCGGAGCCGGCTGCGGGCCCCGCCCCGGACGCGGCCCGCTGGCTGGCCGAACCCTGCGACGCGCTGCGCGAGCGGCGCGGACCGGCGGGCGCGGCCGCACCCGCGGCCGGTTCCGCGGCGGCCGGCCCCGTGGCCGGCTCCGCGCCCGCGCCCGTCGCCCGCTGCGTGGCGGACCCCTCACTCGCGCTGCGCGCCCGGCGGGGACCGCCGGCGCGGGCGGGGCGTTCGGAGCGGTCCGGACGCTCGGCACCGGCGGCACCGGCCTCCGCACCCGCGGCTCCGGCCGCCGCGGCGGCCGCGGGCGTCGCCTCCCCCGCCGTACGGGTGCGCCGTACGGGCCGGTCGCCCGCGGCGCGGGCGCCGCGGGCCGGACGGGCGGGGGCGGGCGGGAGCTGGCCCTTGAGCGGGCCCCACTCGTTCGGGTCGGGGACGCCGGGCGGCAGCATCTGGCGGCGCTTCGGGCCGCCGTGCTCGGACTCGCCCGGCTCCTTGGCTCCCGGCCATGCCTTGGCGACCCGCGCGGCCAGGACGAAGTCCTTGCGCAGCGGGTGTCCCTCGAAGTTCTCGGGCAGCAGCAGCGGGGCGAGGTCCGGGTGGTCCTCGAAGACCACGCCGAACATTTCGTGGGTCTCGCGCTCGTGCCACGCGGCCCCCGCGTAGACGCCGACGGCGGACGGCAGGGCGGGCGCGTCGTGCGGGACCGTCGTGCGGACGAGCAGCCGCCGCACCGGCCCCAGGGCCGCCACGTGGGCCGAGACGAGGAAGCCCGTGCCGGGCTCGTCGACCGCGCTCAGCCAGTCGAAGTAGGTGCAGCCGAGGGTGTCACGGGCGGCCGTGAGGGCGGAGATCCAGGCCGTCGGCGGCACGTCGACGGTCAGGACCTCGTACGACTCCTCGGCGGTGGCGTCCGGGCCGAACAGTTCCTCGGCGGGGGCGGGCAGCCAGCCGGTCACCGCTCCCCCTCCCCGGCGCCCGAGGCGTTCCCGCCGGTGCCCGAGGCGTCCTTGCCGGCGTCCGGGCCGGTCCCGCCGGCCGCGGTGGCGCCGTCCGCCCCCGGCACGGCCGGCGACCGGACCAATCCGCTCTGCAGGGCGGCAGCCGACGGCCGCGGCCTCCCGTTCCCGTACCGCTCGCCCAGCGACTCGCGGGCGATCTTCTCCTGGAGCTTCAGGATGCCCTGGAGCAGGGCCTCGGGCCGCGGCGGGCAGCCGGGCACGTACACGTCGACGGGGATGATCTGGTCGACGCCCTTGGTGACGGCGTACGAGTCCCAGTAGGGGCCGCCGCAGTTGGCGCAGGCGCCGAAGGAGATGACGTACTTCGGCTCGGGCATCTGCTCGTACAGGCGCTTGACGGCCGGGGCCATCTTGTCCGTCACCGTGCCGGACACCACCATCAGGTCGGCCTGGCGCGGACCGGGCGCGAACGGGATCACGCCGAGCCGCATGAAGTCGTGGCGGGACATCGACGCGGCGATGAACTCGATGGCGCAGCAGGCGAGCCCGAAGTTGAAGACCCACAGCGAGTAGCGGCGGCCCCAGTTCAGGACCACCTTCATCGGTTCCGGGGCGAGGCGGGAGAGCACGCCCAGGCGTTTCGGCTCCGGCAGCAGGACGGGCTCGGCCGGTGCGGAGGAGGTGTCGGGGGTCACGTCCACGTCAGGACGCCCTTCTTGTATGCGTAGAGCAGGCCCACGGCCAGGAAGCCGAGGAAGACGAACATCTCCACCAGCGTCGCCGCGCCGTAGCGGGGATCGGCGAAGACCGTCGCCCAGGGGAAGAGGAAGATCGAGTCGACGGCGAAGATCACGTAGAGGAAGGCGTAGACGTAGTAGCGGACCTGGGTGTGGGCCCAGCCGTCGCCGACGGGGTCGACGCCGCACTCGTACGTCATGAGTTTCTCGGGGGTGGGGACCACCGGCCGCAGCAGGCGTCCCGCGCCGAAGGCGAAGGCGACGAACAGCACGCCGACGGCGGCGAGCAGTCCGACGACCGAGTAGGACTGGAAGTGGTCCGCCGCGACGACGGTCCCGGTCCCCGTGACCACGGTCGGTTCCGGCACGTCCGCCCCTCGCTCCCTGACCTCGTGTGATCGCGTGCGCTCGGTGCGTGCCGCGGCCCGGCGCGAGCGCACGGCGGGTGGGGCCGTGCGACGCGCCGTGCGGTGCGCCCGTGGTGCGCCGCGTTCGACGATCTGTACGGACGGGAGTCTAGGGCCTGCTAAAGGGAGGGTAAGCAGCCCGTCACGCGTAGGCACCCGCACGGGCACGCACATGGGCGTCCGGCGGGCGGCCGCCGGACGGCCGCGCGACAGGCGGCCGACGTGCCCATGCCACCCCTTTGTCACCGCTCCCGCCACCCCGTTGTCACCGCCCCCGCCACTCCTCCGCCGCTGCCCCCGCCATCCGCTTCGCCCTACCCCTTACCTGCCTTTTCGCCCCTTCTACGCCTTTCTGTGGCGTGCGCACGGCGGAACGCGAGCGTCCGCCGGGCGGGCGCGCGCAGCCGCCCGGGGCGCGTTCCGCCCGGTCCGCCCGGAGGTGGGGTTTTCCCCCGTGTCCCGGGGCGGTCCGCCTCATGGCGCTCCGGCCGCGCGCCCGGCACGCTGACCCGTATGACCGAACGCATCGCCGTCCCCCGCACCCCGGACGCCAC
The DNA here is from genome assembly GCF_014650875.1 of Streptomyces minutiscleroticus. Classification (GTDB taxonomy): domain Bacteria; phylum Actinomycetota; class Actinomycetes; order Streptomycetales; family Streptomycetaceae; genus Streptomyces; species Streptomyces minutiscleroticus. The sequence continues at coordinate 132,853 of NZ_BMVU01000004.1, forward strand.
GAACGCCACGGACACCTCGGACACCTCGGACGACGACGGCCGGCTGCCGCCGCCGCGCCTGGCCCTCGACGGCCGCACCTGGAAGGAGATCGCGCATCTCCTGACCAATCTGCCGATGGCGACGTTCGGGTTCATGTACGTGGTGACGGTGCTCGCGGTGGGCGCGGGGCTCGCGGTGACGGTGGTCGGGCTGCCGGTGCTGGCGTTCGGACTGCTGGGCGCGCGCCAGCTGGGCAAGTTCGAACGGGGCCGGGCGCGGATGCTGCTCGGGGTACGGATCGACGAGCCGAGTCCGCTGCCGCTGCGCCGCGGCGGCCTGCTGAGCTGGCTGTGGTCGAGCCTGAAGGACCCGGTCGGCTGGCGGACGGTGCTGTACGACCTGATCCGGCTGCCGTGGGGCATCGCCACCTTCACGATCACGTTCATCTCGCTGTTCCTGCTGTGGCCGGTCCTGCCGTTCCTCGCGCGCGGGCTGACCACCGTGGACCGCGTGCTGGTGCGCGGGCTGCTGTCGCCCTCCGACGAACTGGAGCGGCGGATCGCGGAGCTGGAGTCCGACCGGGGCGTCGTCGTCGACACGGCGGCGGCCGACCTGCGGCGCATCGAGCGGGACCTGCACGACGGGGCGCAGGCCCGGCTGGTGAACCTCGCGATGGGGCTCGGTCTCGCCAAGGAGAAGCTGCTGGAGAACCCGGACGCGGCCGCGGCGATGGTCGAGGAGGCGCACGGCGAGGTGAAGCTCGCCCTCCAGGAGCTGCGGGACCTGGCCCGGGGCATCCATCCCGCCGTGCTCACCGACCGGGGCCTGGACGCGGCGCTGTCGGCGGTGGCCTCGCGGTGCACCGTGCCGGTGAAGGTGACGGCCGACCTGGCGACGCGCCCGGCCGCGGCGATCGAGGGCATCGCGTACTTCACGGTCTCCGAGCTGCTGCAGAACGTCAGCAAGCACAGCGGGGCCGGGTCGGCCTCCGTCGACGTGTGGCGCTCGGGCGACCGGCTGCTCATCCAGGTGCGGGACGACGGGCGCGGCGGCGCGCGCCTCGACGGCGGCACCGGCATGGCGGGGCTCGCCGACCGGCTCGGCGCGGTCGACGGCCTGTTCGTCGTCGACTCCCCGGAGGGCGGTCCGACGACCGTCACGGCGGAGCTGCCGTGGCGCGACCGCGGCAGCGAGGCGTCCTCCCCGGCAGGGCGCACACGGTCCCGCGCGTAGACCGGCGCCGGCCCGTCCTCCGCTTCCGGTGGCCGTCCCCGACCCGGCGGCGCTCACCAGCCCCCTCCCCCTTCGCCTCCGTCCCCCGCTCCCTTCTGCTGCCTCCTTCCTCCCTCGTCCCCGTCCCGCACCCCGCGGGACGGGGACGACCCGTTGCGGCCCCCTCGGAGCCGACGGAAGCGGTCGTCGCAGTCCCTCGGAGCCGGCGGAACCGGTCGCCGCGGCCCCCGGAGCCGGTCCTCGCCCCTCCCCTCCCGGCCCGAGGTGGGGATAACCCCCGTCCCAGGACGCCGACCCGCTCCATGTCCCCCGGCGCCGTCGCGCGGAAGGCTGGAGCACGACGGACGGACCAGGACCACGAGCAGAAACGGACGACGCCGATGACCACCGAGTACGGACAGGAGTACGGCCACGGGCACGGGGGCGGGTCCGGGCTCCGCGGGACGGGGGCCGGCCCGCGGCGGCATCCGCTTCCGGCCGCGCTGCGGGCGCCGGTCGAGGGGCGCAGCTGGCGGGAGTTCGGCTACGTGCTGCTGAGCCTGCCGGTGAGCATCGTGATGTTCACGTTCGCGGTGACGATGTTCTCGCTCGGCGCGGGCCTGCTGGTGACCTTCCTCGGCGTCCCGGTGCTGGCCGCGGCGCTCGCGGGCTGCCGCGGCCTCGGCGCGCTGGAGCGGGCCCGGGCGCGCGGGCTGCTCGGCCTGGAGGTCGCGCCGCCGGAGCCGCCGCGCCGGCGCGGCCGTGGCGCCCTGTCCTGGATCGGCGCGCTCCTGAAGAGCGGCGCCTCCTGGCGGCACCTGCTGTACGCGGTGCTGCACTTCCCGTGGGCGGTCTTCGCCTTCTCGGTGGCGGTGACGTTCTGGACGGCCGGCTGGGCGATGCTGACGTACCCGCTGTGGTGCTGGGTCTTCCCGATGTACACCGGGCAGGACGGGCTGCAGCTGTACGGGGACGAGACGCACGCGGTGTACCTGGACAACGCCTTCGAGGTCACGACGACGGCACTGGTCGGGCTGCTGTTCACGCTGGTCACGCCGTGGATCGTGCGGGCGCTGACGACGGTTGACCGGCTGCTGGTGCACGGGCTGCTCGGGCCGTCGCCGCTGGCGACGCGCGTGGTGGAGCTGGAGTCGGACCGCGGGGTGGTCGTCGACACGGCGGCGGCCGACCTGCGGCGCATCGAGCGGGACCTGCACGACGGGGCGCAGGCCCGGCTGGTGAACCTCGCGATGGACCTGGGGCTGGCCAAGGAGAAGCTGGCGGAGGACCCGCGGGCGGCGGCGCGGATGGTGGACGAGGCGCACGGCGAGGTGAAGACGGCCCTGCAGGAGCTGCGGGACCTGGCCCGGGGCATCCACCCGGCGGTCCTCACCGACCGGGGCCTGGACGCGGCGCTGTCGGCGGTGGCCTCGCGGTGCCCGGTGCCGGTGCGGGTGGAGGTGGACCTGCCGGGCCGGCCCTCCCCCGCGATCGAGGGCATCGCGTACTTCACGGTCTCCGAGCTGCTGCAGAACGTCGGCAGGCACAGCCGCGCCCGGTCGGCCTCCGTCGACGTGTGGCGGGTCGAGAACCGGCTGATGATCCAGGTCACGGACGACGGGGTGGGCGGCGCGGACGCGTCCGCGGGCTCCGGCCTGGCGGGACTCGCCGAACGGCTCGGCGCGGTCGACGGCGTCCTGGTCGTCGACTCGCCCGCCGGGGGCCCGACCCGGGCCACGGCAGAGCTGCCCTGGCGCGCGTGACCCCGCCCGGCCGCCGGGCCGGGCCGAACGGAACCGGACGGCACCGCACCGCCCCGGCACGGGCCCCCTCCCGTGCCGGGGCGGTGGCCCGTCCGCACCCCTGGCCACCCCAGCCCGTCCGCAACCCGCCCACCCCGCGTCCGAATCGTGGAAAGGTGGAGGCTGTGCCCGGGGGCGGCGAGAAGCCCCCGGGGCCGCACGGGCGGACGGACGCGCGGGCGGGGGACACGCACCCGGGCGACCGGGTCGGGCTGTGGGGGGCCGAGGATCGTGGAGGACAGAGTGCGCGTGGTCATCGCCGAGGACTCGGTGCTGCTGAGGGAGGGGCTGACCCGGCTGCTGACCGACCGCGGGCACGACGTCGTCGCCGGGGTCGGCGACGCCGAGGCGCTGGTGAAGACGGTCGGCGAGCTGAGCGACCAGGACGCGCTGCCGGACGTGGTCGTCGCGGACGTGCGGATGCCGCCGACGCACACCGACGAGGGGGTGCGCGCGGCGGTCCGGCTGCGCCGCCGCCACCCCGGCCTCGGGGTCCTCGTGCTGTCGCAGTACGTGGAGGAGCGGTACGCCACCGAGCTGCTGGCCGGCTCCAGCCGCGGCGTCGGCTACCTCCTGAAGGACCGGGTGGCCGAGGTGCGCGAGTTCGTGGACGCGGTCGTGCGGGTGGCGCGGGGCGGCACCGCCCTGGACCCGGAGGTCGTCGCCCAGCTGCTCGGGCGCAGCCGCAAGCAGGACGTGCTCGCGGGGCTCACGCCGCGCGAACGCGAGGTCCTGGGACTGATGGCCGAGGGCAGGACCAACTCGGCGATCGCCCGGCAGCTGGTGGTGAGCGACGGCGCGGTCGAGAAGCACGTCAGCAACATCTTCCTGAAGCTGGGCCTGTCCCCCAGCGACGGGGACCACCGGCGTGTCCTCGCCGTCCTCACCTACCTCGGCTCCTGATCCCCGCCCGGTCCTGCGGCCGGGACGGTCCGTCCGCGCGCCGCGGACGGGACGGGAGCAGGAGGCGGGAGACGTGGGGAAGCACGGGAGCGTGGGGAAGCCTAGGACCGAAGGACGAGCGGGGAAGGTCTTCGGGAAGGCCCCGGGGAATGAGCAAAACATTGCAAACCGGGTCGTCGCGCCGTCTCATATTCGTGTCCATGATGCGAGCGGCACCAGGAAGGCGACCCTTACCGACGTAGGGTTGAGCGTGGGAAGGCCTGCGGGAGGGCCCCTCCCAGACAGCCGCCTCGAAGGAGGTCCAGTTCAGTGACCAGCCAGGTCAGTAGCCCAGCCGAGCAGGCCGACGGGGCCGTGGCAGGAGATCCGCGCGCGACGGCGCCGGCGAAGGACGTCCGCCGGCTCGACCGAGTGATCATCCGCTTCGCGGGTGACTCCGGTGACGGCATGCAGCTCACCGGTGACCGCTTCACCTCCGAGACGGCGTCGTTCGGCAACGACCTGTCGACGCTGCCGAACTTCCCCGCCGAGATCCGTGCCCCCGCCGGCACCCTGCCCGGCGTATCCAGCTTCCAGCTGCACTTCGCCGACCACGACATCCTCACACCGGGCGACGCGCCGAACGTGCTGGTGGCGATGAACCCGGCCGCGCTGAAGGCCAACATCGGCGACGTGCCGCGCGGCGCGGAGATCATCGTCAACACCGACGAGTTCACCAAGCGGGCGATGCAGAAGGTCGGCTACGAGACCTCGCCGCTGGAGGACGGGTCGCTGGACGGCTACAGCGTCCACCCGGTGCCGCTGACGACACTGACGGTCGAGGCGCTGAAGGACTTCGGCCTGTCGCGCAAGGACGCGGGCCGCAGCAAGAACATGTTCGCCCTCGGCCTGCTGTCCTGGATGTACCACCGGCCCACCGAGGGCACCGAGAAGTTCCTGAACACCAAGTTCGCCAAGAAGCCGGAGATCGCCGCGGCGAACATCGCCGCGTTCCGGGCGGGCTGGAACTTCGGTGAGACCACCGAGGACTTCGCGGTCTCCTACGAGGTCGCGCCGGCCGCCCAGACCTTCCCGGCCGGCACCTACCGCAACATCTCCGGCAACCTGGCGCTGTCGTACGGGCTGATCGCCGCCTCGCACCAGGCGGACCTGCCGCTGTACCTGGGCTCGTACCCGATCACCCCGGCCTCCGACATCCTGCACGAGCTGAGCAGGCACAAGAACTTCGGCGTGCGCACCTTCCAGGCCGAGGACGAGATCGCGGGCATCGGCGCCGCCCTGGGCGCGGCCTTCGGCGGCTCGCTCGCCGTGACCACGACCTCGGGCCCCGGTGTGGCGCTGAAGTCGGAGACGATCGGCCTCGCGGTCTCCCTGGAGCTGCCGCTGCTGATCGTGGACATCCAGCGCGGCGGCCCGTCCACGGGTCTGCCGACCAAGACCGAGCAGGCGGACCTGCTGCAGGCGATGTACGGCCGCAACGGCGAGGCGCCGGTCCCGGTGGTCGCGCCGCGCACCCCCGCGGACTGCTTCGACGCCGCCCTGGAGGCCGCCCGGATCGCCCTGGCCTACCGCACCCCGGTGTTCCTGCTGTCCGACGGCTACCTGGCCAACGGCTCCGAGCCGTGGCGCGTCCCGGAGCCGGAGGAACTGCCGGACCTGCGCGTGCGGTTCGCCCAGGGCCCGAACCACACCCTCGAGGACGGCACCGAGGTCTTCTGGCCCTACAAGCGCGACCCGCAGACGCTGGCCCGCCCCTGGGCGGTCCCCGGCACGCCGGGCCTGGAGCACCGCATCGGCGGCATCGAGAAGCAGGACGGCACGGGCAACATCTCCTACGACCCGGCCAACCACGACTTCATGGTGCGCACCCGGCAGGCCAAGGTCGACGGCATCGAGGTGCCGGACGTCGAGGTCGACGACCCGGACGACGCCCGCACCCTGGTGCTGGGCTGGGGCTCGACGTACGGCCCGATCACCGCGGCGGTGCGCCGGCTGCGCGCGCAGGGGCAGGCCGTCGCCCAGGCGCATCTGCGCCACCTCAACCCCTTCCCGCGGAATCTCGGCGAGGTGCTGAGGCGTTACGACAAGGTGGTGGTCCCCGAGATGAACCTCGGCCAGCTCGCCACGCTGATCCGGGCGAAGTACCTGGTGGACGCCCGCTCGTACAACCAGGTCAACGGCATGCCGTTCAAGGCCGAACAGCTCGCCACGGCTCTGAAGGAGGCCATCGATGGCTGAGACGACCACGGAGGGCACGGGCACGATCGAGGCGCTCTCCCTCGTTCCCAGGGCCGAGGCCCGGCAGTCCATGAAGGACTTCAAGTCCGACCAGGAAGTGCGCTGGTGCCCCGGCTGCGGCGACTACGCGATCCTGGCCGCCGTGCAGGGCTTCATGCCCGAGCTGGGCCTGGCGAAGGAGAACATCGTCTTCGTCTCGGGCATCGGCTGCTCGTCCCGCTTCCCGTACTACATGAACACCTACGGGATGCACTCCATCCACGGCCGCGCCCCCGCCATCGCGACCGGTCTGGCCTCCTCCCGGCAGGACCTGAGCGTGTGGGTGGTGACCGGCGACGGCGACGCGCTCTCCATCGGCGGCAACCACCTCATCCACGCCCTGCGGCGCAACGTCAACCTGAAGATCCTGCTGTTCAACAACCGGATCTACGGCCTGACCAAGGGCCAGTACTCGCCGACCTCCGAGGTCGGCAAGATCACCAAGTCGACGCCGATGGGCTCGCTGGACGCGCCCTTCAACCCCGTCTCGCTGGCGATCGGCGCCGAGGCCTCCTTCGTGGCCCGCACGGTCGACTCCGACCGCCAGCACCTGACGGGCGTGCTGCGCCAGGCCGCCGCCCACCCGGGCACCGCGCTGGTGGAGATCTACCAGAACTGCAACATCTTCAACGACGGCGCCTTCGAGGTCCTCAAGGACAAGCAGCAGGCCGAGGAGGCGGTGATCCGGCTGGAGCACGGGCAGCCGATCCGCTTCGGCGCCGACGGCGGCAGGGGCGTCGTGCGCGACGCGGCCACCGGCGACCTGAAGGTCGTCACGGTGACGCCGGAGAACGAGGGGGACATCCTGGTCCACGACGCGCACTCCGCGTCCCCGACCACCGCCTTCGCGCTCTCCCGGCTGGCCGACCCGGACACCCTGCACCACACCCCGATCGGCGTCTTCCGCTCGGTGGACCGCCCCGTCTACGACACGCTGATGGCCGACCAGCTCGACACGGCGATCGAGCGGCACGGCAAGGGCGACCTGTCCTCGCTGCTGGCGGGCGGCGACACCTGGACCGTCGTCGGCTGAGACCGGCACGACCGGTACACCGGGAAGGCCCGGACCTGGGAAACCAGGTCCGGGCCTTCCCGCCGTCGGGCAGTCGTCACGGCGTCGTCAGGCCCGGGAGGCGTCGTACGCGTCCCGGGCCCGCTGCACGTCGTCCATGCGCTCCTGCGTCCAGTTCGCCAGCGCCCGCACCTGGCCGGCGGCCTCTCGGCCGAGGGCGGTGAGCGAGTAGTCGACGCGCGGCGGGATGACGGGGTGCGCGTCCCGGTGCACCAGGCCGTCGCGCTCCAGGGTCTGCAGGGTCTGGGTGAGCATCTTCTCGCTGACCCGCCCGACGCTCCGGCGCAGCTCGCCGAAGCGGTGCGGGCGCTCCAGGAGACGGATCAGCACGAGGACGCCCCAGCGGCTGGTCACGTGCTCCAGGACCAGCCGGTACGGGCACATCGCCTCGCCCTCGGCGCGCCGCGCCGCGGCCTCCGCGGCCTTCCCGTCCGCTTTACTTACTGGCATACCAGTACCTTACTTCAAAGTGGGTACTTTCTTTCAGTTAGTGCACTCCCTAAAGTGAGCACGAGACCACCCCACAAGGAGTTGCACCATGAGCATCGTCGTCACCGGAGCCACCGGGCACCTGGGCCGCCTCGTCGTGGACGGGCTGCTGGAGAAGGTCCCGGCCTCCGAGGTCGTGGCCGTCGTCCGCGACCGCGGGAAGGCCGCCGACCTGGCCGCGAAGGGCGTCGAGGTGCGCGTCGCCGACTACGACGCGCCCGAGACGCTCAAGGGCGCCTTCGCCCCGGGCGACAAGGTGCTGCTGATCTCCGGCAGCGAGGTCGGCCGGCGCGTCCCGCAGCACACCGCCGTGGTCGGGGCCGCGAAGGAGGCGGGCGTGGCGCTGCTCGCGTACACGGGCGTCCTCGGCGGACCGGAGGCGGACTTCCTCCTGGCGGCCGACCACAAGGGCACCGAGCAGGCGATCCTCGACTCCGGCCTGACGTACGCGTTCCTGCGCAACGGCTGGTACAACGAGAACTACACCGAGAACCTCGCCCCCGTCCTGGAGCACGGCGCCGTGACGCAGAGTGCCGGCGAGGGCCGCGTCGCCTCCGCCTCGCGCGCCGACTTCGCCGCGGCCGCCGTCGCCGTGCTCACCGGCGAGGGCCACGAGAACAAGGTGTACGAGCTGAGCGGCGACGAGGCGTGGAGCTTCGAGGAGTACGCCGCCGAGGTCGCGCGGCAGTCCGGCAAGGAGATCGCGTACAACGACGTGCCCGCCGAGACGCTGCACGGCATCCTCGCCGGCGCCGGCCTGCCCGAGCCGCTGGTGGCGACGCTGGTGGACGTGGACAAGGCCATCGCGCGCGGGCTGCTGGCGCGCCGCACCGGCGACCTGGCCCGGCTGATCGGCCGCCCGACCACGCCGATCGCGGACTCGGTCGCGGCGGCCCTGAAGGGCTGAGCCCGGGGGCACCGCGGCGTTCCGCGCCGGGCGGCCCCGGCTGTCACGACCGTATGGCGATACGGACATGACAGCCGGGGCCGCCCGGCGCTACCTTCGTGGGGGCTGCTCCGAGGCAGCCGACACGACGAGAAGGGCCGGTGCCGGTGGCTGGGCAGGCTGTACAGGCGAAGAGCGCGAAGGGCGACCAGCGGGCGGGCCTGCTGAACGGGATCGCCGCGTACGGGATGTGGGGACTCGTCCCGCTGTTCTGGCCGCTGCTGAAGCCGGCCGGGGCCGCCGAGATCCTCGCCCACCGCATGGTGTGGTCCCTCGTCATCGTCGGCGTCGCGCTGCTGGTGCTGCGGCGCTGGTCCTGGGCGGGCGAACTGCTGCGGCAGCCCGGGCGGCTGGGGCTGGTCGCCGTCGCCGCGGCGGTCATCACCGTCAACTGGGGCGTCTACATCTGGGCCGTGAACGCCGGCCACGTCGTGGAGGCCTCCCTCGGCTACTTCATCAACCCGCTGGTCACCATCGCGATGGGTGTGCTGCTCCTCAAGGAGCGGCTGCGCCCGGCGCAGTGGGTGGCCGTCGGCGTCGGCTTCGCGGCGGTCGTCGTGCTGACCGTCGGCTACGGCCGCCCGCCGTGGATCTCCCTCTGCCTCGCCTTCTCCTTCGCCACGTACGGCCTGGTGAAGAAGAAGGTCAACATGGGCGGCGTCGAGTCGCTGGCCGCCGAGACCGCGGTGCAGTTCCTGCCCGCGCTCGGCTACCTGCTGTGGCTCGGCTCGCGCGGCGGGTCCACGTTCGGCACGGAGGGCTTCGGGCACGCGCTGCTGCTCGCCTCGACCGGCCTGGTCACCGCGGTGCCGCTGGTCTGCTTCGGCGCGGCGGCGATCCGGGTGCCGCTGTCCACGCTCGGCCTGCTGCAGTACCTGGCGCCGGTCTTCCAGTTCGTGCTCGGCATCCTGTACTTCCACGAGGAGATGCCCGCCGAGCGGTGGGCGGGGTTCGCCCTGGTGTGGCTGGCGCTGACCCTGCTGACCTGGGACGCGCTGCGCACGGCGCGCCGCTCGCGGGAGGCCCTGCGCGCCGCCGCGGCCGCGGCGGGCACGGAGACGGCGGGAAGCGCCGCACAGGCGGGGAGCTTCGCGGAGGCGGCGGGTCCGGTGGGGGCCGCCGACGCGGCGGCCCTGGCGGACCCGCGGTCCCAGTGATCGGCCTCCGGGCCCGGGTACGCCTCGGCGAACGCGGCCGCCGCGGCCGGTGAGCCGAACAGGCGGCGCAGCCGGGCGGCCGTCGTCCCCGCGCGGCAGGGGTCGCCGGACGCGGCGAGCCGGGTGCGCTCGGGGAGCGCGGGCGAGGGGGCCGTTCGAACATCGTGGCGATCACCGGGGGCGGATCCGGACGAACGACGGAGAACTGTCGGTGCCCGCGGCTATAAGTGGCCCATGACGCACACCACCCTGCACTGGAAACTCGTCGTCGACGCGGCCGACCCGCACGCCCAGGCCGACTTCTGGGCCGCCGCGCTCGGCTACGTGGTCGAGGACAACAGCCCGCTGGTCGAACGCCTGCTGGCCTCCGGCGCCGTGCCGCCGGAGGCGACCGTGGAGGCGCACGGGCGCCGGGCCTGGCGCGACCTGGCCGCCGCCCGCCACCCCGAGGACCCCTACGAGGAGGAGAGCGGGACGGGACGGGGCAGGCGGCTGCTCTTCCAGCGCGTACCGGAGCCGAAGACGGTGAAGAACCGGCTGCACATCGACGTGCACACCGGAGCGGGTCGGCGGGACGAGGAGGTCGCCCGCCTGGAGGGGCTCGGCGCGTCGGTGCTGCGGCACGTCAAGGAGCCGGGGGGCGAGTGGGTGCTGATGACGGACCCGGAGGGAAACGAGTTCTGCGTGTCGTGAGGGGCGTGCCGACGGCGGTCGGCGCCGGCCGCCGTCGGCAGGACAGGAGGGGCCCGGACCCGTGCGCGGGGTCCGGGCCCCTCCCCCTGCGCGGGGAGGTCCGGGCCCGTATGTGAAAAGGGGAGCCGAAGTGGACGGGGCGGGAGCGGCAGGTGGCGCCGGGGTCACCGGTATGCGGACGGCCCGGCCCCGACAGCGGTCTTGACGGAGAGTCAGTCACCCCCGCACCATCCAGGCACCCCCTTCACGCGGATCCCACCGTGGATCCCGAGGAATTCGGAGCCCCCCACATGCAGCTCTCGGTTCCCCGACGCGTCACGGCCACCGCCGTCCTGGCGGCCGCGGCGCTCCTGACCACCGGCACCGTGGCCGGCGCGGCACCCGCGCCCGTCCCCGCCCCGGCGGCCGCCGCCGCGCCGGACATATCCGTGGCCGACGTCAAGGCGCACCTCGCCCAGTTCCAGTCCATAGCCAACGCCAACGGCGGCAACCGCGCGCACGGACGCACCGGCTACAAGGCCTCCATCGACTACGTGAAGGCCAAGCTGGACGCCGCCGGGTTCACCACGACCGTGCAGCAGTTCACGGCCTCCGGCCGCACCGGCTACAACCTGATCGCCGACTGGCCCGGCGGCGACACGAACCAGGTCCTCATGGCGGGCGCCCACCTCGACAGCGTGACGTCGGGGGCGGGCATCAACGACAACGGCTCGGGCTCCGCCGCGGTCCTGGAGACCGCCCTCGCCGTCTCCCGCGCCCAGTACAAGCCCGCCAAGCACCTCAGATTCGCCTGGTGGGGCGCCGAGGAGCTGGGCATGGTCGGCTCCCGCTCGTACGTGAACGGCCTGTCCGCCGCCAACCGTTCGAGGATCAGCGGCTATCTGAACCTCGACATGATCGGCTCGCCGAACCCCGGCTACTTCGTCTACGACGACGACCCGGCCATCGAGAAGACGTTCAAGGACTACTACGCGGGCCTCGGCGTCTCCACGGAGATCGAGACCGAGGGCGACGGCCGCTCCGACCACGCCCCCTTCAAGAACGCGGGCATCCCGGTGGGCGGCCTGTTCAGCGGCGCGGACTACATCAAGACCTCGGCACAGGCCGCCAAGTGGGGCGGGACCGCGGGCCGGGCCTTCGACCGCTGCTACCACTCCTCGTGCGACACGACGGCGAACGTCGACGACACGGCGCTGAACCGCAACAGCGACGCGCTGGCGTACGCGGTCTGGCAGCTGTCCTCGTGACGCGCGGGACGGCGGCGGGGCCGGTCCCGCGGTCGCCGCGGGCCCCCGCCGCCGTCCCCCTCGCGCCTACGCCGAGATGTCCTTCGTCGTGAACCGCGCCCACGCCGCCGTGCCGAACACCGCCGCGTACAGCCCCTGCAGGACGAGGTTGCGGACCAGGTCGTCCGTGTGGACGGGGTCGCGCATGAGGTCGGCGAAGGACAGCCAGTAGTGCGAGAAGAAGTACGGCTGCACCTCGTCGAGCTGCGGGACCTGGTCGAGGATCTGCACCGTGATGAGCAGGCCCACGGTGGTCGCCATCGCCGCGATGCCGCTGTTGGCGAGCGTCGAGACGAACAGGCCGAGCGCCGCGACGCCGATCAGCGAGGCCGCGACGAGCAGCGCGATCAGCAGGGCCCGCCCCAGCCCCTCCTCGAAGCCGATGCGCGTCCCCGAGATGGTCGTCAGCTCGCCGAGCGGGAACAGCAGCAGGCCCACGGCCAGCGCCGAGACCGCCACCACGAGCGTGCCCACCAGGCAGAACGCCACGGTCGTCGCGAACTTGGCCAGCAGCAGCCGGGTGCGCCCGGCCGGGGCGACGAGGAGGTAGCGCAGGGTGCCGGCGTTCGCCTCGCCCGCGATCGCGTCGCCCGCGACGACGCCGACGGCCATCGGCAGGAAGAAGGGCAGGGTCGCGGCGAGCGCGGTGAACACCAGGAACAGGCCGTTGTTGGTGATCTGCGCGATGAACGCGGGCCCCTGCGCCCCGATCCTCTCCCCGTCGCTCGTCTCGATCTTCACGGCGGCCCCGACGAGGACCGGCACGGCGGCCAGCACGCCGAGCAGGGCGAGGGTGCGCCAGCGCCGGAAGGTGGTGCCGAGCTCGCTGCGCAGCAGGCCGAGGGACCACCAGGGCCGGACCGGGCGCACGGCCGCGGCCGGTGCGGCCGTGCCCATGGGCGTGGCCGCGGCCGGTGTCCCCGGGCCCGGCGTCCCCGGAGCCGGACCCTTCCGCGTCCCGGCGGGCGGGCGGCCCGCGTCAGCCCGCGACATCGAAGCCCTCCCCCGTCAGCGCCACGAAGGTGTCCTCCAGGGAGGGGCGTTCGACCGTCAGGCCGCGCACCCGTACGTTCATCAGCACCAGGGTCGAGGTGATCTCGGCGAGGTCCCGCCGCGGCACCTCGCCCGTCACCCGGTCCTCCTCCACCACGATGTCGCCCACCCCCATCTCCTTCAGCACGCGGGCCGCGTCCGCCTGGTCCGGTGTCGTCACGACCAGCCGTCCGCGCGCGCCCGCCAGCAGCCCGGCCACCGGTCCCTGCGTGATCAGCCGCCCCTGCGCCATCACGGCGGCGTGCGTGCACACCTGCTCGATCTCGTCGAGCAGGTGCGAGGAGAGGAAGACGGTCGTGCCGTCCGAGGCCAGCTCGCGCACGAGCGAGCGGATCTCGCGCATGCCCTGCGGGTCGAGGCCGTTGGTCGGCTCGTCGAGGACCAGCAGCCGCCGGGGCCGGAGCAGCGCCGCGGCGATCCCCAGCCGCTGCTTCATGCCCAGGGAGTACGCCTTGGCCCTCTTGCCCGCGGCCGCGGTGAGCCCCACCCGGTCGAGCGCGGCCGCGACCCGGAGCCGCCGGGTGCGCGGGTCGGCGGTGGGGTCGGCGGAGTCGTAGCGCAGGAGGTTGTCCCTGCCGGACAGGAACCCGTACAGCGCGGGTCCCTCGATCAGCGCGCCGACCTGCGGCAGGACGGTGCGCACCGCGCGCGGCATCGGGCGGCCGAGCACCTGTGCCGTGCCCGAGGTCGGTTCGATCAGCCCCATCAGCATCCTGATGGTGGTGGTCTTGCCGGAGCCGTTGGGGCCGAGGAACCCGAAGACGCTGCCCGCCGGGACGGTCAGGTCGAGGCGGTCCACGGCGAGCTGCCCGCTGCGGTAGCGCTTGGTGAGCGCACGGGTGGCGATCACCGCGCCGTCGGCCGGGCCGTCGCTCCCGCCCCGCCCCCGCGCCCCGCCGACCGCACGCCGCCCGACCACGCCGCCGACCGCACGCCGCCCGCCCCTGCCCCGGCCGGTCACGCCGCCAACCCCGTCCCGGCCGGTCACGCCGCCGGTCCCGCTCCGGCCGGCCGCGTTGCCGGTCCCGTCCCGGCCAGTCGCGCCGCCGGTCCCGCTCCGGCCGGTCCTGTCCCGGCCGGTCGCGTCGGTGGCCTCGCTCCTGCGGGCCGTACCGGCGGTTCCGTCCTCGCCGACCGCTCCGCCGGCCACCTGCCTGTGCCTGCCCGTCGCGCCGGTGGTCCCGGCCCCGCCGGAACCACCGGCGGCTTCGCCCTCAGCGGTCGTACCGCGGGCTTCCTGCCTGTGCCTGCCCGTTCCCCCGCGAGCCCCGGGGCCCGCGGCCGGGCCGTCCGCGTCGGTCCCGCCGCCGTGCTGCCCGCCGTCCCGCGCGGTGGACGGTTCCGCCATCGGCTCCCTCGATTCGTCGCTGCCCCGGGACCGTGGCCGCACCCTTCGCCCGGCCCCCTTGCACGACCCGTGAGCCACGCACGGCGGGCGTGCCGCGTGCGTGGCTCGTGGGTCGGGCGCCGGACGCCCGGGAGGTGCGCCGGGCGCCGGGCGTCGTACGGGCGGCTACCGCCCGGCGTTCGCCGCCTTCAGCAGCGTCTCCTTGGTGACCGTGCCGGCGTACACCGTGCCGTCGTCCGTGACGAGCGCGTTGACCAGGCGCGTCGAGAAGACGGTGCCCGAGCCGAACGAGCCCTTGACCTGCTCGCCGAGCGAGTCGAGGAAGCGGCCCGCGTCACCGGACACCTCGCCGGAGGCCGGCATGCCCGAGCCGCCCGTCTCGAAGCGGGCGACGGAGCTCCAGCCCTCGCCGAGGACCGTCAGCCCGTCGAGCTCCTGCCCGAGGCCCGCGCCGAGCTCCTTGCCGAGGTGCTCGTCGGCCTTCGGCGCCGCCTTCCCGGCCTCGCCGGCCTCCTTCAGCTCGTCGCCCTCGGTGACCTTCGCGCCCTTCGGCGGGCTGAAGTCGAAGGTGGAGGCCGCCGGCGCGGCGAAGTCCACCTCGGTGAAGCCCGCGTCCACGACGGCCGCTCCGCCGCCCGACGGCGACAGCGTGAACTTCAGCGGCGTGCCGGTCCTCGCGTCCACCGCGATCGATATCGCCCCGACCGTCGAACCGGACTGCCTGGGCTTGATCAGCAGCTTGTACGCGTCCCGGTCCGCGACCCGCACGGTGCCGTCGACGGTGACGGACGTCGTGCCGTCGACCGCCTTCAGCGCCTGCGCCGTCAGCTCCTTGGGCGTCGCCCCGAAGTCCTCGGCGCCCCGCGGCTCCTGCGCACGCTTCCCGGCGGAGCCGGAGGTCTCGGGCGCGGCCATGTGGTACGCCTCGTTCGACCTGCTGTCGTACGCCCACACCTCGTCGCCGTTGTGGATCAGGCTGTACTCGGAGGCGTTGTCCAGCAGGGACACCTTCGCCCTGTCGGGGCCGTCGACGGCGACGCGCAGCGTGTGCGTGCCGGACGCCAGCTCCGTCAGCTTCGACGCGGGGTCGGCGGCGGAGCCGTCACCGCCGCGCGCCGCGCCGGACGTGAAGGCGCTCTCCAGGCCGCCCAGGTCGGGCAGCCCCAGGTCCGTGCTGACCTTCACCGTGCCGGACAGCCGCTCGGTGTCCGAGGCCGCCACCCTCTCGATGAGCTCCTGTGCGCTGATCTCCGGCAGGCCCGGGTCGCCGGAGCCGGCGAACGCCGGGACCAGCCCGATGGTCGCCGCGGCCACCCCCACCACCGTGACGGGAACGACGTACCGCGCCGCCCTGCGCCGGCCGGAGCGCACGTCCTGTACTTCGTCGGCGTTCGTGCTGTCGTCGGATTCGTACGGTGCCATGTGTGCCCTACCTCCGTTGTCGGCGGCGGCCAACCGTCACTGTCCTCGTCCACCCCGCGCCGCCATTCTTACCCGAACGGGTCCAGGGGTGCTTCTCTCCATCTGACCAAATCGGCCAACGGGAAGCGTCAGACCGGGGATTCAACTCCGCGTACTCCTGCGGTATGACGCGCACCGGGTGGCGTCCTCCCCGACCCGTAGGGGTCGGGCAGGGAGAACACCGTCCGCCGTCATGCGGCGCCCGTCGTGGCCGTCGGGCGTCCGGCCCGTCGTCCGCCCGCCGCCCGTCGTCCATCTGTCGCCCGTCCGCGGCCCGTCAGGAGCGTACGAATACGTAGTCCGCCCGGTAGGGCACGCCGACGACCGTCCCCGTCCGGCAGGACCCGGCGGGGGCCGCGCCGCCCACCGTGTTCAGGCGCAGGACCTCCGCGACCCCGGCGAACAGGCCGTGCCGCGCCCCGGACGGCGTGGCGCCCAGGTCCAGTTCGGGGATGTTCCCGTCGCCGTTCGGCGTCCTCGTGAGGACCGTGCCGGTGACCGCGCTGCGGTCGGGCGCCACCCACTGCGGCGTGCCGGAGTCCGGCGCGACGAAGGAGTGCCGCACCCCGCGGTCGAGCCGGGCCCGCACGTCCCGCTGGGCGAAGGCCGTGGTCCCGTCGGCCGCCTCCTTGCACACGTAGACCTGCTCGCCCTCGACCACGGCGGCCTGGAAGCTGCGCAGCGCGTACCGGAAGTCGAAGGGCGTGGTGACGTGGTGGAGCCGGCCGCGGACGGCGCCGCCGGGGAATTCGGACGTGTACAGGTTGGCGTAGAAATCCTCCGGTTCCGTCCTCAGGCGTTCCAGCAGCGCGGCGTCGCGCACCTCGACCCTGCCGGTGAACGTCCGCTGCCGGGCCCGGTCGAGCTGCCCGGTGAAGTCGACCCTCACGGAGCCGTCGGCGCCGTCGCCCCCTTCGTGGAGGCGGAGCCCGACCGGCCTCCCGGTGCCGCGCCACTCGACCGCGACGGACACCTCGTCGCCCTCGACCTCCACGAACTGCAGCGCGGTGCCGTCCGGGTCGTCGGCGGCGGGGCCGCCGGGCTGCGCCACCTCGTTCCTGCCGCGCAGGCTCGCCGCGAGGATCGTGCCCCCGCCGCCACCGCCCCGGACCTCGGCGGCACGGCCGTCGCCCCCGGCGGCGTACGGGGATCGCGGGCGGACCGCCTCCGTGCTTCCCCCCGCGGCGGCCGGAGCCGCCACGGCGAGCACGGCGGCCACCGCGGCGCAGGTGACGAACAGCCTTCCACGGCGCCCCGACGGCGCAGGCGCCTTCGGCGGCGCTGACGGCACAGCGACAGTACCCATGATCGTCCCAGCCCTTCCCGGGCGGCGCCCGCTGCGCCGGCCTCCGAGGATGCGTACGGAGCGGATCGGGGTCCGGACTCGGTGCGGAGGAGTGACGTGGGCCACTCCTCGCCGTATGCCTTCCCACCACGGGCCGCGGATCGCGCGCATCCGGTCGCCCGGGCCGCCGGACGGGCGGGCTCCGTGGGCCGGTACGGGACGCCGGAGGGCGGTACCAGGTGCCGGAGGACCGGTGCGGGCGCGGAGGGCGGTACCAGGTGCCGGAGGACCGGTGCGGGCGCCGGAGGGCGGTCGCGGCTCGGCGTCCGCCCTCTTCCCGGACCCGGGCCGGCGGGTCCGGCGGACCCCGGGGGGCTCAGCCCGCCCGGTGCACCACCGCGTCGCAGAGGTCCACCAGGGCGGACTTCGCGTCGCACTCCGGGAGCGGGGCGAGCACCGCGCGGGCCTCCTGCGCGTACCGCACGGTGTCCTGGCGGGCGAGTTCGAGGGCGGGGTGGGCGCGCAGCCGGGCCAGGGCCTCCGCGTGCCGGGCGTCGTCGGTGAGGTCGGAGTCGAGGAGTTCGCCGAGGGCGACGTCCTCGGGGAGGCCGAGCTTGCGGATCCGCTCGCGCAGCCGCAGCACCGGCAGCGTGGCGACGCCCTCGCGCAGGTCGGTGCCCGGCGTCTTGCCGGACTCGTGCGAGTCGCTCGCGATGTCCAGGACGTCGTCGGCGAGCTGGAAGGCGACGCCGAGCCGCTCGCCGTACTGGGTCAGCACGTCGACGACCGTCTCGTCGGCGCCCGACATCATCGCGCCGAACCGTCCCGCCACGGCGAC
The DNA here is from genome assembly GCF_014650875.1 of Streptomyces minutiscleroticus. Taxonomy (GTDB): domain Bacteria; phylum Actinomycetota; class Actinomycetes; order Streptomycetales; family Streptomycetaceae; genus Streptomyces; species Streptomyces minutiscleroticus. The sequence continues at coordinate 150,655 of NZ_BMVU01000004.1, forward strand.
CAGCGAGCCGGTCTTGCCGCTGAGCACGTCCATGTAGTGCTCGATGGGGTCGCGGCCGTCGCGCGGCCCGGCCGTCTCCAGGATCTGCCCCGTGACCAGGCGCTCGAACGCCTCGGCCTGGATCCGGACCGCCTCGGGCCCCAGGTCGGCCAGGATGTGCGAGGCACGGGAGAAGAGGAAGTCACCGGTCAGGACGGCCAGCGAGTTGCCCCACCGGACGTTCGCGCTGGGCACGCCGCGGCGCACGTCGGCCTCGTCCATCACGTCGTCGTGGTACAGCGTGGCGAGGTGGGTCAGCTCGACGACCACGGCGGAGGGCACGACCCCCGGCGCGTACGGGTCGCCGAACTGGGCGGCGAGCATCACGAGCAGCGGGCGGAACCGCTTCCCGCCCGCGCGCACGAGGTGCTGCGCGGCCTCCGTGATGAACGGGACCTCGCTCTTGGTGGCCTCCAGCAGGCCCTCCTCGGCGGCCGCCAGTCCGGCCTGGACATCGGCTTCGAGAGCCTGGTCCCGCACGCTCAGCCCGAACGGCTCGACGACGGTCACGAGGGTCTCCTGTCTGCTGACGCTCTCAAGGGCGATCTCTAGGTGCTCTGGATGATGCTCTGGGTGTTCAGAGGGTTTGTCGATGTGTCGTTGTCGGCTCTCAAGTCAGCGTATCCGGTCGTTGTTCGATCACGGCGAGCGCCCACTCGTCCGAGACGGGCCGTACCGGGCCAGAAGCGGAATGTGCTCGATCTACGCATATGGCAACGAATGTCTTGACAAACCAGGAGACGTTCCGGCGGGCGGTTCACCGTCCCGCTCCCCGGCGCGACGGTCCGCCCCGGCGGCCGGCCCGGCTCCCGCGCCGTTCCGGTACGCGCGGGACAGCCGTCACCTGCCCTGGCGCGGACATTCGGCCGGATCCGGTGCACCGGCGCCCGCGGAAGCCGCGCTTCGGCGGCCGGCCCCCGGACGCACCCGCCCGGCCCCGCCCTCGGCCCCGCCCTCGCCGGCCCTTCCGGCCGGACCCGCTCCTCCCGGACGGCGACTGCCGCCGTCACGCTCCACGCCGCCGCGTCACACTCCACGACCGCCGCGTCACAGCCGATGACCCCGGCTTCCGGCCGTGCCGTCGGCCGCCGCCGGCGCGGTCGGGGACGGCCTCCGCCGTCACGCCCGGGACGCCGCGGCCCCCGGCCCCCGCCGCCCGTCCTCCAGCAGGCGCTCCAGCACCACCGCGATGCCGTCCTCCTCGTTCGAGAGGGTCACCTCGTCCGCCGTCGCCTTGAGTTCGGGGTGCGCGTTCGCCATGGCCACGCCGCGGGCGGCCCAGGCGAACATCGGGATGTCGTTGGGCATGTCGCCGAAGGCGATCGTGCCGGACGGCTCCAGACCCATCAGGTCGGCCGCCCGCGCCAGCCCTGTGGCCTTGGTCACGCCCGACGGCTGGAGCTCCACGGTGCCCGGCCCCGACATCGTGACCGTCGCCATGGAGCCGACGACCTGGCGCGCCGCGGCCGCCAACGCGTCGTCCGACAGGTACGGGTGGCGCAGCAGCACCTTGCTGATGGGCTCCGCCCAGAGGTCGTCGCGGCGGGGCACGCGCACCGCGGGCAGCGTGGGGTGCGGCATCTCGTACCCGGGCTCGATGAGCGTGAGCCCGTCCACTCCGTCCTGGTCGACGGCCGCGTAGACGTAGCCGACCTCCGCCTCGATCTTGCCGAGCGCCGTGTCGGCCAGCTCGCGGTCCAGGGTCACCGACCACACCATGCGGTGCGTCCCGGCGTCGTACAGCTGCGCGCCCTGGCCGCACACCGCGAGTCCCGTGCCGCCGAGTTCGGCGAGCAGCGGCTGGACGCGGGGGGCCGGGCGGCCCGTCACCACCAGATGTCTGGCGCCCGCCGCGACCGCCGCCGCCAGAGCGGACCGTGACCGGTCGGAGAGGGTGTCGTCACCGCGCAGCAGCGTCCCGTCCAGGTCCGTGGCGATGAGTGAGTACGCGATCGGTGGGGCCATGATCAGAGAATACGGATCGCGGGGCCCCTCGGCTCGACCGTAACCGGACGTAGTACGACGCCTCCGCCGTCCCACCCGTCACCACGGGCACCGCCCGGGCACTCCGGTGGTCGGCGCCCGCCCCTGTTCGCGCCGGTCCCGCGGCGTTCCAGCGGTCCCACGGGCGTCCAGGTCCCCGCAACTCCGTTCCCGTGCGCAGGCGTTGCGGTGGCCGATGTGATCCCTTCGGTACCTCGTGTTCGAAGGAGGAAGGCACGGCTCCGGGGCCTCAGCCGCTTCCGGCGTCCCGACCGCCCACGACGGTCCCGGCCGCTTCCGGCGTCCCGACCGCCCACGACGGCACCGGCCGCCGGGAGCGGCCGGTGCCGCGCCGTGCCGTGCCCCGGCTACCCGCGCCCCGCCCGCCCGTGCGCCGCCGCCAGGTGCTGCGCCAGCCGCGGCGAGGCGAACTCCGTACCGCAGACGAAGCGCATCACCGGGCCGTACGACGCCGCCGCCGGCAGGCCCGTGAAGTACAGGCCGGGGACGGAGGAGCGGTAGCCCGCGCCGAGCTTCGGGGTGCCGCGGCTCACCGCGAGCCGCGCGCGCAGCCCGTGCCCGAGGAAGTCCATCGCGGCGGTGTCGACGCGGTAGCCGGTCGCGGCGACGACGTGGTCCGCCGTCAGCTCCTGCGTCCGGCCGCCGAGGGTGCGCACCTCGACCGACGGCCGCCCGCCCGTCGTGCCCGCCCCCGTGATCCGCGCGACCTCGCGCACCCGCACCTGGTCCTCGAAGCGCTCCTGGAGCCACCACGCGCCGAGCGGCCCCAGGATGCGGCGGACCAGGTAGTGCCGGGCCTGCGGCGGCAGGAAGCGGTACGGGTGGGGGTAGTAGCTGATCGCGTACAGCGACCAGGCCCGGCCGAACGGCGACTCCGGACGCAGTCTCGGCTGCTGCCACGGGGGCGCTCCGAAGGCCACCGCGCCCTTGCCGCGCGCCACCACCCGGACGCTCGCCCCGGCCTCCGCCGCCAGCGCCGCCGTCTCCAGGGCGGACTGCCCCGCCCCGACGACCAGCAGCTCCCGTCCGGCGAACCCGCTCAGGTCGTGGTGCTGTGAGCTGTGCGACACCGCTCCCGTGGGGCTCGGCCCGTCCGGCACGGCGGCGGCCAGCTCCGGGGGCACGTACGCGAGCCCGGACAGCCCGGTGGCCACGACCACGGCCCGCGCCGTGAACGACTCACCCGAGTCGAGCTTGAGGTCGAAGCCGGAGCCGTCGCGGCGGTCCACGGAGACGACCCGCACCCGCTCCAGGTCGGGCACGAGCCGCTGCTGGAACCACTCCCCGTACGCCACGAACGTCTCGACCGGCACGATGTCCTCGTCCGTGACGAGCCTCGGGATGCCGGCCGCGTCGCAGTAGTCGACGAGGTCGTGCCCGGGCTGCGGTGCGTCGATGTTGGACGCGGCCGGGGTCGATTTCAGGAGCATGCCCACGGGCATGTGCGCGCGCCAGCTCACCATGGGCTCGCCGAAGACGCGTACGGGAATGCCGCGCGCCCGCAGATGGGCCGCGGTGGACAGGCCGAACGGCCCGGCCCCGATCACTGCTACCGGTTGGTTCACGAAGTCCCTCCCCCAGGACGCGGCTGCGTCACTTCGTGGTGGTGGTCTGATCTGCTGGTGGTCGGCCGATGAGGCGTGTGAGACGTAGTCATGGGTGTCGGAGTGCGGTCATGGGTGTCGGAGTGCGGTCGTGGGCGGTGTGCGATGGCCTGGGCGCTGTGCGCTGCCGTGGGCGGCGGAGCGCGGCCGCGGGCTGCGCGGTGCGGCGGGCCCGCTGGTGCCGTGACCGGAAGGGTCCGCCGTGGGCTCGCGGCGTCCGGTGCGGCGCGTCGCAAGCGGAGGACCACCCTCGTACCGGGCGTACCCGGGTGGCTCCGGCAACGCGGCGTGGGGTCCCCCTGCTCGAAGAGCCAGGGGAATGCCGTGCCGGACGCCGCGAGCCGGTGAACCCTTCCGGTCACGGCACTAGCCGGCGGCCCGGCCGGTCCCGCGGCGGTGGGCCCGCCACAGCTGGTAGAGGTGTTTCGCCCCGGGCCGCACCATGCGCACGAGCAGCGTGAGGAACGGCCGCGGGTCGTCCCGCGCGAACCAGGCCAGCTCCGTGCCGTTCGCCCGGGCCGGCACGTGCGGTGTCGTACGGCCGTCGCCGCGCCGGCGGTCGTGGCGGTGGCGGGCGTGGCGCCGGCCGCGGCGGTACGCGAGCAGCGCCGGCAGGTCGATGTTCTCCACGACGTAGCGGCGCCCGGCCCGCTGCTCCCCCTCCGGGACGGCGCGGCCGGTCAGGTCCAGGTGCATGGCCCGGACGACGTCGACCCCCGCCTCGTTCTCGAAGAGCCGGAACTGCGCGCCCGCCCGGGGGTTGAAGTCCAGCAGCTTGTACCGGCCGTCACGCCGGTCGAAGCGCAGGTCGAGGTCGATGATCCCGCTGTAGCCGATCTCCTTGACGAACCGCGCGGCGAGGTCCGCGAGGTCCGGGTTGTCGACGACGCACGCGTGCGCGGTCATCCCCGCGTGCGGCGGCCACGAGCGGATCTTGACGCCCGTGAACAGGGCGAGCGGCGCCGACTCCGCGTCGAAGTACCCGTGCACGATCCAGTCCTCGGCCTCCTCCTTCGGCAGGTACTCCTGGAGGATCACGCCGGGGTGCTCGCCCCAGTCGCGCGCGAGCGCCAGCAGGGCCCGGCGGGTCGCGATGCGCGTCGTGCCGTTCACCGCGGGCCGCTCGCGGCGCAGGAACGCCTCGCGGTTCTTGGCGACCAGCGGGAAGCGCGCCGCCCGCGCGAACTCCTCGATCTCCGCGTACGAGCGCGGGAAGACCGTCGCCGGGCTCGGGACGCCGTGCTCCACGCACAGCTCGTACAGGCCCTGCTTGCTGGCGAGCCTGCGCGGCAGATCGGGCCGCACCCGCGGGAACAGGAAGGCGCCCGCCAGCGCCTCCTGGTGCTCGGCGATGAGCACCGCCGCCTCCTCGTCGGTCGGGATCAGCACGGCCGGGCGCCCGATGCGGCGTCCGGCGCGCAGCAGGCCCTCGACGAGCCGCTCCGGCTCCTCCGTCCCGGTGGTCGGCCAGACGATCGCGCGGCGCAGATGGCGGGACGCCGCCGCCGGCGTCCAGCCGTCCTCGGTGATCGCGTACATCGGCACGCCCAGCCGCCCGAGGGTGCGGATGGCGCCGACGCCGCCGTGGTGCAGCGGATAACGGCCGAACTTCACGATCAGGCCCGGTACGTTCCGGTCCGCGCCCCACGGCGCACCGCCGGCGGTCCTGGCCACGGGTCCCCCCACGTGTCCCCCCTACGGGCCGGACCCATTCCGTCCGTCGCCCCCCAAAGGACGCTAAGACGGAATTCACCACTCCGACAAGGCTTATCAGGACATTACGAACTCTTTAGGCATGGCCGGACGAGTGCTCCCTCGCGCCGTAACGTGAGACACCACCACACGGAAAGCGAGGCAGCGTTCGATGCCCCCCTTCGATGTCTCCGAGGGCGACCCCTTCGGCCCGCACAATCTTCCGTACGGCGTGTTCTCCCGGTCGGGCTCCACCGAGCGGACCGTAGGCATCCGGCTCGGGGACCACGTCCTGGACGCGGGCGCCGCGGCCGCCGCGCTCGGCTCTCCCTACGTCTCCTTGCTGGCCCGGCCCTCCCTCGATGCGCTGCTGTCGGCCGGCCGCACCGCGTGGTCGGACGTACGGCGCGCGCTGACCGCGTGGGTGACGGTGCCCGCCCACCGCGAGACGCTCGTCCCCTTCTTCCATCCGCTGTCCGAGGTGGTCCTGCACCTGCCCTTCGAGGTGGCGGACTACGTCGACTTCTACGCGTCCGAGCACCACGCCCGGAACGTCGGGAAGATCTTCCGCCCCGACGCGGCGGACTCGCTGACGCCCAACTGGAAGCACCTGCCGATCGGTTACCACGGCCGGGCCGGCACGGTCGTCGTCTCCGGCACGGACGTCGTGCGCCCCTCCGGCCAGCGCAAGGCGCCGGGGGACGCCGCGCCGGTCTTCGGCCCGTCGGTCCGGCTGGACATCGAGGCGGAGGTCGGGTTCGTGGTCGGCGTGCCGTCCGCGCCCGGCGCCCCCGTCCCGCTGAGCGCCTTCCGCGACCACGTCTTCGGCCTGTGCCTCCTCAACGACTGGTCCGCCCGCGACATCCAGGCCTGGGAGTACGTCCCGCTGGGCCCGTTCCTCGGCAAGTCCTTCGCCACGTCCGTGTCGGCGTGGATCACCCCGCTCGACGCCCTGGAGGACGCCCGGGTGGCGCCCCCCGCGCGCACCCACCCGCTGCTGCCCTACCTCGACGACGCGGAGGAGGAGCCCGGCGGCTACGACCTCCGCCTCTCCGTCGCCCTCAACGGCCACACCGTCTCCGAGCCGCCGTTCCGCACCATGTACTGGACGGCCGGGCAGCAGCTCGCGCATTTGACGGTCAACGGCGCCTCCCTGCGCACCGGCGACCTCTTCGCCTCCGGAACGGTGAGCGGTCCCGGCGAGGGCGAGCGCGGCTCGCTCCTCGAACTGACCTGGAACGGCCGCGACCCCCTCGGACTCCCCGGCGGCGAGCGCACGTTCCTGGAGGACGGCGACGAGGTCACCCTGACGGCGTGGGCACCGGGACCGGACGGGACGCGGGTCGGACTGGGCGAGGTCAGGGGGCGGATCGTGCCACGGGCGTGAGGAGCGGGGCGGGCCCCTGAGCCGGGGAACGAGGCGGCGCCCGGGCGCGAGGAGCGGGACGGGGCCCGGGCGCGAGGAGCGGGACGGGGCCCGGGCGCGAGGAGCGGGACGTGGCCCGGGCGCGAGGAGCGGGACGGGGCCCGGGCGCGAGGAGCGGGACGTGGCCCGGGCGCGAGGAGCGGGACGGGGCCCGCTCCTCTTCGCTCCTCCTACGCCCAGTCCTCCGGCTCGGGCTCCGGCTCCTCGTCCGGCCAGTCGAAGGCGGATCCGTCGGCGTCGGCACGGGCCGCCGGGACCGAGGCCGAGGCCGATTTCTGGGCCGGGACCGACGCCCGGGCCGGGGCCGGGGGTTCCTCCGCGGAGCCGCCCGCCCCGCCCCCGCCCGCGGAGGCGAGCGCCTCCAGCACCCCTTCCCCGTACGTGGCCAGCTTCTTCTCGCCGACGCCGCTGATGCCGCCCAGCTCGGCGATCGTGGTGGGCGCGGCCGTGGCGATCTCCCGGAGCGTCGCGTCGTGGAAGATCACGTAGGCCGGGACGCCCTGCTCCTTCGCCTGTGCGGCGCGCCACGCGCGCAGCGCCTCGAACACCGGCAGCAGCTCCTCGGGCAGCTCGGCCGCGGCGGTCCGCGCCTTGCGCTCGCCCCGCGCGGAACCGGAGCCGGAGCCGGACCGTGCCGCGGCCGGCCGCTTCGGCTCCTTGCGCAGCGGCACCTCCCTCTTGCGCCCGAGCACCTCGCCGCTCGCCTCCGTCAGCACCAGTGCCCCGTACTCCCCCTCGACCGCGAGGAGCCGCTGGGCCAGGAGCTGGCGGGCCACGCCCCGCCACTCGGCCTCGGTCAGCTCCTGGCCGATGCCGAACACCGACAGCTGGTCGTGGTCGAACTGGATGACCTTGGCCGTCCGCTTCCCCAGCAGGATGTCCACCGCCTGCACGACGCCGAACTTCTGCCGCCGCTCGTGGTGCAGCCGCCACACCGTGGACAGCAGCTTCTGCGCGGCGACCGTGCCGTCCCAGGTCTCCGGCGGTGCCAGGCACGTGTCGCAGTTGCCGCAGGCCGGCGTCTCGGCCTCCTGGCCGAAGTAGGCGAGGAGCTGGGTGCGGCGGCACTGGGCGGTCTCGCACAGCGCGAGCATCGAGTCCAGGTGCGCGGCCGCCCGCCGCCGGAACGCCTCGTCGCCCTCGCCGGACTGGATCATCTTGCGCTGCTGGACCACGTCCTGCAGGCCGTACGCCATCCAGGCCGTGGACGGCAGGCCGTCGCGGCCCGCGCGGCCCGTCTCCTGGTAGTAGCCCTCGACCGACTTCGGCAGATCGAGGTGGGCGACGAAGCGCACGTCCGGCTTGTCGATGCCCATGCCGAAGGCGATGGTCGCGACGACCACGAGGCCGTCCTCGCGCAGGAACCGCGCCTGGTTCCCGGCGCGCACGGCCGCGTCGAGGCCCGCGTGGTAGGGCACCGCCTCGACGCCGTTGCGCACGAGGAACTCGGCGGTCTTCTCCACCGAATTGCGCGACAGGCAGTAGACGATGCCCGCGTCGCCCGCGTGCTCCTCGCGCAGGAACGACAGCAGCTGCTTCTTCGGGTCGGCCTTCGGCACGATCCGGTACTGGATGTTGGGCCGGTCGAAGCTCGCCTCGAAGTGCCGGGCCTCCGGCATGCCGAGCCGCTCGGTGATCTCCCGGTGCGTGGCGCGCGTGGCCGTCGCCGTCAGCGCGATGCGCGGGACGTCCGGCCAGCGCTCGCCCAGCATCGACAGGGCCAGGTAGTCGGGGCGGAAGTCGTGCCCCCACTGGGACACGCAGTGCGCCTCGTCGATGGCGAAGACGGAGATCTTGCCGCGCGAGAGGAGGTCGAGCGTGCCCTCGAGACGCAGCCGCTCGGGCGCGAGGTACAGCAGGTCCAGCTCGCCCGCCAGGAACTGGGCCTCCACCACGCGGCGCTCGTCGAAGTCCTGCGTGGAGTTGATGAAGCCGGCCTGCACGCCGAGCGCCCGCAGCGCGTCGACCTGGTCCTGCATCAGCGCGATGAGGGGGGAGACCACGATGCCGGTACCCGCTCTGACCAGAGCCGGGATCTGGTAGCACAGCGACTTTCCTCCGCCGGTCGGCATGAGGACGACCGCGTCGCCGCCGGCCACCACGTGCTCGATGATCTCTTCCTGCTGCCCGCGGAACGCCTCGTACCCGAAGACGCGGTGCAGTGTGGCGAGCGCCTCGCTGTCCTCGCCCCCGCCCGGCACTCCGCCCGCCGCGGGCCGTCCCGCCACGGCTGGTCCCGCCGCGTCCGATTCCGTCATCACCCTGTGCCGCCCATCGTCCTGTCCCCGTACGTCCGGCCTCCTCGACCACTGCGTCCACGATAGGGGTCCGCACCGACACCCACGGAGTTGTCCACAGGCCGCCCCCGCGGGACCCGTGTCAGGACACGCCACTCGTTCACACGTACGCGGGAGACCAGCCCGTTCCCGGCCGCTAGCCTGGAGCGACCGGCGAGACTCCGTCCCATGGGAGCACTCATGCGCGTCCGACCCGAGACGTCCACACCCACCTGGCCGACTCCGCCGGAGGGCAGCTGGACCGCCGACGACCTGGACCGGCTTCCGAATCTGCCTCCGCACACGGAACTGATCGACGGGAGCCTCGTCTTCGTGAGTCCGCAGACTCTTTTCCACTCACGCGCTGTCACCTTCTTCGAGCGGCGACTGGAATCGCTGGCTCCCGAGGAGCTCGAGGTCATTCGCGAGTTCACCATCGACATCGACCGGCAGAACCGGCCCTAGCCGGACGTGGTCGTGGTGCGCGGTGACGTGGTGCAGGATCCGGAGCAGATCCGCTTCCCGGCCGAAGCCGTCGTGCTCGCGGTCGAGGTCGTCTCCCCGGACTCCGTCTCGCGGGACCGGGAGACCAAGCCGCTCAAGTACGCCCGGGCGGGGATTCCGCACTACTGGCGGGTCGAGCACGAGAAGGGGCTCGCCGTCGTGCACGTCTTCGAGCTGGAGCCCGCCATCGGCGCCTGCACCAGCGTCGGCATCTTCCGGGAGCGGATGAAGCTGGCCTCCCCGTTCCCCGTGGATCTGGACCTCACCGCCATCAGGACGGGGCGCAAGGAGAGCCGCTAGTGCCGTGACCGGAGAGGTTCACCGGCTCACGACACCCGGCACGGCACCAGCGAGCGGGTACCGCGCACCGCACGCCGGCGGCCCGGCCCCACTCCCAGGGGCCGGGCCGCCGTGTGTGACGGGTCGGGCGTGTCAGCGCACGAAGACGCTCGCCTGGCCCGCCAGGTCCAGGAAGTACTGCGGGGCCACGCCCAGCACCACCGTGACCGCCACGCCGACGGCGATCGCCGTCATGGTCAGCGGGGACGGCACGGCGACCGTCGGCCCCTCGGGGCGCGGCTCGCTGAAGAACATCAGGACGATCACGCGGATGTAGAAGAACGCCGCGACCGCCGAGGCGATCACACCGACCACGACCAGCGCGCCCGCGCCGCCCTGGGCCGCCGCCTTGAACACCGCGAACTTGCCCGCGAAGCCCGAGGTCAGCGGAATACCGGCGAAGGCCAGCAGGAAGACCGCGAAGACGGCCGCCACCAGGGGCGAGCGCCGTCCGAGCCCGGCCCACTTGGACAGGTGCGTGGCCTCGCCGCCGGCGTCCCGGACCAGGGTCACCACCGCGAACGCGCCGATGGTGACGAAGGAGTACGCGCCCAGGTAGAAGAGCACCGACGAGATGCCCTCGGCCGACGTGGCGATGACGCCGGCGAGGATGAAGCCCGCGTGCGCGATCGACGAGTACGCCAGCAGCCGCTTGATGTCGGTCTGGGTGATCGCGACGATCGCGCCGCCCAGCATGGTGACCACCGCCACGGCCCACATCACCGGGCGCCAGTCCCAGCGCAGGCCCGGCAGCACGACGTACAGCAGGCGCAGCAGCGCGCCGAACGCCGCCACCTTCGTCGCCGCCGCCATGAAGCCGGTCACCGGCGTCGGCGCGCCCTGGTACACGTCCGGGGTCCACATGTGGAACGGCACCGCGCCCACCTTGAACAGCAGGCCCATCACGGTCAGCGCGGCGCCGACGAGCAGCAGCGCGTCGTTGCCCATGGTGCCGGCGAGCGCCGGGTCCACGTTCTGCACGGAGCCGTCGACCACCTGGGCGATGCGGGCGTACGACACCGAGCCCGCGTAGCCGTACAGCAGGGCGATGCCGAACAGGGTGAACGCGGACGCGAAGGCGCCGAGCAGGAAGTACTTGACCGCGGCCTCCTGCGACATGAGCCGCTTGCGGCGGGCCACGGCGCACAGCAGGTACAGCGGGAGGGAGAAGACCTCCAGGGCGACGAACAGGGTCAGCAGGTCGTTCGCCGCCGGGAAGATCAGCATGCCGCCGACCGCGAAGAGCAGCAGCGGGAACACCTCGGTGGTGGTGAACCCGGCCCTGACCGCGGCCTTCTCGCTGTCGCTGCCGGGCACGGAGGCGGCCTGGGCGGCGAAGGAGTCGACGCGGTTGCCGTGCGCTTCGGGGTCCAGGCGCCGCTCGGCGAAGGTGAACACGCCGAGCAGGGCGGCCAGCAGGATCGTGCCCTGCAGGAAGAGCGCGGGCCCGTCGACGGCGACGGCGCCCATCGCCGCGATGTGCGCCCTCGTCGTGCCGTACCCGCCGGCCGCGAGGGCGACCACCGCGGCGAACGCGGCGGCCAGCGCGACGACGGACACGAACACCTGGACGTAGTACCGGGACCTGCGCGGTACGAACGCCTCGACGAGCACGCCGACGACCGCCGCGCCGATGACGATCAGCGTGGGCGACAGCTGTCCGTACTCGATCTTCGGCGCGTCGATCTTCGAGATCGGGTCGGCCGCTGTTGTCCACAGGCTGTGGACGGCTGGTGCGCTCACTTGGCCGCCTCCACCTCGGGCTGGGGGTCCTTCTGCTGGACGTCGGACATGGTGTGCTCGACCGCCGGGTTCACGATGTCGGTGAGCGGCTTCGGGAAGACGCCCAGGAGGATCAGGAGGGCGATCAGGGGGGCGACCACCGCGAGCTCGCGCGCCCTGAGGTCGGGCATCCGCGAGACCTCGGGCCGCACCGGGCCCGTCATCGTCCGCTGGTAGAGGACGAGCGTGTAGAGCGCGGCCAGGACGATGCCGACGGTGGCGATGATCCCGATCACCGGATAGCGCGCGAACGTGCCGACCAGCACCAGGAACTCGCTCACGAACGGCGCGAGCCCCGGCAGCGACAGGGTCGCCAGACCGCCGATCAGGAAGGTGCCGGCGAGCACCGGCGCGACCTTCTGCACCCCGCCGTAGTCGGCGATGAGGCGCGAGCCGCGCCGCGAGATCAGGAAGCCCGCCACCAGCATCAGCGCGGCCGTCGAGATCCCGTGGTTGACCATGTACAGCGTCGCGCCCGACTGCCCCTGGCTGGTCATCGCGAAGATGCCCATGACGATGAAGCCGAAGTGGGAGATCGACGCGTACGCCACCAGGCGCTTGATGTCGCGCTGGCCCACCGCGAGCAGCGCGCCGTAGACGATGCTGACCAGCGCCAGGACCAGGATCACCGGCGTCGCCCACTTGCTCGCCTCCGGGAACAGCCCGAGGCAGAAGCGGAGCATCGCGAAGGTGCCGACCTTGTCGACGACCGCGGTGATCAGTACGGCGACGGGGGCGGTGGCCTCGCCCATGGCGTTGGGCAGCCAGGTGTGCAGCGGCCACAGCGGCGCCTTCACCGCGAAGGCGAAGAAGAAGCCGAGGAACAGCCACCGCTCGGTGGTGGCCGCCATCTGCAGCGAGCCGTTCGCCCGCGCCTCGGCGATCTCCTGGAGCGAGAAGCTCCCGGCGACCACGTAGAGGCCGATCACCGCGGCCAGCATGATCAGACCGCCGGCCAGGTTGTAGAGGAGGAACTTCACGGCCGCGTACGACCGCTGCGTGGACGCCGTCTCCTCGCCGTGCTCGTGGGCACGGTCCCCGAAGCCGCCGATGAGGAAGTACATCGGGATCAGCATGGCCTCGAAGAAGATGTAGAAGAGGAAGACGTCGGTGGCCTCGAAGGAGAGGATCACCATCGCCTCGACGGCCAGGATCAGGGCGAAGAAGCCCTGAGTGGGCCGCCACCGCTTGCTGCCCGTCTCCTGGGGGTCGGCGTCGTGCCAGCCCGCGAGGACGATGAACGGGATCAGCAGCGCGGTCAGCGCGATGAGCGCCACCCCGATGCCGTCCACGCCCAGCTCGTACCGCACCCCGAAGTCCTTGATCCAGGCGTGGGACTCGGTGAGCTGGTAGCGGTCGCCGCCGGGTTCGAAGCGCACCGCGACGAGAGCGGCGAGCACCAGGGTGGCGAGCGAGACGAGCAGCGCCAGCCACTTCGCGGCGGTGCGCCGCGCGGCCGGCACGGCGGCCGTGGCGACCGCGCCGAGCGCGGGGAGCGCCGCCGTCGCTGTCAGCAGGGGAAAGGACATCGGTATCAGACCGCCCTCATCAGCAGGGTCGCGGCGACGAGGACCGCCGCGCCGCCGAACATCGAGACCGCGTACGAGCGCGCGTAGCCGTTCTGCAGCTTGCGGAGCCGGCCGGAGAGGCCGCCGACCGAGGCGGCCGTGCCGTTGACGACCCCGTCGACCAGGGTGTGGTCGACGTAGACCAGCGAGCGGGTCAGGTGCTCGCCGCCGCGCACCAGCACGACGTGGTTGAAGTCGTCCTGGAGCAGGTCGCGCCGGGCGGCCCGGGTGAGCAGCGAGCCGCGCGGGGCGACGGCCGGGACCGGGCGGCGCCCGTACTGCGCCCAGGCGATCGCGACACCGACGATCAGCACGACGACCGTGGAGAGCGTGACCGTCAGGGCGCTGACCGGCGGGTGCCCGTGGGCGTGCCCGGTGACCGGCTCCAGCCAGTGCAGGAAGCGGTCGCCGATGCCGAAGAACGCGCCCGCGAAGACCGAGCCGAAGGCCAGCACGATCATGGGGATCGTCATGGACGAGGGCGACTCGTGCGGGTGCGGCGGGGTGTACTCGCCCCTGGTCTCGGCGGCGGGCTCCACGTCGGACTCGGCCGGGGACGGCGTCGGCGCGTCGCGCCAGCGCTCCTCGCCGAAGAAGGTCATCAGCATCACGCGGGTCATGTAGTACGCCGTGATGGCCGCGCCCAGCAGGGCCGCGCCGCCGAGGATCCAGCCCTCGGCGCCGCCCTTGGCGAACGCCGCCTCGATGATCTTGTCCTTGGAGAAGAAGCCGGACAGGCCGGGGAAGCCGATGATGGCCAGGTAGCCGAGGCCGAAGGTGACGAACGTGACCGGCATGTACTTCCGCAGACCGCCGTAGCGGCGCATGTCGACCTCGTCGTTCATGCCGTGCATGACCGAGCCGGCTCCGAGGAACAGGCCGGCCTTGAAGAAGCCGTGCGTCACCAGGTGCATGATCGCGAAGACGTAGCCGATCGGGCCGAGGCCCGCGGCCAGCACCATGTAGCCGATCTGCGACATGGTCGACCCGGCGAGCGCCTTCTTGATGTCGTCCTTGGCGCAACCGACGACCGCACCGAACAGCAGCGTGACGGCGCCGACGACGGTGACGACCAGCTGCGCGTCGGGCGCCGCGTTGAAGATCGCGCCGGAGCGGACGATGAGGTACACGCCCGCGGTCACCATGGTCGCGGCGTGGATCAGGGCCGAGACCGGGGTCGGGCCCTCCATGGCGTCGCCCAGCCAGGACTGGAGCGGCACCTGGGCGGACTTGCCGCAGGCGGCGAGCAGCAGCATCAGCGCGATCGCGGTGAGCTTCCCCTCGCCCGTGTCCCCGGCCGCCGCCAGGACCGGCCCGAAGGCGAAGGTCCCGAAGGTGGTGAACATCAGCATGATGGCGATGGACAGGCCCACGTCGCCGACGCGGTTGACCAGGAAGGCCTTCTTCGCGGCGGTGGCCGCGCTGGGCTTGTGCTGCCAGAAGCCGATCAGCAGGTACGAGGCGAGGCCGACGCCCTCCCAGCCGACGTACAGCAGCAGGTAGTTGTCGGCGAGGACGAGCAGCAGCATCGCCGCGAGGAACAGGTTCAGGTAGCCGAAGAAGCGGCGCCGGCGCTCGTCGTGCTCCATGTACCCGATCGAGTACACGTGGATGAGCGTGCCGACCCCGGAGATCAGCAGCACGAACGTCATCGACAGCTGGTCGAGGTGGAAGGCGACGTCCGCCCGGAAGCCCTCGACCGGGATCCAGCTGTACAGGTGCCGGGTGAGCGTGCGCTCCTCGGCGGACCGGCCGAGCATGTCGGTGAAGAGCACCACGCCGACGGCGAAGGAGGCCGCGGCGAGTACCGTGCCGATCCAGTGGCCGACGGCGTCGAGCCGCCGGCCGCCGCACAGCAGGACCGCCGCTCCGAGCAGGGGCGCCGCGATCAGCAGCGCAATCAGGTTCTCCACGATTCAGCGCCCCTCAGAGCTTCATCAGGCCGGCGTCGTCGACCGAGGCCGAGTGGCGGGTACGGAACAGCGACACGATGATCGCGAGCCCGACCACGACCTCCGCGGCGGCGACGACCATCGTGAAGAAGGCGATGATCTGGCCGTCGAGGTTGCCGTGCAGTCGGGAGAAGGCGACGAGCGCGAGGTTGCAGGCGTTGAGCATCAGCTCGACGCACATGAAGACCACGATCGCGTTCCGCCTGATCAGTACGCCGGTGGCGCCGATGGTGAACAGCAGGGCGGCGAGGTAGAGGTAGTTGACGGGATTCACTTCGACGCCTCCTCGGCTCGCTCGGCGGGCCGGACCGCGCCGCGCCGCTCCAGGCGGTCGGCCGCCCGCTGCTCCAGGGCCCGCAGGTCGTTGATCGCGTCCTGCGACACGTCGCGGATCTGGCCGCGCTCGCGCAGCGTCTTGTTCACGGTCAGCTCGGACGGGGTGCCGTCCGGGAGGAGACCGGCGATGTCCACCGCGTTGTGCCGGGCGTAGACGCCCGGGGCGGGCAGCGGAGGCACCTGCCTGCCCTCGCGCACGCGCTGCTCGGCCAGCTCGCGCTGGGTCTTCGCGCGCTCGGTGCGCTCGCGGTGCGTGAGCACCATCGCGCCGACGGCGGCCGTGATCAGCAGGGCGCCGGTGAGCTCGAAGGCGAAGACGTACTTGGTGAAGATCAGCGCCGCCAGGCCCTCGACGTTGCCCCCGGCGTTGGCCTCGCCCAGGCCGTTGAACTCCGTCAGCGAGGCGTTGCCGATGCCCGCGATCAGCAGGATGCCGAAGCCGAGCCCGCACAGCAGGGCGAGCCAGCGCTGGCCCCTGATGGTCTCCTTCAGCGAGTCGGCCGCGGTGACGCCGACGAGCATGACCACGAAGAGGAACAGCATCATGATCGCGCCGGTGTAGACGACGATCTGCACGATGCCCAGGAAGTAGGCGCCGTTGGCGAGGTAGAACACCGCCAGGACGATCATGGTGCCGGCCAGGCAGAGCGCACTGTGCACGGCCTTCTTCATGAAGACGGTGCACAGGGCGCCGATCACCGCGACGGTGCCGAGGACCCAGAACTGGAAGGCCTCGCCGGTGGAGGTGGCGTAGGCCGCGATGTGCGTCATCGGCCGACCACCTTCTCCGAGGCGGGCTCCCCCGGACCGAAGTCGGAGGCGGCCTCCTGCGGCACCTCGCCCTTGGAGAGGGCGACCTGCCGGGTGGTGCCCGGCGCGGCCTCCGTCACCAGCCCGCGGTAGTAGTCCTGCTCGTCCGTGCCGGGGTGGATGGCGTGGGGGGTGTCGACCATGCCCTCCTCCAGACCGGCGAGCAGCTGCTCCTTGGTGTAGATGAGGTTCGCGCGGCTGGAGTCGGCCAGCTCGAACTCGTTCGTCATCGTCAGCGCGCGCGTGGGGCACGCCTCGATGCACAGCCCGCACAGGATGCAGCGGGCGTAGTTGATCTGGTAGACGCGGCCGTAGCGCTCGCCGGGCGAGTAGCGCTCCTCGTCGGTGTTGTCCGCGCCCTCCACGTAGATGGCGTCGGCGGGACACGCCCAGGCGCACAGCTCGCAGCCGACGCACTTCTCCAGGCCGTCCGGATGGCGGTTGAGCTGGTGCCGGCCGTGGAACCGCGGGGCGGTCGTCTTCGGCTGCTCCGGATACTGCTCGGTGAGCCGCTTCTTGAACATGGCCTTGAAGGTCACGCCGAAGCCGGCCACGGGGTTGAGGAAACCGGTGCCGGTCTCCTTGTGCTGCTCGTCGTGCTGCTCGTCAGCCATCGGACGCCTCCTTTCCGTCGTGCGATCCGCCCACGGGCCCGTCACTGTGAGTATCGCCCCCGCCACTGACAATGAGCTCCCGCTCCCGCTCCCGTCGCGGCCTGCGCCGCGGTACCGGCGGCAGCTCCTGCCCCGGCAGCGGCGGTACGGGGAACCCGCCCGCCATCGGGTCGAAGGCGGCCGGTCCGCCGGACGCCTCCTGCGCGTCCTTCCGGTCGCGGAAGAGGTCGGCCACGAAGGAGAGCAGCAGCAGGACCAGGACACCGCCGCCCACGTAGAGGGCGATGTCGGTGAAGTCGTAGTTCTCGTTGCGCAGGGTCCGGACGGTCGCCACGAGCATCAGCCACACCACGGAGACCGGGATCAGGACCTTCCAGCCGAGCTTCATCAGCTGGTCGTAGCGCACGCGCGGCAGCGTGCCGCGCAGCCAGATGAAGAAGAACAGCAGCAGCTGCACCTTCACCGTGAACCAGAGCATCGGCCACCAGCCGTGGTTGGCGCCCTCCCAGAAGGTGCTGACGGGCCACGGGGCCCGCCAGCCGCCCAGGAAGAGCGTCACCGACACCGCCGAGACCGTCACCATGTTCACGTACTCGGCGAGCATGAACATCGCGAACTTGATGGACGAGTACTCGGTGTTGAAGCCGCCGACCAGGTCGCCCTCGGACTCCGGCATGTCGAAGGGGGCGCGGTTGGTCTCGCCGACCATCGTCACGATGTAGATCAGGAACGACACCGGCAGCAGCAGCACGTACCAGCGGTCCTGCTGCTGGGCGACGATCTCCGAGGTCGACATCGAGCCCGAGTACAGGAACACCGAGGCGAACGCGGCGCCCATGGCGATCTCGTACGAGATCATCTGGGCGCACGAGCGCAGGCCGCCGAGCAGCGGGTAGGTGGAGCCGGAGGACCAGCCCGCGAGCACGATGCCGTAGATGCCGACCGAGGCGACCGCGAGGATGTAGAGCATCGCGATCGGCAGGTCGGTGAGCTGCATCGCGGTGCGCGTGCCGAAGATCGAGACCTCGTTGCCGGCCGGCCCGAAGGGGATCACGGCGATCGCCATGAAGGCGGGGATCGCGGCGACGATCGGCGCGAGGACGTAGACCACCTTGTCCGCGCGCCTGACGACGAGGTCCTCCTTGAGCATCAGCTTCACACCGTCGGCGAGCGACTGGAGCATGCCCCAGGGGCCGTGCCGGTTGGGGCCGATGCGCAGCTGCATCCAGGCGACGACCTTGCGCTCCCAGACGATGGAGAACAGCACGGTCACCATCAGGAAGGCGAAGCAGAACACCGCCTTGACCACGACCAGCCACCAGGGGTCGCGGCCGAACATGGAGAGGTCCTCCGCAGCCAGGTACGGGGACGCGGCGAGGTACGGGGTCATGCCTCCACCTCCTCGGGAGCCTCGGGGGCCCGGCCGGCGGGGGCCGCCGGGCCGATGCGGACGAGCGCGCCGGGCAGCGCGCCGGTGCCGGAGGCGACGCCCGTGCCCGCGGAGTTCAGCGGGAGCCACACCACGCGGTCGGGCATCTCCGTGATCTGCAGCGGGAGCACGACCGCTCCGGCGGGGCCGGTGACGGCCAGCGGCTCGCCGTCCGCGACGCCCGCCTCGGCGGCCGTGGCGGGCGACACGCGCGCGCGGGCGGCGTGCCGCGTCCCGGCGAGCGCCTCGTCGCCGTCCTGCAGGCGCCCCTGGTCGAGCAGCAGCCGGTGGCCGGCCAGGACCGCCTCCCCGGCGGCGGGCCGCGGCGGCTGGACCGCGCTCTCCAGCGGTTCCGTCGCCCGGGGACCGTCCCAGGTGCCGAGCCGGTCCAGCTCCGCGCGGACGGTGCGCAGGTCGGGCAGGCCCAGGTGCACGTCCATGGCGTCGGCGAGCATCTGCAGCACCCGGGCGTCGGTGGGCGCCAGGCGGCGGGTCATCTGGTCGGGCTTGAGGGCGGCCTCGAAGAGGCGGACCCGGCCCTCCCAGTTGAGGAAGGTGCCCGCCTTCTCGGCGACCGCGGCCACCGGCAGCACCACGTCGGCGCGTTCGGTGACCTCGCTCGGGCGCAGCTCCAGGGAGACCACGAAGCCCACCTCGTCGAGCGCCACGCGCGCGCGGGCCGGGTCGGGCAGGTCGGCGACCTCGACGCCCGCCACCACCAGGGCGCCCAGTTCGCCCGTGGCGGCGGCCTCGACGATCCGGCCGGTGTCGCGCCCGAAGCGGTGCGGCAGCGCGGCCACGTTCCAGACGGCGGCGACCTCGTCCCGCGCGCGCGGGTCGGTGGCCGGGCGCCCGCCCGGCAGCAGCGACGGCAGGGCGCCCGCCTCGACCGCGCCGCGCTCCCCGGCCCGGCGCGGGATCCACGCCAGGCGGGCGCCGGTCGCGGAGGCGGCCCGTACGGCGGCGGTGAGCCCGCCGGCGACACCGGCCAGCCGCTCGCCGACGACGATCACGGCGCCCTCGCCGCGCAGCGCCTCGGCGGCCCGCGCCCCGTCGCCCTCCAGGCCGACGCCGCTCGCGAGCGCGTCCAGCCACTCGGTCTCGGTGCCGGGCGCCGCGGGGAGCAGCGTGCCGCCCGCCTTCTCCAGGCCCCGGGTGGCGTACGTGGCCAGGGCGAAGGTCTGCTGCCCGTGCCCGCGCCAGGCCTTGCGCAGCCGCAGGAAGACGCCGGGCGCCTCCTCCTCCGCCTCGAACCCGACGAGCAGGACGGCGGGCGCCTTCTCCAGGAGGGCGTACGTCACGCCCGTGCTGTCGAGGTCCCTTCCGCGTCCGGCGACCCGGGCGGCGAGGAACTCGGCCTCCTCCTCGCTGTGCACGCGCGCGCGGAAGTCGATGTCGTTCGTGCCGAGCGCCACGCGCGCGAACTTGCTGTACGCGTAGGCGTCCTCGACGGTCAGCCGGCCGCCGGTCAGGACGCCCGCCCGGCCGCGGGCCGCCAGCAGCCCCCGGGCCGCCGCCTCCAGGGCCTCCGGCCAGGAGGCGGGTTCGAGGACGCCCTGCCCGTTGCGCACGAGGGGGGTCGTCAGCCGGTCCGGGCGCTGCGCGTACCGGAAGGCGAACCGGCCCTTGTCGCAGATCCACTCCTCGTTGACCTCGGGGTCGTCGGCGGCGAGCCGCCGCATGACCTTGCCGCGCCGGTGGTCGGTGCGGGTCGCGCAGCCGCCCGAGCAGTGCTCGCACACGCTCGGCGAGGAGACCAGGTCGAAGGGGCGCGAGCGGAAGCGGTACGCCGCCGAGGTGAGCGCGCCGACCGGGCAGATCTGGATGGTGTTCCCGGAGAAGTACGACTCGAAGGGGTCGCCCTCGCCGGTGCCGACCTGCTGCAGGGCGCCCCGCTCGACCAGCTCGATCATCGGGTCGCCCGCGATCTGGTTGGAGAAGCGGGTGCAGCGGGCGCACAGCACGCAGCGCTCGCGGTCGAGCAGCACCTGCGTGGAGATCGGCACCGGCTTCTCGTAGGTCCGCTTCCTCCCCTCGAAGCGGGACTCGGCGTTGCCGTGCGACATCGCCTGGTTCTGCAGCGGGCACTCGCCGCCCTTGTCGCAGACGGGGCAGTCCAGCGGGTGGTTGATGAGCAGCAGCTCCATCACCCCGTGCTGGGCCTTCTCCGCGACGGGCGAGGTGAGGTGCGTCTTGACGACCATCCCGTCCGTGCACGTGATCGTGCAGGACGCCATGGGCTTGCGCTGGCCCTCGACCTCCACGATGCACTGCCGGCAGGCGCCCGCCGGGGCGAGCAGCGGATGGTCGCAGAACCGGGGGATCTCGATGCCGAGCTGCTCGGCGGCCCGGATCACCAGGGTGCCCTTGGGCACGCTGATCCCGATGCCGTCGATGGTCAGCGAGACGAGGTCCTCCGGCGGGACCGCCGCCTCGCCGCCCCCGGAGGGAGCGCTCGTGGTCACCGTCATGCGTTCACCTCCGTGTGCCGGTCCGCCCAGGCGGTCGACCTGGCCGGGTCGAACGGGCAGCCGCCGCCCGTGATGTGCTGCTCGTACTCCTCGCGGAAGTACTTGAGCGAGGAGAAGATCGGCGAGGCGGCGCCGTCGCCGAGGGCGCAGAACGACTTGCCGTTGATGTTGTCGGCGATGTCGTTCAGCTTGTCGAGGTCGCTCATGGCGCCCTTGCCGGCCTCGATGTCGCGCAGCAGCTGCACCAGCCAGTACGTGCCCTCGCGGCAGGGCGTGCACTTGCCGCAGGACTCGTGGGCGTAGAACTCCGTCCAGCGCGTGACGGCGCGCACCACGCAGGTGGTCTCGTCGAAGCACTGCAGGGCCTTGGTGCCGAGCATGGAGCCGGCGGCGCCGACGCCCTCGTAGTCGAGCGGCACGTCGAGGTGCTCCTCGGTGAACATCGGCGTCGAGGACCCGCCCGGCGTCCAGAACTTCAGCCGGTGGCCGGGCCGGATCCCGCCGCTCATGTCGAGCAGCTGGCGCAGCGTGATGCCGAGCGGCGCCTCGTACTGGCCCGGGTTGGCGACGTGGCCGCTCAGCGAGTACAGCGTGAAGCCCGGGGACTTCTCGCTGCCCATCGAACGGAACCACTCCTTGCCCCGGTTGAGGATGGCGGGAACCGACGCGATCGACTCGACGTTGTTCACGACGGTGGGGCACGCGTACAGACCCGCGACGGCCGGGAAGGGGGGACGGAGTCGCGGCTGGCCGCGGCGGCCCTCGAGCGAGTCGAGCAGCGCGGTCTCCTCACCGCAGATGTACGCGCCCGCGCCCGCGTGCACGGTGACGTCGAGGTCGATCCCGCTGCCCAGGATGTCCTTGCCGAGGAAGCCCGCCTCGTAGGCCTCCCGCACGGCCTCGTGCAGTCTGCGCAGCACGGGGACGACCTCACCGCGCAGATAGACGAACGCGTGCTGCGAACGGATCGCGTAACAGGCGATCACGATGCCCTCGATGAGGCTGTGCGGGTTCGCGAAGAGGAGCGGGATGTCCTTGCAGGTCCCCGGCTCCGACTCGTCGGCGTTGACGACGAGATAGTGGGGCTTGCCGTCCCCCTGGGGGATGAACTGCCACTTCATGCCCGTCGGGAAGCCGGCGCCGCCGCGGCCGCGCAGTCCGGCGTCCTTGACGTAGGCGATGACGTCGTCGGGCGACATGGCGAGGGCCTTGCGCAGCCCCTCGTAGCCGTCGTGGCGGCGGTAGACGTCCAGCGTCCAGGACCCCTCCTGGTCCCAGAAGGACGACAGCACCGGCGCGAGCAGCTTCTCCGGGCTCGCCCCTCCTCCGTCCTCGCCGGGCCGGGAGGCGCCTCCGTACTCGGTGGACACGCTCATCACTCCCCCTCCTCGGCGGTCGGCTTCGCGGGGTGCGCGGGGTCTGAGGCCGCCGTGTCCTGCGGTGCGTCGTGCGAGCTGAGGTGCTCGGTCGGCGACGGGTCGTGCGGGGCGCCGCGCGGCGGCTCGCCGGTGGCCGCCGCGTCGCGCGGGTGGACCACGCGGGGGGCGGGCGTCTCCCCCTTGGCCAGCCGCAGGCCGATCAGCGAGGCCGGGCCCGCGCTGCCGCTCGCCTCGACGGCCCCGGGCCGCTCGTCGGGGAAGCCGGCCAGGATGCGGGCGGTCTCCTTGAAGGTGCACAGGGGGGCGCCGCGCGTGGGCTCGACGGGGGCGCCCGCGCGCAGGTCGTCGACCAGCCGCTTCGCGCTCTCGACGGTCTGGTTGTCGAAGAACTCCCAGTTGACCATCACGACGGGCGCGTAGTCGCAGGCCGCGTTGCACTCGATGTGCTCCAGGGTGACCTTGCCGTCGTCGGTGGTCCCGCCGTTGCCGACGCCGAGGTGCTCCTGGAGCGCGGAGAAGATCGCGTCGCCGCCCATCACCGCGCACAGCGTGTTGGTGCAGACGCCGACCTGGTAGTCGCCGCTGGGACCGCGCCGGTACATGGTGTAGAAGGTGGCGACCGCGGTCACCTCGGCCGTGGTCAGGCCGAGCACGTCGGCGCAGAACCGCATGCCGGTGCGCGTGACGTGGCCCTCCTCCGACTGCACCAGGTGCAGCATCGGCAGCAGCGCGGAGCGGGAGTCGGGATAGCGGGCGATGATCTCGCGCGCGTCCCGTTCGAGCCGGGCGCGGACGTCGTCCGGGTAGCCGGGCGCGGGCAGTTGCGGCATGCCCAGGCTGACGCCCTGCTCCGAGGAACTGGTGGTCACCGGTCGACGCCTCCCATCACGGGGTCGATGGACGCGACGGCGACGATGACGTCGGCGACCTGGCCGCCCTCGCACATCGCCGCCATGGCCTGCAGGTTGGTGAAGGACGGGTCGCGGAAGTGGACCCGGAAGGGGCGGGTGCCGCCGTCGGACACGGCGTGCACCCCGAGTTCGCCCTTGGGCGACTCCACGGCGGTGTACGCCTGGCCCGGCGGGACCCGGAAGCCCTCGGTCACGAGCTTGAAGTGGTGGATCAGGGCCTCCATGGAGGTGCCCATGATCTTCTTGATGTGGTCGAGCGAGTTGCCGAGTCCGTCCGGGCCGAGGGCCAGCTGGGCGGGCCAGGCGATCTTCTTGTCCTCGACCATGACCGGTCCGGGGCGCAGCCGGTCCAGGCACTGCTCGACGATCCGCAGCGACTGGCGCATCTCCTCCAGGCGGATGAGGAAGCGCCCGTACGCGTCGCAGGTGTCGGCGGTCGGGACGTCGAAGTCGTACGTCTCGTAGCCGCAGTACGGCTGGGCCTTACGCAGGTCGTGCGGGAGCCCGGCCGAGCGCAGGATCGGGCCGGTGACGCCGAGGGCCATGCAGCCGGCCAGGTCGAGGTGGCCGATGCCCTGCATGCGGCCCTTGAAGATGGGGTTCCCGGTGGCGAGCTTGTCGTACTCGCCGAGGTTCTTCTTCATCTTCTTCACGAACTCGCGGATGCGGTCCACCGCGCCGGGCGGCAGGTCCTGGGCGAGTCCGCCGGGCCGGATGTACGCGTGGTTCATCCGCAGCCCGGTGACCAGCTCGTAGATGTCGAGAATGAGTTCACGATCACGGAAGCCGTAGATCATGATGGTGGTCGCGCCCAGCTCCATGCCGCCGGTGGCGATGCACACCAGGTGGGAGGAGAGCCGGTTCAGCTCCATCAGCAGGACGCGGATGATCGACGCCCGGTCGGGTACCTGGTCCTCGATGCCGAGGAGCTTCTCGACCGCGAGGCAGTACGCCGTCTCGTTGAAGAACGACGTCAGGTAGTCCATCCGCGTCACGAAGGTGGTGCCCTGGGTCCACGTGCGGAACTCGAGGTTCTTCTCGATGCCGGTGTGCAGGTAGCCGATGCCGCAGCGGGCCTCGGTGACGGTCTCGCCCTCGATCTCCAGGATCAGACGGAGCACGCCGTGCGTGGACGGGTGCTGCGGGCCCATGTTGACGACGATGCGCTCGTCGTCGGCCCTGGCCGCGGACTGGACGACCTCGTCCCAGTCGCCTCCGGTGACCGTGTAGACGGTCCCCTCGGTGGTCTCGCGGGCGGTCGCGGACGTCATGACAGCCTCCCGTGGGGAGTCGTTGGGGGGCGGTGGCCGGGCGGGGGAAGGACGCTCATGAGTACGACCTCCGCTGATCCGGGGCCGGGATCTGGGCGCCCTTGTACTCGACGGGGATGCCGCCGAGGGGGTAGTCCTTGCGCTGCGGGTGGCCCTGCCAGTCGTCCGGCATCATGATCCGCGTCAGTGCCGGGTGGCCGTCGAAGACGATGCCGAAGAAGTCGTACGTCTCGCGCTCGTGCCAGTCGTTGGTCGGGTACACGGAGACCAGGGACGGGATGTGCGGATCGCCGTCGGGGGCACCGACCTCCAGGCGGATCAGCCGGTTGTGGGTGATCGAGCGCAGGTGGTAGACGGCGTGCAGCTCGCGGCCCTTGTCGCCCGGGTAGTGCACGCCGGAGACGCCGGTGCACAGCTCGAAGCGGAGCGCCGGGTCGTCGCGCAGGGTGCGGGCGACGCGCACCAGGTGCTCGCGCTCGATGTGGAAGGTGAGCTCGCCGCGGTCGACGACCGTCTTCTCGATGGCGTTCCCGGGGAGCAGGCCCTGCTCCTCCAGGGCGCCCTCCAGTTCGTCGGCGACCTCGTCGAACCAGCCGCCGTAGGGTCGGTTCGACGCCCCCGGGAGCCGGATGGAGCGGACCAGGCCGCCGTAGCCGGAGGTGTCGCCGCCGTTGTTCGCGCCGAACATGCCGCGCTGGACGCGGATCTCCTCGCCCCCCTCGCCGCGCTGCCCCGGGAGGTTCGAGGCGCCGAGGTCCTTCTCGGGGTTCGTGCCGTTGCCGTGTCCGTCGCTCACCGCAGCAGGCCCTTCATCTCGATGGTGGGCAGCGCCTTGAGCGCCGCCTCCTCCGCCTCGCGGGCCGCTTCCTCGGCGTTGACGCCGAGCTTCGAGGTCTGGATCTTTTGGTGCAGCTTGAGGATCGCGTCCATCAGCATCTCGGGCCGCGGCGGACAGCCGGGCAGGTAGATGTCCACGGGGACGACGTGGTCGACGCCCTGCACGATCGCGTAGTTGTTGAACATGCCGCCCGACGACGCGCAAACCCCCATGGAGATGACCCACTTGGGGTTCGGCATCTGGTCGTAGACCTGCCGCAGCACCGGCGCCATCTTCTGGCTGACCCGCCCGGCGACGATCATGAGGTCCGCCTGCCGCGGCGACCCGCGGAAGACCTCCATGCCGAAGCGCGCCAGGTCGTAGCGGCCCGCGCCGGTCGTCATCATCTCGATGGCGCAGCAGGCCAGGCCGAAGGTGGCGGGAAAGACGGACGACTTGCGCACCCACCCCGCGGCCTGCTCGACGGTGGTCAGCAGGAAACCGCTCGGCAGTTTTTCTTCCAGTCCCATGCTCAGTGGCTCCTCTGTCCCCTATGCGGGGTTCAGTCCCATTCCAGGCCGCCGCGCCGCCATACGTACGCGTACGCGACGAAGACGGTGAGCACGAAGAGCAGCATCTCCACGAGCCCGAAGACCCCCAGCGCGTCGAAGGAGACGGCCCAGGGGTAGAGGAAGACGATCTCGATGTCGAAGACGATGAAGAGCATCGCCGTCAGGTAGTACTTGATGGGGAAGCGCCCGCCGCCGGCCGGCGTGGGGGTCGGCTCGATACCGCACTCGTAGGCCTCGAGCTTCGCCCGGTTGTAGCGCTTCGGACCGACAAGCGTGGCCATCACCACGGAGAAGATCGCGAAGCCTGCCCCGAGGGCTCCCAGTACGAGGATGGGCGCGTACGCGTTCACCGCTCCTCGCTCCCTTCAGTCGGCACTGACTGCTGGCGGTTGCAGTGGACTCGCGCCCGTCCCACGAGGCGCACGCGCTCCGCGCGGCTCGCCGAAGATCGCGCACATGTGAAGCAGGTCACAAGCCCAACTGCCCCGCATCTTATGCCTGCCGGTCTGTGATCTGCGACACGGGGGTCACGAACGTCTTTGTGATCTCCACCACCCGCAGCGCGGTCCGACGGTCATATGAGTGACGATCTTCGTACGCCTGGCGTCCAAGCGATCACTTCCGGTGACATTTTCGCTCGTCAAAGCCCTGGAGCGGAGCCGTTGCATTATCAAGAGCCAGCACGCTCAGGCAAATTGGCGATGGACGCCATCTCTTGATAATGGGCCCATTCGCGCACGAGGGGGAGTTGGGCGGACAAGTGGGGACGGAACACACCGCGTGCATCCGTTCACGAACGACGCGCACCCTCCGCGCCGTGCGCGCGAGACGCCTCCGCAGTGGTGACCGTTCCGTGACCTCCGTCACGTCGGACCCTCGGCCACAGAAACCGGGCTTGGCCACCGAGCCCAACAGGTGGTAGGTCGCGGGCAATTCGGGCGTATTGCGGAAACACCATGATCACGGGCTTGATCAACTCTGTCCGCATTGCCCGTTACGGCGTCAGTCCGGTCCTGCGGACCCGGATTTCGGCCATCGGTTGAACAACTGTGGCGGACCACACGTTTCTTGAAGGTATGGAGGACCCCCTGGTACCGCTTGTACTCATGTCCCACACCGCTCACATACGCAGCCACCGGAAGCCCCGGCGCAGCAACTCCAAGCTCGCCGTGCGGGCAGGAGTTGCCGGTGGCGTTCTCAGCACCCTGGCAGTGGCGGGTGCGTCCGGTTCGGCGAGTGCCGCCGACGCCGAGCCCGTGACGCAGACCCTCGAACTGCCGGCCCTGACGGCCGACATCTCGGCCCAGGTGGCCCAGTCGGCGGCCGCCACCCAGCAGGCCGCGGCCGACTACCAGCTCCGGGCCGAGCGCGACGCGGCCGCCGCCAAGGCGGCCAGGCAGGCCGAGAAGGACCTCGCGGAGGCGAAGGCGAAGGCCGAGGCCAAGAAGAAGGCGGAGGCCAAGGCCGAGCGCGAGGCCGCCGAGCAGGCCGCCTCCCGCTCCGCCGAGCGGACCACGCTCACCACCACCGCCACGGCGGCGGCCTCCGACACCGTCGCCGCCCCGGCGGGCGGCAGTGTCGGGACGGTCATCGCCTTCCTCAAGGCACAGGTGGGCGACGCCTACGTCATGGGCGGCACCGGCCCGAACTCATGGGACTGCTCGGGCCTCGTCCAGGCCGCGTTCAGGCAGGTCGGCGTCGACCTGCCGCGCGTCTCCGGGGCCCAGTCGACGGCCGGCACCCCGGTCTCCCTGTCCAACCTCCAGGTCGGCGACATCCTCTACTGGGGTTCGGCCGGCTCGGCGTACCACGTGGGCGTCTACATCGGGAACGGCCAGTACCTCGACGCCGCCAACCCCTCCAAGGGCGTGGTGATCCAGGACCTGTCGGGCTACCCGGCGACGGGCGCGGTGCGCGTGCTCTGACCCCTCCGGGTCGCGGGCGCACGGCACGAGAACACGGCAGGAGGGCCGCTTCCCGGGGGAGCGGCCCTCCTGCCGTCGCCGTGCGCGGGGTCCGTGCGCGCACGGACCCCGCGCACGGACCGCCGGGTCAGGCCTTCGGGGCCACCTTGCTCAGGCCGTTGATGATGCGGTCCATCGCGTCGCCGCCCGTCGGGTCGGTGAGGTTGGCGAGCATCTTCAGCGTGAACCTCATCAGCAGCGGGTGGGTCAGGCCCCGCTGGGCGGCGATCTTCATGACCTTCGGGTTGCCGATGAGCTTCACGAAGGCGCGGCCCAGCGTGTAGTACCCGCCGTAGGTGTCCTTGAGGATCTTCGGGTAGCCCTGCAGGGCCAGCTCGCGCTGGGCCGGGGTCGCGCGGGCGTGGGCCTGCACGATGACGTCGGCGGCGATCTGCCCCGACTCCATGGCGTACGCGATGCCCTCGCCGTTGAAGGGGTTCACCAGGCCGCCCGCGTCGCCGACCAGCAGCAGGCCCTTGGTGTAGTGCGGCTGGCGGTTGAACGCCATCGGCAGGGCGGCGCCGCGGATCGGGCCCGTCATGTTCTCCGGCGTGTAGCCCCACTCCTCGGGCATCGAGGCGCACCAGGCCTTGAGCACCTCGCGCCAGTCCAGCTCCTTGAAGGACTCGGAGGTGTTGAGGACGCCGAGGCCCACGTTGGAGGTGCCGTCGCCCATGCCGAAGACCCAGCCGTAGCCGGGCAGCAGGCGGTCCTCGCCGGGGCCGCGCCGGTCCCACAGCTCCAGCCACGACTCCAGGTAGTCGTCGTCGTGGCGCGGGGAGGTGAAGTACGTGCGGACCGCGACGCCCATCGGGCGGTCCTCACGGCGGTGCAGGCCCATCGCGAGGGACAGCCGCGTGGAGTTGCCGTCGGCGGCCACGACGAGCGGGGCGTGGAAGGTGACCTCGCGCTTGTCGTCACCCAGCTTGGCGTGCACGCCGGTGATGCGGCCCGTACGGTCGTCGACGACCGGGCCGCTCACGTTGCACCGCTCGTACAGCCGCGCGCCCGCCTTCTGCGCCTGGCGCGCCAGCTGCTCGTCGAAGTCGTCGCGCTTGCGGACGAGTCCGTAGTCGGGGTAAGAGGCGAGATCCGGCCAGTCGAGCTGGAGCCGGACGCCGCCGCCGATGATGCGCAGGCCCTTGTTGCGCAGCCAGCCCGCCTCCTCGGAGATGTCGATGCCCATGGCGACGAGCTGCTTGACGGCGCGCGGGGTCAGGCCGTCGCCGCACACCTTCTCGCGCGGGAAGGCGGTCTTCTCCAGGAGCAGGACGTCGAGGCCCGCCTTGGCGAGGTGGTACGCGGTGGTGGAACCGGCTGGTCCGGCCCCGACGACGATCACATCGGCGGTGTGTTCGGAGAGGGGCTCGGTCGTCACGGCGGGTTCTCCCCAGACTCGAAATCTGCGTGCTGACGGGCACTGGACATGGGCAGTCTATGCAGCGGTACTGGTCGACCGGCTGAAGGGCTGCCCCGTGACGAAACGAGCGCTTCCGGCAGTACGCCTGCGTGTCCCCACCCACGAGGACGCCTTCGCCTGGCACGAGGTCTTCGCCGACCCGGACGTCATGGAGTTCCTCGGCGGCCGGCCGGCGGAGCTGTCGGTGTACATGGAGCTGACCGCGCGCCAGCGCCGGCACGACGCCGAACTGGGCCACTGCCTGTGGACGCTGCTCGACGAGGAGGACCGGGTCGTCGGCTTCACGGGCGCGCAGCCGTGGCCGCACGAGTGGGGTCCGGCGGGCGAGACCGAGATCGGCTGGCGGCTGGGCCGGGGGTACTGGGGCAAGGGGTACGTCACCGCCGCCGCGCTCACCGCGCTGGACCGGCTGCGGGCGGCGGGCGTCAAGGACGTGGTGGCGATGGTCGACGCGCGCAACGAGCGTTCCGCCGCGGTCGCCCGCCGCCTGGGCATGGAGCCGGCCGAGACGCTGACCGCACCGCGCTCGCGGCGGCCGGTGCGCTGCTACCGGCTGGCGCTCTGAGGCCGGCGTGCTGCTGCCGGTCGTCGCTCCGGGGCCGGTGCGTCGCTGCCGGCCGGCGCTCCGAGGCCGGCGCGGCGCGCTCCCCGGGCGGATCCGGCCGGTCTGCTTCCGGCCCCACCGGTTCCGGGCGGTGCCGTACGGGTACCCGACGACTTCCGGCAGGTACCCGTCAGGACTTGGCCTGCCGGCACCGCTGGGGGTGACATCTGTGCGCATAACACCCAAGACACCCGAAGTACGGGTGCCGAAGCTGGTCGGCCTGATGGCCGCGGACGCACGCGAGGCGGCGGAGGCGGGCGGGGTGCAGCTCTCCGCGCCCGACCGGCCCGACTTCCACGGGACCGTCGTCGACCACGTCGTACGGCAGTACCCGCCGTCCGGCGTCGAGGTGCCGCGCGGCGCCGTGGTCACCGTGTGGTTCGACTTCGGGGAGGGCGAGGGCGACGGGGGCGCGGGCGTGCACGAGCCGCGGCGGCCCGGTCCGGAGCCGGGCGGCGTGCTCCGCGAACTCGACGAACCGCCGGCCGTCCCGGAGGGCCCGCTCCCGCCGTCCGGTCCGGAGGGCCCGGACGGCCCGAAGGACCCGGACGACCCGGTCCCGGTGGCCGGCTAGCGGCCCTCCCCGGCACGGGACGCGCGGTCCCGTGCCGGGGGGATCGGGGGCGTCCCCCGGCCGGAACGGGGTCGGAGGCGTCCCCGGCCGCCCGGGGCGTCTCCGTCAGTCCTGCTTGAAGCCCCGGTGCAGGGCGACGATGCCGCCGGTGAGGTTGCGCCAGGCCACCTTCGACCAGCCGGCCCCGCGCAGCCGCTCGGCGAGTTCGGGCTGGGCGGGCCAGGAGCGGATGGACTCGGCGAGGTAGACGTAGGCGTCGGGGTTGGAGGAGACCGCGCGGGCGACCGGCGGCAGCGCGCGCATCAGGTACTCGGTGTAGACGGTGCGGAACGGCGTCCACGTCGGGTGCGAGAACTCGCAGATCACGATCCGCCCGCCGGGCCGGGTGACGCGGTACAGCTCGCGCAGCGCCGTGTCGGTGTCCTGCACGTTGCGCAGGCCGAAGGAGATCGTCACCGCGTCGAAGGTGTCGTCGCGGAACGGCAGCCTCGTGGCGTCGCCCGCCGTGAACGGCAGCCAGGACCGCCGCCTCTTGCCGACCTGGAGCATGCCGAGGGAGAAGTCGCACGGCACCACGTAGGCGCCGGTGCGGGCGAAGGGCAGCGAGGAGGTGCCCGTGCCGGCGGCGAGGTCGAGGACCTTCTGCGCGGGGCGCGCGTCGACCGCCCTCGCGACCTCCCTGCGCCACAACCGGTCCTGGCCGAGGGACAGCACGTCGTTGGTGAGGTCGTACCGTTCCGCCACGTCGTCGAACATCGAGGCGACTTCGTGCGGCTGCTTGTCCAGGGATGCGCGGGTCACGGTCCCCATTGTGGCAGGACGGGCCGGACGCCCGGCAGGCGCCCGGCCCGTACCGCGGCACGGGTTCACCGGGGCAGCAGACGCGGCTTCCTGCGCGCCGCCACGTCCTCCACCCAGCCGGCGAGCGGCACGACCGCCGCGATCAGCACCCAGCCGACGCCGAACAGGAACCACTGGCTCTCCAGCGGCAGGTACCTCTCGAAGGCCGGCACGTCCCAGAACGTGTCGATCAGCGGCACCGCCAGGATCAGCGCGATCTCGTGCCAGAGGTAGAGCGTCACGGCCCGCGCGTTGAAGACCGTCACGGCCCGGTCCAGCCACCGCACGCGCGCCAGGCCCGCGAAGTCGACCGCGAACCGCTCCTTGGCGTACATCAGCAGCGTCACGAAGCCCGCCGAGAAGAACGCCTGGGCGAGCGGGATGTCGTCCAGGTCGTAACCGCCGTACTCCCCCTGGTGCGCGAACGCGTACCACGCGCCGTACGCGAGGGCCGCGAGCGACAGCGGCGCCACCGCCGCCGGGCGCCACCGCCGCAGCAGCCCGTCGCGGTGCGCGAAGCCGAGCAGCCAGCAGAAGAGGTAGGTGGCGAGGTCGGTGAGCGCGCTGCCGAGCCGGCCGTCCGGCGGCTGCCACACGTACCGGAACACCACGGCCGGCGCCAGGGAGGCCAGCAGCACGGGCCCGGGCGCCAGGCGGAAGAGGCGCAGCAGGAGCGGCGAGAGCAGCACGAACCACAGGTACGTCCGCAGGTACCAGAGGATCTCCCAGGCCTGCTCGCCCCAGGCGCTGCCCGGCGGATCGCCGAGCGGCACCGCCCAGAACACGATCCGCCGGTCCGGCACCCAGCCGTGGACCAGCATGGCGAGCACCACGAAGAAGCCCCAGAACCACAGCGGCGGCAGCAGCCGGCGCAGCCGGCTCCTGATCACCTTGCCCGCGGGCCGCTCCAGCGACTTCGCCATCAGGGTGCCGGCCAGCGCGAACATGACGCCCATGGAGGGGAACACCATGCCCGCCCACGGCCAGCCGAAGGTGTGGTACGTGACGACCCGGACCAGTGCGACGGCGCGCAGCACGTCGAAGTAGCGGTCCCGGCCGCCCTTCCCCGCCGGCTCCGCCCGCTCCGGTTCCGGTTCCGGCTCCCGCTCCGGGGGCGCCTCCCGGACCGGTTCCGGTCGGGGCTCCGCCCCGGCCACCGGCGGCGGGACCGTGGTCCCGGCGTACGGCTCCGGCTCGTACACGCCGTACGTACCGTGCATGCCGTGCGTGCCGTGCGTCTGCGGATACGGGCCGTACGCCTGCCCGGTCCCGTCGTACGGGCCGTACGACGGGACCGGGGGATGCGGATCGTACGGCTCGTACGGCTGCGGCTCCGTGCCCCGGGCCATCAGTTCGCCCCGGCCGGGGTGCCGACCTCGCCGGTGCGCTTGAGCTTCTGCCAGCGCAGGCGGCCGCCGGTCAGCGCGGTGACGCAGGAGTGGATGAGGACGAGGTACATCATCTGCCGGTAGGCGAGCTGCTGGAGCGGCATCATCAGCAGGTGGCGGTACCGCTCGCGGTCGAGCCGGAACGCGTAGGCCGCGCACACGAGCTGGACCGCCAGCACCGCCAGCCAGGCGAGCAGGGACGCCCTGAAGTCGACGAAGACCATCGCGTAGACCGTGAACACGTCGATCAGCGGCGCGAACACCGGCGTGACGATCTGGAACAGCACCACCAGCGGCATGCCCACCCGGCCGAAGCGGCCCGAGGGCCCCTTGTCCGTCAGCGACCCGCGGTGCTTCCACAGGGCCTGCATCGTGCCGTACGACCAGCGGTAGCGCTGGCTCCACAGCTGCTTGAGCGAACCGGGCGCCTCCGTCCAGGCCCTGGCGTGCTCCTGGTAGACCACGCGCCACCCGGCGCGGTGCAGCGCGATGGTGATGTCGGTGTCCTCGGCGAGCGTGTCCTCGCTCATGCCGCCGGCCTCCAGCACGGCCTCCCGGCGGAACGCGCCGATCGCGCCCGGGATGGTGGGCATGCAGCGCAGCAGGTCGTACATGCGGCGGTCGAGGTTGAAGCCCATCACGTACTCGATGTGCTGCCAGGCGCCGATGACCGTCCTCCGGTTGCCGACCTTGGCGTTGCCCGCGACCGCGCCGACCTCCGGGTCCGCGAAGGGCTGCACGAGGTGGCGGACGGTGTCCGGCTCGAAGACGGTGTCGCCGTCCATCATCACGACGATGTCGTGACCGGCGTGGCGCACGCCGTTGTTCAGGGCGGCCGGCTTGCCCGCGTTCTCCTGCCGGACGACGCGGACGTTGGGCAGCCCCAGCGACTCGGCGATCTCGGCGGTGCCGTCGGTCGAGCCGTCGTCCACGACGATGATCTCGATGGGGTGCGTGCTGCGCGCCAGGGAACCGAGGGTGTTGGCGATGCACTCCTTCTCGTTGTACGCGGGCACGATCACGCTCACCGGGCGGGTGACCGGAGGCCCCCACGAGAAGCGGCGCTTGTTGCGCTTGCGGTGGTGCCGGCGGGCCAGGACCAGCATCATCCCGAAGCGGGCCAGGACGGCGACGCCGACGACCCCGAGGCCCGTGGCGAGTCCTGGCACGGTCCACTCGGCCACGGCGACGGCCGCGACCAGCGCCTTGCCCTCGTACAGCGTCGTGCCGGTGGCCTCGCGGTGCGCGGCCTGGAGCGCGGAGCCGGCGGAACCCGCCCCGCCGCCCTGGCCGTCCCGACCGCCGGGCGGTGCGCCAGCCGGGGCCCCGGTGTCCGCCCGCTCGCCGTCCGCCTGCCCGGTGCCCGCGTCGTCCGTACCGTCGGCGGTGTCGGCGGTGTCCGCACCGTCCGTACCGCTCGCGGCGGACGTGCCCGCGGCCCGGCCGTCGGCGGCCTGCTGGGCGCCGCTGACCGTGGTGAAGGTGTAGCCCTTCGCCTTCATCCTCTCGATGTAGGTGCCGAGCGCCTTCACCGTCTGCGCGCGGTCGCCGCCCGCGTCGTGGAAGAGCACCACGGCGCCCTCGCCGTCCTCCGGCGTGGCCCATTTGATGATCTTGGAGACGCCGGGCCTCTTCCAGTCGTCGCTGTCGGTGTCGACGAAGACGCTGGTGTAGCCCTGCTCGCCGAGCTTCTGGTAGACGGGCCAGCTGTAGTTGTCGATGGCGTCCGTCTCCGAGGAGTACGGGGCGCGGAACAGCGTCGTCGTGATGCCCGCGGCGCCCGCGAGCGCGAGCTGCGTCTGCTCGATCTCCCGGGTGATCCGGGCGTCGCTCTGGTACGACAGGTCGACGTGCGTGAAGGTGTGGATGCCCACCTCGTTGCCCTGGTCGACCAGGTTCCTCACGATGCCCGGGTAGCGCGAGACCATCGAGCCGACCAGGAAGAAGGTGCCCGGCACGTCGTGCTCCTCCAGCACCTTCAGCACCTGCGGGGTCCAGGTCGGGTCGGGGCCGTCGTCGAAGGTGAGCACGATGGTCCTGTCCGGCGCGGACCCGTTCTGCGCCTCGCCGCCCGGGAAGGACAGGATCGGCCCGCCCTCCAGGACGTCGTCGGGGACGTCGCCGGAGCCGGCGCCGGTGCGCACGCGCTCGTCGCCGCCGACCTCGGCACGCAGATAGCCGTCGAGCAGCATCACGCTGGTCAGCGCGAGCAGCAGGAGCAGGGCGAGGATGACGCGCGGCCGCTGCAGCGCCGCGGCGCGGCCCGCGGCCCGCTCCATCCGGGTGGGTGCGCGGCGGCGGCCGCGCGGGGACGTCGTCGTGGTCATGAGTGCGGCTGCCCCCGGCTCAGTCGGCGTCGGCGGCCGCGGAGGCGGACGCCGGGGCGGTGGGGGCGGTGGACGGCGCGGCGCCCGTGGGCGCGCCCGACGGCGGGGTGCCGGTGGGCCGCGCGGGCGGGGTGCCGTCGCCGGGGACCGCGTTCCGCGCGCCGTCCGGACCGCCGCCGGCGAACGGCAGGAGCGAGGAGGGGGCGAGGGAGGTCCCGAAGCCCATGAAGGCCATGCCCAGCACGGCCGCGTACCCGAGACAGACGATGCCGACGAGGGTGCCGATCCGGCGCAGCAGCCTGGCCCGGCGCCCGGAGTTGTCGACGAAGACGGGGCCTTCTTCAGGCCCGTTGCCGCGTTTGCGGCGGCGGCCGCGCACGACCGCGCGGTTTTCGATGGCAGGCTCGGAATGCATTCCCCGGATATTAGGACGGCTTTATGTGGCGTCCTCCCCTGCTTTCATGTGAGGCGGCTTTGAGAAACGCCCGGACCTGTCCTTTCCCTTTGAGAATGCCAGCCGCACGACATCTCCGCAGGTCACCGAGGAGGTACCGAACACCCTGCCCAAGGCGGCGAATTAAGGATTTCCACCCGCCCGCACCCGTGCACCTCCTGTAGGTTTGCTGTCCGCACGGACCCCAGCCGGATGTGAGACATTCCCACTCCGGAAACACGCTTTGTTTCCGTGCCGAGACAGAAATCACGAGAGCGGGTGCATGCGCGATGAGGAGTTTCCTGAGGCCGGCCGCCGGGCTCGTCTGTCTGGCGGCGCTGGCGTGCGCGGGCTGCTCCGCCGGCCCGGACGGCTCCTCGGACGCCGCGCCCGCGCGGTCCCCGGCCCCCTCCGCGACCACCGCGCAGGGGGCGGCGCCGAGCACCTCGTACGCCCCGTACGTGAGCGCCACCACCGCCTCCGCCAACGACGACGCGGGCTCGCCGGCGGCCTACAACCTGGCGTTCGTGATCGCGGACGGCGGTGACTGCACGCCGAAGTGGAACGGGACGTACGCCGTCGACGACCCGGACGTGAAGGAGCGCGTCGAGGCCCTGAAGGAGTCCGGCGCCTCGGTGCGCGTCTCCTTCGGCGGCGCGTCCGGCGACGAACTCGCCGCGGCCTGCGACAGCGCGGACGGCCTCGCGGACGCCTACGCCGCGGCGCTCGACGCCGCCGGGACCGACCTGGCGGACTTCGACATCGAGGGCGACGAGCTGGCCGACTCCGGCTCGGTCGCGCTGCGCTCGGAGGCGATCGCCGCGCTGCAGGAGGAGCGTTCGGACCTGTCGGTCTCCTTCACCCTGCCGGTCATGCCGTCCGGCCTGGACGACGACGGCCTGGCGCTGCTGGAGTCCGCCAACGACCACGGCGTGCAGGTCTCCACCGTCAACGTCATGACGATGAACTACGGCAGTTCGTACGACGGTGACATGGGCGACTACGCGGTCACCTCGGCGAAGGCCGCGCACGACCAGCTCCGGGACGTCTTCGGGCTCTCCTCTGCGGGTGCCTGGAAGGGGCTCGCGCTGACCTCGATGATCGGCGTGAACGACGTCGACGGCGAGACGTTCACGCTTCAGGACGCCGCGCAGGTCCGGGCGTTCGCCGAGGAGAAGGGGATCGCCTGGGTCTCCCTGTGGTCCGCGTTCCGCGACCAGCGGTGCGACGACGACGCGTCCTCCGACGACGCGGCGACGGACTGCAGCGGGGTGGAGCAGGAGGCGGGGGCGTTCGCGGAGGCGTTCTCGGGCTGATCCACCGCGTCGGCGAAGGCCCCCGATCGAGCCCTCGCGTCGGGGGAGGTGCCCACGGGCCGGGCCGCCGCGTGCGCGGTCCGGCCGGAGTCGTTCCCGGTTCGCGCCGGGGCCCGCCCGTCACCGCCGCCGGTGCACCAGCCGTCCCGCCACCACCGTGGCGACGCAGGTCGCGGCCCCGCCCGCGGCGAGCGCGGGCAGGCCGTCCACGTCGAAGACGGCGAACGTCGCGTCCGCGCCCGGCCCTCCGAGCGGCAGCGGCATCACCGCGAGGGGGTCGGCGCACCCGGCGAGCGGGTCGAGCGAGGGCGCGCCCTCCGGCTCCGCCGTGCGCGGCAGCACCCGCAGCCCGGACCGCCGCACGGCGTCCGCCACGGCCGGAGCGCGCAGCGGCCCGGCGACGGCGACCGTGCCGTGCGCGAGCATCCGCTGCGCCCCGCGCCGCGCGCTCGCGCCCCAGCGGGTGTCCGTCATGGGCAGCGCCGCGAGGGCCGCGCCGGTGAGCGGCTCACCGCCCAGCTCGCCGGCCTCGCGCGGGTCGGGGTGGTAGGCCCGCTCCAGCAGTTCGGGCCCGTACGGGTTGAGCAGCCCGGGGGCGAGCAGCCCCGGCCAGCGGCGCACCCGGGCCCGCGGGTGCGCGGCCGCCAGCTCCTCGAAGGGGCCGACGGCCGCGATCTCCCGGCCGTTCACGAGCACCGCGCCACCGGGTACGGGGGACGGCCGCGCGCCTCCCGCCGGGTCCGCCAGGAGGAGGCCGGCGGTGTGGATCGTCGCCACCCGGACCTCAGTTGGAGGCGAGGAGCTTCAGCTCGGGGTGGGCGGTGCCGCCGTCGATCGCCGTGGACGAGATGTGCGAGACGACGCGCTCGTCGACGGGGTCGTTCGCCGGGTCGTCGTGGACGACGAGGTGCTCGTACGTCGTGGACCGCTGCGCGGGCACCCGCCCGGCCTTGCGGATCAGGTCGATGATCTCCAGGCGGTTGGAGCGGTGCTTGGCGCCGGCCGAGGAGACGACGTTCTCCTCCAGCATGATCGAGCCGAGGTCGTCCGCGCCGTAGTGCAGGGAGAGCTGGCCGACCTCCTTGCCGGTGGTCAGCCACGAGCCCTGGATGTGGGCCACGTTGTCGAGGAAGAGCCGCGCGATGGCGATCATGCGCAGGTACTCGAAGAGCGTGGCCTGGGTGCGGCCCTTCAGGTGGTTGTTCTCGGGCTGGTAGGTGTACGGGATGAAGGCGCGGAAGCCGCCCGTGCGGTCCTGCACGTCGCGGATCATCCGCAGGTGCTCGATCCGCTCGGCGTTGGTCTCGCCGGTGCCCATGAGCATCGTGGTGGTGGACTCCACGCCCAGCCGGTGCGCGGTCTCCATGATCTCCAGCCAGCGCTCGCCGGACTCCTTCAGCGGGGCGATGGCCTTGCGCGGCCGCTCGGGCAGCAGCTCGGCGCCCGCGCCGGCGAAGGAGTCGAGCCCGGCCTCGTGGATGCGGCGGATCGCCTCCTCCACGCTCACGCCGGAGATGCGGGCCATGTGCTCGACCTCGGAGGCCCCCAGGCTGTGGATGACCAGCTCCGGGAACTCCTTCTTGATCGCCGCGAAGTGCTTCTCGTAGTACTCCACGCCGTAGTCGGGGTGGTGTCCGCCCTGGAACATGATCTGCGTGCCGCCCAGTTCGACGGTCTCCGCGCAGCGGCGCAGGATGTCGTCCAGGTCGCGCGTCCAGCCCTTGGCGGTGTCCTTGGGTGCGGCGTAGAAGGCGCAGAACCTGCACGCCGTCACGCAGACGTTCGTGTAGTTGATGTTCCGCTCGATGATGTACGTCGCGATGTGCTCGGTGCCCGCGTAGCGACGGCGGCGCACGGCGTCGGCGGCGGCGCCCAGCGCGTGCAGCGGGGCGTCCCGGTAGAGGACGACCGCCTCCTCGGGGGTGATCCGCCCGCCCGCGGCCGCACGGTCGAGGACGGCTGTGACATCGATGGACGGGAGGTCGGCCTTCTCGGTCACCAGTGCGTCCCTTTCGTAAGGGTTGTGGAGTCCAGACCAGCGTACGCCAGCGTTTTCGTCCCCCGGACGCCAGGCCGCGACGGCTCCGGGGACCGGCCGGGACGGCCCCGGCGCCGGGCTTCCGCGGCCCTCGCGACCGGCCGGGCGGAGCCCGGTGCCGGACCGGGCGCGGTCCGGCACGGCCCGGCACGGTGTCAGGCCGCGGCGGCCCCCATCAGGGTGCCCACGAAGGCCCCGGCGATCAGGAACGGCCCGAACGGGATCGACGTCTTCCGCCCGGCCCGCCGCAGCACGACGAGCCCGATCCCGTACAGCCCCCCGAACAGGAACCCGGCGAAGGTCCCCAGCAGCACCGTGCCCCAGCCGTACCACCCCAGGACCGCCCCCAGCCCGAGCGCGAGCTTCACGTCGCCGAAGCCCATGCCCTCGGGGTTGATCAGGAAGAGGACGAAGTAGCCGGCGCCCAGCGCGAGGGCGCCCAGCAGCGCGGTGGGCCAGTCGCCGGTGTGCTCGGGCGTGAGCGCCGCCGCGCCGAGGAGGACGAGCGCGGCGGCGGCCAGCGGCAGCGTCAGCACGTCCGGCAGCCGCTGCACGCGGAAGTCCACGACGGCCAGCAGCACGCCGGCGGGGGCGAGCAGCAGCCAGGCGCCCAGCTCGGGCCGGGGCCCGGTGGCCGCGGCGAGGGCCGCGCAGACGGCGGCGCCGGCGAGCGCGACGGGCAGGGTCCGCCCGTACGCGCGCCCGCACGGCACGCACCGCGCCCGCCCCAGCCAGCCGGTGACGGCGTGCCCCTCGGGGCACGCCGTCCGCCACGGCTCCTCGGGCGGCACGGCGAGCCGGTAGGCGGCCCGCGGCAGCAGCGCGCCGGCCGCCGCGCCCCAGAGGGCGGCGACGGCGATCAGCAGTGCGTCGCTCATCCCGCGGCCCCGCGGGGGAACGGCCGCGGGGCACGGCGGCATCGGCCGCCCGGCGCACCGGGCGGCCCGGCCGGCGGACTGCCCGCCGGACCGGAAGGGGTACGTCGCGCCATGGCGGATGTCCTGGTGTCGTGGGGGCGGGAGCGGAACCGGAGGCCGGCCGGGCCGGAGCTACGGGGATCTTATGGAAGGCGCCGGAGGAAGGACAGGGCCTGATCCGGCGGACGCCCGCATCGCCACCGGCCGTCCCGCCGCCCCGGGCCACCGGCCATGCCGCGTCACCCGGCCCGGCCCGTCCCGGCCCGGGTGACGCGCCCTGGCGCCACTGCTCGCGCGTACCGCCGTACCGGCCACGGAACTCGCGCATACCGCCGCGCCGGTTACGCGACTCGCGCATACCGCCGTATCAGTCCCGCGACCCACGCGTACCGCCGTACCGGTCGCGGGACTCGCGCGCGAACGGCCGCGGTCCCGCTGGTCGCCGTCCGCCGCTACCCGACCCTCGTCATCCGCGCCGTCGGGTTCCCCGCCTCCGCGTTGTCCGTCTCGTAGGTCAGGACGTCGCCCTTCGGGGTCAGCAGGACCTCGTGCTCGCCCTTCGTGCACTGCGGGGCGCTGTCCTCTGCGGCGACGCTGGTGGCGACGAGCCGTTCCCCCGACGCCTCCTTCAGGACGAGGGCCGCGTCGCAGCGGCCGCCGATCCGGTCGGTCTGGCGGAACGTGCCGAACTCCTCGCCCACGTCGCCCTGCCGGACCGTGACGCGGAACGTGCCCATGGGGAGGGTGCCGCCCAGCGCGATCGCGTCGCCCTCCCACGTGCCCAGGTAGGAGGCCGGGATCGCACCGGCGGTCGCGCTCGCGCCCGGGGTGGACGCCGCCCCGCCGTCCTGGTCGCCGCTCCCGCCCTGCCCCGGCATCAGGTCGAACAGGAACGCCGAGCCGACGGTCACCGCCGCCAGCGCTCCCGCGACCGCCAGTGCCACGGTGCAGCTGACTCGGCGGCCCCGGCCGCCCTCCGCCGCCGTGGAGGCGGCGGCCACGCTGACCGAGACCCGCCCCGGACGCCCTGGACGCTCCGGGCGCGCGTCGGACGGTGCCGTCTCCGGGTCGTGCGGCTCCGGCGGGTTCGGCGGGACCGGCCGGCGCGGGGGCGGCGGGACCGTGCCGCCGTAGGCGGCACCGCCCTGCGTGCCGCCGCCGTGCGCCGCGCCCCGCGCATCCCCCGTGCCGCCGTACGCGGCACCCTCGGGCATGACCGGAGGCGGCCCGAACACCCCGGCGGGTGCCGTGCCCGCGGCCGGGGCGGCGGGGGCCGCGTCCACGGACGGGCTGCTGAAGCCCACCGGGCCGGAGGGGACCGGGCCGGCCGCCTCCAGGTTCAGCAGTTCCACGGCGCTGCGGCCGACCTGCTCGACCAGCGGTCCCGGCAGCCAGCCCGCCGCCACCAGCCGGGCCGCGCCCTCGGGGACGAGGCGCGCGGCGATCTCCCCGGGGGCCGGGCGGTCGCCGGGCTCCTTGGCCAGGCACCGCGCGACCAGCTCGCGCAGCGCGCCGTCCAGGCCGTCGAGTTCGGGCTCCTCGTGCACCACCTTGTAGAGGAGCGCGGCCGAGGAGTCCCCGGGGAACGGGGGCTCGCCCGTCGCCGCGTACGCCAGGACCGCGCCGAGCGAGAAGACGTCGGCGGCCCCGGCGACGCCCCTGCCGAGGATCTGCTCGGGGGCCATGTAGCCGGGCGAGCCGACGCTCACGCCGGTCGCGGTCAGGGAGGCGGTGCCGTCCGTGGCCCGGGCGATGCCGAAGTCGATGAGCAGCGGGCCGTCGACGGTCAGCAGGACGTTCGAGGGTTTGACGTCGCGGTGGACGAGGCCCAGGCCGTGCACCGCCGCCAGCGCCTGGGCGAGACCGGCGCCCAGGACGCGTACGGAGTGCTCCGGGAGCGGGCCCGAGCCGGTGACCGCGGCGGTCAGCGTGGGGCCCGCGGCGTAGCCGGTCGCGACCCAGGGGACCGGGGCCTCCGGGTCCGCGTCCAGGACCGGCGCCGTGTAGGCCCCGCCGACGCGGCGCGCCGCCTCGACCTCGCGTCTGAAGCGGGCACGGAACTCGTCGTCGAGCGCGAAGTGCGGGTGCACGATCTTGACCGCGACCGTCCGGCCGCCCGCGCTGCGTCCCAGGTAGACGCGGCCCATGC
This sequence comes from Streptomyces minutiscleroticus, assembly GCF_014650875.1. Classification (GTDB taxonomy): domain Bacteria; phylum Actinomycetota; class Actinomycetes; order Streptomycetales; family Streptomycetaceae; genus Streptomyces; species Streptomyces minutiscleroticus. Next base: position 192,421 of record NZ_BMVU01000004.1, read on the forward strand.
CGCCCGAGCCGAGCCGGCCGAGCAGCCGGTAGGGCCCCATGGTGGCCGGTTCGCCGGCTTCGAGCGGCTGCATGGCGGTGCCTCCCCCGGACGCGCTGCACTCCGCAGGCAGCGTAGTGCCTGCGGAGCGCGGGGCCCCGGGCCCGCCCGGCGGCCGGGGCGGGTGGCGGCGGCCACGGTCGCGACGGCGGGCCCGGCCGTCGTGACGGCTGCCGCGACGGCTGCAGCGACTGCCGCAGCGGTCGTGACGGCTGCCGCGACGGTCGCGACGGCTGCCGTCACGACCGCGCCTTCCGCGCCTTCCGTGCCACCCGCGTGGCCGCGAGCGCGGCTACGGCCGCAGCAGCTCCACCTTCACGTCCGCGGGGAAGCCCGACGTGGGGCCGACCCTGCGGGCGAACTCGGCGACGGCGCCGAGCTGCGGCCCGCCGAAGCGGAAGTCGAGCGTCGTGAAGTACCGCTCCAGCACCTCCGCGTCGAACGGCTCCCAGCGCGCCGCCTGCTCGGCGACCTTGCCCACCTCCTCGAGCGAGAGGTCGCGGGAGTCCAGGAACGCCCGGTGGACCTTGTGCACGACCTCGGGCTCGCGCTCCAGGTAGTCGCGGCGGGCCGCCCACACGGCGAAGACGAACGGCAGGCCCGTCCACTCCTTCCACATGGCGCCCAGGTCGTGCACGTCCAGGCCGTACTTCGGTGCGTCGTGCAGGCTGGCGCGGAGCGCGGCGTCGCCGATGAGGACGGCGGCGTCCGCCTCCTGCATCATCAGGCCGAGGTCCGGCGGGCAGGTGTAGTACGAGGGCCGGACCCCGATCCGCTCGGCGAGCAGCAGCTGCGCGAGGCGCACCGAGGTCCGCGAGGTCGAGCCGAGGGCGACGCGGGCGCCGTCCAGCTGCTCCAGCGGGACCTTGGAGACGATGACGCAGGACATCACCGGGCCGTCGCAGCCGACGGCGATGTCGGGGAAGGCGACCAGGTCGTCCGCGTGCCTGAGGAACTCCATCAGGGTGACGGGACCGATGTCGAGGTCGCCCTGCGCGAGCTTCTCGCTGAGCTTCTCCGGGGTGTCCTTCGTGAGCTCGAAGTCGAGGAGGGTCCCCGTGCGCGCGAGCCCCCAGTACAGCGGCAGGCAGTTCAGGAACTGGATGTGGCCGACGCGCGGCCGGGTGCGAGAATTGTCCACATCGCGAGGCTAGCCCTCATGAGGTACGGTGCAGGCTTCAGGGTCCACGGGTGGTTCCGAAAACCACCGGGACCTCTTCTGTCAAGAGTTTCGACACCGTGTCGTCATCCCGGATCGCGGGACGTTCAAACGTCCGGGTGAAGTGATCTTGCCCTCTATTGCTTTCGGCTGCCCTCGTGCTAGGCTCGCCGCAAGTTGCAGTTTGGTTTCCCTTGCAGTACAGAGCCTGCGGAGCATGTGACCGCGGGCTCTCGTCGTTTTCAGACGTATGCACTTGTTTTCACACTTGCAGGTTCTGGAGCAGGGCAACCCTTTGGGCCCAAGGAGGGCTTATGGCTACCGGAACCGTGAAGTGGTTCAACGCCGAAAAGGGCTTTGGTTTCATCGCCCAGGAAGGCGGCGGCCCCGACGTCTTCGTCCACTACTCCGCCATCAACGCGAGCGGCTTCCGCTCCCTCGAGGAGAACCAGGCGGTGACCTTCGACGTCACCCAGGGTCCGAAGGGCCCGCAGGCGGAGAACGTCACCCCCGTCTGAGCCTTCGGCTCCACGAGCCCAATGCTTTGATCCGGAACGGATAGCAGTACCCAAGGAGCCCCGCGCCCTCGCGCAGCGGGGCTCCTGCCTTTTCCCGAATTCCGCGCGGCCTGCGGCTGTCGCGTATGACCCGTGGCCGTTCCACGCGGCACGATGACCGTTTCACGCGGCATCATGACCGAATTCCACCGGTCGCACACCATACGATCGGTTGGAATTCCCTTTTCGATCATCCGTACGACCGTGCCCTCCCGTGCTGCGCACGGCCGCGTGCCTACCAGCGCCTACCGCGCGTACAGCCCCTCGATCTCCCGGGCGAAGTCGCGCATGATCGCTTCCCGGCGCAGTTTCATCGACGGGGTGAGACGGCCGGCCTCCTCCGTGAAGTCCACGGGGAGGATCGCGAAGCGGCGGATGGACTCCGGGCGGGAGACCAGCCGGTTCGCCTCGTCGACCGCCCGTTGCAGGACCTCGCGCAGCTCCTCGTCCCCGGCCGGGGGCCCGGCGGGGGCGACGTTACCGCCGCGCATCCGGCGCCAGTGGGCGACGCCCTCCGCGTCCAGGGTGAGCAGCGCGCCGACGTAGGGGCGGCGGTCGCCCACGACCAGGCACTGGGAGATGAGCGGGTGGGCGCGCAGCCAGCTCTCCAGCGGGGCGGGGGCGACGTTCTTGCCGCCCGAGGTGACGAGGATCTCCTTCTTGCGGCCGGTGATCGTCAGATAGCCGTCGTCGTCCAGGGCGCCGAGGTCGCCCGTGGCGAGCCAGCCGTCCGCGCCCGGCGGGACCACGCCGCCCGCCGGGTCCCAGTAGCCGCGCAGCACCTGGCCGCCCAAGACCAGCACCTCACCGTCGGCGGCGATGCGGATCCGGGTGCCGGGCAGCGGCCGGCCGACCGTGCCGAGCCGGGGCCACTGCGGCGGGACGACGGTGACGGCGGCGGTCGTCTCGGTGAGGCCGTACCCCTCGTGGACCTCGATGCCCGCGCCCGCGTAGAAGGCGGCGAGGGGGCGGCCCAGCGGGGAGCCGCCGCAGATGACGTGGCGGACCCGGCCGCCCAGGGCGGCGCGGATGCGGCGGTGGACGAGGGGGCCGTACAGGGCGCGGGCCGCGCGCGGGGAGCGGGACGGGCCGGGTCCGGTGCCGCACCGGCGGGCCTCGACGGCCTCGCCGTGGTTCCGGGCGACGCGGGCCGTGCGGTCGGAGGACGCGCCGCGTCCACTCGTACCGGGTACGCGCCATGATCGCGAGGCGGTCGCCCGGTGCCAGCCCCTCGGCGATCAGGCCCTTGGCGACGGCCAGCACCTCGGCGGCGAAGGCCGCCGCCGTCACGTCCGTCCACCGCCCGTCGGACCCCTTGCGGCCCAGCACCACCTCGTCGGGGGCCGCGCGCGCGTTCTCGAAGGGGATGTCGGCGAGCGAGCCGTGCGTCACCGGGGCGGCCAGCGGCGGTACGGCCGCCTCGCGCACCACGCCGTCCAGCCGCCGTATCTCGGGCTCGACGAGCGCGGGCGCGGACGCCGAGGGGGCTGCTGGCCGGACATGGGCGGCTCCTTCGTCGACTGCCGTGGCGGACGGACGGGTCCGGACCCCGTGGGGTCAGGGCCCCGGGTCCCGTGGGCGCGGGAGCGGCGGAGGCGGCGGTCAGACCCGCTCCAGGACCGCCGTCACCCCCTGCCCGCCGGCCGCGCAGACGGAGATCAGGCCCCGGCCGGGAGCGTCCCGTTCCGCGAGGAGCTTGGCCAGGGTCGCCACGATCCTCGCACCCGTCGCCGCGAAGGGGTGACCGGTGGCCAGGGACGACCCGGCGACGTTCAGGCGGGACCGGTCCACCGGCGCGAGGCCCTGCTTCTCCCAGGCCGCGAGGGTCGCCAGCACCTGGGAGGCGAAGGCCTCGTGGATCTCGACGAGGTCGAAGTCCTCGATGCCGAGCCCGGCGCGCCCCAACATACGCGGCACGGCGTGCGCGGGGGCCATGAGGAGCCCGTCCTCACCGCCGGCGACGTCACCCTTCACGAAATCCACCGCGGCCGTCTCGTACAGGGTGAGGAACGCCTGCGGTTCGAGGCCCCGTGCGGCCGCCCACTCCTCGGAGGCGAGCAGGACGGTCGCCGCGCCGTCCGTGAGCGGCGTGGAGTTGCCGGCCGTCATCGTCGGCCCGGGGCCGTCGAGGCCGAACACCGGCTCGAGCGCGGCGAGCTTCTCCACCGTCGAGCCGGGGCGCAGGTTCTGGTCGCGGGCCAGGCCCCGGAAGGGCACCACGAGGTCCTGGAAGAAGCCCCGTTCGTACGCGGCCGCCAGCCGCCGGTGGCTGGCGGCGGCCAGCTCGTCCTGGGCCTCGCGGGTCACGCCCCACGCGCGGGCGGTCACCGCGGCGTGCTCGCCCATGGACAGGCCGGTGCGCGGCTCGGCGTTGCGCGGGATGTCGGGCACCAGGTGCCGGGGCCGGACGCGGGCGAGGGCCTTGAGGCGGGCGCCCGCCGACCTGGCGCGCCGTGCCTCCAGCAGGATGCGCCGCAGGTCGTCGTTGACGCCGAGCGGGGCGTCGCTCGCCGTGTCGGCGCCGCCCGCGACCGCCGCGCCGGTCTGCCCCAGCGCGATCTTGTTGGCGGCCGCGATCACCGCCTGGAGGCCCGTGCCGCAGGCCTGCTGGACGTCGTACGCGGGGGTGCGGTGGTCGAGGCGGGAGCCGAGCACGGTCTCCCGGGCGAGGTTGAAGTCGCGGCTGTGCTTGAGGACGGCGCCGGCGACGAACTCGTCGACCGCGCCCGGGTCTTCGAGGCCGTAGCGCTCCACGAGCCCGTCCAGGGCGGCGGTCAGCATGTCCTGGTTCGAGGCGGTCGCGTACGGACCGTCCGAGCGCGCGAAGGGAATGCGCGCGCCCCCGATCACTGCGACACGCCGGGCCTTGAGCGGCTCCGCCGCCGGCTCTTTCCGGGAACCCATCTCGACCTGCTCCTGACCCTTAAGTAACCTTACTCCGCAGTAAATCTACGACCGCGCTGGGAGTTTGGACAATGGCCGACCGCTACCTGAGCTTCACCGCCACCGCACCCGGCCGGTTCCTGACCCGCCGGCTGGGGCTGCCGCAGCCGGCCGCGCTGCACCGCTGGTCGCCCGGCCGCCCCTCGCTGGACGGGGACGTCCTGCACCTGACCGCGGGCACGTCGGTCCTCGGCGACGGCCTGGCGGAGGTCCTGGCGCGCACCGGGCTCGCCGTGCGGACGGCGGTCCACCCCGCAGCGGCCGTACGGGGGGAGGCCGGGGCCGGGCGGCCCGCGGCCGTGGTGCTGGACGCCACCGGCGTCGCCGACGTCGACGCGCTCGCCGAGGTGCACGCGGCGCTGCACCCGGTGGTGCGGTCGGTCGCGCACAGCGGCCGGGTCGTCGTGCTCGGCTCGCCGCCCGACCCCGCCGACCACCACCAGGCGGCGGTCCAGCAGGGCCTCGAAGGGTTCACGCGCTCGCTGGGCAAGGAGATCGGCCGGGGCAGGACCGTCACGCTGCTGCGCGTCGTGACGGCCGCGGCCGCCGAGTCGACGCTGCGCTTCCTGCTCTCGCCCCGGTCCGCGTACGTCAGCGGCCAGGTGATCGGGGTCGGCGGCGGCGAGGTGACGGCGCCGGAGGACTGGTCGCGTCCGCTCGCGGGCCGTACGGCGCTGGTCACGGGGGCCGCGCGCGGCATCGGCGAGGCGGTGGCCGGGACGCTGGCGCGGGACGGGGCGCGGGTGGTGTGCCTGGACGTGCCGGCCGCCCGCGAGGACCTGGAGCGGGTGGCCGGGCGGCTGGGCGGCGAGGCGCTGGCGCTCGACATGACCGCGCCGGACGCGGGCGCGGTGATCGCCTCCGCGCTGCCCGGCGGGCTCGACGTCCTCGTCCACAACGCGGGCGTCACCCGGGACCGCAGGCTGGTCAACATGTCCGCCGAGCGGTGGAGTTCGGTGCTGGACGTGAACCTGGCGAGCGTGCTGCGCACGACGGACGAGCTGCTGGCCGCCGGGACGCTGCGCCGGGGCGGCCGGATCGTGGCCACCGCCTCCATCGCCGGCCTCGCGGGCAACGCGGGGCAGACCAACTACGCGGCGTCCAAGGCGGGTGTGGTGGGCCTGGTGCGCTCCCTGGCGCCGCGCGCCCTCGCGGAGCACGGGGTGACGGTCAACGCGGTCGCGCCCGGCTTCATCGAGACGCGGATGACGGCCGCGGTGCCCCTGTTCATCCGCGAGGCGGGGCGGCGGATGAACTCCCTGGGCCAGGGCGGGCTGCCCGTCGACGTCGCCGAGACGACGGCCTGGTTCGCGAGCCCGGGCTCCGGCGCCGTCAACGGCCAGGTCGTCCGGGTGTGCGGACAGAGCCTCCTCGGGGCGTAGGCCCTCCACCGGCCCCGCGCGCCCGCTCCCCCACCGGACCCACCGGCGACCCCACCGGAGACCTCATGGACACGCACACCCTCTCCTCCGCGCCCGCCCTCGCCCCGCTGCTGCTGCGGGGCGCCCTCCTCTCCCCCGCCAGGCGCCCGCGGCCCGGTGCCGAGGCGCCGCGCACCCGCCTCGTCCTGCCCGGCGTCCGCATCGACCTGGCGAGACTGGCCGCCTACGAGCGCATCTGCGGCTTCGGGGTCGGCGCCGACGCGCTGCCCGTGACGTACCCGCACGTCCTCGGCTTCCCGCTGGCCGTGTGGATCATGAGCGGGCGCGGCTTCCCGCTGCCGCTGCTCGGCCTGGTGCACACCTCGATCGAGATCACCCGGCACCGGACGCTCACCGCGACCGGCGCGTACGAGCTGACGGTGTACGCCGACGGCCTGGTGCCGCACCGCCGGGGCACCGAGGCGGTCCTGGTCACCGAGGCGCGCTCGGGCGGCGCGCTCGTGTGGGAGTCGCGCAGCACGTACCTGGCGCGGCACGGGACCGGGCGGCAGGAGGCGTCCCCCGGTCCCTCCCCTGAGCCCTCCGGCACGGAGCCCTCCGGGGAGGAGGCGAAGCCGCTGCCCGCCGTCGCACAGTGGCGGCTCGGCGAGGACCTCGGGCGGCGGTACGGGGCCGCGTCCGGCGACCGCAACCCCATCCACCTGCACGCGCTGACCGCCCGCCTCTTCGGCTTCCCCCGGGCCATAGCGCACGGCATGTGGACGGTGGCGCGCTGCCTGGCCGAGCACGGGACGCCGGACGCGGTCCGGGTGCGGGCCCGCTTCAGGGCGCCGGTGCCGCTGCCGGGCGCGGTGACGTACGCGGCGCAGGGGACGGCGTTCGCCCTGTACGGCGGGGAGGACCGCGTCCACCTCACGGGCGAGGCGCTCCCGCTGGGGTGAGCGGCGGCGGCCCGCCGGGGCGGCGGGCCGGGTCCGGGGTGCGGCGGTCCGGGGCCCGGCTAGGACTTCGGGGCCGCCCAGGAACGCCCCTCCATGAGGTTGCCGAGGCCGGCCCAGGCGAAGTTCATCATCGTGGCGGCGGCCTGCTTGGCGGAGACGCCGGGGGTGGCGTTGGCCCAGGCGGCGAGCGACTCGGCGGCCCCGACCAGGGCCTCGGCCAGTCCGGCGACCTCCCGCTCGGCCGGGGAGGGGTCGCGGTGCGCCTCGCGGGCGGCGACCAGGATCAGCTGGGTGACGAAGGCGACGATCTCCGCGCGCATCGTCCTGACCTCGGCGGCGAACGGCTCGCCGTGCGTACGGGCCTGGAGGTGCAGGACGGCCCAGCCGTCCGGGTTCTGTGCGGTGTGCGTGAAGAAGGCCCGCAGGCCCTCCCACAGCTGCCGGTCGGCGGGCAGGCCCGGGTGGGCGCCCGCGCGGACCGCCGCGGTCAGCGCCTGCGCCTCGCGCCGGATGCAGGCGGTGAAGAGGTCTTCCTTGGAGTTCAGGTACAGGTAGACGAGCGGCTTCGAGACCCCCGCCAGATCGGCGATCTCGTCCATGGACGCGGCCCGGTACCCCCGCTGCCCGAAGGTCCGCACGGCGGCGTCGAGCATCTGCTGTTCCCGCACCGCGCGCGGCATCCGCTTGTTCTTCACAGCACCCATACGGGCAAGCGTACGATCCGCCCGCCGCGCCGGACGCCGGACTCGGACCGCCCGCGGCGCCAACGGGCCGCCCGGCGAGGGAAGTTGACGAAAGGGGGCTGCGTCAGGAGGTCTGGCCCTGGGCGCGCGCGGCGTCGTCCGCGACGTCCTCCTGCGTGCGGTTGCGCTCCAGGTTGGCCTTGGCGCGGTCGACGCGGGCGACGACCTGCTCCGAGGCGCGGTCGCGCTCCTTGCGCAGCACGACGAAGCTGATGGGCGCGGAGATCACCAGGGCGAGCAGGACGATCCACATGAAGTTGGAGTCGCCGAGCCCGCGCGGGGCGACGCCCGAGTAGACCAGGCCCCAGACGACCACGAGGCAGCCCACGAAGATCCCGAGGCGCATCAGCGTGTAGCGGAGCATCTCAATCCACTCTTCCGTTTCGAACACAGCCAAAGGGCACTCCCCAGTGAAGCACGCCGAGGGCGCGATCTTGCAGGGGGGTTGCGGGCGCCGGGGGAGGGTGCGCCGTTCAGCCGAGCGGCAGCAGCATCGTGATGTCGTCCCGGTCGTCCCCGGGGGCGACGCGGATCGCGCCGGGCACCCGCCCGACCTCCTTGTACCCGCAGGAGCCGTAGAAGTGCTCCAGGCCGAGGCCGCCGCGGCAGGTGAGCCGTATCGCCTCGATGCCGTCGAAGGTCCGGGCCCCGTCGGCGGCGGCCGCCAGCAGCTCGCGCCCGTACCCCCTGCCCTGGTGGCGGGGGTGCACCATCACCGTGTAGAGCCACACCCAGTGCGTCATCAGCCGGTGGGTGTTGAAGGTGTAGAACGCGGTCGCGGCGACGGCGCCCTCCTCGTCGTACCCGACGAGCAGCCGGGTGCGGCCCTCGGCCATCGCGGCGAAGTGCTTGACCAGCTCGGGACGGATCACGTCCGGTGTCACGGGCGGGACGAAGCCGACCGCGCCACCGGCGTCGGTGACGTCGGCCCACAGGTCGAGGATCCCGTCGCGCAGGGCGGGGGTCACGGCGGGGTCGAGGACAAAGGTAAGGGCCATGAGGCGAGATTAACCATTACGACTCGCCCGCCTCAACCGTGTATCACGGAACGGACGTCACACAGGTCACACCGGCCGCACAGCCCCTCCGCGGCGCACGCGGCCGCCGTTTCCCCGGCGCCCGCCGGCTCAGGCCAGGGCCCGCGCCGCCACCTTCAGGTCCGAGACCAGCCCCTGGTACGCCGCCTCGCGGTCGTCGGCCCGCAGGACCGACGAGGGGTGGACGGTCGCGACGACCCGCTCCGGGCGGCCGTGGACCTCCCGCTCCAGGACCGCTCCGCGCTCCCGGGTGACCCGGAACGACGGGCCGAGCAGCGCCTTGCCCGCGGTGGCGCCGAGCACCACGATCAGCTCGGGCTCGACCGCGGCCAGCTCGGCGGCCAGCCAGGGCGCGCAGGCGCGCGCCTCGCGCTGGGTCGGCGACTTGTGGATGCGGCGCCCGCCGGAACCGGCCCGGCCGAACTTGAAGTGCTTGACGGCGTTGGTGACGTACGCCTGCGCGGGGTCGACGCCCGCCTCCTCCAGGGCCCGGTCCAGCAGCCGGCCCGCGGGGCCGACGAACGGCCTGCCCTGCTTGTCCTCCTGGTCGCCGGGCTGCTCGCCCACGAGGAGGAGACGGGCGCCGGCGTCGCCCTCGCCGAACACGGTCTGCGTGGCGTCGCGGTGCAGCGGGCAGCCCCGGCAGCCGGCGGCCGCCTCGCGCAGCGCGTCCAGGCCGCCGCGCGAGGGGACGAAGGGCTCCGCGGTGTAGGCGTCCTCAGGTGCCTTCGTGGTGGCCATGCCGGGCGGGTACCCGCCCGGCCCCCGGCCTCACGCCGGACGCGCCCCGCGCCGGACGGCGCCGCGCGTCAGACGCGCATCGGCTGCGGCGCGTCCCGGCGGGCCGGGTCCGGGCCGTCGTACTCGCGGATGATCTCGTAGCGCGTGTTGCGCTCGACGGGGCGGAAGCCCGCGTCGCGGATCAGGTCGAGCAGGTCCTCGCGGGTCAGCTTGTTCGGCGTGCCGTAGTTGTCCGCGTCGTGCGTGATCTTGTACTCGACGACCGAGCCGTCCATGTCGTCGGCGCCGTGCTGGAGGGCCAGCTGGGCGGTCTGCACGCCGTGCATGACCCAGAAGACCTTGACGTGCGGGACGTTGTCGAACAGCAGGCGGGAGACCGCGAAGGTCTTCAGCGCCTCGGCGCCGGTCGCCATGGTGGTCCGCGCCTGGAGCCTGTTGCGGACCTTGCCGTCCTTCATGTCCACGAAGTCGTGCTGGTAGCGCAGCGGGATGAAGACCTGGAAGCCGCCGGTCTCGTCCTGCAGCTCGCGCAGCCGCAGGACGTGGTCCACGCGGTGGCGCGGCTCCTCGATGTGCCCGTACAGCATCGTGCACGGGGTCTTCAGACCCTTCTCGTGCGCGAGGCGGTGGATGCGCGACCAGTCCTCCCAGTGGGTGCGGTGGTCGACGATGTGCTGCCGCACCTCCCAGTCGAAGATCTCGGCGCCGCCGCCGGTCAGCGACTCCAGGCCGGCCTCGATCAGCTCGTCCAGGATGTCGGAGGCCGACATCCCGGAGATCGTCTCGAAGTGGTGGATCTCGGTGGCCGTGAACGCCTTCAGGGAGACGTTCGGCAGCGCCTTCTTCAGCTCCGACAGCGAGCGCGGGTAGTAGCGCCACGGCAGGTTCGGGTGCAGGCCGTTGACGATGTGCAGCTCGGTGAGGTTCTCGTTCTCCATCGCCTTGGCGAGGCGGACGGCCTCCTCGATGCGCATCGTGTACGCGTCCTTCTCGCCCGGCTTGCGCTGGAACGAGCAGTACGCGCAGGACGCGGTGCACACGTTCGTCATGTTGAGGTGACGGTTGACGTTGAAGTGCACCACGTCGCCGTTCTTCCGCGTGCGCACCTCGTGCGCCAGACCGCCCAGCCACGCCAGGTCGTCCGACTCGTACAGCGCGATGCCGTCCTCGCGGGACAGCCGCTCGCCGTCCCGCACCTTCTGCTCCAGCTCGCGCTTGAGCCCGACGTCCATGCCTCCACCTCTCGCTCAGCTACCCCGCCACGGTACTCCCCCGTCCGGGAAAGGCGTCGGGCCCCCGGGTCCCCGCCGGGCCCCCACCAGCGGGTTCGCCCCGCGACCCGTCCCAGCCGCTCCCGTGCCGCTCCCCTACTGCTCCTCGGGCAGCTCGCCGACGCGGTTCTCCCACTTGGTGGACAGCACGATCGTGGTCCGGGTCCGGGAGACGCCCTTGGTGCCGCTCAGGCGCCGGATCGTCCGCTCCAGGCCGTCCACGTCGCCCGCCCGCACCTTGAGCATGAAGGAGTCGTCGCCGGCGATGAACCAGCAGTCCTCGATCTCGTTCAGCTCCTTCAGGCGCTGGGCCACGTCCTCGTGGTCGGCGGCGTCCGAGAGCGAGATGCCGATCAGGGCCGTGACACCGAGGCCGAGGGAGGCTGCGTCGACCGTGGCGCGGTAGCCGGTGATCACCCCGGCAGCCTCCAGCCGGTTGATGCGGTCGGTGACGCTGGGGCCCGACAGGCCCACGAGGCGGCCCAGCTCGGCGTAGGAGGCCCTGCCGTTCTCGCGCAGGGCCTGGATGAGCTGCCTGTCAACGGCGTCCATAGGTCCGTGGCCTTTCGTTGTTCAGAGGTGCGGCGAGTGTGCGTACGGAGAGAAAGAAAACGAGAGGGGGTGCGGGAGCACGGGGTCGGCTCCTTCAGGAGCGGGCCTCCCCCAGCTCCCCCTTCCAGCGGCGGTACAGGCCGTGCGGCACCCCGGCCGCGTCGAGGACCCGTCCCGCGACGAAGTCCACGAGGTCCTGGATGTGCGTCGCCCCGGCGTAGAACGCGGGCGAGGCCGGCAGCACGACCGCGCCCGCCTCGTCGAGGGCCACCAGCTGCTTCAGCGTCTGCCCGCTCAGCGGCGTCTCGCGCACGGAGACCACCAGCGGGCGGCGCTCCTTGAGCGTCACGCCCGCCGCGCGCTGGAGCAGGTCCTTCGACAGGCCGAGGGCCACCCCGGCCACGCACGCCGTGGAGGCCGGCACGATCAGCATGCCCCTGGCCGGGTACGAGCCGGAGGAGGGGCCGGCGGCCAGGTCGCCGGCGGACCAGTGCCGTACGCGGTCGAGGTCCGCGCCGGAGATGTCGAAGGTGCCGGGCTTGCCGTCCGCGCCCCGGCTCAGCCAGGCCCGCAGGTCCTCCCGCCAGTGCGCGTCCCGGAAGCCGATGCCCGTCTCGTCGAGCAGCGTCAGCCGCGAGGCACGGCTGACCACCAGGTCGACGCTCTCGCCCGCGGCGAGCAGACCGCGCAGCACGGCGGCGGCGTACGGGGTGCCCGACGCGCCGGACACCCCCACGATCCAAGGCCGGCGCTCGTTTCCTCCTGGGTTCACACCCCGAGCCTATCCGCCCACCGCGGCGACGCCCCAGGAGCGTTCGGGCGACGCCCCCTCACGCCCTACGGCCGCGCCCGGGAGGCGATCCGCAAGGTGTCGGTGAGGGAGCGGGTCAGTTCCGTGACCATGTGGCGCAGCTCCTCCGGGCCCGCCTCGTCCGCCAGCCGCCCGACGTGTCCGAGCAGGACGGACGCCATCTCCAGGTGCACGGCGTCCGTCACGTCCGCCCGGCGCGGGACCGGCCCCGGCCGCCCCGGGTCCGTGATCACGTACGCGGTCCTGCCGTCCGGCTCCCGCCAGGGCAGCGGGCGCAGCACCCCGGGCCCGTCGGTCCCCTCCGCGCTCACGCGGCCTCCGTCCCCCGGACCACGTAGAGCTCGCGGGGCAGGTAGGGGCGGGCGAGCCGGGACGCGCTCCCGTCGAGCGGCGCTTCGGGCCCGCGCGCGGGGCGCCGGCAGGCGAGGGGACGGGCGGGCAGGGGCTGTCCGTCCGCCCTGCGGTGCCTGCCCCTCGGCGCGGGCGGCATGAGCCGCGCCAGGGACACCAGTACGCCGAGTGAAGCCAGGTGAAGGGTCACCCAGGGCAGTACGAGAGGGATAAGGTCGGCCATGCGTCAGCTCCTTCGAAGCTGGTGCCGTGCCCCGGGGCGGTTGCAGCCGTCGCCGGGGTCTCTTACGCCCAACGTAGCAGAGGATTTCTACAGGATTCTAGGGTGAACTAGAGATCGATTAGTGTGGCATACCAGGCACACTATGGAACGGTGATGGAGTTCGAACCCGACATCCCGCGCTGGCGGCAGGTGGCCGCCGTGATCCGCGACCGCATCGAGGACGGCACCTACCCGCCCCGCGGACGCGTGCCCTCGGTCCAGCAGATCGTCGAGGAGTTCGGCATCGCCACCGCGACGGCGGCCAAGGTGAACGTGGGCCTGAAGAAGGAAGGTCTGGTCTACACCGAGATCGGCATGGGTTCCTTCGTCTCCCCCGAGGCTCCGGCCCTGATCGCGAAAGCCCGCGCCGGCGAGGCCGACGCGGGCTGAGTCCGGGCGGCCGTACCGCCGCCACCTGCCGATTACGGGGTCAGTCCCCGCACCAGCAGGTCCAGCAGCGCGCACACGAACAGCGCTATGCCGATGAAGCCGTTGACGCTGAAGAAGGCGCGGTTCAGGCGGGACAGGTCGTTCGGGCGGACGATCGAGTGCTCGTAGACGAAGGCGCCCGCGACGATCAGCAGGCCGAGCCAGAAGAACACGCCCGCGTCGGTGGCCAGCGCGAACCAGACGAACAACGCCGTGGTGACGGCGTGGCAGACGCGGGCGCCCCGAATGGCGGCCGGGATGCCGAAGCGGGCCGGGACGGACTTCACGCCGATCTCGCGGTCGGTCTCCACGTCCTGGCAGGCGTAGATCAGGTCGAAGCCGCCGATCCAGACGCCGACCGCGAGGCCGAGGATCACGGCCTCCCAGGACCACTCGCCGGTGATCGCCAGCCAGCCGCCGACCGGGCCCATGGCCTGGGCGAGACCGAGGATGGCCTGCGGGAAGTTCGTGAACCGCTTGCCGTACGGATAGACCACCATCGGTATCACCGCGACGGGGGCCAGGGCCAGGCAGAGCGGGTTGAGCAGCGCGGCGGCGGCCAGGAAGACGACGAGCGCGACGAGCGCGCCGGTCCAGGCGTGCTTCACCGACATCGCGCCGGTGACCAGCTCGCGGTGGGCGGTGCGCGGGTTGCGCGCGTCGATCTCGCGGTCGATGATCCGGTTCGCGGCCATCGCGAAGGTGCGCAGCCCGACCATGGCGACGGTGACGAGCAGCAGCTCCCACCAGTGGATGTTCTTGTCCGCCAGGAACATGGCGGTGAGCGCCGCGATGTACGCGAAGGGCAGCGCGAAGACCGAGTGCTCGATCATGACCAGGCGAAGGAACGCCTTCGTCCGGCCCGGCTGCTGCGGAATGGCGGCGGAGGCGCTGGTCACAGGCCGTACTCCTTCCAACGGCGGTCGACCTTCGCCGCCGTCTCCGGGTCCGACAGCACCATCTCGGGCCAGCCGCCGTCCCGGGTGTAGCCCTCCTCGGGCAGCTTCCTGGTCGCGTCGATGCCCGCCTTTCCACCCCAGAACTGCTGGTAGGAGGCATGGTCGAGATGGTCGACCGGGCCCTCGACGACGGTGAGGTCGCGGGAGTAGTCGGTGTTGCCGAGCGCCCGCCACGCGACCTCGTGCAGGTCGTGGACGTCGCAGTCGGCGTCCACCACCACGATGAGCTTGGTCAGCGACATCATGTGGGCGCCCCAGATCGCGTGCATGACCTTCTGGGCGTGCTTGGGGTACTTCTTGTCGATCGAGACGATCGCGCAGTTGTGGAAGCCGCCGGCCTCGGGGAGGTGGTAGTCCACGATGTCCGGCACGATGATCTTGAGGAGCGGGAGGAAGAAACGCTCCGTCGCGCGGCCCAGCGGGCCGTCCTCCGTCGGCGGGCGGCCGACGACGATCGACTGGAGCAGCGGGCGCTTGCGCATGGTGATGCAGTCGATCTTCAGCGCCGGGAAGGGCTCCTGCGGGGTGTAGAAGCCGGTGTGGTCGCCGAAGGGGCCCTCGGGGAGCATCTCGCCCGGCTCCAGCCACCCCTCGATCACGACCTCGGCGTGCGCCGGGACCTGGAGCGGGACCGTCCTGCAGTCGACCATCTCGATCCGCTTGCCCTGGAGGAACCCGGCGAAGAGGTACTCGTCGATGTCGCCCGGCAGCGGGGCCGTCGCCGCGTACGTCACGGCGGGCGGGCAGCCGAAGGCGATGGCGACGGGCAGCCGCTCGCCGCGCCGGGCCGCCACCTGGTAGTGGTTCCGGCTGTCCTTGTGGATCTGCCAGTGCATGCCGATGGTGCGCTTGTCGTGGCGCTGGAGGCGGTAGAGGCCGAGGTTGCGGATGCCGGTCTCGGGGTCCTTGGTGTGGGTCAGGCCCAGGTTGAAGAAGGAGCCGCCGTCCTGCGGCCAGGTGAACAGGGCCGGGAGCATGTCCAGGTCCACGTCGTCGCCGCGCAGGACGACCTCCTGGACGGGGCCCTCCTTGACCTTCCTCGGCGGGACGTGCGTCATCGCGCCGAGCTTGCCGAACGCCTCGCGCACCCCGACGAACCCGTGCGGCAGCTCGGGCCTGAGCAGTCCGCCGATCTTCTCGGTGATCTCGCCGTAGGACTTCAGGCCGAGGGCCTTGAGCATCCGGCGGTCCGTGCCGAAGACGTTCATCGCCAGCGGCATCGCCGAACCGCGCACGTTCTCGAAGAGCAGCGCCGGTCCGCCCGCCTTCTGGACCCGGTCGACGATCTCCCCGACCTCCAGGTACGGGTCCACCTCGGCCTTGACGCGCTTGAGGTCGCCGTCGCGCTCCAGTGCCCTGAGCAGGGAGCGAAGATCGTCGTAAGCCATGCGTTCCAGTATCGGGCACCCGCTACCCTGGCCCCGTCACCGGGGGCGTCCGCCGCTCCCACACCGCACCCTGGGGGATCGCTCGACCATGCTCAGGCTTCTGCCGTCCCTGCTGGTCCTGGCCTTGTGGATCTACGCCTTCATCGACTGCCTGACCACCCCGGAGAAGGAAGTCCGGCACCTGCCCAAGGTGGTCTGGATCATCATCGTGCTGCTCTTCGGCACCGTGCTGCTCGGTCCGATCGCCTGGCTGGTGGCGGGCAAGGTGCGCAAGGGGCCGCGCGGTGAGGCGACCCTCGTGGAGCGGCACCGCGACCGGGACCGCGGGCCCGTGCGGTACGTCGCCCCCGACGACAACCCCGAGTTCCTGAAGTCGCTCACCGAGGAGAACAGGAACAGGACCGGGGCCGGAGCCGGGGCGAAGCCCGGGGACGGGACCGAGATCGAGGACGAGGTCGAGGACAAGAAGGACGAAACGGTCCTGCGGAACTGGGAGGCCGACCTGCGCCGCCGCGAGGAGGAACTGGAGCGGCGCGAGCGCGAGGGCCGCCGCGAGCAGGGCGGCCCGGAGGACGGCACGCCCTGACGCCCGGGCGGCCGGACCCGGCGCCCGGCCCGCCCTCCGGACCCGCGCCCGGTCCCTCGGGGCCTGCGGGACCGGCGGCGACGGGCGTGCGCCGCACGGCGCGGGGCTACGTCCGCGCCGTGCCCGTCCCCTTCTCCGCGTCCAGCGCGTACACGCAGCGGTCCTTGCTGCACGCGTACACCACGCCGTCCCGGACCACCGGGGCACCGGTGATCTCGCCGCCGGTGGCCAGCTTCCAGCGCAGCCGGCCGTCGTCGGCCTTCAGCGTGTACAGCAGGTGGTCCGTGGAGCCGAAGTGGATGCGGCCCTCGGCGACCGCGGGCGCGCCGACGATGTCGCCGCCCGCCTGGAAGCGCCACTTCGGCGTGCCGGTGACGGCGTCCAGGGTGTAGAGGCCCTTGCCGCTGCCGACGTGGACGTGGCCCGCGGAGACCAGGACCGGTTCGACCGAGGCGCGGGACTCGGTGGCGATGCGCCAGCGGTCGCGGCCGTCGGTGGCGTCCAGCGCGTACACCGTGCCGAGGTAGTCGGCGAGGTACACGCCGCCGCCCGTCACGGCGGGGCCCGGCACGTACGTGGGCGGGCACAGGAAGACGGCGGGCGCCTCGAAGTGCCAGCGGACGCGCCCGCTCGCCACGTCGACGGCGATCACCCGGGTGCCGGCGGACACGTACACGTAGCCGTCGTCGGCCGGGGCGACCCGCAGCGGCACGCCGCCGCAGGAGGCCGCGTCGCCGATCGGGTACGACCAGCGCTCGTCGCCCGTGCGCGCGTCCAGGGCGCGCAGCCGGGCGTCCTGCCACACGTACACGGTCCCGTCGTGCAGGGCCGGGCCCGCCTCGGGCGTCTCGAAGTCGGTCTGCGCGCCGGTGACCTCCCAGAGCTTGCGGCCGTTGGCGGCCTCCCAGGCCTGGACGCCGCCGCCGCGGGTACCGGTGACGACGGTGCCGCGCTCGGCCTTGAGCGAGTACACCCACGCGTCGGCCGGCAGCCGCCACAGGTCGGTGCCCTCGCGGGCGTCCAGCGCGAACAGGGTCGGGCCGTCGGAGGCGTGGATGCGGCCGTCGGCGACGTCCATCGACCAGGCGACGTCGCGCGTCTTGAAGCGGCGCCGGCCCGTGGCCACGTCCAGGGCGTGCACCTCGAAGGAGGTGACGTAGACGAGGTCGCCGTCGACGGCGGGCGTCCCCCAGACGTCGTTCGACATGCGGAAGCGCCAGGGCCGCCAGGCGGAGGGGGCCTCCGGGGCGGCCTGCGGGGCCGGGACCGCGGCGTCGGCGCCGTTCACGCCGGGGCGCGGCCGGGTCCAGGAGGCGGCGAGCCCGGCCTCGGGAGGGGGCGCCTTCACGGCGGCGGCGCGGGCGTCGGCCACGCGCGGGCCCGGTCCGATCGGCACCGGCGCCCCGGCGAGCCGCACCGGTCCGGTGTCCGGCAGGACCGCGGACCGGCCGCCGCCCACGGCGGACGGCACCGGCACGGGCGGCGCGGAGGGCGGGGGCGGCACCGGCGGATCGTACGGCGGCGGGGGCGGGACGGCGGGGCCGCCCCCGCCGCTGTTGCCGGGGCGCGGGCCGGGGGCGGCGGACGGCGGCACGGTCGTACGGCCGCCGCGGCGCGACTCGATGAGGCCGACGGCCCGCTCGGGCAGCCAGGCCGACGCGGTGCCGCTGTCGTCCGAGCCCGAGCCGAAGAGGTGCGGGGCGAGCTGGGCCTGGAGGTCGGCCGGGTTGGGGCGGGCCGTGGGGTCCATCTGCATGCAGGACTCGATCAGCGGCCGCAGCTCGTCGGGCAGGCCCTCCAGGTCCGGGCCCTCGCGCAGCAGCATGAAGACGGTCTCGACGGGGTTGGCCCCGTGGAAGGGCGCGTGCCCGGTGGCGGCGAACACGAGCATCGAGCCGAGCGAGAAGACGTCGCTCGCGCCGGTCACGCTGCGGGAGTCCTTGGCCTGCTCGGGCGACATGTACGCGGGCGTGCCCACGGCGACGTTGGTCATGGTCAGCCGCGTGTTGGAGACGCCGGAGGCGATGCCGAAGTCGATGACGCGCGGGCCGTCCTCGACGACCAGCACGTTGGACGGCTTCAGGTCGCGGTGCACGAGCCCGGCGCCGTGGATGGACTGCAGCGCCTCGGCCACGCCCGCCGCCAGCCAGCGCACCGCCTGCGCGGGCAGCGGACCGCACTCGGTCACTATCTCCTCGAGGGAGGGCGCCGGGACGTACGCGGTGGCCAGCCAGGGCACGGCGGCGCGCGGGTCGGCGTCGACCACGGCGGCGGTGTAGAAGCCGGAGACGGCGCGGGCCGCCTCGACCTCCCGCGTGAAGCGGACCCGGAACAGCTGGTCCTCGGCGAGCTCGGTCCTGACGGTCTTGATCGCCACGCGCCGGCCCGACGCCGAGCGCGCCAGATAGACCAGCCCCATGCCGCCGGCACCGAGCCTGCCCAGTACCTCGAACGGTCCGATCCGCCGCGGATCGTGCTGCGTCAGCTGATCCACCACTTGCCTGCCACCTCCCCGTACGCGGCTGCGCTTCCAGCCACTGCGCAGCGTCTCACCCTCACGCCGCTACGGCGGCACGCACCCCGATTCTTCCTGGACCGGGCACCGGTTGCGAACTCGGGAACGGACCGGGGTGTCCGGTACATTTCCGGGCATTTACCCCATCGCTCGGCGTTCCCGCACCGCGGAGGACGCCCTGCCGCCCCGGCGTTCCCGGCACTCCCCGGTGTTCCTCAGCGTTCCAGCACCGCGAAGGACGCCCCTTGATTGTCGGTGACGACGGCCACCCGTCCGTACGCGGTGTCAAGGAGAGGCGACTGGATCCGGCCACCGAGCGAGGTCACCGCGCGGAGCGTCTCGTCGAGGGCGTCAACCTGGAAGTGCACCAGGAAGTGGGGCGGCATCTCGGCGGGGAAGACCGCCCGGAGGGGGCTGCGGCCTACGTCCCCGTCCTCCGCGCCGCCGGGGCCGCCGAGCAGTGCGCCGTAGAAGGGGGCGACGGTCCCGGGGTCACGCGAGTAGACCTCGGCCCGGCAGAAGGAGCCCGGCGCGTGCCGCAGTCCGAAACCCCGGTGCGCGCCGGGCTGCCAGAGCGCGAAGACGGCTCCCTCGGGGTCGGCGGCGAGCGCGGTCGTGCCGAGGCCGTCCACCTGTACGGGGTCGGTGATCACCTGTCCGCCCAGCTCACGGATGCGGCGGGCGGTCCCGGCGGCGTCGGCGCAGGCCAGGTAGACCGTCCAGGCGGTGGGCATGCGCCCGTCGCCCTTGGGCGCGAGGGCGGCGACGAGCTTTCCGCCGAGGTGGGCCGGCGTATAGGCGGCGGGGCCGGGGTCGGCCCCGGCGCCGGACCCGGACTCGGAACCGGACCCCGGCCCGTCGAAGGTCCATCCGAAGAGCCGCCCGTAGAAGCGCTTGCCCGCCTCGACGTCGGGGAGCTGGACGTCGGTCCAGCAGGGGACGCCCTCGGTGGGACCGTCGGGAACGGCGGGGCCGCCGGAGACGGTGGGACCGGCGTGACCGGCGGGATCGGCAGATTCGGCCATGCCGTCAAGCTAACGTCCCGCGATCCGTGGCGCGCGTTGTGCGCCCGCACCCCATTTGCAGTCGGCCGAATAGCGCCCAGATCACCCGTCGGTAAGCTGACGGCATGACAGGACAGGTGCGTACCGTCGACGGCCGCGTGGCCGGTCGACGAGGGCAGGAGACCCGGCAGAAGTTGCTGGACTGCCTCAGCGAGATGCTCGGTTCCTCACCCTACAGGGACGTCAAGGTCATCGATGTCGCCCGTAAGGCGGGGACGTCGCCGGCGACCTTCTACCAGTACTTCCCGGACGTGGAGGGCGCCGTCCTGGAGCTCGCGGACCGCATGGCGGCCGAGGGCGCGGAGCTGGGCCGGCTGCTGGAGGGGCGGTCCTGGACCGGCCGGGCCGGCTGGCAGACCGCGCAGGAACTGGTCGACGGCTTCCTCGACTTCTGGCGCCGCAACGACGCGATCCTGCGCGTGGTCGACCTGGGCGCCGCCGAGGGCGACAAGCGGTTCGCGAAGATCCGTCTGAAGATCC
The DNA here is from genome assembly GCF_014650875.1 of Streptomyces minutiscleroticus. Lineage (GTDB taxonomy): Bacteria > Actinomycetota > Actinomycetes > Streptomycetales > Streptomycetaceae > Streptomyces > Streptomyces minutiscleroticus. The sequence goes on from NZ_BMVU01000004.1 coordinate 212,631, forward strand.
TGAACCACGTGCACCGCCCGCTCGCCGAGACCGTCAACCAGCTGCAGTCCAAGGGCAAGGTGGACAAGGACGTCAACTCCGCGGCGCTGGCGGGCTCCCTCGTGACGATGCTCGCCTCGGCGGCCTCGCACCAGAAGGGCTACCAGTCCTGGGGCGTCAAGCAGGGGGAGGTCAGGCCGAGCCTGGCACTGCTGGTGCACCTGGGCGTGACCGGCAAGAAGCCGACGAAGTAGTCCGCGCGACGGCGGTACGGCGACGGCGAATTGGCGGCGAATCCGCACCGGCCGGAAACCGGAGGACCCGGGGGAACGGGGAGCCGGAAGCCGGAGAGCCGGGACGCGGGACTCAGGACATGGAACGACAAGGAACGGAACGAGAGGCACCACGGCCATAGGGAGCAGTAGAGGGCGCGGCGCGCGCCCGCCCGCGAGGCACACGACCTGTCCGTCAGGCGGCAGTTCACTCAGGTGGACGGCCGCCTGACTTTTTTTGTGCCGGGAGGCGGGCACGACCGTGCGGCGGTGCGGCGGCCGGGCACGGCGGGCGAGCCATGACGCTGCGGCAGGCGGGCCGCGGCGGGGCAGCGCTGCGGCAGGCGGGGCGGAGGCACGGCGGGCGGGTGATACTCGCCCCATGCCGACGGATCTTCACGAGCTGCTGCGCTCGCTGCGCGTCTGGGACACCGACCTGCCGGACTTCGACCCGGACGACACCCCCGGCGAGCCGCTGCCGCTCTTCGCCGCGTGGCTGGCGCGGGCCGCGGCGGCGGGCCAGACCGAGCCGCACACCATGTCGCTGGCGACGGCGGGCGCCGACGGCCTGCCCGACGTGCGGACGGTGATGCTGCACGGCGCCGACGAGCGCGGCTGGTCGTTCGCGACGCACACCACCAGCAGGAAGGGCCGCCAGCTGGCCGACCGCCCGTACGCGGCCCTCGGTTTCTACTGGCCGGCGCAGGGACGCCAGGTGCGGGTGCGCGGACCGGTCGGGAAGGCTCCGGCGGAGGAGGGCCGGGCGGATCTGGCGGTCCGTTCGACCGGCGCCCTGGCGGCCGCGCTGACCGGCCGGCAGAGCGAGGAGCTCGGTTCGGCGGCGGAGCTGGCGCGGGCCTCGGAGGCCGCGTGGGAGCGGGCGCGGCGCGAGCCCGACGCGCCCGTGCCGTCCTGGACGCTGTACCACCTGCGGCCGGACGAGGTGGAGTTCTTCCAGGGCGACGCCCGCCGCCGCCACGTGCGCCTCGTCTACCTGCGGGACGGCGGCACGTGGCGCAAGCGGCTGCTGTGGCCGTGAGCCGCCGCGGTCCCGGGCGCCGGCGCCGGGTCGGATGCCCTCACGCCGTGGCCGGCGGGTCCGGCAGGACCAGCTCCGGCTCCGGGTCCGTCGCGAGCCGGGCGTGCAGGTGGACGTCGCGGAAGGCCTCGAACGTGCCCTCCTCGGGCATCGCGTCCCGCAGCGTGCCCTCGTAGGGGAAGCCGCAGCGCTCGGCTGTGCGGCACGAGGCCTCGTGGCCGAGCGCGTGCCCCAGTTCCAGGCGGTGCAGGCCGAGTTCCCCGAACGCCCAGCGGGCCGCGAGGGCGAGGGCCCGGGTGGCGACCTGCCGGCCGCGCGCCTCGGGCAGCACCCAGTAGCCGACCCGGGCGACCCGCATGACGTGGTCGATCTCGTTGATGCCGATCTGCCCGAGCACGGTGCCGGTGCCGGCGTCCGTGACGCAGAAGGTGACGGTGGTGCCGGCCGCGGCCGCCTCGGCCTTGGAGCGCAGTGACGCGCGGGCCGTCACCGCGTCCTCGACCTTCTTGAGCGGGGTGTTCCAGCGCAGGAAGTCGGGGTCGGTCAGCCCGCGCCGCCAGGCGTCGACGTCCGTCTCGTCCTCCGGGTCCCAGGCCCGCAGGCGCAGGCCGTGCCCGTGCGGCCCGGCGGGGTACGGGAGGGTGGCGGAGGAAGCGTGCGCATCGGTCATCCGGCCATTGAACAACGCCGGTTCGAGGACACGGACGGCACCCTCCCGGACCCGCGTCCACCCTTCTCCGTCACGCGTGATCAATTCGCAACCGAACCCGGTCTTGACCGATACCCATCAAGGGAGGGGGTGAATACGCTCGCTCACATGGCCGACTCCCCTTCCCCCGCGCCGCACCGCGTGCCGCTCCAGCAGGACCGCCCCGTGTACGTCGTCGGGGGCGGCCCCGGCGGCCTCGCCGTGGCGCACGCCCTGCGCGCCCGCGGGGTGCGGGCCGTCGTACTGGAGAGGTCCGCGCAGGTCGGGGCCTCCTGGCGGAACCACTACGCCCGGCTGCGGCTGCACACCACGCGCCGCCTCTCCGCACTGCCCGGCCTGCCGATGCCGCGCTCCTTCGGGCGCTGGGTCGCCCGCGACGACGTGGTGCGCTACCTGGAGAAGTACGCCGAGCACCACCAGCTGGAGATCGTGACCGGCGTCGAGGTCTCCCGCGTCGAGCGCACCGACGACGGCGGCTGGCTGCTGCACGCCTCCGGCGGCCGCGAGCTCACCGGCAGCGCGGTGGTCGTCGCGACCGGCCGCAACCACACGCCCTTCCTGCCGGACTGGCCCGGCCGCGACACCTACACCGGCGAGCTGCTGCACGCCTCCGCGTACCGCGACGCCGCCCCCTACGCCGGCCGCGACGTCCTCGTCGTCGGCGTCGGCAACACCGGCACCGAGATCGCCCTCGACCTGGCCGAGGGCGGGGCCGCGCGGGTACGCCTCGCCGTGCGCACGCCCCCGCACATCGTGCGCCGCTCCACGCTCGGCTGGGCGGCCCAGTACTCGGCCGTCCTCGTCCGCCGGCTGCCGGTCTTCGTGGTGGACCGGCTCGCCCGGCTGGTGTGCCGGATCAGCGTCCCCGACCTGACCGCCCACGGGCTGCCGCGTCCGGCGGCCGGCCTGTACTCGCGCGTCCGGCAGGGCGCGATCCCGGTGCAGGACACGGGCTTCGTGAAGGCCGTGCGCAAGGGCCGGATCGAGGTCGTCGGCGCGGTCGAGGGCTTCGAGGACGACAAGGTGGTCCTCGCGGGCGGCGAGCGCATCGCCCCCGAGGCCGTCGTCGCGGCGACCGGCTACCGCCGCGGTCTGGAGGGCCTCATCGGCCACCTCGGCGTCCTGGACGGCCGGGGCCGCCCCGTGGTCCGCGGCGCGCGCACCCCGAGGACGGCGCCCGGCCTGTGGTTCACCGGTTTCACCGACCCCATCAGCGGCATGCTCCGCGAACTGGGCCGCGACGCCGAGAAGATAGCCCGGGCGGTCGCGCGCGACGCGAGACGCCGCGCGCGCAGGGCCCACTGACGGAAGACCCCGCGCCGCCCACCGGGAGGGGCGGGGAGGGCGGCGGTCAGCGCCTCCGCAGGATGCGCAGGTCCCCCGCGTCCGGGTCCCCGAAGAGGACGAACAGCTCGGGCTCGGCCTCGGTGCCGCCGACGGTCCAGTACGTCTCCTCGCCGCAGCCCGCGACGCGGACGACCACGCCGTCCCGCTCCTCCGGTCCCTCGTCGAGGTACGGGTCGTGGCGGCCCTCGGTGTCCAGGAGCCACGTGCCGGCGCCCTCGCACACCGTGAAGTCCCGGGTCCACGCGTCGGTCGGGTCGTCGTCGGCCTCCGGCTCGGCGGGCACGCGGGTCAGCTCGGCCCGGCCGCCGGGGCGCAGCCGCAGCACGGCGCCCTCCTCGCCCCGCCAGTCCCCGGTGAGCTGTTCGGTGGACGGCTCCGGCGGCTCGTACTCCTCCAGGAGCCCGGTCCCGTAGGCCGCCGCCGTACCGAGGAGGATCGCCACGCAGAGGCCGCCCGAGCCGAGGGCCGTCCACCACCAGACGCCCCACACGCCGGGGACCCGGTCCGACCTCCGTGCCCGCACGCGGGCGCGCGCCGCGCCCAGGGCGGGCAGCAGGCCGAGCCCGGCGAAGATCAGCGCGAGGAAGGGGTACGCCTCGGCGCGGAACGCGAACGCGGCCGGAACCGCCCAGACCGCCCCGACCAGCGCGGAGCACCCCAGGTACCAGGCCCACTCCGGGCCGCGGCCCGCCCGCCGGAGGGCGTACCGGGCCAGCAGGGCGGCGGGCGCCGTCTGCACGGTCGCCTGGAACAGCCCCCAGGCCATGAGCAGCGGCGGGGCGACGATGATCATGCAGGCCACACCGAACCCGATGGCACCACCGCCGTACGAGTCGTCGCCGAAAGTCGTCACCCAATGGAGAACGCCCGCCACCGGGAGCTGCGCCGCGGCCAGGGCCGCGGCCGCGTTGGTCTCCCGGCCGGGCCACGGCGCCCCCTTGTCCGTGCCCGTACCCGCGCGCCCGCGCGCCCCGCTCCCCCGGTCCATGGAGGTGAAGATACGCGCGGCTTACGTGGACATGGCGGGTGGGGCGCCCGGACGGACCGGGCGCCCGGGGCCGGGGCGGCGCCCCGCTCAGGCGACCGCCGCCGCTCCCCCGGCCGGCGTGGCCCCGCGCCGGATCACCAGTGCCATCAGCGCCGCCGCCGCGCACAGGGCGCCCGAGGCGTACCAGACCACGTCGTACGAGCCGAACGCGTCCCGGGCGACGCCGCCGAGGAAGGCGACGAGGGCCGCGCCCACCTGGTGGGAGGCCAGGACCCAGCCGAAGACGATGGCGCTGTCGTCGCCGTACCGCTCACGGCACAGGGCGAGCGTCGGGGGCACCGTGGCGACCCAGTCCAGGCCGTAGAAGACGATGAAGAAGAGCATCGGGAGGTGGACCGAGGGCGCCAGCAGGAGCGGGAGGAAGAGGAGGGACACCCCGCGCAGGGCGTAGTAGACCGCGAGCAGGCGGCGCGGCTCGAAGCGGTCGGTGAACCAGCCCGAGGCGATCGTGCCGACGACGTCGAAGACGCCGATCACAGCGAGCAGCGAGGCGGCCGCCGTGACGGGCATCCCGTGGTCGTGCGCGGCGGGCACGAAGTGCGTCTGGACCAGGCCGTTCGTGGACGCGCCGCAGATCGCGAAGGTGCCGGCCAGCAGCCAGAAGGGGCCGGTGCGGGCCGCCGAGAACAGGACGGTGACCGCCCGCCTCGCGGCGCCGGGGACGGGCTCGGGCCTCGGCACGAACTCCTTCGCTCCGTACGGTCGCAGACCCACGTCGGCCGGGTGGTCCCGCAGCAGCAGCCAGACGAAGGGGACGACCGCGAGGGCCGCGAGCGCGACCGTCACCGCGGCCGGGCGCCAGTCGTGCTCCGAGACGATCCAGGACAGGAGGGGCAGGAAGATCAGCTGTCCGGAGGCGGACGCGGCGGTGAGGATGCCCGTCACCAGGCCGCGCCGCTCGGTGAACCAGCGATTGGTGACGGTCGCCGCGAAGGCGAGCGCCATCGAGCCGGAGCCGAGGCCCACCAGCAGCCCCCAGCACAGCAGCAGTTGCCAGGCCGCCGTCATCCACACCGTGGCGCCGGAGCCGAGCGCGATCACCGCCAGGGCGACGGCGACCACGCGGCGGATGCCGAAGCGGTCCATCAGCGCGGCGGCGAACGGCGCCGTCAGGCCGTACAGCGCGAGGTTGACCGAGACCGCCGCGCCGATCGTGCCGCGCGACCAGTCGAACTCCTCGTGCAGCGGGTCGATGAGCAGGCCGGGAAGCGAGCGGAAGGCGGCGGCACCGATGATCGTCACGAAGGTGACGGCGGCGACGAACCACGCGCGGTGCACGCGCGGCCCGCGGACCCGGCGCGGCCCGGGCCCCTGGACGGTGGTGGCGGCGGTATCGGTTGTCTGCGTCACGTCATAGAGCTTCTTTCACGGGATCACCGCGAACGAGTGGCCCGAAGGACAGCCTTCGCTAGGATCGGGCCATGGCTTCCAGCGCCGCACGCCCCACGAGCCCCGACCGCCCCGCGGAGTCCGCGGAGTCCGCGCACCCTGCGGACCCCGAGGGCTCCGCGCCGCGTCCGCACCGGGTGGTCGTCCTCGCCCTCGACGGCCTGCTCCCCTTCGAACTCGGCATCCCGCAGCGCATCTTCGGTCGCGCCAGGACCCCGGACGGCCACCCCCTGTACGAGGTCGTGACCTGCTCGGTGCGGCCGCCGGGCCCGGTGGACACGGACGCCGACTTCGCCGTCCTCGTCGCGCACGGCCCGGAGGCGCTGGCCGAGGCGGACACGGTCGTCGTCCCCGCCTCGTACGAGCTCGGGCCGGTCCACGAGGAGGGCGTGCTGACCGAGGAGCTGGCGGCCGCCCTCGCCCGCGTCCGCCCCGGCACCCGTCTCGTCTCCATCTGCACCGGCAGCTACGTCCTGGCCGCCGCCGGCCACCTGGACGGCCGCCCGGCGACCACGCACTGGGCCTCGGCCGGGCACTTCCAGCGGCTCTTCCCGAAGGTCAGGGTCGACGCGGACGTGCTCTTCGTCGACGACGGCGACGTGCTGACCTCCGCCGGCGTCGCCGCCGGCATCGACCTGTGCCTCCACATCGTCCGCCGCGACCACGGCACCGCCGTCGCCAACGAGGTCGCCCGCCGCACGGTCGTGCCCCCGCACCGCGACGGCGGCCAGGCGCAGTTCATCGAGCGGCCGGTGCCCGAGCCGCAGCTCGCCACCACGACCGCCGCCCGCGCCTGGGCGCTCGGCCGGCTGCACGAGCCGATCCAGCTGCGCGACATGGCCGCGCAGGAGTCCATGTCGGTCCGCACCTTCACCCGCCGCTTCCGCCAGGAGGTGGGCGTCAGCCCCGGCCAGTGGCTCACGCTGCAGCGCGTGGAACGCGCCCGCCACCTCCTGGAGTCCACCGGCCTGTCGATCGACCAGGTGGCCCGCGACTGCGGTTTCGGCACCGCCCAGTCGATGCGCCAGCACCTGCAGGCCACCCTGGGCGTCACCCCCACCGCCTACCGCCGCACCTTCCGCACGGCCAACGTCTCCGCCGGCCCCTCCGCCAACGCCGCTGCCGGCACCTTCGCCTGACGCGCCGTCAGCTCGCGTGAGGCGTCGCTCGTCCCACGCGCCGAGGGCGGTCAGGGTCACGCCGGTCTCGGCGTGCGCGCCGACGGCCGCGGCCGCCCAGCACGGCACTCGCCCCGAGAAGGCGTCGCGGCGGCTCGTGGGGACGGCGTCGGGCGACGGCACCGACACGGCCCGGAGATCCTCCACCGCCGTCCACAGCCTGTGGACGAAGGCGTCCCGCGGACGGAGAAAGCGACCCGAAGAAGGACCGGCCCGGAGGAGGGCCGGAAGAAGGGGGCCGACTCCGGGGAGGAAGAGGGTCGGTTGGCGGCGCGCCGCTGCTCGCCCCGAGCACGGCACCGCGCGCCGCCATCCGACTCCGGCGTACCCGCCCCGTCCCTCCTGGCCCTGAGGAGGCCGACGCCGAACGCGATCCGCACTCGCCGAGGGCTCCCGTCACCGAAACCCTCGTCGTCCCCTCACGGCGAATCGCTGAACACAAGCGTGATCAAACGGACACGCTTCGTCAACACCCGTTGGGGCATTCACCCTTTAGGTACCCTTTGTCAGGGCGTGCAGTGGAAGCACGGACCGGCGCATTCGGCCCGCGCCCGCCCCATCGGGAGAAAATCCGCGCTTTCCGCGCGCCCGTCATCGCGCCCGCCGGGACCCGGACCGGACCGCGCCGTTCCGCTCTCCGCCGGAATCCCGGGACCGCCCCGTCCCTCGCCGTGCCACCCTCGGCCCACCGCACCTCCGCCCGGGAGGCCGTGCGCGTCCGGACCGTCTCAGACGGCCTCGTACGCGAACCCTTCGCAGACGGGCACGCCGCCGCGGTACACCGCCACGGCGCCCTCACGGGCCGCCGGCGCCGCGTCGCAGGAGACCGGGGGCCGGTCGCACAGCGCCGCCGCCGCGCTCCCGGTGGGACATCGGTCCACCTCGCACCAGATGCGCTTGCCCGCGCCCTCGGTGCTCCAGCCCCAGCGGTCGGCGAGGCCGTCGACGAGCGCCAGACCGCGGCCGCTGGTCTCGTCGCCCTCGGCACAGCGCCGGCTCGGCGGGCGCGTGCTGGCGTCGGCAACCTCCAGGCGGACGGTGGCCGACGCCCCGCCCGCCTCCTCTGCGGCGCCCGGCAGCACCAGCCGCAGCACGGCCGGGCAGCCGGTGTGCACCACGGCGTTGGTGACGAGTTCGGAGACGAGGAGGATGAGGGTCTCGGCGACCGGCTCGTCGGCCTCTATCCCCGAGCCGGCGAGTCGCGACCGGGCCCACTTGCGGGCGCGCCCCACCTCCGCGGGGTCGGGCCGGATCTCCAGCTGCACTTGAAGCACCTGCACCGCTCACACCATCCGAACCGGCGGACACATCGCCTCGCGCCTCACAAGGGCCACGCTCGTGGCCGGAAGAGGGGTCACGGAACGTGATTTCCCTGCGACACAGCATGGTTGACGTACAGTCACCTCAACAAGCGCTTCGGGCATATTCCAGCGCGAAGGAGTACGCATGAGGGATACTGTGCGACGCTCGCCGCGGGGAGTCGAACAGGCAGGAGCGTCGCTGCTTCCTGCCCCGCGAGCGGCGGGCATCGCCCGATCCGGCGCCGCTCCGGGCGCCGCACCAGGACGGCTCGCACTCGCAACCACTCGCATTCCCCACAAGGTACCCGAGCGGGACACCGACTCCATGCCGTGACGAACCGTCCCTGCACACCACCCGGCGATCACGCTCGGCGATTCCTGTATGCCACGTTCCGTGACATTCGGTCCGTTCGGAACTCGCGCAACCGCCGTACCAGGAGTCACGGCGCCCACAGCGGCCGCGGAGGCACGCCCCGGCCCGCGCGGCGGCGGGCGGGGACGGGCGGACCGGGCCGCCCGGAAGGCCGCGGCGGCCCGCCCGAACTCCATGCGCGCCCGGGCGTGTTGCGCGGCCGCTCCCCCGCGGATCACGCCGGAGGCACGCGCAAGGGTGCGCGAACGGACCCGGACACGCATGCAGGAACGTTTTTCGGGCCATGTGCCGGAAGCCGCCGCCCCTGCGCCTACTCCGGCACCGTGAAGTAACGGGCGAAGGCGGTCACGGCCTCCTCCTCGCGCACGCGGCCGTCGGCGTCCGCGTCGAGCGTGCCCGCCGCGGCCGCGGCCGCGTCCTTGTCGAGTCCCAGGGCCTTCAGGACGCGCGCGGTCTCCTCGACGGTCGCGGCGCCGTCCCCGTCGCCGTCCGCCACGTCGAGCGCCGCGTGCAGGAAGGGGCGGGCGATCTCGGCGAACCGCCCGGGGTTGTCCCGCAGCCGCTCGACCGCCCCGTTCACGAACTCGCCCCGGCTGATGCGCTGGTCGCCGTCCCGGTCCGCTATGCCCGCCATGCCCTGCCAGAAGGCCTCCGCGCCGGCGTACAGGGCCTGCCCCTTGTCGGAGCGGGCCGCGGTGCCGAACTCGGCGAGCACCGCCTTCGACGCCGCGTTGAAGTCCTCGCGGTCGATGTAGCCGTTGCCGTCCTGGTCGAAGGTGGCGAACCGGGCGGCGATCCTGCGCTCGTTCTCGGTGCTGACCATGTCTTCTTCGGACCGCCTTACTTCACGTGGGTGCATTTGGCACGGAGCGTACGACGCCGGGGAGCGCCCGGAGGCGCAAAACAGTGCTTGTGCCGGGGACGTCGGAACACCGTGACGGCGACACGGCCGCAGGCCAAGGGATCGGCCCGTCCGGCGTGACGCGGATCACGTGCGCCGCCGGGGCATGCGGGGGCGGCGGCCGGGGCAGACGGAGCCGTGCGGGAGGAGCGGGCGGACGAGTCGTGCGGGAGGGCCGGAGAGATCTCGCCCGAGGAAGCGCGGACGTCAGGCGGACAGCGGGCGGACGTCGTCGTCGAGGGCCGATCCGACGTCCGGGTAGACCTCGAAGAGGCGGCGCACACCGAGGGCGGCGAGGACGCGGTTGACGTGCGAGCCGTCGACGGCGCCCTGCGCGGGCAGGATCAGCCGCAGTTCCCCCCGGCAGGAACGGATCAGCCTGCGGGTGGCGACGAGGACCCCGACGCCGCTGGAGTCGCAGAAGAGGACGCCCGACAGGTCCAGGACGAGACTGCGGCGCCCGTCGGCCACGGCGTCGTGCACCCGCTGGCGCAGCAGCGGTGACGTCATCAGGTCCATCTCGCCGGAGACCCGCAGGACGGCCCACCCCGCCCGTTCGTCGTCGGTCACTGTGAACGCCACGCACCATCCCTCTCGTCGACGATGAGGACCAGGAAACGGAAGCTCCCCCTACGCATCCTTTCTGCGCCGCTGCCCGATCGCTTCCCTCATGAAACACCGGATCCCGAACGGGAACACACGTCTGACGGGCTCGTTCCGTCCGACGCGGTGCGTTCCGGTCACGCCTGATCGGGACCGGACCGGGTAGAGGCGGACGCAGCGCGCGGTGGTCACTACCATCCGCACCGCCTCCTGGGGCGTGCATTGCCACAAAGGGGCGTGCGCCGTCAGTGGTGCCGACTACATTCGGGAGGAAGCCGGGGACGAGAATCCGGTGCACAGGCGATGGGCGCCGGGTACGGACAGGGGCGAGGGGGCCGTATGGAGAGGCACGACGCACCGCCCCGCTGGGACCGCAAGATGCAGCAGCGGCTGGCGCGCGGGGAGGCGGCCGCTCTGGGTGAGTTCTACGACCGGTTCGCTTCGCTCGTGCACGGTCTCGCCCACCGCGTGCTCGACGACGAGCGGGCCGCCGACGCCGTCACCCGTGAGGTCTTCGCCCGCGTCTGGGAGAACCCCGAGGCCTACGACCCGAGACAGGGGCCGCTGCGCTCCTGGGTGGCCACGCTGACCCACCGGCTGGCCGTGCAGCGCCTGCGCCGCACCGAGACCGCGGCGCTCGCCGAGGGCGGACCGGGTTCGACGGAGGAACTGGAGCGCAAGGTGCGGCACGCCTCGGTCGCGGCCCGCGCCGACTACATCGTGACCTCCATGCCCGCCCCGCTGCGCGCGGCCCTGGAGCTGGCCTACTTCGAGCGCCGCGACTACCGGCAGACCGCCGCCGACCTCGGCGTCACCGAGGACGAGGCCCGCCGCCGGCTGCGCCTGGGCCTCCAGCTGCTGTCCACCGCGCACGACGTCGGTCCCTCCGGTACGCCTCCCGAACACGGAGGAGGTGCGCGGTGAGCGACGCCGGACGCTTCGGGGCGTACGACGGCCACGACGACGAGGGCGGCGGGGACGGGGCGCGCGGCGGGCGGTTCGGGAAGGACGGGGGGCGGGGCCCCGACCGGTCCGGCGGCCCCCCGGGACCGGAGAACGGCCCGGGGCCGGAGAACGGCGGCCCGCCGCACCACGAGCCGCCCCGCATACCGATGCCGCGCTCCTCCGTGGAGGACACGGGCCTGCCGCTGCCCGAGCCGCCGCCCGCCCCGCCCGTCATGGCGCACCGGGTGCTCAAGACGCTGCTCGGCGCGTGGGCGCTGGCGGCCTGCCCGCCGGAGGAGACGGCGGCCGTCGAGGAGCACCTCGGCTTCTGCGGCGCGTGCGCGGACGAGGCGCGGCGGCTGCGCGAGGCGGTCGGCCTGCTGCACCCGCCGGAGAGCCTGGACCTGGACCCCGTCCTGCGCACCCGGGTCCTGGAGAACTGCCTCGACCGGCGCCCGCCGCGCATCCCCGTGCCCGAGTGGGCCACCGCGTACGACGCGGAGACCGCCCGGCTCGACGCGCTGCTGCAGGACATCGGCGACGGCGAGTGGCACGCGCCGGTACGGCTGCGCTGGTTCGACGGCACGGCACCCACGGACCGCCGCACCACCGTGGCCGGGGTCATCGCCCATCTGCTGGCGGTCGACGGGCTGGTCGCGCAGGCCCTCGGTCTCGCGGTGCCGCCCGGCGAGCCGCCCCCCGACGCGGGCCCGGCCGAGCGCACCGAGGCGTACTGGCGCGCCTCGCGGCTGCCGCCGACCCGCTCCGTGCGCGGCCCCTGGCGCGAGCAGAGCCACGACCTCGTGCGCACGGTGTCCTTCGCGGGCGGCGGCGCCGGGCTGCTGCCGGTGTCCTACGGCGCCTTCGAGCTGCCGCTGCGCGACGCGATGCTGGACCGGGCCTTCGAGTGCTGGGTGCACGCCGAGGACATCGCGTCCGCCGTCGACTACCCGTACGAGCCGCCCGCCCCCCGGCATCTGCACCGCATGATCGACCTCGCGGCCCGGATGCTGCCGGGCGCGCTGGCCGCCCGGCGGCGGGCGGGGCTCGGGGCGCCGGCCGGCACAGCGGCGCCGGGCCGCAGCGTGCGGCTGGAGATCGAGGGCTCGGGCGGCGGCGAGTGGCTCGTGCCGCTGGACGCGCCGGACGCGCCCGCCGCCGCGACGCGCGAGGTCGCCCACATCGCCCTGGACGGGGTGGAGTTCTGCCGGCTCGCCGCCGGCCACCTCGCCCCCGAGGAGGCGCCCGCGGGCCTGGACGGCGACCGGCAGGCGATCAGGGACGTCCTGCTGGCGACGGCGTCGCTCAGCAGGATGTAGGCCGCCCGGGCGCGGGACGACGGCTCCCCGGCCTCCGTACGGGACGGGTACGGGGCGACGGGCTCCCCGGCCTCCGTACGGGACGGGCGCGGGGCGGCACTCCCGGGGCGCCGTACGGAGCCGGGCGCGCCCCGGTCGGGCCGGGCGCTCCTCAGTCGAAGACGACCGTGCGCCGCCCGTTGAGCAGGATGCGGCGCTCCGCGTGCCACTTGACCGCGCGGGCCAGCGCCTGGCACTCCACGTCCCGGCCGACGGCGACCAGCTGCTCCGGCGTGACCTGGTGGCCGACGCGCTCGACCTCCTGCTCGATGATCGGGCCCTCGTCGAGGTCCGCCGTCACGTAGTGGGCGGTGGCGCCGATCAGCTTCACCCCGCGGGCGTGCGCCTGGTGGTAGGGCTTGGCGCCCTTGAAGCTCGGCAGGAAGGAGTGGTGGATGTTGATGATCCGGCCGCTGAGCTGCTTGCACAGGTCGTCCGAGAGCACCTGCATGTAGCGGGCGAGCACGACCAGCTCCACGTTCTCGCCGCGCACCAGCTCCAGGAGCCGGGCCTCGGCCTCCGGCTTGTTGTCCTTGGTGACCGGGATGTGGTGGAAGGGGATGTCGTAGGAGGCGACGAGCTCCGCGAAGTCGGTGTGGTTGGACACCACGGCCACGATCTCCACCGGCAGCGCGCCGGTGCCGGCCCGGAACAGCAGGTCGTTCAGGCAGTGCCCGAATTTGCTGACCATGAGCACGACCCGCATCCGCTCGTCGGCGCGGTGGATCTGCCAGTCCATCCGGAAGGAGTCGCCGACGGCCGCGAAGCTCGCGCGCAGCTTGTCGACGTCCACCGGGGACTCCGCGGAGAAGTGCACCCGCATGAAGAACAGTCCCGTGTCGTGGTCGCCGAACTGCTGACTGTCCTCGATGTTGCAGCCGGTCATGAAGAGGTAGCTCGACACGGCGTGCACGATGCCCTGCTTGTCGGGGCAGGAGAGGGTGAGGACGTACTGCTCGGCGGCGGGCGCTGCCCCGCGGACGGACTGCTCGTTCATCCCGCCAGAATCGCATACGCGGCCGCGGTGCGGGCGGCCGTCCCGATCGGCGGACCGGCCGGGACGCCGGGACGGACCCGTCCGGCGGCGCGACCCCGCCTAGGCCGGGCGGGTCAGCAGCTGCAGTTCGCCGAGGGTCCGCGGCGGGGCCTCCGGGTCCTCGCCGTCGCTCGCCGCCATCCGCAGGTGCGCGTCGCGCGCGGCCCGCACCGCCTCCGGCCAGCCGTGGTGGTCCAGGTAGGCGGAGACGGGGGCGTCCGGGCCCACCTGGTGCATGATCCGCAGCACCCGCAGCACCGCGGTGTCGACGAGGGCGGCCTCCTGCGAGTCGCGGAAGATCGTCCCCACGTACTTCTCGGCGGACCAGTTGTCGAGCCAGGTGTCCTCGACGAGGCGGTACACGGCGTCGGTGACGTCACCGTAGCCGTCGACGCCCGCGAGCCAGACCTCCCGCTGGAAGACCGGGTCGGAGAGCATGTGCAGCGCGGAGCGCACGTTGCTGCGCCAGCGCCACCACGGCATGTCGTTGAGCGGCATGCCGCCCATGGTGGAGGAGCGACGGCCGCGACGGGAAGAGTTCTCCGAACCTTGCACGGTCCACGATCGTACGTTTCCCCCGCGAAGGCCCCGCACCGGACCCCGCGATTCACCCTCCCGTCACCGAGCGTCGGAACCCGGTCACACCGCGGTTGGCGACGCGGCGGAATCGTGCGGTTCCATGACCGGCAGGCGACGTACCCGTTCCGTCCGTTCCGTCCTCCCCGGCCCCGCGCGCTCCGCCGGAGCGGGCGTGCTCGCCGCGGGGGCGATGGCGGTGTGCGCGTCCCTGACCGCCGGGTGCGGGGTCGTCCCCGGTGTGCCGGGTGGCTCCGGGGACGGCCCCGTCACCGTCATGACCTGGGCCCCGCAGCACACCCGGACCGCCGACATGCCCGGCATGCCGGCGATGGCCCAGGCGTACGCGCGCTGGATCAACGCGGACGGCGGCATCGGCGGCCGCGAGCTGAGGGTGATCACCTGCAACGACCACGACGACACCGTGAGCGCCGCGGCCTGCGCGCAGCGCGCGGTCCAGGAGGACGTCACGGCCGTCGTCGGCTCCTACAGCCGGCACAGCCGCGCCTTCCTCTCCCCGCTGGAGGCCGCGGGCATCCCGTACCTGGGGGGCTTCGGGGTCACCGAGGACGAGTTCACCAGCCCGCTGTCGTACCCGGTCAACGGCGGCAGGCCCGCGCTCTTCGCGGGCCTGGGCAGGCAGCTCGCCGGGGAGTGCGGGCCCGTCGCCCTGATCCGCCCCGACACCGTCGCGGGCGACGACCTGCCGGTGCTGCTCGACGCGGGCCCGACCGCGGGCGGCCACCCAGCGGCGCTGGACCAGCGGGCCGCCGACGACGCCACGGAGTACAACGTGGCGGAGCTGCTGGAGAGCGCCGGCTGAGGGACCCGCCCCCGGCCGGCGTCCCGACGCGTCACAGCTGCGCGGCGTCGCGCTCCGTCAGCCCGTAGGTGCGGGCGATGGCGTTCCACAGCCCGGCGGCCTTGGTCTTCTGCGCGCTCGCGGTGCCCGAGGCGGCGTTGCCCCGCTGGGCCTCCTTGGTGGCGCGGGCCTGGCCCTTGTGGCAGCCCTTCTTCCGGCCGACCTCGTCGGCCCAGGCCGCGTAGTGCGTGTCCGCCGAGGCGGAGGCCTTCCAGGCGCCGGTGAGCGCGGCGGTCAGCGCCTCGTGGTCCGGCAGTCGGTCGACCTTCAGTCCGGAGAGGCGGGTGACCAGGTCGTTGCGCTGCTGCGCGGCGTCGCGCAGGTCGGCGGCCGCCTGGTCGAGGTTGTCGCACTTCTTGACGTCGGCGACCGCTTCGATCACCGAGCTGCGGCTGGCACCGCTGTCCGCGAGGAGCTCGTCCAACGCGACGGCCTGCTCCTTCGCCGGGTCGGCGGACGCGGAGGCCGACTCCTCCGGGGCGGGCGCGGTGGCCGAGACCGTCTTGCTGTCGGAGCCGTCGTCCTCACCGCCGCCGCTCAGCAGGGCGCCCGCGCCGAGGCCGAGCACGACGATGCCGATGCCGGCGGCGGCGATGAGGGGCACGCGCGAGCCGGTGCGCCCGCCGCGGCCGCGGCCGCCGTCGCCCGCGCCGTGGCGGGCGGCCCGCCCGCCGGGGGCGCCCGGAGCACCGGGGGCGCCCGCGCCGTGGGGCGCCCGCGCGTCGTAGCGGGGCATCTGCTGGGTGGAGCCCGCCGCGCCGTCCGGGGCGTCCGAGCGGAAGAGGTTGTCGAACTCGGCGGGCGGCTGCCGCTCGCCGGACGCCGCGGCGCCCGCCCCGTAGGGGGCCGCGGCCTGCGGCTGCCCGGGCACCGGCGGCAGGTACTGCGTGGCCTGCGCGTCGGGGTCGCCGACGCCGGGCATCGGGCCGGGACCGCCCTGCGGCGCCTGCCCGGGGTGTCCCGCCGGGTCGGAGGCCGGCATCTCGGGCGGCAGCGCGCCGGGGCCGACCGGGGGTATGTACTGCGTGGCGGCCTCGTCCGCGGCGGACGGGGCGACCGGCGGCAGGTACTGGGTCGCCGCCTCCTCCGCGGGCGCGGCGGGCGGCAGGGGGCCAGGACCCGGCCGGTCCTGGCCCCGGGCGGGCGGCATCGGCGCCGAGTGCCCCGCGCCCGGCGTCCCGTACCCGAAGGCGTCGTGCGCGCCGCCCGGCTGCCGCGGAACGCTCGTGTCCACGCCGTACGAGGGGTCCGCGGCGCCCTGCGCGTACCCCTGCTGCCGTGGCTGCTCGCCGTACTGGTCCCCCTGGGCGTACCCGTACTGTCCGCCCTGTCCGTCGTACCGGCCGCCCTGGGCGTCCGCGCTCCAGCCGGCGCCCGCCGAGGGCGTGGCCCAGCCCCCGTACCCGGGCTGCGCGGCCGGGGGCTCCGGCTCCCGCTCCGGCCCCCAGGCCCCGTTCCAGGCCCGGTCGCCGGCCGGGGCGGCCGCGTCGCCCAACTGGCCCGGGAGCAGGGGCTCACCGCCGTCGGACGGGAGCACGATGCCTTCGCGCGCGGGGCGCGCCGAGGGCTGCTCGCCCTGTCCGTTCTGCGTCACCGGAACTCCTACACATGGGGGGGACCTTCGCAACCGTCGGTGTACGCTACCGGGTCCTCCGGACACCGTGCCACGCGCCTCGGGACGCGACGGCCGCCCCATGCGTCACCGCGCCGGGCGCCGCAGTCGGGGCCGCGTGCCCGGTGACCTCGCCGGACGCCCGTGTTCACCCGGCGTTCGGGCGGAGGCCCGCGGGACGCGACGGGGCCCCCGCGCGCACGCGCGGGGGCCCCGTCCTGCCCTCACGCCGCGGCCCGCAGCTCCAGCCGCGCGCCGAAGTCCCGTACGACGGTCTCGTTCCGGTACGGCTCCAGCCGCTGCTGGAAGTCCTCCAGGTACTCCGCCCCGCGGTCGGAGCGCAGCGTCGAGAGCAGTTCGACGGCCTTCAGACCCGTGTGGCAGGCCTGTTCCACCTCGCGCTGCTGCACCTGCGCGGTGGCGAGGAGCAGGTAGCCGATCGCCCGGCGGCGCGCCCGCGACTCCGGGTGCCCGGCCAGGGAGTCCTCGGCGCACCGCGCGGCGGCCTGGGCCTGCCCCAGGTCGCGGTGGCAGTGCGCCAGTTCGTCGGCCAGGTACGCCTCGTCGAAGTGGGCGATCCACTGCGGGTCGTCCCCGGAGTCCGGATCGGCCTGTTCGAGCGCGGCGACGGCCCGGCCGGACGCGGACTGCGCCGCCCGCGCGTCGCCCATCAGCGCGTGCCCGCGCGCCTCGGCGGCGAGGAACATCGCCTCCGCGCGCGGCGTCACCCGGCCGCGCGCGCCCTCCTGCGCCGCCCGCGCCAGCTGCGCGATCTCGCGCGGGTTGCCGAGCTGGGCGGCGAGGTGGCTCATCGACGCGGCCAGCACGTAGCCGCCGTAGCCGCGGTCGCCCGCGGCCTGCGCGAGCCGCAGCGCCTGGATGTAGTACCGCTGCGCGAGCCCCGGCTGCCCGGTGTCGACGGCCATGTACCCGGCCAGCTCGGTCAGCCGGGCGACCGCGGCGAACAGCTCGCGCCCGATCGCCTCCCGGTAGGAGCCGGCGAGCAGCCCGGAGACCACGCTGTTGAGGTAGTGCACGACCACCGGGCGCACGTGCCCGCTGCCGTACTGGTGGTCGAGTTCGACCAGGGACTGCGTCATCGCGCGCACCGCCGCCACGTCGGACGGCCCGACCCGGGGCCCCGCCGAGCGCGCGACCTGCGAGTCCGGTACGGAGATCAGCCAGTCGCGGCTGGGCTCGACCAGCGCGGACGCGGCGACCGAGGAGCCGGACAGGAAGTCCCGCCGCCCCACGTCGCTGCGCCACAGCTCGCAGACCTGCTCGATGGCCCCCAGTACGGTCGGCGAGAACTGGAGGCCCACGCCCGAGGCGAGGTTCTTGCCGTTGGCCATCCCGATCTCGTCGATGGTGACCGTGCGGCCGAGCTTGCGGCCCAGCGCCTCGGCGATGACGGCGGGCGCCCGGCCGCGCGGCTGCTGCCCGCGCAGCCAGCGCGCCACGGACGTCTTGTCGTACCGCAGGTCGAGGCCGTGCTCGGCGCCGCACATGTTGACCCTGCGGGCCAGTCCGGCGTTCGAGCAGCCGGCTTCCTGGATGAGCGCCTGCAGCCGTTCGTTCGGCTGTCGCGCTACGAGAGGCCTTGCGGCCATGGCGTACCCCCTGTGGCTGCGGTGCCTGCCCACGCACCGAGTTGTCGTGTCCTTCACGGCGGCCCCCGGTGCGTGGGCTCCGCGCGGACCGCGCGGGCACCGTAGGATCCGGCCTTGAAGATCAATGCCCCGCCGACAAATCGAAGATGCGGGACATGCGAGGATTGCCGGGGTAAGGGCGGGCGCCCGGACCCCGTACGTGGCTACCCGGTGCCCGCTGCCGTTCCTCCCGCGCGCCCCCACCCATGCACCCATGCGCCCCACATGCGGATTCGGTGCCCCTCCCCCGCGCACGCGCGAACCGTAACCCGGGGTGGCGGCGGGAGTTGAGACCACCGTGGAGGAGACCATGACGAGCACCGAGGCCGCGCGGATCCCGGCGCAGCGGACCGAAGCACGGCCGGACACCGCCGTGCGGTATGTCGAGGAGCGCCACTGGGAGGTCCTCGCGGGCACGTGGCTGGAGACCGTCGGCGGTGTGCAGCGCTGCTCGTGCGGCGACGCGGAGTGCGCGGCTCCGGGGGCGCACCCGGCGCACGACGACTGGGCGGACCAGGCGACGGGCAGCGCGACGGTCGCGCGCCGCCTGTGGGAGCAGCGGCCCGCGGCGTCGATCCTGCTGCCGACGGGGCGCACGTTCGACGCCGTCGACGTCCCCGAGGCGGCCGGCTTCCTCGCCCTCGCCCGCATGGAGCGCCTGGACCTGACGATCGGTCCGGTCACCTGCACCCCGGACAGACGGATGCAGTTCTTCGTCCTGCCCGGTGCCGCGGCCAAGGTCCCCGACCTCGTCCGCGCGCTGGGCCGCACGCCCGCCGCCCTCGACCTGACCACCCTCGGCGAGGGCGCGTACGTGGCGGCGCCGCCGACCCGCTTCGGGGGACGCGGCGCGGTGCAGTGGGCCCGCCGCCCCACTCCGGCCAACCGCTGGCTGCCCGACGCCGAGGAGCTGATCGCGCCGCTCGTCTACGCGTGCGGGCGCGACGCGCGCCGCTGAGACGCGCCCGGAGCCGCCCCCGTATCGTGCATCGCATGACGGAGGGAGCAGGGGTGGGCGGGGTGGCCGTACGGGTGGAGGGGCTCTGGAAGCGGTTCGGCGAGCAGGTCGCCGTCGCGGGGATCGACCTGGAGCTGCCCGCCGGGCGCTTCATCGGCCTCGTGGGGCCCAACGGCGCCGGGAAGACCACCACGTTGTCGATGGTGACCGGGCTGCTCCGGCCCGACCGGGGCACCGTGGAGGTCGTCGGCCACGACGTGTGGCGCGACCCGGCGCAGGTCAAGGCCCGGATCGGGGTGCTGCCCGAGGGCCTGCGGCTGTTCGAGCGGCTCTCGGGACGCGAACTCCTCGGCTACACCGGGCGGTTGCGGGGCCTGCCCGGCGCCGAGGTCGACAAGCGGGCCACCCAGCTCCTCGACGTACTGGACCTCGCCGGCGCCCAGCACAAGCTCGTCGTCGACTACTCGACGGGCATGCGCAAGAAGATCGGCCTCGCCGCCGCGCTGCTGCACAACCCCGAAGTCCTCTTCCTGGACGAGCCGTTCGAGGGCGTCGACCCGGTCTCCGCGCAGACCATCCGCGGCGTCCTGGAGCGTTACACCGCCTCCGGCGCGACCGTCGTCTTCTCCTCCCACGTCATGGAGCTCGTCGAGTCGCTGTGCGACTGGGTGGCCGTGCTGGCCGCGGGCCGCATCCGCGCCCACGGGCCGCTGGCCGAGGTGCGCGGCGACGCCCCCTCGCTGCAGCGGGCCTTCCTCGAACTCGTCGGCGCGCACGGCCGCGACGCCGGGCACGACCTCGACTGGCTGGGCGGCGGTGACCGGTGAGCGCCGCGACCGGAACCGGACCCGGCGTCCCCGCCGCCTCCCCCGCCCCTGCCCCCGCCACCTCCGTCACCCCCGTCCTCGTGCGCCTGAAGCTGTCGCTGCTGCGCAACGGGCTGCGCCAGTCGGCCGGGCGGCGCGCCGCCTACCTCACCTCCGTGGTCGTGGTGCTGCTCTTCGCCGCGCTCCAGCTCATCGGCCTGGTCGCGCTGCGCGGCACCGCCCACGCGGCGACCGTGACCGTGCTGCTCGTGGCCGTCCTCGCGCTCGGCTGGGCCGTGATGCCGCTGTTCTTCCCGGGCGGCGACGAGACCCTGGACCCGAGCCGCCTCGTGATGCTGCCGCTGCGCCCGCGCCCGCTCGTGCGCGCGCTGCTCGCCGCCTCCCTGGTGGGCATCGGACCGCTGTTCACGCTGTGCCTGCTGGCCGGTTCGGTGGCCGCGGTGGCGCACGGCCCGGCCGCGTACGCCGTCGCCGTGCCGGCCCTCGTGCTGGCGCTGCTCGGCTGCGTGGCCCTGGCCCGGACCGTGGCGGCGGCCAACGTGCGGCTGCTCACCAGCCGCAGGGGCCGCGACCTCGCCGTCCTGAGCGGCCTGCTGATCGCCGTCGGCGCGCAGGTGGTCAACTTCGGCGCGCAGCGGCTGGGTTCGGCCGGACTCGACCCGCTCGACCCGGTCGCCGGCGTGCTGCGCTGGGTGCCGCCCGCCTCGGCGATCGGCGCGGTGGACTCGGCGGGCGACGGGGCGTACGGCGCGGCGGCGATCCAGCTCGGCCTGGCCCTGCTGGCCCTGCTGGCCCTGCTGGGGGCCTGGCAGCGCAGCCTGACCCGCCTGATGACCTCCCCGGACGGCTCGACGCTCCAGCCCGCCGGGGCCGACCGCGGCCGGACCGGCCGCTCCGCCGGCCTGGCGCGGCTGCTCCCCGCGGGCCGCACCGGCACGGTCATGGAGCGCAGCCTGCGCTACGTGTGGCGCGACCCGAAGACGAAGGCGGCGTGGGTCACGTCGCTGGCGATCGGGCTGATCGTGCCGCTGTTCAACGCGCTGCAGGGCACCGGCTCCCTCTACTTCGCGTGCTTCGCCGCGGGCATGCTCGGCATCCAGATGTACAACCAGTTCGGCCAGGACACGTCCGCGTTCTGGATGGTCGCCCTGACGATCTCCTCCACCCGGGACGCCTACGTGGAGCTGCGCGCCCGCGCGCTGGCCCTGCTGGTGATCACCCTGCCGTACGCGGCGCTGGTGACCGTGGCGACGACGGCGCTGATCGGCGACTGGCACGCGCTGCCCCAGGTGCTGGGCCTGTCGTTCGCGCTCCTCGGCGCGATGCTCGCCACCGGCGCCTGGTCCTCGGCGCTCTTCCCGTACTCGATCCCGCAGGAGGGCCACAAGAACGTGGTCCCGGGGCAGGCGGGGCTCGCCTGGATCTCGGTCTTCGGCGGGATGGTCGCGGCGGCGCTGCTGTGCTCGCCCGTGATCGCTCTGGTGATCTGGCAGAACGTGGCCTCCGGGGGCGACCGCTGGGCGTGGCTGACGCTGCCGCTGGGCACCGCCTACGGGGCGCTGGTCGCGTACGCCGGGCTGCGCCTCGCGGCGCCGCGCACGGCCCGGCGGCTGCCGGAGATCCTGGCGGCGGTCAGCAAGGGGTGACGTGAGGAGCGTCCCCGGGGGAACGGCCGGACGACGCCGCCGTCACCGGGTGCGGGCAGGCCGCGAGGGGCGTGACGGGGGGCGCGGGGCCGTGGAGACGCGGACAGCCCGTGGGCTCAGGTCCCCTCCGAGGAGGAGAGCCGGCCGGACGTACCGGCGAGCCCACGGGCCGGGTGACTGCTTGGGATTGGGCCGGCTGCGCGCTCCGATCACGCGCTGGTCCGGCACCGCACTCGGTGTGGTGACGAGCCGCTAGCCCGCAGCCACCTCACGCGTCCGGTATTCATACATCTGCCGAACCACCTCCCTTCTCGTGTGCCTCACACCCTAGGAAGCGATTCCGCGAGGTTCAACCGAATTTCCGGCGCGCAACGATTTCCCTCCATCTTCGGGGAACCCGCTGTGTGCTGCGTCACGTTCGAGTTGAATGATGTCCAGTGAAGGGACCGACGCGCGGCGCCGCCGCGCCCGACACGTCGACACGGCCTGCAGGGGGTGCCAGGTGAGTGCTTCCCGGCGTAGTGGGACCAAGGACGAGCTCGGACCGCAGGAGCCCGAGCGGGACGGGTCCGATCTGCTCGCCGCTCTGCTGGACGGCATGGACGCCGCCCTGTGCGCGTTCGACGCCGACGGGGCGGTGACGCACTGGAACCGCGAGGCCGAGCGCATCCTCGGCTGGACGGCCGAGGAGGCGGTGGGGCGCCGGGGCTTCGCGGGCTGGGCGGTGCGCACCGCCGACGCCGAGGAGGTCGAGGGGCGCCTGATGTCGGCGATGGACGCGCCGGGGCGCCAGGTGCACGAGTTCGCGCTGCTCACCAAGGACGGCGGCCGCGTCCTCGTCCGGACGCAGTCCGCCGCCGTGCGCGGGCCCGACGGCAGCCCGGCCGGGGTGTACTGCGCCTTCAGCGAGGTGCACGCGCAGATCGACCTGGAGCGGTCCATCGCGCTGAGCGAGGCGCTCTTCGAGGACGCCTCCTGGGGCGTCGTGCTCGTCGACGCCGACCTGCGGCCCGCCGTCGTCAACGCGCACGCGGCGCGGGCCCTCGGCATCGGGCGCACGTCCGTGCTGGGCCGCCCCCTGGGGGAGCTGCTGTCGCAGGGCGTGGAGGAGCTGGAGAGCGCGCTCACGCACGTGCTCGCCGAGGGCGCGCCGCCGGCCCCCGCGGAGATGTGGGTGGCGGTGCGCACGCCCGAGGGCGAGCGGCGGCGCTGCTGGCGCAGCGGTTTCCTGCGGCTGGCCTCGCCGCTCGCGGAGGAGCCCGTGCCGCTGGGCGTCGGCTGGCTCTTCCAGGACGTGACCGAGAACCGGCAGAGCGAGCAGGAGGCGTCGCTGCTGCGGTTCCGGGCCAACCAGTTGCACCGGGCCGCGCGCGCGGCCGCCGAGTGCGAGGACCCGGCCGAGGCCGCGACCGTGTTCCTGGACTTCTCGCTGGCCGGCTTCGCCGACCACGCGCTGATCGACCGGGTGGCGGGCGGCTCCGTGGCCGACGGCGAGGGGCCGGTGCGGCTGGTGCGCGGCGCCGCCACGCCGTCCGGGACGCCGGGCCCGAGCCTGCCCGCCGACCGGGCCGGGCTGCCGGTGCGGTACGCGGAGGGGCACCCGGCGCTGCAGTGCGTGGAGCGGACCGGTTCGGTGCGCGCGAGCACGGGCGCCGCCTCCCCCGAGCGGGCCCGGGAGTGGGCGCGCTCGCGCCAGTGGCCCCCGGAGTCGGTGCACGCCCTGTGCGCGGTGCTGCGCAGCCGGGGCCGGACGCTGGGCGTCGTCACGTTCCTGCGCGGCGCCGGCCGCACCGCCTTCGAGCGGTCGGACGCGACGTACGCGGAGGACGTCGCGGTCCGCATCGCCGCGGCGCTGGACCTGGCGGAGGCGCTGGAGAAGAAGGACTGAGGCCGTCCCGGCACGAGGGCCCCGGGGCTTCGGGGCTCCGGAGCCGGGACTCCAGGAGCGGGCCCCGGGACCGGCGCTTCAAGCCGGAAGCACGACCTGCGCTCCCCGTGTCCGCTGTCCGCCCCCGCTCCCGTCCCCGCTCTCCGGTTCCGGTGGTGGAAGGAAGGACCCGGGCCCACCGGCGGTAGCGGGTCCACCGGCGGTAGCGGGTCCACCGGCGGTAGCGGGTCTACCGGCGGTAGAAGATCCGGTCCGCGTGCTCCTCGAAGACCCTGGCGTTCCACTCGCGGCCGCCGTCGACGTTGGCCGAGCGCAGCAGCGGGGGCTGCACCCCGCGGTCGGCGAGGGCGGCCGCCGCCGTGGCCACGACCGCCTGGAGGACCGCCGAGGTGACCACCGTGGAGGCGGGGGCGAAGGGCGCCTCGACGGTGTCGAGGCGCAGCTCCGCGTCGCCGACCGCGATCTTCGAGTCGAGCACGACGTCGCAGTGGTCCTTCAGGTACGTGCCGGAGGCGTGCTGGGACCGGGTCTCCTCGGCGTACCCCACCGACGTCAGACCGACGACCTTCAGGCCCAGCTCCCGGGCGTGCCGCGCCATCTCCACGGGCAGCGCGTTGCGCCCGGACAGCGAGACGATCACCAGCAGGTCGCCCGCGCGCGCGGGGCTGCTGTCGAGGACCGCGGTCGCCAGGCCGTCGACCCGCTCCAGGGCCGAGCCGAGCGTCGCGGGCAGGACGTCGACGCCGGTGGTGCCGGGGACGGTGAGGAGGTTCATCAGGGCGAGGCCGCCCGCGCGGTAGACGACGTCCTGCGCGGCGAGGGAGGAGTGGCCCGCGCCGAACGCGAACAGCCTGCCCCCGGCGGCGACGGTGTCGGCGACCAGCGTCCCGGCGGCGGCGATCGCGTCGCCCTCCTCGTCGCGCACCCGCCGCAGCAGGCCGATCGCGGCGTCGAAGAACTGCCCGGCCAGCTTGCTGTCACTCATCGGCGACGTCCCTTCATCGCGCGTCGTCGGCGGCGGTCCCCGCCCGGTCCGGCCACAGTGCCGCGGATCACGTTGGGGCCCGCACCAGTACGCTGTCAACACGGGCCGCGGGCGGTCCGGGGCGCAGGGGTCCGGGGAGCAGGGGTCCGGCCCGCCGGCCGGACGGTTTCGCGGGCGCGGCACGGTTGTCGGCGGCATGCGTCAGAATTGAGGCCAGGGCCAGCGCACACGCCGGTGGGCCGAGGAGCCTCCGGCAGAGCTACTTCGAGGGGCACACATGTCCGGACTGATCGACACCACGGAGATGTATCTCCGCACCATCCTCGAGCTGGAGGAGGAAGGTGTGGTCCCCATGCGCGCCCGGATCGCCGAGCGGCTCGACCAGAGCGGACCGACGGTCAGCCAGACGGTGGCGCGGATGGAGCGCGACGGCCTGCTGTCGGTCGCCCCCGACCGGCACCTGGAGCTGACCGAGGAGGGCCGCCGGCTGGCCACGCGCGTGATGCGCAAGCACCGGCTCGCGGAGTGCCTGCTCGTCGACGTGATCGGCCTGGAGTGGGAGCAGGTGCACGCGGAGGCGTGCCGCTGGGAGCACGTGATGAGCGAGGCGGTCGAGCGCCGCGTCCTGGAGCTGCTGCGCCACCCGACCGAGTCGCCGTACGGCAACCCGATCCCGGGCCTCGAGGAGCTCGGCGAGACGGACACCGCCGACCCCTTCCTGGACGCGGGCATGGTCTCGCTGGCCGACCTCGACCCGGGCACCGAGGGCAAGACGGTCGTCGTGCGCCGCATCGGCGAGCCGATCCAGACGGACGCCCAGCTGATGTACACGCTGCGGCGGGCCGGGGTGCAGCCCGGCTCGGTGGTCAGCGTCACGGAGTCGGCGGGCGGCGTGCTGGTCGGCAGCAGCGGCGAGGCCGCGGAGCTGGAGTCCGAGGTCGCCTCCCACGTGTTCGTCGCCAAGCGCTAGTCCTCCGCCTCCTCCGCCGTGCCCCGGTGCCGGGCACGGCGCGCATCCCGGTCCGCGGGGCGCCACGGTCCCCGGACCGGGGCCTCGCGGACCGGTCGCGCACCACGCCGGACCGGCCACCGCGCCCGCCCCGCGAGCCGGGCGCGCCCCGCCCCGGCCGGTCCCCACCGCCCCGCTCCGCAGGGCCCTGCGGGCCGGGCGCCGCTGCTTCCCTTCCGCCCCTGACCGCCCCCGCGGGCCGAACGCCGTCCCAGTCCGGCTCCGGCTCCGGAACGGTGTCCCGCCCCGTGCGCCCCACCGTCACCGCCCGTGCCCCGCGGCCCCACCGCCCCGCCCCGCACAGGTGTCTCGAAATGAAGATTCACTGGCGGAATCGCAGCGCTCCGGCGCTTCGCGTGCGAGGCTGTCGAAAGGCATATGACCGAGAGCTCTTGACCACGTGGACGGCGACCCGCCGTACGGTCGGGGAGGGGGCGGAAGATGTGCCTCAGAGACGCGGAGGGCCCCGGCGCCGCGTGGCGCCGGGGCCTGTCCTCCCCTGTGCTGACCCGGAGCCCCGAGCTCCCAGGGTCATTCCCGTCGGACCCGTTTCCCCGAGCGGTCCGCCTCCCGCTGGAGATCTCCCCTGGGGGACGGTGGCCAACCCTCGGGCCGGGTCACTCGTACGAGCGGTGTTGCCCGCCAATACCCCTTTCTCGAATGCGTTTTCGATAGCGTGTCGGTGACCGTCCACGGCACGGGAGTGACGGTTTCACCGCGAGGTGCGCAGGAACAGCAGGACACCGCGGCAGCCACCCGCAGAACCACCCGGCAGGACAGCGACACGGCCGGCGGTGACCGGTGGACCGGCCGACGCGAGCGGGACGCGTCGGCCGTACTGATCGTGAGCGGATCAAGGGGGGTGCCAACCCATGGTGCGGCGCATCGACGTGACGGGAGCGGGCGGTCTGCGTCTCGCCGCCTGGGAGTTCGCCGATCCTCCGAAGTCCGGGGAGGTCGAACGGGCCCCCGGCGTGCTGCTGCTGCACGGCCTCATGGGCCGGGCCTCGCACTGGGCGGGCACGGCCCGCTGGCTGTCCGAGCGGCACCGGGCCGTCGCCCTCGACCAGCGCGGCCACGGGCAGAGCGGGAAGCCGGCCGACGGGCCGTACACCCGTGACGCCTACGTCGAGGACGCCGAGGCCGCGCTCGAACAGCTCGGCCTCGGCCCCGCGGTCGTGATCGGCCACTCCATGGGCGCGCTGACCGGCTGGCAGCTGGCGGCCAAGCGGCCCGACCTGGTGCGCGGCCTGGTCGTCTGCGACATGCGGGCCTCCGCGCTCGGCAGCGCCTCGCAGCGCGAGTGGGAGGACTGGTTCCGCGCCTGGCCCGTGCCCTTCGCCACGCTCGCCGACGTACGGAAGTGGTTCGGCGAGGACGACCCCTGGGTGGAGCGGCCCAATCCGGCGCGCGGCGCGTTCTACGCCGAGGTGATGGCCGAGTCGGACGACGGCTGGCGTCCCGTCTTCGACCTCGGCCAGATGCTCCGGGCCCGGCAGACGTACGCCTACGACGCCCACTGGGAGGAGCTCGCCCAGGTGAGCTGCCCCACCCTCGTCGTCCGCGGCATCGACGGCGAGCTGGGCCGGGCCGAGGCCCAGGAGATGGTGCGCGTCCTGCCCTTCGGGGAGTACGCGGAGGTGGCCGACGCGGGCCACCTCGTCCACTACGACCAGCCGGAGGGGTGGCGCACGGCCGTCGAGCCGTTCCTGGACGGCGTCCTCACGGGCTGAACCGCCGGCCGGACCGCCCGCCTCCCGCACCGCGTCCTCACCGGCCGGACCCGCGGCCGGCACCGCGTCCTCACGGGCTGAGCCGCTCCACGCGCCAGCCGCCGTCGGGCAGCGCGACGTAGCGCAGGCGGTCGTGCAGCCGGTTCACGCGGCCCTGCCAGAACTCCACCGTCTCCGGCGTGACGCGGAAGCCGCCCCAGTTCGGCGGGACCGGCACCGGCGTGCCCTCGGGGTGACGGTCCGCCAGGTCGGCGTAGGCCGCGTCGAGTTCGGCGCGGGAGGCGATCACCGAGGACTGCGCGCTGGCCCAGGCGCCGATCTGCGAGCCGTGCGGCCGGGTGCGGAAGTACGCGGCCGTCTCGTCGCGCCCGGTGCGCCGGGCGGTGCCGGTGACGATCACCTGCCGGGCGAGCGGGTGCCAGGGGAACAGCAGCGAGACGTGGTGGTTGACGGCCAGGTCGGCGGCCTTGCGGGACTCGTAGTTGGTGAAGAAGACGAAGCCGCGCTCGTCGAAGTGCTTCAGCAGGACCGTGCGGGAGCTGGGGCGGCCCGCCGCGTCCGCCGTGGCGACGACCATGGCGTTCGGCTCGTGGAACGCGCCGCGCTCCGCCGCCCGCGCGGCCTCGCGGAACCAGGCGGCGAACTGCTCCATCGGGCGGGCGGCCAGCTCGGTCTCGTCGAGCCCGTCGGCCCGGTACTGCTCGCGCATGGCGGCGGGGTCGGGCACGCCGTCGAGGGCGGAAACGGCACAGTCGCGGTCGGTCACGCGGTCATCCTGCCGCATCCCGGTGCGCGGCCCGCCGGAGGCGGCCCCTTCCGCGTGGCACTGAGTGCCGCACCCCCTCCCCAAAGGTGGCACCAAGGGATATCGTCCTGTGGCCGGATCGGTGAGGTGACCGCCGACCGGAACGGGGCATCACCGAGGTGACGGGCCGGACCGCGAGTCCACGAGGAGACCGCGGAGCCGGACGCCCGCCGACCGCTCACCACCCCACGGTCTCCGCGTCACGGACGGGAGCCCCACAACCCCATCTGCCGTACTCATCACGAGGAGCCGCCTGATGTCCGACTTCGTACCCGGGCTCGAAGGAGTCGTCGCGTTCGAGACGGAGATCGCCGAACCGGACAAGGAGGGCGGCGCACTCCGGTACCGGGGCGTCGACATCGAGGACCTGGTCGGCCACGTCTCCTTCGGCAACGTCTGGGGGCTGCTCGTGGACGGCGCCTTCAACCCCGGCCTGCCGCCCGCCGAGCCGTTCCCGATCCCCGTGCACTCCGGGGACATCCGCGTGGACGTGCAGTCGGCGCTCGCCATGCTGGCCCCGGTGTGGGGTCTGAAACCGCTGCTGGACATCGACGCCGAGCAGGCTCGCGAGGACCTCGCCCGCGCCGCCGTCATGGCCCTGTCGTACGTGGCGCAGTCCGCACGCGGCCAGGGGCTGCCGATGGTGCCGCAGCGCGAGATCGACAAGGCCGAGACGGTCGTCGAGCGGTTCATGAAGCGGTGGCGCGGGGAGCCCGACCCCAAGCACGTCGCCGCCGTCGACGCGTACTGGACGTCCGCCGCCGAGCACGGCATGAACGCCTCGACGTTCACCGCCCGCGTCATCGCCTCCACCGGCGCGGACGTCGCCGCCGCGCTGTCCGGCGCGGTCGGCGCCATGTCCGGCCCGCTGCACGGCGGGGCGCCCTCCCGGGTGCTCGGCATGATCGAGGAGATCGAGCGCACCGGGGACGCCGAGGCGTACGTCAAGCGCGCCCTGGACCGGGGCGAGCGCCTGATGGGCTTCGGGCACCGGGTGTACCGCGCCGAGGACCCGCGCGCCCGCGTGCTGCGCCGCACCGCCCGCGAGCTGGGCGCGCCCCGCTTCGAGGTCGCCGAGGCGCTGGAGAAGGCCGCGCTGGCGGAGCTGCACGCCCGCCGGCCCGACCGGGTGCTGGCCACCAACGTGGAGTTCTGGGCGGCCATCGTGCTGGACTTCGCCGAGGTCCCGGCCCACATGTTCACGTCGATGTTCACCTGCGCCCGCACCGCCGGCTGGTCGGCGCACATCCTGGAGCAGAAGCGCACCGGCCGCCTCGTGCGCCCCTCCGCCCGCTACACCGGCCCCGGCTCGCGCAACCCGAGCGAGATCGAGGGGTACGCGGACATCGCGCGCTGAGGCCGCGGGAGCGCGGCGCCCGTGCGGACGGTTCCCGCCGCCCGCACGGGCCCGCTCCGGCCGTACGCGGCCGGCTTGGTCCGACGCGCGGCCGGCTCGTCCGTACGCGGCCGGCTCAGCGCAGTTCGCGGTCCAGGACGCGCGTCCACTGGGCCACCACCCGCTCGCGGCGGGCGCGGTCGTCCGTGAGGAGGTTGGCCAGGCCCAGGCCGCGGGCCATGTCCAGAAAGCCCTGGACCGTCTCGCGCACCCCGGGCCGCGTCTCGTCCGCGCCCAGCAGCTCCACGGTCAGCCGGTGCGTCTCGCGGCCCACCCGGGCCTCCAGCTCCGTCACGCGCGGGCCGAGCTGCTCCTCGTGGGAGGCGGCCACCCACAGGTGCAGGGCGGCGCGGAACAGCGGTCCGGTGTAGAGGTCGACCACGGCCGCGACCAGCTCCGCACGGTCGGCCGCGCCCTGCGGGAAGAGGGCGCGCAGGGCGTGGGAGCGCTGCTCCGCCACGTACTCGACGGCGGCGGTGAACAGGTCCTCGCGGGTGGGGAAGTGGTGCTGGGCCGCGCCGCGCGAGACGCCCGCGCGCTCGGCGACGACCGAGACCGTCGAGCCCGTCCAGCCGCGCTCGGCGAGGCAGGCCACGGCGGCCTCCAGGAGCCGCTGCCGGGTGGCGCGGCTGCGGTCCTGCTTGGGCGCGCGGTCCGCGGCCCGCGCGTCGTTCACCACACCCATGCGGGGTCCCGTCGTTCGAGGAAGGCCGTCATCCCCTCCCTGGCCTGGTCGGAGGAGAACAGCCGGGCCGAGAGGGCGGTCAGGCCGTCGGCGTCGCGGTCGAAGGTCTCCAGCACCCTAGCGGTGAGCAGCCGCTTCGTGGCGGCCAGGCCCTGGGGCGAGGCCCGGCGCAGCCCGTCGAGAATCGGCGCGAGCACCGCGTCGGCGTCCTCGCCCGCCTCCGTCACCAGTCCCGCGCGGACCGCCTGAGCCGGGCCGAACCGCTCCCCCGTCAGGTAGTAGCGGGCCACCGCGCGCGGGTCCAGGCGCGGCAGCAGCGGCAGCGAGATCACCGCGGGCGCGACGCCGATGCGCACCTCCGTGAAAGCGAACGTCGCCTCCGGTCCCGCCACCGCGATGTCGCAGGCCCCGAGCAGCCCGAGGCCGCCCGCCCGCACGTGCCCGAGGACGCGCGCGACGACGGGCTTCGGCAGCTCCACGATCCGCCGCAACAGGGCGACCAGCGCGTCCGGGTCCGGCGGGTCGCGCAGGTCGGCGCCCGCGCAGAAGGCGGTGCCGGTGTGGGTGAGGACGACGGCGCGCACGGCGTCGTCCCGGCCGCACGCCGCGAGCGCGTCCGCCAGCGCCCCGACGAGCCCGGCCGACAGGGCGTTGCGCCGCTCCGGGGCGTCCAGCGCCAGCGTGGTGACGCCCCGCTCGTACGCGACGCGCACCGGTCCGGCGGTCATGCCCGCTCCCTCAGCTCGCGCCGCAGGATCTTGCCCGAGGCGGCCCGCGGCACCGCGTCGGTGAAGACGACCCGCCGGACCTTCTTGTACGGGGCGACGCGCGCGGCGACGTAGGCGATCACGTCGTCCTCGGTGAGGTCCCCCGCGTCCGGCTGGCGCACCACGTACGCCTGCGGCACCTCGTTGCGGTCCTCGTCCAGGACCCCGGTCACGGCGGCGTCCGCGATACCGGGATGCGTGAGCAGCAGCGCCTCCAGCTCGGCGGGGGCCACCTGGAAGCCCTTGTACTTGATGAGCTCCTTGACGCGGTCGACGACGTACAGCCAGCCGTCGGCGTCGACACGGCCGACGTCCCCGGTGTGCAGCCAGCCGTCCTCGTCGACCATCGCGTCGGTCGCCTCCGGGCGCCCCAGGTAGCCCTTCATCACCTGCGGGCCGCGGACCGCGATCTCGCCCGCCTCGCCGACGCCCAGGTCGCGGGCGGGGTCGTCGAGGGACAGGATGCGCATCTCCGTGCCCGCGATCAGCTTGCCGACCGTCCCCGGGGGCGGGTCCTCGGCGTCCAGGGGCACCACGTGCGTCCCGGGCGACAGCTCCGTCATGCCGTACGCCTGGCCCACGGGCGGCAGGCCGAGGCGGCGCGAGCAGGCGGCGGCCAGCTCCGCGTCCAGCGGCGCGGCCGCGCTGACCACGTGCCGCAGCGACGACAGGTCGTGGCCGTCGACGGCCGGGTGCTTGGCGAGGGCCAGCACGATCGGCGGGGCCACGTACAGGTGGGTGATGCGGTGCCTCTCGATCGCGGCGAGGAAGGTGCCGAGGTCGAAGCGGGGCAGCACGACGACGGTGGCGCCGAGCCTGAGCGGGGCGTTCATGAGGGCCGTGAGGCCGTAGATGTGGAAGAAGGGCAGGACCGCCAGGACGCGGTCGCCCGGGGCCGCCGACGCGGCGGGTTCGAGCTGGGCGAGGTTGGTGGCGATGTTGCGGTGGGTGAGCATGACGCCCTTGGGGACGCCGGTGGTACCGGAGGAGTACGGGAGGGCCGCGACGTCCTGCGCCGGGTCGACGGCGACCCGCGGCTCGGGGGCCTCGGTGCCGAGCATGGCGAGCAGGGAGCGGTGTCCCTCCGCCCGGTCGCAGACGAGGATCTCCTCGACGCCGCCCGCGAGGTCCGCGGCCGCCCGGGCGGTCCCCAGCAGCGGCGAGACGGTGACGATCCAGCGGGCGGCGCTGTCCGTGAGCTGCCGGGCGAACTCCTCGGCGGTGGCGAGCGGGTGCACGGTCGTGACGGCCGCCCCCGCGCGCGTGGCGGCGTAGAAGGCGACCGGGAAGGCGACGGTGTTCGGGCTGTGCAGGGCCAGGACGTCGCCCTTGCGCACGCCCGCCCCGGCGAGCCCGGCGGCCGCCCGCCGGTGGAAGGCGTCGAGCTGGGCGTAGGTCAGGGTGGTGCCGTCGACACCGTCGACGAGGGCGGGCAGTTCGCCGCGCGCGGCGGCGCCGCCCAGCACGGCGTCGTGGATGGGCAGGTCGACGACCGGTACGTCCGCGTACTCGCTGCGGAAGATCATGTCTGTGCCTTCCTGGAGCAGGGGAGTGCGACGACAGGCCCTAGTACGACTTGGGCAGGCCCAGGGTGGTGTGCGAGACGAAGTTGAGGATCATCTCCCGGCTGACGGGCGCGATCCGGGCGACGCGTGAGGCGGTGATGAGCGAGGCGAGGCCGAACTCCCTGGTCAGGCCGTTGCCGCCGAGGGTGTGCACGGACTGGTCGACGGCCCTCGCGCAGGCCTCGGCGGCCGCGTACTTGGCCATGTTGGCGGCCTCCCCGGCGCCGGGGTCGTCGCCCGCGTCGTAGAGGTGGGCGGCCTTCTGCGTCATCAGGCGGGCCAGTTCGAGCTCGATGTGCGCCTGGGCCAGCGGGTGCGCGACGGCCTGGTGGGCACCGATGGGCGTCTTCCAGACGGTGCGCTCCCTGGCGTACGCGACGGCCCGCGCCAGCGCGTGGCGGCCCATCCCGACGGCGAACGCGGCCGTCATGATGCGCTCCGGGTTGAGCCCCGCGAACAGCTGGAGCAGCCCCGCGTCCTCCTCCTCGCCGACCAGCGCGCCCGCGGGCAGCCGCACCTCGTCCAGGGTCAGCTCGAACTGCTTCTCCGGGGCGTGCAGTTCCATCTCGATCCGCCGCCGCCCGAAGCCGTCGGCGTCGCGCGGGACGATGAACAGACAGGGCTTGAGCCGGCCCGTGCGGGCGTCCCCGGTCCGGCCGACGATCAGCGTGGCGTCGGCGGTGTCGACGCCGGAGACGAAGACCTTGCGGCCGGTGACGATCCAGTCGGTGCCGTCCCGGCGCGCGGTGGTGGTGATGCGGTGGCTGTTGGAGCCCGCGTCGGGCTCGGTGATGCCGAACGCCATGGTGCGGGTGCCGTCGGCGAGCCCCGGCAGCCAGGCCCGCTTCTGCTCCCCGGTGCCGAAGCGGGAGATCACCGTGCCGCAGATCGCGGGCGAGACGACCATCATCAGCAACGGGCAGCCGGCCGCGCCCAGTTCCTCCAGGACGATCGACAGCTCGGCGATGCCGCCGCCCCCGCCGCCGTACTCCTCGGGCAGGTTGACGCCGAGGTAGCCGAGCCGGGCCGCCTCCGCCCAGAGCTCGTCGGGGCGGCGGCCCTCGGCGGCGACGCGGGCGAGGTAGTCGCGGCCGTAGCGGCGGCCGAGGGCGGACACGGCGGAGCGGAGGGCCTTGCGCTCTTCGGTTTCCACGAGGGTGGTCATGCGGCTCCTGGGGATGAGGGGCGGCCGGGCCGTCCGGGACGGGGGCGGTCGTTCGTGGCGTGCCGCGCTCGGGGGCCGGGGGGGTGCCCCTATGTGTTTGGTCAAGGTCGAAGGCCAGTAGGTTCGTGTGGTTGAGGGC
>NZ_BMVU01000004.1:246383-344375 GCF_014650875.1 Streptomyces minutiscleroticus
GGGGGGGGGGCCGCGGGCCGGTGCGGCCCCGCGGCCCTAGTGCCGGGGCTCCTGCACCACCGCCAGCAGGGCGCCGGGCTCCACCTGCTGTCCCGGCTCCACGTGCAGGGCGCTCAGCGTGCCGGTGACCGGAGCGGTGATCCTGTGCTCCATCTTCATCGCCTCCAGCCACAGCAGGGGGTCCCCCGCCCGTACGGCGGTCCCGGGGGCGAGCCCGTCGGCGACGCGGACGACGGTCCCCGGCATGGGGGCCAGGAGGGAGCCCGGCGCCCGCTGCGCGGCCGGGTCGGGGAAGCGGGGCAGCGCGGTGAGGGCGGTGGCGTTCACGTGGACGCGGTCGCCGTAGCGGCTCACCTCGTACGTCCGGCGCACGCCCGCCGCCTCGAGCACGACGCGGGAGGCGTCGGCGCGCACCACGCGCACGCCGTCGGCGGCCAGGCCGTCGCGGGTGTGGCGGTAGCGGACCTCGTGCTCGGCGCCGTCGGGTTCGGTGCGGTAGCGCTTGGTCTGCGGCAGGGAGGGGAGGTTGCGCCAGCCGCCGAAGCGGGACCGGCCGTGCGCGTCGGCCAGGGCGGCGGCCAGCGGAGCGTACGGGTCCGGGTCCGGCGCGGTCAGCTCCGCCAGGTGCCGGTCGTAGAAGCCGGTGTCCATGCGCCCCGCGGCGAACTCCGGGTGGCGCAGCGAGCGGACGAGCAGGTCACGGTTGGTGGCGGGGCCGTGCACGGCGGCCCCGGCCAGGGCCCCGGAGAGCCTGCGCAGGGCCTCCGCGCGCGTGGGGGCGTGCGCGACCACCTTGGCGATCATGGGGTCGTAGTGGACGCCGATGTGGTCGCCGTCCGCGTACCCGGTGTCGAGCCGGACGCCGCCGGGGACGGCGAGCCGGTGCAGGGTGCCGGTCTGCGGGGCCCAGCCGCGCGCCGGGTCCTCGGCGTACAGGCGGGCCTCGACCGCGTGCCCGCGCGGGGCCGGCGGCCCGCCCTCCAGGGGCGCGCCCTCGGCGATCCGGATCTGCAGCGCCACGAGGTCGATCCCGAACACCGCCTCGGTGACGGGGTGCTCGACCTGGAGGCGGGTGTTCATCTCCAGGAAGTGCGCTCTGCCGCCGGCCACCAGGAACTCGACCGTGCCCGCGCCGACGTAGGAGGTCGCGCGGGCGGCCCGGACCGCCTCCGCGTACAAGGAGTCGGTGAGTCCGGGGGGCAGACCCGGTGCCGGCGCCTCCTCGACCACCTTCTGGTGGCGGCGCTGGAGCGAGCAGTCGCGGGTGCCGAGCGTCCACACCGTGCCGTGCGCGTCGGCGAGGACCTGCACCTCGACGTGGCGGCCGCCCTCCAGGTACGGCTCGACGAACACCTCGCCGTCCCCGAAGGCGCTCGCCGCCTCCGCGCGGGCGGCGGCCAGCTCCTCGTCCAGCCCGGCCAGGTCCCGTACGACGCGCATGCCGCGCCCGCCGCCGCCCGCCGCGGCCTTGACCAGCACCGGGAGGTCGGCGGCCGTGACCTCGCGCAGCGGCGCGACCCCCATCAGCTCCTTGGCGCGCGTCTTGGAGGCCATCGCCTCGATCGCCTCCGGCGGCGGTCCGACCCAGACGAGGCCCGCGTCGAGGACCGCGCGTGCGAAGTCCGCGTTCTCGGACAGGAAGCCGTAGCCGGGGTGCACGGCGTCGGCGCCCGCGTCCAGGGCGGCCTTCACGACCAGGTCGCCGCGCAGGTAGGTCTCGGCGGGCGCCGCCCCGGGGAGGCGGACCGCC
Organism: Streptomyces minutiscleroticus; assembly: GCF_014650875.1. Lineage (GTDB taxonomy): Bacteria > Actinomycetota > Actinomycetes > Streptomycetales > Streptomycetaceae > Streptomyces > Streptomyces minutiscleroticus. The sequence goes on from NZ_BMVU01000004.1 coordinate 248,134, forward strand.
GCGTCGGCCTCGCGGACGTGCAGCGCGTCCTCGTCGGCGTCGGAGTGCACGGCGACCGTCCGGACGCCCAGCTCGCGGCAGGTCCGCAAGACACGGCAGGCGATCTCGCCCCGGTTGGCGACCAGCAGCGCGGAAATCATGCGACCCCTCACATCCGGAAGACGCCGAAGCCGCCGCGCGCGCCCTCGAAGGGCGCCGTGTGGACGGCGGACAGGCACAGGCCGAGGACGGTGCGGGTGTCGCGCGGGTCGATGACCCCGTCGTCGTACAGCCGCCCGGACAGGAACATCGGCAGGGACTCGGACTCGATCTGCCGCTCGACCACGGCGCGCAGCGCCGCGTCGGCCTCCTCGTCGTACGGCTGCCCCTTCGCGGCGGCCGACTGCCGGGCGACGATCGACAGGACGCCCGCGAGCTGCTGCGGTCCCATGACGGCGGACTTGGCGCTGGGCCAGGTGAACAGGAAGCGCGGGTCGTACGCCCGCCCGCACATGCCGTAGTGCCCGGCCCCGTAGGAGGCGCCCATGAGCACGGACAGGTGCGGCACCCGGCTGTTGCTCACCGCGTTGATCATCATGGCGCCGTGCTTGACGATCCCGCCCTGCTCGTACTCCCTGCCGACCATGTAGCCGGTGGTGTTGTGCAGGAAGACCAGCGGGACGTCGCGCTGGTCGGCGAGCTGGATGAACTGGGCCGCCTTCTGCGACTCCTGGCTGAACAGCACGCCCTGGGCGTTGGCCAGGATCCCCACCGGATAGCCGTGCAGCTCCGCCCAGCCGGTCACCAGGCTCGGCCCGTACAGCGGCTTGAACTCGTCGAAGTCCGAGCCGTCGACGATCCGCGCGATCACCTCCCGCGGGTCGAACGGCGTGCGCAGGTCGCCCGGCACGACGCCCAGCAGCTCCTCCGCGTCGTACTTCGGCGGCTCGGCCGGGCCCGGGTCGGGGTACGCCTTGCGGTGGTTGAGGCGGGCGACCACCCGGCGGGCGCGGCGGATCGCGTCCCGCTCGTCGACGGCGAAGTGGTCGGCGAGGCCCGACACGCGCGCGTGCATCTCCGCTCCGCCCAGCGACTCGTCGTCGCTCTCCTCCCCGGTCGCCATCCGCACCAGCGGCGGCCCGCCCAGGAACACCTTCGCGCGCTCCTTGACCATGATCACGTGGTCGGACATGCCGGGGACGTACGCGCCGCCGGCCGTGGAGTTGCCGAAGACGACCGCGACGGTCGGGACGCCGGCCGCCGACAGCCGCGTCAGGTCGCGGAAGAGGGCGCCCCCGGGGATGAAGATCTCCTTCTGCGAGGGCAGGTCGGCGCCGCCGGACTCGACGAGGCTGACGCACGGCAGCCGGTTGGCGTACGCGATCTCGTTGGCCCGCAGCGCCTTCTTCAGGGTCCAGGGGTTGCTGGCCCCGCCGCGCACGGTCGGGTCGTTGGCCGTGATCAGGCACTCCACGCCCTCGACGACGCCGATGCCGGTGACCAGCGAGGCGCCGACCGCGTAGTCGCTGCCCCAGGCGGCCAGCGGCGACAGCTCCAAGAAGGGCGTGTCGGGGTCCAGGAGCAGCTCGATCCGCTCGCGGGCGAGCAGCTTGCCGCGTCTCCTGTGCCGCTCGACGTACTTCTCGCCGCCGCCCGCCAGGGCCTTGGCGTGCTCGGCGTCGAGCTCGGCCAGCCTGGCGAGCATGGCGTCGCGGTTCGCGGCGAAGTCGGGGCCCCGGGTGTCCAGGGCCGACGCGAGGACGGTCACAGCAGTGCCTCCGGTATGTCCAGGTGGCGGGCGCGCAGCCACTCGCCGAGCCCCTTGGCCTGCGGGTCGAAGCGGGCCTGCGCGGCGACGCCCTCGCCCAGGAGCCCCTCGACGACGAAGTTCAGCGCGCGCAGGTTCGGCAGCACGTGGCGTACGACCCTGAGGCCGGCCGTCTCCGGGAGCAGCGCGCGCAGGCGGTCGGCGGTGAGGGTGTGCGCGAGCCACGGCCAGGCGTCCTCGGTACGGGCCCAGACGCCGACGTTGGCGTCGCCGCCCTTGTCGCCGCTGCGGGCCCCGGCGACCAGGCCGAGCGGCGCCCGGCGGACGGGGGCGCCGGGCGCGGGCGGCGGGGGCGGCGGCGGCCCGGGGACGTCCTCCAGGGCGCGGACGGCGCCCGGCGGGGGCACCGTGACCCGGCGCCCATCGGGCAGGACGGCCACGTGCCCGACGGCGTCCTGCGGGACGTACGCCGCCTCGAACACCCCGTACGGCGTGCCCCTCCCGGGCGGCGCGAGCACGTGGAAGCCGGGATAGCTGCCGAGGGCCAGTTCGACGGCGGCCCCGCTCAGCGCCCGCCCCACCGCCTCCTGGTCGCGGTCCCGCACCACCAGCCGCAGCAGGGCGCTCGCGGTCTCCTCGCTCGCGGCGTCGGCGTGGTCGGTGCGCGCCAGGTCCCAGCGCACCTCGGCGGGCCGTGCCCCCGCCGTGTCCAGCGCGGCCTCCATCTGCTCCCGGACCAGGGCGGCCTTCTCCTCGACGCCGAGCCCGGTGAGCACGAAGACGACCTCGTTGCGGAAGCCGCCGAGCGCGTTGAGGCCGACCTTGAGCGTCGGGGGCGGGGGCTCGCCGCGCACGCCCTCGACCCGCACCCGGTCCGGCCCGTCCTGGCTCAGCCGTACGGTGTCCAGCCGGGCGGTGACGTCCGGTCCCGCGTACCGGGCGCCGCCCGTCTCGTACAGCAGCTGCGCGGTGACCGTGCCGGTGGTCACGACGCCGCCCGTGCCCTCGTGCTTGGTGACGACGCACGAGCCGTCCTCGTGGACCTCGGCGAGCGGGAAGCCGGGGCGGCGCAGCAGGCGCGGGTCGTGGTCGGTGAAGAGGGCGTAGTTGCCGCCGGTGGCCTGGGTGCCGCACTCCAGCACGTGCCCGGCGACGACGGCGCCCGCCAGCCGGTCGTGGTCCTCCCGTCCCCAGCCGAAGTGCGCGGCGGCGGGCCCGGTGACCAGCGCGGCGTCGGTGACGCGCCCGGTGACGACGATGTCGGCGCCCGCGCGCAGGCAGGCCGCGACGCCCTCGCCGCCGAGGTAGGCGTGCGCGGCGAGCGTGCCGGGGAAGCGCGCGGCGAGGTCGTCGCCCTCGACGTGGGCGACGCGCGCGGCCAGGCCGAGCCGCCCGGCCAGCTCCCGTACGGCGTCCGCGAGTCCGGCCGGGTTCAGGCCCCCGGCGTTGGCCACGATCCGCACGCCCCGGTCGAGCGCCGGGCCCAGGCACTCCTCCAGCTGCCGCAGGAAGGTCTTCGCGTAGCCGCGCGAGGGGTCCTTCAGACGGTCGCGGCCCAGGATGAGCATGGTGAGCTCGGCGAGGTAGTCGCCGGTGAGGACGTCGAGGGGGCCGCCGGTGAGCATCTCGCGCATCGCGTCGAAGCGGTCGCCGTAGAAGCCGGAGGCGTTGCCGATCCGCAAGGGGGCCGCGGGGGGCGTGGCCCCGGTGGGAGCCCCGGGCATCAGGCCCCGCCCTGCGACGCGCCGCCCTCCGGAGCACCGTCCCTCGGCACACCGTCCTCCGGCGCGCTGCCTTTCGGTGGGCCGCCCTCCGACGCGCCGCCCTTCGGCGGGCGCCCCGCTCCCGGCGGTCCCGCGAAGGCCTGCGCGATGTCCAGCCACCGGTCGGCGTCCGGCCCCTGCGCGCGCACGGCGAGGTCGGCCCGATGCGCACGTCGGGTGACCAGCAGGCAGAAGTCGAGCGCGGGCCCCGTGACGCGCTGGGCGGCGTCCTCGGGTCCGTACGCCCACACCTCCCCGGACGGCGCGACGAGTTCGACCCGGAACTCCTCCGCGGGCGCGCCGAGGCCGTGCACCGCGTACGCGAAGTCCCGCGCCCGCACCCCGATGCGCGCCACGTGCCGCAGCCGCGCGGTGGGCTCGCGCACCACGCCCAGCACGTCGGCCACGTCCTGTCCGTGCGCCCAGGTCTCCATCAGCCGCGCGGTGGCCATGGAGGCGGCCGACATGGGCGGCCCGTACCAGGGGAAACGCGTCCCGGCGGGCGCCGCGCGCAGCGCCCGCTCCAGGGTTTCTCGTCCCGCCCGCCACCGGTCGAGCAGCTCGGCGGGCGGCAGGGCCGCGCCCTCCTCGGCCCCCTCGTCCACGAACCGGTCGGGCGCCGCCAGGGCCGCCTCGGCCAGTTCCGCGAAGGCGTCCGCGTCCGTCACCGCCAGCAGCGCGGAGCGGTCGGTCCAGGCGAGATGGGCGATCTGATGGGCGACGGTCCAGCCCTCGGCGGGCGTCGCGAGGGCCCACCGCTCCTCGCCCAGCCCGCTCACCAGGGCGTCGAGTTCCTCGCTCTCCCGCCGCAGATCGTCCACGACGGCCGACGGATCGGACACGGTGCGCTCCCCTCGGGGGACGACGACGTGTCCGGGAGCATCCCAGCCGGGCAGAAAACAAGCAAGCGTGCTTGCATGATTTTTCGGCCGTACGAGATCCCGTCCCGTACGAGATCCCGTCCCGTGCGAAGCACCCGTTCCGCACGGAGCCCCGTACGGAAGCCCGCGCGCCGGGGCCCGTACGGGCCGGGTCAGCCGGCCGGTCAGGCCGCCGGGTCGACCGAGTCGGCCCGGTCGGCCGGGTCAGCCGGTCTTCTTCGCCCCGCCGCCCGCGCCGCCGCGCGCCTGCGTCCGTACCGCCCCCATGCTCGCCGCGACGACCAGCACGATCGCCAGCGCCTCGACCGCGCTCAGGGCCTGGCCGAGCACCAGGAACCCGGCCGTCGCCGCGAGCGCGGGCTCCAGGCTCATCATGACCGCGAAGGTGGAGGCGGGCAGCCTGCGCAGGGCGAGCAGTTCGAGGGTGTACGGCAGCACGGACGACAGCAGGGCCACCGCGGCGCCCAGCGCGAGCGTGGCCGGGGACAGCAGGTCGGCGCCCGACTCCACGGCGCCCAGCGGCAGGATCACCACCGCCCCGACCGCCATCGCCAGGGCCAGGCCGTCGGCCTGCGGGAAGCGGCGCCCCGTCCGCGCGCTGAAGACGATGTACGCCGCCCACATCGCGCCCGCCCCGAGCGCGAAGGCGATGCCCACCGGGTCGAGGTCGCCGAGGCCGCCGCCGAGCAGGAAGACCCCGGCGAGGGCGAGCCCGGCCCACAGCAGGTTCACCAGGCGGCGCGAGGCGAGGACCGAGAGCGCCAGCGGGCCGAGCACCTCCAGGGTGACGGCGGGGCCGAGCGGGATGCGGGCCACGGACTGGTAGAAGAGGGCGTTCATGCCGGCCAGGGCGAGACCGAAGGCGATCACCGTGCCCCAGTCGGCGCGCGCGTGCCCGCGCAGCCGGGGGCGGCAGAACACCAGCAGCACGAGCGCCGCCACGACGAGCCGCAGCGTGACGACGCCGAGGGCGCCGGCCCGCGGCATGAGGCTCACCGCGAGCGCGCCGCCGAACTGCACGGAGACCCCGCCGGCCAGCACGAGCCCGACGGGGCCGAGCGCGCCCGGGGTCCGGCCCCGGCCGGGCCGGGCCGCGACGGCCTCGGGCGACGCGACCGCCGCGGTCGCGGCGGTGGTGGCCGGTGAGGGGCGTTCGCTGGAGTGGTTCACGGGGGTCCGTCCGGAGAGGGGGCGTGGTCGGCGGTGACGTCGGGGGCGCCACCGGGCGGACGGCCGATGCGGTGCGGTGCGAGGAGGTTCGGTGCGGCACCGCGTCCGGATCGTCGTCCACCAGGATGCACTCTACGGTACGCAGTAATGGACCGTGACAGGTCTGTCCAACTATGACGCGCCTGTACGCCTCCCCGCCTCCCGAACGCCGTTCCCGCTCGCCCTTCCTCTGCCCCGCCCCGGCCGCGGACCCGGCTACAGGTCCGGGGACGGGCCCGAGGACGGCGCGGAGGACGGCGCGGGCGACGGTTCCGGCAGCGCCTCCGCCAGGACCTCCGCCAGATGCCGGCCCCGCCGGTCCCCCAGCTGCTCCAGCTGCGTACGGCAGGAGAACCCGTCCGCCAGGACGACGGCCCCCTCCGGGGCGGAGCGCACCGCGGGCAGCAGCTGCTCCTGTGCGCAAGCGACCGAGACCTCGTAGTGGCCGCGCTCGAACCCGAAGTTACCCGCGAGGCCGCAGCAGCCGCCGGCCAGGTCGCCGGTGAGGCCGGCCCGCGCGCGCAGCCGGCGCTCGGCCGCGTCGCCCAGGACCGCGTGCTGGTGGCAGTGGGTCTGCCCGACCGCCGGGCGGTCCAGGCGGGGCGGCTCCCAGTCCGGGGCGTGCTTCTCCAGCGCCTCGGCGAAGGTGACCACGGCGTCGGCGAGGCGCCGGGCGCGGGGGTCGTCGTGCAGGAGCTCCGGCAGGTCGGCGCGCAGGGCCGCGGCGCAGCTCGGTTCGAGGACGACGACCGGGCGGCCGAGGTGGGGCTCCATCAGGTCCAGCGTGCGGCGCAGGACCGCGCGGGCCCGGTCGAGCTGGCCGGTGGAGACGTACGTCAGGCCGCAGCAGACGCCGTCCGGGGGCAGGCCGGGGCGCTGCCCGGCCGCTTCGAGGACGCGGACGGCCGCCCGGCCGACCGAGGGCGAGAAGTGGTCGGTGAACGTGTCCGGCCACAGCAGGAGCGCCGCCCGGTCCTGGCCGCCCGCCGCCCCGGCCGCCCCGGACCTGCGGGTGAACCACGTCCGGAACGTCCGCCGGGCCAGCTCCGGGAGCTCCCGCTCGGCCGCGACGCCGCCGAGGCGCTTGGCCCGGCGGGCGAGGGGCCGTACGGAGGCGAGGGCGTTGAGCGGGCGGGCGAGGCGCAGGCGCGCGGCCGTCCGCAGCCACAGCGGCAGCCACCCCATGGCGTAGTGCGCGGCCGGGCGCCTGCGGCCCGCGTAGTGGTGGTGCAGGAACTCCGCCTTGTACGTGGCCATGTCGACGCCGACCGGGCAGTCGGAGCGGCAGCCCCTGCAGGACAGGCACAGGTCCAGGGCGTCCCTGACCTCCTCCGAGCGCCAGCCGTCCGTCACGACCCCGCCCGCCAGCATCTCGTGCAGCAGCCGGGCCCTGCCGCGCGTGGAGTGCTCCTCCTCGCCGGTCGCGCGGAAGGAGGGGCACATGACGCCGCCGTCCGGTGCCGTCCGCGTACGGCACTTGGCGACGCCCACGCAGCGGCGCACCGCCGCCGCGAAGTCGCCGCCGTCCCGCGGGTAGCCGAAGGCCACGTCGACCGGCTCGCGGGGCAGGACGGCGAAGCGGAGGTTCGCGTCGAGCGGCGCGGGCCGCACCAGCATCCCGGGGTTGAGCAGGTCGTCCGGGTCCCAGACGCCCTTCACCCGCTCGAAGAGGCCGGTCAGTTCGGGGCCGTACATCCGCGGCAGCAGCTCGGCGCGGGCCTGGCCGTCGCCGTGCTCGCCGGAGAGCGAGCCGCCGTGGGAGACGACCAGGTCGGCCAGTTCCTCGGAGAAGCGCCGGAAGCGGGCCACGCCCGCGTCCGTGACCAGGTCGAAGTCGATCCGCACGTGGATGCAGCCGTCCCCGAAGTGCCCGTACGGGGTGCCGCGCAGGCCGTGGGCGGCGAGCAGCGCCCGGAAGTCCCGCAGGTAGGGGCCCAGCCGGGCGGGCGGCACCGCGCAGTCCTCCCAGCCGGGCCAGGCCTCCGCCCCGTCCCGCATCCGGGTCGCCGTACCGCCGGCGTCCTCGCGGACGCGCCACAGGGCGCGCTGCGCGGCCGGGTCGGTGACCACGAGCGCGTCGACGGCGTCGGCGGCGCGCACCAGCGCGTCGGCCCGCGCGCGGGCCTCGGCCGGCGTCCCCCCGCCCGTCTCGGCGAACAGCCAGGCCCCGCCGCGCGGCAGGCCGGCGGCGCCGCGCACCAGGTCGGCGGCCATGCCCTCGACCGTCAGGGGGCCGTGCGGCAGCAGGCCGGGCGCCGCCTCGGCCGCCGCGCCCTCGTCCGCGTACCCCAGCACGGCGAGCGCCTTCGCGCGCGGCGCCTCGACGAGCTGCACGACCGCCTCCGTCAGCAGGCCGAGCGTGCCCTCGGAGCCGCAGAAGGAGCGGGCCACGTCCGCGCCGTTCTCGGGGAGCAGGGCGTCGAGCGCGTAGCCGGAGATGCGTCGCGGGAGCGACGGGAAGCCCGTGCGCAGGGGCCCCAACGCCGTTTCCACGAGCGGGCGAAGACCTTCCGGGGCACCCGCCCAGTTCCGGCCGAGGCGCAGCGCGCGGCCCCCGCCGTCGATCACCGACAGCTCCGCCACGTTGTCGGCGGTCGTGCCCCAGGCCACCGAGTGGGAGCCGCAGGAGTTGTTGCCGATCATTCCGCCGAGCGTGCAGCGGCCGTGGGTGGACGGGTCGGGGCCGAAGCGCAGCCCGTGCGGGGCGGCGGCCTCCTGGAGGCGGTCCAGGACCAGGCCCGGCTGGACGACGGCGCGGCGCCCGGCGGGGTCGAGCGAGAGGACCCGGTTCATGTGCCGGGTGAAGTCCAGGACGACGCCCGTGCCCGTGGCCTGGCCCGCGATCGACGTGCCCCCGCCGCGGGCCACCACCGGGACCCCGTGCTCCCGGCACACGGACAGGGCCGCCGCCACGTCGTCCGCGTCCGCGGGGGCGACCACGCCGAGCGGGACCCGGCGGTAGTTGGAGGCGTCCATGGTCGTGAGCGCCCGCGCGGTCGGGCCGAAGTCGACCTCGCCCCGCACGGCCGCCCGCAGCGCGGCCCGCACCTCGGCCCGCGGTCCGGTCCGCGGTTCCCGGAGTTCCGTCATGCCCTCAGCATGCCTCGCCGCGGGAGGGGCCGCTTTCGGTCACTCCGCTCAACCCGGGTTCCTGTTCCAGTAGTTACATCTGTGCTCAGATATTAAGAAAGGTGACTGGGGTCTTCCCAACGCGATCGCAAAGTCTCATATAGTGACCGCCAGGTGCGCAAAGGTAACGGCTCTCGTCTGCAGAAGTGAGCCGGAAACAGACCAAGGACCCGCCCCGAGGGCCACCCCAGACCACGGTGAACGCCCGCGGAACCGACCGAGGACCTCATTGATGACCTCCCCCACGCCTTCCGGCGAACGGCCTTCCCTGCGCGGCCTCCTGCCCGCCCTCGTCCTCACCGCGGTACCGGCGGCACTCGCGGTGGCCTGCGCGGTCGTCGTCGCGCCGGACTCCGTGCGCGTGCCCCTCGCCCTCGGCGGCAGCGCGGCCGGCCTGCTGCTGTGCGCGGCCGTCGCCGTGGCCGTGCACGGCGTCCTGTCGGCCCGGGCGGTCCGCCACCGGCTGGAGTCCGTCACCCAGGACCTGAGCCGCGCGCTGCAGGAACGGGCCCGGTTCGCGGAGGAGACGCGCCAGGAGCGCATCCGGCTCACCGGCGAACTGGACCGGGAGCGGACCCGCCTGACGGCCGAGCTGGACCACGAGCGCACCCGACTCGCCGAGTCCCTCGCCGCCGAACGCGCCCGCCTCACCGAGGAGCACGCCGCGGAAAGCGCCCGGCTGGCCGACGAGCACGCGGCGGAAAGCGCCCGCCTCGCCGAGGGGCACGCCGCGGAGCGCGCCCGGCTCACCGAGGAGAACGCCCGGCTGGCCGCGAGGCTGCGCGAGGCCGAGTCCCTGCGCTCCGCCGCCGTCTCCGCCACCGCCAACGCGGCCGGGCGCATGCAGGCCCTGGCCACCGGGATGCTCGCGGACCTGCGCGCGATGGAGGAGCGGCACTCCGACGAGGACGTGCTCGCCGACCTCCTCCACCTCGACCACCGCACCGCCCAGGCCGGCCGCCTCGCCGACTCCGTCGCCGTCCTGACGGGGGCCCGCTCGGGCCGCCGCTGGGCCCGGCCGATCGGCATGGAGTCCATCCTGCGCGGCGCCATGGGCCGGATCAACGGCTACCAGCGCGTACGCGTCCACTCCACCAGCGGCGCCGCCGTCGCCGGGCACGCCGCCGAGGCCGTGATGCACGCGCTCGCCGAACTCCTCGACAACGCCGCCAACTTCTCCCCGCCGACCGCGGAGGTGCACGTCTACGTGGAGGAGGTGCCGGCCGGCGCCATCGTCTCCGTCGAGGACAGCGGTCTGGTGATGGGCGAGGCCCAGCTGCGCCGCGCCGAGCGGGCGGTCTCCGGCGAGGGCACCGGGTTCGGCGGCCTGACCGGCACCCGGCTCGGCCTCGCCGTGGTCGGCCGGCTGGCGCGGCGGTACGGCCTCAAGGTCTCCTTCCGCCCGTCGGCCCGCGGCGGCACGGGCGTGCTGATGCTCGTCCCGCAGGACATCCTCGTCGCGCGGGACGGCTCGGCGGCCCCGGCCGGCCCCGCCGCCGTGCAGGCGGCCCCGGCCGCCCGCGCGCTCCCGTCCGCGGCGTCCCCGGCGCCGGAGCTCCCGCGCCGCCGCGGCGCCTCCCCGGCCGCGGCCCCGGAGCAGGCCGCCGGGACCGCCCGCGCCGCGGCGCCCGCCGGAACCGGCGCGGACCCCGGCCCCGAGCCCACGCACGAGTCCCCCGCCCCCTCCCCGGCCTCCCCGGACGCGGACGCGCTGCCCAGGCGCCGCCGCGGGCGCACCCTCGCCGAGGCCGAGCGCGCCCGTTCGGCGAACCGTTCCGCCCCGCAGCGCCCCGCGCCGACCCCCGAGGAGACGAGGACGCGCGCCGCCCGCTTCGGCAGCTTCCGGCAGGCCGTGCGCGGCACCCCCGAACCGTCCGGTACGGCCCGGGGCACGGCCGGGCCGGCTCCGGGCGGCGACGTGTCCGGCCCGGGACCGGCCTCCGGACCGGCTCCGGACGGCCACGCACCCGACTCCGGTGCGGCCGGCACCGCGCCGACAGCACCGGCCCCCTCGCACCCGCACCCTCACCCGGAAGGCGACCCCACCTCATGACCGGCACGACGACCGCCGACGACAAGCTCACATGGCTCATAGAGAGCCTGCTGCAGCGCACCCCGGGCGCGCGGCACGCGCTCGTGCTGTCCCGTGACGGCCTGAAACTGTGCCGTACGCCGGAGCTCTCCGCGGACCAGGCCGACCAGCTCGCCGCGATCGCGGCCGGCATCCAGTCCCTCTCGCACGGCGCGTCGGTGGAGTTCGGCGACGGCACCGGCGGCGTCCGGTCGGCCATGACCGAGTTCTACGGCGGGGTGTTGTTCATCGTCGAGGCGGGCGAGGGCGCCCACCTGGCCGTGGTCACCACCGAGGACGCGGACGCCGGACTCGTCGGCCACAACATGAGCGAACTCGTCGAGCAGCTCGGCGAGCATCTGACGGCCCGGCCCCGCACATCGTCATGAGCGGGCCCGGCAGGCCCGGCAGGGACGACTCCCCGGACCGCCTCTACACCCTCACCGGAGGACGCAGCCGCTCGGGGGAGAACAGCCCCTTCGACCTGGTGACCCTCGTCGTCGCCGAGTGCGACCCGGCCCCCGGCATGCAGTCGGAGCACGCGGCGATCCTGCGGATGACCGAACGTCCCACGGCGGTCGTGGAGATCGCCGCCGAACTGCGGCTGCCGGTCTCCATCACCAAGATCCTGCTGACCGACCTCCTCGACGCGGGCCGCGTCAGCGCCCGCCACCCACGCCGGGAAGCCGTACCCGACCTCGACATCTTGGAGCAGGTGCTCGTTGGACTCCGCAACCTCTAGAGCGAGCGCGCCGCTCGGCGCGTCGGCCGACAACGGCCTCAAGATCGTGGTCGTGGGCGGCTTCGGCGTCGGCAAGACCACGCTGGTCCGCTCGGTCAGCGAGATCCGTCCCCTCAACACCGAGGAGACGATGACCCAGGCCGGCGCGTCCGTCGACGATCTCACCGGCGTGGGCGCCAAGACCGCCACCACGGTCGCCTTCGACTTCGGCCGCATCACGCTCGACGCGCGCAACGTGCTGTACCTGTTCGGCGCGCCCGGCCAGCAGCGCTTCTGGTTCCTGTGGGACCGCCTGTTCTCCGGGACGCTGGGCGCGGTCGTGCTCGTCGACACCCGGCGGATCGACGACTCCTGGTACGCCATCGACCGCCTGGAGAAGCACGGCACGCCGTTCGTCGTCGCCTGCAACGACTTCGGCGGCCCGGAGTTCGCCCCGGAGCAGATCCGCGAGGCCCTCGACCTGGACCCGCACGTCCCGCTCGTGCGCTGCGACGCACGCTCCCGCGAGTCCAGCAAGCTGGTCCTGATCACGCTCGTCGAGCACGTCGCGGCGCTGTACGCCGGTGCCGGTGCCGGTACCCGTCCCGCCGCCCCCGCCCGAGCCTCCCGTCAGGAGCTGGTGTGACCTCCGCCCCCGTACCTCTCAGCGGTACCCGGTTCCAGCAGGACCCGGCCCGGCTGTACCGGGAGCTGCGGCGCGAGCACGGCGCCGTGGTGCCGGTGCTGCTCGACGGCGACGTTCCCGCCTGGCTGGTGATCGGCTACCGCGAGCTGCACCAGGTGACCGGGGACCCGGCGCTGTTCAGCCGCGACTCCGACCTGTGGAACCAGTGGGTGAACATCCCCGAGGACTGGCCGCTGCGCCCGATGATCGGCCACAAGCAGCCGTCGATCCTGTACACCGTCGGGGAGCGGCACCGCGAGCGGGCCGCCATGCTCGGCAACGCGCTGAACGGCGTCGACCCGGCCGAACTGCGCGGGCACTCCGAGCGGTTCGCCGACGAACTGATCGACAACATCAGCCTCAAGGGCGGCGCCGACCTCATCGCCGAGTACGCGATGCTGCTGCCGGTGCGCGTCCTGGCCCAGTTGTTCGGTTTCGCCGACGACGAGGGCCCGGACCTGGTCACCGCCATGAACGACCTGGTCGACGGCCGGGAGCGGGCGATCGCGGGCCAGCAGCACCTGTTCGCCTCCATGACGCGGCTGGTGGCCGAGCGGAAGGCCGCGCCGGCCGACGACGTGGCGTCCCGGATGCTCGCCGACACCTCCGGGTTCACCGAGGACGAGATCGTCCAGGACCTGATGGTGATGATCACGGCGGGGCACCAGCCGACCGCCGACTGGATCGGCAACTCGCTGCGGCTGATGCTGACGGACGAGCGGTTCGCGGCCTCCCTGTTCGGTGGCCGCAACAGCATCGCCGAGGCCATGAACGAGGTGCTGTGGGAGGACACCCCCACCCGTAAGGTGGCGGGCCGCTGGGTCACCCGCGACACCCAGCTCGGCGGCCACCGCCTCCGCGCCGGCGACATGGTGGTGCTCGGCCTGCAGGGCGCCAACTCCGATCCCCTGGTGCGCACCGACTCCTCGGCCCTGACCGGTGGCAACGCCGCGCACTTCTCCTTCGGCCACGGGGAGCACCGGTGCCCGTTCCCGGCGCAGGAGATCGCCGAGGTCATCGCCCGTACGGGGATCGAGGTCGTTCTGGACCGGCTGCCCGACATCGACCTGGCGGTACCGGCCGAGTCCCTGACGCGGCGCCCGTCGCCGTGGCTGCGCGGCCTGACGGAGCTGCCGGTGACGTTCACCCCGACCCCCGTCCTTGGAGGCACGTTCGCATGACGGCTGAAACCGGTGCGACGGACACGGCGGAACCGGCGTGCCCGGCAGGGTCCGCCGCGGGTACGCCGACCGCCCCGATCGTGCTCGACCCCTTCGTCTCCGACCTCGACGGCGAGAGCGCCGCGCTGCGGGCCGCGGGGCCGCTGGCCGCCGTGGAGCTGCCGGGCGGCGTGCCCGTGTGGGCGGTCACGCACCACGCCGAGGCGAGACAGCTGCTGACGGACCCCAGGATCGTGAAGGACATCAACGTCTGGGGCGCCTGGCAGCGCGGGGAGATAGCCCCCGACTGGCCGCTGATCGGGCTGGTCAACCCGGGACGTTCCATGCTGACGGTGGACGGCGCGGACCACCGGCGGCTGCGCACGCTGGTCGCTCAGGCGCTCACCCCGCGGCGGGTGGAGCGGATGCGCGAGCGGATCACGGAGCTGACCGAAGGACTGCTGGACCGGCTGGCGGACACCACGGGCGACGTCGTGGACCTCAAGGCGGAGTACGCCTACCCGCTGCCCATGTACGTGATCGCGGATCTGATGGGGATCGCGGAGGACCGGCTGCCGCGGCTGAAGGAGCTCTTCGAGGCGTTCTTCTCCACGCAGACGCCGCCGGAGCAGGTCGTCGCGACGCTCACCGAGCTGGCCGGGATGATGACGGCGACGGTGGCGGAGAAGCGGGTGACGCCCGGCGACGACCTGACCTCCGCGCTGATCGCCGCCTCCGAGAACGGGGACCGGCTCACCGACCAGGAGATCGTCTCCACGCTCCAGCTCATCGTGGCGGCGGGCCACGAGACGACGATCTCCCTCATCGTGAACGCGGTGGTCAACCTCTCGACCCATCCCGAGCAGCGGGCGATGGTGCTCGCCGGGGAGGCCGAGTGGTCGGCGGTGGTCGAGGAGACGCTGCGGCACTCGACGCCGACGTCCCACGTGCTGATCCGGTTCGCGACGGAGGACGTGCCCGTCGGGGACAAGGTGCTGCCCGCCGGGGAGGCGCTGATCGTCTCGTACGGGGCGATCGGGCGGGACGAGCAGGCGCACGGGCCGTCGGCGGGGGACTTCGACATCACGCGGACCACCGCCGGGCGGCACATCTCCTTCGGGTACGGGCCGCACGTGTGCCCGGGGGCCGCGCTGTCCCGGCTGGAGGCGGGGGTGGCGCTGCCCGCGCTGTACGCCCGGTTCCCGTCGCTCGACCTGGCGGTCCCGGCGAGCGAGCTCCGCAACAAGCCGGTGGTGACGCAGAACGACCTGTTCGAGCTGCCGGTGCGGCTGCGGGGGTAGCCGCGGGTCCCGGACGGCGGCCGGTCTTTCCCGCCCCCGCCGCCCCGGCCCGTCGCGTGACGCGTGGGGCGGGAGCGGCGGGCACGGGACGGAACGGGGCCGCGGTGCCCGGGGCACCCCGGTGTCCGCCGTGCGCCGTCCGGCGTCTCAGCCGCCGGACGACGTTTCGCCCGGGTTTCGCGGAACGGCTAGGCTCCCGGTCGTGGCTGAGATCCAGATTCCTGCTGACATCAAGCCCGCGGACGGTCGTTTCGGCGCGGGTCCCTCCAAGGTGCGGACGGAAGCGCTGGACGCGCTGGCCGCCACCGGTACGTCCCTCATGGGCACCTCCCACCGCCAGGCCCCGGTCAAGAACCTGGTCGGCAAGGTGCGCGAGGGCATCCGCGAGCTGTTCTCGCTGCCCGACGGCTACGAGGTGGTCCTCGGCAACGGCGGCTCGACCGCCTTCTGGGACGTCGCGACCCACGGACTGATCGAGAACAAGTCGCAGCACCTGACCTTCGGCGAGTTCTCCTCCAAGTTCGCCAAGGCCGCGAAGCTGGCCCCCTGGCTGGCCGAGCCGACCGTGATCGCCTCCGACCCGGGCACGCACCCCGAGCCGTCCGCCGAGGCGGGCGTCGACGTCTACGGCCTCACGCACAACGAGACCTCCACCGGTGTCGCGATGCCGGTCAAGCGCGTGGCCGGTGCCGACGAGGGCGCCCTCGTCCTGGTCGACGCCACCTCCGGCGCGGGCGGCCTCCCGGTCGACGTCGCCGAGACGGACGTCTACTACTTCGCCCCGCAGAAGTCCTTCGCCTCCGACGGCGGCCTGTGGATCGGCGTCTTCTCCCCCGCCGCGATCGAGCGCGCCGAGCGCGTCCACGCCTCGGGCCGCCACGTCCCGGAGTTCTTCTCGCTGCCCACGGCGATCGACAACTCCCGCAAGAACCAGACGTACAACACCCCGTCCCTCGCCACCCTGTTCCTGCTCAACGAGCAGCTGGAGTGGATCAACGGCCAGGGCGGCCTCGACTGGTCGGTGCGGCGCACGGCCGCCTCGGCGCGCACCCTGTACGGCTGGGCCGAGGAGTCGAAGTACGCGACCCCGTTCGTGACGGACCCGGCCAAGCGCTCGCAGGTCATCGGCACGATCGACTTCACCGACGAGATCGACGCGGCCGCCGTCGCCAAGGTGCTGCGCGCCAACGGCGTCGTGGACACCGAGCCGTACCGCAAGCTGGGCCGCAACCAGCTGCGCGTCGCGATGTTCCCGTCGATCGACCCGGCGGACGTCGAGGCCCTCACCAAGTGCGTCGACCACGTCATCGAGCGCCTGTAGTCCCCTTCCGCGCACGACGGCGCCCGGCATCCCCGTACGCGGGGGATGCCGGGCGCCGTCGCGTACGGGCGGGAACCGGGCGGCCGTCCCCGTGCCGGTCAGTTCCGGCGCAGCAGGCGCCTGAGGCCGAAGACCGCGGCGAGGGCCGCGAGCAGGACGAGGGCGCCGGTCCCGAGGCGGGCGGTGGGGCCGTCGCCCGCGCCGTCGCCGTCCGCCGCCGACGTGCCGCCGTTCGAGGCCGGCCCGCCGTCCTCCTTCCCCTCCGCCCCCGGTGCCGCCTCGGGCCGCACCGAGCTGCGCTCGCCCTCGCTGCCGTACAGGAGCGTGGAGCCGTCCGGGGTGTAGGTGAGGGACTCGCCCTGCGGCTGGAGCGGCACGTTCAGCCGGCCCCGCCGCTTCGGACTCCCGTCGTTCCAGTCGTACGCGATGCCGCCGAAGTAGCCGCGCACCGCGAGCTGCCTGCCGTCAGGGGAGAACGCGGCGTCGGTGGCCCACAGGCCGATCTCCGCGACGCGCCGGAAGACGTTGGCGCCGGAGGCGGAGAGCTCGGCGGGGCCCTCGTAGAGGCCGCCGCCGTCCTCGTTCTTCGAGACGATGTACACCCGGCCAGTCTTCGGGTGCACCATCAGCGACTCGGCGTCGCGGGCGCCGTCCGCGTACCGCACGACGTACTGCGTGGCGCGGACCGTCTGGTCCTTCAGCTCCTCCGGCTCGGGCACCCGGTAGATCCAGACGTGGTCCCAGGAGCCGTTCAGGTTGTCGCCGATGTCGCCGACGTAGAGGGCGCCGTCCGGGCCGAGGGATATCGCCTCCACGTCCCGGGGGTCGCCGACGCCCGTCATCGTGACGGTGGCGACCGTCTTCCCGGTGCGGCCGTCGACGGCGTAGAGGTACGGGCCGTCGTCGCTGTCGTTGTGGGTCCAGTAGATACCCGGGTGGGCGCGGGAGGCGGCCAGGCCGCTGGACTCGGTGATCCGGGGGTCCTCGATCGTGAACCCGTCCGAGCCGTCGTCGGCGGCGACGGCGGTGGCGGGCGCGCTCAGCGCGACGGCGAGGGCGGCCCCGGCGAGGAACGGCAGCGAACGGCGCATGCCCCAAGCCTGCCATCCCCGCCGGGAGTTCCGGCCGGGGGCCGGGGCGGAGCAGGCGTCGGGGCCGGGGCGGGTGGCCGGTGTCACTTCGCGTCCGGGGCGGTGATCGAGGATGATGAGCGGATGCTCAGATTCATGCCCGTCGGCGACTCCATGACCATCGGGAGCGCGGGTGAGCACACGTGGCGCCACCGGCTCTGGGAGCACCTGCGGGACACCTACGGCGGCCCGTTCACCTTCGTCGGACCGCGCGAGACGGTCTACGACAAGGTCGCCGAGGAGCCGTCCTCGTACGCGTACGCCGAGCCGGACTTCCCCCGCGGCCACCTCGCCGGCTGGGGCGAGGGCTGGCACCACCTGGCCCCGCTGGTCGCCGACGCGGTCCGCGCCACCCGCGCCGACGTGCTGCTGGTCTCCCTGGGCCTGATCGACCTGGGCTTCTACACCGACGCCCGGCAGACCGCGGACAACGTGCGCCGTTTCGTCGCGTCCGCCCGCACGGCGAACCCCCGCGTCCACATGGTCCTGCTCCCCGTGATCCACAACGTCCGGGCCCGCTCGGAGCCGGCGTTCGCGGCGGAGGTGACGGCCTTCAACGAGCTCCTCGCCAAGGCCGCGACCGACCTGGACGACCCGGCCTCCCCGCTCCTGGTGGCCTCCGTCCCCGAGTCGTACGACATCGACCTCGACACCTACGACGGCACGCACCCGAACGCCTCCGGCGAGCACAAGCTGGCGGCGGCGTTCGCACAGGCCATGTACCAGGCATGGGACCTGGGCGGTCCGTACACCCGTCCGTGACCGGTCACCGTGCGTGTCGCTGTACCGCGCGGCCGCCTTCCCCCGCGGCTGAACCGCCCGCGCCCCGTACGGGACGCGCGGGGCGCGGGGTGTTGCCTGGAGCGCACTCCAACGCGTTGGCTGTGGACCATGAAGTACACGCAGCTCGGACGCACAGGACTCAAGGTCAGCCGGCTCGTCCTCGGGACGATGAACTTCGGACCGCAGACCGACGAGGCCGACAGCCACGCGATCATGGACGCGGCCCTCGACGCGGGCATCAACTACTTCGACACGGCCAACGTCTACGGCTGGGGCGAGAACAAGGGCCGCACCGAGAGCATCATCGGCGACTGGTTCGCCCAGGGCGGCGACCGGCGCGACAAGGTCGTCCTCGCCACCAAGGTGTACGGCAACATGGGCGCCGACGGCGAGGTCTGGCCCAACCACGACAAGCTCTCCGCCGTGAACATCCGGCGGGCCGTCGAGGCCAGCCTGAAGCGGCTGCGGACCGACTACATCGACGTCTACCAGTTCCACCACGTCGACCGGGACACTCCCTTCGAGGAGATCTGGCAGGCCATCGACGTGCTGGTGCAGCAGGGCAAGATCCTCTACGCCGGTTCGAGCAACTTCCCCGGCTACAAGATCGCCCAGGCCAACGAGATCGCCGCCCGGCGCGGCGGCACCATCGGCCTCGTCAGCGAGCAGTGCCTGTACAACCTCGCCGAGCGCCACGCCGAGATGGAGGTCATCCCGGCCGCCCAGGAGTACGGCCTCGGCGTCATCCCCTGGTCGCCGCTGCACGGCGGGCTGCTCGGCGGCGTCCTCAAGAAGGAGGCCCAGGGCGGGCGCCGCGCGTCGGGCCGCGCCGCCGACACCCTCGCCGACCCGGCGGGGCGCGCGCGGATCCAGGCGTACGAGGACCTGCTGGAGAAGCACGGGCTCGAGCCCGGCGAGGCCGCGCTGGCCTGGCTGCTGACCCGGCCGGGCGTCACCGGCCCGATCGTCGGCCCGCGCACCGCCGAGCAGCTCGCGTCCGCGCTGCGGGCGGTCGAGCTGGAGCTGTCGGAGGAGGTCCTGACCGGGCTCGACGAGATCTTCCCGGGTCCGGGGCCGTCCCCGGAGGCGTTCGCCTGGTGAGGTGCGCGCCGTCCCCCGGCGCGCCGGGGGACGGCCGCCCGGTGACGTGACGGGCGTCCGGTGCCGCGCGGACACGAGAGGGTCCGGGCGGCACCCGGCACGGCGCGCGGCGGGGGCGGCAGGGGCCTACTTGCCGACCGCCGCCGCCAGCGCCACCACGACGAACATCAGCACGAGCACACCGGCCATGATCCGGTTACGGGTCTTCGGGTCCACGTCGTCGAGCCTAACCGGCCGCTCTCAGCCACCGGTCCCGAGGGCCCGTTCGGCGAAGGTCTCGTAGCGCGGCCCCTCCCCCGGCACACCCGGGCCGGGCAGGTTGCTGCGCACCAGGGACAGCTCGCGCACGGTCCAGGAGCGCCCGGCGAAGGCGTCCAGCGCGGCCGTGAACGGCGCGAGGTCCACCGCCCGGTCGCGGCCGCGGGCGCGGGCCAGCGTCAGGTGCGGCCGGTAGCGCCGGTGCTCCTCCATCGGCAGGCCCGCCCTGCGGGCCGCCGCCTCCGCCCGCCCGGCCAGCAGCCGCAGGGCCGGTACGTCGCCCGTGACGCCGGTCCACAGCGCGCGGCCGCCGAAGGCGCCGCCGCCGCGCAGGGCCAGCTCGAAGGGGTCCGTGCGCCGGGCGGCCCGGGCCAGCCGCTCCGCGAGCGGCGCGACGGCCTCCTCGCCGACCTCCCCGTAGAACGCGAGCGTGAGGTGCCAGCCGGGCCGGCCGGTCCAGCGCAGGCCGTCGGCGCCGGGCAGCCGCCGCGCCCGGGCCACCGCCGCGGCGAGCTCGTCCGTCACGTCCGGCGGCGGCAGCACGGCGGCGAAGAGTCTCATGCCGCCCAGCTTGGCAGAGCCGCCTCCGGCACCGGCACGACCACGACCGGCCCACGGGGCGGGACGGCCACGACTGATCCGTGCAGCCGGTCCACGAAGCCGGGCGGCCGTCGCTCCCGCGGGTCAGGCCGCCGTCGCCAGTCGTCGCTCGCGGGGGACGAACCGCACGTGCGGGTGGCCGTGGTTCCAGCCCACCGACAGCCGCAGGCCGCCGACGCGGGCCAGCACCAGGCCGACCACCACCGCGGCCAGCGTCGAGACGAGGCCGCCGACGGCGAAGCCCGCCCGGGCGCCGAAGGCGTCGGTGACCCAGCCGACCAGGGGCGCGCCCAGCGGCGTACCGCCCATGAAGACCATCATGAACAGCGCCATGACGCGGCCGCGCATGGCCGGGTCGGTGGCCATCTGGACCGAGGTGTTCGCGGTGACGTTGATCGTCAGGCCGAAGACCCCGATCGGCACCATGAGCAGCGCGAACAGCCAGAAGGACGGCACCAGCGCGGCCACGACCTCCAGGACGCCGAAGGCGAGGGCGGCGACGACGAGCAGCCGCATGCGCGCCGTGCCGCGGCGGGCGGCCAGCAGCGCGCCGGCCACGGAGCCCACCGCCATCAGCGTGTTGAAGAGGCTGTACGCGCCGGCGCCCGCGTGGAAGACGTCGTCCGCGTAGGCCGAGAGCCAGACGGGGAAGTTGAAGCCGAAGGTGCCGATGAAGCCGACCAGGACGATCGGCCAGACCAGTTCGGGGCGGCCGGCCACGTAGCGCAGGCCCTCGCGCAGCTGGCCCTTGCCGCGCGGGGTGCGCCGGGCCGGGTACAGCTCGCGGCCGCGCATCATCAGCAGGGCGGCGAGGGGCGCCACGAACGACAGGCCGTTCAGCAGGAACGCCCAGCCCGTGCCCACGCCCGTGATCAGCAGACCGGCCACCGCGGGGCCGACGAGCCGGGCGGACTGGAAGTTGGCGGAGTTCAGGCTGACCGCGTTCTGCAGCTGGTCGGGGCCGACCATCTCGGAGACGAAGGACTGCCGGGCCGGGTTGTCGACGACCGTGGCGAGGCCGACCGCGAAGGCGGCGACGTACACGTGCCAGACCTCGACGTGCCCGGTGAGGGTGAGGGCGGCCAGCGCGAGGCCGGTGAGGGCCATCGCGGACTGCGTGGCCAGCAGGGTCGGCCGCTTGGGCAGCCGGTCCACGAGCACGCCGCCGTACAGGCCGAACAGCAGCATCGGCAGGAACTGCAGCGCCGTGGTGACGCCGACGGCGGTGGAGGACCCGGTCAGGCTCAGCACCAGCCAGTCCTGGGCGATGCGCTGCATCCAGGTGCCGGTGTTGGAGACGACCTGGCCGAGGAAGAAGAGGCGGTAGTTGCGGACCCGCAGCGAGCGGAACATCGATGCCTTCTCGCGCTGCGCGGGGCCGGGCCCGGAGGCGGCCGGGCCCGCGGCGCGGGTCCCGCCGACGGCGGGGGACGCGGCGGAGGCACCGTCCCGCCCGGAGGCGGAGGAGTGCGCGGGAGCGGCGGGCTCGACGGCGGCGGGGTACGCGGGAGCCGCGGGTGTCGCGGGCTCCTCGGCGGCGGAGGGGTGCGCGGCGGTGGAGGGCCGCGCGGAAGCGGTGGGCTCCTCGGCGGTGGCGTGCGGCGCACCGGTGGAGCGGTCCGCGGCGCCGGGGGCGACGGCGGTGTCGCGGACGGCGGCGGTCGAGGCGGCGGGCGGGGAGTCGTGGGTGGCTGGTGCGGGTGCGGAAGCTGCTCCGGTTCCCGTACTCAAAAGGGCTCGCCTCCTAGGCGGTCGGGGGACGTCGTCGTCCCCTGCGGATGTGGTGCGGTGCGCCGACCGCTGCTTACAGGTGAGCCAGCTTCTCCAGGACGGGCGCGGCCGCGCGCAGCTTGGCCCACTCGTCCTCGTCGAGCCCCTCGGCCAGGCCGGCCAGCCACGCGTTCCGCTTGCGGCGGCTCTCTTCCAGCATGGCCTCCGCCTGCTCGGTCTGCGTGACGACCTTCTGGCGCCGGTCCTCGGGGTGCGGCTCGAGGCGGACCAGGCCCTTGGACTCCAGCAGCGCGACGATGCGGGTCATCGAGGGCGGCTGCACGTGCTCCTTGCGGGCCAGCTCGCCCGGGGTGGCCGTGCCGCAGCGGGCGAGGGTGCCCAGCACCGAGATCTCGGTGGGGCTCAGGGACTCGTCGACCCGCTGGTGCTTGAGCCGACGGGACAACCGCATGACCGCGGAGCGCAGGGAGTTCACGGCGGCGGCGTCGTCGCCATGGGTGAGGTCCGGCATGTCTTTAGCGTAACTCATTACTCAAACTAAGGACTACCGGGATGCCCGTGACTCCCGCCACTGACACCACTCGTCACCCGTACGAGTGAGTCATCGCCGAAAAGCGACCTCCGGTCCGGCCGGCGGCGGCGACCCTCGTGACCATGGGGACCAGCGTGCTCAGCCTGCGCATCGACGGAGAGCTGCTCGACCGGCTCCGGGACCGGGCGGCGAAAAGAGGCATGAGCGTCCAGGACTACGTGGCCCGGACGCTCATGCGGGACGACTTCGACGAACGGTTCAGGACCGCCGTCGAGGAGACGGAGAGGTTCTACGAGTCCGGCGGGCCGCGGCCGGACGGGGCGCGGCCGGCCGAGGCCCTCGACCGCCCCCCTCCCCCGGGACCGGGCCGGCCCCTCGGGACCGGCCGCGGGCGTCGGTGACCGGGATCAGGTCAGGCCCAGCGCCGGCATCAGGTAGTAGAAGGCGAAGACCGCCGAGACGACGTACAGCGCGGCCGGGACCTCGCGGCCGCGGCCGGCCGCCAGGCGCAGCACCGCGAAGGTGATGAAGCCCATGCCGATGCCGTTGGTGATCGAGTACGTGAACGGCATCATCAGCATCGTCACGAAGGCCGCGATCGCGATCGTGGGGTCCGCCCAGTCGATCTCCCGGATCGAGCCGGACAGGATCAGGAAGCCCACCGCGACCAGCGCGGGCGTGGCCGCCTGGGACGGCACCATCGTGGCGACCGGGGTGAGGAACAGCGCGACGGCGAAGAGCAGGCCGCTGACCACGTTCGCGAGGCCGGTGCGCGCACCCTCGCCGACGCCCGCCGTGGACTCCACGAAGCAGGTGGTCGCCGAGGAGGACGTGGCGCCGCCCGCGGCGACCGCGATGCCGTCGACGAAGAGGACCTTGTTCATGCCGGGCATCCGGCCGTCGGAGTCGGTCAGCTTGGCCTCGTCGCCGATGCCCATGATCGTGCCCATGGCGTCGAAGAAGCAGGACAGCAGCACGGTGAAGACGAACAGGACGCCGGTCAGGACGCCGACCTTGCCGAAGCCGCCGAACAGGCTGACCTGGCCGACCAGTCCGAAGTCGGGCGTCGAGAACGGGTTGCCCGGCCACGTCGGGGTGGTCAGGCCCCAGGACGGGACGTCCGCGACCGCGTTGACGACCAGCGCGACGGCGGTCATGGCGACGATCGAGATCAGGATCGCGCCCGGCACCTTGCGGACGATCAGCGCCAGCGTGAGCAGCGTGCCGAGGACGAAGACCAGGACCGGCCAGCCGGTGAGGTGACCGGTGCCGCCGAGCTGGAGCGGCACGGTGGTCTGCGCGACGTCCGGGATGCGCGAGACGAAGCCGGAGTCGACGAGGCCGATCAGCATGATGAACAGGCCGATGCCGATGGCGATGCCCTTGCGCAGACCGAGCGGCACGGCGCTCATCACGCGCTCCCGCAGGCCCGTGGCGACCAGGAGCATCACGACGAAGCCCGCGAGCACGACCATGCCCATGGCGTCCGGCCAGGACATCCGGGGGGCGAGCTGGAGGGCGACGACCGTGTTCACGCCGAGGCCGGCGGCCAGGGCGATCGGCACGTTGCCGATGACGCCCATGAGGAGCGTGGTGAAGGCGGCGGTCAGCGCGGTGGCGGTGACCAGCTGGCCGTTGTCGAGCTGGTGCCCGTACATGTCCTTGGCGCTGCCGAGGATGATCGGGTTGAGCACGATGATGTAGGCCATCGCGAAGAACGTGGCGAAGCCGCCACGGATCTCGCGCCCGACCGTGGAGCCGCGCTCGGAGATCTTGAAGTAGCGGTCGAGCGCGCCGTACGCGGGCCGGGGTTCCGGCTGCTCGGGGACGGGGGCCTTGGCGACGGCCGAGGTGGACATGCGGGTCCTCAAACGGGTGCGGGTGCGGGGACGATCTGTGGTCCGGTACGGCCCGTGTCCGCCCACCGCCCAGGACTCCCCGGGTCACTGTTGGCGTTTCCTACGAACATAAGCGGCCATACTCAGACTGTTTCAGTATGAACATATGAGGCGCAAAATGCCATCTCCGCGCGTAGACCTGGGAACCGGACAGGCGGCGTGATCGTTCACGCGCGTACGCGGACCGCGCGGACGGCCCGCGCGAAGGGCCCTCGTAAGCTGTGCGCATGGCGAAGTGGACCCCGAAGCACGAGGCGCCGGAGCCCCTGGAGGGCCCCGTCGTCGCCACCATCACCGGCGGCACGATCCTCTGGTTCGTCCTCTTCCTGGTGCAGCTGCCCTTCTACGGCTGGTTCGACGACCACGGCCACCTGTGGTGGGTGTGGACCTGCCTGGCCGGCGGCGGGCTCGGGCTCGTCGGCGTCTGGTACGTGCGCAAGCGGGACGCGGCCATCAAGCGCGACGCGGCGGCGCGGGCGGCCGCGCCCGCGGCGGACGCCGGCGATCCGTCGGCGAGGCGCTGAGCCGACCCGTACGGGGGATCGCCGTTCACCCGGCCGTCCTCGCCGGCGGATGTACAACCACGGCATCACGGCCGCTCCTCCGCAGGTCGGACTTCGGGCCGCTCGGCGGGTGAAGGCGCGGGTCCGCCCGTACCGTCGAATGCATGACGCACATCGACGCGGGCGCCGAGCTCGACCCCGTGCACCCCGTGCCGCTGCCCGGGCGGGCGGCGGGGCTGACCGCGGCCGAGGTCGCGGAGCGGGTGTCCCGCGGCGAGGTCAACGACGTACCGGTGCGCAGCAGCCGCTCCACGCTGGACATCGTCCGGGGCAACGTCTTCACCCGGTTCAACGCGATCATCGGCGTGCTCTGGCTGGTCATGCTGGTCGTGGCGCCGATCC
This sequence comes from Streptomyces minutiscleroticus, assembly GCF_014650875.1. Lineage (GTDB taxonomy): Bacteria > Actinomycetota > Actinomycetes > Streptomycetales > Streptomycetaceae > Streptomyces > Streptomyces minutiscleroticus. The sequence goes on from NZ_BMVU01000004.1 coordinate 273,060, forward strand.
AGGACAGCCTGTTCGGCTTCGTGATCCTCGCCAACACCGGCATCGGCATCATCCAGGAGTGGCGCGCCAAGAAGACCCTGGACTCCCTGGCGGTGATCGGGGAGGTCCGGCCGGCGGTGCGCAGGGACGGCGCGTCGGCCCGGGTCGGCACCTCGGAGATCGTGCTCGGCGACCTGCTGGAGATCGGGCCCGGCGACCGGATCGTCGTGGACGGGCGGATCGCCGAGGCCGACGGCCTGGAGGTCGACGAGTCGCTGCTCACCGGCGAGGCCGACCCGGTCGTCAAGCACCCCGGCGACGAGGTGATGTCGGGCAGCTTCGTGGTCGCGGGCAGCGGCGCCTTCACCGCCACCAAGGTCGGCCGGGAGGCGTACGCGGCGCAGCTCGCCGAGGAGGCATCCCGGTTCACCCTGGTCCACTCCGAGCTGCGCTCGGGCATCTCCACGATCCTCAAGTACGTGACGTGGATGATGGTCCCGACCGCGATCGGCCTGGTCGTCAGCCAGCTGGTGGTCGAGGACAACGACATCCGGGACTCGGTCGCGCGCACGGTCGGCGGCATCGTGCCGATGGTCCCCGAGGGCCTGGTGCTGCTGACCTCGGTGGCCTTCGCCATCGGCGTCATCAGGCTCGGCCGCAGGCAGTGCCTGGTGCAGGAGCTGCCGGCCATCGAGGGGCTGGCCCGCGTCGACGTCGTCTGCCTGGACAAGACGGGCACGCTGACCGAGGGCGGCATGGCCGTCACGGAGCTGCGGGTGATGGCGGGGGCGGACGGGGCGAGCAGGCCGGACAGGACCGACGAGGCCGACGAGGCCGACGAGGCCGACGAGGCGTACGCGCGCAAGGTGCTCGGCGCCCTGGGCGAGTGCGACCCGCGGCCGAACGCCTCGCTCCAGGCGGTCGTCGACGCCTTCCCGGACAGCGAGGAGTGGCGGTGCGTGGAGTCGCTGCCGTTCTCCTCGGCGCGCAAGTACAGCGGGGCGACGTTCAGCGAGGGCGACGGCGAGCACAGCACCTGGCTGCTGGGCGCGCCCGACGTGCTGCTGCCCGCCGGCGACCCGGTGCTCGCCGAGACCGACCGGCTCAACGAGGAGGGCCTGCGGGTCCTGCTCCTGGCGCGGGCCGCGAAGGACCTGGACGACCCGGAGGTCGCACGGGACGTGCGGCCCGCCGCGCTGGTCGTCCTGGAGCAGCGGCTGCGCCCGGACGCGGCGGACACCCTGCGCTACTTCGCCGAGCAGGACGTGGACGCGAAGGTGATCTCCGGTGACAACGCCGTCTCGGTGGGCGCGGTGGCCGGCAAGCTCGGGCTGCCCGGCGCGGAGCACCCGGTCGACGCGCGCGAACTGCCCGCAGGGCGGGACGCGATGGCGACCGCCCTGGAGACGGGCACGGTCTTCGGCCGGGTCGCCCCGCAGCAGAAGCGCGACATCGTGGGCGCGCTCCAGTCGCGCGGGCACACGGTGGCGATGACCGGCGACGGCGTCAACGACGTACTGGCCCTGAAGGACGCGGACATCGGCGTCGCGATGGGCTCGGGCTCGGAGGCGACCCGGGCTGTGGCGCAGATCGTGCTGTTGGACAACAGCTTCGCGGCCCTGCCGTCGGTGGTCGCCGAGGGCCGCCGGGTGATCGGCAACATCACGCGCGTGGCGACGCTGTTCCTGGTCAAGACGGTGTACTCGGTACTGCTTGCGCTCCTGGTGGTGTGCTGGCAGGTGGAGTACCCGTTCCTGCCGCGCCATCTGACGCTGCTGTCGACGCTGACCATCGGCGTCCCGGCGTTCTTCCTGGCGCTGGCGCCCAACAAGGAGCGGGCGCAGCCGCACTTCGTGCGCCGGGTCATGCGGTACGCGATCCCGGGCGGGGTCGTCGCGGGCCTCGCCACCTTCGCGACGTACCTGCTGGCCCGGCACCACTACCGGGGCCCCGGCGCGCTGGACGCCGAGACGAGCGCGGCGACGCTGACGCTGTTCCTGGTCTCCATGTGGGTGCTGGCGATCATCGCCCGGCCGTACACCTGGTGGCGGATCTGCCTGGTCGCGGCGATGGCGGCCGGGTTCGTGCTCGTCCTGGCCGTGCCGTGGCTGCAGGACTTCTTCGCGCTGCGGCTGGTCGGCACGACGATGCCGTGGGCCGCGGTGGGGGTCGCGGCGGTGGCGGCGGCCGCCCTGGAGCTCCTGTGGAGGTGGGTCGGCCGCCGCTTCTCCGCCTGGGCCCCGCCGCCGGGCGGCGAATTCTAGGGATCGTCACAACACGTGATCGGTTGTGTCAGACGGCAAGCAGTTTATGCAGACGCTCGGCCGGGGTTTCCCAGCCGAGCGTTTTGCGTGGGCGGCCGTCGAGCTGGGCGGCGACGGCGTCCAGGTGTTCACGGCTGTGGACGGACAGGTCGGTTCCCTTCGGGACGTACTGCCGCAGCAGGCCGTTGGTGTTTTCGTTGGAGCCGCGCTGCCAGGGGCTTGCCGGGTCGCAGAAGTAGACCGGGACGTCCGTGGCGGTGGTGAAGCTGTGATGGGCGGCCATTTCGGAGCCCTGGTCCCACGTCAGCGACTGCTTGAGGTGCGCCGGCAGCCTATGTGCGGCCTCCGTCAGGGCGTCGCGGACGCTGGCTGCGGTGTGGTCGGCGGGCAGGTGGAGGAGCATCACGTAGCGGGTGCTGCGTATCCTGGTCCTGCTGCGGTATGTCATCAAGGGGTTCGCGAGCGGCCTGAAGGGCTGAGCGTTCTCCCTTGAGCTTTCTCCCGCCCCAGCGGCCTCGGCCCGGGTCACCCGAGGGGTGGCCCGCGCGAGAACGGCCTCAGGCCTTCGGCGGGCCGTCCAGGAGTGTCACGCCGTACTGGGCCAGCAGGTCGGTATGGTCCGTGTCGTGACGCGCGTCGGCGGAGCCGATCGACCGGAAGTAGCCCTCGATGGCCCCGGGATTGTTGATCTGCAACACCTCGGCCGTCGAGGTGATCGGCTGGAAGGTGTGGGGAACCAGACGGGGGCCGAAGATATAGGCGCCCGGCCCGGCGTCATGGACGTCACACTCGTCAAGCGAGGCCGATCCGACCCAGAACCGGACGCGGCCGGACAGGATCACCCAGCTTTCGTCCTCCCGGCTGTGGCTGTGCAGGGGCGGCGCGTCCGACGGGCGCATGGTCAGCCGCAGGACGGTGGCCACTCCTCGCGTCTCGGAGGTCGACACGACCTGCTCCTGGATGGTGTCGTAATAGTGGTAGAGGGTGCCTTCGCCAGGGTTGCGCACGAGCGGGAAGCTCATGTGAGTTCTCCTCTGCTGTGGGTCGAGCACGAGGGATGGCCAGGTCGCCGGGGCCACCACCGGTCAGACCATTTGGTTGACGGTTCAATTATCGCCCGCGGCAAGGGGCGGGCGCCAGGGACGGGAGCCCCTTTGGCTCGATTTCGGCGCCCTCGTGCCGCGGGTGGCTGGAGGTGCCGGAGTCGACGGCTGTCGCTCCGGTCCATGACTCCCGCGTGGTCATGGCTGTTCCCAGATCGGCAAGCGACCGCTTAGTATGCGATGCAGCTCGGTCGGACGACACAGTCGGTGGAGGCCCCCATGCAGGCGGCGGGGGCCTTACGGCACGTCGACGGCGTCACCGGAGCCGGCGCCCGCCGCTTCAGTCGAACCAGCGGTCCCGCGCCAGTTCCCCGGTGCGCGACGGGTCCTCCAGGAGCGCGGCCACCTCGAAGCGGCGCGGCCACTGGCCGGCGGCCCAGGCCAGGCCCGCCGCGACGCCCTCCAGGGTGGACGCGTGCAGCACGCCGTCGCGGGTACGGCGCCAGTCCAGTCCGACGCCGTCGACGACGAGTTCGTCGTGCTCGACGTACGAGGCCGGGGTCCCGGGGCCCAGCAGGACGCGTACGGACTCCGGTACGTCGTGCTCCGTGCCCTCGGACGTCACCTCGCCGGTCACCGACTCGCTCAGCCGCCGCACCTGGAACAGCTCGGCCAGCTCGGCCGCCCGCGCGGGGCGCACCGGCAGCAGCGGGACGCCCGCGGTGAAGGGCAGCAGGTCGGGCGAGTCCACGACGAGGGCGTCGGCCGCGTCGACGACCGCGACCTCGCCGTCGACCACGGCCCGCAGCTCGTCCGGCAGCGTCACCTGCTCGGGGTCGAGCTCGGCCAGCGCGCCGTAGAGGGCGTGCAGCTGGGCGGGCGAGACGGGGCGGTCGGGGTCGGCGAGCCGGTCGAGCAGCTCGGCGGCGCCGCCCGGCTCGTCGAGCAGCGCGGCCACCGAGGTGCGCACGCCGAGGGCCCGCAGCACCTGCTCGTCGTCGAAGCCGCTCGCGTCGGCCTCGTCGTACAGGCCCGCGAGCAGCGGGTCTCCCCCGGCGGCCCGCAGTCCGGCCGGGCGGCGGCCGTCGAGCACCGGGTGCCCGCGCAGCCACCAGGCGGTGTACGGGCGGACGATCTCGTGCGTGCCGTCGGGCAGCAGGACGCGCACGGGCTGGGTGAGCGCGTCCCTCAGCGGCGGCCGCGACAGCAGCGCGAGCGCCTGGGGCCAGCGGTCGTCGTCGACGAGGTCCAGGTCGCGGACGGCGACGAGTTCGGTGGCCACCGGCGGTACGGGCGCGTCGGGCAGCCGGTCGAGGACGTCCTCGCACCACACGTCGACGGCGTCGAGCAGCCCGGCGTCGTCGGGCTCGGCGAAGTCGCCCTCGCGCGGTTCGAGCTCGTCCGGGTCGAGGACCACGTCGGTGGCCCTGACCAGGGCGAACGTGGTCAGCACACCGCAGGCGGCCAGCGGCTGCTCCCCCCAGCGCTCCGCCAGCCCGGCGTCCACGTGGGCGAGCTCGCCCTCGCGCATGACCCGCGCGAAGGGGCTGTCCGGCAGGACCAGCTCGCCGGCCGGGGCGAGTTCGCCGTCCTCGTCGGGCAGGGCGAGCGCGCCGAGCCACGGCTCGTCGCCCGGTTCGAGCCCGGCGTCGCGGACGAGCGCGAGCACGGTGTCGGCCAGTTCCTCGGCGTCCGGCGCGTCCTCGTCCCAGGCCGCGTCGTCGTCGAGCGAGGCGGCGACGGCGGCCCGCACCTGCGGGGTGGTCAGCACGGCGCGCGGGGTGGCGGGCAGCGCGCCCAGCTTCTCCAGCAGCGGGTGGGCGGCGTCCGGGTGGGCGACCTTCAGGCCGAGCCGGGCGAGGACGTCGGGCGCGGCCTGCACTCCGTCCGGGGTGGGCAGCAGCACCTGCCGCGGCCCGATGGCCGTACGGCCTCCCCCGGTGCCGAAAGCCCGGGAGGTGCCCCCGGCCAGGGGTACGGGCAGCCCGGTCAGCCGGTCCGGGTCCACGCCCGCGAGGCTGTCGTACAGCCGCCACCACCAGCCCGGCTCCTTCTCCAGGCCGGCCAGCCGGTCGACGGCCTCGGTCAGCGGGACGCGGGCGACGCCCAGCGTGCGCAGCTCGACGCGGCGTTCGAGCCCGGCGGGCAGCAGGCTGGGCAGCACCTCGGCGAGCACCCGTACGGTCTCGGCCCCCGCGCCCTCGACGACCTCGGCGTCGCGGGGGCGCAGCGCCTCGGGGACACCGTTGTCGCCGACCCCTCCGTCGAGGGCGACGTCCTGGCCGGGCTCGTAGGCGTCCGGTTCGGAGCGGGCGCCGGCCGGCCGCGGACGGGGCTCCCCGTGCCACCCGCCGGGGTCGTCCCCCGGGCCCCCGGCACCGGAGGCGGGCGGAAGGAACGCGGTGCGCGGCAGCCGCTCCAGGATCGCCCGGCGCAGGACGCCGTCCAGTTCGCCCCTGCCGAGCGGGCCGGGGACGAGGTCGATGATCTCGGGGGTGACCGGCCGCCAGGCGGCGAGCAGCTCGGCGTACGCGTCGGCCGCGCGCTCCACGACGAAATCGGTCAGCGGGCCGGGGGCCGCGTGCCGGCGGGTGGGGTCGAGCGGCAGCGAGGCGATGAGCAGGGCGGGCACGCCGAGGGCCTCGTCGCTGGGGGTCGGCGCGTGCACGACGGGCGCGGTGCGGGGACGGGCCGGAGCGCCCTCGGCGTCGACCGGCACCGCCCAGGTCACCGACCAGTGCGGGCGCAGCCGCTCCTCGACGGGCCGGTCCGCGAGCAGGCCGGGGTCCAGGGCGCCGTGGCGGGAGGCGACGCGCCAGCGGGTGTCGCCGTCGCGGCTGTCGCGGACGAGGACCTCGTGCGGGCCGTCGTCCTCGCGCCGCAGCGTCCGCACGTCCCCGTCCCCGTCCCCGCTCCCGTCCCCGGTCTCGACGACGATCTCCGCCAGGCCGGGCAGCGCGAGCAGCAGCGCGTCGTCGACGCCGGCGAGCAGCCGCTCGGCGAGGGCGGCCGCGGCGGCGTCGCGCAGCGGCAGGATCACGACGGTGTCGTAGCCCTCCGGGGCGCTGCCCTCCGCGGCGAACGGCAGGCGCAGCAGCGGTACGTGGCCGTCGCGGCGGCGCAGCTCGTCGCCGAGGCCGGGGCTGTGGCGGGCGGTGTCGGCGGCCAGGTCGCGGGCCTCGGCCAGGGACCAGCGGACGCCGCCGTGGCGGCCGACGAGGGCGGGCTCGTCGGTGACGGCGAGCACGGCGGCGAAGCCGACGCCGAAGCGGCCGACGGCGCCCTGCCCGGCGTCGTCGCGCTTGGCGGAGGCGCGCAGCGTGGACAGGGACTCGACGCCGGCCGCGTCCAGCGGGGCGCCGGTGTTGGCGGCGGCGAGGACGCCGTCGCGCAGGGTGAGCCGCAGCCGGCCGGGCACGCCCGCGCGGGCGGCGGCGTCGGCGGCGTTCTGGGCCAGCTCGACGACGAGGCGGTCGCGGTAGCCGCCGAGGACGAGCTCCTCCTCGGCGTTGGCGTCCTCCCGGAACCGGGCGGGACTGGTGGCCCAGGCGTCCAGCACCCCGCGCCGCAGACGCGCCGTCCCGAACGGGTCCGCGCCCTCGGCCGCCGGCCGCACGAACTTGCTCACGGTTCACTCTCCCTCTCGCGGTGCGCGGCCGCGCGGTGGCCTGTCGCCGCACACGGCGGCCCGTCGCCGCACGAAGGTACCGCGCGCGGCGCGGTGCCCGGCGCGGACGGGTTCCCCGCACGCGGGCGCCCCGCCACGCTCTCGCGCCCGTGGCCGCCCGGGCCGGCGGCGCCGGGACGGCGGCCCGCTGCGGTGGCCGGGTGACTGCGCCGGGCGGCCGGGTCGGACGCGCCGGGCCACGAGCCGCGGGTTCGCGGACCTGTGGGCCGGACGCGACCGGTCGCCTGCGAGGCCGGCTGCGCCGCTTCGGGGGCGCCGGAGCCCGGGGCGGACCGGGCCGCCCTCCGCCCCGCTCGCTCGCCCGCTACGAGTGCCCCAGCTCCGCGCTCGGCTCGTCCGTCGTCAGGGGGACCGAGCCCGAGTCGGGGGACGGGCGCAGCGGGAAGGGGTCCACCCTCGTCTCGTCGATCACCGGGTCCGCGGGCCGCGGGGGCTTCGGGACGACGGCGGCCTCCGAGTGGCCGCCGCAGCCGTACGCCAGGGACACCACCCGGCCGTCGGCCGGCGCGAACTCGTTGGCGCAGACGCCGAAGGCCTGGCCCAGCGAGCCGCCGATGGGGCTGAGGAAGCCGCAGCTCACGCAGGTCGCGGGCGCCGCCTGCGCCATCGCCGTCTTGGGGCCGTACGCCTCCTCCCAGCGGTCGGCCGCGGTGTGCAGCCCGTAGCGGGACAGGACGCGGGCGCGGCGCATGCCGAGCTCCTCGGCGACCGCCGTGATCGAGCCGCGCTCCGGCGCGGCGGGCAGGTCCGCGGGCGGCCCGTCGGTGACCTCCAGGTCCTCCGCCTCGACGAGGTCCCGCATCTCCTCGCTCACGGCGGAGTTCGGCGGGGGCTCCTCCTCGCCGGTGAAGCCGGGCTCCAGGCGCAGGTCCTCGGCCTCGGTCGGCAGCAGGTCGCCGGGGCCCATGTCGCCCGGGCGCAGCCGCTCGCTCCACGGCACCCACTCCGGGGCGAGCAGCGCGTCGGGGCCGGGGAGCAGCACCGTTTCGTCCAGGGTGACGACCTTCGCGCGGGAGGCGCGGGCGACCGTGACGGCCCAGCGCCAGCCGCGGTAGCCGAACTCCTTGCACTCGAAGAAGTGCGTGACAACGCGGTCGCCCTCGGAGACCAGGCCGACGTGCTCCCCGACGACGCCGGGCGCGGCGGCCTCCTCGGCGGCGGTGCGGGCGAGGTCGACGGCCTCGGCGCACAGACGGTCGGGGGTGCGGCTTCGCGTTGTCGCTGCGCTCACAGGTATCGCTTCTCTCCTACGCCGTCTCACGAGTGCGCCGTCCCTCGGCGGTGGACTGCGGACGGAGCGGACCGGGGGGCCGCGTCGACGTCCGTGCCCGATAGCGCTCGGGCGCACCTACTCCATCCATTCTGCGGGATGGCCGGAAGGCGCGCGGCCGAGAACAACCACCGCGGGCGCGTTACGCACGCTACCTCGTCCGGGCCCCTGGGCCCACACCGGCGGGGACGCTTTGCCGCGCGGCGCTCCCGCCGGGCCCGTGACGAAGCCCCGCAGGCCACCGTTTTCGGCTCGCGCCACGCCGGTCACCCGGGCGCGCCACTCCCCCTACGGACGGTAACGGCACTATCACGGCCGATGGCGGGGCACTATGACGGAGTGGCAGCCGCGAGGTCGCCCCAGGGAACCACCGGAACCGGAGGTTCGCGGGGACACAGCCGTACCGGCGGGCCGCGTCCCGTGGGCGGCGCGGTCCGTTCCGTCGGGCGCGCCCTGCACCGGCCGTTCACGGGCACGGCCCGCGGCATCCGCCGGGTGACGCACGCGCACGGCGCGGGCGAGTCGGGCCTGGGCAAGCTGATCGAGCTGCACGCGGTGAACGGCGCGGGCGACGTCATGATCACCGTCGCGCTCGCCTCGACCGTGTTCTTCTCCGTCCCCACCGACGAGGCCCGCGGCCGGGTCGCCCTCTACCTCGCCATCACGATGGCGCCCTTCACGCTGCTCGCCCCGGTGATCGGGCCGCTCCTGGACCGGCTTCCGCACGGCCGCCGCGCGGCGATGGCGGGCGCGATGTCGGCCCGGGCGCTGCTGGCGCTGCTGCTGTCGGGCGCGGTGGTCACCGGAAGCCTGGAGCTGTACCCGGCCGCGCTGGGCGTGCTGGTCGCGTCCAAGGCGTACGGCGTGGTCAGAAGCGCCGTGGTGCCCCGGCTGCTGCCGCCGGGCTTCTCCCTGGTGAAGGCGAACTCCAGGGTGACCCTGGGCGGCCTGCTCGCCACGGGCGTGGCCGCCCCGGTCGGCGCGGGCCTGCAGGTCCTGGGGCCCCGCTGGCCGCTCTACGGCGCCTTCGTGATCTTCGCGGCGGGCACGTTCCTGTCGTTCTCGCTGCCCCACAAGGTCGACTCCGCCAAGGGCGAGGGCAAGGCGCTGCTGGCCGCCGACGAGGAGCACCTGCGCGGGCCGCGCCCGAAGGCGGGCCGGCGCCCGGGCCTGCGCACGGTCGGCACCGCCGTCACGCACGCGCTCGCCGTGAACGCCGCACAGCGGTGCCTGTCCGGCTTCCTGACCTTCTTCCTGGCCTTCCTGCTGCGCGAGCACCCGCTCGCCGGGCAGAACGCGGCGGTGTCGCTGGGCATCGTCGGCGTCGCGGCGGGCGCGGGCAACGCGCTGGGCACGGCGGTCGGGGCCTGGCTGAGGTCGCGGGCGCCCGAGCTGATCATCGTGACGGTGGTCGCGGCCGTCCTCGGCACGGCGGTCACCTCGGCGGTGTTCTTCAGCGCCTTCTTCGTCGCGGTGCTCGCCGCGATGGCCGGGTTCGCGCAGGCCCTGTCCAAGCTGTCGCTGGACGCGCTGATCCAGCGGGACGTGCCGGAGCAGGTGCGCACGTCGGCGTTCGCGCGCTCCGAGACGCTGCTGCAGATGGCGTGGGTGGTCGGCGGCGCCGTCGGGATCGCGCTGCCGCTCAACGGCGTACTGGGCCTCGCGGTGGCCGCCGCGATCGTCGCCGCCGGCTGGCTGACCACGGTGCGCGGCCTGCTGGCCTCGGCCCGGCACGGCGCCGCCTCCCGTCCCCGGGTGGTCTGACCCCGCGGCGCGGGACGCGGAGCCCGGGGGACGGCCTCCGCCGGGCGGGGCCGGCGGCGCTCCGAGGCGCGGACGGTGCCCTCAGGCGGGTACCGGCGACGCTCCCGGGCGGGCTTCGGCAGCACTCACGGGCGGGTGCCGACGGCGCCCACGGGCGGACGCCGGCGGGGCTCCCGGACGGATGCCGGCAGCGCTCCCGGGTGGGGTACCGGCGGCACGCCGCACCCCGCGTGGCATGGGCACGGGAGTCGCCCGATAGCCTTCGCGCATGACCACCCTGCCCCGCCTCAGCGCCGTGCCCGGCATCCGCGCCGCACGCCACCGCCGTGCCGTCGCCGCCGTCGGCGCCGTTTCCGCCGGACTCCTGGTGCTGTCCGCCTGTGACAAGCCGACGCCCGTGGCCACCCTCACGGTCGGCAAGGACTCGGTGAGCTCCGAGACCGAGAGCTACTGCTACGACGAGGACAAGGCGGTGTCGACCGACGACATCGCGAAGTGCCTCAAGAGCAAGGACATCAAGTCCATCACGGTCGACCCGGACGAGACCGTGCGCTTCGGCGTGGACCCGGAGATCGCCGAGGACAGCTGGACGATCCTGCTGAACGGCAACCCGCTGACCGACTCCAGCAAGAAGACGTACCGCACCATCCCCGGCAGCGTGTTCTTCAACGCCCAGTACGGCGCGCAGGGCGACTCCTCGCTGGTCTCCGTCCGGCAGGGCGACAAGACCGTCCACGGCGTGTGGTCGTTCAAGCTCGAGAAGGACGCCTGACCACGTCCGGCACGCCCTTCCTCGTCGCCACCGCGGTACCCGCCGAGCGGGACGCGGTGGCGAGGGCGTTTCCGGGACCGGCCCGCGAGGTGCCGCTGCCCGGAGCCGTCCTGCACCGCACCGGCGCGTTCGACCTGCTCGCCGTCGGCGTCGGCCCCGCGGCCGCCGCGGCGGGCACCGCGACCGCGCTGACCGCCGCCGCGCTCGCCGGCGCGCCGTACCGCCTGGTCGTCTCCGCCGGCATCGGCGGCGGCTTCGCGCCCGCGGCCCCCGTCGGCTCCCTCGTCGTCGCCGACGAGATCACCGTCGCCGACCTCGGCGCCGAGACGCCCGACGGCTTCGTACCGGTCACCGGCCTCGGCTTCGGCACCGTCACCCACCGTCCGCCGGAAGCACTCGTACGAGACATCGCCGACGTCACCGGGGCGCGCCCCGGCACGGTCCTCACCGTGTCGACCGTGACCGGGAGCGCCGAACGCTCCGCCGAGCTGCTCGCCCGGCATCCGCGCGCGCTCGCCGAGGCCATGGAGGGCTTCGGGGTCGCCGAGGCCGCCGCCCCGCACGGGACCCCCGTGCTGGAGATCCGCGCGGTCTCCAACCCCATCGGCCCCCGCGACCGCGCCGCCTGGCGCATCGGCGACGCCCTCGCGGCCCTGACCGGCGCCTTCGGGAAGCTGGCACCCGTACTGGAGAGGTGGAACACCCATGACCCCCGCTGAGACCGACACCCTGCGCATCGCGTACTCGCCCTGCCCCAACGACACCTTCGTCTTCGACGCCCTCGCCCACGGCCGGGTGCCGGGCGCGCCCGCCCTCGACGTCACCTTCGCCGACATCGACATCACCAACGGCATGGCCGAGCGCGGCGAGTCCGACGTACTGAAGGTGTCGTACGCCGTGCTGCCGTACGTCCTCGACGAGTACGCGCTGCTGCCCTGCGGCGGCGCGCTGGGCCGGGGCTGCGGGCCGCTGGTGCTGACCAGGGAGGAGGGCACGGACCTCACCGGGCGGACGGTGGCCGTGCCGAGCGAGAGGTCGACGGCGTACCTGCTGTTCCGCCTGTGGGCCGCCGACGTGGTCCCCGGCGGCGTGGGCGAGATCGTGGTCATGCCGTTCGACCAGATCATGCCCGCCGTGCGGGACGGGAAGGTCGACGCGGGGCTCGTCATCCACGAGGCCCGCTTCACCTACCAGAACTACGGCCTGCACCGCCTCGCCGACATGGGCGAGCACTGGGAGGCGACGACCGGGCTGCCGATCCCGCTGGGCGCGATCATCGCCAAGCGGTCGCTGGGCGCCGAGCGCCTGGAGGCGCTCGCCGCTTCGGTCCGCGCCTCCGTCCGGGCAGCCTGGGACGACCCGGAGGCCTCCCGGCCGTACGTCCTGGAGCACGCCCAGGAGATGGACCCGGACGTCGCCGACCAGCACATCGGGCTGTACGTCAACGAGTTCACGGCCGACCTCGGCGAGGACGGATACGCGGCGGTCCGCGGCCTGCTGACCCGCGCGGCGGCCGAGGGCCTGGTGCCGGCCCTGGGACCGGACGCGCTGTCGTTCCCCTGAGGCGACGCCGGTACGGTCCCGCGCGGCGGTGCTCCGGTCCCGGCCGGCCCCGACCCGCCCGTGCGGTCCCGGCCGGGCCTGACGCGGTCCCCGGTGCGACGGGCGCGCCCTTCCGGTACGCAGGGGGCGCGTGGCGGGGACGCCCGCTTCCCGGCCACTCTTCCGAGGAGCGCGCGAGGGCCGGGAGCGACGCTTCCGCGCGCCCCGGCCCTCGTCGCCGGTCCGTGCCGCCGGCCGTACGCCGCTACACGTCGAGCTGGTCCGCCACCGCGCGCAGCAGGCCCGCGATCTTCTTGCCCGACGCCTTGTCGGGGTAGCGGCCCTTCTCCAGCATCGGGGTGATGTTCTCCAGCAGGGTCGTCAGATCCTGCACGATCGACGCCAGTTCGTCGGGCTTGCGGCGCTGCGCGGCCGCCACCGAGGGCGTCGGGTCCAGCAGCGTCACCGAGAGCGCCTGGTCACCGCGTTGGCCGGCGACGACGCCGAACTCCACGCGCTGGCCCGGCTTGAGGGAGTCGACTCCGGCGGGCAGGACCGAGGAGTGGACGAAGACGTCGCCGCCGTCGTCGCGGGAGAGAAAGCCGAAGCCCTTCTCGCTGTTGAACCACTTGACCTTGCCGGTAGGCACGTCTGTCCTCGTCCTCGTACTCGTCGGATGATGCTCGGAAAAGTTCTGCACGGCGGGAAACCGCCCTGGATAGCAGTACAGCGGGTCGCCCGGACCCGCCGGTACCAAGGCTAATGGTCCGGCGCCCGCTGACAAGACGTCGCCGGAGTGTTCCTACGCGCTGGGAACTACCCTGGTCGGGTGCGTGACAAAACCCAACCGAATTCCGCCGAACCCGGGGACCGGCTGATCCGTGCCGGCGCCCTGGTGTTCTTCGCCGGCGCCGTCGCCACTCTGGTCACGGTCGCCCCGCTGCTGCTCGGCGCGACGCCGTTCCCGACCTACATGTTCGGCCTGAGCATGCTGATGGGCGTGGGGTTCCTGATCGCCGGGGCGGGAGTGCTCCGGTCGATCGCCGCGGGCCGCCGCGCGGCCCGCGCCGCCACGCAGCCCCAGACCTGACGGCCGGTCCGTCCGCGGTCCCGCGGCTCAGGCGGACGCGACGTACCCGGCCAGCCAGGCCGGGAACTCCGTGAGGTCGCCGAGGACCACGTCCGCGCCGGCCCCGCGCAGCTCCTCCGCGTCGCACGGCCCGGTCGCGACCGCGACGGACAGCGCCCGCGCGGCCCGCGCGCCGCGCACGTCCCCGACGTGGTCGCCGACGTAGACGGTCGCCCCGTGCTCGCGCAGCGCCTCCGCCTTGCGCTCGGCCCACAGGTCGCCGATCACCGCGTCCGCCTCGATGCCGAGGTGCGCCAGGTGGAGCTTGGCGTTCGGCTCGTACTTGGCGGTGACCACGATCGCGCGCCCGCCGGCCGCCCGCACCGCCGCGATCGCCTCGCGGGCCCCGCGCATCGCGGGCGTCGCGGCGATGGCGTGCGTGGGGTACATCTCACGGTAGGCGTCGGCGGCCGCCGGGACCTCGGCGGCCGGGAACCAGTTCACCAGCTCCTCCTCCAGCGGCGGCCCGAGCCGGGTGACGACCAGGTCGGCGTCCACGTACGTGCCCGTCCGCTCGGAGAGGGCCAGGTAGTTGGCGCGGATGCCCGGCCGGGAGTCGATCAGGGTCATGTCGAGGTCGAAGCCGACGGTCGGCGCAGGAGAACTCATGCGGGCCATTGTGCAAGGAGCGCGGGCCGGGCCCGTCCCCGCGTACTCCGTACACAGACCTCGTACCTGCGGCGATCGCGGTGGTGCCGTGCCGCCGGGCCCGGTCGCCGCCGGATGTCCACCGGCTGTTCACCGGCTGCCCGTCGGCTGTCCGCCGGACGGGGTCGGGTCAGCCCCGGGCCCGCTGCGAGCGCCACAGCAGGTACAGGGCCGAGGCGACGGCCGCGCCGCGCAGGACCCAGGGCCAGGTGCCGGTGACCGCGTCGCCCATGCCTCCCTCGGCGACGGGGTCGCCCCAGCGGCCCTCCGTCCTGCCCCACAGCCAGACGACGCCCGCGGCGGCGACGAGTCCGGGCAGGCCGAGCACGGCCCACTTCGACTCGGCCGGGGTGAGCCGGCGCGAGGCGTACGCGATGAGCCAGCCCAGGACCATCGGCACGAGGTTGCCCATGGCCGCGCCCGCGACGAGGAGCACGGCGGCGAACAGGAGCAGCGGGTTGGCCCAGCTCCCGGGCGCGGGCAGGCGCAGCAGACGGCGGCGGGCCGGCGCGGCGGCCTCGGCCGCGGCCGGGGCGGCGGCCTTCTCGACGGACTCCGCCGCGGCGGGCCGGGCCGCGGCCTGCGCGCCGGGCGGATGCTCCGGCGGCGGCTTCAGCATCTCGGGGATCTCGATGCCGCCCACGAACCCGGGCACGCTCTCCCCCGGCCCGAGCGGCGTGCTGTCCACGCGCCACCAGTCGGGCCGCGTGGCGCTCGACCCCAGTTCCTCGGTGCTGGCCAGGTGCGGCGGGGACGGCACGCCGCCGGCCGGGCCCGCGGGCTGTCCGGCGGCCGGCCCGGCGGGCCGCGGCCGGGGCACGATCCGGCGCAGCCCCCTGGACCGGGGCGACCGCTCCTCGTCCTGCTCGCGCGCGGACTGCGCCGGCTGCACCGGCACGGAGGCGCGGGGTCCGGGCGCGTCGCCCGCGCCGCCGGAAGCACCGCCCCCGGAGCCGCCGTTCGCCGCGTCGACCACCTCCTCGGGGGTGCCGAGGCGGGTGAGGATGCGGCGGACCGAGGCCGGGCTGTCGGGACCGGCCTTGGACCGCCGGCGGTCGATCTCGTTGCGCAGCTCGGAGACGAGCCGCATGCGCGCGCCGGACGGCAGGGCCCGCTGCTGGGCCAGGTCGCCGACCCGGCTCAGATAGTCGAAGACGAGCTGATCGCTCTCAATCCCCACGAAGTCCCCTCCGGGGCGCCCAGACTGTGACCCACCGCGACCGACGGTACCGCGTCCTCCGCAGGGCTTCTGCCCCCGGAGAGGACACGCGGAAACGATCAGCCAGGTTCCCGTGCCGGAGACGGCCGGACCACGGACCCGCACACGCCGTACGTGCCGTGCGCGTTCGTACGCGCCGTACGCGTTCGCGCGTGCCGTGAGCGCGCGGGGGCCGCCGGTCGCGCGCGGCGCCGTGCCAGCGTGCCGTCCCGCGCCGGGCGGCGGAGCCATTCGCTACCGTGGATCGGATGAGCGCTCAGGAGCAGTCACCCGACGATGCGGGCGTCCCTGCAGGAACACACCCGCGTTCGCTCGCCGAGGACCTGCGGGCCCGCGACGACGACTCCCTGGCCGCGCTGCTGCGCGCCCGCCCCGACCTGATCACACCCGTGCCGACCGACCTCACCCAGCTCGCCACCCGCGCCGGGACGCGGGCCTCGGTGATCCGGGCCCTGGAGCGGCTCGACCGGTTCGCGCTGCAGACGGCGGAGGCGCTGGCCGTGGCCCCGGACCCGGCCGCGTACGACACGCTGCTCGGGCTGCTGGCGGGCGACGACGGGGACCCGGAGACCGCCCGCGAACTGCCGCGCGCCCTCGGGACGCTGCGCGCGCAGGCCCTGGTGTGGGGCGGGGACGACCGGCTGCGCCTGGTCCGCACCGCCCGCGAACTGCTCGCGCCCTCCCCGCAGCACCCCTCGCCCACCGGCCTCGGGCCGACCGTCGCGGAGGCGGCCGCGGGCATGTCGCCGGGCCGCATCCAGGAGATCGTGACCACGGCGGGCCTGCCGTCCACGCACGACGCGGTCTCGGCGGTCGCCGCGCTCACCGGGCTGTTCACCGACCGGGAGCGGATGTCCGCGCTCCTCGACGACGCGCCCGCCGACTCCGTCGAGGTGCTGTCCCGGCTGGTCTGGGGCCCGCCGTACGGCCAGGTGACCGCCGACCCCGCGCCCCGGCTGCGCTGGCTGCTCGACCGGGGCCTGCTGCTGCCGACGGCGCCCGGCACCGTCGTCCTGCCCCGCGAGGTGGCCCTCCACCTGCGGGCGGGCCGCGCCCACCGCACCGTGGAGCCGCTGCCGCCCGCCGTCGAACCGGGCGCGACGCACCGTCCCCAGGTGGTGGACGCGACGGCGGCCGGGCAGGCGTTCACCGCGCTCACGACCGTCGAGGAGCTGCTGAAGGACTGGGACGAGGGCGGCCCCGCCGTGCTGCGCGCGGGCGGCCTGAGCGTGCGCGACCTGAAGCGGACGGCGACCGCCCTGGACGTCCCCGAACCGGTGGCCGCGTTCTGGGTGGAACTCGCCTACGCGGCCGGTCTGCTGGCCTCCGACGGCGAGGCCGACGAGCGCTACGCGGCGACCCCCGCGTACGACGAGTGGCTCCAGCTGCCCACGGCCGAGCGCTGGGCGCGGCTGGTGGGCGCGTGGCTGCCCGCGACCCGTACGCCGGGGCTGGTCGGCGGCCGTGACGCCAAGGACCGCACGCTGTCCGCGCTGGGCCCTGGCCTGGACCGCTCCTCGACGCCCGAGGTGCGCCGGCGCGTGCTGGCCCTGCTGGCGGGGCTGCCCGAGGGCGCCTCGGCCGACGCCGCGTCGCTCACGGCCCGGCTGCGCTGGGAGCGGGCGCTGCGCGGCACCGCGCAGGCCGGCGACGACCTGCGCGCCCGGCTGGTCGAGTGGACGCTGTCCGAGGCGGAGCTGCTGGGCGTCACCGGGCGGGGCGCGCTGTCCGCGCACGGGCGGGCGCTGCTCGGCGACGGGCCGTCCGGCGCGGACGGCACTGCGGACGGCGCGGGAGCCGCGGCGAACGGCACGGACGGAACGGGCCCCTCGGCGGACGAAGCGGCCGGAACGGGCGCCTCGGACGGTCCGGGCGCCTCGCAGGGGGCAGCCGGCACGGGCGGCCCGGTCGATCCGGAGGGGGCAGTCGGCACGGGCGGCCCGGAGAGGGCGGTCGGCCCGGACGGCCCGGCCGGTCCGGACCGCTCGGGTGCCGCGGGCGGTGCCGGGGTTCCCGGCGCGCGTCCGTCCTCCCCGCCTTCCCCGCCCTCCTCGCGCGGTCCCGCCTCCCGTACCCCCGCCGAGGCGGCCGTCGCCGCCGCGCGGGCCGCGCGGCTGCTCGCGCCGCTGCTGCCCGAGCCGCTCGACCACGTGCTGCTCCAGGCGGACCTGACCGCGGTCGCGCCGGGCCCGCTGCAGCGGCCGCTGGCCGAGACGCTCGGCGTGCTCGCGGACGTGGAGTCGAAGGGCGGCGCGACCGTGTACCGGTTCACGCCGGGTTCGGTGCGGCGCGCGCTCGACGCCGGGCGCACCGCCTCCGACCTGCACGCCTTCCTGACCGCACACTCCCGTACGCCGGTGCCGCAGCCGCTGGCGTACCTGATCGACGACGTGGCGCGGCGGCACGGGCAGCTCCGGATCGGCGCGGCGTCCGCGTACGTGCGCTGCGACGACGACGCGATGCTGAACGAGATCCTCGCCGACAAGCGCGCCGCGTCCCTGCGGCTGCGCCGCCTCGCGCCCACCGTCCTCGCGGCCCAGGCCGACCCGGCGTCGCTGCTGGAGGCCCTGCGCGCGATGGGCTTCGCGCCCGCGGCCGAGTCCCCGGAGGGCGACGTCCTGATCACCCGGGCGCACGCCCACCGCACCCCGCCGCGCACGGCGCCCGAGCCGGTCCCGGACGGCCCGCCCGTCCCGGACACCACGCTCCTGACCGCCGCGATCCGGGCCGTCCGGGCCGGCGACCTCGCCGCGACGGCCCCGCGCAGACAGGGCCCGGAGCGCACCGGGGAGGACAGCGGCTCCCTCCCGCGCACCTCCGCCGCCGAGACCCTCGCCACCATGCAGGCCGCCGTCCTGACCGGCGACTCCCTGTGGATCGGCTACGTCAACGCCGAGGGAGCCGCCAGCCAGCGCGTCATCGCCCCGGTCCGCGTCGAGGGCGGCTTCGTCACGGCGTACGACCACACCGCCGACGAGGTGCGCACCTACCCCCTGCACCGGGTGACCGGGGTGGCGGAGCTGGCCGACGACCGCACGTGACACCGGACCCGTCGGCGTACGGGCCGGGTTCCGGCGTACGGACCGGACGCGACGGCGTACGGACCGGGCCCTGCGGCGTACGGACCGGGTCCGGTTCCGGGCCGCGGGTGCGCGGAGGCGGGAGCGGGACCCCGGTGTGATCGTCGGCCGATGCGGCACACTGGACGTTTGGCCGAGCACCCCTTTCTTCCGCCGGGGTGCCGCCGTGCAGAAAGGGACGCGCGTTGAACGGACCCCTCATCGTCCAGTCGGACAAGACCCTCCTCCTGGAGGTCGACCACGAGCAGGCCGACGCGTGCCGCCGGGCCGTCGCACCCTTCGCCGAGCTGGAGCGGGCACCGGAGCACATCCACACCTACCGCGTGACGCCGCTGGGCCTGTGGAACGCCCGGGCCGCCGGGCACGACGCCGAGCAGGTCGTGGACGCGCTCGTGGAGTACAGCCGGTACCCGGTGCCGCACGCCCTCCTCGTGGACATCGCCGAGACCATGGACCGCTACGGGCGGCTGACGCTCACCAAGCACCCCGCCCACGGCCTGGTCCTCACCACCACCGACCGGCCGGTCCTGGAGGAGGTGCTGAAGTCGAAGCGGATCGCGCCGCTGGTCGGCGCGCGCATCGACCCCGACACCGTCGCCGTGCACCCCTCCGAGCGCG
Organism: Streptomyces minutiscleroticus; assembly: GCF_014650875.1. Lineage (GTDB taxonomy): Bacteria > Actinomycetota > Actinomycetes > Streptomycetales > Streptomycetaceae > Streptomyces > Streptomyces minutiscleroticus. Next base: position 292,076 of record NZ_BMVU01000004.1, read on the forward strand.
GCCAGATCAAGCAGACGCTGCTCAAGCTGGGCTGGCCCGCCGAGGACCTCGCCGGCTACGTCGACGGCGAGGCGCACCCCATCGAGCTGGCCGAGGACGGCTGGGCGCTGCGCCCGTACCAGAAGCAGGCGGTGGAGAACTTCTGGCACGGCGGGTCCGGCGTCGTCGTGCTGCCCTGCGGCGCGGGCAAGACCCTGGTCGGCGCCGGGTCCATGGCGCAGGCCAAGGCCACCACGCTGATCCTGGTCACCAACACCGTCTCCGCCCGGCAGTGGAAGCACGAGCTGGTGAAGCGGACCAGCCTCACCGAGGACGAGATCGGCGAGTACAGCGGGACGAAGAAGGAGATCCGCCCGGTCACCATCGCCACCTATCAGGTGCTGACGACCAGGCGGAAGGGCGTCTACCCGCACCTGGAGCTGTTCGACTCCCGCGACTGGGGGCTCATCGTCTACGACGAGGTGCACCTGCTGCCCGCGCCGGTCTTCAAGTTCACCGCCGACCTCCAGGCGCGGCGGCGGCTCGGCCTGACCGCGACGCTGGTGCGCGAGGACGGCCGCGAGTCGGACGTGTTCTCGCTGATCGGGCCGAAGCGCTTCGACGCCCCGTGGAAGGAGATCGAGGCGCAGGGCTACATCGCGCCCGCCGACTGCGTCGAGGTCCGCGTCAACCTGACCGAGTCCGAGCGGCTGGCGTACGCGACCGCCGAGGCGGAGGAGAAGTACCGCTTCTGCGCGACGACCGCGACGAAGCGCAAGGTCACCGAGGCGATCGTGAAGCGCTTCGCGGGCCAGCAGATCCTCGTCATCGGCCAGTACATCGACCAGCTCGACGAGCTGGGCGAGCACCTGGGCGCGCCGGTCATCAAGGGCGAGACGTCCAACGCGCAGCGCGAGAAGCTCTTCGACGCGTTCCGCGAGGGCGAGCTGAACGTCCTGGTGGTGTCGAAGGTCGCCAACTTCTCGATCGACCTGCCGGAGGCGACGGTCGCGATCCAGGTGTCGGGCACGTTCGGCTCGCGCCAGGAGGAGGCCCAGCGGCTCGGCCGCGTGCTGCGCCCGAAGGCGGACGGCCACCAGGCGCACTTCTACTCGGTCGTCGCGCGCGACACCATCGACCAGGACTTCGCCGCCCACCGCCAGCGCTTCCTGGCGGAACAGGGCTACGCGTACCGGATCATGGACGCGGACGAGCTGCTCGCGGAGAGCTGACGGGCCTCCCCGGGGCATCGGCCGACGGGCCTCGACGGGGAGTTCGACCGGGGCCCGGGGGCTCGGCAGGGACTCGGCGGCTCGGCAGGGACTCGGGGGCTCGGCAGGGACTCGGCGGCTCGGCAGGGACTCGGCGGCTCGGCAGGGACTCGGCGGCTCGGCGGATCTCAGTGGAGCTTGCGGCGGACTCCCGCCTCCTCCTCGTACGCGCCGAGGACCACCACGTCGAAGGCGGCGCCCGCGAAGGCTCTGGCGGCGCGCAGGGCGTCGCCGAGGAGGCGGCGGCGGCCGGCGTCGAGGGCGGAGGTGCCGCCCGACGGATGGCCGGACCGGGAGGAGGCCGGGACGAAGGTTGCTGCGCTCATGGCTCCATGGTGGGATCCGGCCGCCCCACCGGGCATCGGCCTTCCGGCCGAACCCGCGCGAACCCGGCGTACGCCTCAAGGGCGACCCGTCCCCCTACGGTTCCCCTAGGGACTCCCCCGGTCCGAAGGTCCGGCCGGTGGCGCGAGACCGGCGAACGGCACAGGGCGAGCCGCAGGAAAAACGGTTGGCCCCCGCCTGTCCCGCTCCCCTAGAATCTCGGCTCCTGTGCCTCCCCCGGCGGCCACCGGCGGAGGCCCCGCCCGCCTCCCACTCGTGGAGTGCCGCCGTCCGGACGGAAACCGGCCGGCTCACCGACCAGCAGGTTCTCCGGAGGCAATCCCCGTGTCCACCCTGTCCGACGACCCCCTCGGCACCACCGACCCCCTCGACCCGCTGTCCCGCGAACGCGGGCACCTCGCCGCGTCCCGCGCCGCCCTGCGCGCCATGCGCGCCGACGTCGAGTCCCTCGACATCCGCGACGTCACGGCGAACTGGGTCAACGCCGAGGTCCTCGCCCGTCAGATCGACGAGCGCATCAAGTCCCTCGCGGACCTGAGCCACACCCCGCTGTTCTTCGGCCGGCTCGACTACCTGCACGCTCCCCCGCTCTCGACTTCGCTCGAGCGGGGGGACCCCCACGGCGCCGAGCGGGCCGAGGGCGCGGAGGGCGAGTCGTTCTACATCGGGCGGCGGCACGTCCACGACGCGGACGGCGACCCCATGGTCGTCGACTGGCGCGCCCCGGTCTCGCAGCCGTTCTACCGGGCCTCCAAGAAGGACCCGATGGACGTCGGGCTGCGGCGCCGCTTCGGCTACACCGGCGGCGACCTCACCGCGTACGAGGACGAGCACCTCTCCGACCCGGCCGAGGCGGCCACCGCGAGCAAGCTGCTCCAGCAGGAGATCGAGCGCCCGCGCGTGGGCCCGATGCGCGACATCGTCGCCACCATCCAGCCCGAGCAGGACGAGATCGTCCGCAGCGGACTCGGCGGCACGGTGTGCGTCCAGGGCGGCCCCGGCACCGGGAAGACGGCCGTCGGCCTGCACCGTGTCGCGTACCTGCTCTACGCCCACCGCGAGCGGCTCGCCCGCACCGGCACCCTCGTCATCGGGCCCAACGCGTCGTTCCTGCACTACATCGAGCAGGTGCTGCCCGCCCTCGGCGAGCTCCAGGTCGCCCAGGCCACGGTCGACGACCTGGTGGCGCACGTCGAGGTGCGCGGCACGGACGACGCGACGGCCGCGGTCGTCAAGGGCGACGCCCGGATGGCGGCGGTGCTGCGCCGCGCCCTGCGCTCCCACGTCACCCCGCCCACCGAGCCGGTCGTGGTCGTGCGCGGCTCCCGGCGCTGGCGCGTGCCCGCCCACGAACTGGAGGAGATCGTCCGGGAACTGCTGGACCGCGACATCCGGTACGGGGCCGCGCGCGAGGCGCTGCCGCAGCGGATCGCGCACGCCGTGCTGGTGCAGATGGAGCGGGCGGGCGAGGCCCCGGACGACCGTGTGCAGGACGCGGTCGCCCGCAACGCGGCGGTGAAGGCGGCCGTCAAGGCCGTCTGGCCGCCGGTCGACCCGGCCAAGCTGGTGCTGCGCCTGCTGTCCGACGCGGACTTCCTCGCCGAGCACGCGGCGGGGATCCTCGACGAGGACGAGCAGAAGGCGATCCTGTGGGAGCGCCCGGCGCGGTCGGTGAAGTCCGCCAAGTGGTCGGCCGCCGACGCCGTGCTGATCGACGAGGCGACGGACCTCGTGCAGCGCACGCACTCGCTCGGGCACGTGGTGCTCGACGAGGCGCAGGACCTGTCGCCGATGCAGTACCGGGCGGTGGGCCGACGCTGCTCCACGGGTTCCGCCACCGTCCTCGGCGACCTCGCCCAGGGCACCACGCCCTGGGCGACGCGCAGCTGGGAGGAGGCGCTGGGCCACCTCGGCAAGGACGACGCGGTGGTCGAGGAGCTGACGGCGGGCTTCCGCGTGCCGACGGACGTGATCACGTACGCGTCCCGGCTGCTGCCGCACATCGCGCCGGGCCTGACGCCGGTGGCCTCGGTCCGGGAGAACCCCGGCTTCTTCGCGGTGCGCGCCGCCTCGGGCGACGCCGACGTGGTGGCCGCGTGCGAGGAGCTGCTGCGCAACGAGGGCTCGACGGGCCTGATCGCCGCGGACGCCCGCGTTCCGGCGCTGGCCGCCGCGCTGGCGGAGGCCGGGCTGCCGTACCTGGGACCGGGCGAGGAGACGACCGGGCGGACCCGGCTGACCCTCGTCCCGGCCTCGCTGGCCAAGGGCCTGGAGTACGACTACGTGGTCCTGGACGAGCCGTCCGCCGTCGTCGCCGGCGAACCGGACGAGCGCACCGGCCTGCGCCGCCTGTACGTGGCGCTGACCCGCGCGGTGTCGGGCCTGATCGTCACGCACACGCGGCCGCTGCCGGCACAGCTCGGCTGAGCCCCGGCGCCACCACCGGTGGCGGTCCGGCGCCGGGACCGCCGCCGGACCCGGCGAAGACATACGGCCCCGGGCCCGGCCCGCGCCCCGGCCGAGGCGTACGGCCGCCGGGCCCGGCGGCGGCTTCGGCCGATCCGAGGCGGCGGAACCCCGCGGCGGCTCCGACCCGCCGGTCGGTACCGACGTACCGGGGCCGCCCAGTGAGCCGGCGCCCTGCGGGCCGGGCCCCTCCGACGGACCGGAGCCGTCACCGACGAGCCGGAACCTCCCGGCGGACCCGGACCACCCTGCGGACCCGGACCACCCTGCGGACCCGGGCCGTCCGGCGGGCCGGGGGCGTCAGCCCACCGGCACCGTCTGCGGGGCCGGTTCGTCCACCGCCGTGCGCCAGGCGCGGACCGCCGCCGCCGACACCGGGGAGGTCCAGCCCTCGGGACGGGCCGCCCCGCCGATGTGGAAGGCGTCGATCCCGGCGGCGCGCAGCCGCGGCACGTGGTCGAGGCGGAGGCCGCCGCCGACCATGAGGCACTGCGCGTACCCGGGTTCGCCCCGGCGCGCCGCCTCCGCCACGAGCGTGTCGAGACCGGCGTCCACCCCGGCCGCCGAACCCGCGGTGAGGTAGGTGTCGAGGCCGGGCGCGTCCGCGAGCAGCCCGCGCAGGGCGTCCCGGTCGGCGGCCCGGTCGATCGCCCGGTGGAACGTCCACCGGCAGCCGTCCAGCTCCGCCACGATCCGCTCGACCGCCGCCAGGTCGGGACCGCCCGCCGGGTCCAGGAAGCCCAGCACGAACTCGTCCGCCCCGGCGGCCCGCAGCTCCCGGGCGACCCGCACGAGCCGGGCGGACTGCTCGGCGTCCCCCGCCGCGAAGCCGTCGGCCAGCCGCAGCATCACGCGCAGCGGGATGTCGACGGCCGCCCGGACCGCGGTGAACACGGCGGCGGACGGGGTCAGTCCGTCGGCCGCCATGTCGGTCACCAGCTCGAGGCGGTCGGCGCCTCCGGCCTGGGCCGCGACCGCGTCCTCCGCGTCGAGGGCGATCACCTCCAGCAGTGCACGCTCGTTCATGGGACCCCATTCCTCGGACGGTCGGGCGGCTACAGGTCTAGTCCAATCCGCCCCAGCCTACGCCCGCCCGCCCCCGCCCCGCGAGGTCGCCCCGTACGGGCCCGTACGGGGCGACCGGCACCCAGGCGGTCCCGGCCGGGACGGGCCGGCCGGGACAATGGGCGCCATGGCACCCGACCGGCACCCCGACCACGACGCCCTGCGCGAGCGCTGGGCCGCCGCCCTGCGCGCGGCCCGCGGCGCGTCCGCCCCCTCGCCCGGGACGCCGGCGCCCGACCCCGCGCCGTACGCCGACAACCTGCTCAAGCGCTGGTCGGAGCCGCAGCGCCGCTACCACACCGTCGAGCACCTCAGCGCGGTCCTCGACCACGTCGACACCCTCGCGGCACACGCCGGCGACCCGGACGTCGTCCGGCTCGCCGCATGGTTCCACGACGCGGTGTACCTGCCGGAGCGGTCCACGAACGAGGAGCGCTCGGCCCGCCTCGCCGAACGCGCCCTGCCCGAGGCCGGGGTGCCGCCGCGGAGGACGGCCGAGGTCGCCCGCCTGGTCCGGCTCACCGTCACCCACGACCCGGCGGACGACGACCGCGACGGGCAGGTGCTGTGCGACGCCGACCTGGCGGTCCTGGCGGCGGACGCGGAGACGTACGCGCGGTACGCGGCCGCCGTCCGCGAGGAGTACGCCTTCGTGCCCGACGACGCCTTCCGGCGGGGCCGCGCCGACGTCCTGCGGCAGCTGCTCGGCCTGCCCCGGCTCTTCCGCACCCCGCACGGGGCGGCCGCGTGGGAGGAGCCGGCCCGCCGCAACCTCGCCCGGGAGCTGGCGGAGCTGACGGGACCCGCGGCCCCGGCCGGCTGAGCCACGCCTTCGCGCGGCGGGCCCGGCACCCGGTGAATCCCGGCCGCGCCGGAGGCCGATCACCTATCCTCGCCGCATGCGGACCATGGGCGGGGACCAGGTGGAGGAAGCCGTCGCGGGCGCCGTGGCGCTGCTGCGGCCCGTGACCGGGGAGGACTGGGGCGTCCGCGCGGGACGGCTGGAGTGGACCTGCCGGCGGACCGCCGAGCACATCGCGTCGGAACTCATCGGCTACGCCGGGCAGCTGGCGGGGCGCGCGACCGAGGCGTACCTCCCCTTCGGCATCGCCCTGGCGGACGGCACCGGCAACGACGACGTCCTGGACGTGGTGGAGGCCGCCGGCGCGCTGCTCGCCGCCGCCGTCCGCACCACGCCGCGCGAGGTCCGCGCCTACCACCCGGCCCCCTTCCGGAGCGCGGGCCGCGAGGGCTTCGCCGCGATGGGCGTCACCGAGGCGCTGCTGCACACGCACGACATCGCCGTGGGGCTCGGTCTGGCGTACACGCCCCCGGAGCGGCTGTGCGAGGACGTGCTCACCCATATCTTCCCGCAGGTGCGGCCGGGGCCCGGGCACTGGCGGACGCTGCTGTGGGCGACGGGCCGCGGCGACCTGCCGGGCCGCCCGTCGGCCGACGGCTGGCGCTGGCACAACAACCTCGTGATCCGCGCGGAGCGGCTGACGCTCCAGGGCGTCACGCCCGCAGCCGCCGCCGACCTGCACACGGGCGGCACGGGCGGCTTCGACTGGCTCGGCGGCGCGCCCTACGAGGGCACGCAGTTCGCCGCCGGGATGCTCCTCAAGGCGTACGAGACCGGGGTGCACCGGCCGGAGTTCGGGATGTTCGCGCTGGTGCGCGAGGAGGACGGCCGGGCGGTCGGCGGCATGGGCTTCCACGGCGCCCCGGACGAGGAGGGCCGCGCCGAGGTCGGCTACGACCTGGTGGAGGAGGCCCGCGGCAACGGCTACGCGACCGAGGCGCTGCGCGCGCTGTCCGACCGGGCGCTCGCCCGCGACGACGTGCGCACGCTCTTCGCGACCGTCGACCGGGACAACCTCCCCTCCCAGGGCGTGCTCTCCCGCGCGGGCTTCCACCGCCTCGCCGAGGAGGACGACGAGGTACGGCAGTACGCGTACGAACGCCACCGCTGAGCCGGACGGCGTCCGGCGCCGCTCACCCCCCGGCCGTCCGGCCCGCCCCGCGGTGCTTCGGCCGGCGCAGCCCCGCCTCCGTGAGCCTGCGCAGCAGCTCCTTGCTGCCGACCTCCACCGCGCCCGCGCCGACCGCGTCCGCGTACCGGTGCGAGGGGAGGTCGTAGTGGTCGCGCTCGAAGGCCCGCCGGGGCACTCCGAGTTCCGCGGCGAACGCGTGCAGCTCCTCGTACGAGACGTCGCTGACCAGGTGGGACCACATGCGGCCGTGTCCCGGCCAGGTGGGCGGGTCGATGTAGAGGGTCACGACGCGGCGGCCCCGCCCGCCGGGCCCCCGCCGGCCGAGCCCAGCGAGCCGACCGCCGCGACCTGCACCCCCGCCTTGTGGCACACCCAGTGCGGGTCGGGGCCCAGTTCCGGCTCCACCTCCAGGGCGTGCGGGTCGCCGCTGCCGCACACGGGGCACAGCGGCCACCGCCCGTACCGTTCCAGCAGTGCGTCCTGGACGTCCTGGGCGACCAGCCCGGCCACGTAGTCGGCGCCCTGCGGCCACTGCTCGACCCACCAGCGCCGCTGTGCGACCGACTCCTCGACGAGGGAGACGATGTCCGCCTCGGCCACCTGGCCCGCGACGAGGTCGGCGAGCACGAGGGCGCGCGCCGCGTGCAGCGCCTGTTCCAGGGGGCTGATGGGGGGAGTGGCGTCCATGACACCATTGTGCGCCCCCGGGACGGCCCGGCGCGGGCCGCGCCCCCGGCCCCGCTCGCCGGCCGTCGCGCCCCCTGTTTCCGGGCCGTCACGTTCTCCGCCGGACCCTTGACCGCCCCCGCGTACGAAAATATCTTTCACCCGTGACCCATGACGTGAAGGAAATTTTCGCGGGTGACGCTCCCCCCGCCCCGGCCGCCCTCGCGGCCAAGGTGCGGACGCTCGCCCCGTCGATGACCCGCTCCATGCAGCGGGTCGCCGAGGCCGTCGCCGGTGACCCGGCCGGCTGCGCGGCCCTCACGGTCACCGGCCTGGCCGAGCTCACCGGCACCAGCGAGGCCACGGTGGTCCGCACCGCCCGCCTCCTCGGCTACCCCGGCTACCGCGACCTGCGGCTGGCCCTCGCCGGCCTCGCCGCCCAGCAGCAGTCCGGCAGAGCGCCCGCCGTCACCGCCGACATAGCCGTCGACGACCCGCTCCCCGACGTCGTCGCCAAGCTCGCCTACGACGAGCAGCAGACCCTGGCCGACACCGCCGCCGCCCTGGACACCGTGCAGCTCGGCGCCGCCGTCACCGCGCTCGCCGCCGCCCGGCGCGTGGACGTCTACGGCGTCGGCGCCTCCGGCCTGGTCGCCCAGGACCTCACCCAGAAGCTGCTGCGCATCGGCATCGTCTCCCACGCGCACAGCGACCCCCACCTCGCCGTCACCAACGCCGTGCAGCTGCGCGCCAAGGACGTGGCGATCGCCATCACCCACTCCGGTTCGACGGGCGACGTCATCGAACCGCTGCGCGTAGCCTTCGAGCACGGCGCGACCACGGTCGCGATCACCGGCCGCCCCGACGGCCCCGTCGCGCAGTACGCCGACCACGTCCTGACCACCTCCACCGCCCGCGAGAGCGAGCTGCGCCCCGCCGCGATGTCCTCCCGCACGAGCCAACTGCTCGTCGTGGACTGCCTGTTCGTAGGCGTGGCGCAGCGCACGTACGAGACGGCGGCGCCCGCCCTGTCCGCCTCGTACGAGGCGCTGGCGCACCGCCACAGCCCGCGCGGCGGCGGCGCCGCGCGCTGACCGCCCGCCACCACGCCGTACGCCATCCGCCACCGCTCCGTACGCCACCCGCCCCCGTCAGCAGCCCTCCGTCACCCGTGGACCCGGCCCGCGTCCACGCACCGCTCCGGCGCCCGGCGTCCGACGCCCGGAACCGGAGCACACGCAGCAGCACGGACCGCACGGAAAGAGCCGCCCCGCCATGACATCGACCGCCGACGCCTCCTCCCCCGACGCCTCCGCCCACCGCGACCTCCGCGCCCAGCTGGAGACCCTGACCACCGAGGCGTTCCGCCCCGAGCTCGCCGAGATCGACCGGCTGTCCACCCGGGAGATCGCCGAGATCATGAACGGCGAGGACGCCACCGTCCCGGCCGCCGTCGCGGCCCGGCTCCCGCAGATCGCCGCCGCCATCGACGCCACCGCCGAGCGCATGGCCCGCGGCGGCCGCCTGGTCTACGCGGGCGCCGGCACCGCGGGCCGCCTCGGCGTGCTCGACGCGTCCGAGTGCCCGCCCACCTTCAACACCGACCCCTCCGAGGTCGTCGGCCTGATCGCGGGCGGCCCCGACGCCATGGTCACCTCGGTCGAGGGCGCCGAGGACTCCGCGGAGCTGGCGGCCGCGGACCTGGACCGGCTGGGCATCGGCCCGGACGACGTGGTGGTCGGCGTCTCGGCCTCGGGCCGCACGCCGTACGCGGTCGGCGCCGTGGAGCACGCCCGCGCGGCCGGCGCCCTCACCATCGGCCTGTCCTGCAACGCCGGCAGCGCCCTCGCGGCCGCGGCCGACCACGGCATCGAGGTCGTCGTGGGCCCCGAGCTGCTCACCGGCTCCACCCGCCTGAAGGCGGGCACGGCCCAGAAGCTCGTCCTGAACATGCTGTCGACGGTCACGATGATCCGCCTCGGCAAGACGTACGGGAACCTGATGGTCGACGTACGGGCCTCGAACGACAAGCTCAGGGCGCGTTCCCGGCGCATCGTGGCCCTCGCCACCGGCGCCTGCGACGACGAGATCGAGGCGGCCCTGGAGGCGACCGGCGGCGAGGTGAAGAACGCGATCCTCGTCGTCCTCGGCGGCGTGGACGGCCCCACCGCCGCCGATCTGCTGGCCGCCTCCCGCGGCCATCTCCGCGCGGCCCTCGACCGCACCCGCTGACCCGGCCCCCACCGCCGGCCTCGTCCTCCCGGTACTCCCCCGTTCTCCGTCCCCCTGTCCCCTTCCCTCTGCCCCTCCCGCGTCCCGGGCCTCCTCCGGTACGCCCGATCACGTACGGAACATCCAGGTAAGACCCTTACATCCACCCCCCTCCCCACAGCAAGGCGCCCTCATGAACGTCGAGCACCACAAGGTCGCCGCCGCGATCCTCCCCCTCGTCGGCGGCCCCTCGAACGTCACGTCCACCGCCCACTGCATGACCCGGCTGCGCCTCGGCCTGGCGGACCGCGGCCTCGTCGACGACGACGGCCTGAAGGCGCTGCCCGCGGTGCTGGGCGTGGTCGAGGACGGCGACACGTACCAGATCGTCCTCGGGCCCGGCGTGGTCGCGCGGGTCACGTCGGAGTTCGAGGCGCTGCTCGCGCGGGCGGCGGACGATCCGGAGGCGGAGGCAGGGACGGAGGCGGAGACGGCGCCCGCCACCGCGTCCACCGCGCCCACCGCCGAGGAACTGGCCGCCCGCGGCGCCCGGTTGAGGGCGGCCCGCAAGCGGCGCAACGCCACGCCCGTCAAACTCCTCCTGCGCCGCGTGGCGAACATCTTCGTCCCGCTGATCCCCGCCCTGATCGGCTGCGGCGTCATCGCCGGTCTCAACGGCCTGCTGGTCAACGCCGGCTGGCTGCCCGGCCTCACCCCGGCCCTGGCCGCGATCTCCTCCGGCTTCATGTCCTTGATCGCCGTCTTCGTCGGCTTCAACACCGCCAAGGAGTTCGGCGGCACCCCGGTCCTGGGCGGCGCGGTCGCCGCGATCATCGTGTACGCCGGGGTCGCGAAGGTGACGGCGTTCGGCGTGACGCTCGCGCCGGGCCAGGGCGGCGTCCTGGGCGCGCTGGGCGCCGCGCTGCTGGCGGTGTACGTCGAGAAGTGGTGCCGCACCTGGGTGCCGGCCACGCTGGACGTGCTGGTGACGCCGACGCTGACGGTCCTGGTGTCCGGGCTGGCCACCCTCTTCGTCCTGATGTACGCGGCCGGCGAGGTGGCCGGCGCGATCGGCACGGCGGCGAACTGGCTGCTGTCCACGACCGGCGCCTTCGCGGGCCTGGTCCTGGGCGGGCTGTTCCTGCCGCTGGTGATGCTGGGCCTGCACCAGGCGCTCATCCCGATCCACACCACCCTCATCGAGCAGGAGGGCTACACCTCCCTGCTGCCGGTCCTGGCGATGGCGGGCGCGGGCCAGGTGGGCGCGGCCCTGGCGGTGCTGGCCCGGCTGAGCCGGACCCACTCCCTGCGCACCACCATCAGGTCCGCCCTCCCCGCCGGCCTGCTGGGCGTGGGCGAGCCCCTGATCTACGGCGTCTCGCTGCCGCTGGGGCGCCCGTTCGTCACGGCGTGCGCGGGCGGCGCGGCGGGCGGCGCCTTCGTGGGGCTGTTCTCGATGCTCGGCACGACGGTCGGCTCCACCGCCATCGGCCCCTCGGGCTGGGCCCTCTTCCCGCTCCTGCAGGGCACGCGGTCGCCGCTGCCCACGGTCCTGGTCTACGCGGGCGGCCTGCTCGTCGGCTACGCGGTGGGCTTCCTGGCCACGTACTTCTTCGGCCTGACCGCGGACCAGCGCCGCGAACTGGGCGCCGAGGAGCCCGGCCCGGACGGAGCCCCCGCGGACGGCGCCCCCGCCGGCCCGCCGACCGGGCCCCTGCCCGCGCAGCAGCCGGCCACGTAGCCCCGGCCCCGCACGCGCGGGCGGCGGGCGCCCCGGCAGCCCGAAGGCCGCAGGGGGAACGCCCCGGAAAGCGGACGTTCCGGGGAACGCCCGAGGGCGGCACCCCTCGAAAGAAGGGGTGCCGCCCTCGGAACGTCCTGGACGCGTCCGGTCCGCCGGGACCGGCCGTCTCCGATCCGTCGCCGGATCAGAAGTCCATGTCACCGCCCGGCATGCCGCCCGGAGCGGCCGCGGCGGCCTTCTCCGGCTTGTCGGCGATGACGGCCTCGGTGGTGAGGAAGAGCGCGGCGATGGAGGCGGCGTTCTGCAGCGCGGAACGGGTCACCTTCGCCGGGTCGATGATGCCTTCCTTGACCAGGTCGACGTACTCGCCGGTGGCGGCGTTCAGACCGTGACCCGGGGTCAGGTTGCGCACCTTCTCCACCACGACGCCGCCCTCGAGGCCGGCGTTGACGGCGATCTGCTTCAGCGGGGCCTCGAGGGCCAGCTTGACGGCGGCGGCACCGGTGGCCTCGTCGCCCTCCAGCTCCAGCTTCTCGAAGACCTGGGAGGCCTGCAGCAGGGCCACGCCACCACCGGCGACGATGCCCTCCTCGACGGCCGCCTTCGCGTTGCGGACGGCGTCCTCGATGCGGTGCTTGCGCTCCTTGAGCTCCACCTCGGTGGCGGCACCGGCCTTGATGACGGCCACGCCGCCGGCCAGCTTCGCCAGGCGCTCCTGCAGCTTCTCGCGGTCGTAGTCGGAGTCGCTGTTCTCGATCTCGGCGCGGATCTGGTTGACCCGGCCGGCGACCTGGTCGGCGGAGCCGGCGCCGTCGACGATGGTGGTCTCGTCCTTGGTGACGACGACCTTGCGGGCGCGGCCCAGGAGGTCCAGGGTCGCGTTCTCCAGCTTGAGGCCGACCTCCTCGGAGATGACCTCGCCGCCCGTGAGGATGGCGATGTCGCCGAGCATGGCCTTGCGGCGGTCGCCGAAGCCCGGGGCCTTGACGGCGACGGACTTGAAGGTGCCGCGGATCTTGTTGACGACCAGCGTGGACAGGGCCTCGCCCTCGACGTCCTCGGCGATGATCAGCAGCGGCTTGCCCGACTGCATGACCTTCTCCAGGAGCGGAAGGAGGTCCTTCACGTTGGAGATCTTGGAGTTGGCGATCAGGATGTACGGGTCGTCGAGGACGGCCTCCATACGCTCCATGTCGGTGGCGAAGTACGCCGAGATGTAGCCCTTGTCGAAGCGCATACCCTCGGTGAGCTCCAGCTCCAGACCGAAGGTCTGGGACTCCTCGACGGTGATGACGCCTTCCTTGCCGACCTTGTCCATGGCCTCGGCGATGAGCTCGCCGATCTGGACGTCGGCGGCGGAGATGGAGGCCGTGGAGGCGATCTGCTCCTTGGTCTCGACGTCCTTCGCCTGCTCCAGCAGGGCACCGGAGACGGCCTCGACGGCCTTCTCGATACCGCGCTTCAGGGCCATCGGGTTGGCGCCGGCGGCGACGTTGCGCAGGCCCTCGCGGACCAGCGCCTGGGCCAGGACGGTCGCGGTCGTCGTGCCGTCACCGGCGACGTCGTCCGTCTTCTTCGCGACCTCCTTGACCAGCTCGGCACCGATCTTCTCGTACGGGTCCTCGAGCTCGATCTCCTTGGCGATGGAGACACCGTCGTTGGTGATCGTGGGGGCGCCCCACTTCTTCTCGAGGACGACGTTGCGGCCCTTGGGGCCCAGGGTCACCTTGACGGCGTCCGCGAGCTGGTTCATGCCGCGCTCGAGGCCTCGCCGCGCCTCCTCGTCGAACGCGATGATCTTGGCCATGTGAAGTGGTCCTCCCAGTACGGATGGGGGTCCCCCCTCGCTCCGACCGGGGTCGAACGCTCGGGGGAGGTTGCTCCGGACCGCGCTGGCGCCCGCGACGGACGGCCTGCCTGCCGGTGGTTCCTTGCCCCACCCGGCCTGCGGGCCTCACCGACCCGGTCCTTCGTTGTCACTCTCACCTTCAGAGTGCTAACGCCAATAGTTAGCACTCGCCCCCCGAGAGTGCAAGGTGCGCCCGCGGGGCGGGCCCGCCGGAAGGCGGCTGCCGGGTGACGGGTGGACGCAGGGCGCGCCCGCGGAGCGGGCTCGTCGAGGGACGGTGACCGGTGACGGGCGGGCGCCGTGCGGCGGTGCGCGACCGGCGCACGGGGCGCACGTCTCCGGCGCGCCGGAGACTCCCGCGCCCCGCTCCGCCGCGGCCGGCACGCACTCGCGCCCGGACAGCCCGAAGGGCCCGTACCAGGAGGTACGAGCCCTTCGGGAAGAACGTCGCTGCAGTCAGTCGGCGCTTCAGCCGGCCACGCGGACCATGTCCGCCTGCGGTCCCTTCTGGCCCTGCGAGATCTCGAACTCGACCCGCTGGCCTTCCTCCAGGGTGCGGTAGCCGTCCATCTGGATCGCGCTGTAGTGGACGAATACATCCGCACCACCGTCGACCGCGATGAAGCCGTACCCCTTCTCCGCGTTGAACCACTTGACGGTGCCCTGAGCCATGCCTAACTCCCCTATTACTGGCCCTTGCACAGGACCGCACTTCGCGGACCCGGGTCAGACCTCACCCCCCAACGGTTGGGGGTGTGCGCCGGAACGCGTCGACCGCGGCTGAATGTATCTGTCCAACTGCCCTCTGCAACAGGTCAATCGGACGAGAATTCTGAGTACGCTCGATCCGGAATATGCGGAGAATTCGCGCAATGTCAGGGCAAGTCGGGCCACACGAAAGGCACTTAAGACGCAAAAGCCCTACACACTTTGGCTACTTCCTGTCGGGCTCCGGGCGGGAACTGATGTGCGCGGGACAGGAAAGAAGAAGCAGGTTCCCCAACTGTACCGCGCTCAACCATGCAGAATTGCCCCCTCCGCTTCTCTCGCGGAGGGGGCAATGAAGGTCACGCTCGGTGGCGGCCGGCGCGGCGGCCGCCGGGATCAGCAGCCGCCGGCCACGGCGGGGATGATCGACACGCCCGCGCCGTCCGGCGTGGCGGTCTCCAGTCCCTGCTCGAAGCGGACGTCGTCGTCGTTCACGTAGACGTTGACGAAGCGGCGCAGCTTGCCCTGGTCGTCCAGGACGCGGGCGGCGATGCCCGTGTGGTTCTTCTCCAGGTCGGCGATGACGTCGGCGAGGGTCGCGCCCTCGGCGCTCACCTCGGCCTGTCCGCCGGTGTAGGTGCGCAGGATGGTGGGGATGCGGACGGTGACGCTCATGGGGGTGTCTCCTCGGCTTCGCTGCTTCGCCCGGTGGCGCGGGCCGTCACGCACCACGCCACCGGCGGGGATTCCTTCGCTTCGCTTTACGCGATCACGCGAGGCCGGCCTCTCGGAAGGAGTCCAGGTTCGGGCGGATCGTCGCGGTCAGGCCCGTGCCCGCCACCGCGTCGAGGGTCTTCAGGCCGTCGCCGGTGTTCAGCACGACGGTGGTGAGGGAGGGGTCGAGGACGCCGGCCTCGATCAGCTTCTTCGTCACGCCGACCGTCACGCCGCCCGCCGTCTCGGCGAAGATGCCCTCGGTCCGGGCGAGCAGCCTGATGGCGTCGACGATCTGCCCGTCGTCCACGTCCTCCACCGCGCCGCCGGTGCGCCGGGCGATGTCGAGCACGTACGGCCCGTCCGCCGGGTTGCCGATGGCCAGGGACTTGGCGATGGTGTCCGGCTTCTGCGGCCGCACGACGTCGTGGCCCGCCTTGTAGGCGGTGGACACCGGGGAGCAGCCCTCGGCCTGGGCGCCGAAGATCTTGTACGGCCTGTCCTCGACCAGGCCGAGCTCGATCAGCTCCCGCAGACCCTTGTCGATCTTGGTGAGCTGGGAGCCCGAGGCGATCGGGACGACCAGCTGGTCGGGCAGCCGCCAGCCGAGCTGCTCGCAGATCTCGTACGCCAGGGTCTTGGAGCCCTCGGCGTAGTACGGCCGCAGGTTGACGTTGACGAAGCCCCAGCCCTCGCCCGCCGGGTCGCCGATGAGCTCGGAGCAGAAGCGGTTGACGTCGTCGTAGTTGCCCTCGATGCCGACGAGGTCGCCGCCGTAGACGGCGGCCATGACGATCTTGCCCTGCTCCAGGTCGTGCGGGATGAAGACGCAGGAGCGGAAGCCCGCGCGGGCGGCGGCCGCGCCGACGGCGCCGGCGAGGTTGCCCGTGGAGGAGCAGGACAGGGTGGTGAAGCCGAAGGCGCGGGCGGCCTCCAGCGCCTGCGCGACGACGCGGTCCTTGAAGGAGTGCGTCGGGTTGCCGGAGTCGTCCTTCACGTACAGGCCGCCGGTGACGCCCAGCTCGCGGGCGAGGTTGTCGGCCTTGACCAGCCGGGTCCAGCCGGGGTTGATGTTCGGCTTGTCCGCCACGTCGGCGGGGACGGGCAGCAGCGGCGCGTAGCGCCAGATGTTCGAGGGGCCCGCCTCGATCCGCTTGCGCAGTTCCTCGGCGTCGTGGCCGGAGAAGTCGTAAGCGATCTCCAGCGGGCCGAAACACTCCTCGCAGGCGAAGACCGGGCCGAGCGGGACGCGGTGGCCGCACTCGCGGCAGGACAGCGCGGTGGCGGGGCCGAGGTCGACGGTGTTCCCGCCGTTCGCGGCGTTCCCGGAGTTCGTGGTGCTTGCAACGGTCTGCACAGCCATGGAGGCGAGGCCCTTTCTCCTCATCTTCCTCACGACGCACCTCGCCGTGAGACGGATTTGGCACCTTCCCTAGCCGGGAGCCTCGCGGCGGCCGATCGGCACTGATCGGTACGAGAACCGGCTGGAGGGTTGCCGGGGCTTCAACGGGCCGTGTCCCTCTGCCCCTCTGGATGAGCGGTATTCGGTTGTCACCGGGCGTCTCGGCGACGCCCCGATCTGATTTAACGTGCAACGACCCTCGACATGCGATGGTCACCAACGTTGTTCAAGACTGTAACCGAAGGCCTGGATCGTTGAGGAAGACGTCCGAACCGCGAGATGGAGATCGCGCCGAAGCGTTTTGCACCCACAGGCAGACCGAGGGAGAGCCGCACGTGCTGGAAGAGGTCGAGCGCTGGCTGAGCACGCGCTCCTGGTCCGTTGCCGACCGCCCGTTGCACCGGCTCGTCGCCGCCAAGCGCGGTACGGGCTCGTCGGTGAGCGTGGTACTGCCCGCGCTCAACGAGGAGGCGACGGTCGGCGACATCGTCACGGTCGTCCGTGAGGAACTGGTGGAGCGCGCGCCGCTCGTCGACGAGATCGTCGTGATCGACTCGGGCTCCACCGACCGCACGGGCGAGGTCGCGCGGGCCGCGGGCGCACGGGTCGTGCACCGCGACGCCATACTGCCGCGCATCCCCGCCGTCCCCGGCAAGGGCGAGGTGCTCTGGCGCTCGCTGCTGGCCGCGCGCGGGGACATCATCTGTTTCGTCGACGCCGACCTGAAGGAGTTCTCCGCGGACTTCGTCACCGGCATCGTCGGCCCGCTGCTCACCGAGCCGGGCGTCGACCTGGTCAAGGCGATGTACGACCGGCCGCTGGGCTCCGCCGCAGGCCAGGGCGGGCGGGTCACCGAGCTGATGGCCAGACCGCTGCTGAACATGCACTGGCCCCGGCTGGCCGGCTTCGTCCAGCCGCTGGGCGGCGAGTACGCGGCCCGCCGCTCACTGCTGGAGCGGCTGCCCTTCCCCGTGGGGTACGGCGTGGAGCTGGGGCTGCTGGTGGACGCCCTGCACACCGTGGGCCTGGACGCGCTCGCCCAGGTCGACGTCGGGGAGCGCAAGCACCGCCACCAGGACGGGCAGGCGCTGGGCCGCATGGCCGCCACGATCTACCGCACCGCGCAGGTCCGGCTCGCCCGCGGCCATCTGGTGCGGCCGGTGCTCACGCAGTTCGAGCGGGGCGAGAACGGCTTCGAGCCGCGCGTCCACAGTGTCGACACCGAGGAGCGGCCGCCGATGATCAGCGTCGCCGAGTACGCCGAGCGCGAGGCGGCGTAGGCGGCGCGGGCCCCGCCCGCATCCGTCCGCGTCCGCCCGCACCCGTCCGCATCGCCCCGTACCGCCGCCGCTCCGACCGGACCGGTGGCGGTACGGGATGTTTGGTGACAGAACGTATACGGCTGAGCCGTACGTTTGAGCGTTTCCAGGCCGGGCTAGGTTGAGACTCATGGCTTCCACGCACGGTGTTCAGGGCTCACGTGTCCTCGTCGCCTCCAACCGCGGACCGGTGTCGTACGCGGTGGCCGAGGACGGTTCGCTGGTGTCGAAGCGCGGCGGCGGCGGGGTGGTGTCGGGGCTCTCGGCGATCGGGCCCGACGCGGACGCGCTGTGGGTGTGCTCGGCGCTCGGCGACGGCGACCGCGAGGCGGTGCGGCGCACGGACGGGCGCCTGGACCCCGCCGACTCGGGCGGCCAGCGCGTCAGAATGCTCGGCATCCCGCCCGAGGTGCACGCGGACGCGTACAACGGCATCGCCAACTCGGTGCTGTGGTTCGTGCACCACATGCTGTACCAGACCCCGCTGGAACCCGCCTTCGACACGGAGTTCCGGCGCCAGTGGGCGGCGTACGAGGAGTACAACCGCGCCTTCGCGCAGGCGCTGGCCGACGAGGCGGCCGAGGGCGCCGCGGTGCTGGTGCAGGACTACCACCTGACGCTGGTGCCCGGGATGCTCCGCGAACTCCGTCCCGACCTGCGCATCGGCCACTTCTCGCACACGCCCTGGGCGCCCGTGGAGTACTTCCGGATGCTGCCCGACGACATCGCCGAGCAGGTGCTGCGCGGCATGCTGGGCGCGGACCGCCTGGGCTTCCTCACCCAGCGCTGGGCCGACGCGTTCACGGCGTGCTGCGACGCCCTCGTCGGCGGCACCGGCTCCACGCGGACCGGCGTGCACGGGCTCGGCGCGGACGCGGACTTCCTGCGGGCCCGCTCGCACGAGGACGACGTCGAGGAGCGGATCACGGCGCTGCGCGAGGAGATCGGCGGCGCCCCCGGCGAGCGCCGGACGATCGTGCGCGTCGACCGGACCGAGCTGTCGAAGAACATCGTGCGCGGGCTGCTGGCCTACCGCCAGCTGCTGGAGGACCGCCCCGAGTGGCGCGAGCGCGTGGTGCACGTCGCCTTCGCCTACCCCTCGCGGCAGGACCTCGCCGTCTACCGCGACTACACCGCCGAGGTGCAGCGGGTCGCCGAGGAGATCAACTCCGCGTACGGCACGGACGGCTGGACCCCGGTGGTCCTGCACGTCAAGGACGACTTCGCCCGCTCGCTCGCCGCGTACCGGCTGGCGGACGTGGCGCTGGTGAACCCGATCCGGGACGGCATGAACCTGGTCGCCAAGGAGGTCCCGGTCGTCTCCGACGGGGGCTGCGCCCTGGTGCTGTCCCGGGAGGCGGGAGCCCACGAGGAGCTGGGCGAGGACGCGGTCACGGTGAACCCGTACGACGTGGTGGGCACCGCCGCGGCGCTGCACGAGGCGCTGTCGATGACGCCGGAGGAGCGCGCGGAGCGCAGCAAGCGGCTGGCCGCCGCGGCGACCGCACTGCCGCCCGCGAAGTGGTTCCTGGACCAGTTGCACGCGCTGGGCGACTGAGCACGCGCTGGACGGCTGGGCACGCGCTGGACGGCTGGGCACGCGCTGGGCGGGCCGAGGGGCGGCCGGGCGCCGCGCGCCGCCGGGCGGGTGCACGCGGCTCCGTACGGGCCCGGTCGGCGGAGGACTCCGCCGACCGGGCCCGTACCGCTTCCGGGGCCGCCTCCGGCCCGTACGCCGGGCCGGAGGCGGCCCCCGTGCGGGCGGCCCGTGCGCTCAGGCCAGCCGGGACGCCAGCGCGCGCAGGAGGTCCACGACGCCCTGCGGGCCGTCGACGACCAGGTCGGCGCGTTCGGCCAGCTCCGCGACCTCGGCGCTGCCGCTGCACACCAGCAGGCCGGGCACGCCGTCGCGGCGCAGCTTCTCCACCGCGGCGAAGGCGGGCAGGTCGCCCAGGTCGTCGCCGGAGTACAGGACGGCCCCGGCACCGATCTCGCGGACGTACTCGGTGAGCGCGACGCCCTTGTCCATGCCCGGCGGGCGCAGCTCCAGGACCAGCCGGCCCGGCTCGACGATCAGTCCGTGGCGGGCGGCCAGCTCGGTGAGCGGGGCGCGCAGCGCCTCGAAGGCGGCCTGCGGGTCCTCGGCGCGGCGGGTGTGCACGGCGACCGCGCGGCCCTTCTCCTCGATCCAGGTGCCGCGCCAGGCGCCGATGCCGTCGAGGAAGCCGGGCAGTTCCGCGCGGACGGCGGCGACGCCGGGGTGCGGCGCGGGGGCGTTCACGGTGCCGGTGACGGCGTCCCAGCGCTCGGCGCCGTAGTGGCCGAGGACGGTCAGGTGCTCCAGGCCCGGCACGCCCGCGAAGCCGCCGTTGCGGACCGCGACGCCGGCCGGGCGGCCGGTCACCACGGCGACCGAGGCGACCCGCGGCGCGAGCGCGGCGAGGGCCGGGACCGCGTCCGGGTGCGCGCGGGCCTGCTCGGGGTCGGCGACGATGGGGGCGAGGGTGCCGTCGAAGTCGAAGGCGAGCACGGCCCGTGCGGGCCGCTCCAGGACGGCGGCGAGTCCGTCGCGTCCGTCCGGCGTCACGGGGGTCGGGATCGGGGAGAAGTCCTGTTGGCTGCCCATATCCGGACCCTATCCGCGAACCCCCCGGCGCAGTCATGGCTCGTCGCGGCGCGGTCCCGCACCACGTCCCGGCGGACGACCGGGGGCGGCCGGGGGCACCGGGGGACCTCAGCGCTCCGCGCGGCGCGCCCGGCGCACCCGGCGCAGCCGGTTCACCGTGACCGGGTCGTGGGCCAGTGCCCGCGGGTCGTCCAGGAGGGCGTTGAGCAGCTGGTAGTAGCGGACCGGGGCCATGCCCAGCTCCTCGCGGACCGCCCGCTCCTTGGCGCCCGGGGAGGGCCAGCTCCGCCGCTCCAGTGCCAGGACGTCGCGCTCCCGCCGGCCGAGGTCGTCTTCCACCATGTCCGGCACGGTAGCGCGGCGCACCGACAGCGGCGGCCCCGGTGCGCCCGCGTGCGTACGTACGCGGGCGTCCGCGCTCGTCCGCACGCGCCTGCCGGTGTACGGACACACACGCCTGTCCGTACACGCACGCACGTGCCTGTCGGCCTACGGGCGCACACGCCTGTCCGCGTACACGTACACGTACACGTGCACGCGCCCGCCGCCGGCCCGCAGGCCGCGCCGCCGTCCGCTGGTGCCGTGGCCGGAAAGGTCTGCCGTGGGCTCGCGGCGTCCGGTGCGGTGCATCGCGAGGCGGAGGACCGCCCTCGTACCGGACGCACCCGGGTGGCTCCGGCAACGCGGCGTGGGGGTCCCCCCTGCTCGAAGAGCCAGGGGGAGTGCCGTGCCGGACGCCGCGAGCCGGTGAATCCTTCCGGTCACGGCACTAGCTCGCGTTGTCGGCGGCCGTCGCGGTCCGCTGGAGCTGGCCCAGGACCGCCTCGGGGTTGCCGTTCGGGGCGACCGCGCTGCCGATCTGCTTCTTGATCGCGGCGCTGACCTCGGCCCAGGACGTCCGCCCCACCGGGTACAGCTCGGAGCCGGGCAGCTCCTCCAGGAACGGCATCAGGTCCTGGTCGTCCTCGTCGGCGGCCATCGCCTCGGAGGCGGAGGTGGTCACCGGCAGCAGGTCGTACTCGCGCGAGAAGGCGAGCACGTTCTTCTCGCTGTAGACGAAGTCGAGGAAGTCGCCGACCTGCTCGCGGTGGCCGTTCTGCTTGAAGGCGGTCATCCAGTCGGCGACGCCCATCGCGGACTTGGCCTTGCCGTCGACGCCGGGCATCGGCACCATGCCGAACTTCACGCCCTTCGCCGCGGCCGTCTTCATCAGCGTGGGGTGCCCGTCGAGCATGCCGACCTCGCCGCGCGCGAAGGCCGCGAACGCGTCCGCCCGGTTGAGCTCGCCCGGCGGGGTCGGCCCGGTGAGCCCCTTGTCGACCAGCTCCTCCTTGAGCCACGTGAACGTATCGACGTTCTGCTCGGAGTCGATGCCGTAGTTGCCGACGGCGTCCATGTAGCCGCCGCCACCGCTCAGCAGCCACATCATCGTCTCCGCCTGGGCCTCCTCCGGCCCCAGCGGCAGCGCGTAGGGGGTCTCCACGCCCTCGGCCCTCAGCGCCCGGGCGGCGGCCGCCAGGTCGCTCCAGCTCTTCGGGGCCTTCAGGCCGGCCCGGGCGAAGAGGGTCTTGTTGTAGAAGAGGACGCGGGTGGAGGACGCGAACGGCATCCCGTACTGGACGCGGTCCACCTGCCCCGCCTCGGCGAGCCGCGAGACGAAGTCGGCCTGGACGGGGATGGAGAGCAGGTCGTCGACCCGGTAGAGCTGGTCGGCGGCGGCGTAGTCGGCGTACGCGCCGATCTGCGCCATGTCCGGGGCCCTGCCCGCCGCGACCATCTCCTTGACCTTGCGGTCCACGTCGTTCCAGGAGTAGACGCTGACGTCGACGTTGACCCCGGGGTGCTCCTTCTCGTACTCCTCCACCAGCGCGTCCCAGTACTTCTGGGAGCTGTTGGCCGCGGTGTCGCCGTAGTCGGCGGCCACCAGTCTCAACGTCACGTCGCCCTGGTCGCCGGAACCGCCGCACCCGGCGAGCACCGCCGTCATGCCCACTGCGGACACCACCGCGACCAGACCGTTCAATCGCCGTCGCACCGCGTTCTCTCCTGCTCGGTGTTGCTGAAAGGTGTTACTAGAACTTGAGTCATAAGGTCTACACCACGTAAGTGGACTAGACCTTTTCCGGGGTATGGGGCGAGACTGTTCCCCGTGAGACATGTCATCGCCCTCGACGTGGGCGGCACCGGGATGAAGGCCGCCCTGGTCGGGGCGGGCGGCGAGTTGCTGCACCGGGCCCGCCGCACCACCGGCCGGGAGCGCGGGCCCGAGGCCGTGGTCGCCGCGGTCCTCGACTTCGCCGCCGAGCTGAGCGCGTACGGCGAGCGGCACCTCGGGGAGCCGGCCGCGGCCGCGGGCGTCGCCGTCCCCGGCGTCGTCGACTCCGGACGGGGCGTCGCGGTCTACTCGGCCAACCTCGGCTGGCGCGACGTGCCGCTGCGGAGGCTGCTCGGCGCGCGGCTGGGCGGCGTCCCGGTCGCGCTCGGCCACGACGTGCGCACCGGCGGCCTCGCCGAGGGCCGCATCGGCGCAGGCCGGGGCGCCGACCGCTTCCTCTTCGTGCCGCTGGGCACGGGCATCGCGGGCGCCATCGGCCTCGGCGGCGGCGTCGAGGCGGGCGCGCACGGCCTGGCGGGGGAGATCGGCCACATCGTCGTACGGCCCGGCGGCGCCGCGTGCCCGTGCGGGCAGTACGGCTGCCTGGAGCGGTACGCCTCCGCGGCGGCCGTGGGCCGGGCCTGGGCGGAGGCCGCCGGGGACCCGGCGGCGGACGCCGCGGACTGCGCCGGGGCGGTGGAGTCCGGCGATCCCCGGGCCGCGGCCGTCTGGCAGGAGGCCGTCGACGCGCTCGCCGACGGCCTCGTCACCGCCCTCACCCTGCTCGACCCCGGCGTCCTGATCGTCGGCGGCGGCCTCGCCGAGGCCGGGGACACGCTGTTCACGCCGCTGCGGGACGCCGTCGCACGGCGCGTCACCTTCCAGACGGCGCCCCCGGTCGTCCCCGCGGCGCTCGGCGACAGCGCCGGCTGCCTGGGCGCGGGCCTGCTGGCCTGGGACCTGCTGACGGCCGCTCCCCTGCCGGCCGGGACCCCGGGGACACCCGGGGCGCCCGCACCGTCCGGGACCCCCGGGACATCCGGGACGCCCGGGACCACCACCCCCACGGACCCTTCGGAGGTAACCGCCTGATGGCCACTAGCAAGGTGCTCGCCGGTGCCCGGGTGGTACTGCCCACCGGAACGGTCGACGACGGCCGCGTGACCGTGGACGGCACGCGGATCACCGCCGCCGGTCCCGCCGCGGACGGGTCCGCGCCGGCCTCCGGCGCCGACGTGTACGACCTGACCGGCCACTGGCTGGTCCCCGGCTTCGTCGACCTGCACAACCACGGCGGCGGCGGCGCGTCCTTCACCTCCGGCACGGTCGACGACGTCCTCAAGGGCGTCCACACCCACCGGCTGCACGGCACCACCACCGTCGTCGCCTCCACCGTCACCGGCGACATGGACTTCCTCGCCGAGCGCGCCGGGCTGCTGTCGGAACTCGCCGAGCAGGGCGACATCGCGGGCATCCACTTCGAGGGCCCCTTCATCTCGCCCTGCCGCAAGGGGGCGCACTCCGAGGAACTGCTGCGCGACCCGGACCCGGCCGAGGTGCGCAAGCTGCTCGACGCGGCGCGCGGGCAGGCCCGGATGGTGACCCTGGCCACCGAGCTGCCGGGCGGCCTCGACTCCGTCCGCCTCCTCGCCGAGCACGGCGTGATCGCGGCCGTCGGGCACACGGACGCCACGTACGAGCAGACGGTGGCGGCCGTCGACGCGGGCGCCACCGTGGCCACGCACCTGTTCAACGCGATGCCCCCGCTGGGCCACCGCGCGCCCGGCCCGATCACCGCGCTCCTCGAGGACGAGCGGGTCACCGTCGAGCTGATCGACGACGGCACGCACCTGCACCCGGCCGCGCTGCGGCTGGCCTTCCACCACGCGGGCGCGGGACGGGTGGCCCTCATCACCGACGCGATGGACGCGGCCGGCTTCGGCGACGGGCGCTACCTGCTCGGCCCGCTGGAGGTCGAGGTCAGCGACGGCGTCGCGCGGCTGGTGGAGGGCGGCTCCATCGCGGGCTCGACGCTCACCCTGGACCGGGCGTTCCGGCGCGCGGTGACCGTCGACGGGCTGCCCGTCGAGGACGTCGTCGCCGCGATCTCCGCCAACCCCGCCCGGCTCCTCGGCGTCGACGACCGGGTCGGCTCGCTGGAACCCGGCAAGGACGCGGATCTGGTGGTGCTGGACTCCGCGTTCTCCCTCAAGGGCGTGATGCGGCGGGGAGAATGGGTGGTGGATCCCCGACTGGGATGATCGCTCCCCCCGTTGAGCAGGGCGGTCGTCCCCGGGGGACTGGGCCGACCGCCTTCTCTTTGGCATGATCGTGCCCTCGGACGGACAAGGCACGCGCGCTCCGGCCCGGCCGGCGCGCATCTCTCGGGGGAGGCCGGTACGGGTGATCCTCACGGTCACGCTGAACACCGCTCTCGACATCACCTACCGGGTCCGGGCACTGCGCCCGCGCAGCTCGCACCGGGTGACCGAGGTGAGCGAACGGTCCGGCGGCAAGGGCCTGAACGTGGCCCGGGTGCTGACGGCGCTCGGCCACCCGACGACGGTGACCGGTTTCGCGGGCGGCTCGACCGGGCGCGCGGTGCGGGAGCTGCTGCGCGACGTCCCCGGGCTGACCGACGCCCTGGTCGCGGTCGAGGGCGGCTCGCGGCGCACCGTCGCCGTCGTGGACGAGTCGACCGGTGAGACCACGCGGTTCGACGAGCCGGGCCCGGCCGTCTCCCCGGCGGAGTGGTCGGCGTTCCAGAAGGCGTACGAGGACCTGCTGCGCCCGGCGTCGGCGGTGGCCCTGTGCGGCAGCCTGCCGCCGGGGGTGCCGGTCGGGGCGTACGCCGGACTGGTGCGCGCCGCCCGGGCCGCGGGCGTGCCGGTGCTGCTCGACACCAGCGGGGAGCCGCTGCGGCGCGGGCTCGCCGCCCGGCCCGACATCGTCAAGCCGAACGCCGTCGAGCTGGCCGAGCTGACCGGCTCCCACGAGCCGCTGCAGGCCGCGCGGGACGCCCGCAGACGCGGCGCGCACGCCGTCGTCGCCTCGCTGGGCGCCGAGGGGCTGCTCGCCCAGAGCGCGGAGGGCGGCTGGCGCGCCGTGCCGCCGCGCACCGTGCGGGGCGACCCCGCGGGCGCCGGTGACGCGGCGGTCGCCGGACTGCTCTCGGCGCTGGTCGAGGAGCTGCCCTGGCCCCGGCGGCTGGCCCGCGCGGTGGCCGTGTCGGCGGCGGCGGTCCTGTCACCGGTGGCGGGCGAGTTCGACCGCGCGGCCTACGAGGACCTGCTGTCGGACGTCGCCGTGACGGGCGAGGCCACGGCGGCGTAGCCCCGGAGCGGACCGGCGCCCAGGACACGGGGACCGGCCGGCACGCGGACACGGGCACCGGCCGGCACCCGGACATGGCGACCGGCAGGGCGCCGGAGCAGGTCGGTGCGTGGGCGCGGACCCGGCGGGGCGCGGGAGGCGGCCGGCGCGTGGGCGCGGAGACCGGCGGGGCGCGGGAAGCGGCCGGCGCGTGGGTGCGGAACCGGCGAGGCGCGGAACCGAAGGTACGGAGTCGGTCGGCGCGTGGGCGCGGAGACCGGCGGACGCGGACATCGGCCGGTGCATGGGCGTGGAGTCCGGCGGACGCAGGCACAGGTCGGCGCGTGGACGCAAGGACCGGCGGACGTGGGTACCGGTCAGCGCGCGGGCGCGAGGGCCGACAGGTGCGGGAACAGCAGGTGCGGGAACGGCGGGTGCGGGAGTCCGCGGTCGGGCGGGACCGGCCGGTGCGGCAGTGCGCGGCCGCGGGAGCCTGTGGGTGCGGCGCGGGCGCAGACCGGCGGGCCGCGAAGGAGCGGGGTCCCGCGGGCGGTCCGGCGCCGGGACGGCGGTCCCGCCCCGTGTCCTGCCTCCCCTACTTCTTCCAGCCCTTCTCCAGCCACAGCCGGTCCAGGTTGGCGTCGCACTGGTTGCCCTGCTCGCAGGAGACCTTGATCGTGTTCGAACCCTTGTCGAGTTCGACGTACGAATAGGTCTGCGTCCAGCCCTTCTCGTAGTCGCCCTCGGGGGCCCCGGCCCAGTTCTTCAGGCCGAGCGGGGTGGTGTTGGCCTTGCCGTTGACCGTGAGGGTGGCCGTGCCGTCCTTGCCGGGCACGCCGTACCCGACGTAGAGCGTGTACTTGCCGCTCTGGGGGACGTCGTCGACCTTCCAGGTCACCGAGGCGCCGACCTGGTTGAAGTTCGTCACGTAGACGCCGCCGTCGGCCTTGGCGCCGGGGACGTCGGAGGCCGTCGTGGCGCCCTGGAGCTGCAGCGCCTTCGCGTCGATCACCGGCAGCGCCGCGTCGTCGTCGGCCTGCCGGGTGGTCGACGCGCTCGGCTCGGCGCTCCCGGACGCGTCGGCCGGGGCGGAGGGCGCCGCGTCGGTGTTCTTGCCGTCCTCGGAGTCGTCGCCGCCGACCATCGCGATGCTGATGCCGACCACGACGGCCGCGACCACCGCGATCGCGCCGATCAGCAGGCCCTTGGTGTTGGGTCCGCGGCCGCGGCCGCCGCCCTGGCCGCCGCGCGAGCCGTGTCCCGCGCGGCCGGCCGGGGGCGCGCCGCCGGGCAGCGTCTCGGGCGCGGCGTAGTGCGCGTTCGGCCGGCCGTACTGGCCGTGCTGCTGCGGCGCCCGGGCGTAGTGCGCGGTCTGGGCCTGCTGCCCGTACTGCCGCTCACCGACCGCCCGCACGCGGTTCACCGAGTTCGGGTAGCCGTAACCACCGCCCCCGCCGGGCCGGGTGGCTCCGGAGGCCTGCCCGTCGGCGTACAGGTAGCCGAACGGGTCGTCGTCCTCGGGTGTGCTCGCGCCGTTGTTGCCGGGCGTCATCCCTTGGTCTCCTCAACAGGTGCGGTTCGAATGCGGTACGTGGATGAAGTGCGAGCCTACCCGCTCCACGTGACCCGAACGGGTGACGCAGACCTCATCGACTCGCTGACCTGCGGTTCAGCCCGCACGCCTGTGCTGTTTGGGACGAGACCGTTTCTCTACGTACATCCGCTCGTCGGCGGACTTCAGCACTTCGTCCGCCGTCATGCCGCAGTGCGCCCATCCGATGCCGAAGCTCGCGCCGACCCGGACGGCCCGCCCGTCGACCCGGATCGGCTGGATTATCTCACTGCGCAGCCGTACGGCGAGATCCTGGGCGTCGGCCCGGCCGAGCCCGTCGGCGAGGACCACGAACTCGTCGCCGCCGAGCCGGGCGACCGTGTCGCCGTCGCGCACCCCGCTGCTGAGCCGCCGGGCCACCTCGATCAGCACGGCGTCGCCCGCGTTGTGCCCGAATCTGTCGTTGATCGACTTGAAGCCGTCGAGGTCGCAGAAGAGGACCGCGAGCCCCTTGGTGCCGTCGTCGGTCTCCTCGTCGGGGGCGACGGTGTGCACGTGATGGTCGTAGGCGTCGAACGCCTCCGCGCCGGGGCGCAGGTCGAAGCCGTGCCCGTCGGCGTCGTGGTCCGGGGCGGGCCTGCCGTGCTCCAGGAACTGCTCGTACGCGGCGTCGAGCACGGCGGCCGGGCCCGGCGGCACGGCCTGCGGGCGGGCGCACAGCCGGGCGGAGAGCCGGGAGCGCAGCTCTGCGGAGTTCGGCAGGCCGGTGAGCGAGTCGTGCGAGGCGCGGTGGGCGAGCTGCAGCTCGCGGCGCTTGCGCTCCTCTATGTCCTCGACGTGGGTGAGCAGGAAGCGCGGCCCGTCGGCGGCGTCGGCGACGACGGAGTTGCGCAGGGACACCCAGACGTACGTGCCGTCGCGGCGGCCCAGGCGCAGCTCGGCGCGGCCGCCCTCGGCGGAGGTGCGCAGCAGGGTGCCGACGTCCTCGGGGTGCACGAGGTCGGCGAAGGAGTAGCGGCGCATCGCGGAGGCGGGTCGGCCGAGCAGCCGGCACAGGGCGTCGTTGGTGCGCAGGATGCGGCCGTGCTGGTCGCCGCCCATCTCGGCGATCGCCATGCCGCTGGGCGCGTACTCGAAGGCCTGCCGGAAGGATTCCTCACTGGCGCGCAGGGCCTGCTGCTCGCGCTCCAGGCGGACGAGCGCGCGCTGCATGTTGGAGCGCAGTCGGGCGTTGCTGATCGCGATGGCGGCCTGGAAGGCGTACATCTGCAGGGCCTCGCGCCCCCAGGCGCCGGGGCGCCGGCCGTTGCGCGGGCGGTCGACGGAGAGCACGCCGATCAGCTCACCGCCCGGGCCGCCGGGGACGCCGGGTGTGTACATCGGCGCGAAGAGCCGGTCGGAGGGGTGCCACTCGTCCTCGAAGCGCGGCGCGGGGCCGTCGGTGTACCACTGCGGGACGTCGTCGTCGTCGAGTATCCAGCCCTCCGTGTGCGGTATGAACCGCAGGTCGCCCCAGGCCTCGCCCATGGCGAGCCGCCGCTCCCAGGAGTCGCGGGAGCCGACGCGGCCGGTGATGAGGGCCTCGGCGGCGGAGTTGCCGGCGAAGGCGGCGACGACGAGGTCGCCGTCGGGGCGCACGAGGTTGACGCACGCGAGCTCGTAACCGAGGCCGTTGACGACGCCGTCGGCGACGGTCTGCAGCGTGTCGGCGAGGCTGCGTGCCGTGTTCATGTCCGCCATGACCTGATGCAGCTGCCGCAGGGTCGCAAGACGGACGTACGGCTCCGACTCGGTCTCCATGCTCGCTCTCCCCGAGACCTCGACAGCAACTCCAGAGTTATCCAGGCTTCTCATCGGTGTACTGGATTGCAGGTTCCCCGCCACTGAATCACAGCGCGCTGCCCACTCGGTACTCAGGGTCAACAAAATATGGCTCCTGTGACTCAAGTCACAGGAGAACCTGAGCAATTATGAGATGTTTCTGCGTTTCCCCCGTGCGTTTACGCAACGCAAATTCCGGCACCGCGTCGGCTTTCGCGGGCGGGGGCCGCGAACCGGCCTCCCGACGGGCCCGCTCGGCCCTTGGTCCTAGGTCCCGCCTCGGGCCGGGGCCCGATGCGCCGCCACACGCGCGGGGCTAGCGTTTCATCCGTGTTGAAGACTACTCCCGCCTCAGCCGCATCCTCCGCCTCCGCCTCCGGCGGGCATCCTGGAGGGGTGAGTGACGAAGAGTTCCGCACCGCCATGTCCCGGCTGGCCGCGGGTGTGGTGCTGGTGACCGCACACGAGCCCGCCCTGGACCCGGAGGGGCCGCGCGGCGAGGACGTGGGCATGACGGCGACCGCCTTCATGTCCGTGTCCCTCGACCCGCCCCTGGCCATGGTCAGCCTGCGCGAGGGCTCCCGCATGGACGACCTGCTCGCCGAGCAGCCCCTGTGGGCGGTGTCCGTACTGGCCGAGAGCCAGCGCCACATCGCGGGCCGGTTCGCGATGAAGGGCCGCGTCAGCGACCGGCTGCTGTTCGCGGACATCCCGTACGTCCGCGGCGAGGCGTCGGGGGCGCCGCTGGTGGGCGGCGCCCTGGCGACCCTGGAGTGCCGCACCGAGCAGCGGGTCTCCGCGGGCGACCACACGCTGGTCATCGGCCGTGTGCTGACCGCCGGGGTCCCGAGCGCGGACGGCGGCCCGCTGGCGTACTTCCGGGGCCGGTACCGGCAGCTGGGGTGACCCGGGCGGCCGGGCGGGGCGGCGCGGACCCCGCGGCGAGGCCGGCCCGGGGCGGCTGGCGGTCCCGCGCACGGGGACGGCTCCGCCGCGTACGACGGCCGTGACGGCGGCGGCCGGATCGTGTGCGTCCGTGAACTCCGGCGTTCCGGCCGGGCGCCCGGGACGCCCGGTCCGCTGCCCGGCGGAATGATCCAGACCATTGGCGCGGCCCGCCGCGCGTGCCGCCGGGAGCGCCGAGCGGGACGGATGCGCCGCACGGGAAGGGCACGGGGGGGGTGCCGCACGGTCGCGCCACGGCAGGGCCGCGCGGGTCCCGCCGCGGCACGGCGAAGGCGAGGACGACCGCGGTACGGCGAAGACGGGAACGGCCGCGGTACGACATGGGCGAGGACGACCGCGATACGGGCGAAGACGGGAACGGCCGCCTTCGCGGTCCGGGACCGCCCGGCGGGGAATTCTTTCTGCTTTTCCCGCCACCCTTTGCGGAACCCGTGAAACCTGTGGAATTCACCGCCGTCGGCCGCTGTATCTCCTCCCCGCCTCCGCCGGGCGCCCGGGACATCCGGCATGCCGGATGTCCCGCTCCACTTCCCCCGAGTTCCGGGGCGGCGGAAAGCGAGAACGCGACACGGTTCGGGTCCACGTGAACGGCCGTTCACTTTCAGGGTGTTTCCGCGCGCGCCGGTGCTGTCGGCTCCCTGGTTCCGGCGGTTTTGGCGGTTCCGGCGGGCACGGACCGAAAGGGGCCGAAGGATCGAGGGGCCGTCCCGTCCCCACCGGAAGGGCCGTCCCCGGCCTCAGCCCCAGTCGCGGCCGGTCCGTCCGCGCTTCGTCTCGGAGCGCTGCTTCTTCTCGCGCAGCCGGCGCTCGTTGATCCCGCGGGGCACGCGGGTGGCCCGGCGCGGTCTGGGCGGCGGGGCCGTCGCCTCGGCGAGCAGCCCGGCGAGGCGCACGGCGGCGGCCTCCCGGTTGCGCCACTGAGACCGGTGCTCCGACGCGCGGACCGTGACGACGCCGCCCACCAGCCGGCCCGCGAGCCGCTCCAGCGCCCGCGCCTTCCACACTTCGGGCAGCGCCTCGGTCCGCGCCAGGTCGAAGCGCAGCTCGACCTGCGAGTCGCTCGTGTTGACGTGCTGGCCGCCCGGCCCGGAGGAACGGGAGAAACGCCACATGAGCTCGGCCTCGGGAAGCGAGACGGAACCGCGGATGACGTAAGGACCGGACATGCCCCCATGGTCGCGCGGCTGCCGGGGCCGCGTCACCCTCTTTTCCGCCGGGGCGCCCCGGTCCGCGCCGGGCGCCCCGGGGGCCGGGTAAAGAAAGTAAAGAACGCGGAACCCTGGAGACCACTCCCGACGTTCATAGGGGTACCGGTGACTTCGTCCGCGGTTCCGGCGTACGGAGCCCGGGAAGGCATCGCACCGCACCTACGCAACGAGGGAAGGACTCCCAACAATGGCTGTAAGCCTGTCCAAGGGTGGCAACGTCTCGCTCACCAAGGAGGCTCCGGGCCTGACCGCCGTCACCGTGGGCCTCGGCTGGGACGTCCGCACCACCACGGGCACCGACTTCGACCTCGACGCCTCGGCCATCGCGGTCAACCAGCAGGGCAAGGTCTACTCGGACGCGCACTTCGTCTTCTTCAACAACAAGCAGACGCCGGACCAGTCCATCGTCCACACCGGTGACAACCGCACGGGTGAGGGCGCCGGCGACGACGAGGCGATCAACGTCAACCTGGCGGCGCTGCCCGCCGACGTCGACAAGATCGTCTTCCCGGTCTCCATCTACGACGCGGAGTCCCGCTCGCAGAACTTCGGCCAGGTCCGCAACGCGTACATCCGCATCGTGAACCAGGCCGGCGGCGCCGAGATCGCCCGCTACGACCTCTCGGAGGACGCCGCCACGGAGACCGCGATGGTCTTCGGCGAGCTCTACCGCAACGGCGCGGAGTGGAAGTTCCGTGCCGTCGGCCAGGGCTACGCCTCGGGCCTGGCGGGCATCGCCCAGGACTTCGGCGTGAACGTCTGACGTACCGCGCCAGGAGGGGCCCGGCGCACCGGGCCCGTCCGTCCCGCCGCACCGCGAAGGGCCCCCACGACGGGGCCCTTCGCCGTACGCGCGCAGTGTCTTCACCGTCCCCGCGGCCTCCGCGATCCCACCGTTCCGGCGGTCTCCGTGGCCTTCGCCGTTCCGGCGGTCCCCCGTGACCTTCACCGTTCCGGCGGTCTCGGTGTTCTCCGCGGTCCGCGCGCGTCCCTGCGGCGGGGTCGGGAGCCCCCGGGTCCGCATGGCACCATCTCGTACGTGCTCGACATCGGCTACGCCCTCTCCACCCGCTTCCCCGACCCGCCGCAGACCGACTACCGCCGCGCGGACGTCCGCGCGCTGCGGCACGACCTGTTCGCCGGGGACGTCTACCTGGCGGACACCAAGGAGGACCGGGAGCTGTCCACAGCCTGGGGATGGGTGCCGGTGCTCGACTTCGCGTGGGCGCTGTGCGACATCGTCGAGCAGCTGGACCAGGACCCGCTCGGCAGCCGTGCCGCCCGTCCGCAACGCGCCGAGCTGGACTTCACCGAGTCCACCGACCGCATGCTCTTCGAGCGCCGCTTCGGCTGGGTGGACATCGAGGCCGACTGGATGCCCGGCGACGAGGAGCCGCTGACCTTCTCGCACGCCGAACTGCGCAAGGAGGCCCGCGACTTCCTCCACGACCTGATCGCGGACCTCACCGACATGCACGAGGACCTGGCGGAGAACCCGGCGATCTGGACGCTCCAGGCCCGCTTTCCGCGCGTGGGCTGAAGGCACGGGACCGGCCACCGGTCCCGGTCGTCGGTTCCGGCCACCGATCCCGGCCACCGGTTCCGGTCGTCGGTTCCGGTCGTCGGTCCCGGCCCGTGCCCGCGCGCGTCCGCAGCGCGCCGTCCGGCGCCGACGCACCCGCGGCGGGCCGTCCCCGCCCCGGTCATCGATCGCGGTCATCGGTTCCGGTCGTCGGTCCCGGCCCGTGCCCGCGCGCGTCCGCAGCGCGCCGTCCGGCGCCGACGCACCCGCGGCGGGCCGTCCCCGCCCCGGTCATCGATCGCGGTCATCGGTTCCGGTCGTCGGTCCCGGCCCGTGCCCGCGCGCGTCCGCAGCGCGCCGTCCGGCGCCGACGCACCCGCGGCGGGCCGTCCCCGCCCCGGTCAGCCGGCCGCTCCCTCCACCCTGACCCCCATCTCCGCCGCCAGCAGCGGTGCCAGGTCGAGCAGCTGGGCCGGGCTGATCACCGCGCCCGCGAGCCGGTCCACGCCCCGGGCGATGTCCAGCTCCGCCACCCGGCGCAGGTCGACGTCCACGAGCGTGGCCGCGCTGAGGTCCGCCGCCTTGAGCACGCAGTCCACGAACTCCACCCGCTCCAGGCGGGCGCCCCCGAAGTCCGGCTCCACCAGCACGCACCCCTCGAAGACCACGTCCTTCAGGCGCGCCCTGCGCAGGTTCAGGTAGTCGAGCTTGCCGCCGCGCACCAGCACCCGCTCCAGCGCGGAGCCGTGCAGCTGCGTCCCGCCGAGCCGGGCGTCCACCAGCTCCACGTCGCGCAGCGTCGCCTCGGCGAGGTCCGTCCCCACGCCGCGTATCCCCGTCAGGACCGAGTCCAGCAGCCGGGCCCGGGTCAGCCGCGTCTCGTCCAGCGCGCACCCCACCAGCGCGCAGTCCATGAAACGGGCGCCCCCGCCGTCCTGCCCCACGAAGTCCGCCTCGCGGAACTCCAGCCCGTCGTAGTCGCCGTCAGGTTCCAGCTCGCCGCCCTCGTACGGCACGAGCGGCGGCAGGCTGACCTCCGGCCGCCGCGCACTGCGCACACCCGGCCGCGCCGCGCTCTTCCCACCCATCGTTCGCCTCGCCATGCCCCCATGCTGCACCCCGGCACTGACAGCGCGGCCGGACCCCACGCCGGACCCCACGCCGGAGTGCGTACCGGAGCACGGCCGGCCGGGAACGGCCTTGACCTCAAGCGGACTCGAGGTCGGAGGCTGACTCCCCCGACCACGTGCCGGACGGCCGCGGGCCGTCGGCCACCGCACCCCTGGAGACCGCCATGCACGCCGTCCGCCTGCACGCCTTCGGCCCGGCCGAGAACCTCACGTACGAGGAGACCGACGACCCGCGGCCGGGCCCCGGCCAGGTCCGTGTCGCGGTGGCCGCGGCCGGCGTCCACCTGCTCGACGCCGCGCTGCGGGAGGGTTTCCCCGGCCCTCTGCCAAAGCCGCCCGCCCTGCCGACCGTCCCCGGCCGCGAGATCGCCGGGGTCGTCGAGTCCCTCGGCGACGGCGTGGACCCCGCATGGCTCGGCAGACGCGTCGTCGCCCACCTGGGCTTCGCCCCGGGCGGCTACGCCGAACTGGCCGTCACCGACGCCGACCGCCTCCACGACGTCCCGGAGAACCTGGACTTCGCCCAGGCGGTGGCCATGATCGGCACCGGTCGCACGGCCATGGGCATCCTGCAGTTCGCGGAGCCGGACCCCGGGACGGTGGCCGTGGTCCCGGCCGCGGCGGGCGGCATCGGCACCCTGATCGCGCAGTACGCCAAGAACGCCGGCGCCACCGTCGTCGGCCTCGCCGGCGGCCCGGAGAAGACGGCCCGCGTCGCGGCGGCCGGCGCCGACCACGCCGTCGACTACACCGCCCCGGACTGGCCGGACCGGGTGCGCGCCCTCCTCGGCGGCAGGCCCGCCACCGTCGTCTTCGACGGCGTCGGCGGCGACGTCGCCCGGGCCGCCGTCGGACTGCTGGGCCCCGGCGGCAGGCACCTCGTCTTCGGCTGGTCCTCCGGCGGGCTGCGCGACGGCTCCCCGTACCTGGTCGAGGGGGTGTCCGAGCAGGTGCTCGGCCCGGTCATGCTGGCGCGGGCGGGTGGTCCGAACCCCCTGCGCGCCCTGGAGACGCGCGCCCTCGCCGAGGCCGCCGCGGGTCGCCTCGTCCCCGCCGTCCAGCGCTTCCCGCTCGCCGGGGCCGCCGAGGCCCACCGCGCCCTGGAGAACCGGGCGACCGCCGGGAAGGTCGTCCTCGAACCGTAAGCGGCCGTACGGCAACCGTACGGCGGTCGACGGCTGGCGGTCAGCAGTGAGCAGTCAGCGGCCGGCGGTCGGTCGTCGGAGGTCGGCCGGAACCGGACAGGCCCGTACGGCACCGGAGCACGGCCCCGGAGCACGGATGCGGCCTGCACCGATCCGTGGTGTTCTGACCCCGTGAGCCAAGCCGGTGACAGTGCGCAGCCGACCGGACCGCCAGGACCCACGGGGCCGGCCGGACCGTCGGAGCCGACCGGCCCGTCAGGACCCACCGGACCGACCCAGCCGACCGGCCCGCCGGAGTCCACCGGGCCGACCGGCCTTCCGGAGTCCATCGGGCCGACCGGGCCTTCCGGTTCTTTCGGTCCTTCCGGGCCTTCCGGAAAGCCCTCCGCCCCGGCCGACCCCCGTCGCTGGTGGGCCCTGGTCGTCATCGCGTCCGCCCAGCTCATGGTCGTGCTCGACGCGACCATCGTGAACATCGCGCTGCCCTCCGCGCAGCGCGATCTGGGCATGTCCGACGGCAGCCGCCAGTGGGTCGTCACCGCCTACACGCTCGCCTTCGGCGGCCTGCTCCTCCTGGGCGGCCGCATCGCCGACCGCGCGGGCCGCAAGCGCGCCTTCGTCGTCGGCCTCGCCGGTTTCGCCGCGGCCTCCGCCCTGGGCGGCGCCGCCACCGGCCCCGGCATGCTCTTCGGCGCCCGCGCCCTCCAGGGGGTCTTCGCCGCCCTGCTCGCGCCCTCCGCGCTGTCGCTGCTCACCACGGCGTTCACCGACCCCGAGGAGCGCGGGAAGGCGTTCGGCGTCTACGGCGCGCTCGCCGGGGGCGGCGCCGCCACCGGTCTGATCACCGGCGGCGTCCTCACCGAGTACCTCGACTGGCGCTGGTGCCTGTACGTCAACGTCCCCGTCGCCGCCCTGGCCCTCGTGGGCGCCCTCGCCCTCCTGCACGACCGGCCGGGGCACACCGAGGCCCGGCTCGACGTGCCCGGCGCGCTCCTGGGCTGCGGCGGCCTCGTCGCGATCGTCTACGGCTTCGGCGAGGCGGAGCCGCGCGGCTGGGGCGACGCCCTGGTGGTGTCCCTGCTCGCCGCCGGGCTCGTACTCCTGCTGGGGTTCGTGCGGTGGCAGGCGCGGGCGCCGCACCCCCTGCTGCCCCTGCACGTCCTCAAGGACCGCAGCCGCGCCGGCTGCTTCCTCACCATGGGGCTCGCGGTCGTCGGCATGTTCGGGATGTTCCTGTTCATGACCTACTACCTGCAGGGTGTGCTCGGCTACTCGCCGCTGAGGGCGGGGCTCGCCTTCCTGCCCTTCACCGCCGCCGTGCTCACGGGCTCCACCCAGATCTCGGCGCGGCTCCTGCACCGCGTCGCCCCGCGCCTGCTCATGGTCCCGGGCACGCTGCTCGCCGCGGGCGGCATGCTGCTGCTCACCCGGCTCACGGTCCACTCGGAGTACGCCACCCACCTGCTGCCCGCGATGCTGCTGACGGGCCTCGGCATGGGCCTGGCCTTCATGCCGGTCTTCGCGACCGCCACCGCCGGGGTCGCGCCCCGGGACGCCGGGGTGACCTCCGCGACCGTCAACACCGCGCAGCAGGTCGGCGGCTCCATCGGCACCGCCCTGCTCAACACGGTCGCCACGAGCGGCGCCACCCGCTGGATCGCCGGCCACCGGCGCGGCCCGGGGGCCGGGGCCAGGGCCGGACTCGTGCGCGAGGGCGTCGTCCACGGCTACACCGCCGCCATCGCCTGGGCGGCCGTCTTCCTGGTCCTCGCCGCGCTGGCGGCCGGGGTCATGGTCACCGCGGGCGCACCCGGGCACCCGGGGGCCGGGGACGGGCCCGCCCCCGGCCCGGCCGTCTGAGCCGCGCCCCTGCCCCGGCCGCCCGGGTCGTACCCCTCCTCCGGCCGTCCGGCCGCGTCCCCGGTGCCCGGTCGTCCGAGCCGCACCCCTGGTCCGGTCGCCCGGGTCGCGCCTCCGGACGGGTCAGTCGTCCGAGCCGCCCAGCCGCGCCAGCGCCTCGTCCGTCAGCCGGTACACCGTCCACTCGTCCTGCGGGCGCGCGCCCAGGGACTCGTAGAAGCCGATCGACGGCTCGTTCCAGTTCAGGACCGACCACTCCAGGCGCTCGTACCCGCGCTCCACGCAGATCCGCGCCAGTTCGGTCAGCAGCGCCCGGCCGTGGCCGCCGCCGCGCGCCTCGGGGCGGACGTACAGGTCCTCCAGGTAGATGCCGTGCACGCCGCGCCAGGTGGAGAAGTTCAGGAACCACAGCGCGAAGCCGACCGGCTCGCCCGCCGCGTCCTCGGCGATGTGCGCGAACGCCGCGGGCCGCTCCCCGAACAGCGCCTCGCGCAGCTGCTCCTCGGTGGTCCGCACCTCGTGCAGCGCCTTCTCGTAGTCCGCCAGCTCGCGGACCATGGCGTGGATGGCGGGGACGTCG
Organism: Streptomyces minutiscleroticus; assembly: GCF_014650875.1. Taxonomy (GTDB): domain Bacteria; phylum Actinomycetota; class Actinomycetes; order Streptomycetales; family Streptomycetaceae; genus Streptomyces; species Streptomyces minutiscleroticus. The sequence goes on from NZ_BMVU01000004.1 coordinate 329,626, forward strand.
GTGGGAAGAGCCGTACGAATCATGCGGGCAGAGTACGTCAGGGCGGCCCGCCGGCCGGCCCGGCCGCCCTCGCCCCTCAGGCCCGGCCGCCCCTCGCCCCTCACCGTCCCGGCAACGTACGAACACCGCCCCGGGCTCCGATCCCCCGCCCCGGTCACCGCCCCAGCAGCATCCGGGCGATCTCCACCTGCTCCGGCACCGGCTCCTCCCCCTCCTCCACCCGCCACAGCGAGCTCTGCAGCACCCGGCCCAGCGTCCAGGCGCGGGCCCGCTCGCGGTCCGCGCCCAGCGCCTCCGTCAGCAGGTCGAAGCGGTGGCGCAGCCGGCCCTCCGCGAACCGGTTCCACAGCGCCGGGAGCAGGTCGAAGCAGGGGTCGCCCGCGAGCGGCTTCGGGTCGATGACGAGCCACGGCTCGCGCTCGCCCGCCAGGACGTTCTCGAAGTGCAGGTCCCAGTGCAGCAGCCGGTCCCCGGGCTCGCCCGCGACCTCCCGCACCGCCGCCGCGCAGTCCCGCAGCAGCCGCCCGGTCACGGTCTCCGGCCCGGTCACCGCCAGCGCCGCGGGCAGCCGCTCCTCCAGCATGCGCGCCGCCATGCCGCCGAGCCGCCGCAGCCCGTCCGGCGCCGGCACCGCGCACAGCCGGGCCAGCAGTCCCCCGAGGAGCGCGGTCGCGTCCACGACGTCCGGTACGGCCGCCAGGGAACGGGCGCCGTCGAGCCGTTCGAGCAGCAGCGTGCCGCTCCCCGGGTCCTCGTCCAGCAGCCGTACGGCGCCGTCGCCGTCCCAGGTGCGCAGCGCCAGTCCCTCGCCCTCCGTCTCCTCGTCGCGCACCTGGAGCTTCAGCGCCGCGGGCGTCCCGTCGCGCCGCACCACCGGCAGCACCACGGACGCGCGCCCGCGCATCGGCGGCCCCTCCCGCCGCAGCCCCCAACGCTCCAGGAACTCCGGCCCCCGCCGCAGCAGTTCCGCCTCGTACGCCCGCTCCCCGGTTCCCACCGGCACCCCTTCCGTCTCCGGCCCCGCCCCTGTTCCCCTCCCGCTCCCGTCCTTCCCCGTCCCGTTCCCGGGCACCCCAACGGCCCCTCCCCGCCCGCGGATCGACGGATTCCGTAGGAGACACCCGCGTCTCCACGGGCTACCGTCCCGCGCATGAGCAGCGCGGACAGCACCGTCGTCAACGGCGGCATCTCGTTCTGGCACGCCCAGGAGGTCCGGAAGGCCCGGGAGGCCGGGGGGAAGGCCCCCGCGCCCCGCCCGCACCTCCCCGGGGACGCGCACGCCGACGTCGCCGTGGTCGGCGGCGGCTACACCGGCCTGTGGACCGCGTACTACCTCAAGAAGGCCGAGCCGTCCCTGCGGATCACCGTCCTGGAGCGGGAGTTCTGCGGTTACGGCGCCTCCGGGCGCAACGGCGGCTGGCTCTACAACGGCATCGCGGGACGCGACCGTTACGCCCGGCTGCACGGCCACGAGGCCGCCGTCCGGCTCCAGCGCGCCATGAACGACACCGTCGCCGAGGTCGTCCGGGTCACCGGGGAGGAGGGCATCGACGCGGACGTGCACCGGGGCGGCGTCCTGGAGGTCGCCCGCACCCCCGCCCAGCTGACCCGCCTCAGGGCGTACCACGAGACCGAGCTGGCGTACGGCGAGGAGGACCGCGAGCTGTACGACGCGCGCGGGACCGCCGAGCGGGTCCGCGTCGCCGGCGCCCTCGGCGCCACCTGGACCCCGCACGGCGCCCGCCTCCACCCCGCGAAGCTGGTGCGCGGGCTGGCCGCCGCCGTCGAGGCGCTCGGCGTCACGGTCCACGAGAACACCCCCGTCACCGGGACCGTGCCCGGGCGCGCCGTCACCCCGTACGGCACCGTCCGCGCCCCGTACGTCCTGAGCTGCACCGAGGGCTTCACCGCCGGTCTGAAGGGCCAGAGGCGGACCTGGCTCCCGATGAACTCCTCGATGATCGTCACCCGGCCGCTCACCGGCGAGCAGTGGGAGGCCGTCGGCTGGGAGGGCCGCGAGACCCTCGGCGACATGGCGCACGCCTACCTGTACGCCCAGCGCACCGCCGACGGCCGCATCGCGCTCGGCGGCCGCGGCAACCCGTACCGCTACGGCTCCCGCACCGACGCCGGCGGGCGCACCCGCGCGGCCACCGTCCGGGAGCTGTACGAGGCGCTGCTGCGGCTCTTCCCCGCCCTCTCCGGCATCGGCCTCGACCACACCTGGTCCGGCGTCCTCGGCGTGCCGCGCGACTGGTGCGCCGCCGTCACCCTCGACCGTGCCACCGGCCTCGGCCGGGCGGGCGGCTACGTCGGCTCCGGGGTCGCCACCGCCAATCTCGCCGGCCGCACCCTGCGCGACCTCGTCCGGCACGACTCGGGACAGGCGGACCCCACCGACCTCACCGCCCTGCCGTGGGTGAACCACCGCACCCGCCGCTGGGAGCCTGAACCGCTGCGCTGGCTCGGGGTGCAGGGCCTGTACGCGGCCTACCGGGCCGCCGACCGGCGCGAGCGCGCCGCGGGCGGCGCCGGGTCGTCGCGCGTGGCCCGCGTCGCCGACCGGATCGCCGGCCGCTGAGACGGTCCGGACCGCCGGTCGTTGGAACAGTGCGAAGGCAGTGAAGGGCCGGGAGAACCCGGGTACGTACGGGCACACGTGCACCACGAGCAACACAAGCGCCACGAGCACCACGGACAGTACGAGAGACGAGGGACGCCACCTCCATGAACACCGCAGTCACCGGAGTCACCGCGGCCACCCCCGCCGTGGACACCGTCCGCTACAGCGCGGACGGCCAGCTTCTCGACATCCACCGCGCCGCCGCCCCGGACGCCCCCACGGTCCTGCTCTGGCACGGCCGCGGCCCGGCCGAGCGGGACGTCCTCGGCTCGCTCGCCGCCGACGTCGCCCGGCTCGGCGCCACCGTCGTCGTCCCCGACTGGCGCCCCGACGCCGACCACGGCGGCCGCCCGCACCTGGAGGCGTCCCTGCGCTTCGTGCACGACCTCGTCCGCGACTCCGGCAGCCCCGTGACCCTCGCGGGCTGGTCCCTCGGCGCCCGCGCCGCCATGGCGACCGCGCTGCGGCCCGATCCCCCGCACGGCTGGCGCCCGGCCGCGGTCGTCGGCGTCGCCGGCCGCTACAACCAGCCCGAGCCCCTCCTCGGCCTGCCCTCCCCCATGGACGTCTGCGCCGGCGCCCCGCCGCTGCCGATCCACCTGGTGCACGGCACGGGCGACACGGTCTGCGACTTCGCCAACGCCCTCGCGTTCCAGGCGGTCCTGTCCGGCCACGGCCGCGACGTCCCGCTCACCCGGCTGGACACGGACCACCCGGGCGCGGTCATGGCGGAGTACGACCCGGAGCTGGGCCGCTGCCGCCCGGCCGAGGCGCCCGTCCCCCGCCGGGAGGGCCTGCGCACGGCGCGCGTGATCGCCGAGACGGCCCTGGCGACGGCGGCGCCCGCGGCGTGACGCACCGTGCGGCGGCGTCCCCCGGCACCGCCGCACACAAGAGAAGGCCCAGGTCAGCAGCTGACCCGGGCCTTCTCGCACTCCTCGGCGGAGCCCCCTGTCGGATTCGAACCGACGACCTTCGCTTTACAAGAGCGGCGCTCTGACCAGCTGAGCTAAGGAGGCCTGCACGCGTGCGTGCCCGTGCAGTGTACCCAGGTCGCGGCGGCCGCCTCCCGGGAATTCCCCCGAACTTCATCACGTCCCGAGTACTGACAGATCCGGTGGACGACAGGTAGCGTCCTCAACCAGTTCACCCTCGTGGACTACACCACTGCGGAACGATCCGCGGTGGTCACCACCTTTACTCGGATCGTCCGGCACGTTCCTGCCGGTGAAGGGGGCCCATCTCCATGGCCACTGTCTCGTTCGACAAGGCGACCCGCGTCTACCCGGGTTCCGACAAGCCCGCCGTCGACGGCCTCGACATCGACATCGCGGACGGCGAGTTCCTCGTCCTCGTCGGCCCGTCCGGCTGCGGCAAGTCCACCTCGCTGCGCATGCTCGCGGGTCTGGAGGACGTCAACGGCGGCGCCATCCGCATCGGCGACCGCGACGTCACGCACCTGCCGCCCAAGGACCGGGACATCGCCATGGTGTTCCAGAACTACGCGCTCTACCCGCACATGACCGTCGCCGACAACATGGGCTTCGCCCTGAAGATCGCCGGCGTCAACAAGGCGGAGATCCGCAAGAAGGTCGAGGAGGCCGCGAAGATCCTCGACCTCACCCAGTACCTGGACCGCAAGCCCAAGGCCCTCTCCGGCGGTCAGCGCCAGCGTGTCGCCATGGGCCGCGCCATCGTGCGCGAGCCGCAGGTCTTCCTCATGGACGAGCCGCTGTCGAACCTGGACGCCAAGCTGCGTGTGTCCACGCGTACGCAGATCGCGTCCCTGCAGCGCCGGCTCGGCATCACCACCGTCTACGTCACCCACGACCAGGTCGAGGCCATGACGATGGGCGACCGCGTGGCCGTGCTCAAGGACGGTCTGCTCCAGCAGGTCGACTCGCCGCGCAACATGTACGACCGCCCGGCCAACCTCTTCGTGGCCGGCTTCATCGGCTCCCCGGCGATGAACCTCGTCGAGGTCCCGATCACCGACGGCGGCGTGAAGTTCGGCAACAGCGTCGTGCCGGTCAGCCGCGAGGCCCTGTCGGCCGCCGCGGACAAGGGCGACCGCACCGTCACGGTCGGCGTCCGCCCCGAGCACTTCGACGTGGTCGAGCTGGACGGCGGCGCCGCCTCCTCCCTCAGCAAGGACTCCGCGGACGCCCCGGCCGGCCTCGCCGTGTCGGTGAACGTCGTCGAGGAGCTCGGCGCCGACGGCTACGTCTACGGCACCGCCGAGGTCGGCGGCGAGCAGAAGGACCTCGTCGTCCGCGTCAACGGCCGCCAGGTCCCCGAGAAGGGTGCCCAGCTGCACGTCGTGCCGCGCCCGGGCGAGACGCACGTCTTCTCCACCTCCACCGGCGAGCGTCTCTCCGACTGACGCCGCACCACGCACGATCCGCTGTTCGGGGCCGGTGCCCCGGACGGCGGCGGAGGGCCCCGCAGCCGTGCTGCGGGGCCCTCCGCGTTGTCGACAAATACCCCGGCAGATGGGGCGATTCACCCGCGTGACGTCAACTCCGCGCTCGAAAAGAGCCGTTCACCTGTCCCTCGAACTGATTACTAAATGTCGCCAAATCATCACCGGGCGCTACCCTCACTCGCGTGAAGCACTCCATTAACCACCCGATGCGACACGGCCGCCGCCCCGCGGGCCGTCCCGCGCGGCACAGCCGCGGTCCCGCCCTGCGGATCGGCCGCTCCCTCGCCCTCGTCCTGCCCGTCGTCCTGGTGCTCTCCGGGACGCTCGCGGTCAGCCGGGTCAACTGGTCCGGCGACTCCGCGGACCCGGCCCTCGCCGCCTCCGCCGAGAACGTCTCCTCGCGCACCGCCGCGCGGGCCCCGCACGAGGCGCTGCGCGACGAGCTCCTGATCGAGCTCCAGGAGAAGGATCCGGGCGCCGCCCTCACACACCTCCAGGAAGCGGTGAACGACCGTCCCTCGCTCGCGAAGCACTGTGCCTCCCTCGCGCGCTCCCTCGGCCGCGCCGCCGTCCGCGTCTACGGCCCGACGCGCGCGCAGTCGTACGCCCGGCCCGTCTGCGACACCTCCTTCGCCTCGGGCGTGGCCCAGTTCGGCTGAGCCGGCCCGGCAGAGCCCGTCCGGCGGGGCGCGCGGGGCGCCACGTACAGTTCCGGTCATGACCCACCCGAACGCCGCGTCGCGCCCCGTCCAAGCCGTCGTCCTGGCCGGCGGCCAGGGTTCGCGGCTGCGCCCCTACACCGACGACCGGCCCAAGCCGATGGTCGAGATTCCGGGCACCGGAACCCCGATCATCGGCCATCAGCTCTCCTGGCTCGCCGAGGAGGGCGTCACCGACGCCGTCGTCTCGTGCGGGCACCTGGCCGAAGTCCTCCAGGAGTGGCTGGAGTCGGCGGACCTCCCCCTGCGGGTGACCACCGTCGTGGAGAAGGAGCCGCTCGGCCGCGGCGGCGGCCTGAAGTACGCGGCCCGGCACCTGCCGCACCCCGACCGCCCCTGGTACGCCACCAACGGCGACATCTGGACCCGCTTCTCGCTGCGGGACATGGCGGACTTCCACACCGAGCGCGACGCCGTCGCGACCCTCGCGCTGGCCCGGCCGCGCATCCCGTGGGGAGCCGTGGAGACCAACGGCTTCGGCCACATCACCGACTTCGTCGAGGCCCCGCCCGTCGCCTTCGACATCAACGCGGGCCTGTACGTCTTCTCGCCCGGGTTCACGGAGCTGCTGCCCGACCTCGGCGACCACGAGCGCACGACGTTCCCGCGGCTGGCGCGCGAGCGGAAGCTGGCCGGCTACCCGATCCCGCAGGGCGCGTACTGGCGGGCCATCGACACGGCGAAGGACCTCACGGAGGCGGCCAAGGAGCTCGCGGCCCTGAACCGCTGATCCCCGGCCTTCCGGCCCCCGGTTCTCCGGCCCCTCCGGTCCCCGGTCCCCCGGCCCGCGGTTCCCCGCTCCTCCGGCTTCCGTCCTGCGTCCCCCGCAGACACGGCGACGGGCCCCGGCGCCGCTGGGAGGCGCCGGGGCCCGTTCGCGTGCGGACGGCCCGGTCGTGCGGCGGTCAGCCGCCCAGCAGGCCGCCGACGAGCCGCTGCGAACCGCCGGAGCCGGAACCGCCGCCGTTGCCGTTGCCGCCGCCGTTGCCGCCGCCGTCACCGGGGGCCGTGCCCGCGTCGTCCGCGGCGCCCGTGCCGTTCGCGCCGCCGCCGGCCGAGGACGGGCCCGCGGTGGTGCTGGGCGCCTGCGGCGGCGCCGACTGCTGCGGGACCTGCCCGGCGCTGCCCTGGGTCTGGCTGGGGCTGCCGGCCCCCGCGGTGTTCGCGTCGCGGGTGGCGCCGGGCTCGGACGCGGCCCCCGAGGGGCTGATCGTCGTACCGCTCTGGCCCTGGGTGGGCGCGCCCGACGCGGACGGGTCATGCCGCCGCTGCTCGCCGGGCGCCTGCGGGAGCGGGGAGCCGGGCAGCTCGTTGCGCGGGGCCTCGCCCGGGCCGGGGACGACCACGCGGTCGGCGTCGCGGACCGCGCCGCCGAGGATCGAGCCGACGAGCAGCGTGACCCCGACGACGAGGGCGGCGACGAGCGCGCCCCGGCGCAGGACGCGGCGGCGCAGCTCCCAGATGCCCGCGCGCGGCCCGAGGGTGCGCCATGCCTCCCCGGCGAGCCGGCCGTCGACCGAGTAGACGGGGGCGCCCGCGATGATCAGCGGGGACCAGGCGGCGAGGTAGATGATGTCCGGCGCGTCGTAGACGGGGACGGTCTTCCAGCTGACGGTGACCAGGAGCGCGGCCGAGAGCAGGGCGCCGATCACGGCGGCGACGCGCTGCCAGAGCCCGAGCACGGTCAGGACGCCGACGACGACCTGGAAGAAGGCGATGAGGAGCCCGGCGCCCACGGGGTGCTGCAGGGCGAGGTCGCGCAGCGGCTCGGCCACCGCCCAGGGGTGCAGGGAGTCGAGCCACTTGACCATGGAACCGCGCTCGCCGCCGTCGAAGTAGACGGGGTCGCAGAGCTTGCCCATGCCGGCGTAGATGGAGATGGCGCCGAGGAAGACGCGCAGCGGGAACAGGACGACGCCGAGGTTCATGCGGCGGCCCGGGTAGTAGGCGTGCCGCACCGGGTCGGCGCCGTGCCGCCGGGCGGAGGCGCCGTCGGCCTCCTCGTCCCCCTCGGCCCCCTCGCCGTCGTGGCCGTCGTAGCGCCCGTCGTCCTCGAAGGGCTCCCGCGCGTACGGGACGGGCCCGCCGTCGGCGGTCTCCGGCTCCTCGTAGGCGCTGCCCGCGCTGCGCATCTGCGGCAGCAGGCGGGTCTCCGGCCCGCGGACGACGGGGATCTCGGCGGTCGTGTCGTCGTACGGGTCGTACCCGCCGTGGCCGGGGGCGCCGTGCGGGGCGCGGCCGTCGCCGCCGAGGTCGACGCGCGGGATGACCTGTGTCGAGCCGGCCTCCTCGGCGTGGCCGCGCACGGCGGTCGCCCGGGCGGCCTGCAGAAGCCGGGTGGCGCCGGTGTCGTCGGGGGCCGACCTGCCGCTCCAGACGACGGGGGCGCGGCGGGCGGCGGCGGGGACGCGCGCGGTGTCCTGTGCGGCGCTCACGCTCCGCGCGCCGAGCGGCGGCGACGTCCGCGGCGCGGTGCCCAGCAGGACGCGGAAGCTCGCATGATTGACGATGACCTGGGCCGGATCGCTCGGCACCTTCACCATGCTCAGCGCGGGAGCGTCGTCGAATCCCGACGAGCGGTCCCCCGTGGGAGTGCGGGGTGTTCTGGTGTCCACACTCATCTAACCGAGTGACGTGTGGTTAGGACACTGCCTCACCCGTCCCGATCTGTCCGGACCGCGTCAACATTGCCCCGAGGGTCACGCTCCGTCGGCCCCGGGGCCCGCGCCCGGCCGGCCCCGCCCCGCGGACGCGCCGCGGGGCCGGACCGCGGTTCAGGCGCGGCGGCGGGACGCCTCGTAGAGCACGACGCCGGCGGCCACACCGGCGTTGAGCGACTCGGCGCCGCCGGGCATGGGGATGCGGACGCGGAAGTCGCAGGTCTCGCCGACGAGCCGGGACAGGCCCTTGCCCTCGCTGCCGACGACGATGACGACGGGTCCGTCCAGGGCCTCCAGGTCGCCCAGCTCGACCTCGCCGTCCGCGGCGAGCCCGACGACGGTGATGCCCGCCTTCTTGTACGCCTCCAGGGCGCGCGTCAGGTTCGTGGCGCGGGCGACCGGCGTACGGGCGGCCGTGCCGGCGGAGGTCTTCCAGGCACCGGCGGTCATGCCGGCGGCGCGGCGCTCGGGCACGACGACGCCGTGGCCGCCGAAGGCGGACACGGACCGCACGACGGCCCCCAGGTTGCGCGGGTCGGTGACGCCGTCGAGCGCGACGATCAGCGGGTCCTGGCCCTCGTCGTACGCGGCGGCGGCCAGGTCCTCCGGGTGCGCGTACTCGTACGGCGGGACCTGCAGGACCAGGCCCTGGTGGTTGAGCCCGTTGGTCATGCGGTCCAGCTCGGGGCGGGGGGCCTCCATCAGGTGGATGCCGCCGCGCTCGCCGGCGAGCTGGAGCGCCTCGCGCACCCGCTCGTCGTTGTCGATGAACTGCTGGACGTACAGCGTGGTGGCGGGCACGCCCTCGCGCAGCGCCTCGACCACGGGGTTGCGGCCGACGACGAGCTCGGAGGCGGACCTGCCGCCGCGGCCGCGCGCGGCGGCCTGGCGTCCCTGCGCGCGGCGGGACTTCGCCTGCGCGGCGCGCTGCTTGACGTGCCCCTTGCGCATCTCGGCGGGCGGCGTGGGGCCCTTGCCCTCAAGCCCCCGGCGCCGCTGGCCGCCACTGCCGACCTGCGCGCCCTTCTTGCCGGACATGCGGCGGTTGTGAGCGGCCATGACCTACCTGTCTGTTGCGCGGCGCGGGGGACCCGAGCCTGAGCGGAGCGCGTACGTCCGTTCCGTACGCGTACGTCTTGAAGTGTGCCGTGCGGTGGCGGGCCGTGCCGCCCGGGGGTGGCCGGGCGGCGGGCCGTACGCCGGGTCTAGCGCGGCCCGAGGGACCAGCGCGGCCCCTGCGGACTGTCCTCGATCACCAGGCCCGACTGGTTGAGCTGGTCGCGGATGGCGTCCGCGGTGGCCCAGTCCTTGCGGGCGCGGGCGGCCTCGCGCTGCTGGAGCACGAGGCGCACGAGGCTGTCGACGACGCCGTGCAGGTCCTCGCCGCGGTCGCCCTCGCCCGCCCAGTGCGGGTCGAGCGGGTCCAGGCCCAGGACGCCGAGCATGGCGCGGACCTCGGCGAGGCGCGCGACGGCGGCCTCCTTGTCGTCGGCGGCGAGGGCGGAGTTGCCCTGCCGGACGGTGGTGTGGATGACGGCGAGCGCCTGCGGGACGCCGAGGTCGTCGTCCATGGCCTCGGCGAAGGCGGGCGGCACCTCGGCGGCCGGCTCGACCCTCCCGGCCTTCTCCACCACGCGCTGGACGAAGCCCTCGATGCGCGCGAACGCCGACTCGGCCTCGCGCAGCGCGTCCTCGCTGTACTCGATGGTGGAGCGGTAGTGCGGGGTGCCGAGGTAGTAGCGCAGCACGATGGGCCGCCACTGCTTGACCATCTCGGAGACCAGCACGGAGTTGCCGAGCGACTTCGACATCTTCTCGCCGCTCATGGTGACCCAGCCGTTGTGCACCCAGTACCGGGCGAACTCGTCGCCGAAGCCCCGGGCCTGGGCGATCTCGTTCTCGTGGTGCGGGAAGATCAGGTCGATGCCGCCGCCGTGGATGTCGAAGGCGGCACCCAGGTACTTGTGGGCCATCGCCGAGCACTCCAGGTGCCAGCCCGGCCGGCCGCGGCCCCACGGGGTCTCCCAGCTGGGCTCGCCGGGCTTGACCGCCTTCCACATGGCGAAGTCGCGCGGGTCGCGCTTGCCGGTCTCGCCCTCCTCGGAGGGCTGGCGCAGGTCGTCGAGGTCCTGGTTGGACAGCGACAGGTAGCCGGGCAGGGAGCGCACGTCGAAGTAGACGTTGCCGTCGGCCTCGTAGGCGTGCCCGCGCTCGATGAGCGAGCGCATCATCTCGATCATCTCGGGGACGTGCCCGGTGGCGCGCGGCTCGTACGTGGGCGGCAGGCAGCCGAGGGCGGTGTAGCCGTCGTCGAAGGCCCGCTCGTTCTCGTACGCGATGGACCACCAGGGCCGCTTCTGCTCGGCGGCCTTCCTGATGATCTTGTCGTCGATGTCCGTGACGTTCCGCACGAAGGTCACGTCGTACCCGCGGTACGCGAACCAGCGGCGCATGACGTCGAAGCTCAGGCCCGACCGGATGTGCCCGATGTGCGGGGCGGCCTGCACGGTCGCGCCACACAGGTAGATCGAGACGCAACCCGGCGCGAGCGGGGTGAAGTCACGGATCTGCCGGGCGCTGGTGTCGTACAGGCGAATAGTCACCACTCCAGAGTAGTGGGCGACGAGCAGTGCCCCGCGCCCGTCCGGGCCGCGGGGCAACCGATTCGTGACATCCGCCGTCGCACGGCGGCGCTGGGGGTGGGCCGGCGGCGCGGCCGGGCGCGATCCCCGTACAACGGCACCCGTCCGGGGGACGCGCCGCCCGCGTCAGCCGCCGGTGCGCACCACCAGGGCGGTGGCCACCGCCATCAGGCCCTCGTCGCGCCCGGGGAAGCCGAGCCCGTCGGTGGTGGCGCCGGAGACGGAGACCGGCGCGCCGACCGCCTCGGAGAGCACCTTCTGGGCCTCGTCGCGCCGCTTGCCGATCTTCGGCCGGGGGCCGACGACCTGGACGGCCACGTTGCCCACGGCGAAGCCGGCCGCGCGGACGATCCGGGCGGCCTCGGTCAGCAGCGTGATCCCGGAGGCGCCGGACCACTCGGGCCGTCCGGTGCCGAAGTGGGCGCCGAGGTCGCCGAGTCCGGCGGCGGAGAACAGCGCGTTGCAGGCGGCGTGCGCGACGACGTCGGCGTCGGAGTGCCCGGCGAGGCCGGGGCCCGCGTCCTCCCAGCGGAGGCCGGCGCACCACAGCTCGCGGCCCTCCTCGAAGGCGTGGATGTCGGTGCCGATGCCGACCTGCGGCAGCAGCACGCCGGGGGGCAGGTCAGAAGCCATCGGTGAGCCTCCTGCGGGCCAGGACCGCCTCGGCCAGGACGAGGTCGAGCGGCCGCGTCACCTTGAAGGCCTCCTCGTGGCCGGGCACGACGACGACCTGGAGGCCGAGCTGCTCGACCATGCTCGCGTCGTCGGTGACCTCGCCGGTGACCGTCTCGTGCGCGCGCACGAGGGTGTCACGGTCGAAGCCCTGCGGGGTCTGCACGGCGCGCAGCCGCGCCCGCTCGGGCGTGGCGACGACCGGCTCGGGCGCCCCGGGCGCGGCCGCGGGCTCGACCTGCTTGACGGTGTCCGCCAGGGGCAGCGCCGGCACGACGGCCGGCGCCCCGTCGCGGACCGCCTCGATCACGGCGTCGACGGTGTCCACGGGCACCAGCGGGCGGGCCGCGTCGTGCACCAGGACGATGTCGATGCCGGGCGGCAGCGCCTCCAGGCCGAGGCGTACGGACTCCTGCCGGGTCTCACCGCCCGGGACGACGGCGAAGTCCGTCCTCTCGGGCAGTGCGTGCGAGTCGAGCAGCGCCTTGACCTCGGACGCTCCGTCGGGCGGCGCCACCACGACGACCAGGGAGACGGAACGGGAGGCGGCCATGGCGCGGACGGCGTGGATCAGCATGGGCGTGCCGTTGAGCGCGCGGAGCGCCTTGGGGGCGCCCGGGCCGAGGCGGACTCCCCGGCCGGCGGCCGGAATCACGGCTGCGGTGCGGGTCCCCGCGGGTGAAGGGCGCGAATCGTGAGACATCGGTTCCTGTCAGGTTTGTGTGCTCGGCCTACCTGGGTATGGCCTGGGCGTACCCCCGCTCCTGGAGCTGGGGAGGTGCCGGGCGCGACGCCCCGGCCGGGGCCCCTTCCGTGACATCCCGGCCGAGCCGGCCGCCCGGACCCGGCACGATCAGTATCGGGGGACGGGCCGGCGGTGCGAGCGCTTTCCGCGCACGGCACCCGGTTTCCCCGCACGAAGTCCGGGTACGAACATGCCGCAGCGCCCGGCGACAGTACAGACGTCATCGGGCACCGCGGCATTTCAAAGCGCCGAAACCGCTCGCTCACGCCTCCGGCCGGAGGACGATCGGAGCACGCAGGGCGTTCAGGACGCGAGAACCTCGTCGAGCAGGGCCTCGGCCTTGTCCTCGTTCGTGTTCTCCGCGAGGGCGAGCTCGCTCACCAGGATCTGGCGGGCCTTGGCGAGCATGCGCTTCTCACCGGCGGAGAGTCCGCGCTCGCGCTCGCGACGCCACAGGTCGCGCACGACTTCGGCGACCTTGATCACGTCGCCGGAGGCGAGCTTCTCGAGATTTGCCTTGTAGCGACGCGACCAGTTCGTGGGCTCCTCGGCGTACGGCGCGCGCAGCACCTCGAAGACCCGGTCCAGCCCGTCCTGACCGACCACATCACGCACGCCGACGAACTCCGCATTGTCCGCTGGCACACGTACCGTCAGGTCGCCCTGGGCGACCTTCAGCACCAAGTAGGTCTTGTCCACGCCTTTGATCTGGCGAGTTTCGATGGCCTCGATCAGCGCGGCCCCGTGATGGGGATAGACCACGGTGTCGCCAACCTTGAACGTCATGTGACAGGTACCCCTTCCGTGGCTATCCAGGGTAACACGGAAACGGCGTCTTCTGAATGGCGTTTTCGCAGGTCAGGGCATATCTCGGGGCTTGACAAGTCCGACAGGAACGTGCTGCGCAGGCGGAGCGGAGGACGGTATTCGCAGGTCGGAGCCGCTGTCCGGGGAAGCCGAAACGCGCACGTTACAACACTCCAGGACCCCGTCGGCGTGCCCGAACGTCCGGGTTTGTCCGGTCCCGGCGGGGTGACTTCCACTACTCCGTTCGAGCAGGTACGAGCCGAATCCGGAATTGATCACCGCTTGGAAGATCGATTTCTCGCCGCGCTTCCGCATTCCTTACCGGAAATCCCCGGGGCGTGCCACCTGCACTAATGCGAATGACGGAACGGGGCGGCCGAAGAGAGCGGTGAGGCGGTTCACCGAAGCCGGGCCGGGAAGGGCGCGGTACCCGGATGACGCGAGCTCGCCGCCGCTCAGGGGCGGGTCGGGTGCCGTGCCTCGACAACGGGTCGGTAACCTATGGCCGCTGACACCAACACGGAGCGGCCCTGCACAGCCGCTGCGTACCGCCCACGTTCAAGGAGTTGCCGCAGCCGTGAGCAGCAGCCTTCGACGCGGCGCTCTCGCCGCCGCCGCCCTCGCGTTCTCGATCGCCTCGCTCGCCGCGTGCGGCGCCGGTCACGACGCTCAGACGCTGCAGATCAAGCCGGACAACGCGGCGACCACCGTCGGCGAGGTGAAGATCCAGAACGGCATCGTCGTCACGCAGCCCAAGCCGGGCGACGGCGGTCCGGCCGTGGTGGCCGCGACGCTGTTCAACGACGGCCGCACCGACCAGACGCTGGAGTCGGTCACCGTGGCCGACAAGCCCGCGGAGCTGAAGCCGGCCAAGGGCGCCAAGTCCGACAAGATCACCATCCCGTCCGGCGGCTCGGTCGTCCTGGGCGGCGACGGCAACGCCTCGGTCGTACTGCCCGACGGCAGCTCGGAGGTCACGAACGGCGACGTCCAGGAGGTCACCTTCACCTTCAGCAAGACCGGCAAGGTGGTCCTGAAGGCGTTCGTCTACCCGGCCGAGAGCTACTTCTCCGAGTGGGGCCCGAGCGCGGTGCCGTCCGCGTCCGCCTCCGCGAGCGGTGAGCCCTCCGAGTCGGCGTCGGGCGAGGCCGTGGAGCCCTCCGGGTCCGCCTCGGGCGAGGCCGCGGGCGGCGACGCCGCCGGTGCCGAGCCCTCGGACGCCGCCTCGGCGTCGGAGTCGGCCGCCGGGCACTGACCCACGCGGAGGGCGCGGGGCGTACGCCGTCTTCGTGCGAGCACCTTCCCGCGCGCCGCACGTGGGGACGTCCCCTGCGCGCAGGCGTCCCCGTACGGGCGGCCTCGTACCTCCGTACGGGGACGCCTGCGCTCGCTCCCGTCCTCACCTGTTCATCGGCGGTACGGCGAAGGGCGGCACCCCCTCGGGGGAGGTGCCGCCC
>NZ_BMVU01000005.1 GCF_014650875.1 Streptomyces minutiscleroticus
GCGGACCCGACCGGGTCGGGTCCGCGACCTCCGGGGGCCTTCGTACGCGCGGACGCGCCCCTTCTCGCGCCCGCGTCCGGGACCGCACTCGTCCTCGCATCCGCCCTCGCGTCCGGGATCCGCCCCGGGCCCCGCCCGCGGCGCACGGCGCCTCACACGTACCGGTAGATCCCGCTGTGGTCCTCCAGCTCGTCCGGTGTCACGTCCCACGGCGGCATCCGCTCGTGCCGCGCCACCACCCGGCGGTACTGCCGGTCCCTCGGCCCGGGCGGCGCCTCGGGCAGGTAGCGCGCCCCGCGGTGCCGCTTCTGCCAGCGCGACCACTGCAGGTCCACGAACGAGTGGTGCAGCCAGAAGACGGGGTCGTTGACCGACGCGCCGCCGAGCATGTGGCCGCCGACCCACCGGTGCACCCGGTTGTGGTTGCGCCACACCACGCCGCCGCTCCCGCGCCCCCACCCCTCCAGCTTGTTGCGGAAGCCGTCCTCGGAGGTCGAGTTCCAGGGCGCACTGTCGTAGACGGGGTCCTTCAGCGCCTCGGCCAGGTCGTCCGCCGTGGGCAGGGCGACCGGGTCCTTGGGGCGGCCGAAGTCCCGCATGAGGTACGCGCCGTCGGTCACCGACTCCTTGACCACCCACTTCTTGTGCCGGTACGCGAACGGCCCGGTGGTCACCTGGTGGTCGGAGCGGCGCCCGTTGCCGCCGAGCAGGTCGTCGCCCCACAGGGCGGCCGACGGCGTGCGGTCCCTCGTCCAGTCCCAGTACGGCACGCTCACCGAGGAGTCCACGCGCCGCAGCGCCCGCTCCAGGTCCAGCAGGAACCGCCGGTGCCAGGGCAGGAAGGTCGGCGCCATGTGGGCCGTCCGCAGTCCGCCCTCGCCGTCGGAGACGTAGTACTCGATGTGCATCCGGACGAACTCGTCGTACTCGCCCCTGCGTTTGAGCTCCAGGAACGCCTCGACGAGCCGCCGCCGCTCCGTGCGCGTCAGCTTGTTCACGTTCTTACGCGTGTACGCCATGGGGGTTCCCCTCGGCCCGTGCGCCGGGCGGGTGCAGCCGCAGCGACGCGCCGAGTTCGTCGACGGCCGCGCGGGTGGCCGCGAGCGGCGTCGGATACGACTGGTAGTGGTCGAGCATGGTCAGGTAGCCGCCGTCCGCGCGCCGCATCAGGTGCAGCGGGCGGCCGTCGACGGTGACGTACCAGGCGCCGCCGCGCGAGGCGTCACGGCCGCCGCCGTGTCCGCCGTGTCCGTCGTGCCCGTCGTGTCGGTCGTGTTCGCCGTGTCCGTCGCGGCCGCCGTCGTGCGCGGGAGCCGGCGCGGCGGCCCGTGCCGCGCCGGGAGCGGGGGCCGGAGCGGGCGAGGGGGCGAGAACCGCGGCAGGCACGCCTCGGATGCGGTGTCCGCGGTACACCTCGTCGAAGGAGAGGTCGCCGTCCGGCCGGGAGTCCCCGTCCGGCTGCGGGTCCCCGTCCGGTGACGGGCCGTCGTCCGCCTGCGTCGTTCCGACCGCTCGCGCCTTCCCGTCCGGCGAGGGCCGGGGCGTCGCCTGCGGGGGCCAGGGGTGTGCCGTCAGGGGGACCAGGGCGCCGGCGAGGGCGGTCGCGCCCATGCCGCGCACCGCTCCCCGCAGCAGGGCGCGACGCGTCCCGTCGCGGGCCGGCGGTACGGCCCTCGTGCTGTCCCCCGGCCCGGGCCCCGTACCGTCTCCCGGCCCGGTCTCCGTGCCGTCCTCCGGCCCGACCGGCTCCGGTGCGTCGTCGACGGCCATGGCTCTTCTCCCCCATGCGTCCCGCGCGCCCCTCGGCGCTGTTCAACACTGCTCGGCACTGCTCGGCGTTCTGTCATGCGCGCACCCGCAGCACGGACAGACGGACGGACGTACGGGCGGGTGTGCGGACGGGCAGGCGGGTGGACCGGTGCCGCGTCAGCGCAGGCCGCGGGCCGGGAGGAGGCAGTGCGCCGCGCGGGTCAGGGTGTCGTCGTCGCCCACGAAGGCGGCCAGGTCCTCCGGCGCGACGGGTTCGCCGGGCCGGGCCTGCGGCCAGGGGCGGCTGGTGAACAGGAAGTAGGCGTAGCCCCGTTCGCCGGCCGCGGCGAGCCACTCCGGCGGCACGCCGCACCGGGCGTTGAGGTAGGGCATGGTCACGAGCGCCCGGCCGTCCTCGACGAGGAGGGTGACCGGCAGGTCCGGCCGGCCGGTGCCGTCGACGATCTCGTCGCCGGGCGGCAGGCCGTTGTCCCGCAGCAGCCGCTCGACGGCGGCTCTCGCGCCGTCGGGGCCGCCCGCGCCGTCCCCGAGGGAGTAGGCGAGCAGGAACGGCATGTCCCCGTCGGGGTGTTCGCCGCTCCAGGGCATCACCGCGAGCGTGCCGAGGTCGGCGGCCTCGAAGGGCAGGGTTTCGCTGGGAGTCGAGGTCACCGCGGCACCGTACGACGCGTCCGGGCACGGCGGAACGCGCTCTCACCCGGGTGGAGCAATACGCCGGGGCTCTCCACACGAACGGGCGACGCGGCGGGCGGGCGGGCGCAGCGCGAAGGCCGGTCCCGCTTGCCGGAACCGGCCTCCCGAACGGCGCGGCGTGCCCGCGCGGACCCCGTGTCAGCCCTGGAGCGGCAGCCCGCCGAGGAGGTGGGAGGTGGGGGCGTCGGCCGAGTTCAGGTTCTCCGTGACGTCGTTCACGGCGTTGAGCACGGAGCCCTCGTTCTCCGTGTCCAACGCGTTCGACTGCACCGGCTGGACCTCGAGCGGGTGGCTGAGGACCCTCTCCAGACCACCGTTGAGGCTGGTGGGCGGCATCACGTCGGAGGCCTGCGCGGGCGCGGCGGCACCGGCGGCGGCCAGGGACCCGGCAACGACGGCGACGGCCTTGAGAGACTTCATCGGGATCCTTTCTTCGGCGACCAGCGTCGCCCGGGGGCTTCTCACCGGCCGGGCGTCGCGGACGCCGGCCTCGCACCGTGCCCAACGAGCGCCGTTCACCTGGGAAACTCTCGTACGTCCCACTTTTCTCCGCACACCTGGACGGAAGTCCGGCCGCACGGACGCGGGTCCGCCCGCCGGGCGGAGGACGGACCGGGCCGGGAGCGGCCCGGGGACGGCGCGCAGCCGTCGTGCCGGCCTCTCGGCGGCCGGCACGACGGCTGAGGAGGAGGACGGCGCCCGCTTCGCCTCGGGAGCCGCTCCCCTCGTGCGGTTCTTTTCCTGCGGTCCGTCCCCGCAGTTCGTCTCTGCGGTCCGTCCGCCGGAGGTTGTTTCCCCGGGGCTCGTCCCGCGCTTCCCTTCCGGGGTCCCGCTCGCGGAACGGGCCGGTCAGCCGCGCTGGAGGCCGGTGGCGGGCAGGGTGGACGCCTGCTGCCCCGCTTGGCGCGCGGCGCTGTCCTGCCGCCCGGGAGCCGCGCCCTCGGGCAGCCCGGGCGCGGCGCCGTCCTGCCGCTCCGGGGCGGCGTTCTCGGGGTTCTCGGGCCGGCCGGACGTGCCGGACCCGGACGCGCCGGACCCGGACCCGCTGCCGAGGAGCGTGGTCTCGACCAGGTCGGTCAGCCCCTTCACCACGCTCTCGGACCGCTTGCCCACGGTGGTGGCGTCGTCGCCCGCGACCGCCCGGACCAGCGCGTCGACCGCGGTCAGCAGAGCGCTGATCACGCTCGTGCGGTCGCGGACCTTCGTGTCGCCCGGCGTCTTCACGGCCCGCGGGCTCTGCGGGAGCAGCACGCCCGCGCCCTTCGCGGCCTGCTGGTCCTGCTGGTCCTGCCGGCCCTGCTGGTCCTGCCAGCCCTGCTCGCCCTGCTCGCCCTGCTGGTCCTGCGCCGGGGGCACCGCCTGGCCGGGGACCGACGGAACGCCGGACGCCGCCTGCCCGTCCGGCAGGGCCGGTGTGAGGGGCACGGCGGGCGCGTCCGGCGTCGCCGCGGCCGGGGGCCGGGCCGGGGTCTGCTGCGCGGGCGCCGCCGACAGGCCGTCCAGGGCGGTCCTGATCTCGCCGGCGAGTCTGTGCACCTCGGTCTTCTGCTCGGCGGAGAGCTGCCCCGTCTCGGCCTTGAGGGCCGTGTCGAGCAGCTCGGCGGAGGGCTGGAGGACGGCGCCGAGCTCACCGAGCGCCCGGGCCTGCCGGAGCAGTTCGGGAGAGTCGGCGGCCGCGGCCCGGTCCCCATGGCGGACGTCGCGCGCCGCGTCGTGTCCGGCCGCCACCGCGGCGGGCCCGGCGGCACCGGTCAGGAGGGCGGCACAGAGCGCGGCGGTCGCGATACGCCGTGCGGGCAGAGCGCGCATGGAGAAGTCCTTCCGACAAACGAGACGGATCTTGTGCCCACCGTGGAAGCGGTCGTCGCCGCCTGCAACCGTTCGCGAGCGGAGCGTATCCGTGCGAGTCCTCTCCGGACGCCGTTGTCGCTGGTGAGACCTCATGTCGCGGTGCGGCGGGCACCGTGCGCGGCCCTCCGTCCATTCGGGGCAACGCGAACCGGCCGCCCTCCCCTGCGGGAGAGCGGCCGGCCGTGCTGCTGCGGTCGTCAGTCGTTGACGCAGGTGTTGCCGAACGCCGGGTTCAGCAGACCGATGACGTCGATGGTGTTGCCGCAGACGTTCACCGGGATGTGGACCGGGACCTGCAGGACGTTGCCCGACAGCACGCCCGGGGAGTGGGTGGCGGCGCCCTGCGCGCCGCTGTCGGCGGCGGCGACGCCCGCGGTGCCCGCGACGGCGGCGGCGGCAACAGTGGTAAGGACCAGGCCCTTCGCGATACGCGACATGGAGAGGTGCTCCTTGGAATCGGCAAACATCCGGGCGGGATACCCGGCCCTTGATCAACGCGTGAGGCATCCGGGAGTTGCGCGTCCGAACAGGTGACGTCGCGGGCGAAGGGCGCCCCCCTTTGCGACACAGTCGCCCTTTTTCACCGATAAGTACGGACAGCTATTACAGTTCGGTTCGCCTCAAGCCGCCCGCAGCTCACGGGAGTCGGCGCGGGCGCCCCTGTGACGTACCCCGCCCCTCACCGCCGCGCCGCCCGGCCCGCCTTCCCGCTCCCGCCGTCCCGGCCCTCCTCCCGCCGTTCCCCGACGGCCGCTGCCTCCCTCTCCCCTCCCCCTTCGTTCACCCGTCCCACGGCCGTCGCGCGGTCCGTGAGCGAGGAGACCTCCCATGCACCTGTCGGCTGCCGGCCCCCGGCCACGGATCCTGCACGTCTCGCAGCCCGTGGACGGCGGAGTGGCACGGGTGGTGACGGACCTGGCCGGCGCACAGCTCGCCGCCGGTTCGGACGTCGTGGTCGCGTGCCCGGACGGCGGCGGGCTCGCCCCGGCGGTCCTGGCGCTGGGCGGCGGCGTACGGCTCTGGGCCGCGGCGCGCGCCCCGGGTCCGCGGCTCGTACGGGAAGTGCGCGCGCTGCGCCGGATCGTGGAGCGGACGCGGCCCGACGTCGTGCACGCGCACAGCGCGAAGGCGGGGCTGGCCGCGCGGCTCGCGGTGCGCGGGCGGGTGCCCACCGTCTTCCAGCCGCACGCCTGGTCGTTCGAGGCCGTCGGCGGGGCCGCCGCCCGGCTGGCGCTGAACTGGGAGCGGTGGGGCGCCGGATGGGCCGACCGCATCGTGTGCGTCAGCGAGGCCGAGCGGCGCACCGGTCTGCGGGCCGGCGTCGCCGGGCGGTGGGCCGTGATCCCCAACGGGGTCGACACCGGCCGCTTCTCCCCCGCGCCCGCGGACGCGGACATGAAAACGGACATGAAAACGGACACGGACACGGACGCCGTGGCGCTTCCGGTCCCAGGACCCGCGGGTCCGCTCGTGGTCTGCGTGGGGCGGCTGTGCCGGCAGAAGGGGCAGGACGTCCTGCTGGACGCCTGGGACGCGGTACGGGCACGGGTGCCGGAGGCGCGGCTGGTGCTGGTCGGCGACGGTCCGGACGGCGCGCGGCTGCGGGACCGCGCGGCCGGCTCCGTGCGGTTCGCCGGCGCGGTCGCGGACCCGCTGCCCTGGTACCGGGCCGCCGACCTGGTCGTCCTGCCGTCCCGCTGGGAGGGCATGGCGCTGGCGCCGCTGGAGGCGATGGCGTGCGGGCGGCCCGTCGTGCTGACGGACGTGGACGGCGCCCGCGAGAGCCTGCCGGCCGGAGCCGCCGCGCACTGCCTGGTGCCGCCCGGCCGGCCGGAGCCGCTGGCCGCGGCGGTCACCGGGCTGCTGCTCGACCCGCCGCTGCGGGAGGCGCTGGGCCGTCTGGGCCGCCGTCACGTGCGGGACGCGCACGACGTACGGCGCACCGCCGCGGCCGTCGCCGCCGTCTACGGCGAACTGCTCGCTGCCCGCGACACCGGGACCGCGGGACACGCCGGACCCGTACGGCACGCCGGACCCGTACGCCGTGCCGGAGCCGTACGCCGTGCCGGGGGCCCGGTGGCCGCCCGGCGCGAGGAACACGTGGAACACATCGAGTGCAGGGAGTTCCTCAAGCCGTGACCACGGAAAGTACCGTTCCCCCTCCCGCCGGCCGACCGCGCGCGGTACGGCCCGGCCCTCCGGCCGCCCCCGCGGAATCGGCCGCCGCTGCGGGGCGGGGTGCCGCCGTGGGGCCGCCCGTCCCGGCCGCCGCGTTCGTCCCGCCCGCTCCGCCGCGTGCCGCGGCCGGCGCCCCCCGCCCCCGGTTCGGCGGTCTCCGCTCCCGGGCCGACGGCACGGGGGCCCGGACCGGCGGCCGTCCCGCCGCGCGGCGCGCCGCCTGGCTGCCGCTGTTCGCCGTCGATGCCTGCGCCGCCCTGCTGGGTGGGCTGGTCCTGGAGCCGGGCCGGCGCCACCCGCTGCTGCTCACCCTGCTGCTGCTCGCCGTGACCCTGCTGAACGCGCGCGGAGCGCTGTACCGGCCCGCCCTCGCGGCCACCGCCCTGGACGAACTGCCCGCCGTGTGCGGCCGGGTGATGCTCGGCTGGTGTGTGCTCGCGGCGGTCCTGGCGGCGCACGCACCGGCCGCCGCGCTGCCCGCGTCGACGCTCGCCGCCGGCTGCGCGCTGCACGCGGCGGCGGGCTGCCTCGGCCGGGCCGCCGTGCACGGCGCGCGCCGCCGGGCGCTGGTCCGCCGGCCCCGTGCGGCCCTGGTCGTCGGATCCGCCGCGGCGGCCCAGCGGGTGGCCGCCGCGTTCCTGCGCCGGCCGCGGTGCGGGGTGCGCCCGGTGGGCGTCGTGGCCGGGCACGACGCGGGAGGCGCCCCGGGGCTGCCCGTCCTGACCACCGAGGAGGAGGTCCGGCAGGCGGTCGCGCGCGACGGCGTCCGGTCGCTGCTGGCGGTCGGGCCCGACGGCGTCGAACGGGCGCTCCTGCTGCGCTCGCTCGGCGCGTGGGGCTGCGAGATCTGGGAGGTCCGGACGGACCCGGGCACCGACGCTCCCCCGGAATGGCTCGCCGGCTTCTCCTGCCGGCGCCTCCCCGACCACGTACCCGGGCGCGCGTACGGAGACGGGTCCGGGCACGCTTGCGGAAACGGGAACGGACATCCGTACAACGGCGGGACCGGGCACCCGTACGGCAGCGGGTGCGACGGCGTCGCGAAGCGGGTGCTGGACGTGCTGGGCGCCGGGGCGCTGCTGGTGGCGGCGGGCCCGCTGCTGCTGCTGTGCGCGGCCGGGCTGCGGCTCACGGCCGGGCCCGGGGTGCTGTTCCGGCAGGAGCGGATCGGCAAGGGCGGGCAGCCGTTCACGCTGCTGAAGTTCCGTACGCACCGGCCGGCCGACGCGCACGAGGCCGCCACGCGCTGGAGCGTGGCGGACGAGCGGGGGATGGGCCGGTTCTGCCGCTTCCTGCGGCGGACCTCGCTGGACGAGCTGCCGCAGCTGTGGAACGTGCTGCGCGGCGACATGAGCCTGGTCGGGCCGCGGCCCGAGCGCCCCCACTTCGTCCACCGGTTCGGCGAGACCTACCCGGGCTACGCGGCCCGGCACCGGACGGCCGTCGGCATCACGGGCCTCGCGCAGGTCAACGGCTTGCGCGGGGACACCTCGATCGAGGACCGCTGCCGCTTCGACAACGCGTACATCGACACCTGGTCGCTGTGGCGGGACGTCTGCATCCTGCTGCGCACCGCCGCGTCGCTCGTCCGCCCGGCGGGGAGCTGAGCCGGTGCGCCCCGCCCCGGCCGCTCCGTCCCCGCCCCCGGTCCCGGCGGCTCCGGCTCCGGCTCCGGCACCGGCACCGGCACCGGCACCGGCTCAAGTCCCGGTCCTGGACTCGGGCTCGGGACCGGTTTCGGCCTCGGCCTCGGCCTCGGCTTCGATTCCGGTTTCGGTCCCGGCTTCGGCCGTCGTCCTCCGTCGGGTGCGGGCCGCACTGCCCGTCCTGCCCGTGGCCGCGCTGATCGGCGCGGCGGCGCTGCCCGCGGGCGCGGCGGGGGCCGAGGGCGGTGCCACCCCGGCCGACGCGGTGTCCGGGCTGGTCGTGGCGGGCTGCGCGGTACGGCTGCTGCGGCTGCGGCGGCGGCCCCTGTCGCGTACCGCCGCCGTGGTCCTCGGGCTGCCCGTGGCGGGTGTCGCCGTCGCGGCGGCCGGGGCGGTCGGGGCGGTCGCGCCGGCCGTCGGCCTCACCGGGCTCGTCCGCTGCCTCCAGGTCTTCGTGCTGGTGCCGGCGGCCGTCCTGCTGCTCGTGCGGGACCGCCGTGACCTGCGGCTGGTGGCCTGGTCGCTGGTGGGCCTCGCGCTGTGGCAGGGGGCGGTCGGGGTGCGCCAGTACGCCACCGGTACCGGGGCCTCGTACCGGGGCGAGGAGATCCGCGCCGTGGGGACGTTCGGGGCGGGCGACGTGATGGGAATGGCGACCGTGGTGTCGTTCGGGGTGGTGGCCGCGGTGGGGCTGGCGCTCGGACCGGGGCCGGTGCGGCGGCGGGCGGTGGCGGCCGGGTGCGCGCTCGTGCTGCTGGCGCCGCTCGCGGTGTCCTTCAGCCGGGGGGCGTGGATCGCCACGGCGGTGACGTGCGCGGCGCAGCTGCTGCTGGCCGGGGCGCGGCGCGCGGTACGGGTGTTCGCGGCGGCGGCCGCCGTGTGCGTGGTGCTGGTCGGCGGGTTCGGGGCCGGCGGCGCGCTGCTCCAGGAGCGGGTCGCCAGCATCACCCGGGTCGCCGACGCGCCGGACCAGTCGGTGACCGACCGGTACACGATGTGGGCGGCCGCGGCCGGCATGTGGGCCGAGCGGCCGCTGACCGGCGTGGGGCTCAAGGCGTTCCCCGAGTACCGCGACGGCCACGCCTCGCTCGCCCTGTCCTCCGGCAGCGACACGGACGGCGCGGGCGCCTCGTTCCGGCGGCAGCCGCTGCTGTCGCCGCACAACATGTACCTGCTGGTCCTGGCCGAACAGGGGCTGCTGGGGCTGCTCGCCCTGGCGGGCGGCTGGCTGGCGCTGCTGGTGTGCGGGCTGCGGCGCCTCGTGCGCGTACGGCGCGCACCGCACCCGTGCGGACGCGGTTCCGGCCTCGACTGCGCGCTCGTGGGCTGCGGCCTGCTGCTGTGGCAGCTGGTCGACTTCGCCTACGCGGACATCGGCGGGCCGTCGACCGTACTGACCGCCGTGGTGCTCGGCGTCGCCGCGTGGTGGGCGCTCGCGCCCGGCGAGGAGGCGCCGCGATGACACCGGCCTCCCGGACCAGGGCCTGGCCCCGGGGCCGCACCCCGGGCACGGACACGGACACGGGCGCAGACGCGGGCGCGGGTACGGACACGGACACGGGCGCAGACGCGGGCGCGGGTACGGACACGGGCGCAGACGCGGGCATGAGCACCGGGACGCCGCCCTCCCCGGTTCGCGGCACGACCGTCGGCGTGGCGACCGTCGACCCGGCCCCGGACCCGGACCCGGAAGCGGGTCCGGAAGCGGGTCCGGGCTCCGTCCCGCACCCGCACGGGTTCCTCGCCCGCGCCGCGCTCGTCACCGCCGCCCTGTCGGTCGCGGGCGCGCTCCTCGGGCTCGGGCGGGACCAGGCGCTGGCGCACCTCTTCGGCGCGGGGGCCGGGACGGACGCCTTCCTGGTGGCCTGGACCGTGCCCGAGGTGGCCTCGACGCTGCTGATCGAGGACGGCATGGCCTTCGTCCTCGTACCGGCGTTCAGCGCGGCCCTGGCGCACGCGGCCCGGGGCACGGACGGCGACCCGGTGCGCGCGCTGGTGCGGGCGACGCTGCCCCGGCTCGCGCTCGCGTTCGCGGCCGCGGGGGCGCTGCTGATCGCGGGGGCACCGCTGCTGGTCCCCGCGCTCGCGCCGGGCCTGCCCGACCGGGCCCTCGCCGTCGACTGCACCCGGCTCACCGCGACCTGCGTCCTGACCTTCGGGCTCGCCGGGTACGGCAGCGCGGCGCTGCGCGCGCACCGGTGCTTCCTGGCGCCCGCCGCCGTCCAGGTCGCCTACAACACCGGCATCATCGCGACGATGGCCGTCCTCGGCGGCCGCTGGGGCGTGCGCTCGGCGGCGGCCGGGGTCGCCGTGGGCGGCTGCCTGATGGCGGCGGTCCAGACACCGCCGCTGTGGCGACGGCTGCGCCACCGGACCACCCGGCCCGTGACGGTTCCGCGGCCGACGCCGGCGCAGGCCCCCGTGCCGGCACCCGCACCCGCAGAGGGCGTGTCCGCAGAGGGCGTGTCCGCAGCGGGCGTACCCGCACCCGCGAAGGAAGCGTCCGCACCCGCGGAGAACGGGCCCGCGCCCGCGTCCGCGGAGAAGGGGTCCGCGCCCGCGCCCGTGCCCGCCGAGAACGGGTCCGCGTCGCGCCCGGTGGCGTTCGCGCTGGTCGCGCCCGTGCTGCTGTTCGCGCTGTGCCGCCAGGCGCAGGTCCTCGTCGAGCGCTTCCTCGCGTCCGGCCTGCCCGCCGGGGCCATCTCGCACCTCAACTACGCGCAGAAGGTCGCCCAGATCCCGATGACGCTGTCGCTGATGCTGTGCACCGTCACCTTCCCGGTGGTGGCGCGGGCGCTCGCCGAGGGCGACACCGAGCGGGCCCGCGCCCGCGTCGAGCGCGACGTCGCAGTCGCCTCGTGCCTCGTGCTGCTCGGCGCCGCGGCCGTCTTCGCCTGCGCCCCGCAGATCGTGCACCTGCTCTTCCGGCGCGGCGCGTTCACCGCCGCGGACACGGCGGCCACGGCGTCCGTGATGCGCGTGTACGTCCTCGGGCTGCTCGGCCACACGCTGGTGGGCGCCCTCGTCCGCTCGTACTTCTCGGCCGGGCGCCCCACCTGGTACCCGCTGGCCGCGATGGGCGCGGGCCTCGCGGCGACCTGGGGGCTCGGCGCGTGGGCCGTCGGCCCCTGGGGCGTGCGCGGCATCGCCGCCGCCAACGCCGTCGGGATCACCGTCTCGGCCGGGCTGCTGCTGGCCGGGCCGGGCGGACGCGCCGTCCCCGTCCGGGTCCGCCCGGTGCTGCGCGCGCTGGCCGGGCCCGCCGTCGCCGCCTGCGGCGCCGCCGCGGCCGGGCTGTACTGCGCGGAGGCGGTCGCCCCCGCGTCGGCCGGCTCCCCCGCCCCCGGTCTGGCCGCCGGCGGCGCGGCCGTCCTCCTCGTCCACCTCCTGCTGCTCCGGGTGTGCGGCGCCGACGCCGTGACCCCCCTCCTCCGCTCCGCCGTACGAAGGATGCCGCATGCCCGTCGTGCCCTCTTCCGCCCGCGTTCCCGTCCCCGCCCCCGCTCCCGCGCCCGTTCCCGCTGAGGGCGCCCGCCCCCGCGTACGGTCCGGCGGCGCGCCCCCGTGGGTGGCGATGTACCACTCGGTGGGCGACTGCTCCGACGACCCGTACCGGGTCACGGTCTCGCCCGGCCGGCTCGACCGGCAGCTGGACCGGCTGCGCCGCAGCGGGCTGCGCGGCGTGAGCGTGGCCGACCTGCTCGCGGCCCGCGCCCGCGGCGACGCCTCCGGCCTGGTGGGCCTGACCTTCGACGACGGTTACGCCGACTTCCTCGCCGAGGCCCTGCCCGTCCTGCGCCGCCACGGCTTCGGCGCCACCGTCTTCGTCCTGCCGGGCCGGCTCGGCGGCGACAACGCGTGGGACCCGCTCGGCCCGCGCAAGCCCCTGCTCGACGCCGACGGCGTCCGCCGCGCCGCCGCCTGCGACGGCGTGGAGGTCGCCTCGCACGGCCTCACCCACCTCGACCTCACCGTGGCCGACGACGCGACGCTGGGCGCCGAGGTCGGCGGCAGCCGCGTCCTCCTCTCCGGGCTGACGGGCCGTGAGGTCACCGGCTTCTGCTACCCGTACGGCGCGGTCGACCGGCGCGTCGCCCGCGCCGTCCGCGCGGCCGGGTACGCCTACGCGTGCGCCGTCGACCCCGGCCCGCTGTCCGGGGCCTTCGCGCTGCCCCGCGTGCACATCGGCGAGAAGGACACCGCGTGGCGGCTGCTCGCCAAGCGCGGCCTGCACCGGCTGCGCCGCCGCGCCCTTCGGGAGGACCCCGTAGCACCCCGGGAGGCGACGACGCTCCAGGAGGGGACCGCGTCCCCGGAGGACCTCGCGTCCCAGGAAGGGACCGCGCTCCCGAAGGGGCCGACGCGATGAAGGTCCTGCACGTCATCACCGGCCTCGGCGTGGGCGGCGCCGAGCAGCAGCTGCGCCTGCTGCTGCGCCATCTGCCCGCCGACTGCGACGTGGCGACCCTCACCGACCCGGGCCCGGTCGCCGACGGCCTGGTCGCGGACGGCGTGCGCGTCGTCCACCTCGGCATGGGCGGCAACCGCGACCTGTCGGTCCTCCCCCGCCTGACCGGCCTGATCCGCGCGGGCCGCTACGACCTCGTCCACACGCACCTGTACCGCGCCTGCGTGTACGGCAGGCCCGCCGCCCGTCTCGCGGGCGTCCGGACCGTCGTCGCCACCGAGCACTCGCTGGGCGCCTCGCAACTGGAGGGCCGCCGGCTCACCCCGGGCGTGCGCGGCCTGTACCTGGCGAGCGAGCGGCTGGGCTCCGCCACCGTCGCCGTGTCGCCGACCGTGGCGGAACGACTGCGCCGCTGGGGCGTGCCCGCCCCGCGCATCGAGGTCGTGCCCAACGGCGTCGACGTGGACCGCTTCCGCTTCGCCCCGGCCCGGCGCGCGGCCGCCCGGCGGCGGCTCGGCCTGCCGGACGGGGCGTTCGTCGTCGGCGGCGTGGGCCGCCTCACCGCGGGCAAGCGGTTCGACGTGCTGGTCCGCGCGCTGGCCCGGCTGCCCGAGGAGGTGCGGCTGCTGCTGGTCGGCGGGGGTCCCGAGGAGGCCGCGCTGCGCCGGACGGCCCGGCGCACGGGCGTCGCGGACCGCGTCCTGTTCGCCGGGGAGCGCCCGAACGGCCCCGGCGATCCCGTACATCCCATCGGGTCCGCACACCCCGCCGGGTCCGCACACCTTGCCGGGTCCGCACACCTCGGCGGGTCCGCATACCTCGGCGGGTCCGTGCACCGCGGCGGGTCCGTGCACCGCGGCGGGTCCGTGCACCGCGATGGGCCCGTACACCCCGCCGGGTCCGCGTACTGCGCCGATTCCAGCGCCCTCGCCGCCCCCACTGACCTCATCATCCCCGCCGCTCCCGCCACTTCCGCGGATCCCGCCGACCCCGGCGACTCCACCGACCTGCCCGCCCTGCTCGCCGCGATGGACGTCCTCGCCTCGCCCTCCGCCGAGGAGGCGTTCGGGCTGGCCGTCGTCGAGGCGCTCGCCGCCGGGCTGCCCGTCCTCTACGTCTCCTGCCCGGCCGTCGAGGACCTGCCGCCGCGCGCGGCGCCCGCCGCCCGGCGCGTACGGGGCGACGCGGACTCCTTCGCCCACGCCCTGCGCTCCCTGCGCGAGGCCGGCCCGCACACCCGCTCGGTCCCCGAGGCCGTCCACCACTACGGCATCACCCGCAGCGCCACCCGCCTCATGGCCGTCTACGCGGCCGCGACCCGGCAAGGAAGGTCCTCATGACGCAGAAGCCGACCGGTGGGCAGCGCCCGCGGAGCCGGACGGGACGCCTGGCCGCCCGCGCGAGGTCGCTGCCGCCCTGGTCGCTGCTCCTGGCGGCCACCCTGTCCTGCGGCCTGGCCGGCGGCGCGTACGGGGCGGTCAGGACGCCGCAGTACACGGCCACCGGGTACGTCGTCGCCGTCCCCGTGGACGGGTCCGACCCGGCCGCGGCACTCGGCTTCGCGCAGGCGTACGGGCGGGTCGCCACCCAGCTCGCGGTGCTCGGCGACGCCCGGGCGCGGGCGGGCGTCCCGGTGGCCGTGCTGCGCGCGAGCGTGCGGACCGCGACCTCGCCGGACGCCCCGATGGTCGCCGTCTCGGCCACCTCCGCCCGCCCCGGCCTCGCCGCGGACATGGCCAACGCCGTCTCCCTCGCGCTGACCCGGCACGCCGAGGGCGCCCGGGACAGCACGCACGTCGGGCTCGTCCGGTTCGCCGAGGCCGCGCGCCCCGCCGAGCCGTCGTCGCCGGGTCCGGCGCTGACGGGTCTGGTCGGCGCGGGCGCCGGCGGACTGCTCGGCGGGCTCGCGCTGCTGGTGCGGCCCCGGCGGGATCCCGGCGCTCCGGCCGCCGCGCCCGTACCTGCCCCCTCGCAGGCCCCTGTGCAGGCCACCGCGCAGGCCGCTCCCGCCCCCGCCGCCGTCGCCACCGGGCAGCCGTGAGGGCGGAGGTGTGCGCCGACGAGCGGGAGTTCGCGGCGCTCGGCCCCGCGTGGGACCGGCTGTACGGGCGGTGCTCCACCGCGACCCCGTTCCAGAGCCACGCCTGGCTGCACTCCTGGTGGCTGTCGTACGGCGTGCCCGGGCGGCTCGGGGTCGTGCTGGTCCGCGACGCCGACGGCGAGCTCGCCGCGGCGGCGCCGCTGACCCGCGTCCTGCGGCCGTGGCCCGCGCTCGTGCCGCTGGGCGGGACGATCTCCGACTTCGGGGACGTGCTGCTCGACGACGAGCGCGCCGACGCGGCGGCCGGGGCGCTCGCCGCCGGGCTCGCGGCGGCCGCCCGGGGCGCGCTGGTGGACCTGCGCGAGGTGCGGCCCGGCGGCGCGGCGGAACGCGTCTACGCGCACTGGAGCGGACCGCGCCGCCGGGTGCCGGACTCGCTGTGCCTGGAACTGCCCGCCGCGCCGATGGACGACCTGGTGGGGCGGCTGGCGGGCGCGAAGGCCCAGCGGGCGCGCGCCAAGCTGCGCAAGCTCACCGCGCTGGGCGTGGAGCGGCGGGTCGTGCCCCCGGAGGAGACGGGCACGGCCCTGCGCCGGCTGCTCGCGCTGCACCGGATGCAGTGGCAGAACCGCAAGGTGACGGCGGAGCACCTGAAGGAACGGTTCGCCGAGCATCTGGTGCGGTCGGCGGCCCCGATGGTCCGGCGCGGCGACGCCGTCGTCACGGAGTTCCGGCTCGACGGCGCGGTGATGGCGGTCGACCTGACGCTGCTCTCCCGCGAGCTGGCGGGCGGCTACCTGTACGGGGCCCATCCCGGGCTGCGCGAGCGGAAGGCGGACGTGGCGACGATGCTGCTGCACGCCTGCGCCCAGCACGCCGGGACGGGCGGGCGGCGGACGCTCAGCCTGCTGCGCGGCGACGAGCCGTACAAGCACCACTGGCGGCCGCGCCCCGTCGTCAACCAGCGCTACCTCCTGGCCCGTCGGCGCACCGCCCCGCTGCTGGCGGCGGCCGTCGGCGGCCTCGCGGCCCGCGACCGGGGCAGGGCCGCGCTCCGGGCCCGGCGGAACCGGAACGAGGCCCGGGACCGGGGACCGGGCGGGACGGCCCGGACCCCGGGGAGCGGCAGCCGCTGACCACCGCACCCCGGCCGGTACCGGTCGGGCCCGGCCGGGCCACGCCCTGGCCGGGCCCGACTCGGCCACGCCCTGGCCGGTACCGGCCCGACCACGTCCTCACCGGTTCACGTCTCGGTGCCGGTTCACGGCCGGTGCCGTGTCCACCGGTCGTGGCGGAGGCAGAACCCGCCGCCGAGCCAGTACGCGGTCCAGCCGCCCGCCCACAGCGGGGCGCAGCCACGCGGCGGCACCGGCCGGGCGGGCGCGGGCACCGGTGTCCGGGAGGGCGCCGGCGACACCGGGTCCCCGTCCGTGCGCCCGAAGAGCGCGGACCGGTAGACGGCGGCCGCCCTCGGGTTGTCGCCGCAGGTCCACACGCCGTGCGGGCAGTAGTCGGTGAGCGTGTTGTACAGCGGCCGGTGCTCGTCCATCCACGCGAGCATGCCCCTCATGTACGTCGCGTTGTCCCCGTTGCGGAAGAGCCCCCACTCGGGGTACGAGACGGGCTTCCCGTGGGCCCTCGCGAAGTCGACGTGCGCCCGGAGCCCGTACGGCTCCCTCACCTGCTCCTCGAACGACAGCCCCCGCGGCTGGTCGTAGGCGTCCATGCCGATGACGTCGACCGTGTCGTCCCCCGGGTAGCACTCCGTCCAGGGGACGGCGTCGCGCCCCCGGCTCGGCGTGAAGTCGAACCGGAACCCCTGTCCCGGCACCGCGCGCATGGCGGCGACGATCCGGTTCCAGTACGCCTTCCATGCCTCCGGGTCGGGACCGCAGCGGTGGGTGTACGTGATGCCGTTCATCTCCCAGCCGGGCACGAGGACGGTGTCCGGGATGCCGAGCCCGACGAGCCGTTCGGCGAGGGCGCGGAAGTGGTGGTCGAACTCCCCGGCCGCGCCGCGCCGCAGCAGGGCCGCGACCTCCGCGTCCGGGACGCGCTCCTCGTTGCGCTCCAGCATGGGGACGTTGAGGACGAACAGCCGGTCGTCGCCGCCGCGCCGCCACTCGGCCCACGCGTCGAGGAAGCCGGGGGCGCCCTCGATGTTGCTCCACAGGTCGCCGGGCAGGTACGTGTGCCCGACGCGCAGGTCGGCCCCACCGAGCCAGCGGCTGAGCCCGGCCATCCGGGTCACGCCGCGCGGGCCGTAGTCCAGATAGGCCCCGAAGGCGGGCCGCTCGGCACCGGGAGCCGGCTCACCGGCTCCGGCGGACGCGGAGGGAGCGGAGGGCGCGGGGGCCGCCTCACCGGACGCGGACGGCACAGGCGTCCCGGGCACCGGCGTTCCGGAAGCGGACGCCCCGGACACCGGTGTTCCGGGCGCTGACGGCACGGGCGACGTGGTCGGGGCGACCGGTGCGGCAGGCTCCGCCGGTGCGGAAGCGTCCGTCACCGGCGCCGGCTCCGGGACTGGAACCGGAACCGGAACCGATGACTCTGCGCCTCGTGCCGCACCCGTACCCGCCGCGTTCCTCGCCCCCGTCGCGCCCACCACGCCCGACACGTCCGTCGCACCCACCGCGTGCCCCGCCCCCGGGACCAGGACGGCCGACACGAGGAGGCCGGCGAGGCCCGCGGCGCACGACGCGGCCAGGAACGCAGGCCGCGCCGTCCGTCTCCGCCGCACCGGGGCCATGCGCCGCTCCTCCCGTCACCGCTTCTCCTCCGTCGACTGACACTCAGTCACATGTCGGAGCGCGGCGCCACGGGAACTTCCGCGCCCGGAGGCGTCCCGATCCCCCACACGGACGAGACGGCGAAGGACACCCCCGCGCCGCGTCCGGGCCTGCGCCTCCGTGCCGTACTCCCGAGGGCCGGTCAAAGTCTCTTCCAGCACGGGGACTTGAAAGGGTGCACGCTGCGGGCCGGACCGGGACGGACCGGATCGGCGGCGGGAGCGGCCGGCCGTGCACACGGCCGGCCGCCCGGTCGGCCGTTCGCGGTACGCCGGACGCTCCGGACGCAGCGGCCGGGCCGACGGCCGTCCGGAGGGCGACGCGAAGGGCCGGGACGGCACAGCCCACCGCTGCGCACCGTCCCGGCCCCGATCTCGTACACCGCTCGCGTCGCCCGCACCGCCCGCCGGACGTCCGGACGGCGCCGTGGCGGTCTGCCACGAGAGTGCCGCGAGAGAGCCGGACGCGGTCGGCCGTCCGGCACCCGAAGGGTCACCGGCCGGCGGCGGCCCGTCCCCTGCGGTACAGCATCGCTCCGCCGAGCAGCAGGCCGGCACCCGCGCCGGAGAGCGCGAGCATCTCCCCGCTGCCGGTGTGCGCGAGGTGCGCGGACTCGCCCTGCGGGGCGACGACCGACCGGCCCTCGACGGACGTGCCGGGCCGGGGCTCCTCGCGCTCCGGCTCGTCGCGGCCGGACTCCTCGTACTCGGGCTCCACCTGCTCGGGCTCCTCGGGCTCGGGTCCCTCGTGCTCGGGCTCCTCGGCCGGCGGGGTGTGCGGGGGCTCCTCGGGGGTGTCCCCGTAGCCCTCCGGGACGTTCTCGCAGTCGTTGCCGAAGACCGGGTTCAGCAGGCCGATCACGTCGACGCTGTTGCCGCACGCGTTGACCGGCACGTCCACGGGGACCTGCCCGTTGTTGCCGGAGCCGACACCGGGCGAGCCCTGTGCGACGCCCGACGCCGAGGCGCCGTCCGAGCCGTGTCCGCCACCCCCGTGACCGGTGTGACCGCTGTGGCCGTCGTGACCGGAGTCGCCGTGGTGCGCCGCGTCCTCCTGGCCGTACCCGCCGTCGTGTCCGGCGCCGTCGCGCCCGGAGTCGCCGCGTCCGGAGTCACCGTGCCCGGAGTCGCCGTACCCCGATCCGCCGTGTCCGCCGGACGCACCGTGATGGCCGCCCTCGTGCTTGTCGTCGTGCTTGTCGGAGACGTTGGCACAGGCGTTACCGAAGGCCGGGTTCAGGGCGGCGACGACGTTCGCCGTGTTGCCGCACGCGTTCACCGGCACGTCCAGCGGGACCTGGACGTTGTTGCCCGACAGCACGCCGGGGGAGTCGGCGGCGACCCCGTCGGCGTTCGAGTCGGCGAACGCCTGGGCGCCGGGGCCGTAGAGGGAGAAGATGCTCGTCGCGGCGGCGGCCGCGACCATTCCCCTGCTCAGGGTCTGTCGCACTCTCGTAGTCTTTTCTTCTTGTAGGGGAGGTAAAGCCGGCCCTGGAACCGGGAACGGGGTCCAAGGCCGGCGTGTCACAGCTGTACTGCCGTGCGCTGCGTCAGTCGTTGGCGCAGGCGTTGCCGAACGCCGGGTTCAGCAGGCCGATGACGTCGATGGTGTTGCCACAGACGTTGACCGGGACGTGAACCGGAACCTGGACGGTGTTGCCGGAGAGGACGCCCGGCGAGCCCACGGCGGCACCCTCGGCACCGGCGTCGGCGAAGGCCGGAGCGGCCATGCCCAGAGCCATCACGACACCGGCGAACACGGCGGCAGTCTTCTTGTGCATCACGTGCTTCCCTTTCATTGCGGTCATGCCCCTATTGACGGCCGAAAGGCCGGACGAACACAACTTGAACATGCTCGCGCCATGACCCTGCGGACTATTAACGAGGAACAGACAAAAGAAGAAACTACGGAACGTGCACCACAGCGGAATTCACCCGAATGCAGGGCGCGGAAGTGGCGGCACTTCCCAGGAATCGCAAGAAGCACGTCGCCGCCGCTTTCTTCCCGCGAGGACACGGACGGACGCGCGGCGGCGCCACGGTTCCACGGCGCCGGCTCCGGGAGCCGGCCGCCGTTACGGGGAAGCCCGGGCGGACCGCACACCTCGTCGGCGCGGGCCGCCCGGACTGCTCCGGCGAGGACTCAGTCCTCGATGGCCGCCGACAGGGCCGAGACGTCCTCCAGGATGTGCGACGCGGCACCGTCGCGCTTGGCCTGCGTGGAGTTGTCGTCGCACTGCTGGGCCAGGTCGTCCGACAGGATCGGGACGTCCTGCACCGCGACGGCGATGATCTGGACGACGACGTTGATGTCCTCCAGGGCGACGCACGGCTTGTTCAGCGTCCCCTCGACCAGAGAAAGCTGCGGGCTCATGTCGCCCGCGGTCCCCGAGTTGCCGTACGAGGACGAGGCGCCGTTGCCGCTGGCCGCGGTCGGCCCGGAGTCGTCACCGATGGCAAGCGCCTGGGGGGCAGCCGCCACCGACATACCGATGACAGAAGCGGCGGCCGCCGCGGCGACCATGGCCTTCTTGAGCACTTCGTGTTCCTTTCGTCGTAGCGACGCATGTCCTACGGCCTCATCAACCGGGCACATCAGGATTGGTTGCGGGTGTTCACCCGGTTGGCCGCAGGCACCCACGGGAGAACCCGGACCCGTCCGATTCGGCGAACCGCCGTTCACCCCCCGGCGTCAATTTACGGATGAGCCGACCGGGTGAATAAGAGAAACCACATCGCGCGCGCCCAGTTGACCAGTGCACTCCGGTCGACGGGGTTTTTCTAGGAAAGGACTGGCCAGTGTTCAAGAAGGTTGTTGCCACGGCGGCGATCGCCGCCTCCGCCATCGGTGCCTCCGCCGCCATGGCTCCGCAGGCGCTGGCGATCAGTGACGACAGCGGCCCGGTCGCGGCCAGCGGCAACGGCGCCTGGCAGAGCTACGGGAACTCGGCCACGTACGGCAACATGAGCCCGCAGATGGCGCTCATCCAGGGCTCCTTCAACAAGCCCTGCATCGGCCTCGAGGACATCAACGCCGCCGTCCAGGTCATCGCCGTCGCGGTGCAGGACCTCCCGATCCTGTCGGACGACCTGAACCAGCAGTGCACCGAGAACTCCACGCAGTCCAAGCGCGACGGTGCCCTGGCGCACCTGCTGGAGGACGTGTCGATCCTGTCGCACGCCGCCGAGGACTGATCCCGACGAGCGACGCAGCGGGCCGCCGGATTCCGGCGGCCCGCTGTCGTGTGCCGGGCCGCCGGGCCGGACGGGCCGGCCGAGCGCCCGGCACCGGCACCGGCACCGACGTCAACACCGGTCCGGCACCAGCACCAGCACCAGCACCAGCACCAGCACCACCGTGGCTGCGGCAGCGACAGCGGCACCCGCAGCGGCTGCCGCCTCAGCCCCCGTACAGCGCCTCGATCTCGTCCGCGTACGCCTCCGCCACCGCCTGCCGCTTGACCTTCAGGGACGGGGTGAGCAGGCCGTTGTCCTCGGTGAACTCGCCCTCGACCAGGCGGAAGGCGCGGATGGACTCGGCCCGGGAGACGGCCTCGTTGGCGTGGTCGACGGCCCGCTGCACGTCCTCGACCATCCGCGGGTCGCGCACCAGCTCCGACAGCGGGGTGCCGGCGGGCATCCTCCGTACGGCCAGCCAGTGGGCGACGGCCTCGGGGTCCAGGGTGATCAGGGCGCCGACGAAGGGGCGGTTGTCGCCGACCACCATGCACTGGCCGACCGGGGCCCGGCTGCGCAGCCGGTCCTCCAGGACGGCGGGCGAGACGTTCTTGCCGCCGGTGGTGACGAGGATGTCCTTCTTGCGGCCGGTGATGGTGAGGTAGCCGTCCTCGTCCAGGGCGCCGAGGTCGCCGGTGGCGAACCAGCCGTCGGACAGGGCGGCGGCGGTGGCCTCCGGGTCGTTCCAGTACGCGCCGAAGACCACGCCGCCCTTGACGAGCACCTCCCCGTCGTCGGCGATGCGGACCGCGGTGCCGGGCACCGGCAGGCCCACCGTGCCGGGCCGGGGCGCCAGCGGCGGCACGACGGTCGCGGCGGCGGTGGTCTCGGTCAGCCCGTAGCCCTCGTGGACGGCGATGCCGGCCGCCTGGAAGAAGAGGGTGAGCTCGCGGTCGAGCGGAGAGCCGCCGCTGATCGCGTAGCGCATGCGGCCGCCCAGCTCCTTGCGGATGCGCCGGTAGACCAGCAGGTCGTACAGGGCGGTCGCGGCGTACAGACCCGGTCCCGGCCCCTTGCCCCGGCCGAGGAACCCGTTCAGGTACGCCTCGCCGAAGCGGACGCCGACGCGGTGCGCGCGGTCGAAGGAGGCGGCGCGCCCGATCCTCTCGGCGGTGGCCCGGCCGGTGTCGTGGATCTTCTCGAAGAGGTACGGGACGCCGACCAGGAAGGTGGGGCGGAACGCGCGCAGCGCGGGCCGCAGTTCGTCCGGCTTGATGCTCGGGAAGTGGCCCAGCTCGATGCGCGCCGTCAGGCAGGCGATCTGGAGGGTGCGGCCGAGGATGTGGGCGAGCGGCAGGAACAGCAGCGTCGACGCCGTCCGGCCGGTGGCCGCCTTGAAGACGGGGTGCAGCAGCTCGACGGTGTTGGCGGCCTCGGCGTGCAGGTTGGCGTGGGTGAGGACGCAGCCCTTGGGCCGGCCTGTGGTGCCCGAGGTGTAGCACAGGGTCGCGACGGTGCCGGGGGTGAGTCCGGCGCGCCGTCCGGTGATCTCCTCGTCGGCGATGTCGCGGCCCGCCGCGGTGAGTTCGGTGACCGCGCCCGCGTCCAGGACGTGGACGCGCGGGGGTGCGGGGTGGGCGGCCGTGCCCGCGGCGACCGCCTTCGCGTTCTCGGCGGTCTCCGCCACGACGACGCGGGCGCCGGAGTCGCGGACGATCCACTCGATCTGCTCGGGCGAGGAGGTGGCGTAGACCGGGACCGGCACGCCGCCGGCCGCCCAGATCGCGAAGTCCAGCAGCGTCCACTCGTAGCGGGTGCGGGACATCACCGCGACCCGGTCGCCCGGCCGGACGCCCTCGGCCACCAGTCCCTTGGCGACCGCGGTGACCTCGGCGGCGAAGGCGGCGGCGGTCACCGGGCGCCAGGCGGCCCCCTCCGCGCGGCGCAGCACGACGGCGCCGGGCGCCTCGGCGGCGTTGGTGAAGGGCAGGTCGGCGATGCTGCCGGTGGCGGGCGCCGGGACCAGCGGCGCGGTGCGCACCTCGCGCACCGCGCCGCCGCCGTCCCTGATCAGCTCGACCTCGCCGCGGGACACGAGGTCGGCACGTCGCCGTGCCCGTTTCAGATCTGTGCGTACGCCCATGACGGCTCCCGGTCGCGACTGGCGTGCGGGCGGAGGGGTGGCGCTTCCTTACTCCGGAGTCAACTTACCCGTGGGTCAATAAAAATCAACGGGCCGGGAGCGCCAGGATCCGCCCGCGACCCGCACGAGGAAGGCGTCCGTACGGGGAGGGTGCCGCGCGGCCGGATGCGCGGGTGCGTCGCGGACGTCGCCCGCCCGGCCGCCAACGGGGAACCCCCATCGGGCGGGGAGCCGCCGCCGTCGCGACGGGCCGCCCGTGCCGCGGCCGTCGCGGCGAGCCGGCCGGGCCTCAGGCCGGGGCGGCGGACCGGCCGGGGCGGCCCGCCGCGACGGCGCTCAGCTCACCACGTCCTTGCGGGCGAAGCCGCGGAAGGCCAGGGCGAACAGGACCACGGCGTACGCCACGGAGACCGAGGCGCCCTGGATCATGCCG
The DNA here is from genome assembly GCF_014650875.1 of Streptomyces minutiscleroticus. Taxonomy (GTDB): domain Bacteria; phylum Actinomycetota; class Actinomycetes; order Streptomycetales; family Streptomycetaceae; genus Streptomyces; species Streptomyces minutiscleroticus. Next base: position 23,132 of record NZ_BMVU01000005.1, read on the forward strand.
TTCCACTCCGGGGTCTGCTGGACGGTGTCGGCCCAGGCGAACTGCCAGTGCGCGGGCAGGAAGCGGCGCCAGTCGCCGAGGGCGGTCACCGCGTCCAGCACGTTGCCGACGATGGTCAGGCCGACCGCGCCGCCCACCGCGCCCAGCGGGGCGTCGGTCCGCGTGGACAGCCAGAACGCCAGCCCGGCGGTGACCAGGTTCGACACGAAGAGGTACGCGACCACGACGAGCAGCCGCTGGACGGCCGTGCCGGTGGCCAGCGCGCCGCCCGTCGGGATCTGCAGCGGCCCCCAGCCGTACGCCGCCGTGCCCACCGCCAGCGCGACCAGCGGCAGCAGCAGCATGGCGGCCAGGCTCAGGCCGAGCGCGACGACCAGCTTCGACCACAGCAGGCGGACCCGCGGCACGGGCGCGGCGAGCAGGTAGCGCAGCGACGCCCAGCTCGCCTCGGAGGCCACCGTGTCCCCGCAGAACAGCGCCACGGGGATCACCAGCAGGAAGCCGGCCGAGACGAACAGGGCCGTCGCGGCGAAGTTGGCGCCCGAGGCGGTGGCGGTGTCCATCAGGTTGATCCGGTCGCCGCGCGAGCCCGGCTCGTCGCCGATCGCGAACGCCACCACCAGGACGAACGGCAGCGCGGCCAGCACGCCGAACATCAGCAGCGTGCGGCGCCGCTTCAGCTGCCGCGCCAGTTCCACGCGCAGCGGGAGGGTGCGCCCCGGCCGGTAGCCGTGGGCCACCTCGGTGGGTGCGGCCGATGCGGTCACGGGGTGCCTCCGATCAGGGTCAGGAACGCGTCCTCCAGGCGCCGGTGCGGGCCGAGCGAGGCCACCGGCACCTCCAGCCGGACGAGCTCCACGAGCAGCCGCGCGGCCGCGGCGGAGCCGCCGTCCTCGGTGGAGCCACCGTCCTCGGTGGAGCCACCGTCCTCGGTGGAGCCACCGTCCTCGGTGGAGCCACCGTCCGGGGCAGAGCCGCCGTCCTCGGTGGAGCCACCGTCCGCGGCAGAGCCACCGTGCTCGGCGGAGCCACCGTCCGGGGCAGAGCCACCGTGCTCGGCGGAGCCACCGTCCGGGGCAAGGGCACCATCTGGGGCCGGGGCGCCGTCCGGGACGGGGGCGCCGTCCGCGGGGGCGCCGGGAGCGGCCGCCGGGACGGTGGTGCCGCCCTCCGCCTCCGCTCCCTTCCCCGGCCCCTTCGCTTCGAGCCGCACCAGCAGGCCGCCCTCCGCGCGCACCGCCGAGGCCACGCCCGGCAGGGCCGCGACCTTCTCCACGAGCGCGTCCGGGACCTCCTCGGCGAGGCCGACCAGCAGCGTGTCGCCCGCGCCGACGATCTCCCGCACGGGACCCGTCCGCACGAGCCGCCCCCGGTCCATGACGACCAGGTGGGTGCAGGACTGCTCGACCTCCGCGAGGAGGTGGCTGGAGACGATGACCGTGCGGCCCGCCGCCGCGTACCGGATCATCACCTCGCGCATCTCGCGGATCTGCGGCGGGTCGAGGCCGTTGGTCGGCTCGTCCAGGATCAGCAGGTCGGGCAGGCCGAGCATGGCCTGGGCGATGGCGAGGCGCTGGCGCATGCCCTGGGAGTAGGTGCGGACCGCGCGGGCCAGGGCGTCGCCGAGGCCGGCGATCCGAAGCGCCTCGTCCAGGTGCGCGTCCTCGGCGGGGCGGCCGGTCGCCCGCCAGTACAGCTCCAGGTTCTCGCGGCCCGACAGGTGCGGCAGGAAGCCCGCGCCCTCCACGAACGCCCCGACCCGGGACAGCACCGGCGCGCCGGGCCGCACCGGCCGCCCGAAGACGTGGATCTCGCCGCCGTCGGGCTCGATCAGGCCCATCAGCATGCGCAGGGTGGTGGTCTTGCCCGCGCCGTTCGGGCCGAGCAGGCCCAGGACCTGGCCGCGCTCGACGCGGAAGGACAGGTCGCGCACCGCGTACCGGTCCGTCGACTTCGCGTACCGCTTGCTCAGTCCGCTGATCACGAGCGGGACGTCGGCCAGGGCGGGGTCGGCCGGCGCGGCCGCCGTGCGGCGGCGGCCCGTCAGCAGCAGGACCAGCGCGAGGACCGCGGCGGCCCCCGGCAGCCACCACACCCAGGACGGCAGCGACGTGGCGGGCGCCGCCAGGGCGGGCACGGTCGGCACCGTGAGGCCGTCGCCCTTCAGGGACACGGTGTACGTGGCCGGGGCCGCCGGCGACGCGTACGCGAGGTCGGTCGAGGACAGCACCAGGCGCAGCCGGTGCCCCTTGCGCACCTCGTGGTCGATCGCGGGGAGCGTGAGGCGCACGTCCCGCTCGCCCTCCACCCGTACCGGGGTGACCAGCTGGGACGGCAGCACCTGGCTCGTGCCGTCCGCGCCGACGTCGTAGACCTTGGCGAAGAGCACCGCGTCGCCGCCCGTGGACTTCACGTGGACGGTCGCGGTGGGCGAGCCGGTGACGCGCAGGTCCTCGGACAGCGGCGCGGAGTCGAACTTCGCGAACTGGCCGGGGAAGTCCAGGGACACGCCCACCCCGAGCGAGGACAGCCGCCCGAGGCCGCCGGCGCTGCCCAGGCCGGGCAGGGAGGACAGGCTGGGCGGCCCGGCGCCCGCGGGGTTGTCGAAGCGCTGCTCGCGGCCCGCGAGTCCGATCGTGCGGGTGTCGTTCGACAGGCCCGGGTAGGCGTCGGCGCTCGCGCCGCGCAGCGTGGACTCCCCGTCGGTGGAGTCCACGCCCCCGGTGCGGCTGACGCGGAAGGCGGGGCCGGTGTCGGCGCTCTCGTCGCCCTTGAGGTAGCGGTCGAACCAGGCGTCCACGCGGGCGTACACGCGGGCGGCCTCCATGTCGCCGCCGTCGTGGCCGCCGGAGATCCAGTCGACCTTCACGGGCGCGCCGTTGGCCCGGACCGCCTTCGCGATCGCGTCGGCCTGGCCGAGCGGGAAGAGGGAGTCGGACTGGCCCTGCGTGATGAGCGTCGGCACCCCGATCCGGTCGCCGACGGCGGACGGGGAGCGCTCGTCGAGCAGCTTCGCCGCCCCGGCGTCCGGCGTGCCGGACTCGGCCACCCGCTCGTACATCCGGCACAGCTCGGCCTCGAACCGCTCGCAGCCGCCGCCGGAGTTGATGAACAGGCTCGCCCACAGCTTCTTGAACACCCCGTTCGGGAACAGGGCGTCCGCGAGGTTCCAGTAGGTGATGGACGGGGCGATCGCGTCCACGCGCTCGTCGTACCCGGCCGCGAGCAGGGAGACCGCGCCGCCGTACGAGGCGCCGGTGACGCCCACGCGCGGGTCGCCGTCGCCGTCGAGCCGCACCTCCGGCCGCTGTGCCAGCCAGTCGATCAGCTTGGAGACGTCGGCGACCTCGCCCTTCGGGTCGTTGAGCCCGATCTTCCCGGTGGACCGTCCGAAGCCGCGCGCGGACCACGTCAGCACCGCGTACCCGTCGCGGGCGAGGTCCTCCGCCTGGGCGCGCACGGATGCCTTGGTGTCGCCGAAGCCGTGGGCGAGCAGCACGGCGGGGCGGCGTCCTGAGCCCGCGGTGAAGTACGAGGTGTCGATCCGCACGCCGCCGCCCATGTCCGCGACCCTGTCGGCGCGGTGAACCTCCGGCGGCTCGTCGGCGGCGGCGCTCACGGCCGTCCACGTGCCGGCGCCGGCGAGCACGGCGACGGCGGCCGCGGCGGCGAGCCACCGGCGCGGTCCCCGCGGCCGGGGCCGCGGCGGTCGGGGCAGTCGAAGATCCATGCGCCAACGGTACGGGCCGCCGCGCACGGGCCGGGCGGGGGTCCGCGGTTCGGACTCCCGCCCGGCGGCGCCGGTCCCGTTCAGTGGTTGCGCGGGAAGCCCAGGTCGACGCCTGCCGGGGCCTCGGACGGGTCCGGCCAGCGGGTGGTGACGACCTTCCCGCGCGTGTAGAAGCGCGTGCCGTCGTTGCCGTAGATGTGGTGGTCGCCGAAGAGCGAGTCCTTCCAGCCGCCGAAGGAGTGGTAGCCCACCGGGACCGGGATCGGCACGTTGACGCCGACCATGCCGGCCTCCACCTCCAGCTGGAAGCGGCGGGCCGCGCCGCCGTCGCGGGTGAAGATCGCGGTGCCGTTGCCGAACGGCGAGGCGTTGATGAGGGCCACGCCCTCCTCGTACGTCTCCACGCGCAGCACGCACAGCACCGGGCCGAAGATCTCGTCCTGGTACGCCTTCGCCGTGGTGGGCACCTTGTCGAGCAGCGACAGGCCGATCCAGTGGCCGTCCTCGTAGCCCTCGACCGTGAATCCGGTGCCGTCGAGGACGACCTCGGCGCCCTCCGCCGCCGCGCCCGCCACGTAGGACGCCACCTTGTCGCGGTGGGCCTTCGTGATCAGCGGGCCCATCTCGGAGGACGGGTCGTCGCCCGGGCCGATCTTGATCTTCTCGGCGCGCTCGCGGATCCGCTCCACCAGCGCGTCGCCGGTGGAGCCGACGGCGACGACGGCCGAGACGGCCATGCAGCGCTCGCCCGCCGAGCCGTACGCGGCGGAGACGGCGGCGTCGGCGGCCGCGTCCAGGTCGGCGTCCGGCAGCACCAGCATGTGGTTCTTGGCGCCGCCGAGCGCCTGGACGCGCTTGCCGTGCGCGGAGGCGGTGGCGTGGACGTACCGGGCGACGGGGGTGGAGCCCACGAAGGAGACGGCCGCGACGTCCGGGTGGGTCAGGAGCCGGTCGACGGCGGCCTTGTCGCCGTGCACGACGTTGAACACGCCGTCCGGCAGCCCCGCCTCGGCCAGCAGTCCGGCGAGGAGCACGGACGCCGACGGGTCCTTCTCGCTCGGCTTGAGCACGAAGGTGTTGCCGCAGGCGATGGCGACCGGGAACATCCACATCGGCACCATGGCCGGGAAGTTGAACGGAGTGATGCCCGCGACGACGCCCAGCGGCTGCCGGATCGATGCCACGTCCACGCGGCTCGCGGCCTGCGTGGACAGCTCGCCCTTCAGCTGCACGGCGATCCCGCAGGCCAGGTCGACGATCTCCAGGCCGCGCGCGACCTCGCCGAGCGCGTCGGAGTGCACCTTGCCGTGCTCGGCGGTGATCAGCCGGGCCAGCTCGTCCCGGTGCTCGTCGAGCAGCGCCCGGAACCTGAACAGGATCGACGTGCGCTGCGCGAGCGAGGACTGCCCCCAGGCGGCGTACGCCTCCTTCGCGGCGGCGACCGCCGCGTCCACCTCGCCGGCCGTCGCGAAGGCGACCCGCCGGGCCACCGCGCCGGTCGCCGGGTCCGTCACCGGCCCGTACGCGCCCGACGTGCCCTCGACGGCCCTTCCCCCGATCCAGTGCTGGACGGTCTTCGTCATGGCTCCTCGCTCCTTCGCGGACGGCTTCACGGACGGCGGCGGCGCGCCGGACCTCACAGGTGGCGGCGGCGCGCCGCGACCTGCCGGTCGTACACCTCGCGGGCCTTGACCGCGGCCGGCCGGCCGGCGGTCTCGGCCACGGGTACATCCCACCAGGCCTGGGCCGGGGGCGCGCCCGACACTGTGTCTGCCGTTTCGGTCTCCACGTAGACACATGTGGGAGTGGTCGCGGCGCGCGCCTCGGCGAGCGCCGCGGACAGCTCGCGCACCGTCCTCGCACGCAGCACGCGCAGGCCGAGGCTGGCGGCGTTCGCCGCGAGGTCGACGGGGAGCGGCGCGCCCGTGAAGCCGCCGTCCCCGTCGCGGTGGCGGTAGGCGGTGCCGAACCGCTCGGCGCCCACCGACTCCGACAGGCCGCCGATCGAGGCGTAGCCGTGGTTCTGCAGGATCACCACCTTGACCGGGACGCCCTCCTGCACGGCGGTGACGATCTCCGTCGGCATCATCAGGTACGTCCCGTCGCCGACCAGCGCCCACACGGGACGTCCCGGCGCGGCGAGGCTCACGCCGATCGCGGCCGGGATCTCGTAGCCCATGCACGAGTAGCCGTACTCGACGTGGTACTGGTCGCGGGACCGGGTCCGCCACAGTCCGTGCAGGTCGCCGGGGAGGGAGCCGGCCGCGTTGACGATGATGTCGTCCTCGGTGACGAGCCGGTCCAGCGCGCCGAGGACCTGCGGCTGGGTGGGGCGCAGGTCGGCGTCCTCGGCCTCGAGGGCGGCGTCGACGCGGTACTCCCAGCGCTCCTTGTCCTCGGTGTACTCGGCGACGTAGGCGGGGTCGGCACGGTGGCCGTGCAGGACGAGCGCCTCGGTGAGCGCCTCCAGGCCGGCGCGGGCGTCCGCGACGAGCGGCTGCCCGGACAGCTTGTGGCCGTCGAAGGCGGCGATGTTGAGGTTCACGAAGCGCACGCCGTCGCCCGCGAAGAGGGTGTGGGAGGCGGTGGTGAAGTCGGTGTACCGGGTGCCGACGCCGATCACCAGGTCGGCGGTGCGGGCGAGTTCGTCGGCGGTGGCGGTGCCGGTGTGCCCGACGCCGCCGACGTCCTGCGGATGGTCGAAGCGCAGCGAGCCCTTGCCGGCCTGGGTGGAGGCGACGGGGAAGCCGGTGGCCTCGGCGAACTCCCTGAGCGCCTCCTCCGCGCCGCTGTGGTGCACGCCGCCGCCCGCGACGACGAGGGGGCGGCGGGCCGCGCGCACGGTCCGCACGGCGGCGGCCAGCTCCTCCGGGTCGGCGACCGGCCGGCGCACGCACCACACGCGCTCGGCGAAGAACTCCGCCGGCCAGTCGTACGCCTCCGCCTGGACGTCCTGCGGCAGCGCGAGCGTGACGGCGCCGGTCTCGACCGGGTCGGTGAGCACGCGCATCGCCTGCAGCGCGGCCGGGACCAGCGCCTCGGGGCGGGTGACGCGGTCGAAGTAGCGGGAGACCGGCCGCAGGCAGTCGTTGACGGACACGTCCCCGGCGTAAGGGACCTCCAATTGCTGCAGGACCGGGTCGGCGGGGCGGGCGGCGAAGGTGTCGCCGGGCAGCAGCAGGACCGGCAGGTGGTTGATCGTGGCGAGCGCGGCGCCCGTGACGAGGTTGGTGGCGCCGGGCCCGATGGAGGTCGTCACGGCGTGCGTGGACAGGCGGTCGCTCTGGCGGGCGTAGCCGACGGCCGCGTGCACCATGGCCTGCTCGTTGCGCCCCTGGTGGTACGGCATCTCCGCCGCGTACTCCACGAGCGCCTGGCCGATCCCGGCGACGTTGCCGTGCCCGAAGATGCCCCAGGTGGCGTCGATCAGCCGGCGCCGCGCGCCGTCGCGCTCGGTGTACTGCGCGGCCAGGAACCGCACCAGCGCCTGAGCGACCGTCAGCCTGACGGTCGCCGGCCGCGCGGACCGGCCCGCGGCCGGCTCCGCCGGCCGGTCCGTCCTCGGCTCTGTCATCGGTAGCCCTCCGTGTGCTCGGGGTGGAAACGGATCCGCCACTCCCGGTCCCCGCCCGGTCCTGCCATCACGTTCAGGTAGTACATCGCGTGGCCGGGCTGGGCGACGGACGGGCCGTGCCATCCGTCGGGGACGAGGACGGCGTCGCCGGTGCGGACCTCGGCGAGGACGTCGCTGCCGCCCTCGCGCGAGGGGAACACGCGCTGGTACCCGAGACCGTTCGGACCCTCGATCTCGAAGTAGTAGATCTCCTCCAGCTCGCTCTCCTCCCCCGGCCGGTGCTCGTCGTGCTTGTGCGGCGGGTACGAGGACCAGTTGCCGCCGGGGGTGACCACCTCCACGGCGATGAGGCGGTCGCAGTCGAAGGCGTCGGCGGCGGCGAAGTTGCGCACCTTCCGGGTGCAGCGGCCGCTGCCGCGGTCCTCGACGGGAACCTCCGGCGCGGGGCCGTAGCGGGCGGGGAGTCGGCGCTCGCACTTCGCTCCTGCCAGGGCGAAGCGGCCTCCCGCGCCGGAGGCGATCTGCACCCGGGCGTCACGCGGGACGTACGCGAAGTCGCTGACTCCGTCGAAGACGCCCTTGCGGCCCGAGAGGTCGAACGTGGTGACGCCCGCGGCGGTGGCCGTGCCCCCGGCCGCCGCGGTGACGTCCGCCGGGGCGTGTGCCGCGGTGTCGGTGACGCGCACGGTGCAGCCGCCGGCGAGCGGCAGCACGATCCACTCGCTGTCGGCGGTGCCGAAGACGTGCGCCTCCCCCGGGCCCAGTTCCACGACGCGCAGGCCGCTGAAGGCCCAGCCGGCCCGCTCGGGCCCGATGTCCAGGGCGTACGCGGCGGTGGCGGTGGCCCCGGCGGGGAGGTGCAGGTCGCGGCGGCCCGGCGTACCGGAGGCGCCGGGCGTACCGGGTGTATCGGAGACGTCGGGCGTGCCAGGCGTACTGGAGGCATCGGGTGCGCCGGGTACGCCGGAGGCGTCGGGTGCGCCCTTCGGGCGGGGCGCGCTCATCGGACCGCCCCCTCCGCCAGGGCCCGTTCGACCTCGTCGGGCGTCGGCATCGCGGAGGAGCACTCCAGGCGGGAGGCGACGACGGCGCCCGCGGCGTTGGCGTACCGCATCGTCCGCTCCAGGTCCCACCCGGCCAGCAGGCCGTGGCAGAGGGCGCCGCCGAACGCGTCCCCGGCGCCGAGGCCGTTGAGGACCGTCACCGGCAGCGGCTCCACCTCGGCCCGCCCGCCGTCCGCGCTCAGCGCGAGGACGCCCTTCGGTCCCTGTTTGACCACGGCGAGCCCGACGCCCGCGGCGAGCAGCGCGCGGGCGGCCGCGTACGGCTCCCGCTCCCCCGTGGCGACCTCGACCTCGTCCACGTTGCCGACGGCGACCGTGGCGTGGCGCAGCGCCTCGGCGTAGAAGGGGCGGGCCGCGTCCGGGTCGCGCCAGAACACGGGACGCCAGTCGAGGTCGAAGACGGTCGCGCCCGCCTCGGCGCGGTGGGCGAGCGCCGCGACGGTCGCCGTGCGGCTGGGTTCCTCGCTCAGCCCCGTGCCGGTCACCCAGAAGACCCGGGCGGCCCGGACGGCGTCCAGGTCGAGGTCGTGCGCGTCGATCTCCAGGTCGGGCGCCTTGGGTCGCCGGTAGAAGTAGAGCGGGAAGTCGTCCGGCGGGAACACCTCGCAGAACGTGACCGGAGTGGGCAGTCCGGGCACGGGCGTGACCCAGCGGTCGTCGACCCCGAGGTTCCGCAGCTCCCGGTGCAGGTATCTCCCGAAGGGGTCGTCCCCGGTGCGGGTGATCACGGCCGTTCTCCGCCCCAGCCGGGCCGCGGCGACCGCGACGTTGGAGGCGGAGCCCCCGAGGAACTTCCCGAACGACGTCACCTCGTCCAGCGGGACACCGGTCTGCAGCGGATAGAGGTCCACACCGATCCGGCCCATGGTGACCAGGTCGTGGGCGGTGGACTCGGTGGACTCCCGGGGTTCGCCCATCGCGTTCCTTTCGCATCGGCTGCCCCCAGGATTAGCCTCGCCCGGGGAGCCGTGTCAACGTTTTGTCCGGACATTCGGACTACGAAAAACCCCAGTCGGCGCCTCCACCGCCCGGCGCAATCCCCGGGCGCGTCGCGCCGGTTGGGGCCCGTGGTGCGCCAGTGAGGCGTGATGCATCGCCCGTGTCACGAACACCACGGCTCCGTAACACTCGTCACGCTTACGCGGGTTGCACGTCACACGCCCTCGACAGCCCCTGTCCCCCTCCCCGCACGGTCGTTCACCGGTCGCAGGTGCTGATCACCGGCGCGGCATCCGGTTCCCCCGACGGCCACCCCCGGCCGCCACCGATGTGCGCGCGCAGGGAGGAGCTACTGATGACCGACCGCAGACTCTGGTCGTACAAGGAGATCGCGGCGCACATCCGCGTACGGCCCGACACAGTCCGGTCCTACCGCAAACACGGACTGCTGCCCCCGCCGGACCACGTGGAGGGCGGCAAGCCCTACTGGTACGCCGACACCGTCCGCACGTGGGTCGCCTCGCGGCCCGGCAACAGAGGCCGCAGAACGGATTAGAACGGACCGGACCGAACCCGACCGGGCCGGAGCGGACCGGATCGCAGCGGGCCCGACCGACCGGCCCTCCGGAACGCCCCGACCCCCTACGTGCCCCGCCCCGGTCCCCGGCGGGGCACGTTCCGTACCCGGCCCCACCGCCTCCCGTCCCTGGCGGAGCCGTCCCGCCGGCCCCGGGACCCGGCGGCCGTCGTCAGCTCCAGGGCTCGGCGACCGTCACCCCGGCGCCCGGGGCCGTGCCCATCTCCGCCAGCGCCCGCGCCACCGCGGCCAGCGGGACCGTGGACGTCACCAGCAGTTCGGGGCGCAGCACTCCGGCGCCGACCAGTTCCAGCATCCGCGGGTAGGCGTGCGCCGGCATGCCGTGGCTGCCGAGCAGTTCGAGTTCGAGCGCGATCACCCGGGACATCGGTACGGGGGTGGTGCCGTCCGGCGACGGCAGCAGGCCCACCTGCACGTGCCGGCCGCGGCGGCGCAGGCTGCCGACCGAGGCCGCACAGGTGGCCGGGGAGCCGAGCGCGTCCAGGGAGAGGTGGGCGCCGCCGCCGGTCAGCTCGCGGACCGCGGCCGCGGTGTCCTCGACGGCCGACGCGTCGACGCACGCGGCGGCACCGAACCCCCGGGCCAGCTCCAGCGCGCGCGGTGACAGGTCCACCGCCACGACCCGCGCGCCCGAGGCCGCCGCGATCATCACCGCCGACAGGCCCACGCCGCCGCACCCGTGCACGGCCACCCACTCGCCCGCCGCCGCCCGGCCCTGCGCGACCACCGCGCGGAACGCCGTGGCGAAGCGGCAGCCGAGCGAGGCCGCCGTCGTGAAGGACGTCCCCTCCGCCAGCCCGACCAGGTTCACGTCGGCGTGGTCCAGGGCCACGTACTCGGCGAAGGACCCCCAGTGCGTGAACCCGGGCTGCGTCTGCCGCTCGCACACCTGGTGGTCGCCCGCCGCACAGGCGGCGCAGCTCCCGCAGGCACAGACGAACGGCACGGTGACCCGGTCGCCCGGCCGCCAGCGCGTCACCCGGGCGCCCGCCGCCTCGACGACGCCGGCCAGCTCGTGCCCCGGCACGTGCGGCAGCGTGACGTCGGGGTCGTGCCCCATCCAGCCGTGCCAGTCGCTGCGGCACAGCCCGGTGGCCTCGACCCGCACCACCACGCCGTGCGGCGCGGGCGCAGGGTCCGGCACCTCCCGCACCTCGGCCGGCTCGCCGTACCGCTCGAACACCACTGCCCGCATGCGTCTCTTCGCCCCGTCGCTCCGCCGTCCGCGTCCTCGGGGGCCGGTACGGCTCCCCGGGGCGGCGCGCCGGCTCCCGGCACGCCGCTCCGGGCACCGTATCCGCGCACCGCGGCCCCGCCTCCGCCGGGGCCCGCAGACCGGTCCCCTCCCCCGCCGCGCCCCGGCGCGCCGCGCCGTCACCTTCCTTGGATTGATACCCCCTAGGGGTATAGTGTGGAACAGGGCGAGGGGGAACCCGGGAGTCCCCGGGGCCCCCACGGCCCGCAACCGCCGCGCGGGCCCGCGCGCCCGCGATCCGCACCACCCGCCCGACGAGGAGCAACGACATGACCGCCCAGCCCGACACCTCCGGCACCGTCACCACCGTCTACCGGGTGAACGGCATGAGCTGCGGACACTGCGAGGGCGCCGTCTCCGGCGAGATCTCCGAGATCGCCGGCGTGACGTCCGTGAAGGCCGTCGCCTCCAGCGGCGAGGTCACCGTCGTCTCCGAGGCCCCGCTCGACGAGGCCGCGGTCCGCGCCGCGGTGGACGAGGCGGGCTTCGAGTACGCCGGCCGGGCCTGAGCAGGGCCACCGCACACACGTCCCGCACCGGACCGCGCCGACCAGCTGATACTGGCTCCGCACGGTCCGGTCCGTCGTCTGGAGTCCGGACATGACCAGCACCGCAGCACCCTCCGCGCCGTCGTCCGCGGACGGTGCGCCCCGCTCCGAGGTCGAGCTGACCATCGGCGGCATGACCTGCGCGTCCTGCGCGGCCCGCGTCGAGAAGAAACTCAACCGCATGGAGGGCGTCACCGCCACGGTGAACTACGCGACGGAGAAGGCGAAGATCTCGTACGCCGCCCCGGTCGCCGTCCCCGACCTGATCGCGACGGTGGTGAGGACCGGCTACACGGCCGAGGAACCCCCGCCGCCGCCCGCCCCGAAGGAGAGCGAAGGGGGTGCGGACGGAGCCTCCGTCGCGGCCGGCCGCGACGACCCCGAGCTCGCCTCGCTGCGCCAGCGCCTCACCGTCTCCGCCCTGCTCGCCGTCCCGGTGATCCTCCTCTCCATGGTCCCGGCGCTGCAGTTCGACAACTGGCAGTGGCTGTGCCTCACGCTCGCCGCGCCCGTGGTCGTCTGGGGCGGGCTGCCCTTCCACCGGGCCGCGTTCACCAACGCCCGGCACGGCGCCGCCACCATGGACACCCTCGTCTCGGTCGGCACGCTGGCCGCCTTCGGCTGGTCGCTGTGGGCGCTGTTCTTCGGCACCGCCGGGATGGCGGGCATGCAGGACGGGTTCACGTTCACCGCCTCCCGCGCCGACGCCGCGTCGTCGATCTACCTCGAAGTCGCCTCGGGCGTCGTCGCCTTCATCCTGCTGGGCCGCTATCTGGAGGCCCGCTCCAAGCGCCGCGCGGGCGCCGCCCTGCACGCCCTGCTCGAACTCGGCGCCAGGGACGTCGCCGTCCTGCGCGACGGCCGGGAGGTCCGCATACCCGTCGCGCGCCTTGCCGTGGGCGACCGCTTCGTCGTACGGCCCGGTGAGAAGATCGCCACCGACGGCATCGTCGTCGAGGGCGCCTCCGCGGTCGACGCCTCCATGCTGACCGGCGAGTCCGTCCCCGTGGACGTCACCACGGGCAGCGCCGTGACCGGCGCGACCGTGAACGCCGGCGGCCGGCTCGTCGTGGAGGCCACCCGCGTCGGCGCCGACACCCAGCTCGCCCGCATGGCCCGGCTCGTCGAGGACGCGCAGAACGGCAAGGCCGAGGTGCAGCGCCTGGCCGACCGCGTCTCCGCCGTCTTCGTCCCCGTCGTCCTGCTGATCGCGCTCGGCACGTTCGGCGCCTGGCTCGGCGTCACCGGCGACACGGCCGCCGCCTTCACCGCGGCCGTCGCCGTACTGATCATCGCCTGCCCGTGCGCGCTGGGCCTGGCCACCCCGACCGCGCTGATGGTCGGCACCGGCCGCGGCGCCCAGCTCGGCATCCTCATCAAGGGCCCCGAGGTCCTGGAGTCCACGCGCCGCGTCGACACCGTCGTGCTCGACAAGACCGGCACCGTCACCACCGGCCGCATGACCCTCCAGGAGGTGTACGCCGCCGACGGCACCGACGAGGAGGAGCTGCTGCGGCTCGCGGGCGCCCTGGAGCACGCCTCCGAGCACCCGGTCGCCCGCGCGATCGCCGAGGGCGCCGGGGAGCGCGTGGGGGCCCTGCCCCCGGTGGAGCGCTTCGAGAACGTCGCGGGCCTCGGTGTGCGCGGCACGGTGGAGGGGCACGAGGTGCTCGTCGGCCGCGCCCGGCTGCTGCCCGGCCCGCTGCCGGCCGGACTGGCCCGCGCCCTGGAGGACGCCGAGCGCGAGGGCCGCACGGCCGTCGTCGTGGCCCAAGACGGCGCCGCCCGCGGCGTGCTGGCCGTCGCCGACGCGGTCAAGGGGACCAGCGCCGAGGCCGTCCGCTCGCTGCGCGCGCTCGGTCTCGCCCCCGTCCTGCTGACCGGGGACAACCGCACCGTCGCCGAGTCCGTGGCCCGCGCCGTCGGCATCGACGAGGTGATCGCCGAGGTGCTGCCCGAGGACAAGGTCGCCGTGGTCGAACGGCTGCGGGCCGAGGGCCGGACCGTCGCCATGGTCGGCGACGGCGTGAACGACGCGGCCGCGCTCGCCACCGCCGACCTCGGCCTGGCGATGGGCACGGGCACGGACGCGGCGATCGAGGCCGGCGACCTGACGCTGGTGCGCGGGGACCTGAGGGTGGCGGCGGACGCCATCCGGCTCTCCCGGAGGACCCTCTCCACGATCAAGGGCAACCTCGTGTGGGCCTTCGGCTACAACGTGGCCGCGCTGCCGCTCGCCGCAGCCGGTCTCCTGAACCCGATGATCGCGGGCGCCGCGATGGCCTTCTCCTCGGTCTTCGTGGTGACCAACAGCCTCCGGCTACGCCGATTCTCCTGATCCGTCCGGGCCGAAGGCATGATTTCCCCTGGAGTCCGGGCCTGGCTTCACATAAGGTCTTCACATAGCACGCGCACCATCCTTACGCTTGAGTCCCGGTTGGGGAATCGGGGCTCTTGCGTATCTTCAGGACATATGCAAGAGACGTAGATCACATCGATGCGGACGTAACCATCCGGGGAGTTCGTGAGTCTAAATAGACGATGGCAGGGACGTCTTGGGGGGCGTTCCTGACATCTGGGGACGTCTTGGGGGACGTTCCCGGGGATTATGCGTCGCCGGGACACGTGACGCGGGGAGCTTTGAGCGGCCCTCCCGTCCGCACGGGTCCCGGCAGATCGCACGGAGTTCTGCTCGTTTTGCCCGCAGCTTTTCAGGCGCTGCCCCTTCAGACGCCCGGCCGGATCCCGTGGGGGGAATCCGCACCGGGACACGGGAAAGCGCCCCGCCGACGGCCCGTGGGGGGACCGTAGGTGGGGCGCTTTCCTACCGCCTTCTTCGTGGCTCGGTTCGCCTCCGGGGCGCTGCAGCCTGCGTCGAGGCGGCCCCCGTGCTCGACGCTCCTTCGTCGGGCCTCCGCGCGTGCCGCCTCGACGCAGGCGCGCCCCTTCGGCTCACTCGCCGTATCGAGCCCTCGGCTGCCGTTCAGGTGGGGCGCCGCACGGAGTCGGAGTACGAACCGGTCGCCCCGTGCCCCCCGTACCGGGAAAGCCGAGGCGGCCCGCGCCGTGATCGGCGGGGCCGCCCTGGTGAGTGCGGTGCGGGCCGGCCGTGGAGGCCGACCCGGTGCGCGCTTCCTCGCCGGAGAGGCGCTCAGCGCTCCTCGACCGGGACGAAGTCGCGCTCGACGACACCCGTGTAGATCTGGCGCGGGCGGCCGATGCGGGAGCCCGGCTCCTTGATCATCTCGTGCCACTGGGCGATCCAGCCCGGCAGGCGGCCGAGGGCGAACAGGACCGTGAACATCTCGGTCGGGAAGCCCATGGCCCGGTAGATCAGGCCGGTGTAGAAGTCGACGTTCGGGTAGAGCTTGCGCTCGACGAAGTAGTCGTCGGCCAGCGCGTGCTCCTCGAGCTTCAGGGCGATGTCGAGCAGCTCGTCGGACTTGCCGAGGGCCGACAGGACGTCGTGCGCCGCCGCCTTGATGATCTTCGCCCGGGGGTCGAAGTTCTTGTAGACGCGGTGCCCGAAGCCCATGAGCTTCACGCCGTCTTCCTTGTTCTTCACCTTGCGGATGAAGGTGTCGACGTCGCCGCCGGTCGCCTGGATGCCCTCCAGCATCTCCAGGACGGACTGGTTGGCACCGCCGTGCAGCGGGCCCCACAGGGCCGAGATGCCGGCGGAGATCGACGCGAACATGTTCGCCTGCGACGAGCCGACCAGGCGGACCGTCGAGGTGGAGCAGTTCTGCTCGTGGTCCGCGTGCAGGATCAGCAGCTTGTCCAGCGCCGAGACGACGACCGGGTCCAGCTCGTACTCCTGGGCCGGGACCGAGAAGGTCATCCGCAGGAAGTTCTCGACGTAGCCGAGGTCGTTGCGCGGGTAGACGAACGGGTGGCCGATCGACTTCTTGTACGCGTACGCCGCGATCGTCGGAAGCTTGGCGAGCAGTCGGATCGTCGAGAGGTGACGCTGCTTCTCGTCGAACGGATTGTGGCTGTCCTGGTAGAACGTCGACAGGGCGCTGACCACCGAGGACAGCATCGCCATCGGGTGGGCGTCGCGCGGGAAGCCCTTGTAGAAGTTCTTGACGTCCTCGTGCAGCAGCGTGTGCTGCGTGATCTCGCTCTTGAAGGTGGCGAGCTGGTCGACGGTCGGCAGTTCGCCGTTGATGAGCAGGTACGCCACCTCGAGGAAGGTGGAGCGCTCGGCCAGCTGCTCGATCGGGTAGCCGCGGTAGCGGAGGATGCCCTGCTCGCCGTCGAGGTAGGTGATACCGGATTTATAGGCGGCGGTGTTCCCGTAACCGCTGTCGAGCGTCACCAGACCGGTCTGGGCGCGGAGCTTCCCGATGTCGAAGCCCTTGTCGCCGACGGTGCTGTCGATCACCGGGTAGGTGTACTCGCCATCGCCGTACCGCAGTACTACAGAGTTGTCGCTCACGTCTTCCCTCACCGACGTAGTGCCTCATCTTCGAGGTGCCCTGACTGTCTCTACCATCCCCCATTTGGCTCAGGAGAGTGCACTCGGGGTCGCCCATTGGGCTCATTGGCGGCACTCAGTGCCGCCAACCTGCTCATCCTGCCCCCTTCTCCCCGTGCGGGGAAGTGCTCTGTGACCCATGCGACTCATTTGATCGATCAAATTTCGCTCACGGGGCCGCGGCGCGGGGGGAGAGCCGGAAGTCGAGGGCCGTGCAGCGCCGTCCCGCGGAGACCGTGCGCACCGCCTGTCCTATCGCCTTGCGCGAGCCGACGAGGACGACGAGCTTCTTGGCGCGGGTCACCGCCGTGTAGAGCAGATTGCGCTGGAGCATCATCCAGGCCCCGGTGGTGACGGGGATCACCACGGCCGGGTACTCGCTGCCCTGGGAGCGGTGGATCGTCACGGCGTACGCGTGCGCCAGCTCGTCCAGCTCGTCGAACTCGTACGGAACCTCCTCGTCCTCGTCCGTGAGCACCGTCAGCCGCTGCTCGACGGGGTCGAGCGCGGTCACCACGCCGACGGTGCCGTTGAAGACGCCGTTCGCGCCCTTCTCGTAATTGTTGCGAATCTGGGTGACCTTGTCGCCGACCCGGAAGACGCGTCCGCCGAAACGCTTCTCGGGGACGTCCGGACGGCCGGGGGTGACCGCCTGCTGGAGCAGGCCGTTCAGGGTGCCCGCGCCGGCCGGGCCGCGGTGCATGGGGGCCAGGACCTGGACGTCGCGGCGCGGGTCGAGGCCGAACTTCGCGGGGATGCGGCGGGCCGCCACGTCCACCGTGAGCCGCCCCGCCTCCTCCGTGTCGTCCTCGACGAAGAGGAAGAAGTCCTTCATGCCCTGGGTCACGGGGTGGTGCCCGGAGTTGATGCGGTGGGCGTTGGTGACCACGCCGGACTGCTGGGCCTGCCGGAAGACCTTGGTGAGCCGGACGGCCGGGATCGGGCTGCCGTCGGCGAGCAGGTCGCGCAGCACCTCGCCCGCGCCGACGCTGGGCAGCTGGTCCACGTCCCCGACGAAGAGCAGGTGGCCGCCCGGGGGCACCGCCTTGACCAGCTTGTTCGCCAGGAGGAGGTCCAGCATGGAAGCCTCGTCGACGACGACCAGGTCGGCGTCCAGGGGGCGGTCGCGGTCGTAGGCCGCGTCCCCGCCCGGCTTCAGCTCCAGCAGGCGGTGGACCGTGGACGCCTCGGCGCCCGTCAGCTCGGCCAGGCGCTTGGCCGCGCGGCCCGTGGGGGCGGCCAGGACGACCTTGGCCCTCTTGGCGCGGGCCAGCTCCACGATCGAGCGGACCGTGAAGGACTTGCCGCAGCCGGGGCCGCCGGTGAGCACCGCGACCTTCTCGGTGAGGGCGAGGCGGACCGCCGCCTCCTGCTCGGGGGCCAGCTCCGCGCCCGTGCGCCCGTGCAGCCAGCCGAGCGCCTTGTCCCAGGCCACGTCCCGGAAGGCGGGCATGCGGTCCTCGCCGGTGCGCAGCAGCCGCAGCAGCTGGGCGGAGAGGGACAGCTCGGCGCGGTGGAAGGGGACCAGGTAGACGGCGGTGACGGGGTCCCCGCCGTCGGGTCCCGGGACCTTCTCGCGGATGACGCCGGGCTCCTCCTCGTCGCCGGCCGGCTCGGCCAGCTCCGCCAGGCACTCGATGACCAGGCCCGTGTCCACCTGGAGGAGCTTGACCGCGTCCGCGATCAGCTGCTCCTCGGGGAGGTAGCAGTGGCCCTGGTCTGCGGACTGCGACAGCGCGTACTGCAGGCCGGCCTTGACGCGCTCCGGGCTGTCGTGCGGGATGCCGACCGACTGCGCGATGCGGTCGGCGGTCAGGAAGCCGATGCCCCAGACGTCGGCCGCCAGGCGGTAGGGCTGGTTCTTGACCACCGAGATCGAGGCGTCGCCGTACTTCTTGTAGATGCGCACGGCGATGGAGGTGGAGACCTCGACGGTCTGGAGGAAGAGCATGACCTCCTTGATCGCCTTCTGCTCCTCCCAGGCGTCGGCGATCTTCTTGGTGCGCTTGGGGCCGAGGCCGGGGACCTCGATCAGCCGCTTGGGCTCCTCCTCGATGATCTGCAGCGTGTCCAGCCCGAAGTGCTGCGTGATGCGGTCGGCGAAGACCGGGCCGATGCCCTTGACCAGGCCGGACCCCAGGTAGCGGCGGATGCCCTGGATGGTGGCGGGCAGCACCGTCGTGTAGTTCTCGACCGTGAACTGCTTGCCGTACTGGGGATGGGAGCCCCAACGGCCCTCCATGCGCAGCGACTCCCCGACCTGGGCGCCGAGCAGCGAGCCCACGACCGTGAGCAGGTCGCCGGCGCCGCGGCCGGTGTCGACCCGGGCGACGGTGTAGCCGTTCTCCTCGTTGGCGTACGTGATGCGTTCCAGGACGCCTTCCAGGACCGCCAGGTGACGGACCCCGGCCTGGTTCCCCGCCTGATTGGACATGATCCGACGCTACCGCCGGGGTACGACATCGCGGGCGCGCCCCCGCCTTTCCCGTGGACGGAGCGGCGCCTCCCCGTGGACGGGGTGCCTCCCGCGGACGGACGGAGGCGGGCAGCGGGCGGGCGGACGCCGGACGGCCGCCTGGTCACGATCCGGTCTCGGAGTCTTGCGCACCTGCCGTGTAATCGTTTCCAATCTCCTGTGTAATCGATTCCACGAGGAGGTGGAGCGATGGCGGGCATCAAGGACGTCGCCGCCGAGGCCGGAGTATCCGTCGCCACGGTGTCCCGTGTGCTCAACGACCATCCCTCGGTCAGCCCGGACGCGCGCTCCCGCGTGCTCGCCGCCGTCGCGGCCCTGGGCTACCGCCCCAACGCCGTGGCCCGCTCCCTGCGCACCGACCAGACCCGGGCCCTCGGCCTGGTCATCAGCGACGTGCTCAACCCGTACTTCACCGAGCTGGCCCGCTCCGTGGAGGAGGAGGCCCGCGCGCTCGGCTACAGCGTCGTCATCGGCAACGCCGACGAGCGGCCCGACCTCCAGGACCACCACGTCCGCACACTCCTGGACCGGCGCATCGACGGGCTGCTGGTCTCCCCCGCCGACGGCGGCTCGCCGCTGATGCTGGAGGCCGCGCGCGCGGGGACCCCCATGGTCTTCGTCGACCGCTGGATCCCGGGCCTCGACGTGCCGGTGGTCCGGGCGGACGGCCGGGGCGCGGTGCGCGACCTCGTCGCCCATCTGCACGGGCTCGGCCACCGCAGGCTCGCGATCATCGCGGGTCCGGCGGCCACCACGACCGGCAGCGAGCGCGTGGAGGCCTTCCGCGCGGCCCTGGCCGAGTACGGCGTGGGCCTGCCCGACGCCTACGTGGGCCAGGGCGACTTCCAGGCGGAGAGCGGGCGGCGGGCCACCGAGCGGTTCCTGGACCTGCCCGAGCCGCCCGAGGTCGTCTTCGCGGCGGACAACCTGATGGCCCTGGGGGCGTTGGACGCGATCCGCGCGCGCGGGATGCGGGTCCCCGAGGACATCGCGCTCGCCGCGTTCGACGACATCCCGTGGTTCGTGCACACCGACCCGCCGGTCACCGCCGTCGCCCAGCCCACCGGCGAGCTGGGCCGGGCCGCCGTACGGGCCCTGGTCGACCGCATCGAGGGCCGGACGCCGCGGTCCGTGACCCTGCCCGCCCGCCTCGTCGTGCGCCGCTCGTGCGGCGAGAGCGACGAGGGCGGCGAGGGCACCGGCCGCCCGGGGGCCGGCGCCCCGGCCGGCGCCCCCGAGACCCCCGCCTCCCGCGTGCAAAGGAGCACCCCGTGAGCAACCCGGACGAACTGCTGCGTATCGAAGGGGTGCGCAAGGCCTTCCCCGGTGTGGTCGCGCTCGACGGTGTCGACTTCGACCTGCGCCGCGGCGAGGTGCACGTCCTGCTCGGCGAGAACGGCGCGGGCAAGAGCACCCTCATCAAGATGCTCTCCGGCGCCCACCGGCCCGACTCCGGGCGGATCCTCGTGGGCGGCGAGGAGGTGCGCATCCAGGACGCGCAGAGCGCGGAGCGGCTCGGCATCGCCACCATCTACCAGGAGTTCAACCTCGTCCCCGACCTGACGGTCGCCGAGAACATCTTCCTGGGGCGGCAGCCGCGCCGCCTGGGGATGATCGACCGCAAGAGGATGGAGGCGGACGCGGCCGCCCTCCTGGAGCGGGTCGGCGTGCGCGTGTCCCCGCGCGCGCGGGTGCGCGAACTGGGCATCGCCCGCCTCCAGATGGTCGAGATCGCCAAGGCCCTCAGCCTGGACGCCCGCGTCCTGATCATGGACGAGCCGACGGCCGTGCTCACCTCCGAGGAGGTCGACAAGCTCTTCGCGATCGTGCGCCGGCTGCGCGAGGACGGCGTCGGCATCGTCTTCATCACGCACCACCTGGAGGAGATCGCCGCCCTGGGCGACCGGGTGACGGTGATCCGCGACGGCAGGAGCGTGGGCCGGGTGCCCGCCTCCACGCCCGAGGACGAGCTCGTGCGCCTGATGGTGGGCCGCAGCATCGACCAGCAGTACCCGCGCGAGCGGACCGGGACGGGCGCTCCCCTGCTGAGGGTCGAGGGCCTCACCCGGGACGGCGTCTTCCACGACGTGCGCTTCGAGGTGCGGGCCGGCGAGGTCGTCGGCATCGCGGGCCTCGTCGGCGCGGGCCGCACGGAGGTCGTACGGGCCGTCTTCGGCGCCGACCCCTACGACGCGGGCACGGTCGAGGTCGCCGGTACGCGGCTGCCCCGGCACGACGTCAACGCCGCCATGGCCGCCGGCATCGGGCTCGTGCCCGAGGACCGCAAGGGCCAGGGGCTGGTCCTTGACGCGTCCGTGGAGGAGAACCTCGGCCTGGTCACGCTGCGCTCGGCGACCCGCGCCGGGCTCGTCGACCGCAGGGCGCAGCACACGGCCGCCGCCCGGATCGCGGAGCAGCTCGGCGTGCGCATGGCGGGCCTCGGCCAGCACGTGCGCACCCTGTCCGGCGGCAACCAGCAGAAGGTCGTCATCGGCAAGTGGCTGCTCGCCGACATCAAGGTGCTGATCCTCGACGAGCCCACCCGCGGCATCGACGTCGGCGCCAAGGTCGAGATCTACCAGCTGATCAACGAGCTCACCGCCGCCGGGCACGCCGTCCTGATGGTCTCCAGCGACCTGCCCGAGGTGCTCGGCATGAGCGACCGGGTGCTGGTGATGGCCCAGGGCCGCGTCGCGGGCGAACTCTCCGCCGCCGAGGCCACCCAGGACGCCGTCATGGCGCTCGCCGTCTCCACCGACGGCACCACCCCGCACGACGGCGCCGCCGTCGGCACCGACATCCACCCCGACAACGACGTCGACAAGGAGGCCCCCCGTGGCCACTGACACGCTCAAGAGCGGCGGGGGCGCGGGCAGCGCCTCGGGCGGCCTGCGCCGCCTGCTGCTCGACAACGGCGCGCTGACCGCCCTGATCGTCCTGGTCATCGCCCTGTCGCTGCTCTCCGGCGACTTCCTGACCACCCAGAACCTGCTGAACGTCGGCGTGCAGGCCGCCGTCACCGCGATCCTCGCCTTCGGCGTCACCTTCGTGATCGTCTCGGCCGGCATCGACCTCTCGGTCGGCTCGGTGGCGGCCCTGTCGGCCACGGTCCTGGCCTGGAGCGCCACCTCGCAGGGCGTACCGGTCTGGATCGCCGTGCTCCTCGCGGTCGTCACCGGCATCGCCTGCGGCCTGGTCAACGGCTTCCTCGTCGCGTACGGGAAGCTGCCGCCGTTCATCGCGACGCTCGCCATGCTGTCGGTGGGCCGCGGCCTGTCCCTGGTGATCTCGCAGGGCAGCCCGATCGCCGTCCCGTCGTCCGTGTCGCACCTCGGCGACACCGTCGGCGGCTGGCTGCCGGTGCCCGTCCTGGTCATGATCGTCCTCGGTCTGGTCACCGCCTTCGTCCTGGGCCGCACGTACATCGGCCGCTCCATGTACGCCATCGGCGGCAACGAGGAGGCCGCGCGCCTGTCGGGCCTGCGCGTGAAGCGGCAGAAGCTCGTCGTCTACGCCCTGTCGGGCCTGTTCGCCGCGGCGGCCGGCATCGTCCTGGCGGCCCGGCTGTCCTCGGCGCAGCCGCAGGCCGCGCAGGGCTACGAGCTGGACGCGATCGCCGCGGTCGTCATCGGCGGGGCGAGCCTGTCCGGCGGCGTCGGCAAGGCCTCGGGCACGCTCATCGGCGCGCTGATCCTGGCGGTGCTGCGCAACGGCCTCAACCTCCTGTCGGTGTCGGCGTTCTGGCAGCAGGTCGTGATCGGCGTCGTCATCGCGCTGGCGGTGCTGCTGGACACCGTGCGCCGCAGGGCCGGGGCGGCTCCGGCCGCGTCCGGCGCGGGCGGGGCGGCGGGCCGCAAGGGCCCGCAGGCGGCGAAGTTCGCCCTGGCGGCCGTGGTCGTGGCCGCGGTGGTCGCCGCGATGTCCTTCCTCACGGGCAACTCGTCCTCGTCCGCGAACAAGGTGGGCCTGTCCCTCTCCACCCTGAACAACCCGTTCTTCGTGCAGATGCGGGCGGGCGCCGAGGAGGCCGCGAAGGAGGCGGGCGCCGACCTGACCGTGACCGACGCCCAGAACGACGCCTCGCAGCAGGCCAACCAGCTGCAGAACTTCACCGGCGAGGGCATCGGCGCGATCGTCGTCAACCCGGTCGACTCCGACGCCGTGGGCCCGGCGGTCCGCTCGGCGAACGACGCGGACATCCCGGTGGTCGCCGCCGACCGCGGCGTCAACAAGGCGAGGACGGCGACGCTGGTCGCCTCCGACAACGTCGCGGGCGGCAGGCTCGCCGCGAAGTCCCTCGCCGAGAAGCTGGGCGGCAAGGGCGAGATCGTGATCCTCCAGGGCACGGCCGGCACCTCCGCCAGCCGCGAGCGCGGCGCGGGCTTCGCCGAGGGTCTGAAGGCCTACCCCGGCATCAAGGTCCTCGCCAGGCAGCCGGCCGACTTCGACCGCACCAAGGGCCTGGACGTCATGACCAACCTGCTCCAGTCCCACCCGGGCGTCGACGGCGTCTTCGCGGAGAACGACGAGATGGCGCTCGGCGCGGCCAAGGCCCTCGGCGCCAAGGCCGGCAGGTCCGTCGCGGTCGTCGGCTTCGACGGCACGCCGGACGGCCTGGCGGCGGTGGAGAAGGGCATGCTGTACGCGTCCGTCGCCCAGCAGCCCAAGGAGCTGGGCCGGATCGCGGTCGAGAACGCGCTGCGCGCGGCGGACGGCAAGGAGGTCGGCGCGACGGTGAAGGTCCCGGTGAAGGTGGTGACGTCGCAGAACGTCGCCGACTTCACGTCCTGACGCCCGGTACGCGGCCCGCACCCACAGGAACGGAAAGAGGACTGATGTACGACTACGACCTGCTGGTCGTGGGCTCGGCCAACGCCGATCTGGTGATCGGCGTCGAGCGCCGGCCCGGCGCCGGGGAGACGGTCCTCGGCTCCGACCTGGCCGTCCACCCCGGCGGCAAGGGCGGCAACCAGGCGGTGGCGGCGGCCCGCCTCGGCGCGCGCACGGCGCTGCTGGCGCGGGTCGGCGACGACGCGCACGGCCGGCTGCTGCTGGACGCGCAGCGCGCGGCGGGCGTCGACACCTCCGGCGTCCTGGTCGGCGGCGCCCCCACCGGCGTCGCGCTGATCACGGTGGACCCCTCCGGGGACAACAGCATCGTGGTCTCCCCGGGCGCGAACTCCCGCCTGACGCCCGCCGACCTGAGGGACGCGCAGGCGCTCCTCGCGGCGTCCCGGGTGGTCTCGACGCAGCTGGAGATCCCCCTGGAGACGGTGGTCGAGACGGTCCGGAACCTGGCTCCCGGCACCCGCTTCGTCCTCAACCCCTCCCCGCCGCGGGAACTGCCGCGGGAGGTCCTGGCGGCCTGCGACCCGCTGATCGTCAACGAGCACGAGGCCCGGGTGGTCCTCGGCGGCGCGGCCGGCGGCGGGCCGGAGGAGTGGGCGGCCGGGCTGCTGGAGCTCGGCCCCCGCTCGGTGGTGATCACCCTCGGCGCCGCGGGCGCCCTGGTGGCCGACGCGTCCGGCACGGCCCGCGTCCCGTCCGTCGCGGTGGAGGCCGTGGACACGACGGGCGCGGGCGACGCCTTCACCGCGGCCCTGGCCTGGCGGCTCGGGCGGGGCGAGGCCCTGGCCGAGGCCGCCGGGTACGCGGCACGCGTGGGCGCCGCGGCCGTCACCAAGGAGGGCGCCCAGGCGTCGTACCCGACCGCGCAGGAGGTCGACGCGCTGTGAAGAGGGCCGGAATCCTCAACCGCCACCTGGCCGGCGCGCTGGCCGCGCTGGGCCACGGCGACACCGTGCTGGTCTGCGACGCGGGCCTGCCGATCCCGGACGGCCCGCGCCTGGTGGACCTGGCCTTCCGCGCCGGGGTCCCGTCCTTCGCGGACGTCCTCGACGGCCTGCTGGACGAGCTGGTCGTGGAGGGCGCGACGGCGGCCCGCGAGGTCACGGAGGCGAACCCCGCGGCCTCCGCCCTCCTGACGGCCCGCCTCCCCGGTCTGGCCCTGATCCCGCACGACGACCTGAAGGCGGGATCGGCGCGGGCCCGCCTGATCGTCCGCACCGGCGAGGCGACCCCGTACGCCAACGTCCTGCTGCGCTGCGGCGTGTTCTTCTGACCCCGCCCGCCGCACACGTTTCGAGGGGCCCGGTCACGACCGGGCCCCTCGGCTTCCCCACCCGTCAGGACTTCGCGGATCCCCCCGGATCCCTCCCCCGGAAACCCCGACGCCACGTACGACCCGCCGGGCCCCGAAAGGGTTGCACGGGATTCCGGAAATTCTTTCCGGCCTCCGCTCACCGGCGCGAACGGGCGCCCGGCCCTACTCCGTGTGCGCCACGAACCGGCGGGCCGTCTCCGCCAGCACCTCGCGCCCGTCGCGGGCCCACAGGCCGTCGTTGAACAGCTCCACCTCGATGGGGCCGGTGTAGCCGGCCGCCTCCACGTACCCCTGCCACTCCCGCATGTCGACCGCCCCGTCCCCGATCTGCCCGCGGCCGTTGAGGACGCCCTCGGGCAGCGGGGTGACCCAGTCGGCCAGCTGGAAGATGTGGATGCGCCCGCCTGCGCCCGCGCGGGCGATCTCCGCCGGGGCCCGGTCGTCCCACCAGACGTGGTACGTGTCCACGGTCACCCCGACCTGGTGCGCGGGGAAGCGCTCCGCGAGGTCCAGGGCCTGGGTCAGGGTGGAGACGACGCAGCGGTCGGAGGCGAACATCGGGTGCAGCGGCTCGATGGCGAGCCGGACCCCGTGCTCCTCGGCGTACGGCCCCAGTTCGGCCAGCGCGTCGGCGATCCGCTCCCGGGCGCCGCGCAGGTCCTTCGACCCGGCGGGCAGCCCGCCCGAGACCAGGACCAGCGTGTCGGTGCCCAGGGCCGCCGCCTCGTCGACGGCGGCGCGGTTGTCCGCCAGGGCCTTCGCCCGCTCCGCGGGGCCGACGGCCGTGAGGAAGCCGCCCCGGCACAGCGTCGTGACGCCCAGCCCCGCGTCGCGGACCAGCTTCGCGGCGGCCTCCACCCCGTACTCCCGCACGGGCTCGCGCCACAGCGCCACGTTCGAAACGCCCAGCTCGCCGCAGGCGTCCACGAGTTCGGGCAGCGACAGCTGCCTCACGGTCATCTGGTTGATGCTGAAGCGGGAAAGACTCACTGGGCCACTCCGTACACGGACAGCAGGTTCTTCATCCGCGCCTCGGCCAGCGCGGGGTCGGGGAACAGGCCGAGCCCGTCGGCCAGTTCGTAGGCGCGGGCGAGATGCGGCAGCGACCGCGCGGACTGCAGCCCGCCGACCATCGCGAAGTGCTCCTGGTGCCCCGCCAGCCACGCCAGGAGGACGACGCCGGTCTTGTAGAAGCGGGTCGGCGCCCGGAAGAGGTGGTGGGACAGCTCGACGGTCGGGTCGAGCAGCTCCCGGAACCCCTTCGCGTCCCCGGTGTCCAGCACCCGCACCGCCTGCGCGGCCAGCGGCCCCAGCGGGTCGAAGATGCCGAGCAGGGCGTGGCTGAAGCCGCGCTCGTCCCCCTCGATCAGCTCCGGGTAGTGGAAGTCGTCACCGGTGTAGCACCGCACGCCGCGCGGCAGCCGCCGCCGCAGCGCCACCTCCCTGCCCGCGTCCAGCAGGGAGATCTTCACCCCGTCGACCTTGTCGGGGTGGGCGGCGACGACCTCCAGGAAGGTCTCCGTCGCCGCGTCCAGGTCGGACGACCCCCAGTAGCCCTCCAGGGCCGGGTCGAACATCGGCCCGAGCCAGTGCAGGACCACGGGCTCGGCGGCCTGGCGCAGCAGGTGCCCGTAGACCTCCAGGTAGTCCTCGGGACCGGCCGCGGCGGCGGCCAGCGCCCGCGAGGCCATCAGGACGGCCTGCGCCCCCACGCCCTCCACCAGCGCGAGCTGCTCCTCATAAGCCGCGCGGACCTCGGCGATGCTCCCGCCGGCGAGCTGGTCGGTCCCGACGCCGCAGGCGATCCGCCCGCCCACGGCCCGCGCCTCGGCGGCCGAGCGGCGGATCAGCTCGGCGGCCCCCGCCCAGTCGAGCCCCATGCCGCGCTGGGCGGTGTCCATGGCCTCGGCGACACCGAGCCCGTGGGACCACAGGTGGCGCCGGAAGGCGAGGGTGGCGTCCCAGTCGACGGCGGCGGGCGCGTCGGGCGAGACGTCGGCGTACGGATCGGCGACCACGTGCGCGGCCGAGAGGACGGCCCGCGAGGCGAGCGGGGCACCGGGGGGCACGGCGAACGGCTCGGTGCGGGGCTCATAGGCCCGCACCGAGCCCCCCGCGCCCGGAAGCCGGACGGTCACGGCGTCACCTCCGGCACCTCGATGCGGCGCCCCTCGGCGGAGGACCTCAGCCCCAGCTCGGCGAGCTGGACACCGCGGGCGCCTGCCAGCAGGTCCCAGTGGTAGGGCGCGTCGGCGTACACATGGCG
The DNA here is from genome assembly GCF_014650875.1 of Streptomyces minutiscleroticus. Taxonomy (GTDB): domain Bacteria; phylum Actinomycetota; class Actinomycetes; order Streptomycetales; family Streptomycetaceae; genus Streptomyces; species Streptomyces minutiscleroticus. The sequence goes on from NZ_BMVU01000005.1 coordinate 50,225, forward strand.
CAGGAACAGCTCCCACTGCGCCTTGAACCCGTTGTCGAACTCGCCGTTGTCGGGCACTTCCTGCCACTGGTCGCGGAAGGAGTAGGAGGCGGGCAGGTCCGGGTTCCACACCGGCTTCGGCGTGGCGGCGCGGTGCTGCACCCGGCACTTCCTCAGCCCCGCCACGGCCGACCCCTCGGTCCCGTCGACCTGGAACTCCACCAGCTCGTCGCGGTGGACGCGCACGGTCCACGAGGAGTTGATCTGCGCGATCGCACCCCCCTCCAGCTCGAAGATCCCGTACGCGGCGTCGTCGGCGGTGGCGTCGTAGGGCTTGCCCTGCTCGTCCCACCGCTGCGGCACGTGCGTCGCGGTCAGCGCCTGGACGGAGGTCACCCGCCCGAACAGCTCGTGCAGCACGTACTCCCAGTGCGGGAACATGTCGACGACGATGCCGCCGCCGTCCTCGGCCCGGTAGTTCCACGAGGGCCGCTGCGCCTCCTGCCAGTCGCCCTCGAAGACCCAGTACCCGAACTCCCCGCGCACGGACAGGATCCGCCCGAAGAACCCCCCGTCCACCAGCCGCTTCAGCTTCAGCAGCCCCGGCAGGAACAGCTTGTCCTGCACGACCCCGTGCCTGACGCCGGCCTCCGACGCGAGCCGCGCCAGCGCGAGGGCGCCGTCCAGCCCGGTGGCGGTCGGCTTCTCGGTGTAGACGTGCTTCCCGGCCCGGACGGCCTTGGCCAGTGCCTCCTCACGCGCGGAGGTCACCTGGGCGTCGAAATAGATGTCGACGCTTTCGTCGGCGAGCACGGCGTCGAGGTCGGTCGACCAGTGCTCCAGACCGTGCTGTTCGGCGAGCGCTTTCAGCGCGTGCTCGCGCCGCCCGACCAGGACGGGCTCGGGCCACAGCACGGTGCCGTCGCCCAGGTCCAGTCCGCCCTGCTCCCGCAGCGCGAGGACCGAGCGTACGAGGTGCTGTCGGTACCCCATGCGTCCCGTCACGCCGTTCATGGCGATGCGCACCGTCTTGCGTGTCACGTCATTCCCTCCGTACGCCGTCCCGCGCGCCGTGCGCCGCATCGGCGAGCACCGCAGCAAGCGCTTTCTATCCGGAAAGAAGCTAGCCTCTGTGCAACGGATCGGACAAGACCGCGCGGCCCGCGAGATGCGCGACGACCGGAGGACGACGAATGACCGTGACCCTTGCGGACGTGGCGGCCCGCGCGCAGGTCTCCCCCGCCACCGTCTCCCGCGTGCTGAACGGCAACTACCCGGTGGCCGCGTCCACCCGCGAGCGCGTCCTGCGCGCGGTCGACGAGCTGGACTACGTCCTCAACGGCCCGGCCAGTGCCCTGGCCGCCGCCACCTCCGACCTGGTCGGCATCCTCGTCAACGACATCGCCGACCCCTTCTTCGGCATCATGGCCGGGGCGATCCAGTCCGAGATCGGCGGCCCCGGCGGCCGGGCCGGCGGCGAGCGCCTGGCGGTGGTCTGCAACACGGGCGGCTCCCCCGAGCGCGAACTCACCTACCTCACGCTCCTCCAGCGCCAGCGCGCGGCGGCGGTGATCCTCACGGGGGGCGCCATCGAGAACGAGGCGCACGTCTCCGCGGTCGCCGCCAAGCTGCGCAAACTGGCGGACGCGGGCACCCGCGTCGTCCTGTGCGGCCGCCCGCCCGCCCCCGCCGACACCGACGCGGTGGCCCTGACCTTCGACAACCGCGGCGGCGGCCGCCGCCTCACCGAGCACCTGATCGGCCTCGGCCACCGCCGCCTGGGCTACATCGCGGGCCCAGAGGAGCGCACCACCACCCGCCACCGCCTGGAGGGCCACCGCGCGGCCCTCGCGGCCCACGGCATCGAGGACGACCCCCGCCGCACGGTCCACGGCCGCTACGACCGCCGCTCCGGCTACGAGGCCACCCTCGAACTCCTGCGCCGCGAACCGGACCTGACCGCGATCGTCGCCGCCAACGACACGGTGGCCCTCGGCGCCTGCGCGGCCCTGCGCGACTCGGGCCTGCGCATCCCCGGCGACGTCTCGGTCGCCGGCTTCGACGACCTCCCGTTCAGCATCGACGCGGTCCCGGCCCTCACGACGGTCCGCCTCCCCCTGGCGGAGGCGGGCGCCCGGGCGGGCCGCATCGCGATGTCCCGGGAGGAGCCGCCCCCGGGCGGAATCGCGACGGTGGGCGGCGAACTGATGGTCAGGGGCTCCACAGGAGCACCGCGGCCCTGACCCGCGAGCTGTACCGGCACGCGCCGGTGGAAGCAGTGCGCTGCGGCGAACCCCCACCGGCGGGTGGCGGCCGTACCGGCGGAAGGGGACGGCCGGGATGTCCGCCCGCAGCACACCCCGGGAAACAGCACAGACGGCCCCCGACCCGCACAGCTGCGGGCGGCCGTCCCAGAGCGGCCCCGACCCCACGCCGGCGGACGCACCACCCACCGCCCCGTGCCCCGCGACGTACTCCGGCCCCGCACCGACCCCGCGCCCCCGAGTCCCGGGTAGGGTCCGCTCCATGAAGCTGGCGTTCTCGACCCTCGGCGTCCCCGCCCTGCCCCTGACCGACGTACTGCGGCTCGCGACCGCGCACGGCTACCACGGCGTGGAGCTCCGCACCCACCCCGAGGAACCGGTGCACACCGGCCTGGACGCGGCCGAACGGGACGCCGTACGGGCCGAGTTCGAGAAGACCGGCGTCGAGATCCTCGGCCTCGCGGGATACGCCCGCCTAGCTGCCCCGGGCGGCGACACCCCCGTACTGGAGGAGATCACCGCCCTCCTCCACCTCGCCCACGACCTGCGCGCCCCCTACGTCCGCGTCTTTCCCGGCGGCGAGGACGCGGCCACCCCCGAGGAGGCGGACGCGACAGCGGCCCGCCGCCTCGGCACGGCCGCGGAACTCGCCGCCGACCTCGGCGTCCGCATCCTCCTGGAGACCCACGACTCCCACCGCACCGGCGCGGACGCCATCCGCGTCCTCGGCCTGGTCGGCCACCGCAACGCGGGCGCCCTCTGGGACGTGATGCACACCTGGCTGGGCGGCGAGCAGCCCCCGGAGACGTACGCGGCGCTCTGCCCGTACCTCGGATACATCCAGGTCAAGGACATCGCCTCGGCCGACGACACGACGCCGCTGCCGCTCGGGGAGGGCGTCCTGCCGCTGACCGAGACCGTGGAACTCCTCAGCCGCGAGGGCTGGGACGGCTGGCTGTGCTGGGAGTACGAGAAGCGCTGGTACGAGAAGGCGGCACCGCTGCCCCCGCTGCTCGGCCCGGGCCGGGACCACCTGTCACGCCTGCTGGCCGACTCGGCGTAACGGCACCGTGGACACCCGCGACGCCCCCGGGCTCCCCGGAACCCCCGATGCTTCCGGGCCCCTCGGCGCCCCCGGCTCCTCCGGCCCTCCGGGCGCCCTGCCCGCCCCGCCCGGCCAGTGAGGCCAGCGCCACCCCGCCCACCAGCAGCGCGGCCGCACACCACTGCGGCCCCCGCACCGGTTCCCCCAGGAACAGCGCGGCCGACGACATCCCGAAGACCGGCACCAGCAGCGAGAACGGCGCCACCGTGGAGGCGGGGTGGCGTTTCAGCAGCCACCCCCACGCACCGAAGCCGAAGACGGTCGTGACCCAGGCGACGTAGAGCACGACGCCCGCCCCCTGCCGGTCCAGGGACCGCAGCGCGGCGAGGTCCCGCGACGCCCCCTCGGTCAGCAGGGACAGGGCCAGCAGCGGCAGCACCGGGACCGTGCTCACCCACACCATGAAGTTCAGCGAGTCCGGCGGGGCCGCCCGCCGGGTGACGACGTTGGAGACACCCCAGCAGGCGGCGGCCGCGACGACGAGCCCGAAGGCGGCGAGCGGCCCGCCCGTCCCCTCGCCCACGGCGGCCACCACGACGCCCCCGAGGGCGATCACCATGCCCAGGGCCCTCACCCGGGACGGCCGTTCGCCGAGGGCCACGAAGGCGAACAGGGCGGTGAAGACGGCCTGGATCTGCAGGACCAGGGACGACAGCCCGGCCGGCATCCCCGCGTCCATGCCGATGAAGAGCAGCCCGAACTTGGCGACGCCCAGGACGAGTCCCACGGCCACGATCCACTTCCAGGCGACCTTCGGCCGGCCCACGAGGAACACGGCGGGCAGGGCGGCGGCCAGGAAGCGCAGCGCGGAGAAGAGCAGCGGCGGGAAGTGGCCGAGCCCGACCTCGATGACGGTGAAGTTCACGCCCCAGACGGCGGCGACGAGGACGGCGAGACCGAGGTGAGCGGGGCGCATGATCCGAGCATCGGCCGACCGCACCGTTCAGCACCAGCTCCGCTTCCTGTATGAATGAATGAAGCACTGCTTAAGAAACCCCGAGTCACCAAGCACGCACCGCACCGCGAACCCACACCACACACCGCACCGCGAACCCGAACGGCACTCCCCCTCCCCACCCCCACTCCCCCCCTCCTCCACCCCTCCCAGGAGGCCCAGTTGCTGGACCTGCACCGCCTGCGAGCCCTGCACGCCGTCTCCGTCCACGGCACCGTGGGCGCCGCGGCGGCCGCCCTCGGCTACACCCCGTCCGCGGTCTCGCAGCAGATCGCGAAGCTGGAGCGGGAGACCAGGACCGTCCTGCTGGAACGGCAGGGCAGGGGCGTGCGGCTGACCGACCAGGCGCAGCACCTGGCCGCCACCGCCCAGGAACTGCTGGCCATCGTGGAGCGCGCCGAGACCGAACTGGAGGAGCGGCGCGGCCTGCCGGCGGGACGGCTGACGATCGCCGCGTTCGCCAGCGCCGCGCGCGGCCTGCTGCCGGGCGTCCTGGCGGACCTGGCCGTACGGCACCCGGCCCTGGACACCCGGATGACGGAGATCGACCCGCACCTGTCGGTGGACCTGGTCGCCAAGGGCGCGGTGGACCTCGCGGTCGCGCACGACTGGGACATCGCGCCGCTGCCGGCGCCGCCGGGCGTCGACCAGGCGCCGATCGGGGACGACCCGTGCGACCTGCTCGTACCGGAGGGGCACCCGTTCGCGGGCAGGCCGTCCGTACGCCGGGAGGACCTGCGGGACCAGCGGTGGATCTGCCAGCCGCCCGGCCGGGTCTGCCACGACTGGCTCGTGCGCACGCTGCGCGAGGCGGGCTGCGAGCCGGACATCGTCCACCAGGCCGACGAGAACCCCACGCTGATCGCGCTCGTCGCGGCCGGCCTCGGCATCGCGCTGCTGCCCCGCCTCGGCCGCGGCCCGCTGCCCGCGGGGGTCGTGGAGGTCCCGCTGGAGCCGGTGCCGGTACGGCACCTGTACGCCCTCTGGCGCACCGGCGCGGCCCGCCGCCCGGCGATCGCGGAGACGGTCGCCACCCTCCGCGCCCACTGGCCGGAGGTCTCCCCGCAGCACCCCGCGTCCGCATCCACCCCTGTACCCAGGCCCGCATCCGCCCCCGCGCCCACTCCCGCGTCCGTCCCCGCCCGTTGACCCTCCCCGCGCACCCGCCCCGGGCCCGTCCGAGCCCGTCCGAGCCCGTCCACGCCCTCCACCGAGCCCCCGGCACCCCCGGGGCACCCCGCCGCGCGACCCCGTGCGCCCCACCCGTACCAACTTCGCGGGATCGACGGAAAGCGGGAACCCCCGCGCGCCACCCTTCGTCAAACCCGCATGCTGCCGGATGAGTCTCCGCAGTGCGGTGTCGGCCTCGCTGCTGGCTGCGATCGCTGACCACCCTCTCCGCCGCATGCGGCCGGCAGCACGCCGCCACCGGCGCGCCCCCCTCCGACAGCGCCGGTGGCGGCCCCTTGCGCCGCACGTGTGCGCACCCTTGACTGGAAGAAACTTCCCGGATATTCGTGCTCCTCGGAAGTTTCCTTCAGAAGCAGCCCCTCCTCGGATCCGTCCGCGGATCTCCTCCGGAAGGAGCGCACGTGCACGACACCAGCACGGGAAGCACGGCCCCGGACGCCAACGGCGCCCCCGGCGCCCCGGGCTCCCCCGGCGCTTCAAGACGCGGTCTGCTGACCGCGACCGCGGTGGCGGCCGCCGCCGTGGCCGCCGGCGCCGGCAGCGCGGGGACCGCGGGCGCCGCCCCCGCGCGGACCGCCGGCGCGGACCGCGGAGGCGCCGGTGCCGGTACCGGCACCCGCGGCCGGTACGACGACAAGAGGCTCCGCGCGCTCGTCTCCCGGATGACGCTGGGGGAGAAGGTCGGCCAGCTCTTCGTGATGCGGGTGTACGGCCACTCCGCGACCGAGCCCGACCAGGCCGACATCGACGCCAACCTGGAGGAGCTGGGCGTCCGCACGGCCGCCGAACTGGTCGCGAAGTACCGGGTCGGCGGCGTCATCTACTTCGCCTGGGCGCACAACACCCGCGACCCGCAGCAGATCGCGGCGCTGTCCAACGGCATCCAGGCGGCCTCCCTGAAGCAGCCGCGCGGCCTGCCGGTGCTGATCTCCACCGATCAGGAGCACGGCATCATCGCGCGCGTCGGCAGGCCCGCGACGCTGCTGCCCGGCGCGATGGCGCTGGGTGCGGGCGGTTCGGCCGCCGACGCCCGCGAGGCGGGCCGGATCGCCGGCGCCGAGCTGAAGGCGCTCGGCATCCGCCAGGACTACGCCCCGGTCGCCGACGTGAACGTCAACCCGGCCAACCCGGTCATCGGCGTGCGCTCCTTCGGCGCCGACCCCGAGGCCGTGGCGTCGATGGTGGCCGCGCAGGTGAAGGGCTACCAGGGCGCGGGCGTCTCGGCCGTGGCCAAGCACTTCCCGGGCCACGGCGACACCGCGACCGACAGCCACACCGGCCTGCCGGTCATCGGGCACAGCCGCGAGCAGTGGGAGGAGCTGGACGCCCCGCCGTTCCGGGCGGCGATCCGGGCCGGCATCGACTCGATCATGACGGCCCACATCGTGGTCCCGGCGCTCGACCCGTCCGGCGACCCGGCGACCCTCTCGCGCCCGATCCTCACCGGCATCCTGCGCGAGCGGCTCGGCTACGACGGCGTCGTGGTCACCGACTCGCTCGGCATGGAGGGCGTGCGCACCAAGTACGGCGACGACCGCGTCCCCGTGCTCGCGCTCAAGGCGGGCGTCGACCAGCTCCTCAACCCGCCCTCGATCGACGTCGCGTACCACGCGGTCCTGGACGCCGTCCGCGAGGGCGAGCTGACCGAGGAGCGCATCGAGGAATCGGTCCTGCGCATCCTGCGCCTCAAGGCGGGGCTGGGGCTGCTGAGGGACGTGTACGTCACCCGGCGCGAGGTCGAGCGCACGGTGGGCACCGAGGCCCACCTGGACGCGGCCGACCGGATCGCCGGAGCGACGACGACCCTGCTGGTCAACAAGGAGCGCACACTTCCGCTCTCGCGGCGCCGCACCCGGAGGATCCTGGTGGCGGGCGCCGACCCGGCCTCGCCGTCCGGCACCACGGGGCCGCCCACGGCCGTCCTGGCCGACGCCCTGAAGGAGCTGGGCTTCGCGGTGACGGTGCGGTCGACCGGCACGGCGCCCACCGAGGCGGCGATCTCCGGGGCGGTGACCGCCGCCGGGGACGCGGACGCGGTGGTCGTCGCCACGTACAACGTCACGGCGACCAGCTCCCAGAGGACGCTCGTCGAGCGGCTGGCGGCGACGGGCCGCCCGGTGGTCGCGCTGGCCGTGCGCAACCCCTACGACGTGGCCCATCTGCCGGGCGTGTCCGCGTTCCTGGCCGCGTACTCGTGGACCGACGTCGAGGTCCGCGCGGCGGCCCGGGTGATCGCGGGCCGGGCCGACCCGCGCGGCAGGCTGCCGGTGCCGGTCCGGCGGGCCGACGACCCGGAGCGGGAGCTGTACCCGATCGGGTACGGACTGAGGTACTGAGCACGGGGCCCGGTCACCGGCCCCTCCCCCGTCCGGCGGCCGCGGGCGGCGCACCCCTGACAGTGCGCCGCCCGCGACCGCCCCCACCTGCCCCACCCGCCGTACGCGGCGTACGTCGCGCGCCCGTCCGGACACCGCCCCGGCCCCTCCGAGCGGCGCAGAGCGCCCCGCGTGGCTGGCGTGCGCCCGTGTACGGGGGCCACGCTGGAGTCCGGCGCTCGGGGGGGTTGCCATGCGGGACGGACGGTTCACAGGGGTGTCGTGCGCGTTGCTGACGGCGGCGCTGGCACTGGCGGTGACGGGGTGTCAGCGGACGGGGCCGCAGGACGGGCGGATCGACGGCGGGGCGGCGGCCACGCGTGCCTCCGGGTACGGGGCGGTGTTCCTCGGCGCGGACGAGTGCAGCTCGTTCGGGCGGGAGACCTTCACCGAGGTGCCGTGCGACGGCGAGCGGGCGGCGGCGCGGGTCGTCGCGCGCCACGGCGGCGGGGCCGCGGACGGCCCGGCCTGCCCGGCCACCACGGACTTCGTGCTGCACATCGGCGAACAGCGGCTCGCCGGGGGCGGGAGGGACCGGAGCGGGGAGGACGGCGGCGGGGGAACGATCCCCCAGGGCTACGCCTGCATGCGCAGGCTCCAGCCCCCGCACCCGGGCGACCCGGGCGGCGGCGGAGGCCCGCGCACGATCGCCGGCGACTGCGTCCGCCGCACCGGCGCGGGCGAGGTGCGCGAGACGGCGTGCGACGGGACGGGCCGCGAGCGGCCCGACCACAAGGTGGTCTCGGCGGTCGGCCGGCGCGCCGACTGCCCGCCCGCCACGACCCTGTACGTCCGGCTGGGCGGTGCCGGACCGGTGGGCTGCGCCCGCCCGGTGTGAGCCCACCGGTCCGGCACCCGCCCGGGTGCGAGCCCGAAGACACCGCGCCCGCCCGAGTGCGGACCCGGTGGCCCGGTGGGCCGCGCCCGCCCGGTGTGAGCGGCGGGCGGGCGCGGCGCCTCGGGCGGCGCGCGGTGCTACGGCCGCAGCGCGGGCTCGCGCTCCACGTCGCGCTTGTCCAGCTTGGCGTCGTAGCGGGCCAGCGGCTTCGCCTTCTCCGGGTCCGCCTGGACGGCGGCCGGGGCGACGCCCGCCCAGTCCAGGATGCGGGCCGTGGCGAGGGCCTTCTCGTCGTCGACCAGGCCGGCGACGTTGGCGCCGTGGTTGGCGCCCGGGGCGGTGAAGACGTACGAGTCGTGCGCGCCCCGGCCCAGGTGGAACGGCTCGGCGCCCCACGGGTCGTTCTCGCCGTAGACGAACAGCATCTGGTCGGCGTTGTGCTTCACCCACGTGTCGACGTCGCGCATGGCGCCCGGCTGGAACCTCATCGGGATCTCGCGCGGCACGAAGTTCCGCGGCGGCTGGTAGCCGTAGCGGATGTACTTCTTCTCGATGTACGGGAAGTGGATGGTGGGCGCGCCCAGCTGGGTGCCCGCCTGGTAGTAGTACGGCGTGTACGTCTCCAGGCCCTGGTCCGTGTAGGCGGAGAAGCCGGAGATCGTGTCGACGGAGGTCCAGATCTCGTCGTCGGTCGCGTGCGCGGCGTCGGCCGGGATGTCCGCGCAGTCGGCGAGCAGGCTGTACTGCCAGAAGCCCCACACGTAGTCCAGGACGGTCGCCTCGTAGGCGCGGTCCAGGCCGCCGATGGTCTTGAAGGTGTAGCCGTTCTCGGCCGCGTACGCCTCGTACTTCTCCTTCAGCGGCTCACGGCGCACGAGCGCCTCGCGCTGGACGGCGTTCAGCCGGTCGCGGCACTCCTTGGTGCCGACGGTCGCGAAGAAGCGGTCGTAGGCCGAGTCCTCGTTGTTGACCACGTCGTTGGGCGCGACGTACGCGACGACGCCGTCCATGTCGCGCGGGTAGAAGCGCTCGTAGTACGTGGCGGTCATGCCGCCCTTGGAGCCGCCGGTCGAGAGCCACTTCTTGCCGTAGATCGGCTTGAGCGCCTGGAAGATGCGGTGCTGGTCGCTGGCCGCCTGCCAGATGTCGAGCTTGGACCAGTCGGCCGGGCTCGGCCGGGACGGCGTGAAGTAGCGGTACTCCATGGAGACCTGGTTGCCGTCGACGATCTGGGTCGGCTCGCGGCGGCTCGGCGTCGTGGAGACGTTGTAGCCGCCGGTGTAGAAGACGGTGGGCCGGGACGTGTCCTTGTGCAGCACGGTGATGCGCTGCTGGAACGTGCCCTTGGACGGGTGCCGGTGGTCGACCGGCTGGGTGTAGTTCAGGACGAAGAAGCGGTAGCCGGTGTAGGGCTTCTCCTCGATCAGGCTCATCCCCTTGACGGCGAGGAGCCGGTCCTTGATGTCGGTGGTCCCGGCGGTGGCGCCGGTGCCGTCGGCCACCGGCTGGACGGCGGTGGCCGTCCCGGCCGTGCCCACCGTGCCTATGAGCACGACGAGCGCGAGCAGCCATCTGAGCGTTGTGCGCATGCACTCTCCCCTGGTTCGTACAGATGCCCGCCGGAACCTAGCGGAGCGATCCGGTTCGCACCAGGGGAGGCCGGCGGTCCGCGCCCGCGCGGCTCAGCACAGGATCCAGCCGGAGGCGACCGATCCGCGGCCGACGGAGCCCTTCACGCGGACGCAGCGGTGCCCGGCGTGGACGGTGACGGGCCCGGCGTGGTGCGCGTAGCTGCCCCGGTCGGCGAGCGGGCGGCTGCCGCGCGCCTGCACGCTGACGGACATGGACCTGCGCGCGCCGGGCTTCTTCGGGAACGTCACGGCGCAGACGTAGCCGCCGCTCCTGTGGACGTGCACCGCCCCGGTGGAGAACGACAGGGTGCGCACCTTGCGGCCGGAGCAGAGCGCGGCCGCCTCGGCGCGCGCCGTACCCGGGCCGGCCAGTGCCAGCAGTCCCGCCGCGGCCAGGACGGCCGTACCGGCCGTCAGCCGCCGTCGTATGGCACCGCTTCCCACTGCCGCCCCTCCCGACGCGATCGGCGTACTGGTGAACGGACGCATGACGTAGGCGGGACGGTTGCGTCCGGCCGCGCCGGGCGGCCGGACGCACAGCGCCCGCGAGGCCGCCCGGCTCATACCGCCGAGGGCTCCGTCTCCCCGACGAACGTGCGCCACAGGGCGGCGTAGCGGCCGCCGCGGGCGAGGAGTTCGTCGTGGGTGCCGTCCTCGGCGACGCGGCCGTGGTCCATCACCACGACCCGGTCCGCGCGGGCGGCGGTCGTCAGGCGGTGGGCGACCACCAGCGTCGTACGGCGGCCGGCGAGCCGGTCGGTGGCGTGGTTGACCTGCGCCTCGGTGGCCAGGTCGAGCGCGGCGGTCGCCTCGTCCAGCAGCAGCACGTCGGGGTCGACCAGCTCCGCGCGGGCCAGCGCGATCAGCTGGCGCTGCCCGGCGGAGAGGTTGCGGCCGCGCTCGGCGACCTCGTGCAGGTAGCCGCCGTCGAGCGTGGCGATCATGTCGTGCGCGCCGACGGCCCGCGCGGCCGCCTCCACCTCGGCGTCCGTGGCCTCGGGCCGCCCGTAGGCGATGGCGTCGCGGACCGTGCCCGGGAAGAGGTACGCCTCCTGGGGCACGATCCCGAGGCGGTGCCGGTAGGCGGTGAGGTCCAGCTCCCGCAGGTCGGTGCCGTCGACGGTGACCCGGCCGCCCGTCGGGTCGTAGAACCGGGCGACCAGCTTCACCACCGTCGACTTGCCCGCGCCGGTCTCGCCGACGAAGGCGACGGTCTGCCCGGCGGGGATGCGCAGGTCGACGTCGTGGAGCGCCGGCTCCTCGTCGCCGTACGCGAAGTCGACGTGCTCGAAGGCGATCTCGCCGCGCAGCTCCGGCACCCGGCGCGGCGCCTCGGCGGCCCTGGTGGATGTCGGCTCGCGCAGCAGCTCCTGGATGCGGCCGAGGGAGACGGTGGCCTGCTGGTAGCCGTCGAAGACCTGGGAGAGCTGCTGCACGGGGGCGAAGAACAGGTCGATGTAGAGCAGGTACGCCACCAGCGCGCCGGTGGTCAGCGTCCCGGCGTCGACACGGCCCGCGCCGACGATCAGCACGGCCGCCGCGGCGACCGAGGACAGCAGCTGCACGAACGGGAAGTAGACCGAGATCAGCCACTGGCCGCGGATGCGCGCCCGGCGGTAGCCGTCGCTGCCCGCCGCGAACCGCTCCCTGCTGTCCCGCTCGCGCCCGTACGCCTGGAGGACGCGCAGGCCGGAGACCGACTCCTGGAGGTCGGCGTTGACGGCGGAGATCCGCTCGCGGGCCAGCTGGTACGCCTTGACGCTGGAGCGGCGGAAGAAGAAGGTGCCGACGATCAGCGGCGGCAGGGTCAGGAAGACCACGAGCGCCAGCTGCACGTCGATGACCAGCAGGGCGGCCATGATGCCGAAGAAGGTGACGACCGAGACGAAGGCGGTGACCAGACCGGTCTGCAGGAACGTCGACAGGGCGTCGACGTCGGTCGTCATCCGGGTCATGATCCGCCCGGTCAGCTCGCGCTCGTAGTAGTCGAGCCCGAGCCGCTGGAGGTGGGCGAAGATCTTCAGCCGCAGCGTGTAGAGGACCCGCTCGCCGGTGCGGCCGGTCATCCGGGTCTCGCCGACCTGCGCCGCCCACTGCACGAGCACGGCGGCCAGCGCGAGGGCGGCGGCCGTCCACACGGCGCCGAGCGCGAGGTGCCCGACGCCCTCGTCGATGCCGTGCCGGATCAGCACCGGCAGCAGCAGGCCCATGCCCGCGTCCACGGCGACCAGGCCGAGGCTGACCAGCAGGGCCCCGCCGAAGCCGCGCAGCAGCCTGCGCAGGCCGTACGACGTCTCGGGCGCGACCGCCCGCGCCTCGTCGACGCCGGGGGTGTCGGTGGCCGGGGGCAGCGCCTCGACCTGGGCGAGCAGCTCGGGCGTGGCGGGCGTCCCGGACAGGGCGGTGTCCTTCGGTTCGCGCTCGCCGCTCCACAGGCGCGGGGTGATGCCGCGCTCGGCGTCGAACTCGGCGTCCAGCTCCTCGCGCACGGAGGTGTCGGTGTCCTCCGCCGGGGAGGCGGGCCGTACGTGGCCGGGCGAGACGCCGCCCAGCTCGTCGGGGTCGGTGAGCAGCCGCCGGTACAGCGCCGAGCGTTTCTGCAGCTCCTCGTGCGTACCGATGTCCGCGAGCCGGCCGCCGTCGAGGACGGCGATGCGGTCGGCGAGGTTCAGGGTGGAGCGCCGGTGCGCTATCAGCAGGGTCGTGCGGCCGGCCATGACGCCGCGCAGGGCCTCGTGGATCTCGTGCTCGACCCGGGCGTCGACGGCGGAGGTCGCGTCGTCGAGGACGAGCAGGCGCGGGTCGCTGAGGATGGCGCGGGCCAGGGCGACGCGCTGGCGCTGCCCGCCGGAGAGGGTCAGGCCGTGCTCGCCGACCTTGGTGTCGTAGCCCTCGGGCAGCTCGCTGATGAAGCCGTGCGCCTGGGCGGCCCGCGCGGCCTTCTCGACCTCCTCCCGGGTGGCGTCCGGACGCCCGTAGGCGATGTTGTCGCGCACGGTGTCGGAGAAGAGGAAGGAGTCCTCGGGCACGAGGCCGACGGCGGCGCGCAGCGACTCCAGGGTCAGCTCGCGCACGTCGTGGCCGCCGACGAGGACGGCGCCGCGCGTGGCGTCGTAGAAGCGCGGCAGCAGCAGGGAGACGGTGGACTTGCCGGAGCCGGAGGCGCCGACGACGGCGAGGGTCTCGCCGGGCCGGATCTCGAAGGACAGTCCGTCGAGGACCGGCCTGCCGTCCTCGTACGCGAAGGACACGTCGTCGAACTCGACGGTCGCGGGCGCGTCGGCGGGCAGCGGCAGCCCGCCGTCCTCGATCGACGGCTCGGTGTCGATCAGTTCGAGCACGCGCTCGGCGCCCGCGCGGGCCTGCTGGCCCACGGTGAGGACCACGGCGAGCATGCGCACGGGCGAGACGAGCTGGGCGAGGTAGGAGGAGAAGGCGACGAAGGTGCCGAGGGTGACCTGGCCGCGCACGGCGAGCCAGCCGCCGAGGGCCAGCATCGCGACCTGCCCGAGGGCGGGCACGGCCTGGAGGGCGGGGGTGTATCTGGCGTTGAGCCGGACGGTGCGCAGACGGCCCGCGTACAGCCGCCGGCCGACCTCGCGCAGCTTGCCGGTCTCCTGGTCCTCCTGCCCGAAGCCCTTCACCACGCGTACGCCGCTGACGGCGCCGTCGACCACGCCCGCGACGGCGGCGGCCTGCGCCTGGGCGTACCAGGTGGCGGGGTGCAGCCGGGTGCGGCTGCGGCGGGCGATGAGCCACAGGGCGGGGGCGACGGCCAGCGCGACCAGGGTCAGCGGCAGCGAGAGGGCGGCCATGACGCCGAGCGAGACGAGGAAGAGCAGGACGTTGCCGATCGTCATGGGCAGCATGAAGAGCAGGCCCTGGATCAGCTGGAGGTCGCTGGTGGCGCGCCCGACGACCTGCCCCGTGGACAGCTCGTCCTGGCGCCGCCCGTCCAGCCGGGTGATCGTCCCGTACATGTCGGTGCGCAGGTCGTGCTGGACGTGCAGGGCGAGGCGGCCGCCGTAGTAGCGCCGGACGTAGGTCAGCGCGTACACGACGACGGCGGCGCCGATCAGCAGGCCCGCCCAGGGCGCCATGTCCCGGGAGTGGTCCCCGACGACGTCGTCGATGATCACCTTGGTGATCAGCGGGACCAGCGCCGTGACGGCCATGCCGCCGAGCGAGGACCCCAGCGCCAGCAGGACCTCTCTGGGGTACCGCCACGCGTACCCGGCCAGCCGCCGCGCCCAGCCGGACGCCTGCCGCCCCGCTCCGCCCTGATCCGCTGCCACGCGGTGCCCTCCGTCAGTTCCGGGGACCGATCAGCCGCGGCGATCGGTCCGTTCCACCGGAAGGCACCAACACGGGCACAAGCGGATTTCATCCCTCCGCAATATTCGGGAGCCGGACCGTGAGGGAGTAGAGGCGGGTCGTCTGCGTGGCACCCTGGTTGTCGTCGCTGACCAGCAGGAGCTTCAGCCGCCCGCGCTCCCGTCCGGTGACGGCGAGGCCCTCGATGTTGTCGAGGAGGGGGTTGGGCTGCGGCTGCTTGGCCGTGGCGCCGAGGGACGGGCAGCCGACGAGGTCGGCGAGGAGGGTCTTGCGCACCAGCCGTACGCCGTCCTGCCCGGTCAGCGCCTCCACGCCCCGGGTGTCGGCGGCGTGCCGCAGGTCGGCGAGGTACAGGCGGACGGTGTTCCCGACGCCGGAGGTGAAGCCGCGCTCCAGGACGAGGAGGCGCCCGTCGGGGGTGGCGGTGGTCTCCGCGACGCCGAGCCCGGCGTCGGCGCGGTACCCGTACTGGGCGCCGAGCCGGAAGCCGCCGGTCCCGGTGCTCGCGCTCTTCCCCTTTCCTCCCTTCCGCTCCCAGGTCTGGAGGCGCACGATGTCGGCGGCGTCGCCGGCCAGCGCGTACTCCATCCCCGCGAGCAGGCGCTTCCCGCCCGGCAGCAGGGTCAGCCCTTCGAAGGTGCCGTTGGGGACGGCCCGCCCGGCGGGCGCGACCCGCAGCTCGCCGGGCACGGGCAGGCTCCCGAGCAGCCTGCCGCCGGGGGTGTAGCGGCGCACGGCGGGCTCGCCCTCGGAGGACACCAGGCGCGTGCCGTCCCGGTCGACGGCCAGCCCCTCGGAGTCGAGCGCGGCCCCGCCCCCGTCGGCGAGCCGCACGACGGAGCGGGGCGCGAGCGTCCACGCGTCGAGCGTGAAGAGGGAGGACCGGTCCGACAGCGCGGCGACCGATCCGCCCCGGTCCACGGCGAGCGCGGAGAGGTTCCCGACGAAGGTGCCCTCGTACGTCGTCTTGTCGAGGGCGTCGGAGAAGCCGGCGAGGGCGGTGGACGGCGAACAGGCCCGGCTGCCGCCGGGTGCGGTCCCGGCAGCCGCTCCCTGGGCGGTACCCGGCGCGGCGGCCCGGGCGGGTCCGGCGGCGGTGAGGCAGGTGGCCGCCGCGAGGGCGGCGGTGGCGGTGGCGAGTGCGGTTCGGAGGCGCATGCGGGGCACGTTAGGGGGCGCCGGTGACGGTGGGGAGGCATGGGCGTGAAGGGCGGGACGGCGGCCGAGCCCGGCCCGCTGCCGCCTACTCCTTCGCGGGCGCGGACTCGTCGGCGACGAAGGACCCCTGCCTGAGGACCGTGCGCAGCAACCCCTCGGTACGGAGCCCGGCGTACGCCTTCTGCACCGTGGCCGGTGCGACGTCCAACTCGGCGGCGAGCACGGCGACGCCCGGCATACGGGTACCCGGGGCGTAGGTGCCCGTGGCGATGCGTCGCTTCAGCTCTTCGGCCACCCGAGGCCATACGGGAACGCTCCGGTCGAGATCCATGGGCTCAGCGTGCGCGGATATGCGTAATCACGCGACCGCGAATACGCGTATACGCACATACTCCGAAGCGGAAAACCCCCCGAAGAAGCCGGGCAGGGCTTCCCCGAGGGCAGAGCCGACTGAACGGGAGTCGACGTATGCGAACCCTACTCATGCTGATTCTCGGCGTCCTGCTACCGCCCCGCGGCCGACACGCCGCCCCGACGGGCACCCGTCCCGCGGTCCGCAACCGCCCGCCGGCCGTCCAGGTGCAGAGGGCACGACCGAGGTCCCTCCTCACCGCTGTACGCGTGGATCGGCTTCCGCCGCTGGCCTTCGAGACACGACTGATCCCCAAGTACTTCGAAGCCTGGGAGCGACACGAGAGGCGGCATCTGCAGCAGGAGCGCCGAACGGCAGCGCTGCTGGCCGCCTACGGGGTTGATTACCCCTGCGGCGTCATGGGGACGGGGTACGCGGTACGACTTCTCGTCCCCTGCCGTTCCATGAGCCGGACGGATGCCCGGCGTACGTCGTGGCCACCCCTGGCAGTCCGCTCGACCGCTTGGCGGACATCGCCGAACTCCAGAGTGCGGCAGCCCTGTTGGCAGTGACCCGGAGCATCCTCGACTCGGCAGACTCACTGGACCCGGATGCCGGCTGGCACGTCGCCGAGCGGCTCGCCGACATCCTCGAAGGTGCGCTCGGAATCGCGGCGAAGGGCGTCGACAGCGTGACCGCTCCGGGTCCGTTCCGCGTTGTCACCGAGGCAGCAGCAGACGGGCTTCGGACCTCCCTTCGGGAGCTGTGAGGACAGCTGGTTCGGTTCGTCCGCACCTGGTCGAAGCCTCGTAAGCGATCCAGGGGCGTCCCTGAGCACTTGCGGGGCTTCACCGTCTCCCGTGGCGCTGCGAGTTCCTTGTCATCGGTGCGCCGATTCGGAACCCCGTTCACGGCGGGCTCCTTCCGCCGATCCGTGTCCGGGGCACACCCGGCGAAGACGAGACGACAGTGAGGGAGAACGGACGTGACCGAACGCGGCGTCTCCGACGCCGCCGAACCGACCGGCTGGCGCAAGTCGTCCCACAGCGGTCCCGAAGCAGGCAGCTGCCTCGAAGTGCGTGACGACCACCCCTCCGGCACACCCGTCCGCGACTCCAAGGCCCCCGAAGGTCCCGTCCTGCTGCTCTCCACGGCCGGCTGGGCCGCGTTCGTCAGTGCCGTCAAGAACGGCGCCCCGCGCCCGTGCCCCTCCCTCCGCCGATTCACAGGCAACGGCCAGGCACGGCACAGCGCCCGCTCACGAGCCGCGCGGACGATGCGAGGGTGACATCAGCCACCGATCACCCTCAAGCGACCACGTCCCCCGACCGGCTCCCGCCGGAGCCGTCCCCGGCGGTCGTGGGCAAGGCGCCACGCTGGTCGCTGCCCGCGCTGCTCGCGATCCTCGTCCTGGCCGGGCTGCTGTACTCCTGGAACCTCTCCTCCTCCGGTCTGAACAGCTTCTACAGCGCCGCCGTGCTCAGCGGCACCCAGAGCTGGAAGGCGTGGTTCTTCGGCTCGCTCGACGCGGGGAACTTCCTCACCGTCGACAAGCCGCCGTTCGTCCTGATGGTCATGGGCCTGTCCTGCCGCGTGTTCGGCTACGGCACCTGGCAGATGATGGCGCCCCTGATCGCCTCCGCGCTCGCGACCCTGTGGATCCTGCACTCCACGGTGAAGCGGATCTGGGGCCACGGCGCGGCGGCCGTCGCCGCGCTGGTCCTCGCGCTGACCCCGATCACCGTCGCGATCAACCGCGACAACAACCCGGACACCCTGCTCGTCCTCCTGATGGTCTCGGGCACGGCCCTGGCGCTGCGCGCCGTCCGCGACGGCAGGCTGCTGCCGCTGCTCGGCTCGGCCGTCTGCTTCGGCCTCGCCTTCGACACCAAGATGCTCCAGGGCTGGATCGCCCTGCCCGCCGTCTTCGCCGTGTACCTGTTCGCGGCCAGGCCGGGTCTGGGCAGGCGGATCGTGAACCTGCTGCTCGCGGGCGTCGCCCTGGCCGTCGCCGGCTTCTGGTGGCCGGCGGCGGTCTCGCTGGTGCCCGCGTCGCAGCGCCCGTACATCGGCGGCTCCACGGACGGCACCGCCTGGGACCTGATCATGGGCTACAACGGCCTCGGCCGCGTCTTCGGCGGCGAGGGCAACGGCGGGGGCGGCGGAGGCGGCGGAGGCGGCGGCTTCGCCGGCACCGCGGGCATCGGCCGGATGTTCAACGACGTCCTCGGCGGCCAGATCTCCTGGCTGCTGCCCTTCGCGGGCATCGCGCTCGCCGGCGGGCTCGTGCTGTGCGGACGCGCGCCGCGCACCGACCTCACCCGCGCCGCGCTCCTGCTGTGGGGCGGCTGGACGCTTCTGCACTACCTGACCTTCAGCATGGCCGAGGGCACCATGCACCCGTACTACACGACCGCGCTCGCCCCGGGCATCGCGGTGCTGTGCGGCGGGGGCGGCGCGATGCTGCTGCGCGCCTTCCGGGCCGACCGGCGGTGGGTGTGGGTGCTGCCGCTCGCCCTGGGCGTCACCGGCGTCTGGGCGGTCGTCCTGCTGCGCCGGGCCTCCGGCTGGAACACCTGGCTGTGGCCCGCCGTCGCGGTGGTGACGGCGCTGGCGATCGCCGGTCTGCTCCTCTTCCGCTCCGGGCGCCGCACCCGGCTGCTGGCCGCCTCCGTGGCGGCGGCGGTCGTGGCCTCGGTCGCGGGTCCCGCCGCGTACGCCGCGTCGGTGCCGGCCGGCAGCGGCGGCGGCATGGGCGGCACCAACCCGACCGCCGGTCCGACGACCGGCGGCGGCATGGGCGGTCCGGGCGGCGGCCGGGGCGGTTTCCCCGGCGGCGGCGAGGCCGGCGCGCGGGGCGAGGCGCCCGGCGGGCAGGCGGACGGCGGACAGGCGGACGGTCAGCAGGGCGCCCCGCAGGGCGGCGGGATGCCCGGGGGCGGCCGGATGGGGACCTCGCCCGGCGGCGCCCCGGACGGCGGTTCCGGCGACTCCGGTTCCTCCGGCTCTTCCGGCTCCTCCGGCAGCGCACCCGGCGGCGACGAGATGCCCCAGGGCGGCCCGCAGCAGGGCGGCGGTGGCGGCTTCGGCGGCGGCATGGGCGGCGGCGCCGACTCCGGGATGATCTCGTACCTGAAGGAGCACCGGGACGGCGCGGAGTGGCTCGTCGCGGTGTCCAGCTCCCAGAGCGCGGCCCAGATGATCCTCGGCAGCGGGCAGCCCGTCATCTCCATGTGGGGCTGGAGCGGCAGCGACAAGGCCATGACGCTCGCGAAGCTGAAGGAGCTGGTGAAGAGCGGCCGGCTGCACTACATCCTGCTCGGCGGCGGCATGGGAGGCGGTCCGGGCGGCGGCTCCGGCGGCGTCGGCTCGGAGGTGACGGCCTGGGTGCAGGAGCACGCGACGGCGGTCGACGCGAGCGAGTACGGCGGCACGAGCCCGTCCGCCGATTCCGGCTCCGCCTCCGGCAGCGGCGATTCGGACTCCTCGGCGTCCGGTTCGGACGAGAGCGCGGAGTCCGGCGACGACGCCGGTGCGGGCACGGGCTCCGGCAGCGGCCGGACCCTCTACCGTCTGGACCCGTCCGACCTGGGCTGACCCGGCCCGCGTGCACGGCACGCGCCGGTCCGCACGCACGGGCCCCGCACCGGTCCGCGCGCACGGGCCCCGCACCGGTCCGCGCGCACGGCCCGGCGGCGCCCGCCGCGGCACGCCGCTCCCGCGAAGGCCCCCGGCCCCTCCGGCCGGGGGCCTTCGCACGTCCCGAATGGCCCTGGACACGCCCGACTTCACACATCCCGTCACGCGATCGCCACGGTGTGTTCACACGTTGCCGGGCTTTCTCGTGTCACGCTCCCCCTTGGCTCGAAAGTCAACTCGCGTAGAACGGACACCCCCATGCCCGACACGCACATACGCCGCCGCTGGACCGTGCCCGCCCTGGCGAGCGCCGCGCTGCTGGCCGCCACCCTCGTCCCCTCCGCCGCGGCCGACGCGGCCACCGAGGCCCCCGCGGCGGCTGCCGCCACCACGGCGTACGACGACACGTACTACGCCGCCGCGATCGGCAAGACCGGCACCGCCCTCAAGAGCAGCCTGCACACGATCGTCAGGAACCAGACGAAGATCTCGTACTCGGCGGTCTGGGACGCGCTGAAGGTCACCGACCAGGACCCGGCCAACAGCAACAACGTGAAGCTGCTCTACTCGGGCATCTCCCGCAGCAAGTCGCTGAACGGCGGCGACACCGGTGACTGGAACCGCGAGCACGTGTGGGCCAAGTCCCACGGCGACTTCGGCACCTCGACCGGTCCCGGCACCGACCTGCACCACCTGCGCGCGGAGGACGTCCAGGTCAACTCGGTCCGCGGCAACAAGGACTTCGACAACGGCGGCAGCGCGGTCGCGAACGGCGGCGGCAGCCTCACCGACTCCGACTCCTTCGAGCCGCGCGACGCCGTCAAGGGCGACGTGGCCCGGATGATCCTCTACATGGCCGTCCGCTACGAGGGCGACGACAGCTGGGCCGACCTGGAGCCCAACGAGAAGGTGAACAACGGCAGCAGCCCGTACATCGGCAAGCTCTCCGTCCTCAAGCAGTGGAACGACGAGGACCCGCCGGACGCCTTCGAGCAGAACCGCAACCAGGTCATCTACGACCGCTACCAGCACAACCGCAACCCGTTCATCGACCACCCGGAGTGGGTCGAGGCGATCTGGTAGCCACCGCGCTCCGGTCCGCGCCACCCACTGCACGGGCTGCCCGGTCACCTTCGCCACCGTGTCGAAGTCCGTGTCGCCGTGCAGCACCGTGGGTCCGTGAAGGCGGCCTTCGGCGCGGCCCTGCGGTACGCGGGTACGCGGTACGCAGCAAGCGGTGACGGGGCGGCGGGCCCGGTCCCGGCCGTCCGCCGCCCCGGTCGTCCACCGCCCCGGCCGTCCGCCGTGTCCGTCGTACGCCGTGTCCGTCGTCCGCCGCCCCGGCCGTCCGGCCGACCGGCTCGGCGGACGGCCCGGCCGCCCGCCGGGCGTCAGCTCCCGTCGCCGCCCAGGTGCGTCGGCGCGAACATCCGCAGCACCGCCGGGAGCACGACCACCGACGGGCCGGGCTCCGACAGCGCCTTCCCGAGGTCGGCCTCCAGGGTCTCCGGCGTGGTGCGCACCCCGGGGACGCCGAACGACCCGGCGAGCGCAACGAAGTCGGGGCGGGTCAGCTCCGTCGCCGTGGCCTCGCCGAACGCGTCGTTCATGTACTCCCGCAGGATGCCGTAGCCGCCGTCGTCGACGATCAGCCAGGTGACGTTCAGGTCGTACTGCCGGGCCGTGGCCAGCTCGGCGATCGAGTACAGCGCGCCGCCGTCGCCGGACACGGCCAGCACCGGCCGCGTGGGATCGGCCACCGCCGCGCCCAGTGCCGCCGGGAAGGCGTAGCCGAGGCCGCCCGCGCCCTGCGCCGAGTGCATGGTGTTCGGGTGGCGGGCGTCGAAGGCCGACCAGGCCCAGTACGCCAGGATCGTCATGTCCCAGAAGGAGGGCGCCCGCGGCGGGAGCGCCCGGCGGACGGAGGCCAGCACGTCCTGCTCCAGGGCGAGGTCCTGGGACGCGATCCGCTCCCCCACCTTCTCCAGCAGCGCCCGTACGCGCCCGGGCGCCGTGTCGTCCTCGCGCGGGCCCACCGTCTCCAGCAGCGCCTGGACCGCCAGGCGCGCGTCGGCGTGGATGCCGAGGGCGGGGTGGTTGGACTCCAGCTTGCCCGCGTCGGCCTCGATCTGGATCACCCGGCCGCGGGGCCGGAACGTGTGGTAGTTGGACGACAGTTCGCCCAGGCCCGAGCCGATCACCAGCAGGACGTCCGCGTCCTCCAGGAAGTCCGTGGTGTGGCGGTCCTCCAGCCAGGACTGCAGGGAGAGCGGGTGGGTCCAGGGGAACGCGCCCTTGCCGCCGAAGGTGGTGACCACCGGGGCGTTCAGCCGCTCCGCCAGCTGCCGCAGCTTGCCCGCGGCGTCCGCCCGTACGACGCCGCCGCCCGCGATGATCGCGGGCCGCTCCGCCCTCGCCAGCAGGTCGGCGGCCACCGCCGTCAGCTCGGGGCGCGGCGGCAGCTCCTCCGGGTAGGCGTCCACGCCCGTGACCACCGGGACCGCCGCCGGCGCGAGCAGCACGTCCTGCGGGATCTCCACCCACACCGGGCCGTGCGGGGCCGTCAGCGCCGACTGCCAGGCGGCGGCGATCGCGGAGGGGATCTGCGACTGGGTGCGGACGGTGTGGACGGACTTGACGACGCCCCGGAAGGAGGCGGCCTGGTCCGGGAGTTCGTGCAGGTAGCCGCGGCGGCCGCCGCCGAGGCCCGCCACCGGGACCTGGCTGCCGATCGCGAGGACCGGCGCCGAGGCCGCGGCCGCCTCCTGGAGGGCGGCGAGCGACGTCAGCGCGCCCGGTCCGGTCGACAGCAGCAGCGGCGCGGCCTCGCCGGTGATCCGGCCGTACGCGTCCGCCGCGAAGCCCGCGTTGTTCTCCACGCGCAGGCCCACGTAGCGCAGGTCCGAGCGGCGCAGCGCGTCGAACACGCCGAGGGCGTGCTGGCCGGGCAGGCCGAAGACGGTCGTCGCGCCGAGCCCGGCCAGGGTCTCCACGACCAGGTCCCCGCCGTTGCGTCCGGGGGGAGGGTTCAGGGCGGCGGAGATCTGCGCCTCGGTGGGGCGGAGTACCAGGTCGTGGTCGTGCGTCACTGCGGTCGGTCCTCCTGGCGGGCTGCTGCGATCTGTCGGGACATGATCGTGGTGAGTTCGTAGGCCGTGTGGGAGGCGGCCACCGAGGTGATCTCGGCGTGGTCGTAGGCGGGCGCGACCTCGACCAGGTCGGCGGAGACGAGTCGGCAGGAGGCCAGGCCGCGCAGGATCTCCAGCAGTTCGCGGGAGGTGAGGCCGCCGGCCTCGGGGGTGCCGGTGCCGGGCGCGTGCGCCGGGTCCAGGACGTCGATGTCGACCGAGATGTACAGCGGGCGGTCGCCGATGCGCTGCCGCAGCTGGTCGGCGATCTCGTCGACGCCGCGCCGCATCACGTCCGCCGAGGTGACGATGCCGAAGCCGAGCTTCTCGTCGTCGGTGAGGTCCTGCTTGCCGTACAGCGGGCCGCGCGTGCCCACGTGGGAGAGGGCGGAGGTGTCGAGGACGCCCTCCTCCACGGCCCGGCGGAACGGCGTGCCGTGCGTGTACTCGGCGCCGAAGTAGGTGTCCCAGGTGTCGAGGTGCGCGTCGAAGTGGAGCAGCGCGACCGGGCCGTGCTTCTTGGCGACCGAGCGCAGCAGGGGCAGCGCGATGGTGTGGTCGCCGCCGAGCGTCATCAGCCGGGCGCCGGTGCCGAGCAGGTCGTCGGCGGCGGCCTCGACGGTCTCCACGGCCTCGTGGATGTCGAACGGGTTGACCGCGATGTCGCCCGCGTCGGCGACCTGCGCGAGGGCGAAGGGCGAGGCGTCCTGGGCCGGGTTGTAGGGCCGCAGCAGCCGGGACGCCTCCCGGATGGCGTTGCCGCCGAAGCGGGCGCCCGGCCGGTACGAGACGCCCGTGTCGAACGGCACGCCCACCACGGCGACGTCGGTGGCGCCGACCTCGTCGAGACGGGGCAGCCGGGCGAAGGTCGCGGGCCCGGCGTACCGGGGCACGCGCGAGGAGTCGACGGGGCCGCGGGGCGTCTCGGTGCTGCTCATGGAAGTGCCTTCTTTCCTACGCTACGTCGCGTATGTACTGCGGGGGTGACTCTACTGGCGGGCGGGGGCCGGTTCGGGGACGGGTGCGGCGGCCGCCCGGCCCGCGAGGCGCTCGCGCCAGGCGGCGAGGACGGCGGGGTCGGTGGGCGGGGTGGCCAGGGAGACGACGGCGTAGGCGGCGAGGGAGGCGAGCAGGCCGTAGTAGACGGGCTCGTTGGCGAGGATGCCGTAGGCCGCCATCAGGCCGACGACGGCCAGGCCGCCGACGGCGACGGAGGCCAGGGCACCGGCCGCGGTGCCGCGCCGCCACAGCAGGCCGCCGAGGATGGGCACCAGCAGGCCGCCGACGAGGAGGTTGTAGGCGACGGTCAGGGCCTCGACGACGTCGTTGAGGGCGATCGCGGTGACGATCACGGCCACACCCATGACGAGGATGAACGCGCGGTTGCCCTTGACCTCGTCGTGCGCCTCGCCCGCCGGTGCCGCCCCGCCGGTCCCGCCGGCCCGGCCGGTCACGGCGCCGCGCAGCCGCGCCCAGATGTCGTTGTTGGCGACGGTGGCGCAGGCGATGAGCGCGCCGGAGGACGTCGACATGACGGCCGCGAGCGCGGCGGCGAGCACCAGTCCGCGCACGCCGACGGGGAGTTCGTCCTTGACGATGGTGGCGAAGGCGTCGTCGGCGCTGCCGAGGGTCGGGTAGAGCACCTTGGCCGCGGTGCCGATGACGGCGCCGGCGAGGGCGTAGACCAGGCAGTAGGTGCCCGCGACGGTGCCGCCGTACCGGGCGGTGCGGTCGCTGCGCGCGGTGAACACGCGCTGCCAGATGTCCTGCCCGATCAGCATGCCGAAGGTGTAGATCAGCACGTAGGTGAAGATCGTCTCGCCGCCTATGCCCAGCGGGTCGAAGTACGCGGTGGGCAGTGCGGCCTTCATCTCGCCGAAGCCGCCCGCCTTGACGACGGCGATGGGCAGCAGCAGGAGCAGCACGCCGATCGTCTTCACGACGAACTGCACCATGTCGGTGAGCGTGATCGACCACATGCCGCCGAGGGTCGAGTACGCGACGACGATGGAGCCGCCGATGACGATCGCGAGCGTGCGGTCGACGTCGAAGAGGACGTCGAAGATCGTGGCGTACGCGATGGTCGAGGTGACCGCGAGCATCAGCGTGTACGCCCACATGACGACGCCGGAGACGACGCCGGCCCGGCCGCCGTAGCGCAGGTCGAGCATCTCGGAGACGGTGTAGACCCTCAGCCGGGCGATGCGGGCGGAGAAGAAGACGCTCAAGGCCAGCAGGCCGAGGCCGATGGTGAAGACCATCCAGGCGCCGGAGAGGCCGTACTGGTAGCCGAGGCCGACGCCGCCGATGGTGGAGGCGCCGCCGAGCACGATGGCGGCCATCGTCCCGGAGTACAGGGTGGGGCCGAGGCGGCGCCCGGCGACCAGGAACTCGCTCTTGGACTTGGCGCGGCGCATGCCCCACCAGCCCATGGCCAGCATCCCGGCCAGATAGACGACGATCACTGTGTAGTCGACGGCCATGGGCCCTCCTCCGCGCGTCCGGTGGCGTGTCGTGCAGGTGACGGGGGTGTCCGGTGGCTGATCGCGGGGACATCCGCCCGTACCCGCGGCCGCCGGTGGCATCGACCCTAGGTGGCCGGAAAGCGGCTGCGAAGTGTACGTTTCCTCCACTGCCGCCGCCGTTGAGTGGAGGAAACGTCCACCATGACGGACCCGCTGGACCCACCGACCACTACGGAGGCACTGGGCACGACGGAGCCGCCGACCACTACGGAGGCGACGGCGCACGCGGCCGTCCCGGCCGCCTCCGCCGCTGTTCCCGCCGTCCCGCCGACCCCTCCGGTGCCGCTCGCGGCCCTGCTGGCGCGCGAGGACCTGGGGCTGCGGCAGATCGCGGGCCCCGTGGACCCCGCGGCGGCGATCCACTGGGCGCAGACCTCGGAGATGGCGGACCCGTACCCGTACCTGCTCGGCGGCGAGCTGCTGCTGACGGCGGGCGTGCACATCCCGGAGGCGGCCGGGTCGGGCGTCTACCTGGACGACTACGTGGCGCGGATCGTGGCGGCGGGCGGGGCGGCGCTCGGCTTCGGGGTGGCGCCGGTGCACGACGCGGTGCCGCGCGCGCTGGTGGCGGCCTGCGACCACTACGGCCTGCCGCTCCTCGAAGTGCCGCCGCGCACGACGTTCTCGCAGGTCGCCCGGGCGGTCTGGGAACTGATGGCGCAGGCCCGCCACACCGAGCTGCGCCGCGTCACGGAGGCCCAGCAGAGCCTGGCCGCGGCGGCGGCCCGGCCCGACCCGGTCCCCTCGGTCCTGCGCCGGCTCGCCCAGCGCCTCGGCGGCCGCGCGGTCCTGTACGCCCCCGACGGCACGGAGGTCGCGTCCGCGGGCCGCACCCCCGGCCCGGCGGTGGACACCGCGCTGGCGGAGCTGGCGGGGGTGGTGCGTCCGACGGAGGCGACGCCGCCGCCGCCTTCCGCGCCGTCACCCTCCGCGGCACCGCCTTCCGGGCCGTCACCTTCCGCGGCACCGCCTTCTGCGCCGTCACCTTCCACGGCGACGGCGCGGCCCGGAACAGGTCCCGAGGCGACCGGGGGGTCCGCGTCGGCCGGAACGGCCAGGACGGCCACGGCAGCCGGGCAAGCCACGGCGGCCGGTGCGCCTCCGCCCCCGGCCGGAGGCGCCCCCAGGACGGCCCCCTCCTCCGCCGCCGACACCGTCGCCGGGTGCCGGCTCGCCGCCTACGCGCTGGGGACCGGGCAGGGCTTCGTGCTGGGGGTGGCGACGCCGCGGCAGCGGGCCGGGGACCACGCCGTCTCCTCGCTGGCCGCCGTGCTCCTGGCGCTGCTCACCGGCGAGCACCGCGGCAGTACGGGCGCGGCCCGCTCCGCGGCGCTCGTGCGGCTGCTGCTGGGCGCGGCGCCCGAGGACGTGGCGCCGCTGCTGGGCGAGGAGCGCTGGTACGTCGTGCACGCGCGGCCCGACGGCCCGCCCCCGGACGCCGTCGCCGCCTCCGCGCTCGGCGCGGCCCTCGGCTCCACGCTGGTCGACGCGGCCGGCGGGACCGTCCGCGTGCTGGTACCGGCCGGCCGCGAACCGGCCGCGCAACCGGGCTGGACCTGCGGCGTCAGCGCCCCGGCCACCGCGCGCGAGTGGGCGGCGGCCGACCGGCAGGCGGCCCGCGCCCTGTCCCGCGCCCGCGCCCGCCGCACCCCGCTGGTCCGCCACTGCGACCGGCCGGGCCTCGCGGGCCTGGTCGCCCCGGCGGACGCCGAGGCCCACGCCCGCGCCCTGCTGGCACCGGTCACCGGCGCCCCGCAGGCGGAGGCCCTCACCGGGACCCTGCGCACCTGGCTTTCCCTGCACGGCAGCTGGGACCGCACGGCGGTGGCCCTGGGGGTGCACCGCAACACCGTCCGCCAGCGCGTCGCCCGCTGCGCCCGCCTGCTGGAGGCGGACCTGGACGACCCGGACGTCCGCATGGAGCTGTGGTTCGCCCTGCGGACGGCGCGGGAGGACTGAGCGGCCCGTCCCTCGGCCCGTCCCTCGGCCCACGGTCCGCTCCGCGGTCGGCCCGCCGCCGGGCTCGCCGCCCGGCCCACCCGCCGGGCTCGCCGTCCGCTCCGCCGCCCGGCCCACCCGCCCGGCCCGCGGTCCGCCCCTCCGTTCGGCCCACCGGTGTCGGGCGCCGGACGCACCGGCGCCGGACGCCGGAGGCACGTCCGGCCGGGGCCCCGCGGCCGGACCGTCCGCGCCCCGGCGACCGGCGGCGCGGAGCCGAGTGACCCGCGTCCCAGGTCGCGGCGGGCCGGGCCCCGTCCGGCCCGCCGCCCGGCAGAATGGGGACATGCCGATACCCGGGACACCCAGCCGCGCCGAACTCGTCGATCACCTCGTCCGCACCCGTATCGCGGGCGACGTCGCCACGCCCCGCGAGAACAACCTCTCCCACTACCGCAAGCTCGCGAACGGCGACCGGCACTACTGGCTCGGCCTGGAGCTCGGCGACCGCTGGACCGACGAGCAGGACGTGCTCGCGGTGATGGCGGAGCGCTGCGGCGTCAACGACGACCCGGAGTACCGCTACGGCCAGGACACCATCGACCCCGACCTGACGGTCGACGCGCTGGAGCGGATGGCGGCCCGGCTGCGCAAGGCGGCGGACGGCGAGCAGCGCGTGCTGTTCGCGACGGGCCATCCCGGCGGGCTGCTGGACGTGCACCGGGCGACGGCGGCGGCCCTGCGCGCGGCGGGCTGCGACATCGTGGTGATCCCGGACGGGCTGAGCACGGACGAGGGGTACGTCTTCCAGTTCGCGGACGTCGCGGTCCTCGAGCACGGGGCGTCGCTGTGGCACACCCACTCCCCCGAGCCGATGCGGGCGATCCTGACCGGCCTGGAGCGCGCGGGCCGGCCGCTGCCCGACCTGGTCGTCGCCGACCACGGCTGGGCGGGCTGCGCGGGCCAGCTGGGCGTCGACGCGGTGGGGTACGCGGACTGCAACGACCCGGCCCTCTTCCTCGGCGAGGCCGAGGGCACGCTCCAGGTGACGGTCCCCCTCGACGACCACGTCACGAGCCCCCGCCACTACGACCCGATGACGGCGTACCTGCTGGACCAGGCGGGGCTGGCCACCGGCTGAGCCGTCCCGCTCCGGGGCGGTGCCCCGCCGGGCGCCCGGAGCGGTCCGCGCCGGGCGCCGTTCTCCGGGGGCGGGCCCGCGGAAGAGGGCGGGCGCGGGGCCCGCACACGGGAGGCCGCGGGTCTCACGGCCGCGGCCCGGGCCCCTCTCCCCCGTGCCGGGCGCGCTTCGGCGTCGGGTCGAGGTAGACCCGCCGGATCGCCGGGAAGCGCTCCCGCAGCCGCTGCTCCATCCGCTCGCAGGCCCACTCGACCTCGCCCGCGGTGGACACGTCCCGGAAGTCGACCTTCGCGGCGACCAGCGCCTCCTCGGGGCCCTGCACGAGGGTGACGAGCTCCAGCACGTCCTCGACGAGCGGGTCGGCGAGGAGCTCGGCGCGCACGGCGCCCCGCATCGCGCGCGGCAGCGGCCGGCCGACCAGCAGTTCCGCGTTGGAGCGGCCCAGCTCCCAGGCCACGTACAGCAGCAGGGCGCCGATGCAGAGGGAGGCGGCGCCGTCCCACGCGCCGGACCCGGTGAGCTGTCCGCCGAGCAGCCCGCCCGCGGCGAGCAGGAGTCCGGCCAGGGCGGCGGAGTCCTCCAGGACGACGGCCTTGACGGGGGTGTCGGGCGTGCGGCGCAGATAGCGCCCGAACGGCATCCGGAACCGCGCGGCCTGCCCGCGCGCCTGCCGCACGGCCGTCCGCAGCGAGTACCCCTCCAGCAGGAACGCGACGGCCAGCACGAGGTACGCCACCAGCGGGTCGCCCAGTTCCTCGCCCTCGACGAGGGTGTGCACCCCGTCGTAGAGGGAGAAGACGGCGCCGCCCACGAAGGTGGCGACGGCCGCGAGCAGCGCCCAGACGTAGCGCGCGGGCCCGTAGCCGAGCGGATGGTCCTCGTCGGCGGGTTTCCCGCTGCGTTTCAGCGCGACGAGCAGCAGCAGCTCGGTGACGGTGTCCGCCAGGGAGTGCGCCGCCTCGGAGAGCATCGCGCTGGAGCCGCTGACCACTCCGGCCACGGCCTTGGCCAGGGCGATGCCGAGGTTGGCGGCCGCGGCGACGACCACCGTGAACGTGCTGTCGCCGCCGCTTCCGTTTTCCGCCGCTTCCTTGCCTGTGCTCACATCCGGAACGTATGCCCGGGTTGATCACCCGGGAATCCGCCCGTCCGGCCCTGGCGGAATCGGCACTCCGGCCCCGGCGGAATCGGCACTCCGGTCCTGGGGGCCCGACCGCCGGTCACCGGGAGATCCGGACGGTGCCCGTCCGGTCACCGGGGGATCCGGACGACGCCCTCCTGGATCACCGTGATCGCGAGCCGCCCGTCCCGGGTGTGGATGCGCGCCTGCCCGAGTCCGCGCCCGCCGGACGCGGACGGCGACTGCTGGTCGTACAGCAGCCACTCGTCGGCCCGGAAGGGGCGGTGGAACCACATCGCGTGGTCCAGCGAGGCGCCCACCACGTCCCCGACCGCCCAGCCGCCCCGGCCGTGCGCGAGCAGCACCGAGTCCAGCAGGGTCATGTCGGAGACGTAGGTGGCGAGGCAGACGTGCAGCAGCGGGTCGTCGGCGAGCTTGCCGTCGGTGCGGAACCACACCTGGGAGCGGGGCTCGCGCCGCTCGCCCACGGTGGCGAAGGGCGGCGCGTCGACGTAGCGCAGGTCGACGGCCTCGCGCGCTTCGAGGAGTCGCCGCACCACGGACGGCTCGACGAAGGCGTCCGCGTAGCGCGGCAGCATCTCGGCCGCCGTCGGCAGCGTCTCCGGGTCGGGCGCGTCCGGCATGTCCACCTGGTGCTCCATGCCCTCCTCGTACGTCTGGAACGACGCGGAGAGATGGAAGATCGGCTGCCCGTGCTGGACGGCGACGACCCGCCGGGTGGTGAAGGAGCGCCCGTCGCGGATGCGGTCGACCGTGTAGACGATGGGCGCGCCCGCGTCCCCCGCGCGCAGGAAGTACGCGTGCAGGGAGTGCGCGAACCGGTCGGCGGGGACCGTCCGCCCGGCCGCGACCAGCGCCTGCGCCGCGACCTGTCCGCCGAAGACGCGCGGGACGACGGCGAAGCGCGACTGCCCGCGGTAGATGTCCTCCTCGATCCGCTCCAGGTCGAGCAGGTCGAGGAGGGACTGGAGTGCCTGGCTCATCACGTCGGCCGTACCGTGCGCCCTTCTCCCCGCTACAGGCCCATGTCCTTGGCGATGATCGTCTTCATGATCTCGCTGGTGCCGCCGTAGATGCGGTTGACGCGGTTGTCCGCGTACAGGCGGGCGATCGGGTACTCGTTCATGTAGCCGTAGCCGCCGTGCAGCTGGAGGCAGCGGTCGATGACGCGGTGGGCGACCTCGGTGCAGAACAGCTTGGCGCTGGCGGCCTCGGCGGGCGTCAGCTCGCCGGCGTCCAGGGCCTCCGTGGCGCGGTCGGCGACGGCCTCGGCCGCGTCCACCTCGGCCTGGCAGGCGGCCAGCTCGAACTTGGTGTTCTGGAAGTGGGCGACCGGCTTGCCGAAGACGGTGCGCTCCTGCACGTACTGCTTGGCGAACCGGACGGCGGCCTTGGCCTGCGCGTAGGCGCCGAAGGCGATGCCCCAGCGTTCCGAGGCCAGGTTGTGGCCGAGGTAATAGAAGCCCTTGTTCTCCTCGCCGAGCAGGTCCTCGGCGGGGACCTTGACGTCGACGAACGCCAGCTCGGCGGTGTCGGAGGTGCGCAGGCCGAGCTTGTCGAGCTTGCGCCCGACGGAGTAGCCCTCGGACTTGGTGTCGACGGCGAACAGGGAGATGCCGTGGCGGCGGTCCTCGGCGGTGGGCGCGGCGGTGCGGGCGCACACGATCACGCGGTCGGCGTGGACGCCGCCGGTGATGAAGGTCTTGGCGCCGTTGAGCACGTAGTGCGTGCCGTCCTCGCTCAGCCTGGCGGTGGACTTCATGCCCGCGAGGTCGGAGCCGGTGCCCGGCTCCGTCATCGCGATCGCCCACATCTCCTCGCCGGTGACGAACTTCGGCAGGTAGCGCTTCTTCTGCTCCTCGGTGGCGAGCATCTTGATGTACGGCAGGGCGAGCAGCACGTGCACGCCGGAGCCGCCGAACTGCACGCCCGCGCGGGCGGTCTCCTCGTAGAGGACGGCCTCGAACTTGTGGCTGTCCAGGCCCGCGCCGCCGAACTCCTCGGGGACGTTGATGCCGAAGATGCCCAGCTCGCCGAGCTTGTAGTAGAAGTCGCGGGGCGCCTGGCCCGCCGCGAACCACTCGTCGTAGACGGGGACGACCTCGGCCTCGATGAAGGCGCGGATGGTCTCCCGGAACGCCTCGTGATCCTCGTTGAAGACGGTACGGCGCATCTGACGGCTCTCCTCGGGCTCGCTCGCTGCTCGGTCCAGGCATCCGCAAGCGACTATGGCTAAGCGCTTGCTCAGACGTCAGGTTACCCGCCGGTCACGACAGCCGTCCAGAGACCCGCGTCACCCCGGCGCCCCCTCGGCCGCGGCCGCGGGCACCGCCCCGGCCGGCCCCGGCCGGCCCCGCGGCCGCGGACGCCTACTCCCCCTGCCCCTCGGCCGCCGCCGCGAAGGCGCCCCGCGCCATCCGGTGCAGCAGCGCCGCCATGGCCGTCCGGCCGGGCAGCGCCCCGGGGCGGCCGAGGTGCGGTGTGGAGTTGAGCAGCCCGAAGACGGCGTGCACGGCGGCCCGCGCGGACGGCTCCGGCAGCCCGGGGCGGACCTCGCGGAGCGCCGCCACCCACAGCTCGACGTACTGCCGCTGGAGCTGGCGCACGAGCTTGCGGTCGCTGTCCCGCAGGCGGTCCAGCTCGCGGTCGTGCAGGGTGATCAGGGGGCGGTCGTCGAGGGCGAAGTCGATGTGCCCCTCGACCAGCGAGTCGAGGACCGCCTCCGGGTCGCCCGCGGCCTCCGCGACCCGCCGCCTGCCGCCCGTCAGCAGCCGCTCGCTGATGCCCACGAGCAGCTCGGCGAGCATCGCGTCCTTGCCCGCGAAGTGCCGGTAGAGGCCGGGGCCGCTGATGCCGACGGCCGCGCCTATCTCGTCCACGCCGACGCCGTGGAAGCCGCGTTCGGCGAAGAGCCGCGCCGCCTCCCTGAGGATCTGCTCGCGGCGGGTGGGGGCGTCGGTCCTGGTGGTCATGGATCAATTCTAGACAGTGTGGTTAGCGGTCGTTAACCTTAGCCCGAGGCGTTAACGCTCATTAACAAGAATGAGGGGACTGCGCGATGCAGGAGGCACCGGAGCTGACGAGTGCGGCGGATCCCGCGTCGGAGGCCTGGAAGGCCAATGAGGCGGCGCACCGCGCGCTCGGCGAGGAGCTGCGGCACAGGCTGGCGGCGGCCCGGCTGGGCGGCGGCGAGCGGGCGAGGGCACGGCACACCGCGCGCGGCAAGCTGCTGCCGCGCGACCGCGTGGACGCGCTGCTGGACCCGGGCTCGCCGTTCCTGGAGCTGGCCCCGCTGGCGGCGGACGGGATGTACGACGGGCAGGCCCCGGCGGCGGGCGTGATCGCCGGGATCGGCCGGGTGAGCGGCCGGACCTGCGTGATCGTGGCCAACGACGCCACGGTCAAGGGCGGCACGTACTACCCGATGACGGTGAAGAAGCACCTGCGCGCCCAGGAGGTGGCGCTGGAGAACCGCCTGCCCTGCCTGTACCTGGTGGACTCCGGGGGCGCCTTCCTGCCGATGCAGGACGAGGTCTTCCCCGACCGCGAGCACTTCGGGCGGATCTTCTACAACCAGGCCCGGATGTCCGGCGCCGGCATCCCGCAGATCGCGGCCGTGCTCGGCTCGTGCACGGCGGGCGGCGCGTACGTCCCGGCGATGAGCGACGAGGCCGTGATCGTACGCGACCAGGGCACGATCTTCCTGGGCGGCCCGCCCCTGGTGAAGGCCGCCACCGGCGAGGTCGTCACGGCCGAGGAGCTGGGCGGCGGCGAGGTCCACTCCCGCGTCTCCGGGGTCACCGACCACCTCGCGGAGGACGACGCGCACGCGCTGCGCATCGTGCGGACCATCGTCTCCACGCTGCCCGGGGGCGCGCCGCCGCCCTGGGAGGTACGGGCCTCCGTCGAGCCGAAGGTGGACCCGGCCGGGCTGTACGGAGCGGTGCCGGTGGACTCCCGCACCCCGTACGACGTGCGCGAGGTGATCGCGCGCGTGGTCGACGGCTCGCGCTTCGCCGAGTTCAAGGCCGAGTACGGGCAGACCCTCGTCACCGGCTTCGCGCGTGTCCACGGGCACCCGGTCGGGATCGTCGCCAACAACGGCATCCTGTTCTCCGAGTCCGCCCAGAAGGGCGCCCACTTCGTCGAGCTGTGCGACCAGCGCGGCATCCCGCTCGTCTTCCTCCAGAACATCTCCGGCTTCATGGTGGGCCGCTCCTACGAGGCGGGCGGCATCGCCAAGCACGGCGCCAAGATGGTCACGGCGGTGGCCTGCACGCGCGTGCCGAAGCTGACGGTCGTGATCGGCGGCTCGTACGGCGCGGGCAACTACTCCATGTGCGGCCGGGCGTACTCGCCGCGCTTCCTGTGGATGTGGCCGGGCGCCAAGATCTCCGTGATGGGCGGCGAGCAGGCCGCCTCCGTCCTCGCCACCGTCAAGCGCGACCAGTTGGAGGCGCGCGGCGAGAGCTGGCCGGCCGAGGAGGAGGAGAGCTTCAAGGCCCCGATCCGCGCTCAGTACGAGGAGCAGGGCAGCGCCTACTACGCGACGGCCCGCCTCTGGGACGACGGCGTGATCGACCCGATGGAGACCCGGCAGGTGCTGGGGCTCGCGCTGACCGCCTGCGCCCACGCCCCGCTGGGCGACCCGGGCTTCGGCGTCTTCCGGATGTGAGCGGGGAGGAGAACGCAGGATGAGCATGTTCGACACGGTCCTGGTGGCCAACCGGGGCGAGATCGCCGTACGGATCATCCGTACGCTGCGCTCCCTGGGCGTGCGCTCGGTGGCCGTCTTCAGCGACGCCGACGCCGACGCGCGGCACGTGCGGGAGGCCGACACGGCGGTGCGGATCGGGCCCGCGCCCGCCGCCGAGAGCTATCTGTCCGTCGAGCGGCTGCTGGACGCGGCCGCGCGGACGGGCGCGCAGGCGGTGCACCCCGGCTACGGCTTCCTCGCGGAGAACGCCGCGTTCGCGCGGGCCTGCGCCGACGCCGGGCTCGTCTTCGTCGGGCCGCCCGCCGACGCGATCGCCCTGATGGGCGACAAGATCCGCGCCAAGGAGACGGTGCGGGCGGCGGGCGTCCCGGTGGTGCCGGGCTCGTCCGGCAGCGGTCTGGACGACGCCGAACTGGCCGCCGCCGCGCGGGAGATCGGCACGCCCGTGCTGCTCAAGCCCAGCGCGGGCGGCGGCGGCAAGGGCATGCGGCTGGTGCGCGACGAGGCGCTGCTCGCCGACGAGATCGCGGCCGCCCGGCGCGAGGCCCGCGCCTCCTTCGGCGACGACACCCTCCTCGTCGAGCGCTGGGTCGAGAGCCCCCGGCACATCGAGATCCAGGTCCTCGCCGACGGCCACGGCACCGTGGTCCACCTCGGCGAGCGCGAGTGCTCCCTCCAGCGCCGCCACCAGAAGATCGTCGAGGAGGCGCCGAGCGTTCTGCTGGACGAGGCGACCCGCGCGGCGATGGGCGAGGCGGCCGTCCAGGCGGCCCGCTCCTGCGGCTACACCGGCGCGGGCACGGTGGAGTTCATCGTCCCCGGCGGCGACCCCCGCGCGTACTACTTCATGGAGATGAACACCCGCCTCCAGGTCGAGCACCCGGTGACGGAGCTGGTCACGGGCCTGGACCTGGTCGAGTGGCAGCTGCGGGTCGCGGCGGGCGAGCGACTGCCGTACGCGCAGGACGACATCGCGCTCACCGGTCACGCGGTCGAGGCGCGCCTGTGCGCCGAGGACCCCGCGCGCGGGTTCCTGCCCTCGGGCGGCACGGTGCTGCGGCTGCGCGAGCCGCACGGCGAGGGCGTGCGCACCGACTCCGGGCTCAGCGAGGGCACGGAGGTGGGCAGCCTCTACGACCCGATGCTGTCGAAGGTGATCGCGTACGGTCCGGACCGGGACACCGCCCTGCGGCGGCTGCGGGCGGCCCTCGCGGAGACGGTCACCCTGGGCGTGCAGACCAACGCGGGCTTCCTGCGCCGGCTGCTCGCCCACCCCGCCGTCGTCGCGGGCGAGCTGGACACCGGGCTCGTCGAGCGGGAGGCGGACTCCCTGGCCGGGGGCGGGGTGCCGCCGGAGGTGTACGAGGCCGCGGCGGCCGTGCGGCTGGCCGCGCTGACGCCCGCAGGGGACGGCTGGACGGACCCGTTCGCGGTGCCGAGCGGCTGGCGCCTGGGCGGGGAGGCGAGGCCCGCCTCCTTCGACCTGCGGGTGCCGGGCGCGGACCCCGTACGGCACTCCCCCGCCGGGGAGCACACGGTCACCGAGGACCGCGTACACGTCACCGTCGACGGCGTGCGCCACTCCTTCCACCGGGCCGGCGACTGGCTCGGCCGGGACGGCGACGCCTGGCAGGTGCGCGACCACGACCCGGTCGCCGCGTCACTCAGCGGCGCCGCGCGCTCCGGCGCCGACTCCCTCACGGCCCCCATGCCCGGCACGGTCACCGTCGTGAAGGCGGCCGTCGGCGACGAGGTGGCCGCCGGGCAGAGCCTGCTGGTGGTGGAGGCGATGAAGATGGAGCACGTCATCGCCGCCCCGCACGCCGGCACCGTCACGGAGCTGGGCGTCGCCCCGGGCACCGCGGTCGCCATGGACCAGGTGCTGGCCGTGGTCGCGCCCCACGAGGACGGCGCGGCGCAGGAGGCGACGGCATGACGGCCCCCGAGAACGGCGGCGGTGGCGGCAGCCGCGGCCAGGACAGCGGCGGAGGTCAGGGCGGCGGCGCGCGGAGCGGGTCCGGCACGGACACCCCCGCCCCCGGCCTGCCCATGACCGTCCCGGACCCGGGCCTGCCCGCCCGGGTCCGCGTCCACGAGGTCGGCGCCCGCGACGGCCTGCAGAACGAGCCCGGCACGGTCCCGACCGAGGTCAAGGCGGAGTTCATCCGCCGCCTGGCCGACGCGGGCCTGACCACGATCGAGGCCACCAGCTTCGTGCACCCCAGGTGGGTGCCGCAGCTGGCCGACGCCGAGCAGTTGTTCCCGCTCGTCTCGGACCTGCCGGTGGACCTGCCGGTCCTGGTGCCGAACGAGCGGGGCCTGGACCGGGCGCTCGCGCTCGGCGCCGACCGCATCGCCGTCTTCGCCAGCGCCACGGAGTCCTTCGCCCGCGCCAACCTCAACCGCACCGTCGACGAGTCCCTCGCGATGTTCGCGCCGGTCGTGGCCCGCGCCAAGGACGACGGGGCGCACGTGCGCGGCTATCTCTCCATGTGCTTCGGCGACCCGTGGGAGGGCGCCGTGCCCGTCCCCCAGGTCGTCCGCGTCTGCACGGCCCTGCTGGACATGGGCTGCGACGAGCTGAGCCTCGGCGACACCATCGGCGTCGCGACGCCCGGGCACGTGGGGGCCCTGCTGACCGCCCTGGACGAGGCGGGCGTGCCCGTCGCGGCCCTCGGCGTCCACTTCCACGACACCTACGGCCAGGCGCTCGCCAACACCCTGGCCGCCCTCCGGTACGGCGTGACCACCGTCGACGCCTCCGCCGGCGGCCTCGGCGGCTGCCCCTTCGCCAGGAGCGCCACCGGCAACCTCGCCACCGAGGACCTCGTGTGGATGCTGCGGGGCCTCGGCATCGACACCGGCGTCGACCTCGGCCGGCTCACCGCCACCAGCGTGTGGATGGCCGAACGGCTGGGCCGTCCCAGCCCGTCCCGCACCGTCCGCGCCCTCACGGCCGACTCCCACAAGGAGCAGTGACCCATGGACCACAGGCTCTCACCCGAGCTGGAAGAACTCCGCCGCACCGTGGAGGAGTTCGCGCACGACGTGGTGGCGCCCAGGATCGG
Source organism: Streptomyces minutiscleroticus (assembly GCF_014650875.1). Lineage (GTDB taxonomy): Bacteria > Actinomycetota > Actinomycetes > Streptomycetales > Streptomycetaceae > Streptomyces > Streptomyces minutiscleroticus. The sequence goes on from NZ_BMVU01000005.1 coordinate 87,705, forward strand.
CGACTTCTACGAGCGGCACGAGTTCCCGTACGAGATCGTCCGCGAGATGGGCCGGATGGGCCTGTTCGGGCTGCCGTTCCCCGAGGAGTACGGCGGCATGGGCGGCGACTACCTCGCCCTCGGCCTGGTGCTGGAGGAGCTGGCCCGGGTCGACTCCTCGGTGGCGATCACTCTGGAGGCGGGCGTCTCGCTGGGCGCCATGCCGATCCACCTGTTCGGCACGGAGGAGCAGAAGCGCACGTGGCTGCCGCGGCTGTGCTCCGGCGAGGTCCTGGGCGCCTTCGGCCTGACCGAGCCCGACGGCGGCTCGGACGCGGGCGCGACGCGCACGACGGCCCGCCTGGACGAGGCGACGGACGAATGGGTGATCAACGGCAGCAAGTGCTTCATCACCAACTCCGGCACGGACATCACGGGCCTGGTGACGGTCACGGCGGTCACGGGGCACAAGCCGGACGGCAGGCCCCTGATCTCGGCGATCATCGTGCCCTCCGGCACCCCCGGCTTCACGGTCGCCGCCCCGTACTCGAAGGTCGGCTGGAACGCCTCCGACACCCGTGAGCTGTCCTTCAGCGACGTGCGCGTCCCGGCCGCGAACCTGCTGGGCGAGGCGGGCCGCGGCTACGCGCAGTTCCTGCGCATCCTGGACGAGGGCCGCATCGCCATCGCCGCGCTCGCCACGGGGCTCGCGCAGGGCTGCGTGGACGAGTCGGTGAAGTACGCCAAGGAGCGGCACGCCTTCGGCCGGCCCATCGGCGCCAACCAGGCCATCCAGTTCAAGATCGCGGACATGGAGATGAAGGCGCACACGGCCCGGCTGGCCTGGCGCGACGCGGCGTCCCGGCTGGTGGCGGGCGAGCCGTTCAAGAAGCAGGCCGCGCTGGCCAAGCTCCACTCCTCGACGGTCGCGGTCGACAACGCCCGCGACGCCACCCAGGTCCACGGCGGCTACGGCTTCATGAACGAGTACCCGGTGGCCCGCATGTGGCGCGACTCCAAGATCCTGGAGATCGGCGAGGGCACGAGCGAGGTGCAGCGCATGCTGATCGCCCGCGAGCTGGGGCTGGCGGGCTGACACCGGGCTCCACGGTCCGGCACCGGGAGGCGGGAGCCGGCACCTCCGGGCCGACGCGAAGGCGCCGGCCCATGGAGGCGCCGGCCCGCGGAGGGTCCGTGGCGGGCACGGGCCGGCGGCCGGCGCAAGGGGCGCGCGCGTCGTCCCGGGGGCTCACGGGCCGACGCGGGATTCGAGGCGCCGGGCGGCGGCCCCGGCCTCGGGCGACGCCGCTCGGGGCCGTGTCGCGGCGGGGGCCGCCCCGGAGGTCAAAGGGGTGGATGCGTCAGGAGGCGATGCCGGATACTGACCAAAATCATGAGGTTAGGCTAACCTACCTTTGATTTTGTCCTGCGGGCGTTCCGCCCCACCTCCGAAAGCAGTCAACAGCCATGTCCAACGCCCGTGCCACCCGCTTCACCCGCCGCGGCATCCTGGCCGCCGGCGGCGCCCTCGGCCTCGGCGCCGCCCTGGCCGCGTGCGGCGGCAGCGACTCCGAGGACGGCGGTTCGGACTCGACGGCGGCGGCCGACTCCGGCCCCTGGTCCTTCAAGGACGACCGCGGCGAGACCGCCAAGACGGACAAGACCCCGGCGAACATCGTCGCCTTCACCGGCGTCGCCGCCGCCCTGTACGACTACGGCGTCGAGGTCAAGGGCGTCTTCGGCCCGACCACGACCAAGGACGGCAAGGCCGACGTGCAGGCCGGCGACATGGACGTCACCAAGGTGACGGTCCTCGGCAACGCGTGGGGCCAGTTCAACATCGAGAAGTACGCCGCGCTCGCCCCGGACGTGCTGATCTCCACGATGTTCGACGACGCGGGCACCCTCTGGTACGTCCCCGAGGAGTCGAAGGACAAGATCCTCAAGCTCGCCCCGAGCGTCGGCATCTCGGTCTACGACCGCCAGCTGACCGAGCCGCTGCAGCGCATGCTGGAGCTGGCGGAGTCCCTCGGCGCCGACGTGAGGTCCGAGAAGATCACGAGCGCCAAGAAGCGCTTCGAGGACGCCGCCGCCCGGCTGCGCAAGGCCGCCAAGGCCCACCCCGACATCAAGGTCCTCGTCGGCTCCGCCTCCGAGTCGATCTTCTACGTCTCCGGCACGAACCTCTCCATCGACCTGGAGTACTTCAAGGCGCTCGGCGTGAACTTCATCGAGCCCCCGGAGTCCGCCAAGAAGGAGAGCGGCGGCTGGTTCGAGAACCTGAGCTGGGAGAACGTCGACAAGTACAAGGCGGACATCATCATGATGGACAACCGCACGTCGGCCATCCAGCCCGCCGACATCACCGAGGCCACCTGGAAGCAGCTCCCCGCGGTCAAGGCCGGTCAGGTCATCGAGCGCGACGCGGAGCCGATCCTGTCCTACGACAAGTGCGCCCCGCTCCTGGAGAACCTCGCCGAGGCCATCGAGAACGCCAAGAAGGTCGGCTGACCCTCTTCCACTGCGGCCCTCCCCGACACGCCGTCAGGGCCCCCTCGACGACGGCCGAGGCCGCCCCGTCCCGCTCGTCCGCCCTCAGGGGCCGCGCGGACGGGGCGGCCCCGCCATGTGAGGGCGCCTGAGACAGGGGCATATGCCCGAGGCGAAAAGGGCCAGATGGGGGCGGTGTTCCACCGCTGGTGAGGTTAGGCTAACCTAACTGAAACGTCGCGACATCGTCCCCATCTGTCGTCGAAGGAACCCACATGCGCTCGCACCTGCTCAACGGCACGACCACGGAGCGGTACCGACGCTCCGTGACCGAGGGAATCGAGCGGGTGGCGGCCAGAATCGCCGCCACGGAACGGCCGTTCACCGGCGTCACGGCCGACGACCTCGCCCCCGCCCTGGACCGGATCGACCTCGACCGCCCCCTGCACGACACGTCCGCCGCCCTCGACGAACTCGAAGAGCTCTACCTGCGGGACGCCGTCTACTTCCACCACCCCCGCTACCTCGCCCACCTCAACTGCCCGGTGGTCATCCCGGCGGTCGTCGGCGAGGCCGTGCTGTCCGCCGTCAACTCCTCGCTGGACACCTGGGACCAGTCCGCGGGCGGCACCCTCATCGAGCGCCGGCTGATCGACTGGACCGCCGGGCGCATCGGCTTCGGCCCCGCCGCCGACGGCGTCTTCACCAGCGGCGGCACCCAGTCCAACCTCCAGGCGCTGCTGCTCGCCCGCGAGGAGGCCAAGCCGGCCGCCCCCGCGGGGCTGCGCGTCTTCGCCTCCGAGGCGAGCCACTTCAGCGTCCGCAAGTCCGCCACCCTGCTCGGCCTCGGCGACGACGCGGTGGTGTCGGTCCCCGTCGACCGCGACCGCAGGATGCACACGGTCGCGCTCGCCCGCGAGCTGGAGCGCTGCGCCGCCGAGGGGCTGACCCCCATGGCCGTCGTCGCCACCGCGGGCACCACGGACTTCGGGTCCATCGACCCGCTGCCGGAGATCGCCGAACTGTGCGACCGGTACCGCACGTGGATGCACGTGGACGCCGCGTACGGCTGCGGGCTGCTGGTCTCGCGGAAGAACCGGGACCGGATCCGCGGCATCGAGCGGGCCGACTCCGTCACCGTCGACTACCACAAGTCCTTCTTCCAGCCGGTGAGCTCCTCCGCCGTGCTGGTGCGCGACTCCGCCACGCTGCGGCACGCCACGTACCACGCGGAGTACCTCAACCCGCGGCGCATGGTGCGCGAGCGCGTGCCCAACCAGGTCGACAAGTCCCTGCAGACCACCCGCCGCTTCGACGCGCTCAAACTGTGGATGACGCTGCGCGTGATGGGCGCCGACGGCGTCGGCGGGCTCTTCGACGAGGTCTGCGACCTGGCCCACGAGGGCTGGCGGCTGCTGGCCGCCGACCCGCGCTTCGACGTGGTCGTCGAGCCCCAGCTGTCCACGCTGGTCTTCCGGTGCGTCCCGGACTCCGTCACGGACCCCGCCGAGATCGACCGCGCCAACCTCTACGCCCGCAAGGCCCTGTTCGCCTCCGGTGACGCCGTCGTGGCGGGCACCAAGGTCGACGGCCGCCACTACCTGAAGTTCACCCTGCTCAACCCCGAGACGACGGTGGACGACATCACCGCCGTCCTCGACCTGATCGCCGGCCACGCCGAGCAGTACCTGGGAGCCTCCCTTGACCGCGCCTGCTGACCCCACGTCCCCGTACGACTTCGTCGGGATCGGACTCGGCCCGTTCAACCTCGGCCTCGCCTGCCTCACCGAGCCGATCGAGGAGCTGAACGGCGTCTTCCTGGAGTCCAAGCCCGACTTCGCCTGGCACCACGGCATGTTCCTGGACGGCGCGCACCTGCAGACGCCGTTCATGTCGGACCTGGTGACCCTCGCCGACCCCACCTCCCCGTACTCCTTCCTCAACTACCTGAAGGAGTCCGGCCGGCTGTACTCGTTCTACATCCGCGAGAACTTCTACCCGCTGCGCGTCGAGTACGACGACTACTGCCGCTGGGCGGCCGCGCGGCTGTCGAACATCCGCTTCAACACGACGGTCACCGAGGTCGTGTACGAGGAGGCGGACGAGGTCTACGCGGTGCGGACCGAGGGCGGCGGGACGTTCCGCGCCCGGCACCTCGTCGTCGGCACCGGCACCCCGCCGTACATTCCGGACGCCTGCCGGGACCTCGGCGGCGACTTCCTGCACAACTCCCGCTACATGGAGCACCGCGCCGCGCTCCAGGCCAAGGAGTCGATCACGCTGGTCGGCAGCGGCCAGTCCGCCGCCGAGATCTTCCACGACCTCCTCGGCGAGATCGACGTCCACGGCTACCGGCTGAACTGGGTGACCCGCTCCCCGCGCTTCTTCCCGCTGGAGTACACCAAGCTCACGCTGGAGATGACCTCGCCCGAGTACGTGGACTACTTCCACGCGCTGCCCGAGGACACCCGCTACCGGCTGGCCGAGCGGCAGAAGGGCCTGTTCAAGGGCATCGACGGAGACCTGATCGACGAGATCTTCGACCTGCTGTACCAGAAGAGCGTCGGCGGCCCCGTGCCCGTGCGGCTGCTCACCAACTCATCCCTGGAGAGCGCCCGGTACGAGGACGGCACGTACGTCCTCGGCCTGCGCCAGCAGGAGCAGGGCAAGGACTACGAGCTGCGCTCCGAGGGCCTGGTCCTCGCGACCGGCTACCGGTTCACCGAGCCGGCCTTCCTTGAGCCCGTGCGCGACCGGCTGCGCTACGACGCCCACGGCAACTTCGACGTGGCCCGCAACTACGCCGTCGACGTCACCGGACGCGGGATCTTCCTCCAGAACGGCGGGGTGCACACGCACTCCGTCACCAGCCCCGACCTCGGCATGGGCGCGTACCGCAACGCGTACATCATCCGCGAGCTGCTCGGCAGCGAGTACTACCCCGTCGAGAAGACCATCGCCTTCCAGGAGTTCGCGGTATGAGCGAGACCATCGGCACCCTGACCCTGCGCCCCCTGGACCCGGTCGAGGACGGCGGGCTGCTGCACGGCTGGGTCACCCACCCCAAGGCGGCGTTCTGGATGATGCAGGACGCGAAGCCGGAGGACGTGGAGCGCGCCTACATGGCCATCGCGGCCGACGAGCACCACGACGCGTTCCTCGGCCTGCGCGACGGCGAGCCCGCGTTCCTCGTGGAGCGCTACGACCCCGCCCACCGCGAGCTGGTGGGCCTGTACGAGCCGGAGCCCGGCGACGTCGGCATGCACTTCCTGGTGGCGCCCACCGACCGGCCGGTGCACGGCTTCACCCGGGCCGTGATCGGCGCGGTGATGGACTTCCTGTTCGAGGACCCCGCCGTCCGCCGGGTCGTCGTCGAGCCCGACGTCCGCAACAAGGCCGTCCACGCGCTGAACGAGGCCGTCGGCTTCGTCCCCTCGCACGAGATCGACAAGCCGGAGAAGCGCGCGCTGCTGTCCTTCTGCACGCGCGAGCAGTACCTGGCAGCCCGAGGAGTGACCGCATGACCCCGTACCCGACCGGCGCCCCCCTGCCCGACGCGGTGGCCCACCTGACCCCCGAGCACTGGGCGGCGGCCAACCGGCTGCTCGTGCGCAAGGCGCTCGCCGAGTTCGCGCACGAGCGGCTGATCACACCCGAGCCGCAGGACGACGGGCGGTACGCCGTCCGAAGCGACGACGGCGCCGTGGAGTACCGCTTCGCCGCGCGGCGCCGTGCCCTGGACCACTGGGAGGTGGACGCGGAGTCCGTCACCCGGCACCGCAACGGCTCCGAGGCGCCGCTGCGGGCGCTGGAGTTCTTCATCGAGTTCCGGCAGGCGCTCGGGCTGAGCGACGCGATCCTCCCGGTGTACCTGGAGGAGATCTCCTCCACCCTCTCCGGCACCTGCTACAAGCTCGCCAAGCCGCGGATCACCTCGGCGGAGCTGGTGGACGCCGGCTTCCAGGCGATCGAGACCGGCATGACCGAGGGCCACCCGTGCTTCGTGGCCAACAACGGCCGGCTCGGCTTCGGCGTCCACGAGTACCTGGCGTTCGCGCCGGAGACCGCGAGCCCGGTGCGGCTGGTCTGGCTGGCCGCGCACCGCTCGCGGGCCGCCTTCACCGCGGGCGCCGGCCTGGACTACGAGTCGCTGCTCCGCTCCGAGCTGGGCGAGGAGACGCTCGCCCGCTTCTCGAAGACCCTGCGCGCGCAGGACCTGGACCCGGACGACTACCTGCTCATCCCCGTGCACCCCTGGCAGTGGTGGAACAAGCTGGCGGTCACCTTCGCCGCCGAGGTCGCGCAGAAGCACCTGGTGTGCCTGGGCGAGGGCGACGACGAGTACCTGGCGCAGCAGTCCATACGGACCTTCTTCAACCGGAGCGCGCCGGAGAAGCACTACGTCAAGACCGCCCTGTCGGTGGTCAACATGGGCTTCATGCGGGGCCTGTCCGCCGCCTACATGGAGGCGACGCCCGCCATCAACGACTGGCTGGCCCAGCTGATCGACAGCGACCCGGTGCTGAAGGCCACGGGCCTGTCGGTGATCCGCGAGCGCGCCGCCGTCGGCTACCGGCACCTGGAGTACGAGCGGGCCACCGACCGCTACTCGCCCTACCGCAAGATGCTCGCCGCCCTGTGGCGGGAGAGCCCGGTCCCCTCGCTGCGGGAGGGCGAGTCCCTGGCGACGATGGCGTCCCTGCTGCACGTCGACCACGAGGGCGGCTCCTTCGCGGCCGCGCTGGTCGAGCGCTCGGGCCTGGCGCCCGCCGAGTGGCTGCGCCGCTACCTGGACGCCTACCTCACGCCGCTGCTGCACAGCTTCTACGCGTACGACCTGGTGTTCATGCCGCACGGCGAGAACGTGATCCTCGTCCTGAAGGACGGCGCCGTGCAGCGGGCGGTCTTCAAGGACATCGCCGAGGAGATCGCGGTGATGGACCCGCAGGCGGTGCTGCCGCCCGCGGTGGAGCGCATCCGCGTGGAGGTGCCCGAGGACATGAAGCTGCTGTCGGTCCTCACGGACGTCTTCGACTGCTTCTTCCGCTTCCTGGCCGCGAACCTGGCGACGGCGGGCGTGATCGGGGAGGAGGACTTCTGGCGCACGGTCGCCGAGCGCGTGCGCGCCTACCAGGAGGCCACGCCCGAACTCGCGGACAAGTTCCGGCAGTACGACCTGTTCGCCCCCGAGTTCGCGCTGTCCTGCCTCAACCGGCTCCAGCTGCGGAACAACCAGCAGATGGTGGACCTCGCCGACCCGTCCGGAGCGCTCCAGCTCGTCGGCACCCTGAGGAACCCCCTCGCCGGGCTCTGACCCGGGCCCCCGGAGACAGGCGGGCGCCCCCGGACGGTCCCGGGGGCGCCCGTCGCCGTCTCCCGGCCTACCGCGCGGGCCAGGGCACCCCGGGCGCCCGGTGGTAGGCGATGCCGAGCGCGTCCCAGCGCGGCGCCTGGGCCGCCAGGCGCACCTTGTAGGCGTCCCAGTCGTGCGTGGCCGCGGGCGACCAGCCGAGCTCGGCGACCCCGGGCAGCCGCGGGAAGGCCATGTACTCGATCTCGTCGGAGTCCGTGAGCGTCTCGCTCCACAGCGGCGCCTCGACGCCCCGCACCGCCGACGCCGGCACGCCCGGCAGGTAGGCGCCCGGGTCCCAGTCGTAGGATCGCCGCACGTCCACGTACCCGGCCCAGGACAGGCCGAGCGGGGTGTCCTCGTCGTACTTCATGTCGAGGTAGACCCGGTCGGCGGGCGACAGGATCAGCCCGGTGCCGTTCTTCGCTGCCTCGACGACCCGCTCCTTCTCCGCGGCGGCGGTCGAGTCCAGGCCCCAGTACTGGGCGAGGGCGCCCTTCGCGGGTTCCGCCCCGGTCAGCTGGTGCCAGCCGATCACCGTCTTGCCGTACTTCGCGACGATCGGCTGCACCCGCTCCATGAACGCCACGTAGTCCTCGTGGCTGGTGGAGTGCGCCTCGTCGCCGCCGATGTGGAGGTAGCGGCCGGGGGTGAGCGCGGCCAGCTCGCGGACCACGTCGTCCACGAAGTCGTACGTGACCTCCTTGCCCACGCACAGCGAGCTGAAGCCGACCTCGGTGCCGGTGTAGAGCGGGGGCGCGACGCCGTCGCAGTTCAGCTCCGGGTACGAGGCGAGCGCGGCGTTGGTGTGCCCCGGCATGTCGATCTCGGGCACGACCTCCACGTACCGCGAGGCGGCGTACCGGACGATCTCCTTGTACTGGGCCTTGGTGTAGTACCCGCCCGGCCCGCCGCCGACCTGCGTCGAACCTCCGTACGTGGTCAGGCGCGGCCAGGAGTCGACCGCGATGCGCCAGCCCTGGTCGTCGCTGAGGTGCAGGTGCAGGGTGTTGACCTTGTAGAGCGCCAGCCGGTCGACGTACCGCTTGACCTGCTCGACGGTGAAGAAGTGCCGGGAGACGTCCAGCATCGCGCCGCGGTGGGCGTAGCGGGGCGTGTCGGTGACGGTGCCGCCCGCGACGCGCCAGGGCCCGGGCTGCCGGGTGTCCTTCTCCACGGCGGCCGGCAGCAGCTGCCGCAGGGTCTGCACGCCGTGGAAGAGGCCCGCCGCCGTGCGGGCGGTGACGGTGACGCCGTCGCGGCCGCTGTCGAGGCGGTAGCCCTCGTCGCCGAGCGCCCGGTCGCCCGCGCCCAGGCGCAGCCGGATGCCGTCGCGGCCCGCGCCGGAGGTGACGGGCAGCCGGTAGCCGGTGGAGGGGCGCAGCACGCCGGCGAGGTAGGCGCCGATCCGCCGGGCCTCGCGGGAGTCGCCGACGCGGATCGCGGTACGGGGGGTGATGCGGTAGCCGGGGCCGCCCGGGTGCACGGAGGCGGGGGCCGGGACCACCCGGTCGAGCGGGGTGGGGGCGGCCGGTCCGGCGGCCGCGGGCGCCGCGCCGGCGGTGAGGGCGGCGGCGGCCACGAGGAGCAGCGAGCCGAGCAGCCGGGTCGTCCTGTGGTGCTGTGTCACGTACGGTCCCTTCGACGGGGTCGCGTCTGTGTACGGAGCAACCGAACGCCCCATGGATACCGTCGGCCCGGAGCCGGGTCAAGGTATAGACCATTCGCCGCGGGTGCGGATGTCAGAATCCCCGTATGGCGGACATCATCCAGCGCGACGGGACATGGAGTTTCGAGGCGGACGCCGTCCGGCTGGTGCCCGGGCGCGACAAGGGCGTCGGCCTGCTCCGCCGGACGCTGGGCGAGGTCACCGTGCCGCTGGAGGCGGTGGCCGGCGTCTCCTTCGAGCCGGGCAGGAAGTCCGGGCGGCTCAGGCTGCGGCTGCGCGACGGCGCCGACCCGCTGCTGCAGGTGGACCCGGGGCCGGCTGCCGGACGCCCAGGACCCGTACCAACTGGCCGTGGACGCCGACCGCCACGGCGTCGCGGAGTACGTCGCCGAGGAGATCCGCACCGCGCTGCTGCTGGAGCAGGTCCCGGCGACGCCCGTCGACCGGTACCTGCTGCCCGGCCCGCCGGTGCCCGTGTCGGCCTCGGCCGGGGACGGCACGGCGGGCTTCGACGGCGAGCACGTCCGCCTGGAGTGGAACTGGAAGACCGAGGAGGCCAAGGCCGCCGCGGGCACCCGCGTGCTCGCCCTCGCCGACATCGGCTCGGTGGAGTGGCACCCGGCGGCGGGCCTGGAGAACGGGTACCTGCGCTTCCACGTGCGCGCCGCCGCGACCAAGGCCCCGCCGAAGTACGACCCCAACGCCGTGGAGCTGTACGGCTTCAAGAAGGACCCGCTGATGGCGCTGGTCGCGGCGGCGGTGCAGGCGCGGCTGCCGCACCCGTCGGCGCCCGCGCCCGCGGACGCGCCCCTGAGAGCGCTCGGGCCGGGCGCGCAGGCCGCGCCGCCCGCGGAGTCCGACCACGACGCCCTGCTGCGCCGGCTGCGCGAACTCGGCGAGCTGCACCGGTCGGGCGTCCTGACGGACGAGGAGTTCACGGTGGCCAAGCAGGCGGTCCTCAAACGCCTCTGAGGGACCGCCTCCCCCGGTCCGGGAAAGGCGCCGACGGGCCCGGTTCGCCGGGACCCGCCGGTCCGCACGTGGCGGTCCGTACCCGGCTCGCGCCGACGCCGGCCGGGGTGTGCAGGGTGCGCACCTCGGCCTCGATCCTGCGGGACAGGTCCCAGGGGTGGGCGCCGATACGGATGAACGGCTTCCGTACCGCGACCGGGACCCGCCAGAAGACGGTCATCTCGGTGCGCGGGTCGGCGCCGTAGGCGAGGTGGCGGCCGAAGGGGGCGACGAGCGCGCCGTCGACCCTCTCGGCGGTCCGGCCGGCGCGCGGCACGGCGGCCGGACCGCCGGGAGGGTCGACGGCGCCGGGGACGAAGGCGCCGCCCGCGACGGCGTCCAGCGTCACGGCGCCGCCCCTGATCACCCTGCGCCGGGAGAACCTGGCGCGCAGATACTCGTGCCGCTCGGCCATGCTCATGCGGCCGGCGAGCTCCTCGGGTATCCCCCTGCGTGGAGTGTCCACGGGGGGAAGAAGTTGCTCGTTACATATAAATGGGCGCGGGACACGGGGTGGACAGCCGGCGAACAGCCCCTCATGAGAGCTTCAACAGAGGCTTGCCCGATATCGGGCAGAATTCTTGCGAAACGGCCTTCGGTACTTCAGGATCATCCGAGTGCACGACGAACTGGTCGACCATCTGACACGCACCACGCCCCTCGGCCGGGGCGAGGCGCTGCGGGTCGTCCAGGACGTCCTCGCCTACTTCGACGAGACGACCGAGGACTACGTCCGCCGCCGCCACCGGGAGCTCCAGAGCCTGGGGCTGGTGAACGCGACGATCTTCGAGCGGATCGCGGAGGAGCTGCGCTACCGCGCGGTCGCGCCGCCCGGCCTCTCCCTGAGGCAGCTGCGCCGCATCGTCTACGGCTGAGCCGCCGGACGCGCTCCTCGATCGACACCACCTGACGACCTAGGGACGGGGAAAGCCTCACATGTGCGGAATCGTGGGATATATCGGCAAGCGCGATGTGGCGCCTCTGCTGCTCGAGGGGCTCCAGCGCCTGGAGTACCGGGGCTACGACTCGGCGGGCATCGCCGTCACCGGCCCCAAGGCGGGCGGCCTGAGGACGGTCAAGGCCAAGGGGCGCGTCCGCGACCTGGAGGCCCGCGTCCCCAAGCGCTTCGCCGGCACCACGGGCATCGCCCACACCCGCTGGGCCACCCACGGCGCCCCCTCCGACGTCAACGCCCACCCGCACCTGGACGGTGAGGGCAAGGTCGCCGTCGTCCACAACGGCATCATCGACAACGCCGGCGACCTGCGCCGCAAGCTGGAGGCGGACGGCGTCGAGTTCCTCTCCGAGACCGACACCGAGGTCATCACCCACCTCGTCGCCCGCGCCCAGGCCGAGAAGCTGGAGGACAAGGTCCGCGAGGCGCTGCGCGTCATCGAGGGCACGTACGGCATCGCCGTCCTGCACGCCGACTTCCCCGACCGCATCGTGGTGGCCCGCAACGGCTCCCCGGTCGTCCTGGGCATCGGCGAGAAGGAGATGTTCGTCGCCTCCGACGTCGCCGCGCTGGTGATGCACACCCGCCAGATCGTCACCCTCGACGACGGCGAGATGGCCACCCTCAAGGCCGACGACTTCCGCACGTACACCACCGAGGGCACCCGGACGACGTCCGAGCCGACCACCGTCGAGTGGGAGGCCGAGTCCTACGACATGGGCGGCCACGAGACGTACATGCACAAGGAGGTCCACGAGCAGGCCGAGGCCGTGGACCGGGTGCTGCGCGGCCGCATCGACGACCGGTTCTCCACCGTCCACCTGGGCGGCCTGAACCTGGACGCCCGCGAGGCGCGCCAGATCCGCCGCGTGAAGATCCTGGGCTGCGGCACCTCGTACCACGCGGGCATGATCGGCGCCCAGATGATCGAGGAGCTGGCCCGCATCCCCGCGGACGCCGAGCCGGCCTCGGAGTTCCGCTACCGCAACGCGGTCGTCGACCCCGACACCCTCTACGTCGCCGTGTCCCAGTCGGGCGAGACGTACGACGTACTCGCCGCGGTCCAGGAGCTGAAGCGCAAGGGCGCCCGCGTCCTCGGCGTGGTGAACGTCGTCGGCTCGGCGATCGCCCGCGAGGCCGACGGCGGCATGTACGTGCACGCCGGGCCCGAGGTCTGCGTGGTCTCCACCAAGTGCTTCACCAACACCACGGTCGCCTTCGCGCTGCTCGCGCTGCACCTGGGCCGCACCCGCGACCTGTCGGTCGCCGACGGCAGGCGGATCATCGAGGGCCTGCGCCGGCTGCCCGCCCAGATCTCCGAGATCCTGGAGCAGGAGGAGGAGATCAAGAAGCTCGCCGAGGAGTACGCCCAGGCGCGCTCGATGCTCTTCATCGGCCGGGTCCGCGGCTATCCGGTGGCCCTGGAGGCGTCGCTGAAGCTCAAGGAGGTCTCCTACATCCACGCGGAGGCCTACCCCGCCTCGGAACTCAAGCACGGCCCGCTGGCGCTCATCGAGCCCGCCCTGCCGACCGTGGCGATCGTCCCCGACGACGACCTGCTGGAGAAGAACCGGGCGGCCCTGGAGGAGATCAAGGCCCGCAGCGGCAGGATCCTCGCCGTGGCCCACCGCGAGCAGGAGAAGGCCGACCGGACGATCGTCGTGCCGAAGAACGAGGACGAGCTGGACCCGATCCTCATGGGCATCCCGCTGCAGCTGCTCGCCTACCACACGGCGCTGGCGCTGGGCCGGGACATCGACAAGCCCCGCAACCTCGCCAAGTCCGTGACGGTCGAGTAGCCGGACCGGGGCGGCCCGGTCCGGCCGGGCCCTGCCCCGGAACATGAACGATCCCCGTGCGTGCCACCAGCGCACGGGGATCGTTCCGCACGGGCCGGAGCCGCCCAATTACCCCGGCCCGCCGGGAACGGGGTCCGCTCGCCCCGCTCCCGGTGCGCGGTTGTCTCGGCTGCCCGGTTGGTACCCGCCCCGAGGGCGCGCGGCACCTCTACGCACGGGTAGATTTATGCCGGTACGCAAGGGAACTGACGTGGCGTCAGGCAAGAGGAGCGACCGCTGCCCCGCGGCGTTCCGGGAGAGTCCCCGGGGGATGCGGGTGCGTCTCAGGGGATGACGACGACGGGGCGCTGCGCGCGCTTGGCGAGCCGTCCCGCGACGGAGCCGAAGAGGCGCCCCGCGATGCCGTGCGTGGAGCCGACGACGATCGCGTCCGCCTCGTACTCCCGCCCGACCTCCTCCAGCTCGTGGCAGATGTCGCCGCCGCGCTCGACGAGGATCCAGGGCACCTCGGCGAGGTAGTCGGCACAGGCCAGTTCGAGGCCGAGGACCTCGGTGCGGTGGTCCGGGACCTCCACGAAGACGGGCGGCTCGCAGCCTGCCCAGACCGTGGTGGGCAGCCGGTTGGCGACGTGCACGATGATCAGGCCCGCGCCGGAGCGGTGGGCCATGCCGATGGCGTACGCGAGGGCGCGCTCGCTGGAGGTGGACCCGTCGAAGCCGACCACGACGCCGTGCTTGAAGGCGGGGTCGCAGGAGCTGCGCGGCTCTTCCGCCGCCAACGGCCCGTCCGCCGTGGGATCGGCTACGGGGCGGTTGCGGTCCGCGGGATCGAAGAATTCGTGACCGGCCATGAGTGTCTCGGCGTATGGATCCTCTGGAGGGGACGACAACGTGCGGCAGAGCTGTGTCCGGGAATCATCTTCCCAAGGCCATACCCTCCAGGGTACGGCGACACTCCTCCACTGCCCAGATCCCGCTGACGGTTCGTGGGGTTCCCCGGAGCATGCACGAGGGACGCCCTCGGCGCAATGGTCGCTGCCCCGTACAGGTGGTTTGTGCGGACTTCGCCCCCGGGCGCCGGGCCCGGGAGGACCGCGCGTCCGGCCCGGGATTCCGGCCGTCCGCCCGCGCGGGACGGGCCCCCGGGCGGACGGCGGGGCCGGGCGGCGGGTGACCGCGCGCTCGAACACGCGTTGAACCGGACAAGCCACGCCCAAGGAGCCCTCCGTGTCCGGTCCCCCGCCCACCTCCCCGCCCTCCGTCCGGCCGCCCGCCGCACACGACGCGGCGGGCGACGTGGCCCGCTGGGGCGCTTTCAGCTGCGTCCTGGTTCCCGTCGTCCTGGTGGGGTACGGAACCTCTCTGGCGGGCGCCTGCGGCACCGCCCTGGGTCTCGCGGCGGTCACCGGTGCCTGCCGGCTGCTGCTGCGCCGCTCCGAGCGCGGGGCGGCGCGACAGGGCGCCGGGGAGCACGCGCCACCGCGCGGCCGGCCCGGTGCGGCGGACCCCGGAGCCCGTGCGGCAGAGTGGCGCACCGATCGAAATACGCCGGTCGGCTGACTGATTTCCGCACCCCCTCCCACCGCTTTTCAGCCAACTTGTGGGTCATAGGCATCACTTGCAGGAATGGGGTCCCACCCCCCGTTCCACCTGCACTGAAAGGGGTACGCGGGGGCCGCACACCCTACGGGGACCGGCCACTGACCCGAGACGCACTTCCCTGTGCGGCTCACGAGTGCAACGCTTCGTGATCGAATGCTTCACGCCAAGTTGCCATGTCGACAATGTGCCGCGTGCTGAACTGGTCACGCCGGCACTGCGCAACACAGTAGATTCGATCTTGACTGTCTTACGGCGGGGGACTCGTGCAGGACCGAGGGGAAACGTGCAGGAGCGACACAACCGAGGAGCCGCGACCACCGAGGGGGGCTTAGCAGGATGAGCCACGACTCCACTGCCGCGCCGGACGCCGCGGCCCGGAAACTCTCCGGGCGACGCCGCAAGGAGATCGTCGCGGTGCTGCTGTTCAGCGGCGGCCCCATCTTCGAGAGTTCCATACCGCTGTCGGTGTTCGGGATCGACCGCCAGGACGCCGGCGTGCCGCGCTACCGATTGCTGGTGTGCGCGGGGGAAGAGGGCCCTCTGCGGACCACAGGGGGGCTGGAACTCACCGCACCACATGGGCTGGAGGCGATCTCCAGGGCGGGCACCGTCGTGGTCCCGGCCTGGCGGTCGATCACCTCGCCGCCGCCGGAGGAAGCGCTCGACGCACTGCGCCAGGCGCATGAGGAGGGCGCCCGCATCGTCGGGCTGTGCACGGGCGCCTTCGTGCTGGCGGCCGCCGGACTGCTCGACGGGCGGCCGGCGACCACGCACTGGATGTACGCGCCGACGCTGGCCAAGCGCTATCCGTCGGTGCACGTCGACCCCCGTGAGCTGTTCGTGGACGACGGCGACGTGCTGACGTCCGCGGGCACCGCGGCAGGGATCGACCTGTGTCTGCACATCGTGCGGACCGACCACGGCAACGAGGCGGCCGGCGCGCTGGCCCGCCGCCTGGTGGTCCAGCCACGGCGCAGCGGCGGCCAGGAGCGCTACCTCGACAGGTCTTTACCCGAGGAGATCGGCGCCGACCCGCTGGCCGAGGTCGTCGCCTGGGCGCTGGAGCACCTCCACGAGCAGTTCGACGTGGAGACGCTCGCCGCGCGTGCGTACATGAGCCGGCGGACCTTCGACCGGAGGTTCCGCTCGCTCACCGGGAGCGCTCCCCTGCAGTGGCTGATCACTCAGCGCGTGCTGCAGGCCCAGCGGCTGCTGGAGACCTCCGACTACTCGGTCGACGAGGTCGCCGGACGCTGCGGATTCCGTTCCCCGGTGGCCCTGCGCGGGCACTTCCGGCGGCAGCTGGGCTCGTCCCCGGCCGCCTACCGGGCCGCCTACCGGGCCCGGCGGCCGCAGGGCGACAAGCCCTCGGACGCCGACAGCACGCCGCCTCCGCCGCCGGTGACGGAGGCGCCGCTGCCCATGCAGACGCGGCGCACCGCGGCCGCGCACACCATGGGGCCCGCCGCGGCCTCCCTGGCGGCCGACCCGGCGCACTCGGGTCACCACACCGGGCACCCGGGTCACCCGGGCCGGGAGATGTACGCCGCGAGCCGGGCCGGTGTGCCGGGCCAGCGCAGCGCGCCGTAGCACCGCCGGCGGCCGGACGCCGCGGACCCGCCGTACGGAGCGGGCCGGCCGTCCGCGCCGCTGAGGGGCGGCCCCGGGACCCCGGGTCGCCCGGACGGGCCGTCCCCGGGACCCCGGGCGGCCCCGGTCCCCTTCTCCACCCCCGAGCGGCCGCGCCGTCGCCGATCACCCCGCCGCACGAGTGGTCCGCGGGGCCGGGCCGGGCCGTAGGGTGAGACACATGAACGATCGCATGGTGTGGATCGACTGCGAGATGACCGGGCTCTCGCTGTCCGACGACGCGCTCATCGAGGTGGCCGCGCTGGTCACCGACTCGGAGCTGAACGTGCTCGGCGAAGGGGTGGACATCGTGATCCGCCCGCCGGACGCGGCCCTGGAGACCATGCCCGAGGTGGTGCGCACGATGCACACCGCGTCCGGGCTGCTGGACGAGCTGGCCGGCGGCACCACGCTCGCGGACGCCGAGGAGCAGGTCCTGGCGTACGTCCGCGAGCACGTGAAGGAGCCCGGCAAGGCCCCGCTGTGCGGCAACTCGGTCGGCACCGACCGCGGCTTCCTGCTCCGCGACATGCCCACGCTGGAGGGCTACCTCCACTACCGGATCGTGGACGTCTCCTCGATCAAGGAACTGGCCCGGCGCTGGTACCCGAGGGCGTACTTCAACAGTCCGCAGAAGAACGGCAACCACCGGGCGCTCGCCGACATCCGCGAGTCGATCGCCGAGCTGCGCTACTACCGCGAGGCGGTCTTCGTGCCCCAGCCGGGCCCGGACTCCGACACGGCGCGCGCCATCGCGGCGAAGCACGTCCTGCCCGCCGAGCGGGGCTGACGACGGGGCGTGCCGACGCCCCGGGGGAAACGTTGGCGCGAGCACCCCTTCGGACCCTGTACACTTTTTCTCGGCCGGTCGGGGAGACCACTCGGAGAACCACCGGTCGTGGTGGGTGTAGCTCAGCTGGTAGAGCACCTGGTTGTGGTCCAGGATGTCGCGGGTTCAAGTCCCGTCACTCACCCTGAACGGCGAGGGCCGGTCCGTACGGACCGGCCCTCGCCGCATCCGCGCCGCCCCGCGCGGGCGCGCCGCGGCCGGGGGCGCCCCGGGTCCCGCGCCGGTCCGCGACCGCCTACGAGGACTCCCGGACCACCAGCTCCGTGGGCAGGACCACCTGGCGTCGGTCCAGACTCCGCGAGGACGCCGGACGGCGGTCGGCTATCTCCTCAAGGAGCAGGCCGGTCATCGCCCGGCCCATCCCCTCTATGGGCTGGCGGACGCTGGTCAGCGGCGGGTCCATGTGACGGGAGATCGCCGAGTCGTCGTAGCCGACCAGGGCCACGTCGTCCGGGGTGCGCAGGCCCCGCTCGCGCAGCACCTGGCGGGCGCCGGCCGCCATCACGTCCGAGCCCGCGAAGACCGCGTCCAGCGTGGGGCGGCGCTCCAGCAGCTCCGCCATCGCGCGGCGGCCGCCCTCCTCGGTGAAGTCGCCGGGCACGATCAGCCGCTCGTCGTCCTCCTGGCCGGCCTCGCGCAGGGCCGCCCGGTAGCCGTCCACGCGGCGCTGGGCGCCGTACACGTCCAGGCGGCCCGCGATGTGGGCGATCGTGCGGCGCCCCCGGGACAGCAGGTGCTCGACGGCGAGGCGGCCGCCGCCGTAGTTGTCCGAGTCCACCGACGGCAGCGTCTCCTCGGCGGACCTGCGGCCGCTGATCACCGCCGGGATCTCCAGCTGGGACAGCAGGTCGGGCAGCGGGTCGTTGGCGTGGACCGAGACCAGCAGCACGCCGTCCACGCGGTGCGCCGCCAGGTACTGGGCCAGCCGGCGCCGCTCCCGGTCGCTGCCCGCGAAGATCAGCAGCAGCTGCATCTCCGTCTCCGACAGCTCCGAGCCGACGCCCCGCAGCATGTCGGAGAAGTACGGCTCGGCGAAGAAGCGGGTCTCCGGCTCGGGGACGACGAGGGCGATGGCGTCGGTGCGGTTCGCGGCCAGGGCGCGGGCCGCGGTGTTCGGTACGTAGCCGAGCTCCGCCACCGCCGCCTCGACGGCCGCGCGGGTGGCGTCGCTGACCCGGGGCGAGCCGTTGATGACCCGGGAGACCGTGCCGCGGCCGACGCCGGCGCGCGCGGCGACCTCTTCCAGGGTCGGCCGCCCGCCGCTCCGTCCCCGTGCTCCGTGGACTGCCATGGCCCGCCTCCCGTCCGCCGCGGCTCGCACCGCCTCTGGCCTGGAATCTAACAGCCTGCCCCGAGCCGGTCTCCCGGCGCCGCGGGTCCCGGCCGCCCGCGGGGGCGCGGAGCCGGCGCCGGCGGGCCCCGGCCGGCCCCTCCCGGGGCGGCCGGGTGCTTCCGGCCCGGGCGCGTTCTTCCGGCCAGACTTCGGAACCCGAACGGACCCCGGGACGTCCGCGCCCCCTCACCCGTAACATCAGGCGCTCACGCCCCGGCGCGACGTCCTTCCCGACGCTTCGGTCGGCTCGTAACAGCCCGATAACTCCAGTGAGATCTCATTGTTCGCTCCCTTGACACCCCAGCGCCGAGAGACGACTCTTCAACCAATCACCTGTGGGAGCGCTCCCACGGTACCTGGCACATACACAACCCGCACGTTCCCCGCCCGAGCCGCAGCGTGAACCAACGGGCCCAACAAAGCAGTTGGCCGGGGGGTCGGCACGTCAGGGCAACAGGAGGACACGCAATGCGAGCACGTACCCTCCCCCAGTCTCAGCTGCGTTCGAGCAGGGGAACCGCCACCACCCGGCGCAAGGCGGTGGTCCTCACGGCCGTCGTGTCGCTGGGCATGGGGCTGCTGGCCGGCTGTGCCGACGACGGCGGCGACGAGTCCGGCTCGTCGTCGGGCGGCGGCGAGGGCAAGACCGTGATCACTCTGGGGCTGTTCGGCACCCAGGGCTTCAAGGAGGCCGGCCTCTACGCCGAGTACGAGAAGCTCAACCCGGACATCAAGATCCAGGAGAACGTGGTCGAGCGGAACGAGAACTACTACCCGGCTCTCGTCAACCACCTCACCACCAACAGCGGCCTGCAGGACATCCAGGCCGTCGAGGTCGGCAACATCGCCGAGGTCGTGGAGACCCAGGCCTCGAAGCTGATGGACCTGTCCAAGGTCGAGGGCGTCAAGGCGAGCGGCTGGCTGGACTGGAAGTGGAAGCAGGCCACCACCAAGGACGGGCAGACCGTCGGCCTGGGCACGGACGTCGGCCCGATGGCGATCTGCTACCGCAAGGACCTGTTCGAGAAGGCCGGGCTGCCCACCGACCGCGAAGAGGTCGGCAAGCTGTGGGCCGGCAGCTGGGACAAGCTCGTCGAGGTGGGCGAGGACTACAAGGCGAAGGCGCCGAAGGACACCACCTTCCTCGACTCGCCCGGCGGTCTGATCAACGCCATCCTCAGCGGTGAGAGCGAGAAGTTCTACGATGCCTCCGGCAAGGTCATCTACAAGACCAACCCGGCCGTGAAGAACGCCTTCGACCTCACGGCCAAGGCCGCGAAGGACGGGCTGACCGGCAACCAGACGCAGTTCCAGCCCGCCTGGGACACCACGATCGCCAACAGCAAGTTCGCCGCGATCTCCTGCCCGCCGTGGATGCTCGGCTACATCAAGGGCAAGTCGCAGCCGGACGCCGCGGGCAAGTGGGACGTGGCCGCCGCGCCCAAGCCC
Source organism: Streptomyces minutiscleroticus (assembly GCF_014650875.1). Classification (GTDB taxonomy): domain Bacteria; phylum Actinomycetota; class Actinomycetes; order Streptomycetales; family Streptomycetaceae; genus Streptomyces; species Streptomyces minutiscleroticus. Next base: position 107,821 of record NZ_BMVU01000005.1, read on the forward strand.
GGCAACTGGGGCGGCACCTTCCTCGCCGTGCCCAAGTCGGGCAAGAACAGCGAGGAGGCCGCGAAGCTGGCCGCCTGGCTGACCGCGCCCGAGCAGCAGGCGAAGCTCTTCGCCAAGCAGGGCAGCTTCCCGAGCGCCCCGGCCGCCTACGACCTGCCGCAGGTGACGGACGCGAAGAACGACATGACCGGTGACTCCCCGATCGGCACGATCTTCGCCGAGGCCGCCAAGGAGATCCCGGCCCAGGTCATCGGCCCGAAGGACCAGATCGTCCAGCAGGGCCTGACCGACAACGGCGTCATCCTCGTCACCCAGGGCAAGTCGCCCGCGGAGGCCTGGAAGAACGCCGTGAAGACCATCGACAACAACCTGGAGAAGTGACCGGTATGGCCACCCGGCACGACACCGCCGCGCCCCCCGTGAAGGGGGGCGCGGCCCCGGGCCGTCCACCGGTCGACGCGGCGGCCGCCGAGGCCGCGAAGAAGCGCGCCCGGCTCTCCCGCCGCTGGCAGCGGGACATCCGCTGGAGCCCGTACGCCTTCGTCTCGCCCTTCTTCCTGCTCTTCCTCGCGTTCGGCCTGTTCCCGCTGATCTACACCGGCTGGGCCTCGCTGCACACGGTGGAGCTGACCGCGCCCACCGACATGGAGTGGGTGGGCCTGCGCAACTACACCCGGATCTTCGACGACGAGTTCTTCTGGAACGCGGCGCGGAACACGCTGACCATCGGCATCATCTCCACCGTGCCGCAGCTGCTGATGGCGATGGGCCTGGCGCACATCCTCAACTACAAGCTGCGCGGCTCGACCTTCTACCGGGTCGTGATGCTGGCCCCGTACGCGACGTCGATCGCCGCCGCGTCCCTGGTCTTCGTGCTGCTCTTCGGCCGCGACTACGGCATGATCAACTGGGCGCTCGACCTCGTCGGCATCGACGCGATCGACTGGCAGAACGACAAGTGGTACTCCCAGATCGCCGTCTCCTCCATCATCATCTGGCGCTGGACCGGCTACAACGCGCTGATCTACCTGGCCGCGATGCAGGCGATCCCGCAGGACCTGTACGAGTCGGCGGCGCTGGACGGCGCCAGCCGCTGGCAGCAGTTCATCCACGTCACGCTGCCCTCGCTGCGGCCGACGATCCTGTTCACCGTGGTCGTGTCGACCATCGGCGCCAGCCAGGTGTTCGGCGAGCCGCTGCTGTTCGACGCGAACAAGGGCGCGTCCGGCGGCTCCCAGCACCAGTTCCAGACGCTCGGCCTGTACCTGTACGAGCAGGGCTGGGTCAACCAGCACCTGGGCCGCGCCTCCGCGATCGCCTGGGCGATGTTCCTGATCCTCATCGTGATCGGGATCGTCAACTCCGTCATCTCGCGCCGGCTGCGCGCCAGTAGTTAAGGAGAACCGGCCGTGACGACGACCCTGACGAAACCCCCGGCCGACGCGGTGCCCCCGCCGCCGCCCAAGCGGACCCGGATCTCCAAGGCCGCCCGGGCCGGCGGACAGCTGCACGCCGGCCCGGTCGCCTACGTCATCCTCGCCCTGTTCACCATCGGCTCGCTGTTCCCGCTGGTGTGGACGGCGATCGCCGCCTCCCGCGACAACCAGCGGCTGGCACAGAACCCGCCGCCGTTCTGGTTCGGGGCCAACCTCTTCGACAAGCTGGAGGTGGCCTGGACCGACGCGAACCTGGGCGAGGCGTTCCTCAACACCACCATCGTGGCGGGCATCTCGGCGCTCACCATCGTCTTCCTGTCCACGATCGCGGGGTTCGCCTTCGCCAAGCTGCGGTTCAAGGGGCGCGGCGCGCTGATGCTGATCGTGGTCGGCACGATGATGGTGCCGCCGCAGCTGAGCATCATCCCGCTGTACATGATGGTCGCCAAGCTCGACTGGACCGACCAGCTGCAGGCGGTCATCCTGCCGTCGCTGGTGAGCGCCTTCGGTGTGTTCTTCATGCGGCAGTACCTGCTCCAGGCGCTGCCGGACGAGATCATCGAGGCCGCCCGGGTCGACGGCGCCAGCAGCTGGCGCGTGGTGTGGCACGTGGTGTTCCCGGCCGCGCGGCCCGCGATGGCCGTCCTCGGCATGCTGATGTTCGTGCAGACCTGGAACGACTTCCTGTGGCCGTTCCTGGTGCTGACGCAGAACGGCAGTCCGACCGTCCAGGTCGCCGTGGCCGGCCTCGGCCGCGGCTACACCCCCGACCAGTCCCTGATCATGGCGGGCGCGCTGCTGGGCACGCTGCCGCTGCTGGTCGTCTTCGCGATCTTCGGCAAGCAGATCGTCGGCGGCATCATGCAGGGTGCCGTCAAGGGCTGACGCCCCCGGCGGGGCCGGGCCATCGCCGCCCCGGCCCCGCCTTCCCCTCTCTCTTCGACCCGAAGGTCTCCGCGACCTTCTATGGGAGCGCTTCCATGCCTGAGCCTGTGACCTTCCCGCCCGCCTTCCTCTGGGGAGCGGCCACCTCCGCGTACCAGATCGAGGGCGCCGTGCGCGAGGACGGCCGTACGCCCTCGATCTGGGACACCTTCAGCCATACGCCGGGCAAGACGGCCGGGGGCGACACCGGCGACGTGGCGGTCGACCACTACCACCGCTACCGCGACGACGTGGCGCTCATGGCGGAGCTGGGGCTCACCGCGTACCGCTTCTCCGTCTCCTGGTCGCGGGTGCAGCCGACCGGGCGCGGGCCGGCCGTCCAGCGCGGGCTCGACTTCTACCGCAAGCTGGTCGACGAGCTGCTGAGCCACGGCATCAAGCCCGCGATCACCCTCTACCACTGGGACCTGCCGCAGGAGCTGGAGGACGCGGGCGGCTGGCCCGAGCGCGAGACCGCGTACCGCTTCGCCGAGTACGCGCAGATCGTCGGCGAGGCGCTGGGCGACCGCGTGGAGCAGTGGATCACCCTCAACGAGCCGTGGTGCAGCGCCTTCCTGGGCTACGGCTCCGGCGTGCACGCCCCCGGCCGCACGGACCCGGCGGCCGCGCTGCGCGCCGCCCACCACCTCAACCTGGCGCACGGCCTGGGCACCCAGGCGCTGCGCGCGGTGACGCCGGCCCGCAACTCCGTCGCGGTGAGCCTCAACTCCTCCGTCGTGCGCACCCTCACGCAGGACCCGGCCGACCTGGACGCGGCCCTGCGGATCGACAACCTCGCCAACGGCGTCTTCCACGGGCCGATGCTCAAGGGCGCCTACCCGGAGCGGCTGTTCGCGGACACCGCCTCGGTCACCGACTGGTCGTACGTGCGCGACGGCGACCTGGAGACGATCCACCAGCCGCTGGACGCGCTGGGCCTGAACTACTACACGCCGTCGCTCGTCTCCGCCGCCGCGTCCGCGCCGGACGGGCCGCGCGCGGACGGCCACGGCGCCAGCGCGCACTCGCCCTGGCCGGCCGCGGACGACGTGGCGTTCCACCAGACGCCGGGCGACCGCACGGAGATGGGCTGGACGATCGACCCGACCGGCCTGCACGAGCTGATCATGCGCTACTCCCGCATGGTCCCGGGCCTCGCGCTGTACGTCACGGAGAACGGCGCGGCCTACGACGACAAGCCCGGTCCGGACGGCCGCGTGCACGACCCGGAGCGCATCGCCTACCTGCACGGCCACCTGTCGGCGGTCCGCCAGGCCATCGCGGACGGCGCCGACGTGCGCGGGTACTACCTGTGGTCCCTGATGGACAACTTCGAGTGGGCGTACGGCTACGAGAAGCGCTTCGGCGCGGTGTACGTCGACTACGCCACGCAGAAGCGGACGCCGAAGTCGAGCGCGCACTGGTACGGGCAGGCCGCCCGCACGGGGACGCTGCCGGAGGTGGACGCCGTGGGCACGGTGGACGCCGTCGGCACCGCCGCCGAGTAGGACGCGGAACGCACGTACGGCCGCCGGCGGGACACGCGCCGCCGGCGGCCGTCGGGCCCCCCGCCGCTCCCTCCGGGGGGAGGGAGCGGTGAGGGCCGAGGGGAGGCAAGGGGGACCGGGGAAGGGACGCGCCCCGGCCGGGTGGGGGGTGAGCCGGCCGGGGCGCGTTCTTTTTCTGGGGGGTGTGGGGGGATCACCGGGACACGGCCGTGGGGACCGTCGGGGACCCGGGGCTCACCGGTTCGCCGCACCGGGAGGCTTCCGCCCGCCGGCCTTCGCCTGCCGGGCCACTGCCTGCCGGAGTCTTCGCGTGCCGGAGCCTTCGTCCGGCCGGGCTTCCGCCCGCCGGGGCTCTCGTCCGGCCGGAGCTCTCGCTTGCCTGGGCTCCGGCCCGCCGGGGCTTCCGCCTACTGGTAGGCGGCGAAGGCCTTCGCGAACGCGTTGCCGTCCTGGACGATCGAGCTGCAGGTGGCGTCCGCGGTGGGCTTGGCGCCGCCGGCGCACTGCTTGTCGCGGGTCGCGGACCACATCGAGAGCCAGGCGAGGCCCTTGGACTTCGCGAAGTCCACCAGCTGCGTGGCGTCCTCCACCTTGAAGACCTCGCTGGCCACGTCGTTGACGCCGATCATCGGGGTGACGGCGACGGACTTCCACGCCTCGGCGTCCGAGAGCCCGAGGACGCTCTTGATCTGCGCCTGCGTCGCGGTGGCGGCCTGCTCGGCGTAGGTGCCCATGTCACCGCTGTACGCGGCGCCGTAGTCCATCGCCATGATGTTGACGACGTCGACGGAGACGCCGTTCGACTTGGCGTCGGAGAGCAGGTTCACCCCGTCCTGAGTGAGCCCCTCGGGCATCACCGGGAGGGTGAAGGACACCTCCAGGTCCGGGTGGCTCTTCTGCACCTGGGCGATGGCCTGGGCGCGGCGGGTGTTGGCTGCCGTGTTCGGCAGCGCCCCGCCCTCGACGTCGAAGTCGACCTTCGTGAGGTCGTACGCGTCCACGACCTCGCTGTACGCCGCGGCCAGCGCGTCGGCGGAGGAGCAGGTCGTCGCGAGCTCCGAGCCGGCGGCGCCGCCGAAGGAGACACGGACGTCGCCGCCCTTGTCCCGCAGGGCTCCGATCTGCGACGCGACCGCGTCGCTGCCCAGGTCGGAGACGCCGCCCCACTTGGGCGTGCAGCCGCCGCCGTCGGTGACGAAGGCGAGGTTGTACTCCTTCACACCGGTGGCCTCGGCCGCGCCGAGCAGGTCGAAGGCCGGGTAGAGCGAGGTGTCGACGTACGGGGCGAAGCCGGCCGTGGCCGCCGAGCCGCTGCCGGCGTCGGTGCCGCCGCCGCTGCCGGCGTCACCGCCGCTGCCGCCGCCCGTGCCCTCCGATGCGGTGGGGTCGGGCGAGGAGGGGGCGGACGGGGAGGAACCGGACGTCGGCTCGCCGGTGGGCTCGGGGGTCCCGGTCGGGCGGCCGCTGGGCTCCGGCGTCGCGCCCGCGTCCACCGAGCACGTGGCGCCGTCGACCCGGCAGCCGGTGGGGTCCGCGCTGCCGTTGACGACGAACCCGACGGTCACGGACTCGCCCGGGGCCAGCCCGTCCTTGTCCCAGGACGGCGGCTTCACGGTGACGTGCTGACCGCTCACGCTGGACTCGGCGTTCCACAGCGAGCTGAGCCTGCTCCCGGAGGGCAGGTCGAACTCCAGCGACCAGTCCTCCTTGACCCGGTCGCTGTCGTTGGTGACGACGTACTGCGCGGTGTAGCCGGTCGACCAGTCGCTGGTCTTCGTGTACGCGGCGCCGACGCCGGCCGCCTGCGCGGTCCCGGTGAACAGGAAGGCGCCGCCGCCCGCGACGGCCGCGGCCACGAGGCCGCCGATCGCCTTGTTCCTGCCGCTGCCTCTGCGCCGGTGCGTACTGCTCATCTCGCGTGCCTGCCTTCGCTGCTGCCTCGCCGGGGAGTGCCCGGCGGTGCTCCGGGGGTGGGGTGCGGCAGCGACGTTAGCGAGGTGGATTCGGGCGAAAGCCCTGATCCGGGCGGCGGCCGCGGATCTTAGGGCGCGCTTAAGGAAGCCATCGGAAGCGGTTAAAGATAGCGGCCGGACAGGGGCGGTGAAGGAGCTCCGCGGGAGCGGGCGAGGGACTTCGCGACCCCGCCCGTCCCCGGCGACCGCCCGCCTCCGAAGTCCGCCCGTCCCAGGAATCCGCCCGCCTCCGGAGTCCGCCCGTCCCCGGCCCCGGCGTGCTCAGCGAAGTGCCAGGCGCTTGCGGCGCCGCACCGCGCCCCGGTGGCCGCGCCGTACGGGGGCGCGGGCGTCGAGCTGGAACCAGATGCGGATCTCCGTGCCGCCCAGCACCGACCGCCCGATCCGCACGTCGCCGCCCGTCGACTCCGCGAGCCGCCGCACGATGTCGAGCCCCAGGCCGGTGGAGCCGTCGCTGCCCGAGCCGCGGCCGCGGGCCATCGCCGCCTCGGGATCCGGTATGCCCGGTCCCGCGTCGGAGACGAGGACGATCACCGCGTCCTCGCCGTTGTGCACGTCGACCGCGAAGGCGGTGCCCTCCGCCGTGTGCCGGAAGACGTTGCCGAGCAGCGCGTCGAGGGCGGCCACGAGGTCGGCCCGGGGCACGGGTATGCGCACGGGCCGGTCGACCCCGGCCACCCGCACCTTGCGTCCCTCGTCCTCGGCGAGCGCGGACCAGAAGTCCATCCGCTCGCGCACCACCTCCGCCACGTCGCACCCCGCGACCGCCGCGACGGCCGCCGTCTGCGGCTTGGCCTCGCGCGCCGTACGGATGATCGTGTCGACCTCGCGCTCCAGCTGCTCGACCGCCGCCCGGGTCTGCTCGGCCGCGGGCCCCTCCCCCAGCGAGGCCGCGTTCAGCCGGAGCACGGTCAGCGGTGTGCGCAGCCGGTGGGACAGGTCGGCGGCCAGCTCCCGCTCGTTCGCCAGGAGCTGGACGACCTGGTCGGCCATCGAGTTGAAGGCGGCCGCCGCGAGCCGCAGTTCGGTCGGACCCTCCTCCGGGACCCGCGCCCCGAGCTTGCCCTCCCCCAGCTCGTGCGCGCCCTCGGCCAGCCGCTGCGCGGGCTGCACCATGCGCACCCCGAGCCGGTCCGCGACCGCGACCGAGCCGACGATCAGCGCGACCCCGACCCCGGCGAGCACCGCCCAGGCCGTGCCGACGCCGTTGGTGACCTCGGACTCGGGGACGTACACCTCGACGACGGCTATCGCGCCGGAGCTGAGCGCGATGGGCTGGAGCAGCGTGGAGCCGCCGGGCACCTCGGTGATGGAGGCGCGGCCCAGCTCGCGCGTCATGGCGAGCTCCTCGGCGGTGGCGCGCTGCCGGCCGACGTCCAGGTCCTCCTCGCCGTCGACGGCGGGTATGTGCACCGCCATCTGCAGGTCGGCGTCGGCGGAGGCGACGACCCGGTCGAGCTGCTCCGGGTCGGTGGTGATGGAGAGCGCGGGCGCGAGCGTGGCCGCCTGCCGCTCGGCGTTGGAGAAGGCCCGGTCCCGGGCCATCTCGCGGACGACGAGACCGAGCGGGACCGCGAAGGCGACCACGACCATCGCGGTGACCGCCAGGCACACCTTGACCAGTGCCCACCTCATCGCGGCGGCTCCGCTCCCGGCGGCTCCAGCTTCACGCCCACCCCGCGCAGCGTGTGCAGATAGCGCGGCCGGGCCGCGGTCTCCCCCAGCTTCCGCCGCAGCCAGGACAGGTGGACGTCGATGGTCTGGTCGTCCCCGTACGACTGCTGCCACACCTCGGCGAGCAGCTCCTTGCGCGGCACGACGACGCCGGGCCGCCCGGCCAGGAAGGCCAGCAGGTCGAACTCGCGCCGGGTCAGGTCCAGGCGGACGCCGTCCAGTTCGGCCTGGCGCCGCAGGGGGTCGATGGCGAGGCCCCCGACGCGGATCTCCCGCGAGGGCGGGGCCTCCCCGGCGGAACGGGCGCGGCGCAGCACCGCCGCCATCCGCGCGGACAGGTGCTCCACCGAGAACGGCTTGGTCAGATAGTCGTCCGCGCCGTCGTTGAGCAGCCGGACGATCTCCGTCTCGTCGTCCCGCGCGGTCGCGACGATCACGGGCACGTCGGTGATGCCGCGCAGCATCTTCAGCGCCTCGGCCCCGTCCAGGTCGGGCAGGCCGAGGTCCAGGATCACGACGTCGAAGCGGAAATGGGCGACCTCGCGCAGCGCCTCGAGCGCCGTGCCGACGCTGCGCACGAGGTGCGCCGCCTCGGTCAGATGGCGGATCAGGGCGGAGCGCACGAACTGGTCGTCCTCGACCACGAGCACACTTGCCATGGGCGGCACCGTACGCCATGCGGGCGATATTGGCCTGAACCTGTGGACAACCCCGCGGCCGACCCTGTGGACATCCTTCGCAGTCCGCCCCGCCCGAGACACCGGTGGGACGCGTGGGGCAGTATGGCCGCGATGCACAGGGGAGTCGTACACGTGTTGGCATGGTCGCTCGCCACGGGCGCGGCGGTCACGCTGTCGTGGTGGGGTGTCCGCACCGTGATGACGGGCACGGCGTACGACCCGCCGCGCGCGCTGCCGGTCACGGTGGACCAGGCCGGCGCGGCGCCGGAGCCGATGGCCTCGTCGACGAGCCGGCCCCGGCCGTCGAAGAGCCCGTCCGAGAGGGCCGAGACACCGCAGACCGCCGGGACGTCGAAGACCTCCGAACCCTCCGCGAGCACCTCCGAGCGGCCGGCGAGGAGCCCGTCGCCCGCGAAGTCGCCCCCGGCGGGCGCCGGTTCCGCCGCGGACACGGCGAGCGGCGTCGAGAGCTACGACACCAAGGGCGGCCGGGTCGTCTTCGACCTCGGCCCCTCCTCGGCCACGCTGGTGTCGGCGACGCCGGGCTCGGGCTGGTCGATGCAGGTGTGGAACACCGACACCTGGATCCGGGTGGACTTCGCCGCGGGCTCCGACCGGGTCTCGGTCTTCTGTACCTGGCACGACAGCGCGCCCCGCGTGGAGATCAACAACTACTAGTGCCCTGACCGGAAAGGTTCACCGGCTCACGACGCCCGGCACGGCACTAGCGGAGCCCGACGGCCACCGGGCCCCGGCGTGACCGGGGCCGGAGCCGCCCTACTGGAACACGGACGGCGGCGGGGCCGGCGACGCGGTCGCGGAGGCGTCCGTCACCGGTGCGGCCCCGCCGGTGAAGTCGGCCAGCGCCCTGCCGTGCTCGACCCGTCCGGGGTGCGGGTCGGAGGCGGCGCGCCGGGTCAGCTCGGCGACGGGCAGCGGCCGGTCGGAGGCGACGAGGACGGCGTTGCCGAACCGCTTGCCGCGCAGCACCGCCGGGTCGGCGACCAGGGCGAGTTCGGGGAAGACGGCCGCGGCGGTGGCGATCTGGCCGCGCAGGTGCGCCAGCGGCGGGCCGTCGGCCACGTTGGCCGCGTACACGCCGCCCGGCCCGACCACCCGGCGCACCTCGCCGAGGAACTCCGTGCTGGTCAGATGGGCCGGTGTGCGCGCCCCGCCGAAGACGTCCGCGATGAGCAGGTCCGCCCAGCCGTCCGGCACCTTCGCGAGCCCTTCGCGGGCGTCGGCCGAGCGCACCCGGATCCGGGCGCCCGGGTCCAGGGGCAGCTCGCGCCGCACCAACCGGACCAGTGCCGCGTCCCGTTCGACGACCTGCTGGGTGGAGCGGGGCCGGGTGGCGGCGGTGTAGCGGGCGAGGGTGAGGGCGCCGCCGCCGAGGTGCACCGCGTGCACGGGCCGGCCGGGCGGGGCGACGAGGTCGATGACGTGACCGAGCCTGCGCTGGTACTCGAAGGCCAGGTACGTGGGGTCGTCGAGGTCGACGTGCGACTGCGGGGCCCCGTCGAGGAGCAGGGTCCGGGCGCGCGGCCGGTCCCGGTCGGGCACCAGTTCGGCGAGACCTCCGTCGACCGTCTCCACGACGGGTTCCGCGGCCGCCCGCCGGTCGCCGGACCGCTTGTTCCTCGCCTTCGCCATCCGTCCATTATCGCTGCGTACGGACGGGACGGCGCGCGGTGGCGGTGCACCGCGGGGCCCGGGGACCGGGGCCGGAGAGGCGGGGGACCCGAAGGGCCGGAAGCGACCGGAAGGGGCCGGGAGCCGGAGGTCCCGGGTTCCGGTGCGGCGCGTGCCGCTCAGCGGCAGTTGTCCGCCGCCTCGATCAGCCGGGCCGCCTCGCCGAGCGCCGCGCGGAGCACCACGGGGTCGGTGGCCGGCTCCGTCTCCCCCGGCGGGAACAGCCAGCCGGTGCCGCGGACCGGGGGCTCCGGGTCACCGGCGGCCAGGGCCGTGCCGCGGCCGTCGGTCTGCGTACAGGTGCTGCCCGGCACGTCCCAGGCGTCCGCCGTGCCCGGCGGCACGAGGAAGCCGAGGGTGTCGCGGCTCCCGTCGTGCAGGACGGGCCCGACCAGGTCGCCCGCGTTGCGGCGCAGGATGTCGACCGCCTCCAGGCCCTGGCGTGTGGGCACGGTGACGAGGTCGCAGCCGGGGCCGCGGCCGGCGGCGGAGCGCGCCGGCGGCGCACCGTGCTCGCAGGCCGTGCCGTGCTCCCGGCCCGCCCTGTGCCGCATCGCGGGGAACGACACGCCCTGTCTGGTCCCCGTCCCGGTCTCCACCATGGAAGCCCTCCTCGCATCGACGCTCGCCGAAGGGTTCAACGCGCCGGAGCGTCAACGGCTACGGCGAAAGTCGGCCGCAAAGGATGGCAGTTCATGGCGGATCGAGGGGGAGATATCCGATTTGTAACCAAACAGGGTGTGGTGAACCCGGCACAGCAGGTACGTTTTCTGCCGCCGGGGACGGACGTCCTCGAACCACGGAAATGCCACAAGTCGCTTCGTTCCCGGCATGGTTCGACGGTTCGCGAGAGAGGACCCGGCCATGACGTCGTCGACGGTGACCTCGTCGTCCCGCCCGCCCCGGCCACCGCGGCCGAACCTCGCCTTCCGGCGGCTGCGCGGGGCGCGGTCGCCGGGCGAGTTCGCCGCGGCGGTGCGGCGGGCCGGCCGGGAGATCGGGGAGCGCGTCAGCTGCGACGCCCGGTACATCGGGCGGGTCGAGGCGGGCGAGATCCGCTGTCCCAACTACGCCTACGAGCGGGTGTTCCTGCACATGTTCCCCGGCAGGACGCTGGCCGACCTCGGGTTCGCGCCCCGCTCGTCGGTACGCGGCCGGGGAGCGCGCGCCGACACCGAGGTGCCTTCCCCGCGCACCGGGAGCCCGCCGCACGCCCCGTCCGGGACGGACGCGGCACACGGTCCGGACGGCGCCTGCCGCACCCGCGGCCCGGACGGCACCCGCCCTGTCCCCGATGCGTACGACCCGCACGATCTGCACGACCCGTACGACCCCTTCGAGAGCCACCCCCGGAACCACGAGGAGAGCGACGTGCAGCGTCGCGCATTCATGACCGGCGGCACCGCCACCGTGGCGGCCGCCTCGCTGGTCCCCTTCGGGCTCGCGGCCTTCCCGGCCGCGGCCGTGCCCGAGAGCGGGCGCCGGGCCGGGCGGACCGGGGCCGACGCCGTGGAGGAGGCCGTCCGGCGCATCCGGCTGCTGGACGACCGGCACGGCGCCGACGCCCTGTACCAGCGGGCCACCGCCCCGCTGCACACCGCGTACGCCCTGCTCGACGCGGGCACCGGCCGGCAGGCGACCACCGACCGGCTGTACGCGGGCGCCGGTGAGCTGGCCCTGTCCGTGGGGTGGCTGGCGCACGACTCGGGCCGCTTCGGCGACGCGCGCTCGCACTACGCCGAGGCCCTCGCGACGTCCCGGCTGTCCGGGGACCCCGCTCTGGAGGCGCACGCCTTCTGCAACATGTCGTTCCTCGCGCGCGACGCCGGGCGGCCGCGCGAGGCGGTGCGGGCGGCGCAGGCCGGGCAGCGGGCGGCACGCCGGCTGGGCTCGGCCCGGCTGCTGTCGCTGCTCGCGCTGCGCGAGGCGGGCGGCCTGGCGGGGCTCGGCGACCGCGCGGGCAGTGAACACGCGCTCGCCCGCGCGCAGACCCTCTACGGGCACGGCCCGAGGGACGCCGACCCGGAGTGGATGAGCTTCTACGGAGAGGCCGAACTCGCGGGGCTCGAGGCCCAGTGCTGGTCCGCCCTGGGCGACTGGCCGCGCGCGGCCCGCCGGGCCCGCCGGGCGGCCCGCCTCCAGGACCCGCACTTCGCCCGGAACACCGCCCTGTACACGGCGGAGCTCGCCGACGACCTGGCGCGCGGGGGCCGTCCGGACGAGGCGGCCGCCGCGGGCGAGGTCGTGCTGGACCTGCTGGACACGGTGCGGTCCTCCCGGGTGCGGTCGATGCTGGACGGCACGGCCCGGGTGCTGCGGCCGCACCGGAGGACGGCCGCGGTGGCGGCGTTCCTGGACCGCCACGCGACCCCTGCGCGCACCGCGTGACGGACACGGCCCGCCGCTCGGCCTACGGGCACGGCGTGACGGGCACGGCTCGGCGGGCAGGGCCTACGAGGCACGACCCGGCGTGCCCGGCATGCCGGGCACGGCCTACGGAGCACGTCCGGCCCGGCCGTCGGCCCCGGGGCCGACGGCCGGGCCGGACCCGAATCCGGCTACGCCGTCAAGTGCCCGCAGTCGTTCCAGGTCAGGATCGCGGGTTCGCCGTAGGCCCAGCCGAGGACCGACAGGGACGTCGGGTTGAGCCGGACGCGGGAGGCGAAGTCGACGCCGAAGCCCAGCCAGCGGGCGCCGATCGCGCGCAGGATGTGGCCGTGGGCGAAGACGAGGACGTCGCGGTCGGCGGACCGGGCCCAGGCGACCACCTCGTCCGCGCGCGCGGAGAGCGCGGCGAGGGACTCGCCCTCGGGGACCCCGTCCCGCCAGATGAGCCAGCCGGGCCGCACCGCCTGGATCTCGGCCGGGGTCATGCCCTCGTACGCCCCGTAGTCCCACTCCATCAGGGCGTCCCACTCGGTGGCGCGCTCCCCGAAGCCCGCGAGGTCGCACGTCTCGCGCGCGCGGGAGAGCGGGCTCGTGCGCACCTCGGCACCGGACAGCCCGTCGAAGGGCGCGCGGTGCAGGCGCTCGCCGAGCAGTTTCGCGCCGCGCCGGCCCTCCTCCAGAAGGGGGACGTCGGTCCTGCCGGTGTGCTTGCCGGACAGTGACCATTCCGTCTGTCCGTGCCGGGCCAGCAGGATGCGCGGTGCCATGAGGGGGACCTTCCGGGACGAGTGCGGGTGGATCGCTCCCATCATCACTCACTCCCGTTCACGGCAACCCACCGGGCGATCTTCGCGTCTGTCACGACCGAGGCGTCCCATGAGGGACACGGGGCAGCACATAGATTGTCCGGGACCGTCCGGCCACGACAGCAGAAGGGGGAGGGCGATCGGATGCCGCAGACCGATGCACCAGGCACCGAGGAGACGCCGCACCGCACCCGGCTGCGCTGGTGGACGGAGCTGCCGCTGGTCCTCCTGGTGTACGGCGCCTACTCCGCGGGCCGTCTGCTCGCGCGCGGGGACGTCTCCACCGCCGTCGACCACGGCCTGGCGATCCTGCGCGTCGAGAAGTTCCTGAGCCTGAACGCGGAGCACCCGCTCAACCGCCTCTTCACCCGCGAGCCCTGGCTCGGCGTACCGGCCGACTTCTGGTACGCGTCGCTGCACTACCTGGTCACGCCGGTCCTGCTCGTATGGGTGTTCCGGTTCCGCGCCGTGCGCTACCGCGCGGCCCGCACCTGGCTGCTGACCTCGACGTTCATCGGTCTGATCGGCTTCACGCTGCTGCCGACGTGCCCGCCCCGGCTGCTGTCGGCCGCCCACGGGTTCGTCGACACGATGGCGCAGTACAGCGACTACGGCTGGTGGGGCGGCGAGGCGAGCGCGCCGCGCGGCCTGGGCGGCATGACCAACCAGTACGCCGCGATGCCGAGCCTGCACGTGGGCTGGGCGCTGTGGTGCGGGGTGATCCTGTGGCAGTACGGCGGCACGCGCCTGACGAGGACGGCGGGGGTCGTCTACCCGCTGGTGACCGTCGTCGTGGTGATGGGCACCGCCAACCACTACTTCCTGGACGCGGCCGCGGGCGCCGCGGTGATGGGCGCCGGGCTGCTGCTGACGCGGCCGGTGCTGCGGCTCGCGGACACCGCCCGGTTCCGGCTCGGGCTGCCGGCCGCGCCGGCCTCCGCGGATCTGTTCGCACCGGTCGCCACAACTGCCGCTCACGACGCGGGTTCACCGATTGTCGGTGCCGGATGCCACACTTCCGCGGGTGAGCGATTTCCCCGACAGCCCAAGGTCCGTGCCGTCGAGCAGGGAGCCGGTCCAGGAGCGAGTCCCGCCGACGCGGGCGGCGGCGCTGCGGCAGCGGCTCGCTGAGGTGCGCGGCCCGGCCGTGCAGCCGAAGCCGCTGGACGCCCGGGCACTGGCCGCGCTGGCCGCGAACCCCGGCTGCAGGCGCCGCGCGCTGCTGGACGGCGCGGGCGTGGACAAGACGGCGCTGGCGGACGCGCTGGGCGCGCCGTCCGCCTTCGGCCAGTCGCAGTTCGCGCTCGTGCGGGGCAATTCCTTCGAGGCGCGCGTGAAGGCGGACGGCGGCGCGGAGTTGCTGCGCCTCGTGCACGAGAGGCTGGACCCGGCCGCCGCGCCGCCCGGGTCCGCGGCGGTGCCCGACCTGTCCGCCGTGGGCCCCGAGGGCCGCACGGCCCGTACGGCGCTGGCGCTGCGCGAGGCCACCGGGACGGGCACGTGGGCGCTGCTCGACCACCCGATGCTCGCCCTGGACGTGGCGGGCTCGGTCGCCTTCCTGGAGCCGGACGCGGTGGTCGTGCACCCGGACGGGAGCTGGACCGTCGTGGAGATCAAGTCCTTCCCGATGCTGGACGGTTCGGCCGACGCGGCGAAGGTGGGCGCGGCGGCGCGGCAGGCCGCGGTGTACGTCCTGGCGCTGGAGCGGGTGGCCGCGCAGCTCGACCCGGCGCCCGAGGTGCGCCACCGGGTGCTGCTGGTCTGTCCCAAGGACTTCTCGAACCTGCCCGCCGCGTCCGCCGTCGACGTGCGCAAGCAGCGCGCGGTGACGCGCCGTCAGCTGGAGCGGCTGACCCGGATCGAGGAGATCGCCGACACGCTGCCCGAGGGCACCTGCTTCGCCCCGGACCTGCCGCCCGAGGAGCTGACGGCCGCGGTCGAGGCGATCCCCGCGACGTACGCGCCGGAGTGCCTCGCCGCCTGCGAGCTGGCGTTCCACTGCCGTGCGCGGTCCCGCGGGGAGGGCGCGGTGACGTCGCTGGGCCGCTCGCTCCGCGCCGAACTGGGCGGACTGACCACGGTGGACGAGGTGCTGGCGGCCGCCCACGGCAGGGCGGGCGACCCCGACGACCCGGCGGTCGCCGCGCTGCGCAGGGCGTCGGCGCTCCGGGCGGAGGCACTGGGGGGTGCGCCGTGCTGACCGCGCCCCTCGCTCCCGCGCCGGTACGCGTGCCCGGCCCCGCATCCGCACCCGTGCTCGTGTCCACGCCCGCACCCGCCTCCACGTCCGCCTCCGTGCTCGTATCCGCACCGGCGCCCGTGCCCGTGCTCATGTCCCGGTCCGTACTCGTCTCCGACCGCCGCCGGAGCCGGGCGGGCGCTCCCCCGCACGGGTGCCCTCCGGCGGCCGCCGCCCGCCTCCCCCGGACCGGGACCAGGACCGGGACCGGGAGCCGAACCAGGTCCACGCCGTACCCCGTCCGGGAGGGCGCCGCATGTCGCTGATCACCACGCTCGCCCGCCTCGAGGCCGTCAGCAGCGGGCGGGCGCAGCCCGCGGCCACCGTGCGGCACCGCCATCTCTCCGAGCACCCGCTGGTGTTCGTGCCGCTGACCACCGCCGGTGAGGCCGGCGCCCCGCTCGGGGCGCTCGTCGGCACCGACCGGGACGCGCCGCGCCTGCTGGTCGTGCCGCAGCCGCGCGACCGGGACCAGCGCTTCGCCTTCCTCGCCGAACTGGCCGACGTCGTCCTGCCGTACATCGACGCCTACGGGGAGTCCGTCGAGACCGCCGAGCGCAGCGAGACCGACCCGGAGACCGGCAAGCGCGTCAAGGTCGAGGTCGACCTGTGCACGGACGCCCCGCAGCTGATCGTGCCGAGCCGGGCGGGCCTGGACCTCGTACGGCTGCTGGGGCGCTCCATGCGGTTCCGGCGCACCGCGGAGCAGGAGCCCGAGGCGCCGCATCCGGCGCCGCCCCGGGTGCCGCTGCTCGGCCGGTGGCTGACGCACTTCGGGGAGCGGGCCCGGGTGCCCGGCTCCGCGCTGCTGCTCGCCTGCACGGACCTGCTGTCGCGGCACTGGGCGACCGGCCAGAGCAGTCTGGAGGACCAGCACCTGGGGGCGCTGCTCGCGTGGATCGACCCGCCCGGGGGCGAGTCGGGCGCCGAGGCGGCGCACCGGGCGGAGCGGGCGCGGGACGAGCGGGGACAGCTGCTGTGGCCGCCCGCCGGACCGGCCACCGACCCGGCGTTCGACAACAAGCTGCTGGCGCCCGCCATCGAGCGCTACGACCGCGCGCGGACGGCGCTCGCCGCCGCCGAGGACGGCGTCGAGGCCGACGACCGGTCCGGCGAGGTGACCGCCGCCGAGCGGCGCATCCGGGACCTGGTCGAGGGTTGTACGCGCCCCACCTGGGACGCGGTGTGGCGGAGCCTGGACCTGCTGCGCGCGCTGCCCGAGGGCGCGCACGTGGAGGACCGCTGGACCCGGGACCGCTGGTCGTTCACCGGGCACCGGGACCGCGTGCTCGCAGGGGAGCCGCCGCAGCCGCGCCGCGACGACGCGGTCACGGCCGCCGGCAAGCTGGCCACGCGCGAGCGCGAGCAGGCCCGCCTGGACGCCCAGGAGGCGCTCGACGACCCGCTGGTCATGGCCGGGCGGCGGCTCGCGGGGGAGGCGTTCGCGGGCGAGGTCACGGACGTCGTGATGGCGTACGGCGAGGGCAGGCGGCCGAGTCCGCGCCCGCTGGTGACGGTGCGCACCGACGACCGCCCGCACCTGGACGAGCGCGTGAAGGTGTACCGGTCGCTGGGCGGCAAGCCGCAGGCCGCCGAGTTCGTCCGGTACGAGGACGGCGAGGCGGGCGACGGGACCGGCGGGGGCGGGGCGCTGGTGGTGCTGCGCGTCGTCGACAAGATGGGCCGCGGCAAGGAGCCGGAGGAGGGGTCCGTGCCCGAGAAGGGCGACCGCGTCTGCTTCACGCTCTTCGAGCACGAGCAGCGGGGCGGCGCGAAGCTGCCCGACCCCGAGCGGACGCCCTGGACGCACGGCGGACCGCCCGTCGCGGCGGAGGGCCCGCCGGCGGCCGACCCGGTGACCGAGGAGGACCTGCTGTGACCATCCGCTCCGCTCCCGAGGCCGGCCGGGGCGCGGCCGCGCGGCCCGCCTTCGACCCGGGGGCCGAGGCCGGCCGGGCCACCGACGCGATCCTGCGGGACACGCTGCACGGCGCCCACCGCGGCGTCGTCGTGGACTCGCCTCCCGGCGCCGGCAAGTCCACGCTCGTGGTGCGCGCCGCCCTCGAACTGGCCGCCGCTGGGCGCCCCCTGATGGTCGTCGCGCAGACCAACGCCCAGGTGGACGACCTGGTGGTCCGGCTCGCCGAGAAGGAGCCCGGGCTGCCCGTCGGGCGTCTGCACAGCAGCGACGCCGACCCCTACGACAAGGCGCTCGACGCGCTGCCGAACGTGCGCAAGTCCGCCAAGGCGGGCGACCTCGCCGGGCTCGACGTGGTCATCTCGACGGCCGCCAAGTGGGCGCACGTCAAGAACGTCGAACCGTGGCGGCACGCGATCGTCGACGAGGCGTACCAGATGCGCTCGGACGCGCTCCTCGCGGTGGCCGGGCTGTTCGAGCGGGCGCTGTTCGTGGGCGACCCGGGCCAGCTGGACCCGTTCTCGATCGTGGGTTCGGAGCAGTGGGCGGGCCTGTCGTACGATCCGTCGGCCTCGGCGGTGTCGACGCTGCTCGCGCACAACCCCGAGCTGCCGCAGCACCGCCTGCCGGTGTCCTGGCGGCTGCCCGCCTCGGCGGCCCCGCTGGTGTCGGCCGCCTTCTACCCGTACACGCCCTTCCGCAGCGGCACGGACCACGGCGACCGCCGGCTGGCCTTCGCCGTCCCCTCGGACGGGTCGGGCCCCGACCGGGTCGTCGACGAGGCGGCCGCGTCGGGCTGGGGACTGCTGCAGCTGCCGGCCCGGCACACCCCGCGCACGGACCCGGAGGCGGTCCGGGCCGTCGCCCAGGTCGTACGCCGCCTCCTGGACCGCGGCGGGGCGGCCGTCTCGGAGCGCTCGCCGGACCCGGTGCCGCTGACCGCCGGCCGGATCGCCGTCGGCACGGCGCACCGCGACCAGGCGGCGGCGGTGCGCGCCGCGCTCGCCGAGCTGGGCGTCGCTGACGTGACGGTGGACACGGCGAACCGGCTGCAGGGCCGGGAGTACGACGTGACGGTCGTGCTGCACCCGCTGTCGGGCCGCCCGGACGCCACCGCGTTCCACCTGGAGACCGGCCGGCTGTGCGTGCTGGCCTCCCGGCACCGGCACGCCTGCATCGTGGTGTGCCGCGAGGGCGTCGAGGCCCTGCTAGACGACCACCCGTCCACGGAACCGGTCCAGCTCGGCGTCACCGTGAAGTTCCCCGACGGCTGGGAGGCGAACCACGCGGTCCTCTCGCACCTGGCGGAGCACCGGGTCACCTGGCGGCCGTGATCCGGAGAGACGGAGGAGCCGGGCGGCCGTGGTCCGGAGGGGCGGAGGAGCCGGGCGGCCGTGGTCCGGAGGGGCGGAGGAAGCGGGCGGCGGCCGTGGTCCGGAGGGGCCCTCCCCGTCCCGGGAGAGAGGGCCCGCGCGGATCGCGCCGATGGCCCGGACCGGGGCCCGAGGCCCTCTTGCGCCACCGAGGGACAATGGACGACGGCCCGCTCGCGAGGCGGAGCCGTCGTACCGTACGAGGAGGACATGTCATGGCGGAGCACACGCCGCGTCGCAACGAACCGCGGCTTCGCCCCGCGCCCCTGCTGTTCGAGCCGGCGGAGGCCGCCGCCGACCCGGAGCACTTCTTCGACCTGGAGTCGATCGACGACCCGAGGGCCCTGCTGGCCCGCGCCACCGAGCTGACCCACGCGTTCCGCGCGGCGACCGACCGCGCCGTGGAGTTCCAGGCGATCGCCGCCGCGCAGCTCGCCGACCCGCGCCGCTTCGACCGGCTGACGCCCGCCGCGATCGCGGAGCGCGCGGAGTGGACCGAGGACTACGCGAAGAAGATGGTCGAGTTCGGCCGCGACCTGATGCGCGGCACCGAGGGCCCGGGCCGCGCCGACCGGCTCTAGGCCCACCGGGCCCAGCGGGCTCGCCGGGTCCACCCGGCCGGCCGTGCCGAGGGCTTCGCGCCGTGCGGCCCTCCGCTCCCGGCCCGCCCGGTCTGGCATATGCCAAGTGGGCAAGATACCTGACACGACGTTCCTGTGTCCCGATTTCCCGCAACTCTGGGGAACCGTTCGCTCACCACCGGTAGACATGGACCCATGAGCAGCACACGGAACCCGGCAAGCACTGTCTCCCAAGTCCCCGGAGAGCCGTTTCCGCACCGGTACGACGTCTCGGACGTCACCCGCGAGGGTGCCGCCTGGCTCGCCTCCGCAGGAACGTATCCGCGCAGCACGCTCTCCCTCTGGGCCGATCACCCGTCCGCCCCCGTCGTCCTCCCCTGCGGCTCCGCGTTCGACGTGGTGAGCGCTCCCGCGATCTTCGGCCGCCGGATGCTCGACCGGCTGTGGAACGAGGGCCCGGGCTCGGGCCCGGTCGCCACCCACCGCGGGCGCATGCTCCTGTTCGCCGCCCCCGGCACCGCCGGGCGGCTGCCGTCCCTGCTGGCGTGGGAGGAGTGGGGCGCCGGCACGGGCGAGGGCCGCAGCCGCACCGTCCCGCCGCTCCTGTGCCACGGCACCGGCGACGCGGTCACGGTCCCCGCCCTGCACGCCGACCGCCTCCCGAGCCCGGCGGCGGCGCGCCCGGGCCCCGCGGCGGGCGCCCCCGCGGACTCCGCCTCCGCCCCCGTCGGCCCCTCGGCCGTCCGGCCGGAGTCCCGCTGGCTGGTCGCCCCGGACACCCGGCACCCCTGGCTCCCCGGTCCCGAGATCCTGCTGTGGGCGGCCGTCCGCGCGGCGCGCTCGACGGCCTCCGCGGCGGCGCGGATATCGATTTCTCGTCCCGCCGATCAGGGTGCTAAGGTCTACGACGTCAGCAGGCGCCGCTAGCTCAGTTGGTTAGAGCAGCTGACTCTTAATCAGCGGGTCCGGGGTTCGAGTCCCTGGCGGCGCACAGACGGTGGGAAGCCCCTCGCGAGAGCGAGGGGCTTCCTGCGTGCCGGGGCCCTGCGGCCCCCGTACGACCGGCCGGGGCGGGACCGCGCACGCACCCGCCCGGGGCCGGCCCTCCCGTCCGGCGCCTCGCCCGTCCGGCTCCCGGTGCCCGCCCGCTCCGCGCCGGCCGCCCGTCCGGCTCCCTGCCCGTCCGACGCCCGGCCGCTCGGGCACCCGTCCGGCTCCCGGCGCCCGTCCGCCGGGCACCCGGCACCCGCCTCAGCCCTCGGTCGAGATCTTCACCGTCCAGGCCCCGGAGGCCGTCCGGTCCTCCACCTCCACGCGCACGTTCCCGCCCGGCACGGTGAAGCTCTCCCCGACGCCCACCGGCGCGTCCGCGAGGGGCGGGTACACCGACTCGTTCCAGCAGCCCTCGGTGTCCGGGTGGGCGTCGAGCACCTCGATCGGGCCGCCGCCGGACGCGGTCCCGGTGCGCACCCGGTAGACGAGCACGCCCTGGGCGCAGGCCGCCGCGTCGTTCCCGACCGGCACCCGCGCCTCCAGCGCGATCGCACCGGCCGGCCCCGTGCGCACCACCGCCAGCTTGGTCCCGCGGCCGGCGCCGAAAACCTGCGCGCCCGCTCCGGGGAACCCCTCGCCGGCGGGGGCCCACGAGCCGGCGGACCAGGCCCCGGCGGCGCCGGCCCGCGCGGGCACCGCCCCCAGCGGCTCCAGGGTCAGCCGGGTGTCCCCCGGCCCGGTCACGCAGACCACCTGGCGCGGTTCCAGCCAGCCCAGCCTCCACTTGTGCCAGCCGAAGAGGTCCGGGGCCAGTCCGAACTGGCTGCCCATGAGGTCCCAGTCGCCGACGTGCGTGTCCCAGTCGCCCTTGCCGTCCTCGGGCCGGTGGTAGAGGTCCGGCAGGTCGAAGACGTGCCCGGTCTCGTGGGCCAGCACCAGCCGGTCGGGCGGGTGCTTCTCGAAGACCGTGACGACGCGGCGGATCTTCCTGCCGTCGGCCCTCAGCGGGGTGTCCAGGTTCACGACCTTGGTCGCGTCCGAGTCGACGCCCGGCGCGTCCGGGTCGGCGACGAAGTACACGACGTCGTAGCGCGAGAAGTCGACCCGCGCGTCGGCGGCGGCGAGCGCGTCGCGCAGGTACGCCGAGCGCCGCTCCGGGCTCCAGTCGCGCCGTATGGCGTACGCGGTCGAGGCGCGCGGCATGCCGACCCACCTGCCCAGCGGGTGCGGGCGCAGCGTGAACCTGCCGTACGAGGCGCGCTCGAAGTACTGGCTGGTCACGGGGAAGTGGTCGGCGGCCAGCTCGGCGGGCGTGGCCATCGGCACGGAGTCGGGGAAGGACAGGAAGACCATCACGGCGTCCAGCGCGCGGGTCGGGCGCGGATAGGCCGCGTTCCAGGTGTCCACGCCCTCGGAGTGGTGGGCGCCGGTCCGCTCCAGGGCACAGGCGCGCGCCAGGGGAACCGCCACCGCGGGGCCCGTGACCAGGGAGGTCGCGACGAACGCCGTCATCGAGGTGAACGCCGCCGCGGGACCCAGCCACCGGGGCCGCGTCCCGTCCCTGGTCGGCCCCTTGCGGGGGAGCGGACGCGGCACGTCGACCTCCGGATGCGGAATTCAGGACACCGCACCCAGCCTGTGATGGTTGGCTGGTCTATGCCTTGTTTGTCTGCACCGAAAGAGTGAGAACGGTCATACACGTAGGCATCGCGCGACACCCCGACCACTCACGGAACGTCACAATCGATCGGCAGACGAAGGAACCCGCCCAGGTGTGGGCAGAAACGATCTGCCGGATGCCCCGGCCGCCAGGGAACGGCGGCCGGCGGCTGGAAGGCCAGGAGGCCAGCCTCTATGATCGGCACACTTTCCTGCACGAATCACGGCCAGAACGGCCACCACCCCGGCCGGCCCTCCGACGAGACCTGTACGACGAACGAGTGCACTGCGGGAGCGAACGGTGAGCGGAACGTCCGATGGGCCGACGCCCGCGGCGGATCTCGTCCGGCCGACCGTGACGGACAGTAACGACAGGGCCTCTGCCGCCCCCGGGTTCCCGGACCGCTCCGGGCCCTCCCTCGGGGCCTCCTCCGGGGTGGCCGGGTCCTGCCCGGGGACGGACGCGGGCCCGGTCGGCGCCACGGGCGCCCCCGGCGGCACGGGCCTCCCCTCGGACGCCCCGGGGTCCGCCTACCGCACGGCCTTCGCCGCGGCACCGCTGGCGATGGCGGTCGTCGACCGCGACGGGCTGGTGGTCGCCGCCAACGACAGCATGGCCGCGCTGCTCGGCGCGGGCCCGGACGGTGTCGTCGGGCAGGTCGCCGCCGACCTGGTGGACCTGGCCTCCGACGCCCGCACCTGGCACGCGTACCGCGAGGTCCTGCGCGGCCGGCAGGCGCAGCTGCGCTGCACGCGCCGCCTCAAGCACCCCGACGGGCACTCCCTGTGGGCCCAGGTGACCGTCGGCCCGCTCCCCCCGGACGAGAACGCCGTCCTGCTCTCCGTGGCCGACGTCAGCGCGCGCCGGGAGCTCCAGGCGCGCCTGCGCCATCTGCGGATGCACGACCCCGTGACCCGGCTGCCCAACCGCACGCTGTTCTTCGAGCGCCTCGCGGCCGCCCTGGAGGCGGAGGCGTACGAGGAGGCCGGCACCGGCCGCATCGGCCTGTGCTACCTCGACCTGGACGGCTTCAAGGCGGTCAACGACACCCTCGGGCACCGCGTCGGCGACAAGCTGCTCGCGGCCGTCGCCGAGCGCCTGACCCGCTGCGCGGACGAGGCGGGCCGCTCCAGAGCGGCCACGCCGCTGGTGGCCCGGCTGGGCGGCGACGAGTTCGCGCTGCTCGTGGAGGACTCCACCGGTACGGAGCAGCTGGCGGATCTCGCCGAGTCGGTCCTCGCGGCGCTGCAGACGCCCTTCGACATCGCCGGGCAGCCGCTGTCGGTCTCGGCGTCGATCGGAGTGGTGGAGCGCCGTACCGCCGGGACCACGGCGACCGGTCTGATGCAGGACGCCGACACGACGCTGTACTGGGCGAAGGCGGACGGCAGGGCCCGCTGGACGCTCTTCGACCCCGAGCGCAACGCCCACCGCATGACCCGGCAGGCGCTCTCGCGCACCCTGCGGTCCGCCGTGGAGCGGGGCGAGTTCGCCCTGGAGTACCAGCCGCTGGTCGGCATGGAGGACGGCCAGGTGCGCGGGGTCGAGGCGCTGGTGCGCTGGCACCACCCGCAGTTCGGCACGCTGGCGCCGAATCGGTTCATCGCACTGGCCGAGGAGGACGGCTCGATCGTGCAGCTGGGCCGCTGGGTGCTGGCCACCGCCTGCCGGCAGGCACGCCGCTGGCACCTGGAGCACCCCGGCGTGCCGCCGCTCTTCGTCAGCGTGAACGTGGCGGTGCGCCAGCTGTGGGACTCCGACCTGGTCGCGGACGTGGCCGCGGTCCTCGCCGAGACCGGGCTGCCGCCGCACCTGCTCCAGCTGGAACTCACGGAGTCCGCGGTGATGGGCTCGGCGGGCCGGCCGCTGCAGGTGCTCCAGGCGCTCAGCGACATGGGCGTGCACATCGCCATCGACGACTTCGGGACCGGCTACTCCAACCTGGCCTATCTGAGCCGGCTGCCGGTGAAGGTGCTGAAGCTGGACGGGGCGTTCGTGCGCGGCTTCCCGTACGAGGACACGGGCGGGCCGGCCGGCCCCGCCGACGAGGTGATCGTCGAGGCGCTGGTCAAGCTCGCCCACCGGCTCGGCATCACCGTGACCGCCGAGTGCGTGGAGACCACCGGCCAGGCCGCCCGGCTGCGCCGCATCGGCTGCGACACCGGCCAGGGGTGGCTGTACTCGCGGCCGGTGACGCCGGATCGTATCTCCGCGCTGCTCGCGGCGGGCTGCCCGCAGCCCTGAGCCCGCCCGCGCCTCAGCCCTATGCCTTCGGCAGCCCGTAGGCGTCGGCGATCAGCTCGTAGGAGCGGAGGCGGACGTCGCCGCCGTGCGCGTTGGCGGTGATCATCAGCTCGTCGGCCCCGGTGCGCTTCTGCAGGTCGTCGAGGCCCGCGCGGACCTCGTCGGAGGTACCGAAGATCACGTTAGCGTTCCAGGAGTCGATGAACTCCTGCTCCAGCTGGCTGAAGGGGTAGCTCTCCGCCTCCTCCGGGGTGGGCACCAGGCCGGGGCGGCCGGTGCGCAGCCGGACCATGTTCAGCGCGGCGGCCAGCACCTGGCGGCGGGCCTCCTTCTCGTCGTCGGTGGCGAGCGCCGAGACGCCGATCAGGGCGTACGGGGCGTCGAGCACCTCGGAGGGCTGGAAGGACTCGCGGTACAGGTCCAGCGCCGGGATGGTGTTCTGCGCCGAGAAGTGGTGCGCGAAGGCGAACGGCAGGCCGAGCACGCCGGCGAGGCGCGCGCTGAAGCCGGAGGAGCCGAGGAGCCAGATCGGCGGGCGGTGCGGGGACTGCACGCCGCCCGGCGACGTGGCCTGGACCGGGCCCGGCACCGCGTGGATGCGGGAGTAGGGGTGGCCGTCCGGGAAGTCGTCGTCCAGGAAGCGGGTCAGCTCGGCGAGCTGCTGCGGGAAGTCGTCGGCGCCCTCGTGGAGCCGGTCGGTGCGGCGCAGGGCGGCGGCGGTGGCGCCGTCCGTGCCGGGCGCGCGGCCCAGGCCCAGGTCGACGCGGCCGGGGGCCATGGCCTCCAGCGTGCCGAACTGCTCGGCGATGACCAGCGGGGCGTGGTTGGGCAGCATGACGCCGCCCGAGCCGAGCCGGATGCGCCCGGTGTGCGCGGCCAGGTGCGCGAGGATCACCGCGGGCGAGGACGAGGCGACGCCCGGCATCGAGTGGTGCTCGGCGACCCAGTAGCGGTGGAAGCCGCGGGACTCCGCGAGGCGGGACAGCTTCACGGCCGTTCCCAGGGCCTCGGTCGCCGTGCTTCCCGCGCCGACCGTGACCAGGTCGAGCACGGAGAGCGGCACGGGGGCGCCGCCCAGCGCCGTGCCTCGGATCTCGTCGGGCGTCGGTTCCGCTGCCGCCACGGGGGCCTCCTGCTTCGTACGTCGTGGGGTTCCGTCGTACGAACAGGAGGCGGTCTCCGCTTATTCCCCGCGGTGTCCGGGCCGTCGCCCCCGCGGTGTCCGGGCCGTCGCCCCCGCGGTGTCCGGGCCGTCGCCCCCGCGGTGTCCGGGGCCGTTCCGCACGGGCGCCCGTGGCTACGCCTGGACCACCGGCTCCCTGGTGAAGAGGGCCCCGAGGGCCGGCTCGTGCACGCGGCGGTCCGCCAGGCGCAGCGCCTCCCAGACGGTGACCTGGTTGGCGGTGAGCACCGGCTTGCCCAGGGCCGCCTCCAGGTCGGCGACGTGGGCGGCGGTGTGCAGGGCCGTGTCGGGCAGCAGGACCGCCTCCGCGTCGGGGTGGTCGCCCCGCCGGGCCAGCGCCATGACCTCCTCCTCGCCCCAGGCGGCGACCTCCGCGGCCGTGCCGGCGCCGCTTCCGGTCGAGGCCACCACCTCCGCGCCCGCGTCCTTGAGGAACGCGGCGAACAGGGCGGTCACGTCGTCCGGGTACGTCGCCGCGACCGCGACCCGCCGCACGCCCAGCTCGGCGACGGCGTGCGCGAAGGCGAAGGAGGTGGAGGAGGCGGGCAGCCCGGCCGCCAGCGCCAGGGCGCGGACCTGCTCGTGGGCGCCCTCCCAGCCGTACACGAAGCTGCCGCTGGTGCACGCCCAGACCACCGCCTCGGCACCGGACAGCCGCAGCTCCTCGGTCCCGGCGGCCAGCCGCTGCGCCGAGCCCAGCTCCAGCAGGGCGTCGACCCGGTGCGCGTCCTCGCCGATGTCCGTGTGGACCAGCGGCAACCGGATGTCGCTCGCGATGATCTGCTCGATGCGCGGATAGTCGTCCTCGGCCGCGTGGCCCGGGTAGAGGATTCCGAGAGCCGTCATGCCCACCCTTCCTGTTCTTCCGGCGGTGCGGGCCCCGGTCGCCGCGCCGTCTCGTCGGTCAGCGCCTGGCAGGGGCCCATCGCACGGGTACCCAGTCGGCGCGGCGCGGCCCACATGGCGGCCTGATTGGCCGAGACGACCGGTATGCGCAGTTCCGCCTCCAGCTGCGGGATCACGTCGTAGGTGGGAAGGTTGGTGCAGCCGATGAAGAGGGCGTCCGCGCCGGGCGGGCCGGCCGCGCGCCGGGCCATGCCGACCACGTCCCGGCAGGGGACCCTCCGGATGCGCCGGATCGGCCCCGGGCGGACGCGTCCCGTGATCCGGACGCCGGCCTCGGTGAGGTACTCCTCCAGGGACCGGCTGACGGACAGGGTGTACGGGGTGACCAGGGCGATCCGCCGGGCGTCCAGCTCCTGGAGGGCCTCCGGGAGCGCGCCGGAGGTGGCGAGCGGACGGGGCGCGCCCGCCCGGGCCGTCGCCGCGCACGGCCCGCGCTCCCCGGCGGTCCCGCCGACGAAGCCGCCGCAGGCGCAGGCGTACGCGACGGCCCCGGGTGCGACGGTCCGCAGGGCGCGCACCGCCCCGCCGAGCGTCTCGTGCTCGCTGACCAGGCGCGCGAGGTCGAGGCCCACCTCCACCGGTACGAAGGGAGTGCGGGTGAGATGCAGCGAGATCCCGTCCGGGACCCGGCGCCACAGTTCGCGGTCGAGGGCGAAGTCGAAGGGGGCGACGACGCCCGCCCCGCGCTGCGGATGCGGCCCGCCCGGAAAGGAGACGTCCATGAGCGGGCTCCCGGACGGGTTCGGGTGCGGCGGACGCCGGCCGGCGTCCCGCGGGGACGGGTGTGCGGCGCTTGCCGGGACGCCGGAACAGGAACGGACCGGTACGGGGCCCCTGTTGACGACAGTGGGTTCGAATGCGAACGTGGTCGATCCGCGCGTACCGATCATTCCGGACGGCTTCCGGCCGGTGTCCCTCAGGCGTGTCACGACCAGAGAAGCGGACCCGCAGTGCGAAACGGTTTCCCCCCGACGACCGCTCCCGCCGGCCGGCGCACGGCCGGAACGACCCTCCTCGTCCTGGACGCCGACCCGCCACCGCGGCTCGGCCGGCTCACCGGCCGCGCCCGGATCGTGCACACGGACGAGGAGGGCCTGCCGCGGCTGCTGCCCACGGCGGACGTCCTGCTGGTGTGGGACTTCACCTCGCACGCGGTGCGCCGCGCCTGGCCCGGCGAGGGGCCGCGGCCGCGCTGGGTGCACACCGCGAGCGCGGGCGTGGACCACGTGCTGTGCCCCGAACTCGCCGCCTCCGACACGGTGGTGACAAACGCGCGCGGCGTCTTCGACCGGCCCGTGGCCGAGTACGTCGCCGCGCTGGTGCTCGCCATGGCCAAGGACCTGCCGCGCACCTGGGACCTCCAGCGCGAGCGGCGGTGGCGGCACCGGGAGACCCAACGGGTGGCGGGCACGCGCGCGGTCGTCGTGGGCTCGGGCCCCATCGGCCGGGCGGTCGTGGCGACGCTGAAGGCGCTCGGCATCACGACGGCACTGGTGGGACGCGTCCCGAAGACCGGCATCCACGGGCCGGCGGACCTGGACCGGCTGATGGCGCGCGCCGACTGGGTGGTGAGCGCGGCGCCGCTGACCGAGAGCACGCGCGGCATGTTCGACGCCCGGCGGTTCGGGACGATGCAGCCGTCGGCGCGGTTCGTCAACGTCGGGCGGGGCGCCCTCGTCGACGAGGACGCGCTCGCCGAGGCGCTGGCGAAGCGGTGGATCGCCGGAGCCGCGCTCGACGTCTTCCGGGACGAACCCCTCGGCCCGGAGAGCCCCTTGTGGGGGCTGCCGGGGCTGATCGTCTCGCCGCACATGAGCGGCGACGTCGTCGGCTGGCGGGACGAGCTCGGCGCCCAGTTCGTGGAGCTGTACGAGCGCTGGGCGGCGGGCCGGCAGCTGCGGAACGTGGTGGACAAGAAGCGCGGATACGTACCCGGACACTGAACGCACCGATCCTGGAGGGCGGGATGACCGGACTGGGCTCACTGACCGGCGTACGGCTCGTCGAGGGCTACCGCAAGGGCGAGTTCGGCCCCGTGGAGGTGACGGAGGAGGCGCTGCGGCGGGCCGAGGAGGCGCAGCCGGCGGTGAACGCCTTCGTCCGCATCGACGCGGAGGAGGCGCTCGCGCAGGCCCGGCGGTCCGCCGAGCGCTGGCGGCGGGGCGAGCCCGCGGGCCTCGTGGACGGCGTGCCGGTCACGGTGAAGGACATCCTGCTGCTGCGCGGCGGGCCCACGCGGAAGGGGTCGCGGGCGGTGCCGGCGCAGGGCCGCTGGGACGAGGACGCGCCGTCGGTGGCGCGGCTGCGCGAGCACGGTGCCGTCTTCCTGGGGAAGACGACGACGTCCGAGTTCGGCTGGAAGGGCGTCACCGACTCGCCCCTGACGGGCGTGACCCGCAACCCGTACGACGTGACGCGCACGGCGGGCGGCTCCAGCGGCGGCGCGGCGGCGGCCGTGGCGCTGGGCGCGGGGCCGCTGGCGCTGGGCACCGACGGCGGCGGCAGCGTCCGCATCCCGGCCGCCTTCTGCGGGGTCTTCGCGCTGAAGCCGACGTACGGGCGGGTGCCGCTGTATCCGGCGAGCGCGTTCGGGACGCTGGCGCACGTGGGCCCGATGACGCGGGACGCGGCGGACGCGGCGCTCGCGCTGGACGTGATCGGCGGCCCGGACCCGCGCGACTGGTCGGGCTCGGCCCCGGTCCCCGGCTCCTTCACGGACGGACTGGCGGGCGGGGTGCGGGGCCTGCGGGTCGCGTACTCGCCCACGCTCGGCGGGCAGGTGGCGGTGCGGCCCGCGGTCGCGGCGGCGGTGCGGCGGGCCGTGGAGCGGCTCGCCGCGCTCGGGGCGTACGTGGAGGAGGCCGACCCGGACTTCGCGGACCCGGTGGAGGCGTTCCAGGCGCTGTGGTTCGCCGGGGCCGCGCGCGTGACGCAGCACTTCGGGCCGCGCCAGGCCGAACTCCTCGACCCGGGGCTGCGGGAGGTCCGCGCGGCGGGCGCGCGCCTGTCCGCGCTCGACTACCTCGCCGCCGTCGACGTCCGCATGGACCTGGGCCGCCGCATGGGCCTCTTCCACCGGACGTACGACGTGCTGGTGACGCCGACGCTGCCGCTGACCGCGTTCGAGGCGGGGGCGGAGGTGCCGGCCGGGTCGGGGCTGCGCCGCTGGACGGGCTGGACCCCGTTCACCTACCCCTTCAACATGACGCAGCAGCCCGCGGCGAGCGTGCCCGTGGGCACGGACGAGGACGGGCTCCCGGTGGGGCTGCACCTGGTGGCGGCCCGGCACCGCGACGACCTGGTGCTGCGCACGGCCCACGCCCTGTACGAGGCGGGCGCGGCGGGCGTCGCCCCGCCGGCGCCGTAGCCGCGGGGGCCCGGGGGCCGCAGGCGGCTCGGCTCCGGCCCCCGACGATGCCGGGGACCCGGCCGACGTCGGCGTCGAGGAGCAGGTTGTCGCGCTCGCAGAAGAGCGCCGGGTCCACGGGCGGGGTGCCGGGGCGGACCTGTCCGGCGTCCCCGTAGCCGTGCGAGCGGTTCCCCAGCCGGGTGCCGGAGAAGGAGGAACGGCAGAGGCCGCCCGGAATGGACGTCGCGGTCGGATTCTCCGGCGGCGGCTCCGACGCGGCGGCCGGGAAAGCGCGTAGACCTCATTGCGCGTATTGCGTGTGATGGACGTCGCCCCCCAGGGGCAACGCGTTCCACAGCGCCTCACAGGTGATCGGCGCGCGGTCGTCGAGCAGTTCCGCCGTGCGGTGGACTTCCCGGCGCGGTGAGGGGACCCGGACATGCCGGTCCGTCATGGCCTCATGCTCCCCCGGCGGCCAAGGAC
The DNA here is from genome assembly GCF_014650875.1 of Streptomyces minutiscleroticus. GTDB lineage: Bacteria > Actinomycetota > Actinomycetes > Streptomycetales > Streptomycetaceae > Streptomyces > Streptomyces minutiscleroticus. Next base: position 137,831 of record NZ_BMVU01000005.1, read on the forward strand.
GCCCCACTGGCGACAAGGGCCGAAATCGATCTGCATGATCCGCATCCTTTCGGGTATGCGCGCGCCCATGGCTTCACCTCCTGAGAACGGAACAGTCAGAACAAGACCGCCGATATCCGACTTCAGCCGGCGATCACTGATCGCGGGCGCGGGGGCCCTGGGCGCGATCGGCGCGCTGGGAGCGACAGGATGCAGCCGCGTGGCGACCTCCGCCGAGACGAAGGGCGGTGACCTCCTCGACCGGCTCCGGGCACAGGGCGTCGCACGGCTGGGCATCGCGGGGGAGATCCCCTTCGGTTACATCGACAGGAACGGCGAACTGACCGGGGAGGCCCCGGAACTGGCGAAGGTGATCTTCAAGCGGCTGGGGGTGGACCGGGTGCAGCCGGTGCCGACGGAATTCGGCTCACTGATCCCGGGCCTGAACTCCCAGCAGTTCGACGTCGTCTCCGCCGGGATGTACATCAATCCGGAACGCTGCGCGCAGGTGATCTTCTCCGACCCCGATTACCAGATGCTCGACGCGTTCATCGTGCGCAAGGGAAACCCGAAGAACCTGCGCTCCTACGCCGACGTGGTGAGGAGCGGGGCGAAGTTCGCCACCGGCACCGGTTACGCGGAGATCCAGTACGCGGTGGAGGCCGGATACGAGGAGGGCGACATCCTGATCGTCCCGGACCAGGTCGCCGGCCTGAACGCCGTCGAGGCCGGCCGCGTGGACGTCTTCGCGGGCACCGCGCTCACCGTGCGCGAGGTGGTCAAGAAGTCCGCGAAGGCCGAGGCCACCGAGCCCTTCGCCCCGCTGGTGGACGGCGAGGAGCACGTCGACGGCGGCGGCTTCGCCTTCCGCCCGACCGAGACGAACCTGCGGGACGCCTTCAACACCGAACTGCACAGACTGAAGGACAGCGGCGAGCTCCTGCGGATCCTCAAGCCCTTCGGGTTCACCGAGGACGAGATGACCGGCATGACCGCGAAGGAGCTCTGCCACGGATGACAGCGGGACTCTGGGAACTCGTCCTCAAGGGCGTCTGGATCACCGTCCAGCTGCTGGTCCTCAGCGCGCTGCTGGCCGCCGCCGTCTCCTTCGCCGTCGGCATCGCCCGCACCCACCGGCTGTGGATCGTCCGCTTCCTGGCGGGCTTCTACACCGAGGTGTTCCGCGGCACCTCCGCGCTGATCATGATCTTCTGGGTCTTCTTCGTGCTGCCGCCCGCCTTCGGCTGGCAGCTGGTGCCGCTGTGGGCGGGCACGCTCGCGCTCGGCCTGACGTACGGGGCGTACGGCTCGGAGATCGTGCGCGGCGCGCTCGACGCGGTCGCCCCGGCGCAGCGCGAGGCCGGCATCGCCCTCAACTTCACGCCCTGGCAGCGGATGCGGCTGATCCTGCTGCCGCAGGCGGTGCCGGAGATGGTCCCGCCCTTCTCCAACCTGCTGATCGAGCTGCTCAAGGGCACGGCCCTGGTCTCCATCATGGGCATGGGCGACCTGGCGTTCAGCGGCAACCTGGTGCGGCTCGCGCTCCAGGAGAGCGCGGAGATCTACACGTACATCCTGCTGATCTACTTCGTGATCGCCTTCCTGCTGACCCGGGTGATGCGCGGTCTGGAGCGGAAGCTGCAGGCCGGTCTGGGCAGGGCGCCCGTGAGGCGCAGGAGCAGGCTGGAGGTCAGCCGCACCGAGACCGCGGCGACGGCCGGCGCCGGCGCGCCGGGAGGTGCCCGATGACGTGGGACTGGGGCGCCGTCGCCGACTTCATGCCGCACTTCCGGGACGGGCTGCTGGTCACCCTGCAGGCCCTCGTCCTCGGCTCGCTGATCTCCTTCGTGCTCGGCCTGGTGTGGGCGCTGCTGATGCGCGCGCCTTCCCGCTGGGTGCGCTGGCCGGTCGGCGCGGCCACGGAGTTCGTCCGCAACACCCCGCTGCTGGTGCAGCTCTTCTTCCTCTTCTACGTGCTGCCGGAGTGGGACATCACGTTCTCCGCGCTGACCACGGGCGTGGTCGCGATCGGCCTGCACTACTCGACGTACACGATGCAGGTCTACCGGGCCGGCATCGAGGCGGTGCCCGTCGGCCAGTGGGAGGCGGCCACGGCGCTGAACCTGCCGTTGCGGCGCACCTGGACCGCGGTGATCCTGCCGCAGGCGATCCGCCGGGTCGTGCCCGCCCTCGGCAACTACGTCATCTCGATGCTCAAGGACACGCCCCTGCTGATGGCGATCACGGTGCTGGACATGCTCGGCGAGGCGCGGCTCTTCTCGCAGCAGAACTTCCAGTTCACCGAGCCCCTCACGGTGATCGGCGTGGCCTTCGTGCTCATCTCCTACCCCGCCTCCCTCCTCATGCGAGCCCTGGAGCGACGTCTTGTCCGCTGACACCACCCCCGCCAAGGACCCCGGGGCCACCGGCACCGGCAACCCCCCGGTCGACGGCTCGGAGCTGATCCGCTTCGACCACGTCACCAAGCGCTTCGGCACGAACACCGTCCTGGACCGGCTGGACTTCTCGGTCGACTCCGGCAAGCACGTCACGCTGATCGGCCCGTCCGGCTCCGGCAAGACCACGATCCTGCGGCTGCTGATGACCCTGACCAAGCCCGACGAGGGCACGATCAGGGTCGGCGGGCAGTACCTGACCCACGAGGAGAGGAACGGCAGGCTCGTCCCGGCGGGCGAGAAGCACGTCCGCGAGGTCCGCAGGAACATCGGGATGGTCTTCCAGCAGTTCAACCTCTTCCCGAACATGAAGGTGCTGCGCAACGTCACCGAGGCGCCGGTCACCGTCCTCGGCCTGTCCAAGGACGAGGCCGAGGCGCGGGCGCGCGAGCTGCTCGACATGGTCGGCCTCGGCGACCGCTGCGACGCCTACCCGACGCAGCTGTCCGGCGGGCAGCAGCAGCGGGTGGCGATCGCGCGGGCCCTGGCCATGCGCCCGCAGGTGCTGCTGCTCGACGAGGTGACCTCGGCGCTCGACCCGGAGCTGGTCGCGGGCGTCCTCGACGTGCTGCGCGACATCGCCCGCTCGACCGACATCACGATGCTCTGCGTGACCCACGAGATGAACTTCGCCCGGGACATCTCCGACCAGGTGCTGATGTTCGACTCCGGGCGCGTGATCGAGTCGGGCCCGCCGGAGAGGATCTTCTCCGATCCGGAGCACGAGCGGACCCGGGAGTTCCTCGGCGCGGTGCGGTGAGGAGCGGCCCCTGCCGTGAGCGGCGGCGCGTCCCCGTGATCAGGGGGCGCGCCGTCGCGTTCGGGGGTGTGTCGACGCGAAATGCATCCGTACCGGCACGCGCCCCGTATATGGCGGCGGGAAAACGCTCCGCAAGGGGAAGGACGTCCGAGGTCGGCCCGGTGGACCATGACTCTGGCATATGCCATGGTGGCGCGTTCCTGATGAGAAGGCCGGAATGCGCCATCCGAATGTGCCGACAGCCCCTTTTCCGGCACCTCCTGGCCGCTATCGTGGAGGAGCCCGGCCGGAACCGGGCCACCCTCCACAAGAGAACCGGTCAAGAAGCGCAGGGGGAACCGTGGCGCTGAAGCACGAGCCGACCGTTCCGCACCACTCGGCCCAGGACGCCCTGCGCGTCCTGGAGACGGTGGCGCGCCACTCCACCGGTGTCACCGACACCGACCTCGCCCGGCGGACCGGTCTGCGGACGGACCGCCTCACACCTCTCCTGACCATGCTGCGCCGCGAGGGCTACGTCGAACAGACAGCCGACGGCGCGTACGTCCCCGGGTCCTCCCTGGGCCGCCTCTCCACCGCCGCGGGCCGCGACGAGGCGCTGAACGCCCAGCTCCGTGACACCCTGGTCCGGCTGCGCGACACCGTCGGCGCCGCCGTCTACATGAGCCGCTACATCGACGGCGAGGTCCAGGTCACCCAGGTCGCCGAGGGCCCCGCGACCCCCGCGGTCAACGAGTGGGTCGACTTCCGCTCCTCCGCGCACGCCAGCGCGGTCGGCAAGAGCCTGCTCGCCCAGCTCGACCTCGACGGCCGGCGCGACCACCTCGCCCGCCACAAACCCGCCCGGCTGACCTCCCGGACGATCACCAGCGAGAAGGTGCTGCTGTCCCGGCTCGACGCGCAGGCGCCGACGGTGCCGGTCCTCGACCTCCAGGAGTACGCGGTCGGCACGGTCTGCGCGGCGGTGCCGGTCACCGCCGGGTCCACGGTCGGCTGCCTGGCCCTGTCCCTGCCGGTGCGCCACGCCCACCGGCTGCGGGAGGCGGCCCGCACGCTGAACCGCGGGGCGGCGCCGGTCCTGCTGTCGCTGACGCTCTGAGCCCCGGCTCCCCGGCGACCCCGGCACCCCGGCACAGGGCCGCCCGGCCGCGTCCCGCATCGGGCCGCACCGTCCGGCCGGCCGCCCGTGGTCGGAAGCACCCCTGCGGACCAGGTATTATTTTCTTCGTCGCCGGCCGCGGGAACGCGGAAGGCGGGAGTCATGCGCCGCTAGCTCAGTTGGTTAGAGCAGCTGACTCTTAATCAGCGGGTCCGGGGTTCGAGTCCCTGGCGGCGCACAGTGATGAGGGTCCTCCCGGTTCGTCCGGGAGGACCCTCACGCGTCGCCCGGTGCGCGCGTCCGCGCCCGGCCGCCGGCCCCGGGGTCAGAAGGTGACGTCGGAGCAGGCGTAGAACGCGTTGGCCGTGTCCGCGATCGTCCACACCGCGACGATCACGTGGTGGCCGCTCTTGCCCGACGGCAGCGTGCCGCTGTGCGAGAGCGTGGCCGGCGGCTGCCCGCTGTAGGGCACGGTCAGGAACGGCGTGGTCTCCAGGTCGGACCTGGCCAGGGCGTGGTTCTGGTTCCAGCCGTTCTTGGTGATGAAGTACTTGAAGTCCGTCGTGGAGTGGCGGGCGGTGAACTGCCACCGGAAGGTGTAGCTCTGCCCGCCGGTGACCTTGGTCGTCGGCCAGGCGCCGCCCGAGGGCGTCTTCGGCTGGTCGAGCGCGCTGAAGTTGGTGTGGTTGCCGGAGCAGATCTGGCCGTCGGCGGGCCCGGCGGCGGGGAAGCCCTTGGGACCCTCGACGCTCTGGGGCTCCCACTGGATGGCGCCGCAGTTGGCGACGGTGCCGTTGGCGCAGAGCTTCTGCCGGCTGATCGGCAGGTCGGTGTAGCCGTGGCCGCTGGCCCCGCCGCTGGAGAGCACGAGGGCTCCCGTGGCGGCGATGCCGACGGCCGCCGCGTACACCTTCGTCTTCCTGGTCGTCGTACGTATGCGCATGCTGCCGCTCCTGGAGAACGTGGGGGAAGTTCCGTGCGCCGTGCGTCGCGCTGCATCCGCCCGGCCGCGCCGGGCGGATGCAGGTCTAGACCAAGTAGCAGATTATGGCCAGCCATTGAACATGTCCATACCAATAGCCGGCCCGCTTCACCGGCGGCGGGAGAGCCGTCCGGCGAAGCGGGCCGGGTGCGGGGGCCTGTCCCCCCCGGGGGCTGCGGCCGCGGGCTACGGCGCCTCGCCGCCGCGGGCCGCGCAGAACGCCACCGTCAGGTCCTTCACCAGGGCCTTGCGCTCGTAGTCGTCCAGTTCGACGAGGCCGCGCGCGGTGAGCCGGGTCACGGTGTCCTCGACCGAGTCGACGACGGAGCTGAGCAGCGAGGCGCGGTGCTGGGCGTCCAGGGCCGCGATCCGGCGGCGCCGCATCACCGCCGCCATCTCGGGCGCGTAGTCGATGCGCACCGGCTGCGCCGAGTACACCTCCAGGCCCGCCGCCCCCGCGTCCGCGGCGAGGACGCGGGTCAGCGCGTCGCCGACCGCCTCCGCGTTCCGCAGGGTCGCCGTCCCGTCGTCGGGCGAGACGTCGGCCGGCATCCGGGCGAGGGCGCGGGCCAGCCCCGCCTCCACGCACTCGCGCAGGTAGCGCTCGTGGTCCTCGACGCCGAGCACCGCCCGCGCGGTGTCCCGCACCCGCCACACGACGAGGACGACGACGCGCAGCGCGACGCCGTTCGCGTCGACCGCGGCCATCGGCTCGCTGCGCCAGTGCCGCAGGCGGACGTCGACGCGCCGCCGCAGCAGGAGCGGGTTCACCCACATCAGGCCGGTGCGGCGGACCGTGCCGCGGTAGCGGCCGAAGAGGCCGAGCACCCAGGCGCGGCCGGCACGGCCGCGGGCCAGGCCGCCGAAGCCGAACAGCGCGAGCGCGCCCGAGCCGGCCAGCGCCGCCCACTGCGCCGGCCCGACGCCGGCCGCCGCGTGCGAGGGCAGGACCGGGGCGTACGCGGCGAGCGCCGGCAGTGCGGCCTGCGTCCACCACGCCGAGACCGCGCAGCCGGCCAGGCCGGCCGTCCCGGCCAGCACCCCGGCGGTGGCCGGGAGCACCCGGCCCGGCCGTTCGGCCAGCTCCGGGTCGACCTCCGGCACGGGGCGCGGCGCGGACCGCTCGGGAGCGCCGGACTGCGGCGCGGGGAGGGGCACCCGGGGCTGCTCGCCCGTGCCGCGGCGGCTGCCGACGACGGCGGGCGCGAGCGGTACGGGAACCGGTTCGGGCTCGTCACGGAAGAGCATGTGGACGGGGATCTCGTTGGTGGACTCGTTGTGGATCAGCCGCGCCGAGCGGGCACCGGGCTCCGGAACGGCGTCGGCCGCCCGGACCTCGTCCTGCCCCGGTTCCTGCTCGGACTGCGAAGTCGTCGTGCTCAACCGTGCCTCCATGCCTCCGCGCCGGGAGAGGTGTCGTACGGGTCGTGGGTAGCGGGCGGGCGCCGCCGCGATGACCGGCGGCCGGCCGCGTGGGGATCACCACCGGAAGACCGGGAGGGCGAGGACGGGAACGTCTCGCCTCACCGGCAACCGATAGGACATATCGGACAGGTCATACCGGTTCTCTGCCCCGAAGGGGCGGACCCAGGCCCGTCCCGTCGTCCGGACGGGTGACACGGTCCGACCACCCGGACCGGCCGGGCACCCCGACCGGCCGGACGGCCGCCCCGGAACCGCGTCCCGCGCCCGGACGACGACAGGGTCGTTCCGGGCGGCCGACACGGGACGGCGCCCCCGCCGGCACCACCGCCCGGGCGACGGCACGGGCCGATCGCCCCGACCGGGTGAGCGACACGGGCCACCCGTTCCGGGCACGGGCGACACAGGGCGCCTGCCCATGCCCCCGGCGACGGCACGGGCAGGCGCCCCGACCCGCCGGACAACGGCAGCGGCCCGCGGGGCGGAGCCGGTCCGCCCCGTCCGCCGGCCCGGCCGGGTGCCGCCGCCGGACATGACCAGTGCCGGGCACGGCCGCCGTCGAACGCGGCCGCCGGACGCAGGCGGCACCGGACGCGGGCGGCGAGGATGCAGCCGGTGCCGGGCATGAGCTGGTGCCGGGCGCAGGCGGCGCCGGGCACGGGCCATCGCCGGGCACGGGCGCCGCCGGGCGCGGCCCGCGCCGGGTAAAGCCGCCGGTGCCGGGCCGGGCGGCGTGGTCCCGTCGTCCGCTCAGGTGAACAGGCGTCGCCACGTCTCCGGTCCGGGGTAGCCGTCCGCCGCGCCGCCGCGCCAGCCCTGGGCCCGCTGGAACGCCTCGACGTTGCGGCGGTCGGCCTCGGTCCAGCGCGGGCCCGGGCCCTCCTCGTAGTGCCTGCCGAACCCTTTCTTCACGAGCCGCTCGCCCAGCAGGGTCACGTACCGGTTCTCCGCGCCGGGGCGGAACAGGCCACGGCCGGGGAAGGCGGGGACGCCGTGGGAGGCGGAGCCCCCGGACGTGTCCGAGCCGCCCTTGACGTCCTTGCCCTTGCCCTTGACCAGGTACGACCAGGTCGCCGGGCCGGGCAGGCCGTCCGCGTCGGCGCCGGTCCAGCCCTGGGCCAGCTGGAAGGCCCGGGTCGCCCGCCGGTCCGCGTCCGTCCAGCGCGGGCCGGGCCCGGAGCGGTAGTGGCCCCCGGCACCCCGCTCCACCAGCATCCGGCCCAGCTGGGTGACGTACTTGTTGTCCGCGCCCGGGCCGAAGTACTTCCGGCCGGGGAACGCCGTCGCCGTCTGCCCGCCCGAGCCGCCGGACGACGGGGCCAGCCCCTTGTAGCGGTAGGGCACATAGCGAGCGGAATTGCTCCAGTAGGCGTACGGAGTGGCCTGCTTGCGGGCGTGCGGCCTGGCCTGTTCATAGGCGGTGTAGGACTTGTGCGTGTAGTCCGTCCAGCCGCCGAAAATGACGACGTGCGACCCTTTCTGCGGGTCGGCGGAATTATGGAAAAGCAGCATGTCGCCGGGCTGCAATTCCTCCTTCGTAATGCGTTCCCCGTAGGCGGCGAGACTGCCGGTCCATTGGTTCGTGCCGAGGTTCCAGGCCATGGAGATGAACCCCGAGCAGTCCTGGCGGTAGCCGTCGGACCAGTACTTGTCCATGTCGTACGGCACCCGCGCGGCGACCCACTTCTTGGCCCTCTTGATGATCTCCGCACGGGTGGTCTCGGGAAACTTCGCCCTGGTCGCCGCGGTGGCGGAGACCTGCAGCGGAGCCGCGGCGCCCCGCGGCGCGGCCGGCTCGCCGGCCGCGTCCGCGCCCGGCAGCGCCGGGGCGTGCGCGGCGGCGGCCGGGAGGGCCTGGCCCGCGGCGAGGGCCGTGCCCGCCGCGGCCGCCAGCGCCAGCGTCCGGTGCGCCGCGCGGGAGGCCGGGTGACCGCCGCCCCGCACCGGGAGGGAAAAGGGGGCGACACGCCGCCAGTGGACACACCCGGGGCAGTCGCAGCCGCCCGCGGGGTCGAATTCCTCGAATACCGGAGCCTCCATGCGATTCCCCTCACACTCCAGCCGGAAATGTCCACCTCTTTGTACGGTCGCCAGTTTCCCAACTTCCGGGGAGTGACGCATGTTGACGGTCCGAATGATGTAATCGGACCCTCCGTGCGGGCGACGGCCCGGTGCGGGCGGTCGGGAGCACCCTCCGGCGTCGGGTAGAGTTCTCGTGTCAGCAGGCGCCGCTAGCTCAGTTGGTTAGAGCAGCTGACTCTTAATCAGCGGGTCCGGGGTTCGAGTCCCTGGCGGCGCACAGACGGTGGGAAGCCCCTCGCGAGAGCGGGGGCCTTCTCGCGTATGGCCGGATACCCTCTCGCCATGGCGCGCGACCTGCAGGAACGGATCAAGAAGCTCATCATCGACCGCCGGCTGCCCTCCGGCGCCGGCCTGCCGACCGAGCCCGAGCTGATGCAGCTCCTCGGCGCCAGCCGGAACTCCGTGCGGGAGGCGCTGAAGGCCCTCCAGGCGATGGGCATCGTGGAGATCCGGCACGGCTTCGGGACCTATGTCGGGACGATGTCCCTGGCTCCGATGATCGACGGCCTGGCCTTCCGCACCGTCGCCGGGCACTACCGGGGCGAGGACAGCCTGCTGCAGCTTCTGGAGCTGCGCGAGGCCGTGGAGACGGGGCTGGTCTCGCGGCTGGCGGGCCGGGTCCCGGAGGCCGACCTCGCCGAGCTGGACGCGCTGGTCGACCGCATGGAGGCGGAGGCCGCCGCGGGCGCGGGCCTGGCGGAGACCGACCGGGCGTTTCACGCCACCCTGTACCGGGGTCCGGGCAACCGGCTCCTCGGCGAGGTCCTGGAGGCGTTCTGGGACGCCTTCCACCGCGTACGCACCGATCTGGTGGACGTGCCGCAGGACCCCGGGGTGACGTGCCGTCAGCACCGGGAGATCGTCGACGCGGTGCGGTCCGGCGACGTCATGCGGGCCGAGGCGGCCATGAGGGAGCACTTCGGCAACATCCGCGCCCGCGTGGCCACAACCGCACCCCTGGACGCCAACGCTCGACCCATTTAGCTGCTTTGACCGTTAAGCACGCTGTTGCCCACCTTGCGATCAAGAGGAACGCCGTAGAACTCTGGTGTGCCGGAGGCTGCGGATACGCGGCGGTCGGGGATGCGGTCCGGTTGCGTACTCGACGGGGGTGGGGGCCCCGTTCCTGCTGTGGTGCCGAGGGGGGCATCATGCAACCGGAGGGCAGGCGTTCCATGTCTCTATAAAGTGTGGACGACGTGGCGACAGTGGCCTGCCGCTGACGCGCCCGTGCCGGTCGAGGGGGACCGACGGCGGGCGGAAGACCGACGAAACGCGCTTGACCAGCGCGTGGGGGGAATGACTCATGACGTCGACGCCGAAGGGCGCCCGGCCGGACTTCGATCCGTCGGACACCACGCAGCTGCGGCTGCCGTCCCACCGGACGGGCAGTTTCCGCAGAATCAAGAAGGCGCTGCCCAGATACGACTACGAGCACTACAGCAGGCTCGCGGGCCCCCTCACGCAGCCCGACCCGTCCCGGCCGTACAAGGTGCAGTACCGCTCGCTGCTCTCGCAGGAGCCGCACCGCGTCCGGGCGGCGCTGATGCTCGGCGCGGCACCCCTCCTCTCGCTCGTCCTGCTCGCGTGGCTGCTGCAGCCCGAGCACTGGACCGAGCGCGACTATCCGGCGTACGACTTCCTGCCCGCGCTCGACATTGTCATGCTCGTTTCGATCGGCCTGATCGAGTTCTTCCGCTGCATGAACGTGCTGTCCAACGCGCACGCCACGCTCGTGGCCCGCGACCCGGTCCCGGTGGTGCCCGAGACCGGCACCAGAGTGGCCTTCCTCACCTCCTTCGTGCCCGGCAAGGAGCCGCTGGAGATGGTGACGAAGACCCTGGAGGCCGCGGTGAAGCTCCGCCACCGCGGGCTCCTGCACGTGTGGCTGCTCGACGAGGGGAACGACCCCGAGGTCAAGGCGGTCTGCGAGCGGCTCGGCGTGCACCACTTCTCCCGCAAGGGCGTGGCGAGGTGGAACCAGCCCAAGGGCCCGCACCGCGCCAAGACCAAGCACGGCAACTACAACGCCTGGCTGGACGCGCACGGCGACGCCTACGACTACTTCGCCTCGGTCGACACCGACCACGTGCCGCTGCCCAACTACCTGGAGCGGATGCTCGGCTTCTTCCGCGACCCGGACGTCGGCTTCGTCATCGGCCCGCAGGTGTACGGCAACTACGACAACCCCATCACCAAGGCCGCCGAGTCGCAGCAGTTCCTCTTCCACGCCCTGATCCAGCGGGCCGGCAACGCCTACGGCGGGCCGATGTTCGTGGGCACCTCGAACGCGGTGCGGATCAAGGCCCTGAAGCAGATCGGCGGCCTGTACGACTCGATCACCGAGGACATGGCCACGGGCTTCGAGATCCACCGCCACAAGAACCCGGCGACGGGGAACAAGTGGCGCTCGGTCTACACGCCCGACGTGCTCGCGGTCGGCGAGGGCCCCAACGCCTGGACGGACTTCTTCACCCAGCAGATGCGCTGGTCGCGGGGTACGTACGAGACGATCCTGAAGCAGTACTGGAAGGGCTGGTACTCGCTGCCGCCGAGCAAGCTCTTCAACTACACGATGATGATCATCTTCTATCCGATGTCGGCCCTCAACTGGCTGCTCGCGGCGCTGAGCTGCGCGCTGTTCCTGGGCCTTGGCGCCTCGGGCGTGAACATCGACCCGGCGATCTGGCTGATGCTCTACGGCAACGCCTCCGCGCTGCAGATCGGCCTCTACGTATGGAACCGCCGCCACAACGTCTCGCCGCACGAGCCGGAGGGCTCCGGCGGCGTGGCCGGCATGATCATGTCCGCGCTGTCGGCGCCGCTGTACGCGAAGGCGCTGATCGACTCGGTGCTGCGCCGCAAGAGCAAGTTCGTGGTCACGCCGAAGGGCGACTCCGCGAGCCCGGACACCTGGTTCGGGACCTTCCGGTACCACTGGTACTTCATCCTGGTCTTCGCGGCCTCGATCGCCGCCGGCTTCGTCTTCGGCCACTCCCACCCCGCGATGATCGTCTGGGCCACCTTCGCCCTGCTGATCACCGCCTCGCCGATGTTCGCCTGGCGCTGGACCATGCGGCAGGAGCGCAGGAAGCGGGCGGCCGCGCCGTCCCGCGGACGGCACGCGGGTCCGGCGGAGGCGGAGCCCGCCCCCACCGTGCCGCACCAGTACACGCCGCACGGCTCGCACGGCCCCGGGCCCGGGGCGTCCGGCGCGCACGCGGCCCACGCACCGCAGCGCAGGCCGAGCTGGGTGACCGAGGGGCAGGCCGCCGCCGGCCCGGCCGGGAGCCCGGCCGGCGGCCGGGACGGACACCACGGCACCGCCGGCCCGGGCGGGAGCCGGGCCGGCGGGGACAGCGAACAGACCATGCAGATCGCCCTCGGAGCGCGCCGGCGGCCGCCCGGGCAGTGACCCGGACGGGCCGCCGGGAGGCCGCCCCGACGGCCGCCTCCCGGCGCCGGCGACCACGGACGATGACGAAGTCAGACGGGATATGACGTGAAAGACGGTTCCAGCCGCCGCCGTGCCCGCCGCATCGCCATAGGCGCGGCGGTGGTGCTCGCGCTGGCCGGGATGAACGGGCCGGCGCTGTACCGCTTCGGATCGCAGCAGTACCACGAGTACAAGATCAACCAGCCCGAGTACAAGGCCGCCAACGGCAAGTGGGACATCGTGGAGTTCCCGGAGGAGTACCGGCAGAACACCATCCACGCGGCCCTGCTGCACACCGGCAAGGTGCTGCTCATCGCGGGTTCGGGCAACAACCAGGACAACTTCGACGCCAAGAGGTTCGACACCCGGATCTGGGACCCGGTCAAGGGCACGATCAAGAAGGTGCCGACGCCCACCGACCTGTTCTGCACGGGCCACACGCAGCTCGCCGACGGCAAGCTGCTGATCGCGGGCGGCACCAAGCGCTACGAGAAGCTCAAGGGCGACGTCACCAAGGCCGGCGGCCTGATGATCGTGCACAACGAGAACCCGGACAAGCCGATCACGCTGCCCGCGGGCACGCGGTTCACCGGCCGGGACAACGGCAAGACCTTCGTCTCCAAGGACCCGGTGCTCGTGCCGCGCGCGAAGAAGGTCTTCGACAAGGCCACCGGCGCCTTCCTGCGCAACGACCCGGGCCTCGGCCGTATCTACGTCGAGGCGCAGAAGAGCGGCGCGAAGTACGAGACGGGCACCCAGGACAACTACCGGGTGCAGGGCCTGTCGGGCGGCGACGCGCGCAACACGTACGGCATCGCGCAGAAGCTCGCCCTGGACAAGAAGGACTTCCAGGGCATCCGCGACGCCTACGAGTTCGACCCGGTCGCCGAGAAGTACATCAAGGTCGACCCGATGAACGAGGCGCGCTGGTACCCGACGCTGACCACGCTGTCGGACGGGAAGGTCCTGAGCCTGTCGGGCCTGGACGAGATCGGCCAGCTGGTGCCGGGCAAGAACGAGGTCTTCGACCCGGAGACCAAGAAGTGGACGTACACCGAGGGCGTCCGCCAGTTCCCGACGTACCCGGCGATCTCGCTGATGCAGAACGGCAAGCTCTTCTATTCGGGCTCCAACGCGGGCTACGGGCCGGACGACGTGGGCCGCGACCCCGGCATCTGGGACCTGGACACCAACAAGTTCACCAAGGTGCCGGGCCTGAGCGACCCGAAGCTGCTGGAGACCTCGGGCACGGTGCTGCTGCCGCCCGCGCAGAAGGAGCGGTACATGGTGATCGGCGGCGGCGGGGTCGGCGAGTCCCGGCAGTCCAGCAACAAGACGCGGATCATCGACCTGCTGGAGGACGACCCGAAGTTCAGGGACGGGCCCGAGCTGGAGAAGGGCACCCGCTACCCGCAGTCCTCGATCCTGCCCGACGACACCGTGCTGATCTCCGGCGGCTCCGAGGACTACCGCGGGCGCGGCGACTCCGACATCCTCCAGGCGCGGCTGTACGACGCGAAGGACGACACCATGAAGCGGGTCGCCGACCCGCTGGTGGGGCGCAACTACCACTCGGGCTCGATCCTGCTGCCCGACGGCCGCGTGATGTTCTTCGGCTCCGACTCGCTCTACGCGGACAAGGCCAACACCAAGCCGGGCACGTTCGAGCAGCGCATCGAGATCTACACGCCGCCGTACCTGTACCGCGACTCGCGGCCCACGCTGTCCGGCGGCCCGAAGACGATCGCGCGCGGCGAGTCGGCGACCTTCACGTCGCAGCACGCGTCGGCCGTCAGGACGGCGCGGCTGATCCGGCCCAGCGCCTCCACCCACGTCACGGACGTCGACCAGCGCTCCATCGCGCTGGACGTGGAGAAGACGGCAAACGGGGTGACGGTCACCGTCCCGAAGAACCGCAACCTCGTCCAGTCGGGCTGGTACATGCTGTTCGTGACGGACGACCAGGGCACGCCGAGCAAGGCGCAGTGGGTGCGGGTGCCCTGACGGGCCCGCTCCCGCGGCCGGACGGCCGGGGGCGCCCTCCTGGCGGAGGGCTCCCCCGGCCGTCCGCCTCCGCGGGCCGTGCCGGTGGTCAGCCGCTGGCCCGCGCCAGCGACAGCGCGTACTCCGGCCACCACTGCCCGGCCTTCGGACCGCCCTTGCACTCGCCGTCCGACTCACCCGGGCGCTTGATCCACAGATAGGCGTCGACCAGCCGGTCGTCCGTCTTCGTGGTGGGCGTCTCGCCGAGCGCGCGGCCCGGCGGGTTGCACCAGCGCTCGCTCTCGTCGCCCTCGGTGTAGGGGCCGTTGCCGTTGCGGCTGGTGTCGATCACGAACGGCTTGTTCCCGACCTTCGCCGACAGCTCCTTGCCGTACCGGATGCTGTCCTCGGTCGTGTAGAAGTTGGAGACGTTGACCGCGAAGCCGTCGGCCTGCTCGATCCCCGCCCGGGTCAGCGGCTCGAAGATCTGGTCGGGCCTGCCCCACCCGGCGTTGCCCGCGTCCAGGTACACCTTCGTGTTCTCCAGCGCCCCGAGCCGCTGGACCGCCCCCTTGAGCAGGTCGTAGCGCTCCTCGTGGAACTCGTCGGGCGTGCAGCCGTCGACGAGGTGCAGGACCGCGTCCGGCTCCAGGACCACCGTGGCCCGGCGGTCGCCGATGCCCTCGGCCACCCCGTCGATCCAGGCGCGGTAGGCGTCGCCGTCCGCGGCGCCGCCGCCCGAGTACTGGCCGCAGTCGCGGTGCGGGATGTTGTAGAGCACGAGAACCGCGTCGCGGTCGGCCTTCTCGGCGGCCTCGGTGAAGCCTCTCGCCTCCTGCTCGGGGTCCTCGGGGCCGATCCACTCGCCGGTCGGCTGCTGGGCGATCTTGCGGATCTGCTCGGCCTCGTCCTTCTTCCCGTCCCTCTCGTAGGCGGCGACCTGCTCGGCCGCGGTGCCCTCCGGGTTGACCCAGAACGGGTCCGTACCGCGCGGCTGCTGGGTGACGGCCGCTCCGGCGCCGTCCCCGCCGTCGCCGTCGGACGAGGAGCACCCCGCGAGGAGCAGCACCGCCCCGGCCACCGCGGCGGACGCCCTCGCGCCGACCCCCCTGCTCCCGTACATCCAACTCCCCCTTGGGTGCACTCTTCGAAGCCCCAATCCTGACACAGCCGCCGCCGCGCCCACGAGGTCGTTCGCTTCCCGCCGGTCACCTGCCGCGGCACCCCGCGCCGCGTCGTCCGCCCGCCTCCGCACGGCTTCCGGGCGCCGCCGCGCGCCGGGCCGCCCGACCGCCGCACGCGCCGCCGCACACCGCCTCCGGCGGGCGTCCGGCGTACGCCCCGGCGCGCCGGAACCGCTCCGACCGTCCCACACCACCTGCGGGGATGACGCTGCGCCATCGCGCGGGGACTTGGCGTCATTCGCCCCCTAGGCCGGAGCGCGCATCCGTTCTAAAGTCGTCTCTGACGCCCCGGTCCCCGGCTGTCGAGGCTTTCCAGCATTCCGGAAGGGCCCAGAACCTCCCGCGCCGGTCGCCGGGTTACTCCCGCAGCCCGAGCGCGCGCGGTCGAGGACCAGCCCGGTCGGCGACTCCGGGGGGAGCGGGTCGTCGACCGGGCCTGGTACGAGCCGGGACCCCGTCCGACGGCAGGACGCGGCACCGCGACCGCGTACGCGTCACGCCGGGCCGCGCACGCAGCCGCACCGTACGCGTCACGCCCCGACCCCCGAGAGATACGCGGAGACCACGACGTTCGCCGTGTAGCGGTGCTCGGCGCGGTCGAAGGCGCCACCGCAGGTGATCAGCCGCAGTTCGGCGCGGCCGGCCAGCCGGGGGCCGTACGCCTTCTGCGCGTCGAACCGGTCGCGGGCGAAGACCCGTACGTCGTCCACGGTGAACTCGGCGGTCCGCCCGTCCTCGCGCAGGACCCGGATCCTCTGCCCCGGCCGCATCCCGCCGAGCCGGCTGAAGACCGCGGGCCCGGTCTCGGTGTCGACGTGCGCCACGAGCAGCGCGGTCCCGGCCGCGCCCGGCGTCACCCCGCGGTCGTACCAGGCGACGGTGTCCGGGGTGTCGTACGACGGCGGCTCGATCGCCCCGTCCCGGTCCAGGCCCCGGCCCACCACGGGGGCCCGTACGCGCAGCGCGGGGATCTCCACGCGGCGCGGCGGCGCGGCGGCCAGCGGGCGCACCGCGTTCGGCCGGGCGACGCCGAGCGGCCGGCCGACCGCCGCCACGTCTCCCGTGGTCGGCGCGGACAGGCCCGTGCGCAGGCCCGGAATGTCCCGGCCCCACAGCCACAGCCCGAGCAGCAGCACCACCCAGGCGACCCCGGCGAGCAGCCGTCCCGCGCCGACGGAGAACCTCCGGCCGGACACGTCAGTCGACGCCGCCGCGCCCCCGGCGGGCGCTGCGCACCGCCACGGCGACCGCCGCGACGCCCGCGAGGACGAGACCGACCACCGCATGCGGGGTTCCGGGCCCGGTGGCACGCGCCTCGGAGACCGACAGCCGCGCGGTCCCGCCGCCGCCGGCCCGCACGGGGGCCACGGGCGAGGCGGGCGCGGCCGGCTCCCGCTCCGGCCCCCGGCGGTCCTGCGAACGGTCCGCCGGCCGCTCCTCCCGCACGACGTCGAAGCGGCTGTCGGTGACGGCGCCGCCGCAGTGGACCCGTACGGGATAGGTGCCGGGCCGGAGCGGGGAACGGACCCGGGCCGCACCGGCGAGGACGCCGTCCTCGCCGGTCAGCCGGGTGTCCGCGACGAACGCCGCCGACTCGGCGGTGGCCGCGCGCGCGGCGCAGCCGCGCACCCGCAGGCCCAGTTCGTCGCCGGGCGCCGGGGACGACGAGGACACCTGGACGTCCGCCTCGTCCGCGTGCGCCGCGGCCACGGGCGTCAGCGCGGTGGCGCACACCGCCCCGGCGCAGAGAGTGAGTCGCAGAGAACCCATCGTGAAAAACCTCCAGACCTTTCGGAGGCTCCTCCCGCGGCCCCGGCGCCGCACCCGCTGAGGGGCGCGGCTGCGCCGAACGGGTTCTCATCGGCGGACCGGACCCGGCCGGGGGCCGGATCCGGCCGACGAGGTCCGCGCCGGGTTCAGATCCGGTCGACGAGGTCCGCGATGGAGTCCACGACCTCCGAGGGCCGGAACGGGTGCCGCTCGATCTCCGCGGGCGTGGTCAGCCCGGTCAGCACCAGGAAGGTCTGCATCCCGGCCTCCAGGCCGGCCAGCACGTCGGTGTCCATGCGGTCGCCGATCATGGCGCTGGTCTCGGAGTGCGCCCCGATGGCGTTCAGGCCGGTGCGCATCATCAGCGGGTTGGGCTTGCCCGCGAAGTACGGGTTCTTGCCGGTCGCCTTGGTGATCAGCGCGGCGACGGCGCCGGTGGCGGGCAGCGGGCCCTCGGTGGACGGGCCGGTCTCGTCGGGGTTGGTGCAGATGAAGCGGGCCCCGCCGTTGATCAGCCGGACCGCCTTGGTCATCGCCTCGAAGGAGTACGTACGGGTCTCGCCCAGCACCACGTAGTCGGGGTCGTGGTCGGTGAGCACGTACCCGATGTCGTGCAGCGCGGTGGTCAGGCCCGCCTCGCCGATGACGTACGCCGTGCCGCCGGGCCGCTGGTCGTCGAGGAACTCCGCGGTGGCCAGGGCGGAGGTCCAGATGTTCTCGACGGGCACGTCCAGGCCCATGCGCTTCAGCCGGGCGTGCAGGTCGCGGGCGGTGTAGATGGAGTTGTTGGTGAGGACCAGGAAGGGCTTGCCGGAGTCCCTGAGCTTCCTGACGAACGCGTCGGCGCCGGGGATCGGCACCCCCTCGTGGATCAGCACGCCGTCCATGTCGGTGAGCCACGATTCGATGGGCTTGCGCTCTGCCATGTGTGCCGTCTCCTGCCGTACGCGGTGCCGCCTGTGCCGTGCGGTGTGCCGGCGCACTCAGCCTAACCACCCGTCCGATCTTGGAGAATGCCTGGCCGGGAACCGTGTGCGGCCCGTGGGTGTACGCGGCGGACGTGCCGGTGGCCCGCCGCGGCGGCGGGTGGTCAGCGCCGGGCGCGCCGCACCAGGAGGGTGCCGGCGGCGAGGAGGGCGAGCGCGGCCGTCGCGGTGCCGAGCAGTGCGCGCGGGGCGGGGCCGCCCGTCCGCGCCAGGCCGTCCGCGGACGGCGGGACGTCGCCGGGGCGGCCGGGGGCGTCGCCCGGCTCCCGGTCGGGCACCTCGTCGACGACGCGGAAGCGGTGGTCGCCGGACTCGCCGACCCAGTCGCCGTCGTCCTCGCGGCGCTGCACGACGGCGGCGCTCGCCACGACCTCGCCGGGCACGGTGCCGGAGGCCACGGCCATGCGCACGGGCACGGTGACGGTCTCGCCGGGCGCCACGGTGAAGCCGGGGAAGCCGTCGTCGAAGACGCCGACGTTCTCGTCCCGGTCGGTCCGCTCGAAGAACACGGGGTGCGTGCGGCCGTCCGCGGTGAACTCCACCCGGAGCTGCTCCGGGCGCAGCGTGCGCGCCTCGTCCACGAGGACGAGGACGGGGTGGATGTTCCCGCAGGCGGTACGGGTGGTGTTGGTGAGGTCGAGCGACCAGGCGACGGGCTCGCCGCCCGCCTCGTACGCGTCCGGCCCGCCGCGCAGACGCGCGCGGAGGGGGAAGTCGCGGCTGCCCGGATCGACGGCATCACCGACGTCGCCGCAGGTGGGGACGTATTCGGCGGCGAGGAGGGGAGACGCTTGCGCGGTTCGCGCAGTGGGGGCCGGGGGGTCGGCGGCCGGCGGGACGGGTGCTGTGGGCGCGGCTCGTGCGGCGGTCGCCCGGCCGGGGGCCGCGGGCGCGGCTCGTACGGCGGTCGCCAGGGGGATCGGCTTCGCCGGGGCGGCCGGTTGCGTCCGGGCCGCCGGTCGCGTCGGTGCGGCTGTCGTCCGGGCGGTCCCGGGCGCGGCGGCCGGGGCCGGCACGGGCGCGAGGACGAGGGCGGTCGCGGCCAGGGTCACGGCCGCGGCGGCGGGGTTCCCCGGCTTGGGCAGTCGCATGGAGCAGAGACCTTGACCGTTCCGCCCGCCGACACCCCGGTCCCGCCGCCGTGCGACTCGATCGGCGGCGCAGCAGCCCTCGTTCGGCGCAGTGCGGGCCGTGTCCGGGGTCTCGGGAAAGACGACGGCGCCGGACCTCAGGGGACGACGGCGCCGGACCTAGGGGACGGCTCGGGCCCGGACGGGCGGGCCGCCCGCTCCCGGCCCGCCTCCGTCAGCCCTCCGCGCGTCCGAAGAGCGGCGCGAGCAGCAGTTGGGCCGCACCCTCCGCGACCAGGTGGGGCCCGCCCGGGGCGAGCCGGACCGGCACCGGGCTGCATACGCCCTCGCGGCGGGCCCGGGCGTCGAGCACGGTGCCGACGCCGCGGACGAAGCGGTCCGGGTCCGAGGCGACGGTGCGCCCGCCCAGCAGGACGAGGTCGATGTCGAGGAGCGCCACGAGGTTCGCGGCGCCCGTGCCCAGCACCCGGGCCGCCTCGTCGACGGCGCCCCGGGCGACGGCGCCCAGGCACAGCGCCTCGACGCAGCCCCTGCCGCCGCAGCCGCACGGCGGCCCGTCGAGCTGGACCACCTGGTGCCCGAACTCGCCCGCGCCGGTGCGGGCGCCCCGGTGCACGGCCCCGTTCAGGACGAGCCCGGCCCCCAGCCCCGTACCGAGGTGGAGGTAGGCGAAGGAGCCGCCCTCGCTGCCGACGGCCAGTCCGAGGGCGGCCGCGTTGGTGTCCTTGTCCAGCACCACCGGCAGGTCGAGGCGCCGGGCCAGCGCGTCGCGCAGCGGGAAGCCGTCCCACTCCGGGAACCCGGTCACCCGCTGCAGGACGCCGTGCACGTGGTCGAGGGGGCCGGGCATGGCCACCCCGACGCCCAGGACGGAGGACCGGGCGGCCCCCTCCCCCAGCACACCGGCCAGCGCCCCGACCTCCCGCGCCGCCGTCCCGACCACCGCCGCCGCGCCCGCGCCCAGGTCCAGCGCCGCCCGCCGCTCCGCCACCGCCGCGCCGGTGAGGTCGAGCAGGACGAGGCGCATCTCGTCGCGGTCCAGGTGGACGCCGACCGCGTGCCCGGCCCCCGGCACCAGCCGCAGCGCCGTCCGCGGCTTGCCTCCCGTGGACGCCTGCCGGCCCGCCTCCGTCACCAGCCCGTCGGAGCGCAGCCGGGCCGTGATCTTGCTGACGGCCTGCGGGGTCAGCCCGGTGCGCTCGGCCAGTTCGAGCCGCGTGATGCCGGGCGGCCCGGCGAGGCGGAGCAGTTCGAGCACGAGGGCGGCGTTGTGGCTGCGCAGGGCGAGCAGATTCACCCCGGCGCCCGCGTTGGTCCTGTTCACAGAGGCATTGTCCACTGCGCTTGCACTTTGGCAACAGCGTTGCTTAAGTGGGCGTATGACTGGTACAGGCACTGACTCCCCCCTCCGCGTGGGCCTCGTCGGCTACGGTCTGGCGGGCTCCGTCTTCCACGCCCCGCTGATCGCCGCGACCGAGGGCCTCGTCCTCGACACGGTCGTCACGTCCCGCCCCGAGCGGCAGGAGCAGGCCCGCGCCGAGTTCCCGGGCGTGCGCGTCGCCGCCTCGGCCGACGAGCTGTGGCCGCGCGCGGACGAGCTGGACCTGATCGTCATCGCCTCCCCGAACAGGACCCACGTACCGCTCGCGACGGCCGCCCTCAAGGCGGGCCTGCCGGTCGTGGTCGACAAGCCGGTCGCGGGCACGGCCGCCGAGGCGCGCGAGCTGGCCGCCCTGGCCGACGAGCGCGGCCTGCTGCTCTCCGTCTTCCAGAACCGCCGCTGGGACAACGACTTCCTGACCCTGCGCGCGCTGCTGGACGCGGGCGAGCTGGGCGACGTGTGGCGCTTCGAGTCCCGCTTCGAGCGCTGGCGCCCGAAGCCCAAGGGCGGCTGGCGCGAGTCCGGCGACCCGGCCGAGATCGGCGGCCTGCTGTACGACCTCGGCAGCCATGTCGTCGACCAGGCGCTCGTCCTCTTCGGCCCGGCCGTCTCCGTCTACGCCGAGTCGGACGTGCGCCGCCCCGGCGCCGAGGCCGACGACGACACCTTCGTCGCGATCACGCACGCCGGCGGTGTCCGCTCCCACCTGTACGTCTCCGCGACCACCGCCCAGCTCGGCCCCCGCTTCCGCGCCCTGGGCTCGCGGGCCGGGTACGTGAAGTACGGCCTCGACCCGCAGGAGGCGGCGCTGCGCGAGGGCAGGCGCCCGGGCGCCGGGGGCGACGGCTGGGGCCGTGAGCCCGAGGAGCTGTGGGGCCGCCTCGGCTCCGGCGAGTCCCCGGTGACCGGCGGCGGCCGCCCCGTCCCGAGCGAGCCCGGCGACTACCCCGCCTACTACGCGGCCGTGGCCGCCGCCCTGCGCGGCACCGGCGGCAACCCGGTCACCGCCCTGGAGGCGGCCGCCGCGCTCGACGTCCTGGAGGCCGCGCGCCGCTCGGCCCGCGACGGCGTGGCGGTGTCCCTGTGAGCACCCCGGACTCCCCGGACTCTCCGGACAACACCCCGGAGACGTCGAAGGCCGTGAACCCGAACCCCGCCGGCGCGCCCGGCATCCCCGAGCTGGAGGAGCAGGAGCGCCGGCTGGTCCTGCCGCACTTCACGTACGACGACGCGTGGGCGCTCGGCACCCTGCTCGTCGAACTGGCCCGCGAGCGCGGGGCCCCCGTCGCGATCGACATCCGCCGCGGCGGCCAGCAGCTCTTCCACGCGGCGCTGCCCGGCTCGGCCCCGGACAACGACGCCTGGATCGACCGCAAGCGCCGGGTCGTCGAGCGCTACGGATGCTCGTCGTACCTGGTCGGCTCGCGGTTCCGGGCCAAGGGCACGACGTTCGAGGAGGGCTCGCGCCTGGACCCGGACGTGTACGCGGCCCACGGCGGCGCCTTCCCGATCGCGGTCGAGGGCGCCGGGGTGATCGGCACGGTCGTCGTCTCCGGCCTGCCGCAGATCGAGGACCACGCGCTGGTGGTGGAGGCCCTGGAGCGCTTCAAGGGCTGAGCCCGCCCCGGAGCCGGGGGGCCGGGCCCGTCCGGGGCAACGGAACGGGCTGCCCCCTCCGCCTCCCGTCCGGCTCCCGTCCGGCTGTCGTCCGGCTGTCGTCCGGCCGACGCCCGGCTGTCGTCCGGCCGACGCCCGGCCGACGCCCGGCCGACAGCCGGACGACGGGCGGGCCGGCGACCGGTGGCCGGCGGCGGGCGGCCGGCGGCAGGCGGCAGGCGGCAGGCGGCCGACGGCAGGCGGCAGGCGGCCGGTGGCCGCTGACCAACGGCCGGCTGTCGTCCGGGCGGCCGCTCGGGCCCGCCCGGTTCGCCGGGCGGGCCCTACGCGTCCTTCAGCACCTGCCGCTGCCGCCCCAGCCCCTCGATCTCCAGCTCCACCACGTCGCCGGCCCGCAGGTACGGCTTCGGCTCGGGCCGGCCCAGGGCGACCCCGGCCGGCGTCCCCGTGCTGATGACGTCGCCCGGGTAGAGGGTCATGAACCGGCTGACGTACCGGACGACCTCGGCGACCGGGAAGATCTGGTCGGCGGTGCTGCCGTCCTGCATCAGCTCGCCGTTCACCCACAGCCGCAGTGCGAGCGCCTGCGGGTCCGGGACCTCGTCGGCGGTCACCAGCCACGGGCCCAGCGGGCAGAACGTCTCGCAGTTCTTGCCCTTGTCCCAGGTACCGCCGTGCTCGGTCTGGAACGCGCGCTCCGAGACGTCGTTCGCCACCGCGTACCCGGCGACGTGCGCGAGCGCCTCCTCGTCCGTCTCCACGCGGCGCGCCGTACGCCCGATGACGACCGCGAGCTCGACCTCCCAGTCGGTCTTCCGCGAGCCCCTCGGCACGAGCACCGTGTCGTCCGGCCCGACCACGGTGTCCGCCGCCTTGAGGAAGACGACGGGCTCGGCGGGCGGCTCGGCACCCGTCTCGGCGGCGTGGTCGTGGTAGTTGAGGCCGATGCAGACGACCTTGCCGACGCGGGCGACGGGCGGGCCGACGCGCAGCCCGTCCGCGTCCAGGACCGGCAGTCCGCCCGCCGCGGCGGCCACGCGGATCCGGTCGAGCGCCGCGTCGTCGGCGAGGAGCGGCCCGTCGATGTCCGGCACCAGCCCCGACAGGTCCCGCAGGGTCCCGTCCGCGTCCAGCAGCGCCGGCCGCTCCGCTCCCGCCGTACCGGCTCGCAGCAGCTTCATGGTCCCTCTCCCTCGCTCACGGGGCGGCCCCGCCGGCGGGTGCGGCCGCCGGGAGGACCGGTCGATCCTCCAGGGCGCCCGTCCGGTCCGCAAGGCCGCGTTCACGGACCGGACCGGGCGGGTTCCCCGCCTCAGGCGGCGGGAACGGCGGCCGCCGCGCCCGGCACGTCCCGGTACAGCACGGCACGCTCGACCGCGCTCCACGCCGTGCTGGTCACCACGTACAGCGCGGCGGCCAGCGGCACCACGGCGACGGTGAACAGGGTCATGAACGACATCAGCGGCATGAACCGGGTGACGGCGCCGAGCCCGGGCACCTGCTGGTCCCCGCCCGCCGCGGGCAGCACCGGCGAGGCCGCCAGCTGCCGCTTGGTCCGCCGGTAGGTGAAGGTGGCGACGGTGGCCACGACCGCGAAGAGCCCGAGGTAGACCAGGCCCGCCGCCCCGAACACCCCGCCGTCGCCCAGCGCGTCGGTCCACCGGCCGCCGAGGGGCGCGGCGAACAGCTGGTGCTCCAGCAGCGCGTTGGCCTCGCCGCCGATCCGGGAGCTGGAGAACAGGTGGTAGAGCAGGAAGAACGCGGGCAGCTGCAGCAGGCTCGGCAGGCAGCCGGACAGCGGCGAGACCTGCTCCTTGGCGTGCAGCTCCATGATCGCCTGCTGGAGCTTCTCGGGGTTCTTGGCGTGCTTCCTCCGCAGCTCGGCCAGGTGCGGCTGGAGCCGGACGCGCGCCCGCTGCCCGCGCGCCGCGGCCCGCGACAGGGGGTGGACGAGCAGCCGTACGAGGGCGGTGAACAGGACGATCGCGGCGGCCGCCGCGGAGGCGTGGAAGAGCGGCTGGAGCAGGTCGGCCAGGCGCTCGACCAGCGTGGCGAAGACGGACATGGGTGAGCCCTCCGTGGGTCTCGTCGTGCCGGGGCCCGGACAGGCCGGGTAGCCCGGACGTGCCGGGGCCCGGACGCGCCGGAAGAGGTGTGCTGTGCGTCGGCATGACGACCCGCGAGGGGACGGCTGGGAAGAGCTGCTCCGGGAACGGTTCGTTCCGCCGGAGGCGCCGTGGTGGACCCGCGTCCCTACGCGGCCGTCGGGAGGGGACGGCCGGGTGCGCGGGGCCGGGTGCGCCCGGAGGCGTCGGGGTCGCGCTGCGGCAGGAACGCGGTGCGCTGCTCGCGGTCGCGGATGGCCGTGCGGACCCGGTCGGGCGGCACGGCGGGCGCCAGGCGCGCGGCGATGACGGAGCAGGCGACGAGCGCGGACCCGGCCGCGGCGGTCGCCGCGAGGGCCACGACGGCGGACAGGCCGCCCGCGTCGGCGAGGGCCACGTCGGCGAGGAGGAAGAGCAGCAGGACGGCGGGGGGAACGGGAAGCCGCAGGCGCGGCCGCCGCGACGGCGGCGGAGTCGTCCGCTTCACCGGCTGCCCCCTCTCCCTGGTCCTCACCGGGTCCCGGCCCGACGGCCGCCGGTCTCTCGCCCGTGGCCCGTCGTCCGTCGTCCGCTCCCGCGTCCGGCGGGGAGACGACCCGTCCTGCCGTTATACAGGACGGGCCGCCCGCGGCGCCTCCGTCCGCGGACCGGTATCGAACACACCGTCGGCCGGGAGGGCGCCGCGGGGCGCCCTCAGCGCAGGGGCGGACGCCCCGGCGCACACGCGGACGTCCCCAGGGCGCGGCTGGGCGGACGCCCTCAGGACACGGCCGGACGGACACCCGGCATGCGGACGAGCGGACACCCCCGGCATACAGGACGGACGCCCTCAGCCCTCAGCGGACGGACGCCCTCAGCGCGCGGACGTGCCGCGGGCGGACGCGGCACCGTCCCCCTCGGCGCCCTCCTCGTCGGCCCATCCCTCTCCCACCCCCTCTCCCAGGTCCGCGAAGGGGTCCGCCAGCACGTCCGCGTCCGGCCGCCGGTCGCCCCGCTCGGCCGGCCCCGCGTACGTCACGGCGAGCGCCACGGCGAGGTTGGCGGCGAGGGCGACGATCCCGGCGTTCACGCCGAACACCGGGTCGCGCCCGGTGAACACGAGCACGCACACCAGCACCCCGCCGACGGCGAGCCCGCTCAGCGCGCCCGCCCAGGTCAGCCGGCGCCACACCAGTCCGAGCAGCAGCATCGGCACGAGCTGCGCCATCCCCTCGTAGGAGATCAGCGACAGCCGTACGAGGGTGTTGGGCGCCGCGTAGGTGAGGATCAGCGCGAGGGTGCCCGCGACGATCACGACGATCTGCGCGGCGCCCTTCTGCCGCGCTCGCAGGGCCGGTACGAGCGACAGCACGCTGCGTCCCCACATCGTGCCGATGACCAGCATGAACACGGCCATCGGCACGATGGACGACAGCGCGGCGGCGACCCCGACCACACCGACGGCCCACGCCGGCAGCGAGTCGACGACCAGCCGGAACAGCGCCAGGTTGGAGTCCGCCCCGGTCAGCCCCGGCACGACGAAGAGGGCCGCCATGCCGAGCAGCATCGGCACGAAGAGCAGGACGTTGTAGGCGGGCAGCAGGATCGCGTTGCGCCGCAGGGCGTCGCCGCTGCGCGCGCCCAGGTACCCCGCCACGGTGGTCGGGAAGATCACCACGGTGAGGGCGTTGAGCAGCGAGGTCGACACGAACCACCCGGTGCCGAGCCCGCTCGCCTCCCCGCCGTGCCCCGGCAGCGTCAGCCATTCGCCCTTCTCCGCCACGAGCCGGTCGAGGAGGCCCCCGTACCCGTCGAAGTAGTGCAGCGGCACGTACACCGCCAGGAAGGCGAGCGTGCCGATGACCAGCACGTCCTTCAGGACGGACACCCACGCGCTGCCGCGCAGCCCGCTGACCACCACGAAGGCGGTGGTGACGGCGAAGGCCACGAAGTAGGCCCAGTTCAGGCTGATCGCGCCGTACGAGATCGTCGACACGACGACGCCCATGCCGGTGATCTGGAGCTGGATGTACGGCAGCAGGCAGACGGTGGCGAGGACCGCGATCAGCGCGCCCGCCCACGGCCGCCCGTAGCGGTGCGCCACCATGTCGGTGATCCCGACCAGGCCGTGCCGCCGCGCGTACCCCCACAGCATCGGGCCGACGAGGTAGCCGACGGCGTAACCGCAGGACATGTACGCGACGACGTAGAGAACGGGGGCGCCGTAGTTGTACCCCCACCCGGCGGCTCCCAGGTAGCTGAAGCTCGTGTACGACTCCCCCGCCATGAGCACCCAGATGAAGACGGTGCCGAGGCTGCGCCCGCCCACGGACCACTCGGCGAGCCCGCCGCCGCCCTGCCGGGAGGGGCCGGAGGCCCCCTTCCCGCGGTGGCGCACGGCGAGCAGCCCGAGGGCGACGGTGGCCACCATGAAGACACCGAAGACTGTGGTGGAGACGGTGGAGTTCACGCGCCCGCCCGTCCCTTCGCCCGGTCCGTCCGGCGCCGGTCCCCGCGCCGGGCCAGCCACACCGCGAACGGCGTGAGCACGGTCGAGACCAGCAGCCAGAAGAACAGGAACGGCAGTCCGAGCAGCACCGGCTCCACCCGGTTCACGAGGGGCAGCGCGGCGAGCTGGAGGAGGAAGGGGGCCAGGAGCCAGAGATGATGGCGGCGTACGTTCACGGGATCCGACCCTAGGCCCTGCCCCCGCGGCGACCGCGCACCCCGCACGGCCCCGCACGCCGCCCCCGCCACCGCTGCCCGGAGCCCGGCCGTCCCCCGCGGCCGGGGCCCGCACCACCCAGCGCCCGGAGCCGCGCCCCGCTCCCCTCTCCCCTTCCCGGCCTCCCCTCGCCTCGCCCGGCCTGGTTCCGCTTCCCTCCCGGGCCGGCCGTCCCGCCCGGTTCCGCTTCCGTCCCGCTGCTGTTCCGCCACGGGCCCCCCGCAGTTCTCCTCCTGTCCCCGCCCTCTCCCCTCCCCTCTCATTTCCCGGCCTGCCGCGGCCCCTCTCTTGTCGGCGGACGGCAGTACGGTGTGATCCATGCGCCCCGACACGTCTGCCGAGTACGTCGACCACAACGCCGAGGCGGCACGCCTCGAACGGACCGCCGGCCTCTACCCCGAGGACGCCGAGCAGCTGCTCGTGCAGGCCGCGGCCCATCTCGAACTGGCCGGCGACCGCCCGCGGGCCAGCACGCTCTACGACCGCCTGCTGGCGTCCGCCGAGCCCCTGGACCACCCGCACCTGGTCCGCGCGCTGAAGGCGGCCAACCTGTGGGAGTACGGCCACGAGGCGGAGGCCCGCGCGATCATCGACGGCGTCCGGGCCGCGGCGCCCCGGGACCCCGCGCCCTGGGTGATCGTCGCGGAGGCCCTGGAGGCGCACGACGAGCTGGAGGCCGCGCACGAGACGTTCACCGAGGCGGCGGAGCTGCTGCTGGCGGACGGCGAGGAGCCTCCGTACGCGGTGCGTCCGGTCCTCTTCGGCCGCCACCGCGTCCGCCGCATGCTCGGCGTCGCGCACGACGCCCGGGACGAGCAGGCCGACGCCCTGCACACGGCGTCGGTCCCCCTCGACGAGCTCCACGACCCCACCCGCGTGTGGTCCCTCGGCTCGGACGACCCGGCCGAGCTGCGCGCCGAGATCTCCCGCCTCCAGGCGGAGCTCGGCTCCTACCGGCAGGCCCTGTCGCGCCCGTTCCCGGTGGCGGTCCTGCACTGGCCCGCGGACGAGTTCGCGGAGCTGCTGGCGGCGTATCCGTCCCTGGCGGAGGAGTACCCGTCCCACGAGCGGCACCTCGCGACGATAGAGGAGGCCCTGCGCGAGCTGGCCGCCTCCGGCACCCCGAACCTGGGCATCGTCACGGGCACGGTCCCCTCCTACGAGGCCTTCGCCGCCTCGGAGGCGTCGTCCCCGACGGACACCACGCTCCTGCCCCAGTACGCGACGACGCTGGCGTCGCGGGGCCGGGCTGTGGCGTGGCCCCCGGAGCGAGGGGCCGCTTGCTGGTGCGGGTCGGGGCGGGTTTATGGGGAATGCCATGGGGCCGACTAACGATCGAGCAGAATAAAAACCCGAACCCGAAAACCGATTACCGACAAAGCAGGCGCAGGTTTAGGTCTACATCGTGCCCGATGATCCGCAGTGGAAAGCACCAGAAGGCTCCTGGGCGTCGTCTGCGGGACGGCGACGCAATATGCAGGCGATCCGCAGTCGCGACACGAAGCCAGAGCAGCTGATCCGTCGGCTCGTTCACGCGCAGGGGTTGCGCTACCGCGTCTGCGCCCGCCCGCTTCCAGACCTCCGCCGGACGGCCGACATGGTCTTCCGGCCAGTGAAGGTCGCCGTTTTCATCGATGGCTGCTACTGGCACGGCTGCCCTGAGCATTATGTGGCGCCGAAGGTTAATTCTGGATACTGGTCACAAAAGATCGTGCGCAATGTCCAACGGGACCGCGACACCGATCAACGCCTTACAGAAGCTGGATGGCTCGTGCTCCGCTTTTGGGAGCACGAGCCATCCGGGACGTGCGCCCAGAAGATCGCCTCCACGGTGCTCGCACGGCGTACGAGTCCGCGTGACTCCTGACCGGAGGCGTCCCCTTCACTGAAGGGCACCCGGCAGGCGCCCGCCCCGCGGCCTGAACAGGCGCTGAGGGCCCATACCCGGAGCCCGGCACCCTCACATACCATGTCTCCTGCGGATACTGCGGCCGAACAGCCCCTCAGGGGCAAAAGAGCACGGCCGTGGTCGAAGCCAGCACGATGAACGCGAGAGGCCCTGCCAGCTTCCCGTTCAAGCAAGAAGGTGGGGGGCACCTGGACATGGCAGTTGAACGCACGAACCGGGACGTACGGACTCTCATCACCCAGATCGCGTCTGGCGAGATCCGGCTGCCGGAGATCCAGCGTGGCTACGTATGGAAGGCATCGCAGGTAGCGCGGCTCATCGAGTCGCTATACCGAGGTTATCCGGCAGGCTCGCTGCTCTTCTGGAAGACAGGGCAGCTGGCTGAGACCCGTGAGGCCGCGATCGGCGTGGCCCAGGCCCCGCCGAGCGTCATGCCCCTCTACCTCCTCGATGGCCAGCAGCGGCTCACCTCGCTCTTCCGGGTGCTCACCGATCACCCGGAGGCGCAAGTCGTCTTCAACATCGAGACAGAGGTCTTTCAGAATCAGAGTGCGGCCACCCGGCGGAACAAGAAATGGATCAAGGTCTACGATGTCGCGGGCCCGAATGCGGACGTCTTCGCGATCCATGCCGAGCTCAAGAGTGCCGGACTCAGCATTCCCGAGGCCGAGATCGGTCCGCGCCTCAGCGCACTCCAGAAGATCACCCACCGGGACTTCCACATGGAAGTCCTGCAAGACTTCGACTACGAAGAGGTCGCCCAGATCTTCGTCCGCGTCAACAGTGGTGGTCGTGCGCTCAAGACGACAGACCTTGCCCTCGCGACGCTGTCCGCCCGGGTGCCGGGATTCCTGGGGCAGCTGGAAGCCGAGTCGGCGTTCTGGGCTGAACGCGGTTACGGCGCACTCGACGTCAACTTCCTCGTCAAAGCACTGACCCTGAATATCTCCACCTCAAGCAAGCGCATCGCGTCTGTAGCGAAGCTGACAGCCGCGAGCGCTGAATCGGTCGAGGCTGCGTGGGCGAAGGTACGCCGTGGCTTGTCGCGCGTCGTACCTCTGCTCCAGGGGGAGCTACTGGTCGCCACGGCGGCGCTGATCCCGTCTCTCGCCGCCCTTCATCCGCTCATCGTTTACTACGGCCGTCAGCCAGACAGCGCGTCGGCCGACAGCCGGACCGACAGGGGGCTCCTGTACTGGTTCATGGCAGCCACGGCCCGCAACCGGTACGGCGGCGCCGCGGATAGCACGCTGACCCAGGACATCAAGGCCCTGGACTCCGACGATCCGGTGAAGGACCTGATCTCGAACCTGGGTATCGCGGAGAGCGGGCTGTCGGTGAAGGCCCAGGATCTTGCCGGACGGAGTCACCAGAGCCCGTTCCTCATGTTCTCCTTCCTGGCCGCTGCTCATGCGGGAGCTTCGGACTGGTGGGATGGTGAGCCCGTTTCAAAGCTGGTCGACGAAGCCGGCAAACCGCAATACAGCCTTGTACACCCCGCGCCAAAGCTACGAGGTCACCGGGGCAAGTACACGTCGGCTGAGATCAACGAGCTCGCAAACATCGTCTTCGTCTCGCAGGACACGGCGAAAAACATGATCGGCACCCGCTCGCCGGCCGCCTACGTATCGGCCGTCTCAGCCAGCGACCTCACGGCACACGCGATTCCGGATGACCCCGACCTGCTGGAAGCCGACAACTACCGCAGTTTCCTGACCGCCCGTCGGGAGATGCTTGCCGACCGGATCACAGCGATCCTCGACAAGTTCAAACCAGCCTTCCTCACAGGGGGCAGTGAGCCAGTCCGTACCCAGGCAGACCGTTCCCTTGTGCTTACCGCGTACGCGAGCGCTGGCCGGACAGTGCTCGTAGCCGAAGCCGAGGTCAGGAACAGCAAGTGGGTCGGTTGGATCTGCCGTACTGAGCTTGAGACGGCGCTGGACGCGGCGTCTGCTGGTCTCGCAAGCGACGTCCCCGTCGGAGACGAGTCGGCTTCCATGCGAGTTGATGACGAAGGCAGTGTCACCTTCGCTGTCGGGCCGTTCTTGATTCGCGGTTCGCTTGATCAGTGGCGTTCGGTCGTGAAAGACGCGCTTGACGACGTGCAGCCGCTTGAGGAGTGCCCGGAGCCGACGGACGAGCAGTGGCCGGCGGACGTCGAGGAGTTCCCGCTCTCCGGAATCGGAGCACGGGTCTGAGCACAGCCGTCAGAGTCAGAAACTCAGCACGTTAGCCGTGCCCCCGTGTGTCACCGCGGAGGAGCACCGAAGCCTCGTCGGTCAGCGCCCCTGCGATACGGGGGATGCCCGGTACGGGTACGTCCGGGGGTACCTCCAGCCGACAGGATTCCCAGTGCCCGTACGTACCGCTGTCGGCTGGGACCTGAGCTGCGATCCATTCCTTGGGAATGGTCGCGACCGCCTCTAGCTCCAGTTCTGGGGTCAGACGGATCGCGATGAGTTCCCACTGCGGGTCGCGGCACGCGGTCTCATACTCATTGCGCGAGATATACACCGTGAGACGGCTGCGACGGGTGGTCGACTTGACCTCTAGGTGCGCGGAGTGGCCGACCGTGTGAACGGCGATGTCGTAGCCGAAGCCGTCGGACCACATAGCGACGTGCTCGATTCGCGCCTTCGTTGATGCCCTCAGAAGCTCGACGAGAGCCAGTTCGCCTGCCGCTCCGATCCTTGAGCGCTTCTGTGCGTCGACCTTGCCCCAGACCGCGCCGAGCTGACCGAACGCCTCCTCCTCACTCAGACCGAGGGACGCGGCCGCGCGAAGAGCGTCTTCGGGCAGCTCGTCCGGGGTACGGATGAGCAGATCCGCGTCCGGTAGCCAGGGCGCGTGGCTGTGCGCCATCGCAGCGCCGAAGACCCGGCGGTGTGCTGCGATTCCGCTCCTCAGATCGTCCGTGAGTCCCGTGTCCTGTATCCACGCATAAGCAGCCTCGTACTGGGTGGGTGTGATGTCGCTGAACTTGCTGTGCGTAGCGAACAGGGCCCTGAGCCGCGCGGCACCGCTGTCTGGCAGTCGCTCCAGCCAGCGGACGGCCGCACGGAGCACCGGGTCAGGCGGAACGGGCACGGAGGTGCCCCATCAGCGCTTGGAGGTCCCGCTGGTCCAGGCCGCCGCCGACGGCAGGTTCCTCGTCGAGATCGGCGAGCTGCTGAACCGTGGGGTCATCAAGGATCCGGCCCATGAACTGGAGCTTGTCATTCAGGCGCTGAGCGACAACCTCGTCGATGGTGCCCTCAGAGGCGAGCACGGTGATCCGGGTCTCGGTCTCCTGAGCGAGACCGAGCCTGTGGATCCGGTCGAGACTCTGAAGGAAGCGGCCTGCGGCGAAATCCCGGTCGACGTACACCGCGTCATGGCAGTGATGGTGCAGGCTGATGCCCTCCCCGAGAGTCGCGGGGTTCGAGAGCAGCACCATGCAGTCCGGGTCATTCCTGAACCGATCGATCTCGGCCTGGCGGTCAGAGTCCTGTGTGCCGCCGTGGACCATGGCGGGCGAGAACTCGCGGAGTATCCGGTCAAGCGTATTAAGGCTGCGGATGAAGGTCGACCAGACAAGGGTCTTCCGGCCTCGTCTGGCGTTCTCGTTGACGATCGCGAGGACTTCGCGGTACTTCGGCGACATCTCGTAGCTGGGCAAATCACGCATCAGCTCGTACAGGGGGGTGCCGTCGGGAATGGCCAGCGGGGGCACCTGGTACGACAGCGGCTCGTGCCGTGTCGTGCCGACGGCGAGCAGCGCCGGACTCGTAGCCGCCATCAGCATGTAGACGATGATCTTTCCGAGCGTCTGGAAGTCACTCTCAGACCCCGCGGCCCGGGCGGAGAACCGCCCGATGAGCGCCTCGTACACCTCGTGATGGAGGGGCGGCATTTCCACAGGCACCAGGCGGGTGGCGACGGGCGGCAGCCCGAGCTCGTCTTTGGTGGTGCGGGTGAACAGCGGGCGCAGGACCTGGCTGGCCTTGGCGAGGTCTCCGCCCGCCACGGCCTGAGTGACCTTCTGCCGTCCGTGACCAGGCCAGACGAAGCCGAAGAGATTCTCCAGGTCCTTAACCCCGTTCGGGGCGGGCGTGCCGGTCAGGATCAGCCGGTGCCGACTCCGGGGGCCGAGAGCGAGGCAGGCCGAGCCGTACGTTCCGTCCGCGCCGAGCTTCATACGGTGCGCTTCGTCGAGCAGCAGCATGGAGGGCCTCGCGGCCAGCCACTGGCCAAGCTGCGTCACCGTGGCCTCCGTCTTGAGGCTCTCGTAGTTGACAACCAGCGAGTCGGCCGACGGGTCCACGTTGCGGGAGAACACCTCCATGCGCAGGGGCTCATCCAGGCAGGCCGAGTTCTCATACAGCCAGGACTCGTAGCAGGACTTCGGGCCGATGATCAGGAGCCGTTCAACGCTTCCCCGGTGCCGCAGGGCCTGGAAGACGGCGAGACCGACACGGGTCTTGCCCGCGCCGGGCACGGAGAAGTTGGCACCATGGCGCAGGGACAGCAGCTTCGCGATGTCCCTGCGCTGGAAAGCCGTGAGATCCGCCGTCCAGGCGGGGCCCAGTAGCTCTCCGATCTGTTCAGGGCCCACTGCCGAAGTACTGTCATCGGCGGGATCCAGCTGCCTGGCCACAGCCTGCGCATCGTGAGCGGAATCAGTGGCCAGCCTGGCGAGCTGCGGGTCCCAGGCGACACTTGCGGGAGCCGGCCAGGTTCCGAGAGCGGCCAGGTTCGTCAGGAGGTCGTCGATCTCGACCTCCATCGTTCCCGTCAGACGCTGCACGCTGCTGCGGAAGCGCAACGCGAGACGGCGCAGATCTCCCTCATACCCAGCCCCCGCGCGCAGCCGGGCCTTGGTAACGCCGTCACCGAAGCCGATCTCCAGGCTGGGCGAGGATGCCGGCGTCATCACTTCTCCCGCGTCGCGTCGAGCAGCCAGGCCACCCCGTCTCCAGGCGAGCTGAACGTACGGCCAGCCAGTTTGGCCAGCCGGGCAAGGCTCGCGCGCAGAGTAATCAGCGCATCGTCGAAAGCGTCCTCATCAAGGGCACGCTTCGCCTTGGCGTCAGCGAACTCCTTGGCGCACTGGTCCACATGGTCCGAGGCGTCCGTAAGCCGTTCCGGGACAGCGATCTGGCGCTTCTTGAGCTCAGCGTTCTGCCCGGCGAGCTTCACCGCCACGTCAAAGGTCTTGCGCGCCGTCTTGACTATCTTGTCCGCGGCGGCGATCGACGCGTCATCCAGCCTGCCGTTCGCCTGGGAAGCGGCCTTGGCCTGGAGGAGGGCATCCGTAAGCGCTCGCGTCGTCTTCACGGCCGCCGTCCCGTCCTGCACTTCAACACCAGGCAGTCCCGGGATCGCGACTGCGGCAGACTGCTGCTCAGACGGGCGCAGTTCCTCCGGCAGCCGCTCGTTGAGGTAACGCATGTGGAAGTCGGACTCGGCCAGACGCACGGTTGTCTTCGGGTAGTTCAGCACCACCATCGCCAGGCGCGATTCCTTGAGCTGTTCCGCCGCATCGGGGTCGGTCTTGGACAGCTTGGTGAAGTCGCGGTACAGCTCGCGAAGCTTCTCCTGGTGATCCTCGAAGTCCACGAGCCGCAGTGCCGCGTCGCCGGCGGTCCTACTCCGGTCGATGGCGTCACGGATCAGCTGGTAGACCCATCGGTCCTGGTGGAGCGTACTGGTCTTGATGTTGAAGTCACGGGCTACGTCTTCCTCACGACGCCCGCTGCCGAGTTCGTCCTCGATGGCGATGAGCTGGTTGATGTAGGTGTAAGGACGCCGCTTGTCCCTGCGGAGCTGCAGAGCGAGCTCAACGCTGTTGATGTCGAGGTACGAGGTGTCCTCGGGCAGGACCCCTACCCGGATGTGCGATTCTCCGAGGTCCCGGAGCGCGGCACACCGGGTGTTCCCGTCGACGAGGATGCCGTCCGGCGTGATGATCCCGGGCTGCCGCTGGCCGAAGTCTTCCAGCTCTTCCTGCAGCGCTGTGTAATCGGGGTCGGTCTGGGTCGGGTTGGAGGGGTTGCACCGCAGAAGGTCGTGCAGGTAGGTCTGCGCTTCCTCGCCCCAGGGCTCCTCCTCCAGGACCCTCTTCCGCCTCGGGTCCAGAGTCAGCTGCGCGCGGATGCGGTGGGTCGCGGGGTTGAAGTAGAGCATGTCCACCGGCATGGAGATCACGTGCAGATGCTTCTGCTCCCCACGGAACTCGACGGTGACCTTGGCGCCCTGCTCCTTCATGGCGATCTTGAGGCGCTCCTCTACGAGGGAACGTATCTCCTTGCCCTCCGGGGGGACGCCGAACTTCACAGCCATAGCTAGAGCCTCCAAAAAAGACCGCACAACCTCACGTAACCCGCTCACCGTGCATGATGGCAGGACCCGCTGACAAAGGGCATGTGATCAAGGACAATCAGCATCTCGAGCTGCCGGAGAACGGAGTGAGCGGTGTCCCTACCTGCCTGGAACAAGGTCGACGCCGGAACGATGGTGCGCGGCGCCCTGTGGCTGGTGCAGGTCGTCGGTGAGGGAAACACCTTCACCAAAGAGCAGATTCGCGAAGCTTTTCCCGGTGTGTCCCAAGCTGACCGCCGCATTCGCGACCTTCGGGACTTCCACTGGGTCATCCTCACTAACTCTGACGATGCGACGCTGGCGGCCGAGGACCAGCGCTTCGTCAAAGCGGGTGTCCCTGTCTGGGACCCAGCGGCCCGCCGCGCAGCCGCGCCACAGAAGGCCATCTCCAACAAGGAGAAGCAGGCCGTCATGGCCCGCGACGACTACATGTGCAGCATTTGCGGCATCTCTGGCGGCGAGGCCTACGTAGATGACTCGAACCAGACCGCCGTACTCTCTGTCACCCGACGCGAAACGGTACTTCCGGATGGACGGCAGCGCATGCTGCTCGTCACGGAATGCAAGCGGTGCCGTGCGGGTGGTGACGGCCAGCCCGCTCGCGCCGATGAAACGCTGGCCGACATCGAGGCACTCGACCCCGCCGACCAGCGCCGGCTTCTCCGGTGGATAGAGCGGGGCAGACGAAGCCCTGTGCCTCTGGATCGGGCTTGGAACGCCTACCGACGGCTGCCAGCCGATGCCCGTGACGAGGTACGCGCAGCACTCAAGAACTGATCGCTCCCCGCCCTGTCGCGAAACGCGTAAGGCATGCGGGTTTTATGCTCGTCAGCGGTCAGCCGTAGACTGCACCACCCGCCCGGTTCGTCATCCCCGCCAGGTGATGTCGCTGAAGAGCGACAGTCAGAGCGCCGCTGCGGGATCTGTGTTCAGGCGGGTGCCCGCTGTGATAGTGAGCCGAGCAGAGTCTCGGCCTCGCGCTGGCTTGGCCCGCGCGTCTGGAAGGAGATCGAATGACGGCGTCGGAGCGCGACAGACAGCTCGAGGTCGTCGAGATCTGCGCGGGCGCGGGAGGCCAGACCCTCGGGCTGGAGCGGGCGGGATTCCGCCATCGTCTCGCCGTGGAGCTCGACGAGAATGCCGCACGGACCCTCCGCCTCAATCTGCGGGACGTCCTCGGCTACAGCGAGAAAGAGGCAAAGAGCTCCGTAGCAATCGGCGATGTTGCTGACTCCAGTGTCTGGGAGCCCTCTGAGTACAAGGACATCGATCTGCTCGCTGGCGGTGTACCATGCCCGCCTTTCAGTATCGCGGGTAAGCAGCTCGGCGCCAATGATGAACGCGACCTTTTCGCCTGGGCAGTAAAGCTTTGCGGAGAAATCCAGCCCAAGGCGCTCCTGCTGGAGAACGTCCGAGGCCTCAGCGCTAACCGCTTCACCGCCTACCGGCAGCATGTTCTGGACTTGCTCCATGAATACGGCTACATCGGCGACTGGAAGCTGCTCCACGCTAATGAATTCGGCGTCTCCCAGCTCCGGCCGCGCTTTGTACTAGTTGCCCTTAAGCAAGAGTTCGCGGAGTACTTCGAGTGGCCCACACCCAACAAGGAAGAACCACCTACGGTGGGAGAACTCCTTAAGGACCTCATGGCGAGCGAAGGCTGGGAGGAAGACCAAGTCGCCGAGTGGGTTGAGAAGGCAAATGATATCGCGCCGACGATTGTAGGCGGCTCAAAGAAGCACGGCGGTGCCGACCTGGGTCCTACACGCGCAAAGCGCGCATGGGCGAAGCTCGGCGTGGACGCTATGGGCGTGGCCAACAGCGCTCCCGAGAAGGGGTGGCGAGCTCCTGACGGTGTACCTGGGCCGAAGCTCACCACTGCCATGGTGGCCCGGATTCAGGGCTGGGACGACATCGAGCCACTTGAAGGCAGCGACCCGGCCACAGAGGGTGAGTTCCGCTGGAAGTTTCACGGACGTAAGACATCTGTGTACCGGCAGATCGGCAATGCTTTCCCTCCTCCGGTGGCCAAGGCGCTGGGTGTGGCCATCAGGAAGGCCATTCGCCAGGAGGGTGAACGCAAGACTCTCGTAGAGAACACCAATCGCGTTCTCGACCCCGTGTACAAGCTGCTCCGCAGCAACGCCCGCCCGCTGACGCTCGACCAGATCATCGACAAGCTCGCCAAGCAGGGCGTTTCTCTTGAGCAGCCAGAAGTAGAGCGGCATCTGAACCATCTCGGCCATGACTTCACGGTGACGATGACAACCCGATCTAGCGGAGCTGTCGCTTATACCCTCGGCGAATTCAAGGCGTTCACCGGGCAGGAAGACCACCAGCGACACGATCTGTTCAACCAGCACCGGGCCAGAATTAGCTGAACTCGCACGATACCAGCCCGAACGCACAGCATCGCCCTCGCCACATGACTAAGCAGGCCAGCCGCCTGCTTTGGGCTGCGCAATCGTAGCTTTTTTACAGTTCCCTTCGGGACTTATCGCGCATAGCAATCGGTCGGCTCGAAAGCTCCTGAAGCTCTCGGGCCGACCGATTAAGGATTCTGACGCACGCCTTATGCCTATAGGCGTTGAGGCACACGTCCAGGCCGAGTACGTTTCACGCCACCTCTGCCTCGTAACGCACCTGAGCCCGGTCCAGCAGCTCATCCGGGTCGCCACCCTGCGCAGCAAGCCAGTGCAGCAGGTCCGCGATGGCGCCGGTGGCCGACTCCTCCAGCACCGCGCACGTCGGCACCGTCGCGGAGCCGGCGCCGGTAGTCCTCCGGTACTCCTCCAGCAGCGCCGTGGCCCGCTGGACCCGGGCGCAGTGACGCACGGAGGTCAGAGGGATCTCGCACCACACCGCCTTGCCCGTGGCAGTGAGCAGCGTGCCCCATGCGAGGCTCATGGTGGCGAGCAGGTGAAGCCCTCTGCCGCACTCGTCCTCACAGTCCGCCAAGCGCTGAGTCAATAGGACATGGCTCTTGTCGTGAAGTTCCACCCGGAGCCTGTCATGGGCCGGCTCCAGGACGAGGGTGGCCGCAGCCCCCTCTCCCACGTGTTTGATCACGTTCGTCGCCAGTTCGGTCATTGCCAGCTCGGTCTCCTCCGCGACGGCCGAGACCCCCCACTGCCCGAGGGTGAACCGGACCCTCTTAGCAATCCGATCTCCTCGGGTACCGCCCGGAACGGCATCACACTTCGCAAGCGCGGTTCGGCGTCGCTGTAGTACGGCACGATCGCTCTCCCTCCGCATCACACAGCACTGCGCCTGCCGTATCCGTACGGCTGCACTCTGTGACTACCTATGCCGAGTATGACAGCGAGAAGTATTGCTGTGTAACTTCTCACGAAACTCGGTCGAGTGAATCTGGTAGTACGCCAGCTTCCGCCCGACCTAGCCTGACGGGTGCTCACCAGGTATGTGGTGCGCTGCCACGCCGGGGAGGAAAGACCACATGTCCGTCAGAGCCACGACCCGTCGCCGCCAGCTGGGCGCAACCATGCGGAAGCTACGAGCCGCAAAGGGCATGACGCTGGAAGAGGCCGGCCGTCTCGTCGGGGTCTCAAAGGCGACTGTCAGCCGGTACGAGACCCAGGCCGGACCGGTGAAATGGCTGGTCATCGATGCGCTCTGCCGCATTTACGGGGTGAGTGAAGCCGAGCGGCAAGCAGTCGTCGCCCTCGCCAAGGACACCAAGCAGCAGGGCTGGTGGAACTCCTTCGCCGACTTCATCCCAGAGAGCATGAACCTGCTGCTCACCCTTGAGGACGAGGCCACCCGCGAGGACCACTTCTCCTGCGTCTACGTGCCGGGACTTCTGCAGACCCGGAGTTACACCACCGCTTTGCAGCAGGCCAACGAGATGCGACGGTCACCGGAGGAGATCGGGCGGCTGGTCGACATCCGCATGAAACGACAGGAGATTCTGGCCCGTCCTGATGCGCCACACCTGTGGGCCATCCTCGATGAGTCGGTGATCCGCCGCGTGGTCGGATCACGCGCCGTCATGCGCGAGCAGCTCGACCACCTGACGACCGCGAGCGAATCCTCGAATATCACGCTGCAGGTCCTGCCATTCGCCAAGGGCGCCCATGCCGCCGCGCTCGGCAGCTTCGTGATCCTTGGGGGCGTCGAGCCATCCCTCGACGTCGTGTACGTCGACCTCCATGTCGGCTCGCTCTTCATGGAGAAAGAAGAGGAACTGCGACGTTACCGGCTTGCGTTCGAATACTTGCGCGCACAAGCCTTGGACATCGACGCCTCATCATTGGTGATCAGGCGCGCTCGTGAGGAGTTGTGAGATGTCCCTTGGCCTCGGTACAGACAGGTTGCCGGAGTCGGCATGGTTCAAGTCGTCGTACAGCGGCGGGAACGAGACCGAGTGCGTCGAATGCGCACGTGTGGAGGACGACGTCCTCGTGCGCGACTCGAAGCGCGGCGAGGGCCCTGTGCTCGTCGTTCGGGGTCCGGCCTGGAACGCGTTCACACGGGCACTGCTGGACGGCCGGATGAAGGGCTGAGCTACCGCCGGGAGCGCGCGGAAGGGGCCGGGGCGGCAGGCCCGTAGAAGTTCGTGCAAGTCCATGGCGCGTCGGCACGGTCCGCCGCAAGCCTGGTCACATCGATCGTCACTGAGGGCATCGGAGGACAACGTGGCGTTGCACCGGCTGGGCAAGGATCCGGAGAGTCCCAACAACGGGTCTCCGACCGTCTACCTGGACGACGAGACCGGCAACTACATCCTGCAAGGGTGGCGGGTGACGGACGCCGGGCGTCTGGCACAGCTGGACGTCCCCGACCATGAAACAGTGATCGAGTTCCCGCGGCGCATGATGCGGTTCTTCCCGGAGGTGAGCGGTGGCGCAGGAGCCAACGTTTGAGGATCTGTTCCGCTCCGCTCGACGCAGCGCCTACCACCTGGAGATGCGGGACGCGTACGGGCTCGACGACGACTACCGGGAGTGGGCTTCGGGCAACCGGTTCGACCCGGCGGAGCGCTGGCCCTGGTGGATCGAGCTGGTCTCCGCGGCGGTGAACCGCGGCGTGGCGGTGCACCGGGCGCGCATCGTCTCGGAACCCGTCTCCCCGTACGTTCGGTACGAGTACGAGCTGACGGGCGGGCACAACGTCAAGGCCGGCGAGGCCGTGCGCTGGCTCCCCCGCAGGCAGGCCTCCGGGCTGGCGCTGCCCGGCAACGACTTCTGGTTGTTCGACGACGAGTCGGTGCTCTTCAACCACTTCGCCGGCGACGGGACGATGACCGGTGAGGAACTGGTGACCGACCCGACCATCGTGTCGCTGTGTTCCTCCGCGTTCGACTCCGTGTGGGAGATTGCGATCCCGCACGAGGAGTACCGACTCGCCTGACGTACGTATCCGGAACGATCCACGTGACCTCACCGTCCCCTATCCGGCGGGCTCGGGAGGCTTTGGGCAAGCGGCTGCGCGAGATCCGCAAGGACTCGGGACTGACAGCGCGCGAGCTCGCCTCCCGGGCCGGCTGGCACGAGAGCAAATGCAGCCGCATCGAGAACGGCCGTACCACTCCTGCGGACGACGACCTGCGTGCGTACACGCTGCACTGCGGCGCCACCGGTCAGACGGCCGACCTGATCGCCACGGCCCGGAACATAGAGGGTGCGTACGTCGAGTGGCGGCGCATGGAGCGCTCCGGACTGCGCCGTGCGCAGGAGTCGGTGATACCGCTGTGGGAACGCACCCGGCACTTTCGTGCCTACTCGTCATGGCTCGTTCCCGGCCCGCTCCAGACCCGCGCGTACGTCGAGGCGCTGCTCAGGTCAATTCGCGACCGCCGCGCACTGCCGGACGATCTGGAGCAGGCCGTGCAGGTCCGTGTGGACAAGCAGCAGGTGCTGTACGAGGGACCCCGTCGTTTCGCGGTGCTCCTGGAGGAGAGCACGCTGCGGCATCGCATCGGCGGCGCCGAGACCATGGCCGGACAACTCGGCCACCTGCTGTCTCTGGCGACCCTGCCGAACATCAGCCTGGGCGTGATCCCGCTCAGCGCGGACCGCACGGCGCTGTGGCCCGTGGAAGATTTCTGGATCTTCGACGACGCGCAGGTCAACGTCGAACTGGTCACCGCCTTCCTGACCATCACGCAGCCGCATGAGGTGCGTATGTACGCCCAGGCCTTCACCGCTCTGGCGGATCTCGCGGTGTACGGCGCCTCCGCCCGAACGCTGATCACGTCTGCCATCGACTCCCTCGGGTGACCGCGCAAGTCCGTACACGTTCGTTGAGGCGGCTCCCCCGCCGTTCCTAGCTTGTTTCTCCTGGGACGCAACCAGGAGGGATGAGCAGTCATGGCGAACGAGGCGCGGGAACGGCTCGGCGAGGCGATCGAGCCCTTCGGACACGAGGGACGCCTGTTCGTCGTCGGGAAGCCCGGGGATCTCCTGGGTGAGAGCCCGGAAGGAGCGGATCCCGCTCCGCACTCCGCCATGACCGCTCCCGTAGACGGCCGTCCGCCGTTGATCGAGCGGGTTCGTGAGGCCAATGCCCGCAGCAGGGGCGAACTGCTGTGAATCCGTCCTTCGTCCTGGCCGTGTCCGCACCTGTCCGGGATGGGCCCTCGCCGGGTCCCACCCCCGCCCGTCATGGGCCTGAGCGAGAAGGAACCCACGTCATGACCATGAGCGTTG
Organism: Streptomyces minutiscleroticus; assembly: GCF_014650875.1. Lineage (GTDB taxonomy): Bacteria > Actinomycetota > Actinomycetes > Streptomycetales > Streptomycetaceae > Streptomyces > Streptomyces minutiscleroticus. Next base: position 179,805 of record NZ_BMVU01000005.1, read on the forward strand.
CCGTCACCACGAGCCGTACCGGTCGATCCCTGGTCGACCACGAGTTGTTCGACCGTCTCGTCTCCTTCCTGGAGTACGAGGAGAAAGTGCCCCGGGCCAAGGCCGAGAAGGTCATGGACCAGGCGCTGGCCTTCCTCTGGATGAGCGGGCACCGCAAGGACGTGCCGCTGTCGCCGTCGAAGCAGGTCGATCCCGGGTGGCACGTCTTCCTGCTCCACTCGCGCGAGTACGCGCGGTGGTGCCAGGAGCAGTTCGGGCGGTTCCTGCACCACAACCCGTTCAAGGGTCAGCGGCTGCGGGACGGCGTCGCCGTCCGGCGGACCGTGGACGCGATCGAGGCTGCCGGGTTCACCGTCGACCGCGACCTGTGGGGTGTGGCGGCCGAGTGCAATGAACCCACCTGCTGCGGCGATGGTCCGTGCTGCTGAGCGGGGACCGTTCGGCCGTCGCCGGTCGGAACGAGATCACCGCAGTAGGCCGCGTCACCGTGTTTCCGCTGGAAGGGCTCGTCGTCGCCTACACCACGCGGTCCGGCGACGCCCGCGGGCTCGGCGAGATCGGAGTCGTCGCCGTGGTGGACGAGGCGGCCGACGGCGAGGAGCTGTGGCTCCTGGCCAGGGAGTTGGGCGGGCGGAACGGGACGCAGGAGCAAGCCCGCTGGATTCTCACCCAGGCCGGCCGGGCCCGGTACGTGAGAGCCGACCGCTGCGGTGATCGGCCCGGCACGCGCTGGGCTGCGTACATCCGTCGGAGCTTCGTTCTCGACTCGCTCTTCGCGAATCACGAAGTGCTGCTGACCGGACGTATGCGTCTCGCTTCCCCCGGAGAGGACGGGGAGGTGACCACTTCGACGGGGGACCGGTGAGGCACGTGCGGGAGGGGCGGGCCGGTGCGGTCCGCCCCTCGTCCCGTTCGCGTACGACGCGGTCGGCCCCGCTCAGGCCGCCGGGGGCAGTTCCGCGCGGCCGAACAGGAGGGCGTAGCCCGAGGGGAGCGTGGCGAGCACGCGGGTGATCAGGTCGTCCTCCAGCAGGGAGGCGACCGCGGTCAGGACCGAGCCGGCGTGCCAGCGGGCCGTCGCCGGGGGGATGTCCTCGCGGGACGCCAGGTCGTCGACGAACTCGGCGGCCGTCACCCGGCGGGTGGCGGGCACCTGGGACGCCAGGGCGCGGGCCGCCTCGCGGGGCAGGCGGTGGGCCAGGTCCACGCGCTCGTCGCCGATCACCTGGGCGCCGAGGGCGGACAGCACCGCGCGGGTGACGCGCCCGGCCTCCGCGGCCGAGGTGTACTGGCCCTCCAGCCGCACCGCCGCGATCAGGTCCTCCCAGGTCACCGGGGGCAGTGGCGCGTCCGGTGACGGCGTCCGCGTCCTCGTCCCCGGGGTCCGTGCCGGGCCCGGCACGGTGGATCTGATCGTCACCGCGGGCACGGTCGGCGCGGTGGACTCGGAGACGGTCGACACGTGCACGGTCGGTACGGTCGGCGCGGGCGTCGTTCTCGGCGCGGTGGACGTCGTCGGCGGCGTGCTGGTCGCGCTCATCGTGCGGGGTTCTCCTCCGATTCCGATCCGGTCGGTTCTCTTCAGGTCGGTTCGGTCCGGTCAGTCCGGTCCTGCCGGGGCCCGGCCGGGTGCGGCGGGCCCGTGGGCTCGGGCGGGCAGGGGCGGGGCGGCCGTCAGGCAGCGGCGGCCGCCCCGTCACGCGTCCGTCACTTGCCGATCTGCCGGCGCTCGCTGCCGCCGCTGATCTGGATCTTGCGGGGCTTGGCCTTCTCGGCCAGCGGGATGCGCAGCGTCAGGACACCCGCCTCGTACGAGGCCTCGATGCGCTCGGTGTCGAGGGTGTCGCCGAGGAACAGCTGGCGGCTGTAGACGCCGGTCGGGCGCTCGGAAGCGATCATCTCCGCGCCCTCGGGGGCGGGGGAACGGCGCTCGGCGCGGACGTTGAGGACATGGCGCTCGATGTCCAGGTCGACCGTCTCGGGGTCGATGCCGGGGAGGTCGAAGTGGACCACGAGGTCGTCACCGGCGCGGTAGGCGTCCATCTGCATGGCGGCGGGACGCCCGGAGCTGAAGACCTGCTGGGCGAGCCGGTCGAGCTCGCGGAACGGGTCGGTGCGCACGAGCATCACAGATCACTCCTTCCGTAAGGGGGCCAAGTGCGATGCCCTAACGCCTTCTTATATAGCTCGAAGGAGGAAAGTTGACAACACCCGACTCATGGCCGGTTCGCGACCCGCGCGGGCGGGTGCGGGGGCGGTCGCGGACGGCGTCCGCCAGGAGACTAATCTCGGGCGGAACAGACGCATACGTGCGCGTACGCACCGGCACGCGCTGGTGCTCATCGGCGCACATCGGTACGGCCGGGTGCGGCCCGGTGCACATCGGGCCGCACCGCGAGAGGCAGGCAGGCATGGCGAAGGTTCCAAGCGCGGCGGTGGCCGCGACCGGGCTCATCGGCGGGTACGGCGTGGCCCGGTGGACGAAGAAGCGGCAGCTCGGCGGGGCCGTGCTGGCCGTCGCGGGGGCCGCGGCCGCGCAGCAGTGGCGGCAGCGGGCCGGCGGGAGGGCCGCGTCGGCGCTGACCGCCGCGTACGTCGCCGCCTTCGCCGGGTCGCACCCGCTGGCCAGGAAGGTCGGCGCCTGGCCCGCCGTCCTCGGTGTCACCGGGGCCGTGGCGCTGGCCTCGTGGGCCGTCGCCGACCGCCGCGCCGCCCGGTCCTGACGGGCGCGGATACGGGCACGGGCACGGGCGGAGCAGCAGAGGGAGAACGGGGCGGCGGGTCGGCTACGGCCGCGTGGTCGGCCGGAACGCCCTGCGGTACGCCTGCGGGCTGAGGCCCACCACCCGCTTGAAGCGGTCGCGGAACGCCGTCGGGGAGCCGAAGCCCGCCTGGTGCGCGATGCGTTCGACCGGGTGGCCCGTGGTCTCCAGGAGGTGCTGGGCGCGGCGGACCCGGGCCCGGTGCAGCCACTGGAGGGGCGTCGTGCCCGTCTGCTCGCGGAAGCGGCGGTTGAGCGTACGGGCGCTGGTGCCGGCGCGGGCGGCGATGTCGTCCAGCGTCAGGTCGCGGTCGGCGTTCTCCTCCATCCAGCGCAGGAGCGGTTCCATGGTGGCGCCCGCCGGGGCGGGCGGCCGGGCGTGGACGATGAACTGGGCCTGGCCGCCCTCCCGTTCCAGCGGCATGACGGACAGGCGGGCCGCGTGGGCGGCGACCGCCGAGCCGTGGTCCAGGCGGATCATGTGCAGGCACATGTCCATCGCGGCGGCGGCGCCCGCCGAGGTGAGGAACTGGCCGTTGTCGACGTAGAGGACGTTCGGGTCGACCTCCACCTCCGGGTACAGGGCCGCCAGGTCGCCGGCCGCGATCCAGTGCGTGGTCGCGCGGAGCCCGTCCAGCAGGCCGGTGGCGGCGAGGAGGAACGCGCCGACGCAGATCGAGGCGATGCGCGTCCCGTTCGCGGCCGCCTCGCGCAGGGCCTCGGCCACGCCCGGCGGGAGCGGGAGCGCCGGGTCCTCGGTGCCCGGAAGGACGATCGTGTCCGCCTCGGCCAGCGCCTCCAGGCCGTACGGAGCGCGCACGGTGAAGGGGCCCGCGCTCACCTCCTCCGCCGGTGAGCAGACCCGGACGCGGTAGGGCGCGCGGCCGTCGGGGAGCCGGGCCCGGCCGAAGGTGTCGATCGGGGCGGAGAGGTCGAAGGGGATGACCCCGTCGAGGGCGAGTACGGCCACGGTGTGCATGGCGGGAGCGTAGGGCTGCGCCGGGTTCCCGCCAATCGGTGCCTTGTGCCTCCACCGGCGGGTTCAGGGCGCGTCGTGGTGGGCCGTGGTCGCGGGTACGGGCAGGTCATGGGCCCTGTCGTCGGGCCGGGCGGGTTCCGCCGGGTTGCGGGGCCCGTGGCGAGAATCCGTTGAACCCTGGCATTCCTGCCGCTTCTCGGGGGCCGGGCCGCCTCACTAGCGTTCCCGCGTGACCAAGTTCCTCCTCGCCGTGCACGTCCTCGCCGCGATCGTCGCCGTCGGGCCCGTCACCGTGGCCGCCAGCATGTTCCCGCCCGCCGCGCGGCGGGCCCTCGCCCGCCCCGGGAACCCCCGGGCCGCGGAGACCCTGCGGCTGCTGCACCGGATCTGCCGGGTGTACGCCACGATGGGCGTCGTCGTGCCGGTCTTCGGGCTCGCCACCGCGAACAGCATGGGCGTCCTCGGCGACACCTGGCTGGTCGTCTCCATCGTCCTGACCGCGCTCGCCGCCGCCGTCCTCGTCGCGTTCGTGCTGCCCCGGCAGACCGCCCTGCTCGAAGCCGCCGGGGCGGGCGACGAGCACGAGCACGGGTACGGGGACGGTGCCGGGGCGGGAGCCACGTCCGCGGCGGGTACGGTGCCCTCGCCGGCGGCGGCCGGCGAAGGCACCGCCGCCACCGGCACCCCCGCCGCCTCCGCCACCGCTGCCGCCTCCTCCGCCACCGCTCCCGCCGCCGTCGCGGATCCGCGCGCCACCGTCCGGCTCGCCATGTTCACCGGCGTCTTCAACCTTCTCTGGGCGGCCGTCACCGTCCTGATGATCGTCCGCCCCGGCTCCACCACCGGCGCCTGACCCGCCCGTCCCGCCGGACGGACGGGCCGTACGGAGGCCGTCACACCGGCCCGCCCACCGAAGTCCCCGCGGCTCCCGCGGCCCCCGCCGCCCCCGCGCGGAACAGGCCCTCCGCGGCGTCCTCCTCGTCCCCGAGGGAGCCGCGGGCCGCCGACGCCGCGACCAGGGTTCCGGCGGCGATCAGAAGGGTGACGAACGCCCAGGTCAGAGGCCACGGTGAGGCGTCGGGGTCCGGGTGGGCGCGGAACGAGGCGTACAGCAGGGCCGTGGGCGGCGCCGCCACCAGCAGCAGGGGCCAGCCGCGGGCGTCGCGGCGGCCGAGGTACGCGGCCAGCAGGAGCAGTGTCAGCGCGAGGGCCACGACGCCGGCGCCCGTCACCGGGGTCGTCCCGGCCGTGGAGCCCGGGCCCTCGGGGCGGTCGCGCAGGTCCCAGGGGATGAAGAGCAGATAGGCCGCCGCGGACAGGGCGGCGCCCAGCAGGCGGATGAGCCAGCGTTCCGTCCAGGGGCGTTTCGAGAGGCGCCCCAGCAGCTTCTCGGTCATGGGGACGAGGGTTCCTCGTCCGTACGGGGCCCGACAGAGTACGCGTACTCATTCGATTCGAGTCATTCGATTCGGGTCACCGGTCCCCGGAGCCCCGGGTTCCCGGCGTCCCGGCCTTCCGGCCTCCTGGTCTTCCGGCCCCCCGGTCTTCCGGCCCCCCGGGGCGTCACGCGCGCGGCGGCGGTACGCCACTCGCGTGCGTACCGCCGCCGTACGTGCCGGGGGCCCCGCCGTGTGCGCCGTGCGCGCCGGAGGTCCGGGGCCGCGTCAGCCCGTGCCGCCCGTCGGGGCCGTGGGGGGCTGCGGCGACGCGGCCGTCTTCGCCTTCGCGGCCGCCGAGGACAGCGGCGCGGCGATGTCCTCCAGGGACCGGCCCTCGGCCTTGACCGCGAGGAACGCCGCGACCAGGCCCGCCGCGCACATCAGGCCCGCGCCGATCTGGAAGGCGAGGACCGTGTCGCCGACCTGCCCGCTCTCGGTGAGGTCGGCGAAGATCAGCGGGCCGCTGATGCCGCCGGCCGCGGTGCCGATGGCGTAGAAGAAGGCGATCGCCATGGCGCGGGTCTCCATCGGGAAGATCTCGGAGACGGTGAGGTACGCGCTGGACGCGCCGGCGGAGGCGAAGAACAGCACCACGCTCCAGCAGGCGGTCAGGGTGGTGGCGGAGAGCGAGCCCTGGTCGAACAGCCAGGCCGTGCCGAACAGCAGGATGCCCGAGAGCAGGTACGTGCCCGAGATCATGATGCGGCGGCCGACGGTGTCGAAGAGCTTGCCGAGCAGCAGCGGGCCGACGAAGTTGCCCGCGGCGATCACGGCGAAGTAGTAGCCGGTGCTGCCGGTCGGCACGTCGAAGAACGTGGTCAGGATGGCGCCGAAACCGAAGGTGATCGCGTTGTAGAGGAACGCCTGCCCGATGAACAGGGCCAGGCCGAGGACCGCGCGGCGCGGGTAGCGGCCGAAGACCGTTTTGGCGATCAGGCCGAAGCCGATGCTCTTGCGCTGGTGGATGGTGAGCTCGGTGTCGACGGGCGGCAGCCGCTCGCCCTTCTCCTCCTCGATCTCCCGCTCCACCGACGTCACCAGTTCCTCGGCGTCCTCGCCGCGGCCGTGGATGAACTGCCAGCGCGGGCTCTCCGGGACGTGCCGCCTGACCAGCAGGACGACCAGGCCGAGGACGACGCCGAGGGCGAAGCTGAGCCGCCAGCCGAGGTCCTTGGGGAAGATGTCGGTGTCCAGCATCACGATGGACAGCAGGGCGCCGCCGATCGCGCCGAGCCAGTAGCTGCCGTTGATGATCAGGTCGACCCGGCCGCGGTACTTGGAGGGGATCAGCTCGTCGATCGCGGAGTTGATGGCCGCGTACTCGCCGCCGATGCCGAAGCCGGTGAGGAAGCGGAAGAGGAAGAACCACCAGGACTCGAAGGAGAGGGCGGTCAGCGCCGTGGCCGCCAGGTAGACGGCGAGCGTCACCATGAACAGCTTCTTGCGGCCGTAGCGGTCGGTGAGCCAGCCGAAGAAGAGGGCGCCGGAACAGGCGCCCGCCACGTACAGAGCGGCGGCGATACCGGTGACCTGGGCGGAGGTGATGGCCAGGCCGCTGCCGTCCTCGGCGAGGCGGCCGGCGACGTTGCCGACGATGGTGACTTCCAGACCGTCCAGGATCCAGACGGTGCCGAGGCCGATCACGATCATCCAGTGCCAGCGCGACCACGGCAGGCGGTCGAGCCGGGCCGGTACGGACGTGGTGACGGTGCTCTCGGCCCCGGTGGCGGCGCTTCCGGCCCCCCTTGCGGCGGCTTCGGACATGGGCTCCCTCCTCGCCTCGACGGACGAACGCCCACCGTGTTCCCGCGGAATGCCTGGTTACGCCGTCGGTGCGCCCCCGTCGGCGGGTACCGGGCGGGGGCGGACGACGGGCACCGGGCGTCCCGGCGTCAGGCGCCGCCGAGCGCGTGGGAGACCGCGTAGATGACGAGGCCGGCGAGGGAGCCGACCACCGTGCCGTTGATCCGGATGAACTGCAGGTCGCGGCCGATGTGCGCCTCGATCTTCTTCGAGGTGTGCTCGGCGTCCCAGCCGGCGACGGTGTCGGTGATCAGGGCGGTGATCTCGTCCCGGTACGTCGTCACGACGTACACGGCCGCGCCCTCGACCCAGCCGTCGACCTTGCCCTGGAGACGGGCGTCGGTGGCCATCCGGGCGCCCAGCGACAGCAGGGCGGCGCGCACCCGCAGCCGCAGCTCGCTGCGCTCGTCCTCGGCGGCGGACACGATCATCGACCGTACGGCCGTCCAGGCGGAGGCGATCAGGTCCTGGACCTCGCCGCGGGCGAGCACGTCCCGCTTGAGCTGCTCCACGCGCGTACGGGTGTCGGTGTCGGACTGCAGGTCGGAGGCGAAGTCGGTGAGGAAGCGGTCGAGGGCGGCGCGGGCGGGGTGGCCCGGCATGTCGCGCATCTCGGTGACGAAGCGCAGCAGCTCCTTGTAGACCCGCTCGCCCACCTTCTTGTCGACGAACCTCGGGGTCCAGCCGGGGGCGCCGCCCTGCACGGCGTCCATCACGGAGTCGCCGTGCAGCACCAGCCAGTCGTGGGCGCGGGCGCAGACCAGGTCGACGACGCGCTTGTGGCCGCCGTCCGCGACGATCTTCTCCAGCATCTTGCCGAGGCCGGGGGCGATCTCGCGGGCGTCGGCGCGGCGGGTGATCGCCTCGCCGACGACGGCCTGGACGTCGGAGTCGCGCAGGACGGCGAGGGCGCCGCGCAGGGCCGTCGCCAGTTCGGCCGTCACCCGGTCGGCGTGGTCCGGCTGGGCGAGCCAGGCGCCGAGGCGGCTGCCGATGCCGACGGCGCGCAGGCGGTCGCGGACGACGCCGGAGGAGAGGAAGTTCTCGCCGACGAAGTCGCCGAGGGAGGCGCCGAGCTGGTCCTTCTTGGTCGGGATGATCGCGGTGTGCGGGATGCGCAGACCGAGCGGGTGGCGGAACAGGGCGGTGACCGCGAACCAGTCCGCCAGCGCGCCGACCATGCCGGCCTCGGCGGCCGCGGCCACGTAACCGGTCCAGGCGCCCGCGCCCGCGTTGCCCGCCCAGGTGGCGAGCGCGTAGACCACGGCGACGAGGAGCAGCAGGCCGGTGGCGGTGAGCTTCATCCGCCGCACGCCGCGCCGCCGCTCCTCGTCGGTGGGGCTCTCCGCGAAGCCGCCGGCGGCCGCGCGGGCGGCGGAGGCCCGCAGCATCCGCTCGGAGAGCGAGCGGTGGCGGCCCTCGGAGCCGCCGGCCCCGCGCCCGCCCCCGGACGCGCCGCGCGCACCCGGGTCGCCGGCCTCCCGCCCGCTCGGGCCGTCGGTTTCCCGCCCGCTCGGGGCGTCGGTCCTCCGCGTGGCTCCGGGCGTGCCCCGCGTGCCCGGGCCGTCCGTCTCCCGCGCGTCCCCGGACGCGCCCCGCGGCGTATGAGATTCGTCGAAATTCGAGGGATCCATCCACTCCACCCGTTCCCGGTTCCCCGTACCCATTGTCCCTTCCTGACCGACTCCCGGAACAAAACACGAGTTCCCCGCGTCTGTTCTCGCGGGAGAAGTCGCCAGGGGTCCTGTCCGCTTCCTCCTGCCCCATGCCGCATGATGGGGTCATCACATCGGAGCCTCGGGCTCCCTCTGCTCGAGGAGACACGCACCGCATGACCAAGCGTCACGGTTATGCCTTGCTCGCCGCGATGATCGCCGTGATCGCCTTCGTCTCGGCCGCCATCTACGCCGGAGCCGCCTCCGACGGCGGTACCGACGACCGGAAGACGCTCGCGAGCGGCCGCACACCGCACAACACCGCAGCCCCCGCCGCCGCCGGTACCTGGGTCGGCGCCTGGTCGGCCTCCCCCGCGGGGGCCGAGCCCGGCACCGAGACCGAGGGCCTGGCCGGGCGCTCGGTCCGCAACGTCGTCCACGCGGGCGTCGGAGGGACGAGTGCCCGCATCACGCTGTCCAATCTCTACGGACAGCGGCCGCTGACCGTCACGCACGCCTCCATCGCCGTCGCGGCGGGCACCGACACCGACGACGGCACCGGCAACGGGGCCGCTCCGGGCGACGACACCGTTTCGGGTGACAGTGCCCCCACGGACGGCGGAACCGCGGACGGCGCAACCGCGACCGGCGGCACGGGCGCGTCCGCGGTCGCCGACACCATGCGCCGCCTCACCTTCGGCGGCAGCACCTCCGTCGCGATCCCGGCCGGCCGGCAGGTCGTCAGCGACGCCGTCCGCATCGTGGTCCCGCACGACACCGACCTGCTGGTCACCACGTACTCCCCCACCCCGTCCGGCCCGGTCACCTACCACCCGCACGCCCGCGAGACCTCCTACGTCGCGCAGGGCGACCGCACGGAGGACGTGTCCGGCGCCGCGTACACCGAGCAGACCCCGTACTGGCGGTATCTGACGGCGGTCGACGTGCTGAGCCGCGAGTCCGAGGGCACGGTCGTCGCCCTCGGCGACTCGCTGACCGACGGCGTCAGCTCGACCGTCGGCGAGAACCGGCGCTGGACGGACGTCCTGTCCGACCGGCTGCGCGCGGCGGCCGCCGACGGCGGGCCCCGCTACAGCGTCGTCAACCAGGGCATCAGCGGCAACCGCGTCCTCAGCAGCGGCCGCGGCCGCCCCGCCGACAACCCCAGCGGCCTGGACCGCTTCGAGCGCGACGTGCTCGGCCGGGCGGGCGTCCGCGTCGTCGTGATCGACCTCGGCGTCAACGACATCCTCCGCACCCCGCACGTGACGGACCCGGACCGGATCACCGACGGGCTGCGCACCCTGGTCCAGCGGGCCCACGCGCGCGGGCTGCGGGTCGTCGGCGCGACGCTGATGCCGTTCCAGGGTCACCGCGGCTACCGGCCGGACCTGGAGGCGACGCGCCAGGCGGTGAACGCGCAGATCCGCGCAGGCCGGGTCTTCGACGCCCACGTCGACTTCGACGAGGCGCTGCGCGACCCGTACGACCCGCGCAGGCTGCGCGCCGACTACGACTCGGGCGACCATCTGCACCCCAGCGACAAGGGGTACGAGAAGATGGCGAACAGCTTCGACCTGTCCGTCCTGAAGGGGTCGGCCCCGGCCGAGCTCTGACACGGCGTCAGCCGTACGGCGCGGCAGCGCCCCGGGGCCGGTGACCGGCCGCCCGGGGCGTTCGCCGTTCCCGGCGACCGCCCTTGCCCCGTCGGCACCCTCGGCCCCGTCCCGGCCCCGGCTCCACCGGTCCGCGTCCGGCCCCCGCCCGCATCCCGGTCCCGCCGGCCCGCTCGGTCCCCGTCCCGGCTCCGGTCCCGCCGGCCCGTCAGGTCCCCGTGCGCGCCCCGGCTGCGGCTCCGCCGGTCCGCTCAGTTCGCGTCCGTGCCCCGGCCGCGGTCCCGGCGCTCCTCCCGCGCCTCGCGGCGGGCCTCCCGGCGCTCGCGGCTCTCCTCCCGCCGCTCGTGCAGGTCCTCCAGCATGTCCATCGCGTCGCGGTGGGCGTCGAGCATCCCCTGGTAGCCGTGGCCCAGTGCCTGCGCGCCGGGCGACCTCGGCTCCTTGCGGGCCGCCCTGCGCTCCAGCCTCTCCTGGCGGCGCTCCTCCTTCAGGCGCTGCCGCTCGGCCCGGGTCAGCTTGCGCTCGACGCCGACGCCGCCCCAGAAGGCGAAGCCCTGGACGACCACGCGCGGGGCGCCGGGCTCGCCGGGCACGCCGTCCTCGCGGTGGTCGAAGCCGCCCATGATGCCGATGCCGCGCACCACGACCTCGACGCCGGGCGGCACGACGACGTTCACCCCGCCCATGATCGCCACGCAGTTGACGACGACCTCGTGGTCGGCGAAGTACGCCTCGCGCAGGTCGATCTCGCCGCCGCCCCAGAACGCGAAGGAGTTGAACCGTCTGGGCACCGTCCAGCGGCCCTTGCGCTGGAACCCGGCCATGACCGCGACGCCCCACGACGACGAGCCCTCGCCGCCGACGACGCGGTCCGCCCAGGCACCGGTCGCGGCGGGCCGCGCCGAGTGCTTGGACAGGTCCACCACGGGCGCGCTCACGCCCGGCGCGGGCAGGTCGCGGGTGAGCGGCGCCAACTCGCCGTACGTGCGCGCCCGGTAGGCCGCCTCCAGCCGCTCCTCGAACTCCTCCATGGTGAGGCGGCCCTCGGCGACGGCATCCCGCAGTTGTTCGGCGACCCGCTCGCGGTCGGCGTCCGAGGCCCGCAGATCGGGGAGTTCGTCGGTCATGGAAGCAGCCTACGAGGTAGCCGCGCGGGCGGCTACGAGTACGGGACCGCCGGGCGGTCGCGCGTACGGGCCCCGGGCGGCTACGGGACGACCTGCCCCGCGTACATCTTCGCGATGACGGCCTCGATGTCGGGCTCGCGCACGGACAGGTCCACCACCGGGTACTCGGCCGCGAGCCGCGCCACCAGCGGGGCGGCCGACCGCCCGGCGGGGAAGGCGAGCCACTGCCGCGGCCCCTCCACCCGCACCACGCGCGCCGCGTCCGTCTCCACGGGCGGCAGTTCGCGCGCGAAGTCGACGACCAGGGTCCGCTCGCTCTCCCCCACCTCGTGCAGCCCGGTCAGCGGGCCGTCGTACATCAGGCGCCCGTGGTCGATGACCATCACGCGGCGGCACAACTGCTCGATGTCGGTGAGGTCGTGGGTGGTGAGGAGGACGGTGGTGCCGCGCTCGGCGTTCAGGTCGCGCAGGAACCCGCGCACCTTGACCTTGGAGACCACGTCGAGGCCGATGGTGGGCTCGTCGAGGTAGAGCACCTCGGGGTCGTGCAGCAGGGCCGCGGCGATGTCGCCGCGCATCCGCTGGCCGAGCGAGAGCTGGCGGACCGGCACGTCCAGCAGGCCGCCGAGGCCGAGGAGTTCGACGCAGCGGTCGAGGTTCTCGGCGTACCGGGCGTCGGGGACGCGGTACATGCGGTGCACCAGCCGGTACGAGTCGATCAGCGGCAGGTCCCACCACAGGGTCGTGCGCTGTCCGAAGACGACGCCGATGCGGCGGGCGAGCCGGGTGCGCTCGCGGGAGGGGTCGATGCCGGCGACGCGCAGCCGGCCCGCGCTCGGGGTGAGGATGCCGGTGAGCATCTTGATCGTGGTCGACTTGCCCGCGCCGTTGGGGCCGATGTAGCCGACCATCTCGCCGCGCCGCACGGTGAAGGAGAGCGAGTCGACCGCCCGCACCCGCCGCCGCTCGCTGCGCAGGAACCCGGTCTTCCTGCGCACGTCGAAGACCTTCTCCACGCCGTCGACCTCGATGAGCGCCTCGCCGGCGCCGCCCGCTTCGCCGGTGCCGCCCGTTCCGCCGGTGCCACCCGTGCGTCCTGTGCCGTCCGCTGTCGTCATGTGGTTCAGCTCCCCGTGCTCCGGTACGAACGAAGGCCCGCGCGCCAGGCCAGGCCCGCGAGCGCGCAGCACGCCACGGCCACCAGCGGCGGGGTGAAGGCGACCCACCGCGGCAGGTCGAGCGGATAGGGGCGGCCGAGCACGTACAGGCCAGGCAGCCAGTTGACGAAGGCGAGCGGCAGCACGAACGTCACGCCGCGCACCATCTCCCGGGCGAAGACGGTCGGCGGGTACTGGAGCATCGTCGTGCCGCCGTACGTGAACGCGTTCTGCACCTCGGCGGCGTCGTTCGCGAGGAACTGGAACGCCGCTCCCGCCAGGAACACCGCGCAGAAGATCCCGGCGCCGCTGAGCACCATCACCGGGACGGTCAGCACCTTGCCCGCGGTCCAGTCGACGTCCAGCACGGCCACGGCGTACCCCAGCACGGCCAGGCCCTGGACGATCCGGCCGAGCCGGCGCAGTGCGAACCGGTCGGCGGCGACCTGCGCGAGGACGGGCACCGGACGGACCAGCAGCGTGTCCAGCGTGCCGTCGCGCACCCGGCGGCCCAGCCGCTCCATGTTGCCCAGCGCGAGGTCGGCGAGGCCGAAGGCGGTGGAGGAGGTGGCGTAGAGGAAGGCGATCTCGGGCAGCCCGTAGCCGCCGAGGGCGTCGACGCGGGAGAACATCAGCAGGATGGCGACGAAGTCGAGGGCCGTCGTCAGGAGGTTGCCGAGGGCGGTCATGGCGAAGGACAGGCGGTAGGCCATCGTGGACCGGATCCACATGCCGGCGATCAGCCAGTAGGCGCGTACGCCCTCCGCCGCACGCCCCGGACCGCCCCCGCGGCCGGAACCGCCGGATCCACCCGGGCCACCGCGCCCGTTCGGACCACCGGATCCACCCGGACCGCCACGCCCGTCCGGGCCACCGGGCCCGCCCGGGCCGGGCCTCTCCCCCGCCTGCGCCGTGGCGGCCGTGCCTTCCTCGTCGGCGGGACGTACCGGAGGTACCGGGCGGGCCGGATGCGCCGGACGGACCGGATGCGCCGGGCGGGCCGGACGGAGCGGATCAGCCACCCTGGACCACCACCCTGCGCGTCGCCACCGTCTGCAGCAGCCGTCCGGCCGCCAGCAGCGCGGCCGCCCACAGCACCTGGAAGGCGTACGCGCCGAGCAGGCCGGACCCGGTGTGCCGGCCGAGGAGCACGTCGGCGGGCACCTGGATCAGCGAGGACCAGGGCAGCACGCGCGCGATCTCGCCGAGCGCGCCCGGGAACACGTTCAGCGGCAGCAGCATCCCGGAGAAGAAGTTTCCGGCCAGCCACGCCATCTGCGTCACGCCCGTCCCGTCGAGCAGCCAGAACGCGCTCAGCGCGACCAGGAAGCGGAGCGCGAAGCTCACGACCAGCCCGAGCACGGCGGCGAGGAGGAAGGCGAGCCAGCGGACCGGGTCGGCGGGCAGCGCCAGGTCGAAGACGAGCGCCCCGCACAGCATCGGCACGACACCCCGGCCCAGCAGCTGGAACAGGGCGCGGCCCGCGTCCCCGGCCAGCCACCACATCTGGAGGTCGACCGGCCGGTACAGGTCGATGGCGACGTCGCCGGTGCGGATACGCTCGATCAGTTCGTTCTCGAAGCCGCCGCCCATGATCGCCATCGTGGTCAGCAGCGCCTGGCCGAGCCACACGTAGGTGAGCGCCTGGGACTGGTCGTATCCTCCGAGATCCGGCCGCTCGTCCCACAGCGCGATGTACGTGCAGGCGAGGATGAGGCCGAACACCGTGTTGGTGAACACCCCCGCCGCCGTGGCCACTCGGTAGGTCGCGTACCGTCTGAAGCCCCCCGCCGCGACGGTCGCGTACAACCGTCCAGTGCCCACGGCAGTCGTCCTCCCTGATCGTGCGAGCCAAAGCGCAAGAGCGTAACGGCGGGCTCTCCAGGGGTGCCACGCATTTTCTCCGCACGGCGCGCGCCACGCGCCGGGAACGGAACGCAGGGTGCGAGAGTCTTCAAGAGGGGGCGCACCAAGGCGTACGGGTACGCACACCACGTACAACGCGAAACGGAGTTCCGCACAGCATGAGCGACCAGCCGCAGCCGCAGCAGCCGAGTGAGGGCCGGGGATCACGAGATCCCGGCACCCCGCCCGCATCCGCGGCGGACGGGGCGGACGGGGCGGCCGCGACCGACGGAGGGGACGGGGCGGCCGGGTCCGGCCCGGCCGTCCCGCCCGCCGGGTCCGGCGGAGCCGGCAGGGCCGACGGGCCCCGCCGGACCGACGGAGCCGCCTCCGGGGCCGACGCGGCCCGGAAGTCCGCCGAGGCCGCAGGGTCCACTGGGACCACAGGGCCCACCCGGGCCACAGGACCCGCCGGGACCGCAGGACCCGCCAAGTCCCCCGGGGCGACGAAGCCCGGTGGGGCGCCGGAGTCCCGCGGGGCGTCGAAGCCCCCTGGGGGAACGGACTCCCGCGGGACGGCAGAGCCCCGTGGGACGGCGGAGTCCGGCAAGGCCGCCGGACCTGCGGGTGCCACTCGGCCCACCGACGCCGGTCGGCCCACGGGCGTGACTCGGCCCACTGGTGCCGGTCGGCCCACCGGACCGGCCGGGGCCGCCGGTGCCCCGAAGTCCTCCGGCGCCGCGGGGTCCTCCGGTCCTGCGGGGCCCGCCGGTGCCGGGACGACCGGCAAGGCCGCGTCCGCCGGTGCGGCGGCCGCCGGGGCCGCCGGAGCGGGAGCCGCGGGGAACGCCGCGGCGGCCCGGGCGGCCAGGGCCGCCAGAGCCGCCGCCAAGAGGAACGGAACGGCCGGCCCGGCCGCGGCGAACGGAACGGCCGGGACGCCCGGAGGCACCGGGACGCCCGGAGCCGCCGGGGCCGGCCGGGCGAACCGGACCGCCGGGGCGGCAGGCTCCGCCGGAGCGGGTGCTGCCGCCGGAGCGGGCGCCGCCGGCTCGGCGAGTGGTGCCCCCAGGGCCGCCGAGACCACCATGCAGCTCGGCAAGTACCCGGCGGCCGGAGAGCACGGCGCGACCGGAACCGCCGCGTCCGCAGGGGCGGCCGGGGCGCTCGGGGCCACGGCGGCGTTCCCCTCCGCGGACGCCTCCGACGGAGCGCCCGGCGGCCCCGGGCGGAACGGCGGGTCCGGACAGAACGGCGACTCCGGCAAGCCGGGCAAGTCCGGCAAGGCCAAGCGCCCCAAGCGGACCGGCTGGCGCCGCCTCGTCCCCACCTGGCGCCTGGTGCTCGGCACGGTCCTCGGCGGACTCCTCGTGCTCATCGGCCTGTTCGCGCTCGGCTACTACATGGTCGAGATCCCGGCCGCCAACGCGGCCGCGGTCAAGCAGAGCAACGTCTACCTGTACGCGGACGGCAGCCAGCTCGCCCGCGACGGCGAGGTCGACCGCGAGAACGTGCCCCTCTCCCAGATCTCCCGCGACATGCAGCACGCCGCGCTCGCCGCGGAGGACCGGGACTTCTACACCGAGTCCGCGGTCGACCCCAAGGCGATGGTCCGCGCCGCCTGGAACACCCTCACCGGCAAGGGCAAGCAGTCGGGCTCCACGATCACCCAGCAGTACGTGAAGAACTACTACCTGGCGCAGGAGCAGACCGTCACCCGCAAGGTGAAGGAGTTCTTCATCGCGATCAAGCTGGACCGCGAGAAGAGCAAGGACGAGATCCTCGCGGGCTACCTGAACACCAGCTACTTCGGGCGCAACGCCTACGGCATCCAGGCCGCCGCCCAGGCCTACTACGGCGTCGACGCCAAGGACCTGACCGCCGACCAGGGCGCCTACCTCGCCACGCTGCTGAACGCCCCGAGCGCGTACGACGTGGTGGCCCACCCGCAGAACAAGGGCGCGGCGACGGCCCGCTGGAAGTACGTCCTCAACGGCATGGTCGAGGAGAAGTGGCTGACCGACTCCGAGCGGTCCGGCTTCGAGTTCCCGACGCCCAAGGAGGCGAAGGGCGCGGCCGGCCTGTCCGGCCAGCGCGGCTACCTCGTGCAGGCCGTCAAGGACTACCTCTTCGACAACGAGATCATCGACGAGAACACCCTGGAGGCCGGCGGCTACCGCATCACCACCACCCTGCAGAAGAAGAAGCAGGATGCCTTCGTGAAGGCCGTGGACGACCAGGTGATGGAGAACCTCGACAAGGAGAACCGCAAGGTCGACCGCAACGTCCGCGCGGGCGGCGTCTCCATCGACCCCAAGACCGGCGAAGTGGTCGCCATGTACGGCGGCATCGACTACACGCAGCAGTACGTCAACAACGCCACCCGCCGCGACTACCAGGTCGGCTCCACCTTCAAGCCGTTCGTGTTCACCTCGGCCGTGGAGAACGACTCGCGCACCCAGGACGGCCGCGCCATCACCCCGAACACGATCTACGACGGCACGGACCAGCGGCCGGTGCAGGGCTGGAACGGCGGCTCGTACGCACCCGAGAACGAGGACAACGTCTCGTACGGGCCGATCAGCGTGCGCGAGGCCACCGACAAGTCCGTCAACGCCGTGTACGCGCAGATGGCCGTGGACGTCGGGCCCGCCGAGGTCAAGAAGACCGCGGTCGCCCTCGGCCTCCCGTCCGACACCCCGGACATGAACCCCTACCCCTCCATCGCGCTCGGCACGGCCACGGCGAGCGTGCTCGACATGGCGGAGGCGTACGCGACGCTCGCCAACCACGGCAAACACGGCACGTACACCCTCGTCTCGAAGATGACCAAGGTGGGCGCGGCGGACGTCCGGCTGCCCGAGCGTTCGGAGAAGCAGGCGATCAGCCGCGAGGCCGCCGACACCACGACCTCGGTCCTGCAGAGCGTCGTCTCGGGCGGCACCGGCACCGCCGCGCAGGCCGCGGGCCGGCCCGCGGCGGGCAAGACGGGCACCGCCGAGGAGGACAAGGCCGCCTGGTTCGCGGGCTACACCCCGGAGCTCGCCACGGTCGTCGCCATCATGGGCCAGGACCCCGAGACGGCCGAGCACACCCCGCTGTACAACGCGCTGGGGCAGGCCCGCATCAACGGCGGCGGGTACCCCGCGCAGATCTGGGCCCAGTACACCAAGGCGGCGCTGAGCGGCACCGAGGTGAGCGACTTCGACCTCGACGTGAAGGAGGGCGGCGGCGACGCGGGGATGCCGACGGGCATGCCGAGCGCCCCGGAGCCCGGCACCGGCGGCACCACCGGCGACGGCACGACCGGCGGCGGCGACGTCTCGGGCCAGGACGGCGGCCAGGACATCGGCGGCACCACCGGCGGGACGGCCGACGGCGGCACCACGACCGGTGGCACCACCGGCGACGCGACGACCGGCACGGGCGGCACCACCGACACCGGCGGGACCACCGGCGACGGCACCGCGACCGGGGGCGGCGCGGCCGACGGCGGCACGAGCACGGGGGCCGTCGGCGGGACACCGACGACGGGCGGCGTCACCGGCGGCACGGCCGACGGCGGCGCGGGCACGGGCTCGACCGGCGGGACGACCACCGGCACCGGGACAACGCCCCGGACGCTGAGCGGCCGGGACGACTGAGCCGCGGGGGATCCGTCCGGGAGGGCCCTGCCCTCCCGGACGGGTCCGGACGCCGACGGGCCCCGGTCCGGACCACCGCACCTGGTGACCCGGACCGGGGCCCGCGCATTCCGTACGGCGGCGCGCCCGCGCGTCCCGCGCCCGGATGCGCCCCGGACGTTCCGTGCGGGCCTCGCCCTTCGTACGGGCCGGACGCTCCGTACGGGGCGTGCGGCGGCTCAGTGCCCGGAGGTGGCCTTCAGGCCGACCACGGCCACCAGCAGCAGGCAGACGAAGAAGATCCGGGCCGCCGTCGCCGGCTCGCCCAGCACGACCATGCCGAGGACCGCCGCGCCGGCCGCGCCGATGCCGACCCACACGCCGTAGGCGGTCCCGATGGGCAGCGTCCTGGTGGCGTACGACAGCAGGAGCATGCTCGCGACGATCCCGGCGCCGGTGAGCACGCTCGGCACGAGCCGGGTGAAACCGTCGGTGTACTTCATCCCGACCGACCAGGCGACTTCCAGCAGACCGGCGACGACGAGCAGGAACCAGGCCATGAGAGGCACCTCCGTATGAGAGATCAACAGGGGTGCGTCGTCTTTGCCTGTCCCGGTACGGCGCGTCTCGTCGGGTGCCTTCCACGGTAGCCGAGCGGGCGCGGGAAGAGCGGTGCGGAAGACACCGGGGGCCGGTGACAACGGTCACCGGCCCCCGTGCGCAGCCCTCTTCCCGGACGCGCCCGCGGCCGCCCGGTGCTCCGGCGCGTCCTGCGGCGCCGCGCCCGAGGGGCGCGGCGTCACGGGGCCGCAGACACCTACAGGTACAGCCCGGTGGAGTCCTCGGACCCCTCGAAGCGGTCCGCGGCCACCGCGTGCAGGTCGCGCTCGCGCATCAGCACGTACGCGATGCCCCGCACCTCGACCTCGGCCCGGTCCTCCGGGTCGTACAGGACGCGGTCGCCCGGCTCCACCGTGCGGACGTTCTGCCCGACCGCAACGACCTCCGCCCAGGCCAGGCGCCGGCCGACCGCCGCGGTGGCCGGGATCAGGATGCCGCCGCCGGACCGGCGCTCACCCTCGGAGGCGTCCTGCCGCACCAGCACGCGGTCGTGCAGCATACGGATGGGCAGTTTGTCGTCTTGCGTGCTGTGCTCAGTCGTGTTGGCGCTCACGGTCCGAAACCTACCTGGCTTTCCGGCGGGCGTACGCCGCCGGGTCAGCCCTTGCGGCGGCTGTTCACCACCAGGAGCCCGACCAGGCCCACCGCGACGAGCGCCACGGGCACGATCCGCTCCAGGCGCGGCGCGCCCGCCTCCGTGACGAACTGGTGCTTCACGTCGGTGACGACCCGGTTCACGCCCACGTACGCGCGGCCGAGCGAGTGGTCGACGCTGGAGGCGACCTTGGCCTTGGCGTCGCCGACGATCGTCTTCGGGTGCACCCGGACGCCGATCTCGTCCAGCGTCTCGGCGAGGTTCTCCCGGCGGCGCTTGATGTCCGCCTCGATCTGCGCCGGAGTCCTGGTGTCCGGCGTGCTCGACGTGTCCGTCACCGCGTTGCCTCCGTGGTCGTATAAGGGATGTTCTGTTCTGGTGGACAGTCTGTCAGCTCCGCCCGCCGCACACCGCCCGGCACCCCCATTACGCTCGGGTCCGTCATCACGTACCCGCTAGGAGACCCCAGATGAGCGAGCGACTTCAGCCCGGCGACACCGCCCCCGCCTTCACCCTGCCCGACGCCGACGGCAACGAGGTCTCCCTGGCCGGCTACAAGGGCCGCAAGGTCATCGTCTACTTCTACCCGGCGGCCCTCACCCCCGGCTGCACGAAGCAGGCCTGCGACTTCACGGACAACCTCGACGTGCTGGCCGGCGCCGGCTACGACGTGATCGGCGTCTCCCCCGACAGGCCGGAGAAGCTGGCGAAGTTCCGCGAGCAGGAGAACCTGCGGGTCACGCTGGTCTCCGACCCCTCCAAGGAGGTCCTGGAGGCGTACGGCGCCTTCGGCGAGAAGAAGCTGTACGGCAAGACGGTGACCGGTGTCATCCGCTCCACGGTGGTCGTGGACGAGGACGGCAAGGTCGAGCGGGCGCTCTACAACGTCAAGGCCACGGGCCACGTAGCCAAGATCATCAAGGACCTGGGCATCTGACCGCCCGGCACGGCGGGGCACGGGGCGGGGCCGGAACGGGCGGCAGGTCCGACGCGGACGGCTGCCCCGGCCCGGTGCCCCTGAGCGGTCCTGCGCGGACGACCGGCCCGGCGCCCCCGGCCGGTGCCTGCCCCTCACGTTGCGTCCACTCGATACCGCCTTTGTGATGAAAGTCCCCGGCCACGGGGACTTTCGTTTGCACCGGCCATCGCCGAGCAGGTGATCCTGCGAACCACGTGTATCCGGAAACGGAAGGATCACTCCATGACGGCCACCGAGCACGATCCCGTCGAGGCCGTTGCCGATCCCGAAGCGGTGAAGCGCCACCCCGCCCTGTTCAGAGCGGTCAGACGGCGCAGAAACCCGCCGCTGCGGCGCACCGACATCACCGTCACCGACGAGGCGGCGGTCAAGCGCGCGGTCAAAGCCGCCTCCCTCGGCAACGCCATGGAGTGGTTCGACTTCGGCATCTACAGCTATCTGGCCGTCACCATCGGCCACGTGTTCTTCCCGTCCGGGAACGACACGGTCCAGCTGCTGTCGTCCTTCGCCACCTTCGCCGTCTCCTTCCTGGTGCGGCCCGTCGGCGGCATGGTCTTCGGCCCGATGGGCGACAAGGTCGGCCGCAAGAAGGTGCTCGCCCTCACCATGATCATGATGGCGGTCGGCACCTTCGCCATCGGCCTGATCCCCTCGTACGCCACCATCGGCTTCTGGGCACCCGTCCTGCTGATCCTCTTCCGGCTGGTCCAGGGCTTCTCCACCGGCGGCGAGTACGGCGGCGCCTCCACCTTCATCGCCGAGTACGCGCCCGACAAGAAGCGCGGCTTCTTCGGCAGCTTCCTGGAGTTCGGCACGCTTGCCGGCTACGTCGGCGCGGCCGGTCTCGTCACGCTCCTCACCGCGCTGCTGGGCAGCGACGGCATGGAGTCCTGGGGCTGGCGCGTCCCGTTCCTGGTCGCCGGGCCCATCGGCCTCGTCGGCCTCTACCTGCGGCTGCGCCTGGACGAGACGCCCGCCTTCCAGAAGCTGGAGGAGGAGTCCGCGCACAAGGCGGGCGACGCCGCCTCCGCCGTCGAGACGACCGCCAAGGGCGACCTCGCGAAGATCTTCCGGAACTACTGGCCGACGCTCATCCTCTGCGTCTGCCTGGTCGGCGCCTACAACATCACCGACTACATGCTGCTGTCGTACATGCCGACGTACCTGTCCGACGAGATGGGCTACTCCGAGGCGCACGGCCTGCTGATCCTCATCGCCACCATGCTGGTCCTGATGGCGGTCATCGCCCAGATCGGCAGGCTCTCCGACCGCTACGGCCGCAAGCCGCTGCTGATGACCGGCATGCTCGGCTTCCTCGTCCTGTCCGCCCCGGCCTTCCTGCTGGTCCAGCAGGGCGGCCTGGTCGCCGTCTCGGCGGGCATGCTGATGCTCGGCCTCTCCCTGGTCTGCATGCTCGGCACGATGTCCGCGGCGCTCCCCGCCCTGTTCCCGACCCAGGTCCGCTACGGCTCCCTGTCGGTCGGCTACAACCTCTCCGCCTCGCTCTTCGGCGGCACGACGCCCCTGGTGATCACGGCCCTGATCAGCGCCACCGGCTCGGAGATGATGCCCGCCTACTACGCGATGGCCGCGGCCCTGGTCGGCGTCGTCGCGGTCGCCTGCATGAAGGAGACGGCCCGGAAGCCCCTGGCCGGCTCCCCTCCGTCGGTGGGCACCCCCGAGGAGGCGGCCCGCCTGGTGGAGGCCCAGGCACCGACGCCGCGGTTCTGAGGCCCGCCCCCAGGATCCCGTCCCTCCCGAACGGCCCGCCCGGACATGATCCGGCACGGGCCGTTCCGCATACCGCGCGTGACAGGCCGACGACCGGTTCGTTGCTCCGTACGAGGTCGCGAACACGTGACCGGAGCGGAGGAGGAGCCGTGGGGGCCAGCGTGTACACCAAGGAGCGGCTGGAGGAGGCGGCCCGGGGAGCCCGGACGCTGTCGGAGGCGCTGGAGAGGCTGGGGATCGATCCGAGGAGTCCGACCCGGCGTTACGTCCTGGGGCGGATGAGGAAGCTGGGGGTGGACATCTCGCACTTCGAGCGGGAGGGGGCGAAGTGGACGAGAGAGATCCTCGAGCCCGTGGTCGCCCGGTCGACCAGCGTCTACGAGGTCCTGCGCCGGCTCGGGCTCGATCCGGTCGGCGGGCACCACACGAACATCTCGCGGCGCATCAGGACCTACGGCATCGACACCTCGCACTTCACACCGACGGTGCGTACGGAGCGGCAGCGTCACAACCAACGCCGTCGCTCCGCCGGAGAAATCCTCGTCGAGGACACCTCGGCACACACTTCGCGCGTTCCGAGCAGCCGGCTGAAAAGAGCGCTGCGCGAACTCGGTGTCGACGAGCGCTGCGCACAGTGCGGGATCGAAGCGACGTGGCTCGGCGAACCGCTGCCGCTCGAGGTCGACCACGTCAATGGCGATTGGCGGGACAACCGCGTCGAGAACTTGCGCATGTTGTGCCCCAACTGCCACTCGACCACGGACAGCTACCGAGGCCGCGCCAAGTCACGTACCAAAGGCCGCACCCCATGACCGACGGTGTGCGGTACACGCGTGAACGGCTCGCCGAAGCCGCCGCCCGGTGCTCCGACATCGACGAGGTCATCGCCTTCCTCGGTGTCCGCCCGTACGCCTATCTCGGCCAGTACCTGATGATGCGGTTCGCTCACTTCGGTATCGATACGTCGCACTTCCGGCCCAAGGGCAGAAGGCCCAGGCCCTCGCCGGAGGAGTTGCGGACAGCGGTGGCCGAATCGATCTCCCTCGCCGAAGTCCTGCGCCGACTGGGACTGCCTGGTAACGGCAGGCAGCGGGCGCGGTGCCGTGCATGGATCACCGACGACCGTCTCACGACCTCGCACTTCCTCGGGCAGGCACACCAACGGGGAAGGGCCGCCTCCACGGCCGTACCGTCCGAGGAGGTCCTTGTGCGGCACGACGACTCCCATCGGACACCGGGCAAGCGCCTGCGTCGCGCGCTGCGCGAGGTCGGTGTGCCGGAGCAGTGTGCACGCTGTGGCATCGGCCCCGAGTGGTTCGGCAGGCCCATGACACTGGAAGTGGACCACATCAACGGGGACTGGAGGGACGACCGGCGGGAGAATCTACGGCTGCTCTGCCCCAACTGCCATGCGATCACCAGCACCTGGTGCCGTGGGGGCCGACGCCTACGCACATGAGGGTTCGGACTCGGGTGATCCGCAACGCCCAGTAGAGTAGGCAACGCTGAGGGCCCGTACCCCAGCTGGCAAGAGGGCGCCGGTTTAGGTCCGGTGTGTCGTGGGTTCGAGTCCCACCGGGCCCACCCCGTGAAGGGCGTCGTCCCGAAGGACGGCGCCCTTCTGCGCGGCCCCTCAGCCCAGCAGCTCCCGCACCGCGGGCACCAGCGCACGGAACGCCTTTCCGCGGTGGCTGATGGCGTTCTTCTCCTCGGGGCTCAGCTCCGCGCACGTCCGCGTGTCGCCCTCGACCTGGAGGATCGGGTCGTAGCCGAAGCCGTTCGTCCCGGCGGGCTCGTACCGCAGCACGCCCCGCAGCTGCCCCTCGACGACCCGCTCCGTGCCGTCGGGCAGGGCGAGCGCCGCCGCGCAGGCGAAGTGGGCGCCGCGGTGCTCCTCGGCGATGTCGGAGATCTGGGCGAGCAGCAGGTCGAGGTTGGCCTTGTCGTCGCCGTGGCGGCCGGCCCAGCGGGCGGAGAAGATGCCGGGGGCGCCGTTCAGGACGTCGACGCAGAGGCCGGAGTCGTCGGCGACGGCGGGCAGCCCGGTGGCCTGCGCCAGGGCGTGGGCCTTGAGCAGGGCGTTCTCGGCGAAGGTGACGCCGGTCTCCCGTACGTCGGGGATGTCGGGGTAGGCGTCCGCGCCGACGAGGTCGTGGGGCAGCCCTGCGTCGGCGAGGATCGCCTTCAGTTCGGTGATCTTTCCGGCGTTGCGGGTGGCGAGGATCAGGCGGGTCATGCCGTCCAGTATCGGCGCCCGGGCCGCCGGGTTCCGGCATCGGGGCCGGACCGCCGGAGGCGGGCGGCCCCTGTCCCCGGACCTGACCGGCCGGGGACGGACCGTTCCCGGCCCCGGAGCGGGCCCTGGACCGGATCGCGGAGGACCGGCCGTGCCCGTTCCTGGAGCGGACCGCTGAAAACCGCCGTTCCCGTCCTTGGACCGGACCGCGGGGAAGCGACTGTTCCCGTCCCTGGGGCGGGACCGCCGAGGACCGGCCGTTCCCCTCTCTGGACCGGGGCTGCCGGGGGCCGGCCGTTTTCGTCCCGGGGGCGGGCGGCGGCTTGTCGGGACCGGCGGGTTCTCGCGCGGGTCGTTACGGCGTGCAGACCTTCGTCAGTTCGCCCGCCGCGTCCGTGACGGGGCTGACGTCGGGCGTGGCGTCGCCGTTCCTGATGGCCTCGCGGACGTTGCCCACGGAGGTCTGGAGGTCGTCGACCGCCTTGTTGACGTCGGTGTCCTCGGTCCTGTCGCCGATCTTGTCCAGGTTCTTGTCGATGTTGTCCAGCGCCTCGTCGGCCTGGGCGGGGTCGTTCGCCGCGTTCTCCACGGCCTGCTGGAGGTCGGTGACGCTGTCCGCGATGGCGTCGGCGGTCTGGACGCAGTCCAGCGCGCGGTCGACGGCGTCGCAGCCGGTGGTCAGTCCGGCGGTCAGGGCGACGGCCGCGACGGTGGCGGCGACGGCGGTGAGGCTACGGCGGCGGCTCGCGCCCATGGAACGGTCCTTCCCTTCGTCAGGCCCTGGGGCCCCGTTGGCGACGGCCGGACGGACGGCCCGTGCCGTTCGTCCGCACCCGTCAAGACGCGGGCGGCGGCGTGCCGGTTGCCCGCCCCCGCCCGTGTTCTTGGTGAGCCCTTTACCTTTCGAGGGTCGCGTCGAGCGCCGCGCGCTGGGCGGCGGTCAGCTCGGCGCAGCCGGCGACGGCCAGGTCGAGCAGGGCGTTCAGCTCCTCGCGGGCGAAGGGCTGGGCCTCGGCGGTGCCCTGGACCTCGACGAAGCGGCCGTCGCCGGTGCAGACGACGTTCATGTCGGTCTCGGCGCGCACGTCCTCCTCGTAGCGGAGGTCGAGCAGGGGGACACCGTCGACGATGCCGACGGAGACGGCGGAGACGGTGCCGGTGAGCGGCTGCCGGCCCGCCTTGACCAGCTTCTTGCCGCGGGCCCACCCGACGGCGTCGGCGAGGGCGACGTAGGCGCCGGTGATGGCGGCGGTGCGGGTGCCCCCGTCGGCCTGGAGGACGTCGCAGTCGAGGACGACGGTGTTCTCGCCGAGGGCCTTGCAGTCGACGACGGCCCGCAGGGAGCGGCCGATGAGGCGGCTGATCTCGTGGGTGCGGCCGCCGATCCTGCCGCGGACGGACTCGCGGTCGCCGCGGGTGTTGGTGGCGCGGGGCAGCATGGCGTACTCGGCGGTGACCCAGCCCTCGCCGCTGCCCTTGCGCCAGCGCGGGACGCCTTCGGTGAAGGAGGCGGTGCAGAGGACCTTGGTGTCGCCGAAGGAGACGAGGACGGAGCCCTCGGCGTGCTTGCTCCATCCGCGTTCGATGGTGACGGGGCGGAGCTGTTCGGGGGTGCGGCCGTCGATGCGAGACATGGCGACGAGCCTAGTCGCAGATGGGGCGGGGACCGCCTCCGGTGACGGATGCGGCCCCCGGTCGCGGTCCCTCGGACGGGCGCGGACGGCTTACGGAAGGGGGCCGTCCGTGCTCGTGGGTCCGCGGGCCGGGCGCCGCGGCGGCCCGGCGGTCCGGCGGATTCGCCGGCCGGGCGGCCCGGCGGCCGGGCGGCCCGGTGGGCGGCTCGTGGACGGGCCGGCCGGGGCTCGGTGACTCGGTGCCCGAGTGGCTCGGAGGCGTGGAGGCCGAGGGGGTCAGCGGCTCACATCATGTCTTCGATGTCGGCGGCGATCGGGTCGGCGTCGGTGCCGATGACGACCTGGATCGCGGTGCCCATCTTGACGACGCCGTGCGCGCCGGCGGCCTTGAGCGCGGCGTCGTCGACCTTGCTCGGGTCGACGACCTCGGTGCGCAGCCGGGTGATGCAGCCCTCGATCTCCTCGATGTTCTCGATGCCGCCGAGCCCGGCGACGATCTTCTCAGCCTTGGTGGCCATGTTCTCTCCCTGAAGTCACCCGATGTCACCTGATACCGGAAAAGGACGCGACGTCACGGCGGTCCGTCCGGTCAAGGTAACCCACAGTCGGCCCGGCTTCGCGGGCCGCGGCGCCCGTACCGGAGGAGGCGCCCGCGGTGTCGCGGGGGCCGGCCGTGGGTCCACGGCTGGTCTACACCAGTTTCGGCCGACCGCCAAACGCGTCGGTGCCGCGCGAAGTCCCGGGGCCGGTGCAGAAGGGCGGGGGCGACGCCGGGGACCACTCCTCGGAAACCGTGCGCGCGGGTGTTCGCCGCGCTCGTGTCACGGTATGGATTCGGAACGGATTCGGACGTGAAAAACACGGGATTCCGGGGGCGAATCGCGGGTTCCTTATCTCACCTTCACCGTGCTACAAAAGGTCTACACCACTGAGTGGTGTAGACCACGCCACCGATGGAGGAAGTATGAGCACCGCCAGTGAGACGGCGGCTCCCGCGAAGAAGCGGGGGGCCGGACTGTTCCAAGGTCTGCAGAAGGTCGGCCGAAGCCTACAGCTCCCGATCGCCGTCCTGCCCGCGGCCGGCATCCTGCTCCGGCTCGGCCAGCCCGACGTCTTCGGCGACGACGGCCTCGGCTGGCACAAGGTCGCCTCGGTCTTCGCGACCGCGGGCGGTGCCGTCTTCGACAACCTGCCGATGCTGTTCTGCATCGGCGTGGCGATCGGCTTCGCCAAGAAGGCGGACGGCTCCACGGCCCTCGCGGCCCTGGTCGGCTTCCTCGTCTACAGCAACGTCCTGAAGGCGTTCCCGGTCACCGAGGCCAAGATCCAGGACGGCGCGGACGTCGCCGCGACGTACAACAACCCCGGTGTGCTCGGCGGCATCATCATGGGCCTGCTGGCCGCGGTGCTGTGGCAGCGCTACCACCGCAAGAAGCTCGTCGACTGGCTCGGCTTCTTCAACGGCCGCCGCCTGGTCCCGATCATCATGGCCTTCGTCGGCACCCTGATGGGCGTCCTCTTCGGTCTGGTGTGGGAACCGATCGGCAACGTCATCTCCGACTTCGGCGAGTGGATGACCGGCCTCGGCTCCCTCGGCGCGGGCCTGTTCGGTCTGATCAACCGTGCGCTGATCCCGGTCGGCATGCACCAGTTCGTGAACACCGTCTCCTGGTTCCAGATCGGCGACTTCACGAACGCGGCCGGCGAGGTCGTCCACGGCGACCTCAACCGCTTCTTCGCCGGTGACCCGGACGCCGGCCAGTTCATGTCGGGCTTCTTCCCGATCATGATGTTCGGCCTGCCGGCCGCCGCGATCGCCATCGCGCACAGCGCCCGCCCCGAGCGCCGCAAGGCCGTGATGGGCATGATGGTCTCGCTCGCGCTGACGTCCTTCGTCACCGGCGTCACCGAGCCGATCGAGTTCGCGTTCATGTTCATCGCGCCGGTGCTGTACGCGATCCACGCGGTGCTCACGGCCCTGTCGATGGCGATCACCTGGGCGTTCGGCGTCCACGCGGGCTTCACCTTCTCCGCCGGCTTCATCGACTACGCGCTGAACTGGAACCTGGCGACCAAGCCCTGGCTGATCATCCCGATCGGCCTGGTCTTCGCGGCGGTCTACTACGTGCTCTTCCGCTTCGCGATCACCAAGTTCAACCTCCCCACCCCGGGCCGCGAGCCCGAGGAGGAGGTCGAGGACCTCACCAAGGCGTGAGTCCCGGCCGTACGGCGGCCCGGTGCCGCGCGGTGCGATCCCGCGCGGCGCGACGGCCGGTGCGGACATGACGAAGGCCCCCGGAACCCGACCGGTTCCGGGGGCCTTCGCGCGTCCCGGGCGCCGGCGTCCGCCGGCGCGTCCGCGGCCGCGGACGGTTCAGATCCCGTACGTCGCCCGGGGCCGCGCCAGCTCCACGGGGCCGTCGTAGACGGCGCGCGCGTCGGCGAGGTTGGTCTGCGGGTCCGTCCACGGCGGGATGTGGGTGAGGACCAGGCGGCGGGCGCCGGCCCGGGCCGCGCTCTCCCCCGCCTCGCGGCCGTTGAGGTGCAGGTCGGGGATGCTCTCCTTGCCGTCCGTGAACGCCGCCTCGCACAGGAACAGGTCCGTGTCCCGGGCGAGTTCGTCCAGCCGGTCGCAGACGCCGGTGTCCCCGGAGTACGTCAGCGACCTCCCGCCGTGCTCGACGCGGATGCCGTACGCCTCCACGGGGTGGCTCACCCGCTCGGTGTGCACGGAGAACGGGCCGATGTCGAAGGACCCGGGCTTGACCGTGTGGAAGTCGAAGACCTCGCTCATCGAGGAGGCGGTGGGGGTGTCGGCGTAGGCGGTGGTCAGCCGGTGCTCGGTGCCCTCGGGTCCGTAGACCGGGATGGGCGCGCAGCGGCCGCCGTCGTGCCGGTAGTAGCGCGCCACGAAGTAGGCGCACATGTCGATGCAGTGGTCGGCGTGGAGATGACTGAGGAAGATCGCGTCGAGGTCGTAGAGACCGCAGTGGCGCTGCAGCTCGCCCAGGGCGCCGTTGCCCATGTCGAGAAGCAGCCGGAAGCCGTCGGCCTCTACGAGGTAGCTCGAGCAGGCCGATTCCGCGGACGGGAACGACCCCGAGCAGCCGACGACGGTGAGCTTCATAGAGCTGGAACCTCCGCGCTGGCAGGAAGGCGGATAGAAACGGGGGTCGTGCGGTTCGTCGAGCGTAAGGCGCGAAAGGGCGGGTCGCTCCACCGCCGGGGGCCGTTGTGGGCGAACTCACCTGGGCTGTCACCGGTTCGGATGGCCTCCGGCGGCGCGGCTCGCGCCGGTGCGCGGACGCTCGAACTGACGCGCCGGTGCCGCCCGGCGCCCCGCCGGCGGCGGGCCGCCCGTCCCCGGTGGACGGCGGACCTCCGGACGGCCGGGGCCGCCCCGGGCGCCCGGGGCGCGGACCGCCCGGGACCCGCCGCGGACGGCCCGCGTCCGGCCGGGGCGCGCCGGCCGCGACGAGCGGGCCCCGGCTGTCCCGGCTCCCGCGACGGCGCGGTCCGCCCGGCGGGCGGCGGAAGCGGGCGACGGTCGGCGACGGGGCTCCCGGTGGTGGTCCGGGGGGCCGGAATCCGCCGGTTTCGGGGTGCCGCCCGCCGGGCGGGCGCGGTACGGTCCGGATCCGGTGGGGGCGGATCCGCCGGAATCCGGCGACGGCGGGCGGGCGCCCGCGCGCACCGGTACCGTCGGCGTTATGGACACGTCATGGTGGCTCGCGCTGGCCGCCGTCGTGCTGCTCGCGATCGTGGCGACGCTGGTGGACGGGTGGGGGCGCGGACGGCGCCCGGCCGGCCGCACCCGCCCGCCGGGGCGGCCGACGGGACCGCGCCGCCGGGGGACGGGCCCGCGGCCCGCGGAGATCTGGTGGGCGGTCGTGCCCTACGAGGACGGGCCCGGGGGCAAGGACCGGCCCTGCCTGGTGCTGTCCGTGCGGGGCGGCGCCGCCGTGGTCGCCAAGATAACCAGCAGGTACCGCGACGAGCGGCCGGGCGTGATCCCGCTGCCGCCGGGGTCGGTGGGCGACGCCCGGGGGCGCCCCAGCTTCCTGGAGACCGCGGAGCTGCGGGACGTGGGGATGGCGGACTTCCGGCGGCGGGTCGGGGTGGTGGACCCGATCGTGTGGGACCAGGTCCGGCACCTCGCGCGCTAGTGCCAGGTCCTGTCGTCGTACTCCCGTCGTCGCCCGCAGGGCGGCCGCGCGGCGTCCGGCACGCACGGCGGCGCCGCCGAAACGCCCACGCGGCTCCGCCGGGGGCGGGCCGCGCGGGGCACGGCGCGGGGTCCGCGCCGCCGGGCCGCCTGCTTCCTCTCCGGCCCGGCGGGGCGGATCACGCCCAGAGCTGGCCGTGCAGCGTCTCGATGGCCTCTTCGGTGGTGGCCGCCGTGTAGACGCCGGTGGAGAGGTACTTCCAGCCGCCGTCGGCGACCACGAAGACGATGTCGGCGGACTCGCCCGCCCTGACCGCCTTGTTGCCGACGCCGATGGCGGCGTGCAGCGCCGCGCCGGTGGAGACGCCCGCGAAGATGCCCTCCTGCTGGAGGAGTTCGCGGGTGCGGGTGACGGCGTCGGCGGAGCCGACCGAGAAGCGGGTGGTCAGCACGGACGCGTCGTACAGCTCCGGCACGAAGCCCTCGTCGAGGTTGCGCAGGCCGTAGACGAGGTCGTCGTAGCGCGGCTCGGCGGCGACGATCCGTACGTCCGGCTTGTGCTCGCGCAGGTAGCGACCGACGCCCATCAGGGTGCCGGTCGTGCCGAGCCCGGCCACGAAGTGGGTGATCGACGGCAGGTCGGCGAGGATCTCCGGGCCGGTGCCGGCGTAGTGGGCGCCCGCGTTGTCCGGGTTGCCGTACTGGTAGAGCATCACCCAGTCCGGGTGCTCGGCCGACAGCTCCTTGGCGACGCGCACGGCGGTGTTGGAGCCGCCCGCGGCCGGCGAGGAGATGATCTCGGCGCCCCACATGCCCAGCAGGTCGCGGCGCTCCTGCGAGGTGTTCTCGGGCATCACGCAGACCATCCGGTAGCCCTTGAGCTTCGCGGCCATGGCGAGGGAGATGCCGGTGTTGCCGGACGTCGGTTCGAGGATGGTGCAGCCGGGGGTGAGCCGGCCGTCCTTCTCGGCCTGCTCGATCATGTGGAGCGCGGGACGGTCCTTGATCGAGCCGGTCGGGTTGCGGTCCTCCAGCTTGGCCCAGATCCGTACGTCCTCGGACGGCGAGAGCCGCGGCAGGCGCACCAGGGGGGTGTTGCCGACCGCGGCGATCGGGGAGTCGTACCGCATACGGGATCAGGCCATGCCGCCGGCCACGGCCGGCAGGATCGTGACGTTGTCGCCGTCGGTGAGCTTGGTGCTGATGCCGTCGAGGAAGCGGACGTCCTCGTCGTTCAGGTAGACGTTGACGAAGCGGCGCAGCTCGCCGCCGTCGACGATGCGGGCCTGGATGCCGGCGTGGCGGGTCTCCAGGTCGGCGAAGAGCTCGGCGAGGGTCTCCCCGCTGCCCTCCACGGCCTTCTGGCCGTCGGTGTACTGGCGCAGGATGGTGGGGATGCGGACCTCGATGGCCATGGCTGGGAGCTCCTGTCGGGAGAGGGGGTCGATGGGCGCGCGGCAGCACGGGAGAGCGTCCGTCTTGCGCGTGGGAAGCCGCGGCTCACGGCCGTGCGGCGGAACGTGTCAACAGATGGCGCTGGCGAGCCGGCACAGGTCGACGTGCAGCCGCGCCACGAGCAGGGCGCCCGGGGTCTCATTGCTCACGTCGTGGAGAACCATGGGGTCATCGTATCGATTCCCGGCCGGGATCCCGGAAGCTGATCCCACATCGTGGAACGTTCCCTCCGCCATGCGAGACGGCGGCGGGCGGGCGGCGGTCCCGCCGGCCGCCGCCGGAGCCGGGCTCAGTACGCCTCGACGACCTTCACTTCCTCCTCGGTGACCTCGCCGTCCACGATCCGGTACGAGCGGAACTGGAAGGGGCCGGCGTCGTCGGCGTCCGCGGTGGAGACCAGGACGTAGTGGGCGCCGGGCTCGTTCGCGTAGCTGATGTCGGTGCGGGAGGGGTAGGCCTCGGTGGCCGTGTGCGAGTGGTAGATGATCACGGGCTCCTCGTCCCGGTCGTCCATCTCGCGGTAGAGCTTGAGCAGGTCGCCCGAGTCGAACTCGTAGAACGTGGGCGAGCGGGCCGCGTTCAGCATGGGGACGAACCGCTCGGGGCGGCCGGATCCGGCGGGCCCGGCGACGACGCCGCAGGCCTCGTCGGGGTGGTCGGCGCGGGCGTGCGCGACGATCTGGTCGTACAGCGCCTGGGTGAGGGTCAGCATGTCGGCCAGGATAGACAGAAGGGCCGCCCCGTACCGAGGGGTGGTACGGAGCGGCCCGCATGCTGGGCGGGACCGGTCAGCCGGTCTTCTCCAGGACGCTCTGGTCGCGCTGGGTGACCTGCGGGTTCCGGCTCTTGAGCACGGCCCAGCCGATGCCGAGGACGACGGCCCAGCCGGCCATCACGTACAGGCAGATCCGCGCCTCGGAGTCGTAGGCGATGAGGCCGGTGACGAAGAGCAGGAACACGACGGCGATCCAGCTGCACACCGAGCCGCCCGGCGCCGGGAACGACGAGGCGGGCAGGCGCCCGGCGACGACGGCCCGGCGGTACAGGATGTGGCTGATCAGGATCATCAGCCAGGTCCAGATGCCGGCCGCGGTGGCGACGGAGGTGACGTAGCCGAAGGCCTTCTCCGGGACGACGTAGTTCAGGACCACGCCGATGCCCATGAAGAGCACCGAGACGGTGATGCCGAAGGCGGGCGTCTTGGAGGCGGAGAGCCTGTTGAAGACCTTGGGGGCCTCGCCGTTGTCCGCGAGGCTGCGCAGCATGCGGCCCGTGGAGTACATGCCCGAGTTGCAGGAGGACAGGGCCGCGGTGAGGACGACGAAGTTGACGATGCCGGCGCCGGCCGGGATGCCGATCTGCGCGAAGGCCTCGACGAAGGGGCTCACGCCCGCGCTGAAGCTCGTCCACTTCACCACGCACAGGATGACGGTGAGGGCGCCGACGTAGAACAGGGCGATGCGCCAGGGCAGGGTGTTGATCGCCTTGGGCAGGGTCTTCTCGGGGTTCTCCGACTCACCGGCCGTGACGCCGACCAGTTCGACGGCGAGGTAGGCGAACATCACGCCCTGCAGGGTCATGAGCGAGGAGCCGATGCCCTTGGGGAAGAAGCCGTCGAAGGCCCACAGGTTGGAGACGGCGGCGGTGTCGCCGGCGGAGCTGAAGCCGAAGGTGAGGACGCCCAGACCGATCACGATCATGCCGATGATGGCGGTGACCTTGACCATCGAGAACCAGAACTCGATCTCGCCGAAGAGCTTCACCGAGATCAGGTTGGCCACGAACAGGACGACCAGGAAGACGAGTGCCGTCACCCACTGCGGAATCGCCGGGAACCAGTAGTTGACGTAGATCGCGGCGGCGGTCAGCTCCGCCATGCCGGTGACCACCCACAGCAGCCAGTACGTCCAGCCGGTCAGATACCCGAAGAACGGGCCGAGGAATTCGCGGGAGTACTCGGCGAACGAGCCCGACACCGGGCGGTAGAGCAGGAGCTCCCCGAGCGCCCGCATGATGAAGAAGATGATCACGCCCGCGAGGGCGTACATCACGATCAGGCTGGGTCCCGCCTTGGCGATGTTCGCCCCGGCCCCCAGGAAGAGGCCGACGCCGATGGCGCCGCCGATGGCGATCATCTGGACCTGACGGCTGTTGAGCCCGCGCTCGTATCCCTCTTCGGGGGCGTCGCCGCTCACGGCCTCACTGCCGTCGTACTTCTTTCCGACCTGCGATGAGGTCATTCTTGGTGCGCCTTTCTCCATGTCGATCCGAGCCGTGCGGCGGCTTCGGATCGGGTCCCGATCCCCCCGGATGATGGAGCTGTCTGCCGTGCCGGCGGTCAGCCGGCTGGGTGGCGCACCCGGCGGGGCATGGGTGGTGTCCCGTCGGGCGATCGTGAAGATCTATCACGGCTCGCGAGATGATCGACGGCAGCGCGTGTGGCGCACTCCACAGAGAAAAGCGGACGAAAAGCGCTTGCAGGTGCGAACGGCCACATCGTGGTGACTGGATCGTTATGCGGATTTGAGTACCCGCTGAGCGAACAGAAGGGGACGAGCCGCCGAACGGCCCGCGACCGTCGGCCGCCGAACGGCCCGGAACGGCGGACCGCCGGACGAGCCGCGGCGGCGGACCACCGGGCGGGACGTCGGGTGACCCGGCGTGACAGGCCGCCGGATGACCCAGGGCGGCAGGGCGCCGCCGGCGGCTCGGGACGGCAGGCCGCGCCGGACGCCTCGGCGGGCCGCCCGGCGGCCCGGGGCGGCATCGCGGACGGCCCGGGGCGGGCGGGTCGCCGCCGGGGGCTCAGGGCAGCAGCGTCTCGACCAGCGTCTCCTGCAGGCCGCCCAGCCACAGGTAGGCCATCACCATCGGCTTGCGCGGGTCCTCGTCCGGCAGCCGGTACATCAGGTCGGTGTCCTCCTCGTCGACGATGTCGAGCCGGGAGGCGAGGGCGAGCCGCAGGTCGTTGAGGGCGCCCAGCCACTGCCGGGACTCCTCGGCGGAGAGCTTCAGCACCGCGCCGCCGTCGCCCGCGAGGGTCAGCGCGTCCAGCGAGCGGACCACCGCGAGGGCGTTCTCCCGCTTGCCGGCGCGCAGGTCGTTCTCGGTGAAGCGGCGGAACTCCGAGGAGGCCGCGCGCTGCTCCTCGGCCTCCCCGGGCGACTCCGCCTCCCCGCCGGGACCGCCGTACGCGTCGGGGAACAGCCGTCGCAGGACCGGGTCCTTGGGCGGCTCGGTCGGTCCCTGCGCGAACAGCTCGGCGAGCGGGTCGTCGGGGGCGTCCTCGGCGGGCCCGGGGCCGATCAGCTCCAGGAGCTGCACCGCGAGGGAGCGGATGATGGAGATCTCGACCTCGTCGAGTGCGACGGCCGCGCCGCCGCCCGAGATCCGTTCGAATTGTCCAGGCATGAAGTGAGTTCGCTGCTTCCGGTTCTTCCGGTCCTGGCGGCCGCGGACGGCGCTACTTGCGGTCCTGCTGGAGGGTGGCCCACAGCCCGTAGCCGTGCATGGCCTGCACGTCGCGCTCCATCTCCTCGCGGGTGCCGCTGGAGACCACCGCCCGCCCCTTGTTGTGCACGTCGAGCATGAGCTTGGTGGCCTTGTCCTTGGGGTAGCCGAAGTACGTCTGGAAGACGTACGTCACATAGCTCATGAGGTTGACCGGGTCGTTGTGGACGATGGTGACCCAGGGGAGGTCCGGCTCCGGTACGGCGGAGACCTCCTCCACCGACTCGGTCTGCTCGATCTCTAGGGGTGCGGGAGCCGTCACAGTGCCCATGCTGCCACTTGGGGTGGGGTCGCGCACAAACGGAGCCCAGAAATCGTCAAAGTGACGAGATTGGCGTAGCATCCCCGCCATGAACACTGCGGACCTGGGGCTGCCGGTGGACGTGCCGTCGACAGCGCTCTTCACGGACCACTACGAGCTCACGATGCTGCAGGCCGCGCTGGCGGGGGGCACCGCCGACCGCCGCTCGGTCTTCGAGGTCTTCACCCGGCGCCTGCCGGAGGGCCGCCGCTACGGCGTGGTGGCCGGCACCGGCCGGGTGCTGGACGCCGTCGAGAACTTCCGCTTCGACGCGGACGTCCTCGGCTTCCTGCGCGAGCAGCGGGTGGTGGACGACCGGACCCTGGAGTGGCTGTCCGGCTACCGCTTCTCCGGCGACGTCTGGGGCTACCCGGAGGGCGAGGTGTACTTCCCCGGCTCGCCCGTGCTGCGGGTCGAGGGCAGCTTCGCGGAGTGCGTGCTGCTGGAGACGGTGATCCTCTCCATCCTCAACCACGACTCCGCCATCGCGGCCGCGGCCTCCCGGATGTCCTCGGCCGCCGGGGACCGGCCGCTGATCGAGATGGGCGCCCGGCGCACCCACGAGCTGGCCGCCGTGGCCGCCTCCCGGGCCGCCTACGTGGGCGGCTTCGCCAGCACCTCCGACCTGGCCGCGGGCTTCCGCTACGGCATCCCGACGGTGGGCACCAGCGCGCACGCCTTCACGCTGCTGCACGACAGCGAGCGGGACGCCTTCCGGGCGCAGGTGAAGTCCCTGGGCGGGGGCACGACGCTGCTGGTCGACACCTACGACGTGGCCGAGGCCGTCCGCACGGCCGTGGAGGTCGCCGGGCCCGAGCTGGGCGCCGTGCGCATCGACTCGGGCGACCTGCTGCTCGTCGCCCACCGGGTGCGCCAGCAGCTCGACGAGCTGGGCGCCACCCGGACGAAGATCGTCGTCACCTCGGACCTGGACGAGTACGCGATCGCCTCGCTGGCCGCGGCGCCCGTCGACGCGTACGGCGTGGGCACCCAGCTGGTGACGGGTTCCGGCCATCCGACCAGCTCCATGGTCTACAAGCTGGTGGCCCGGGCCGACTCCGCGGACCCGAAGGCCCCGCTGACGCCGGTGGCCAAGAGGTCGTCGAGCGGCAAGACCTCCGTGGGCGGCCGCAAGTGGGCCGCCCGGCGCGTCGACGAGCACGGGACCGCCCAGGCCGAGGTGGTCGGCACGGGCCCCGTCCCGCAGGAGCTCGCCGACCGGCAGCTGCTGGTGAAGCTCGTCGAGGACGGCCGGGTGCTGTCCCGCGAGCCCCTCGACGTGGTCCGCGACCGGCACGCCACGGCCCGCGCGAACCTCCCCCTGTCCGCGACCCAGCTCTCCCGCGGGGAGCCCGTGCTCCCGACGGAGTACGTCTGACCCGGCGGGCGGCCGGAGCGTCACGGAGCCGGCGCGGCTCCGTGACTCCGGGCACACACGGGCCCCTCCAGCCCCTCGACGGGCATGAACGGGCGGCGAGCGGGAATGCACGCAGGGTCCGCCGTGACCCACGGCAGCGCGTTCGAGCCCTCCCGCCCCCGGCTCGCAGTCCCTAGGCTCGGCACCGACGGCCGGGCCCGCACCCACCCGCCGACCCCACAGCCGAAGGACACCGACCATGCGCCGCGCACTGATCGTCGTAGACGTGCAGAACGACTTCTGCGAAGGGGGCAGCCTCGCGGTGGCCGGGGGCGCCGACGTGGCCGCCGCGATCACCGAGCTGATCGCCCAGGCCCCCGCCGGCTACCGCCACGTGGTCGCCACCCGCGACCACCACATCGCCCCGGGCAACCACTTCGCCGACCACCCCGACTACGTCCACTCCTGGCCCGCGCACTGCGTGGCGGGCACCGAGGGCGTGGGCTTCCACCCGAACTTCGCTCCGGCGGTCGCCTCCGGCGCGATCGACGCCGTCTTCGACAAGGGCGCGTACGCGGCCGCCTACAGCGGCTTCGAGGGCGTCGACGAGAACGGCACGCCGCTGGCCGACTGGCTGCGCACGCGCGAGATCGACGAGGTCGACGTGGTGGGCATCGCCACCGACCACTGCGTGCGCGCCACCGCCCTGGACGCGGCCCGCGAGGGCTTCCGTACGCAGGTGCTGCTCGACCTCACCGCCGGGGTGGCCGAGGAGACCACCGAGCGGGCCCTGGAGGAGCTGCGCGCGGCGGGCGTGGAGCTGACCGGCAAGCCGGTCGTCTGACCCCTCGGCCGGCCTCCCCGCTCCCTGCGGCGGCCGGCTAGACGCCCTGCGGTGCCGGCGGTGTCGCCGGGCGGGCGAACAGGGCCCGGATCGGGCGCCACAGCTCGGTGACCGCGGCGTCGGCGGCGGGCGGGGTGCGCCATATCAGGCCGTCCGGGTGGTGCAGCACCGCCGTGATCTCGTCCGGCGTGGGCGGCTCGGTGTTGCCGCGCAGGTAGACGGCGCGCAGGCCGAGGTTGCGCAGCCGGGTCAGCGCGCGGGCGCGGTTCCCGGCGTGCACGAGGACGCGCACGGGGTCGCCCCCGGGGAGCGGGCTGGGCAGGTTCAGTGCCACCACGACCGTCCCGTTCGGCAGTCTGCTGAAGCCTCCTGCGGCCATGCGGTCATCCCCTCGTGCGCTGCGGTGTCAATAAGCGGGTCACAGCACGCACCTAAACACGATCGGCCGCGCCCCGCCAAGGGGGTCGCGGCCGATCATGCTCTGACCAGGGAAAACGTAAAACTACTTGGTCGACGGACCCACCTGGACGGTGACCGTCGAGCCGTCGCGCGGCTCCTTGACGATCTTGATCCGGGTGTTGGTGTCAGTGACCTTCACACTGCCGGTCGGGTTCGCCCCGTCGTAGTACGAGCCCTTGCGGTCGTCGAAGACCGAGACGCCCTTCTGCGACTTGACCTTCAGCGCCTTGCCGGCGTTGTGCAGCGTGAACGCGTCGGTCCGGTAGGTGCTGAACGTCGAGTCGAAGGTCTGGATCTTGTTCCGCATCAGCGTGCCGTCCGACCACTTCATGGCCTTCGGGTGCGCGTCCACCGGCAGGATCAGGCCCTGGCCCGGGTGGTCGGCGGTGTTGTTGTCCGCCTGGGAGGTGTCCCACAGCGAGATCAGCAGACCGTTCTGGTACGGGTAGTGCTCCACCCAGTCCGGGCGGGTCGTCGAGAAGCCGAAGTTGTACGGGCCGACCTGGAGGGTCTTGTCGTACGACACGTACTGGCGGTTCTCGGCGATGTAGAACTGCGGGTAGTCCTTCGTGAACGAGGCGCCGACCCGGGAGAAGCCGTCGGCGGTCCAGGCGGCGTCCGCGGTCTCGGCGTCGTCACCGAAGAGCGTCGCGCCGTCGGCCGTCACGGAGATCTCGTCGGCCGTGAAGCCCTTCTGGGCCACGCCGCCGTCCGTCTGGTAGCGGAAGCGCAGGTCTATCTTCTTGCCCGCGTAGGCGTCGAGGGAGAAGGCGAGCTTCTTGTACGCGTCGACGCTGCCGGTCAGCGCGGGCTTGTCGGCGCCGTCGCGCGGGATCGCCGCACCGTCGGCCGTGCCGTCCAGGGCGGTCCAGTTGGCGCCGCCGTCGGTGGACACCTCGGTGTAGAGGTAGTCGTAGCCCTCCTCGATGTCCCACCAGCCGTCGAGCGACAGCGAGGCGGAGGACTTGCCGGTGAGGTCCACGGACCGGGTCAGCGTGTTCTTCAGGTCGTCACCGCTGCCGCTCCACCACTGGGTGGCGCCCTGGGCGGGCGTCACGACCTCGGTGGTGACCTCCTTGTCGGGCAGCTCGACGACCAGCGCCTGCTTGTTCTTGGTGTTGTACTCGGCCACGCCCAGCGTGTGGGTGGACTTCTTGCCGGCCTGGGCCACGTCGTAGTTCAGCCAGCCGAGCTGCAGCTTGTCCCAGGCGTTCATGTCGCCGGGCAGGTCGCCGATGGCTTCCTTGCCGGTGCCGAGCCAGGAGCCGGACGACATCAGGGTCCAGAAGCCGGTGCCGTTCTCGCCGCCGTTGGTGTCGTACTCGTCCGGCAGGCCGAGGTCGTGGCCGTACTCGTGGGCGAAGACGCCGAGTCCGCCGTTCTCCGGCTGGATGGTGTAGTCGCCGACCCAGATGCCGCTGTCGCCGATCTGCGTGCCGCCGAGCTTGTTGCCGGCCGGGCCGGTGGAGCCGGCGTCGGTGCCGAACGCGTACCAGCGGTGCGCCCAGATCGCGTCCTCGCCCTGCGCGCCGCCGCCCGCGGACTCGTCCTCGCCGGCGTGCACGATCTGGAAGTGGTCGATGTAGCCGTCGGGCTCGTTGAAGTCGCCGTCGCCGTCGAAGTCGTAGCGGTCCCACTGGTCGTACTGGGCCAGGTCCGCCTTGATGTCGGCGTCCGACTTGCCGGCCGCCTCCTGGTCGGCGACCCACGCGGTCACGCCGTCGGCGACGGCGTTCCAGGCGCAGGTGTCGGGCACGCACTTGTTGGAGCCGTAGCGGGCCTCGTTGTAGGGCACCTTGACCCAGTCGGAGACCTCGCCCTCGACCGAGTAGCGGCCCGAGGACTGCTTCTCGTAGTACTTCTTCAGCGACTCGGTGTCCTTGCCGGCGCCGAAGTACAGGTCCTCGTAGTGCTTCTGGTCGTAGTCGGCCTTCCAGTCCGTGCTGTTGTCCGTGGCACGGTCCGGCGCGGCTATCTGGTTGTGCAGCGGGCCGGGAGTGCCGCCGTACCTGCTGTCGACCTTGTCGCCGAACTCGACCAGGATCGTGAAGATCTTGTCGGTCTTCTCCCGGCCCAGCTCGACGTACTTGTTCTTGCCCTTGAGCTTGACGACCTTCGAGCCCTTGCGGTCGGTCGCCTTGGCCTCGCCGGATATGACCTGGTTCAGGGCCTCCTGGCGCTGGGCCTCCTGGGTCTTGCTCAGCGGGCCGTCGAAGTCGTGCTCCTTGGCCTTCTCCGGCTGCGGGTCGCGCCGGTCCACCTGAGCGGGCGCCGAGCCGTCGGCCGCCTGCGCCACCGCGAAGGTGGAGAAGCCGGCGGTGGCCGCGGCGAGCGCGACTCCCACTGCGGCCGTTCTGAACGTCCAGGGTCTGCTGGTCACTTGATGTCCTCCCCCGCGCCCGGTCGCGCGGATGGAGGGGCCTCTTGGGGTGGGTCCGCGCGCGGTATACGCGTGTCAAGTGACGACATTCGATCGAATTTACGAGAGAAAAGACAGACTTGACTTGTGCAGGCCAAGTGCACTATACGCAGGGTCAACTGTCCGTCATCCGGACGTTCACGCGTCCGCACCGGCCCGCCCCGTGACCTCCCGCGCCCTCGCACCGGGCGCGTTCGAACGCCCATGTGGCGGATGCGCATGAATCCGTGCGCCCCCCGTGCACCGGCACCGCTGGTAAGGCGCCGCTTACTCGTTGTTCCCCTCGGGCATGCAGGCGAATAGAGTCGATTGGCGGAGTACCGGTACACACCGGCGACGCCAAGCCGACAGCGTTGTCGTGCACCGATTTCTGTCCGCGCACTCCCCCATCGAGAGGCACGGGGGGAGTTCCACCCCTGAGGACGGATTGCCATGCCTCGTCCGACCGTCATCCAGCTCGTCTACGGTTCCTGCACCGTGGTCCTCTCGACGCTGGCCATGCTGCTGCTCTCCGGGACGACCTCGGTCCCCGCCATCGCGGTGATAGCGGTCTCGGCGCTCATCCTGGGACTGCTGGTCGCCTGGACGGTGCCCCTGCCGAAGCCGGAGGCGGAGAAGGCCGCGCCCGCCGAGCGCGAGCGCGTGCCGGTCCCCGCGTCCGCCAGGGAACCCGCGAACCCCTGACCCCTCGTACGGGCGACATCCGGAACGGCGGACCCGTACGCACCGGAGCCCGCCGTTCCGTACGATCCCCGCGGCGGCTCCCGCGCCGCGTCCCGCCCGCCCGGCCCGGACATCCCGGACGCTTCGCCCGCCGGGTCGTCAAGCGGTGCTCACCACCACGGTCCTGGCCGCCTTGTCGTGCAGCCCCTGCCGGTAGGGCCGGTCGATGAGGCTCCAGCCGCCCGCGACGGCCGTCCAGACGCAGGCGCAGCAGAAGGCGAACGGCAGCCACAGCGCGAGCGCGCGCACGAGCGCGGTCGGCACCAGCGGGGTGGAGCCGTCCCGGAGGTTCGCCACCCGCAGGCGGAACAGCCTCTTGCCGAGCGTCTGCCCGTCGAGGGAGACCATGAAGGTGTCGTACGCGACGTAGAGGACGGCGGCGATCAGGGACTGCCAGAACCCGTCGTCGAGCCGGACCCCGTTGTCGTCCACCTTGTACTGGTGCACGCCGAAGAGCAGGCACACCAGGTACACCACGACGCCCACGAGGACCATGTCGACGAGCCGGGCGAACACGCGCCTGGCCGGGTCGGCGAGCGGCGGCATCCCGGCGAGCGGGTCGCCGCCGAGGGGGCCGCCGCCGAACGGGTCGCCGCCGTACGGCGGAAGCGGGGAGCCGTAGGGGGAACCGCCGCCCGGCGGAGGCGGGTTGCCGTACGGCGAGCCGCCCGGCGGGGGCGGCGTGTCGTACGGGGAGCCGCCGCCGGGCGGAGGCTGCCGCTTCCTGAACGGGTCGTCGTCCGGGGGCTGCCCGGGGTCGGAGGGCGGCGGTTCGGTGCTCATGGCCCGAGTCGACCGCGAACCGGTGGCCTCCGCATCCGGCGGGCGGCCGTCCGGGGTACCCTCCCGTCCGGTACGGAACCGGTCCCGCCGGGCGGGCCGGAGCGCGGCTCCGGTGCCGGTCAGCCCGCCACGAAGGTGTGGGCCGCCTTGTCGTGCCAGCACTGG
This sequence comes from Streptomyces minutiscleroticus, assembly GCF_014650875.1. Lineage (GTDB taxonomy): Bacteria > Actinomycetota > Actinomycetes > Streptomycetales > Streptomycetaceae > Streptomyces > Streptomyces minutiscleroticus. The sequence goes on from NZ_BMVU01000005.1 coordinate 221,787, forward strand.
CGCCACGGGCGGTCGAACAGGCACCACAGGACGCCCACCACGCCGACGACGAGGACGCCGGGGACGCTGTAGACGAGCCAGCGGCGCAGGGCCGCGCCGAAGGACGGCGGTTCGTGGCCCTCGATGTCGCGGACCTCCAGGCCGCACAGTTTCTTGCCGAGGGTGCGGCCCCACCTGGCGGTGGGCAGCGCCTCGTAGACGACGCCGAAGAGCAGCAGGACGGCCAGGACGATGCCGAGGTAGACGCCGGTGGTGCCGTCGATCAGCCACACCGTGACGGTCTCGCCGGAGAGCCTGGCCTCCTCGATCTTGCCGTCGACGTGGTCGACCGCCCTGAGGCAGAGCGGCACGGCGGCCGCGCCGGTGACGGCGGCCAGGACGAGGGTGTCCACGAGCCGCGCGGCCAGCCGCCTGCCGAGCCCGGCGGGCCGGGCCGCCGCCTGCGCCCGGGCGGCCGCCTGGAACGGGTCCTCCGTCACCGGCTTCCACGGCACCACGGGCTGACCGCCCTCGGCGCCGGCCAGCCGGTGCACCTGCTGCGCCCAGGACGGCTGCCCGCCGCCGGGGCCGGAGGTCATCGGGCCGACAGGCGCGGCGGACGGCTGCTGCGGCTGCTGCGGCTGGGCGGAGCGGGTGCCCTGCGGGGGCAGGACGGGGCCGTTCTGCCGGGGCGCCGCGGGTGCCGCGGCCTGCGGGCCGATCGGAGGGGCCGGGTCGGCGGCGACGCGGGCCGCGCGCTCCTGGGCAACCTTCTGGGACAGGGCCCGGAACGCCATCGTGCCCTCGGGGGACAGCGAGTCGCGGCGCTCGCCGCCGGCCGCCGCCGCGCCGGAGCCGGCCGCGGGGGCGGAGGCGCCCGCCTGCGGCGCGCCCGACGCGGCCGCCGCACTCGGTGCGGTCGGTGCGTTCGCCGCGGGCGTGCGGCTTCCGCCGGCCGCGTCGGGCCCGGCCGCGGACCCCGTGCCGGCGGCAGCGGGCCGGGCCGGGCCGGTCGGGCGGCGGAAGACGAACGTGCCGTCGGAGGCCGGGGGCCGCTCGGCGGGGGCGTCGTCCGCCGTGGGGCGCCGGAAGGTGACCGTGCCGTCCGTGCGCCCGGAGTCGTCTCCGGGCCGGGCCGGTTCCGCGGGCACGCGGGGGTCGGCGCCCTGCGGCGCGCCCCAGGACACCCGGTGGTCCTGGTCGCCGCCGAAGCCGGACTGCCGGGAGCGGTCGGCGCCCCAGGCCGACGCGGGCTCGGGACGGCTGCCGTGCCCGGCGTCGGCGGGCGCCGCGGCCGGCGGGTCCTCGTCGAAGAAGTGCGGGCCCGTCTCCTCGGTCGACGCGGACGCGGGCGCGGAGGCGGCGGGCGTCGCGGACGCGGGCACGGAGGCGGCGGGCGTTGCGGACGCGGGCACGGAGGTGGCGGGCGTCGCGGGCGGGGGGTCCGCGGGTGCCGGTGCCGCGGGCGCGGACGGGGCCGACGCGCCGGGCGGCGCCGGGAGCGGCGTGCCGTCGGACGGCGCCGGACGGCTGGTGCCGGGCACCCAGGCCGTGCCGTTCCAGTACCGGACGTATCCAGGGATGGACGGGTCCGGGTAGTACCCCTCACGGGGCCTGTCGTCACCGGGTGCCGGGGTTGGGGCGCTCATGTCCGTCGTCCCGTATCTGCTCGGGGGTCATATGGGGTCCCCCACATCTATCAGACGGGACCATCCGCCACGGCCGGTCCCGCCGTACCTCCCCCCTTCGAGCGCCTCTTTGCCACGGATACGGCTCGAAGCCACCTAGGTGTGGGTGCCACCTTTCGGGGGAACTTCGGTCATGTTCTCCGGGTTGCGGGGCACTCGGTCCGCGGGCTCGGAGGGGCTTGCACGCCGGCATCCGGGGCACACGCAACCGGCCGGAAGAAAACCCTCCGAACTCGCGTAATGCTCCGGGTCCCACGCCCTCTCCACTCGTACGGGCCCGAACCCCGAGGCCTTGACCGAGAGAGGAACCGCACGTCATGCACACCGTCGTGGAACGTGAGCTGGAGCTCCGCCTCGTCCTGTCCCCCGAGCGCAGTGTCCCGGTGCCCGCGCGGCTCGGGTACTACACCGACGACCCCTACGCCGTGCACGTCACCTTCCACGTCGGCACCGACCACCCGGTCGACTGGACCTTCTCCCGCGAACTGCTGGTCGAGGGGGTGTTCCGGCCCTGCGGCCACGGCGACGTGCGGGTGTGGCCGACGAAGGTCGCCGGGCGCAGCGTCGTCCTGATGGCGCTGAGCTCGCCCGACGGGGACGCCCTGCTGGAGGTGCCCGCGGCCCAGATCTCGGGCTGGCTGGAGCGCACCCTGCGGGTGGTGCCGCCGGGCACCGAGAGCGAGCGGCTGGCCATCGACGACGGCCTCGCGGAACTGCTCGCGCCGACCCCGGCCGACGAGTTCCGCCTGTGGGACGACTCCAAGGAGAAGGAAGGGGACTGCTGACCCGCCCGGCGGGACCGGGCGGGCCGGGACCGGGCGGGTCGGGACCGGGACGGGCCGGGGCCAGGACGGGGTCAGAAGAGCTTGCCCGGGTTGAGCAGGCCCAGCGGGTCGAAGGCCGCCTTGACCGCCCGCTGCATCTCCAGGCCGACCGGGCCGATCTCCCGGGCCAGCCACTCCTTCTTCAGGACGCCGACGCCGTGCTCGCCGGTGATCGTTCCGCCGAGCTCCAGGCCGAGGGCCATGATCTCGTCGAACGACTCGCGGGCGCGCCGCGACTCGTCGGGGTCGGCGCCGTCGAAGCAGACGGTCGGGTGCGTGTTGCCGTCTCCGGCGTGCGCGCAGACGCCGATGGTCAGGCCGTACTTCTCCGCGATGCTCTCGACCCCCGTGACGAGGGCGGCGAGCTTCGAGCGCGGTACGCACACGTCGTCGATCATCGTGGTGCCCTTGACCGCCTCCAGCGCGGTGAGCGACAGCCGCCGCGCCTGCAGCAGCAGTTCGGACTCCGCCGCGTCCTCCGCGGGCACGACCTGGGTGGCGCCCGCGGCCTCGCACAGGGCGCCGACCGCGGCGAGGTCGGCGGCCGGGTCGGGGGTGTCGAAGGCGGCGAGCAGCAGCGCCTCGGTGGTCTCCGGCAGGCCCATGTGCGCCAGGTCGTTGACCGCCTTGACCGTCGTGCGGTCCATGAGTTCGAGCAGGGACGGCACGTGGCCCTCGGCCATGATCCTGCAGACCGCGTCGCAGGCGGCGGCGGACGAGGCGAACTCGGCGGCCAGCACCAGCTGCCGCGGCGGCCGGGGCCTGAGGGCGAGGACGGCGCGCACGACGACGCCGAGCGAGCCCTCGGAGCCGACGAAGAGGCGCGTGAGGTCGTAGCCGGCGACGCCCTTGGCCGTGCGGCGGCCGGTCCGCAGCAGCCGCCCGTCCGCGAGGACCACGTCGAGGCCGAGGACGTACTCGGCGGTGACGCCGTACTTCACGCAGCACAGGCCGCCCGAGGCGGTGCCGATGTTGCCGCCGATGGTGCACATCTCCCAGCTGGAGGGGTCCGGCGGGTAGGCCAGGCCGTGCTCGTCGACCGCGCGGGAGAGGGTGGCGTTCAGGACGCCGGGCTCGACGACGGCGATCCGGTCGACGGGGTCGATCTCCAGGATGCGGTCCATCTTGACCAGGGACAGCACGATGCAGCCCTCGGAGGCGTTGGCGGCGCCCGACAGGCCGGTGCGGGCCCCCTGCGGGACGACGGGGACGCGCAGTTCGGTTGCCGTGCGCATGACATGCTGGACCTGTTCGACCGTGCGCGGCAGCACCACGACGGCGGGTGCGCCCGCCGCGCAGAAGCTCGCCATGTCGTGGGCGTAGGAGGCGGTCACGTCGGGGTCGGTGAGCAGGGTCTCGGGCGGCAGGCCCGCGAGCAGCCGGTCCACGAGGTTGCCCTGGACCGCGTCCGGTGCGGCTTCGATACGGCTCATGATCACAGCGTGACACCGGCCGCATCCGGTGTGAACCCGTCTGCGCCACCCTCGCGTGCCGGACCGCGTTCCTCCGGCCGGCGTGCGGCGGGCGCCGCGGCCCGGCGGCGGACCGCCGGGCCGCGGCCCCCTGACGCGAGGGGACGTACGGCCGTCAGAGGTTGCCGCGCTTGGCCTGCTCGCGCTCGATCGCCTCGAACAGGGCCTTGAAGTTGCCCTTGCCGAAGCCCATGGACCCGTGCCGCTCGATGAGCTCGAAGAAGACGGTCGGGCGGTCCTGGACCGGCTTGGTGAAGATCTGCAGCAGGTAGCCGTCCTCGTCGCGGTCGGCGAGGATCTTCAGCTCGCGCAGGGTGTCGACGGGGACGCGGGTGTCGCCCACCCACTCCCCCAGCGTGTCGTAGTAGGAGTCCGGGGTGTCCAGGAACCGGACCCCGGCCGCGCGCATGGTGCGCACGGTCCGGACGATGTCGTTGGTGTTGAGGGCGATGTGCTGCACGCCCGCGCCGCCGTAGAACTCCAGGTACTCGTCGATCTGGGACTTCTTCTTGGCGACGGCGGGCTCGTTGATCGGGAACTTGACCTTCAGGGTGCCGTCCGCGACCACCTTCGACATCAGCGCGGAGTACTCCGTCGCGATGTCGTCGCCCACGAACTCCTTCATGTTCGTGAAGCCCATGACCTTGTTGTAGAAGCCGACCCACTCGTTCATGCGGCCGAGCTCGACGTTGCCCACGCAGTGGTCGACCGCCTGGAAGGTGCGCTCGGCCGGCGGCTCGACGATCGGGTCGGCGGCCGCGTAGCCGGGCAGGTACGGGCCCTCGTAGCCGGTGCGCTCGACGAGGGTGTGCCGGGTCTTGCCGTACGTGGCGATCGCGGCGAGGACGACCGTGCCGTGCTCGTCCTTGACCTCGTACGGCTCGGCGAGGGGGCGGGCGCCCTGCTCGACGGCGTACGCGAACGCGGCGCGCGCGTCGGGGACCTCGATGGCCAGGTCGACGACGCCGTCGCCGTGCTCGGCCACGTGGTCGGCGAGGAAGCGGCCCCAGTCGGTGGACGCCTTGATGACGGAGGTGAACACGAAACGCGCGGAGCCGTTCTCCAGCACGTAGCTCGCGGTCTCGCGGCTGCCGTTCTCCGGTCCGGAGTAGGCGACCAGTCGCATGCCGAAGGCGGTCGAGTAGTAGTGGGCGGCCTGCTTGGCGTTGCCCACGGCGAAGACGACCGCGTCCATCCCCTTCACCGGGAAGGGGTCGTCCTGCCGCACGGTTCCGGGGGTGTGCCCGAGGGTCTCAGTCATGGCGGCAGATTCCCCCTCTTCCGCAACCTGCGCAATTGTTTGCGCGATCGCTGGGCAAGTTGCACACAGACCCGCCAGTAGGTGCGGTCGATGTGTACAGGATGACCAACGACAGGCCGAGGGGTGGGCTCATGGGGATCGACCGGCTGGACGGCCGGCTCATCGTGCTGCTGGCCCGGGAGCCGCGCATCGGGGTGCTGGAGGCCTCGCGCCGGCTCGGCGTGGCGCGCGGCACCGTGCAGGCCCGGCTCAACCGGCTTCAGTCGAACGGAGTCATCCGGGGCTTCGGCCCCGACATCGACCCCGCGGCACTGGGCTATCCCGTCTCCGCGTTCGCCACGCTGGAGATCAAGCAAGGCCAAGGGGCCCGGGTGCGGGCCCACTTGGACACCGTCCCGGAGGTGCTGGAACTGCATACGACCACCGGTCACGGCGACATGCTCTGCCGGCTCGTCGCCCGTTCGAACGCCGATCTCCAACGAGTGATCGATCTCGTGGTGGGCTTTGATGGCATCGTCCGGGCCTCCACGGCGATCGTCATGGAGAACCCGGTCCCCCTGCGGATCCTCCCGCTGGTGGAGCAGGCCGCGGAGGACCGCGACCGGCAGTGGACGACCGAGCGGCGGGGTGACGGCCTGTGAGCTTCTGGGACTACCTCGGCAACCGCCACCAGCAGCTGTTGAGCGACGCGTTCCAGCACGCCAGCGCGGTGTTCCAGTGCATGGTGCTGGCCACGGTCATCGGCGTGCTCATCGGCGTCGCCACCTACCGCAGCGGCTGGGCGGGCAACATCGCCACGACGGCCACCTCCACCGTCCTGACCATTCCCTCGCTCGCCCTGATCGGCCTGCTCATCCCGGTCGTCGGCCTGGGGGTGGCGCCGACGGTCACCGCCCTGGTGCTGTACGGGCTGCTGCCGGTCGTCCGCAACGCGATCGTCGGGCTGCGCGGCGTCGACCCCTCGCTGGTGGAGGCCGCGCGGGGCATCGGGATGTCGCGGACGGCCCGGCTGCTGCGGGTGGAGCTGCCCCTGGCCTGGCCGCCGATCCTGACCGGCATCCGGGTCTCCACCCAGATGCTGATGGGCATCGCGGCCATCGCCGCCTACGCCTCCGGGCCCGGCCTCGGGAACGAGATCTTCCGCGGCATCGGCTCGCTCGGCAGCAAGAACGCGCTCAACCAGGTGCTCGCGGGCACGCTCGGGATCATCGTCCTCGCGCTGCTCTTCGACGCCGCCTACGTCCTGATCGGACGGCTGACCATCCCGAGGGGGATCCGTGCCTGAGACGACCGAGACCAAGACCGCGACCTCGGAGTCCGGCGCCCGGCCCACGGAGGCGCGGACCACCGGCGCCACCATCGAGCTGGAGAACCTCACCAAGCGCTACCCCGGCAGCCGGGAGCCGGCCGTGGACAGCGTGAACATGGAGATCAGAGCCGGCGAGCTGGTCGTCTTCGTGGGCCCGTCCGGCTGCGGCAAGTCCACCACGCTGAAGATGATCAACCGGCTGATCGAGCCGACCGGCGGCCGCATCCGCATCGGCGGCGAGGACGTCACCCACATCGACCCGGTGAAGCTCCGCCGCAAGATCGGGTACGCGATCCAGTCCTCCGGCCTCTTCCCCCACCTGACCGTCGCGCAGAACATCGCGGCCGTGCCGAAGATGCTCGGCTGGCCCAAGGCGCGGATCAGGGCGCGGGTGGAGGAGATGCTCGACCTGGTGGGGCTCGACCCGGGCGAGTTCCGGAGCCGCTACCCGCGCCAGCTCTCCGGCGGCCAGCAGCAGCGGGTCGGCGTGGCCCGGGCGCTCGCGGCCGACCCGCCCGTGCTGCTGATGGACGAGCCGTTCGGCGCGGTCGACCCGATCACCCGCGACCACCTCCAGGACGAGCTGATCCGGCTCCAGCACGAGCTGCACAAGACGATCGTCTTCGTCACCCACGACTTCGACGAGGCGATCAAGCTGGGCGACCGGATCGCGGTCCTGCGCGAGCGCTCGCACATCGCGCAGTTCGACACCCCCGAGGCGATCCTCACCAACCCGGCCGACGACTTCGTCTCCGGCTTCGTGGGCGCGGGCGCGGCCCTGAAGCGGCTGAACCTCACCCGCGTACGCGATGTGGAGATCACCGACTATCCGACGGTGACCGTCGACGACCCGCTGCAGGAGATCTTCAACAAGCTCCGCTCGTCCGGCACCAACGAGATCCTGCTGCTCGACAAGCGCGGCCGGCCCTACAAGTGGCTGCGCCGCGGCGACCTGATGCGGGCCAGGGGCTCACTGGCGCGGGCGGGCACGCTGGTGCACGACACGGTGACCAGGGACGCCACGGTGCGCGACGCGCTGGAGGCGGTGCTCACCGACAACGCCGGACGCGTCGCGGTGACCGGGCGGCGCGGCGAGTACACGGGCGTGGTCGACATGGAGACGCTGATGAACTCCGTGCACGAGCTGCTGGAGGCCGACCGGCTCGACGCGCTGGAGCACCAGCACGAGCTGCAGGAGGCGCGGTCCCCGCGGACGCACGCCGAGCAGGAGGGCACCGGTCCCGGGGAGGTGCAGGCGTGAGCGGTTCGCGGACGCCGTCCGCAGGGCGCGGCACCCGCCCCGAGGGCGAGTACGAGGTCGAGGGCCTCGCCTTCCGCGACGAGGGCGCGGACGGGGCCGGGGCGGACGAGGCGCAGGACGCCTCCCCGCCGCCCGACGCGGACCGGGAGCGGCGCGTCACCTGGCAGAAGCTGACGTTCCTGCCGCTGGTGCTCGCGGTGGTGCTGCTGGCCACCTGGCTCTGGTTCCGCCAGGCCGACCTGGACCAGCTCTCACGGAACGCGATCGGGGGCGGACAGGTCTGGAAGGCGCTGCGCCAGCACGTGGAACTCACCGTGATCTCCACGTTCTTCGTGCTGATCATCGCGATCCCGCTGGGCGTCCTGCTCACGCGCCGCCCCTTCCGCCGGGCCGCTCCCGTCGCGATGACCGTGGCGAACACGGGCCAGGCCACCCCGGCGCTCGGCCTGCTCGCCCTGCTGGTGATCTGGCTCGGCACCGGCCAGAAGGCGGCCCTGATCGGCATCGTCGTCTACGCCGTCCTGCCCGTGCTGTCCAACACCATCGCCGGGCTGCGGGCCAACGACCCGACGCTGCTGGAGGCGGCGCGCGGCATCGGCATGTCCCCGCTGGGCGTGCTGACCCGGGTCGAGCTGCCGCTGGCCGTCCCGCTGATCCTGGCGGGCGTGCGCACGGCACTGGTCCTGAACGTCGGCACGGCCACCCTCGCCACCTTCGGCGGGGGCGGCGGCCTCGGCGAACTGATCACCGTGGGGATCACCAACCAGCGGATGCCGGTCCTGATGCTCGGCTCGGTCCTCACCGTCGTCCTGGCACTGCTCGTGGACTGGCTGGCGTCACTGGCCGAGCTGGTCCTCAGCCCCCGGGGTCTGGAGGCGCGCGCGTGAGGATGCGACGCACGAGAACGTCCGCCGTGGCCGCGCTGGCCGCCATGGCCCTGCTCGGCACCGCCGGCTGCGGCCTGACCAGCGGCTCCCCCATGGTCGACGAGGTACGGCCGGGCACGGTGGGCCGGGGGCAGCCCCTGAAGGGCGCCGAGCTCACCGTCACCTCGAAGGAGTTCACCGAGCAGCTGATCCTCGGCGCGATCATGGGCATCGCCTTCGAGGCGGCCGGCGCGGACGTCCTGGACCGCACCGGCATCCAGGGGTCCGTCGGCAACCGCGAGGCGGTCAGGACCGGCGAGGCCGACGCGACGTACGAGTACACCGGCACCGCCTGGATCACCTACCTGGGCGAGAGCGAGCCCCTCACCGACGAGCGCGAGCAGTGGGAGGCGGTGCGCGACGCCGACGCCCGCAACGGCCTGACCTGGCTGGAGCCCTCGAAGCTGAACAACACGTACTCGCTGGCGATGAACCGCGAGAACTACGAGAAGTACGGCACGAAGACGCTCTCGGACGTGGCCGAACTGGCCAGGAAGAATCCGGACGCGGTCACGCTGTGCATCGAGGGCGAGTTCGCCAACCGCGCGGACGGCCTGCCGGGCATGGAGAAGAAGTACGGCATGAAGGTGCCGCCGGGCAACCTCACCCAGATGGGCACCGGCATCATCTACACCGAGGCGGCGAAGGGCAGCTGCACCTTCGGCGAGGTCTTCACCACGGACGGGCGCATCAAGGCGATGGACCTGGTGGTGATGGAGGACGACAAGCGCTTCTTCCCGAACTACAACGCCGCCCCCGAGATCAACACGAAGGCGCTGGAGAAGTACCCGGCGATCGCCGAGGTGCTGGCCCCGGTCACCGCGAAGCTGACCAACGACGTCGCCCAGGAGCTGAACGCGAAGGTCGACGTGGACGGCGAGGACCCGCACCAGGTGGCACTGGACTGGATGAAGCGGGAGGGGCTGGTGAAGGAGGGCTGAGACGCGGGCGGGCGACTGCTGTCGCCGGCGCGCGACGGCCGCCGGTCGGCGGCCGTCGGTGGTCGGCGGCCGTCGCCGGCCGTCGGTCGGCGGCTGTCGCCCGTCGGTCCCGCCGCCGTCAGCGGCGGGACCGGGGTCGGCCGGGGTGCGGCGCCGTGAGCGGCAGGGGCGGCCGGAGACCGCTGTGCCGACTGAGGGCCGGGCAGGCGCCGGTGCCGGCGAGGGTCTGAGTGCCGGACGTCTGAGTGCCGGGCGCCATGGCCGTCAGCAGGCCGGGACCGAGCCCTCGCCCTTCTGCAGGGCCACCAAGGACGCGACCGCCCCCTTGAGGGTGGTCACCGGGACGAGTCGCAGGCCGTCGGGCAGCTCCGTCTTCGCGTCCGAGCACTCCGCCTCGGGCACCAGGAACACCGTGGCGCCGTCGCGCCGCGCGGCCTGCGTCTTGAGGGCGACCCCGCCGACCGGGCCCACGGTGCCGTCGGCCGCGATCGTGCCGGTGCCGGCGACGGTGCGGCCGCCGGTGAGGTCGCCCCCGCTGCCGTCGCCCTCCAGCTTGTCGACGATGCCGAGCGAGAAGAGGAGCCCCGCACTCGGCCCGCCGACGTCGGCCAGCCGCAGCGTGACGTCGACGTCGCCGGCGTCCTCGCCCAGGTAGGACAGCGCGGCCTCGGTGGCGGTGTCCTGCGACTTCCTCATCTCGTCGAGGTTGTACCGCTCGATCTCCTCGACGCTGCCGCCGCCCGGGTAGACCGCGTCGCGCGGCATCACGGCGCGGTCCGTGCGGAACCAGCCGTCGACCACGTCGCCGAGGCTGGTCCGCGCGTCCGGGCCGGTGGCGAGGATCGTCGTCATCCGCAGCTCACCGGTGGTCTTCCGGGTGGACGCGCCCTTGATGGTGATGACCGGCTCGCCCTTGTTCTCCCCCAGCACGTCCGCCGTCGTGCCGGGCTCGGCCACCGAGAACGGCAGCGGCGCGAACACCGCCGTGGCGAGCAGGGCCACGAAGGGCACGGCACAGACGGCTACGGCCTTGGGGCGCGCAAGGCGGGAGAGACGAGAGAGCACGGGATCAATCTAACGCGGGGGCGCCCGGAGGGCGGCCGCCGGGCGGGGCCGGGGCTCAGCTCAGCGCCTCGGCCACTTCCCGCGCCGCGTCGACCACGCGCTGCCCCACCCGCTCCGGCACGGCGTCGGACAGCATGACCACGCCGACGCTGCCCTCCACGCCCGTCACGCCGACGAGCGGGGCCGCGGCCCCGCTCGCCCCGGCCTCCAGCTCGCCGTGGGTGAGCGTGTAACCGGGGTCGTGGGCGGACGTGGCGCGCGCGGCGCGTGCGGCCAGGATCGCCCGGCCCGCCGCGCCCCGGTCCAGCGGGTGCCGGAAGCCGGCCCGGTACGCGACGTGGTAGTCGGTCCAGGTGGGCTCGACGACGGCGACGGCGAGCGCCTCGGCGCCGTCGACGAGGGTCAGGTGCGCCGTCGCGCCTATGTCCTCGGCGAGCGAGCGCAGCGCGGGCAGCGCGGCCTCGCGTACCAGGGGGTGCACCTGGCGGCCCAGGCGCACCACGCCGAGGCCGACCCTGGCCCGTCCGCCCAGGTCCCGGCGGACGAGGGCGTGCTGCTCCAGGGTGGCGAGCAACCGGTACACGACGGTCCGGTTCACGCCGAGCCTGGCGGACAGCTCGGTGACGGTCAGGCCGTGGTCGGTGTCGGCGAGCAGTTTGAGGACACGCAGTCCCCGGTCGAGTGTCTGGGAGGTCTCCGCGGTCACGACGCCCACTCCTTCGTGGTGAGGGCCGGCGGCCTTCCTTCGCGGCGGGTGGGTCGCCGGTCCCGTCGGCGACGCGCATCAGAGGCCGCCGGTGGCAAGCGTCCCGGGCACACCCCGGGCGGGCACCGGCTGCGCTCCGCGGCTGCGCTGCCACGGGGCGTGTGCGTAGCGTGACAGTAGCGAGCAGGTCCGCTCAGCGGAAGGCTCCGTCCAGAATCCGGGCAACGCCCGCCGAGGAGCGGACAGTTTGTCCGCATAAGGGGGCCGCTCGTCCCGTCACTCACAGCGAGCCCCTATACGGAAGATCCTCTTCCGATCGGAGCAGTCCGCTCCGGACAGAAGGGGATCTTTCAGCTGAAGGAGTCCACTCCGGTCGACACGGGCAGCCCCGGGCGACATGGACCGCAGTGATCAGAACGGGCCGCTCCGGGCGATACGGGCCGCGGCGAGCGGAACGGGCCGACCGCCCGCCTCTCGCCGCCCGGCACGACGGCCCGCGCGGCGCTCCCCCGCGGGCCGGGTCCGTCTCACCGCATCCGGGTGGCCCACTCCTGCACCTTGGCGATGCGCTGCTTCAGCTGGCCCGCCGTGGCCTCCGCGCTCGGCGGGCCGCCGCACACGCGGCGCAGCTCGGTGTGGATCACGCCGTGCGGCTTGCCGCTCTGGTGGACGTACGCGCCGACCAGGTTGTTGAGCTGCCGGCGCAGCTCCATCATCTCCTTGTGGGAGACCACCGGGCGCCGCTCGGCGGGCAGTTCGAGGAGGTCGGCCTCCTCGTCGGGCTTCCTGCGGCTGTGCGCGATCTGCCGCGCCTGCCGCTTCTGGAGCAGCAGCTGGACCTGCTCGGGTTCGAGGAGCCCGGGGATGCCCAGGTAGTCCTGCTCCTCCTCGCTGCCCGGGTGCGCCTGCATGCCGAACTCGGCGCCGTCGTAGAGGACCCGGTCGAAGACGGCGTCGGACTCCAGCGCCTCGAAGGGGAGCATGTCCTGCTCGCCGGTGTCCTCGTCCTGCTCCTTGTTCGCCTCCTCCATCTCCTTCTCGGACTCGGCGTACGGGTCCTCCTCGCCCTCCTTCTTCGGCCGGTCGAGGACGTGGTCGCGCTCGACCTCCATCTCGTTGGCGAAGGTGAGCAGGTCGGGCACGGTCGGCAGGAACACGGAGGCGGTCTCGCCGCGCCGCCGCGACCGCACGAAGCGGCCGACGGCCTGCGCGAAGAACAGCGGCGTGGAGATGGTGGTGGCGTACACCCCGACCGCGAGCCGGGGCACGTCGACGCCCTCGGACACCATGCGGACGGCGACCATCCACCGGTCGTCGTTGTTGCTGAACTCGTCGATCCGGTCGGAGGCGCCCGCGTCGTCGGAGAGGACGAGCGTCGCCTTCGTCCCCGTGATCTCACGGATCAGCTTGGCGTACGCGCGGGCCGAGTCCTGGTCGGAGGCGATGACCAGGGCGCCCGCGTCCGGGATGGCCTTCCTGACCTCGGTGAGGCGCTGGTCGGCGGCGCGCAGCACGCTGGACATCCACTCGCCGCGCGGGTCGAGCGCGGTGCGCCAGGCCTGGCTGATCGCGTCCTTGGTCATGGGCTCGCCGAGGCGCGCGGCGATCTCGTCGCCCGCCTTCGTGCGCCAGCGCATGTTGCCGCTGTAGGAGAGGAAGATCACCGGGCGGACGACGCCGTCGCCGAGTGCGCTGCCGTAGCCGTAGGTGTAGTCGGCGGCCGAGCGCCGGATCCCGTCGTCGCCCTCCTCGTACGTGACGAAGGGGATGGGGTTGGTGTCGGAGCGGAAGGGCGTGCCGGTGAGCGCGAGGCGGCGGGTGGCCGGTTCGAACGCCTCCAGGCACGCCTCGCCCCACGACTTGCTGTCACCGGCGTGGTGGATCTCGTCGAGGATCACGAGGGTCTTGCGCTGCTCGACGCGGTTGCGGTGCAGCATCGGCCGCACGCCGACGCCGGCGTACGTCACGGCGACGCCCTGGTACTCCCGGCCGAGCGGGCCGGCGCTGTACTCCGGGTCCAGCTTGATCCCTATGCGCGCGGCGGCCTCGGCCCACTGCTTCTTCAGGTGCTCGGTCGGTGCGACCACGGTCACCTGCTGCACGACGTGGTGGTGCAGCAGCCACGAGGCGAGCGTCAGGGCGAAGGTCGTCTTGCCGGCGCCGGGGGTGGCGACGGCGAGGAAGTCGCGCGGCTGCTCCTGGATGTACTTCTCCATCGCTCCCTGCTGCCAGGCGCGCAGCTTGCTGGCGGTGCCCCAGGGGGCACGGCCGGGGAAGGCGGGAGACAGGTGGTGCGAGGAGGTGGCGGCGGTGGTAGTCACGGTCTCCGATTCGGGGGCCCTCGGTTACGTACGACAACCGGGCCACCCTACCGGTGGCCCGCCCCCGTCAACGCGCGGACGACCCGGCGCCGGACGCGGATGCGAGTCAGCTCACAGACGAGCCGGCGGGCGGGGCCGCGACCGGGTCCGGGCGGCCGGTCCGGGCGGCCGGTACGCGCCGCGTACCTCCCGCGTGCCTCCACGTGTCGACGTGTGTCGCCGCGGTCACCCGGCGTCCTCGCGGCCGCCGGACGCCCCAGTCGGCCGCCCCGCCATCCCACGACCCGCCCGGTCCGTACCGCCGCCGGGCGCCCCTGGCGTCGCCGCACAGTCCGTGCCGCCGCCGGGCGCCCTTGGGCTCGCCGCACAGTCCGTGCCGCCGCCGCGCGGCCCGTACCGCCGTCGGGTGCCGCCGCCGTCACCGCCCGGTCCGTGCCGTCACCGCGCGGGCCCGGTGGACCGCAGCCGCGTCGCCACCCAGGCGCCCGCCAGGGCGACCGCCGCCATCGGCAGGAAGACGGCGGCGAAGGCGGCCGGGTGCGAGCCGGTCGTCCCGGCGGCCGCGGCGGCCGTGTCGTGGGCGGCGGCCACCGCGCCGCCGCCCAGGGCGGCGAAGGCAGCGCCGCCCGCCGCGAGGAGCAGGACGTTGGAGAGCCCGTCGGAGATCTGCAGGGCGGCGGAGTTGGCGCCCGCCTCCTCGGGTGCCGAGAGCTTCAGCAGCAGCACGCTGGTGGAGGAGATCACCAGGCCCATGCCGAAGCAGCCGAAGCCCCACGCGACGGCGACGGTGCCCACCGGCACGGCCTCGACCAGCACGCTCGGCGCGGTCGCCACGGCCGCCGCGACCAGCACCATCCCGACCACCATCAGCCGCTCCCGGTACGGCTCCGTGCGCGGCCTGGACTGCACGTACGAGCCCAGCGCCCATGTCAGGCCGCCCAGCGCCAGCGACAGGCCGGCCAGCATCGGGGACAGCCCGCGCTGGGTGACCAGCATCAGCGGCACGAACGACTCGGCGGCGATGAACGACCCCGCCGCCACGCCGCGCAGCAGCACCACGGACGGCAGCCCGCGGGCCGCCCGCCAGGTGCCGCGCGGCAGCAGTCCCCGCACGGCCGGCACGAGCAGCGCGGCGCCGAGGACGGCGGGCAGGAGCGAGAGCCACCGCAGGTCCTGGGCGGCGTACTGCAGCAGGCCCGCCCCGAGGGAGACCGCGAACGCCAGGCGGATGCGGCGCCGGTCGAAGGGCTGCCGGGCCGGCCTGCCGGCCTTTCCGGCGACCGGCGCGCCCGCGGCCTCGGCGGCGCACGCCGCCTCCGTCGCCCGCACGGCCTTCGCCTCGTCGGAGGGCGCGGAAGCGGGAGCGGGAGGAGCGAGGGCGGCTTCGGGCGTATCGGACGTATCGGACGCGCCGGTGGCGGTGGCCGGAGCGGGAGCGGCCTCGGACGCACCTGTGGTGGTGGCCGGGTCGGCCGCAGTGGGGGCTGAGGCGGCGGGGGCGGGGGCCGCGTCGGACTCGGCCGCTCCGGCCGTCTTCGCCGGGCCCGCGGCCCGCCGCCGGATCTGCGGGAGCGCGAGGGCGAGCGGGAGGACGACCAGGACCGGGATGCCGACGAAGACCCAGCGCCAGCCGAGGTGCTCGGTCACCGCGCCCGAGGCCAGCGGGCCGACCACGGACGGGATCACCCAGCTCGCCGCGAACGCCGCCATGATCGCCGGACGCAGCCGCTCGGGGTAGGCCCGGCCCACGACGACGTACAGGGCGACGATCACCAGTCCGCCGCCGAGCCCCTGCACCGCCCGCCCGGCGATGAACGGCCACATCGAACCCGCCGTGCCGCACAGCAGCAGCCCCGCCGCGAACGCGGCGATCCCGGTGGTGAGCGCGGCGAGCGGCCC
The DNA here is from genome assembly GCF_014650875.1 of Streptomyces minutiscleroticus. Classification (GTDB taxonomy): domain Bacteria; phylum Actinomycetota; class Actinomycetes; order Streptomycetales; family Streptomycetaceae; genus Streptomyces; species Streptomyces minutiscleroticus. The sequence goes on from NZ_BMVU01000005.1 coordinate 237,439, forward strand.
GTCCCGGTCGGACCACTGGCCGGCGAAGACCATCCCGAACAGGCTCGTCGTGAAGTACCCCGAGAACGCGAAGGCGTAGAGCGGGACGCCGTCCAGCTCCCGCGCCGCGACCGGCATCGCCGTGCCGACCGCCGTGGCCTCGAAGGCGATCAGCAGGACGACCGAGACGATGCCGATGCTGAGCGCACGGTAGGGGCGGCTCAGCACCGTGTCCTCGGCACCCCCGGCGTTCCCGGCGCCCCCGGTGGGGGGCGCGTTCGGTACGGCCGGGGCGGGGGCGACGTCGATGTCGCGTGGTTCCAGGGCGCTCATGCCGCCAGGGTAAGTGGCATGAGCCGTCATGACCCCTGTCGGGAGTCGGGCTCCCGCCGGGACCTTGGTCGTAGGACCGCGCCGCGCCCCGTCCCGCTCCGCCCTCCCCGCTCCTGCCTCCCGCCGCCTACTCCGGCGGTGTGGGCGTGTCGGTCGTGCGGTACATCGCCTGCACGTCCAGCTCCAGCTGGACGGTGGGGCCGACGACGGCGATGCCGCGGGCCAGCATCGAACGCCAGTTGAGCGTGTAGTCCTCGCGGTGCAGCTCCGCCTTGGCGAGCGCCGCGCAGCGCAGCTCCTGCTCGTAGCCGCCGTTCACGGTGCCGAGGTAGGTCGTGTCCAGGCCGACCGAGCGGCTGATGCCGTGCATGCTGAGCGTGCCCTGCAGCGTCCACTTGGAGCCGCCGCGGTAGAGGAAGCGGTTGCTCGTGAAGTCGATGTACGGGTACCGCTCGACGTCGAGGAAGTCGGCGGACCGCAGGTGGTTGTCGCGGGTGTTGTTGCCCGTGTCGATGCTGGCCGCCTCGATGCGCACCGAGACCCGGGAGTCGGCCATGTTCTGCGCGACCTGGACGCCGCCCTCGAAGCGGGTGAAGCGGCCGTGGACATGGGCCATGCCGACGTGCTTGGCGATGAAGCGGATCGCGGTATGCGGCGGGTCGAACAGCCAGGTGCCGGGCGGCGGGAGTTCGAGCTGGCGGGCCGTTTCGAGACCGACGCGCAGCGTGGGGAGGGAGACGCCGTCGGTTATCTCGACGGCCTCGCGGGCGGGCGCCAGTCCCTCGGCCGCGATCATCATGCTGTAACTGCCCGCCGGCAGCGTCGCCATGAAGAAGCCGTAGGGGTCGGTGGTGCCGCGGGCCACGACGCGGTGGGTGTCCAGTGCGGTCACCGTGACGTCGGCGCCGCCCATGGGCTGCCCCATGGGGTCCACGACCTCGCAGCCGAGCGCGCCCGCGCCGGACGGCAGGGGGACCGTGAGGCCCGCCGCGGCACCGTGGGCGCCCCTGGAACGCCGGCGTCGGAGCAGTCCGAGAGCCATGCTGTTCACCTTTCTCCACCTTTGTCGGAGTCGCCTGCGGGCCCGCGCGACCGACTGCGTTCACGGTCGCCAAGAGCACCCGGGAACAGGGCGCGGGCACGAAGGGAGGCGGCTCGTTCACGATCATAAAGCAGCCGGTTCGAGGGGGACTTCGCGTTATGGGAATCCCTGATCCGGCAGCATTCAGGACAGTAAGCCATTGCGCATCGCGGCGCGCGGCGGGCTCCTGTCCATGCCGCTGATTCCGGAAATTTGCACCGACGCTGTGGCGAAGACCACGTCGCGCTCCGCGGGTACCGCGCCCCGTGCGCGTACATTCCGGGGCAAACGACGGCGGGGCGGCATCCCGTGGATGCCCCCCCGCCGTCCGCCTTCCCGGGCGGTGGAGACCGTGGCGGGATTCGAACCCGCGTAACTCGCTTTGCAGGTTTGTCCGCGCTGCTCAGAGCATGATCCCGGTACGTTCACCGGAGTTCAGTCACGTTCGTGTGCACTGATCATGGAGCCACGTGAACGGCTCCGGACGGTCGTGCACGGGCACGAACGAGACGGGAACTGAGACGGACGCGGCAGCGCCTTGCGGCTGCTCCCACCCCGTGTGGACTGCCTGTTCGCCCGTCGGTACGTCCTACCAACGCATGAAGGAACGCAGCAGCAGTCGAAGAGTCTCGCGGGCGTGCTTCGCTCTCTCCCTGTCCGGGTGCAGTACCCCAAGAACAGTGCAGAAGGTAATCAGCGTAAGGAACACGAGGACGACAGCGCCGAAGCTACTCAACCAGTACGACACGACAGAGCTCCTCATGGAGAAGATGTCCCGCCACCTACGGCTCGCCCGCCGATCCGGCTTCGTAGTGCTGGGAGGTTACGGCTTCAGCAACCTGGGTTCCTGATCATGCTGGGGCTCGGACGCGACCCCGTAGTGCGCAGTCGTGACTTTGATACCCCAGCCCGAGATCAGTACCCCTATATAGAGGAACGATGGGAGTCAGGCGGGGTCGTGCTGCCCGATCGGCCGGCGCCACCACTCCGTGGACTTGAAGCAACCCATGAGCCAGTACGCTTCCGCGTCGTCGAGGATGATGTGGCCGATCGACGGAATCGGCTCGAAACGGAGCATCCGTTCCTGGATGGGTATGGGCTCCCAGTCCAGATCGTGGTGGAGCAGGATCGCGTACGGCTCCCCGCGACGCTGCCAAAAGACCATCGGTTCGGCCACCTCGTTCTCGAAGGACCTGACGATGTCACCCGGGGCGAACTCAACGTCCGCCATGTCCGCCCACCTGCCAACCCCCTCACGCTCCCAGGCTAGGTAGTGCCGCATACCCTGCACGAACGTGCCGAGGCTTACGTCATCCAGCACTGACTCCCTGGTGATGACGATGGACTTCAACGTCTTGCGCAGGGTTCTCGCACGGCGGAGCTGGCGAGTCGCATTGGCCCAGAGGAGGCCACCCCGCTCGGGGTCGTGAACCACACAGAGAACGGGAAGGCTGCCATCTCGCCAGTTGTCCCCATGGTCGCCGACTGGAACGCGGTGTCCGCGCCTAGTCCGGGTCGATACCCCACCCTTCACTTGTATGGCCACAGAGTCCTCCGTCCGTCGCCCGTCCTGAACGAAGGTGACGTGTAGGTCCTCGCCGTGGTCGTTGCCACCGTCGATCTCCTGCACGATGTGGCCGTGCCGCTCCAGCAGCGCACGCACCTCATTCACCGCCATGCGCCCAATACGCCGACTCTCAGGCACCTTCGGCATCCAGCCCCTCCCCCACCATGTGCGGAGATCAGGCTATCGCCGACCGCTGACACGCAGCCTGCCCCGGAGACTGGGGCAGCGGTTGCCCCGAGACAGAAACCGAGACGGACTGACGGGCCCCGACGCTGTCCCGCTGCCTACCGAGGGGCCACGTATGACGAACTGGGGCGGCCAACATCGTTCACGTCTGGTGCAGTTGTCTGCTGATGATGTCAAAATGCCTACATGGGGGGATCACACCGCTCGCCAGACGAGCCAGAAGTCACGTCTTCCAAGGATGAACTCACGGACGACGGAGCGATCGGCGCTGCAGCAATCTTGCTGGCGCAGCGTGGCCAGACCACCGCAGCTTCACTCATGCTCGATGTGACGGCATTCGTCTTTCAAAGACGTATGCATCACGAAGAGAGCATGGACTTTACTTCCGAGCTCGAATACGAGGACGTAATCCTTGAGGTCGAGCCTTACCTAGCCAGCCGCTTCGATCAGTCAATGGTCAACCAGATCAGCTCCGCCCTTGACGCCGTTGGGTACAAATGGAAGCGATACTTTGGCGAAGTTACGGTTCGCGAGGTCATACCTGAAGTTGGTCCAGATTGGAGGAACAGGCTCGCTCGTGAACTGGAAGGCAAAGGCGTAAGCAATCAGGGCCGAAAGGTTCGCTACACGCCAACACATCCCCGAGTTGATGACTTGCATCTCACGAATGAGTGGGAGCATAGGGTCTATCAAGTCCTTAGGGAGCGGCAGGCAAGTTTCCCAGACAATGAGACTATCGGCATCATCCCTCTTGCGGGAATGCGAGTTCTGGAGCATACATTCGAGCCGGATTTAATAGTTACATATCGTGGCCGCGTTGGAGTTATCGAGGTCGACGGACCGCATCACAAGGGCCGAAGGTCCGACGACGCCGGACGCGAGCGACTTTTAAGAAATGCGGGTATCAGACACATCGACCGCATCGACGTCGTTGATTCTACTCAAAGATCCGAAGTGGAAAAATTTGTAACTGATTTCTTGAAGCACCTGGGCGCCCATTAGGGCCGAGCGAGCCGCAGCATGACTAGCTTGAGGGGGCAGAGTGCAAAATCCGGACTCGACTCAATACGAGTGCACCGAATGTGGAAAGATGACCAAGGTCAACGTGCGAACGGGACGCCTCTACTCGCATCAACCGCCAGAAAATATTCGCGTTTGTCCAGCATCCGGAGGCATAGTGGCGCCCCCGCTGGGGGGGTGAACCGCTGAGACTTCCGCCACTGCGCCCTCGACATGCACCAGTAGTTCCTAAGCACCCTCAACGTGTCGCAGACGATTCATCAACCAGCGTTCGGACGGTAAGTGGTGGGTTGCCTGGTCTAGGCAAGAAGCGCTGAGGAGCCTATGTCCATGGAAGACTGCCGGCCATCACCAAGCATTCTCGGGGACACAGTCGTACCCGACACGGATCCAATGCGCCCGAGAGCCCTCGCTTGGGATACCTACTCAGACATGGCGCTTGCAGAATGGTACAAGCTTCTGAGTCTGAACCCGGAGGAGGATGAGGTTCAGCGCTTCCTTGAGCTGCATCCGTCAATGATCCCAGGCGGTAGCGGTGATGTTGGTCCAGGTGGACACCACGGCTCGGATATGGGAGCAGTCTTTAGGCGACCCAAGCTGATCGGTAGCGGCCGGACGTTTGAACCAGATTTCATGTGGGTCACCAGATCCTCTGGTCTCGTCACACCAATTCTTATTGAGATCGAGAAGCCATCGAAACGATGGTTCAGAAAAGATGGCCGCCCTACAGGCGAATTCACAGAGGCTCACGACCAACTTAATGACTGGCGCTCTTGGTTCGCCCGCTCATGGGACTCATGGGATGGTCAACAACCGCAATGGCGGCCCGGTATCAACACATGGTCGACGCGGTTCGTACTGACATCGCACGCCAGGTCGACGGACTTATTTGGGAATAAGCAACTCGGGGCGTAGCAGCGGTTACGCCCCGAGCAGCCCTACTATTGGACCGCTTTTCCACCTAGGAGGCCCACCATTGCTCCGAAGCCGAGATTAGCAAGAGTGGAGCATGTATCCATGGCGGATTTCGCAGCCTCAGTTGGCTTCTCCACAAAAATTCCTATGTAGAGACTAGCCATCAACGTCAGGACAGTAATCAACGCCACACAGATAAAAACTAGCTTGAAGTGAGCGGTAATTGTGGTAACCGCAGGAACGGCGGAATCATCTTGCTGACCAACGGTCGATGAGGGATCGACGGTGTTAGGTGCAGCGTTCGCAACACCATCACTCATCCTTCTTACCCCTCTTTACCTTCTTGGCGCTGTTCCTGTATTTTCTAGTATCACCACGAAAGCGAGCATAACCTTTTACTCTATACGGCCGGTAAGTACCACGCACGCGTTGTCGTTTTTCGTCCTGAATCTCTGCAACCTTAAGCAATCCATGTTCTTCGGAAAACTTTTTGGCGGCCTCGGTACCATTAAACTCCAGCCGCTTGCCCTCCACCTCGACGATCACTGTGGTGGCTCGTGGACGTCTAAAAATTGTGTGCAGAATGCTGCGCACAGTGGCGCTGCTAAGTATTGCCGCGAACAATGCTCCCGCCGGAAGCAACTGAAAGAGCCACTCTGGTTCCACGTCCTACCTTCCCCCTAGGTACGTACTGCGGGCTGCGGCGCGCTGAGCGGTGTCTCAGATTGTGCCCTCCCATCATGCTGCTGTCCGCACCGATCGACTCATCTGTCGTGTCCGTAGGGACAAGGAGCCGTAAGTGAGACGGTAAACGAGACGAGCGCGCGAAGGGGCGGCACCCTCGTGAGGGTGCCGCCCCTTCGTTTTGCCTGGTCAAGGCGGTGGAGACCGTGGCGGGATTCGAACCCGCGTAACTCGCTTTGCAGACGAGCCCCTGAGCCGCTCGGGCACACGGTCGAGCCGGGTCCGGAGACCGTGGACGGGGCCCTCGGCCGGTACGTCCGCTCCGAACTCGTTGCCTCGACCGTAGGCCCCGGCCCGCCCGCCCCTCAAGCGATCGGGCGGGGCCGCAACACGACTGCCACACGCCGTTCATGAACGGTCCCGCGCCCATCGCACCCGGCCGCCGTCACGCCCCTCCCGGAGGGCGCCCCTCCCCCGGAGCGCCCCGCCCGCAGGGCGCCGGGAAGCCCTCAGGAGCGCCGCTCGCGGTGGAGCAGGCACAGGGTGAACGCCAGGGCCGAGACGTCCGCGCGGAACGGGCGCGGGGCGGGGTCCGCGGGGCGCCACACGAGCACCGTGCCGGTGGTCCCGTCGAGGAGGAGGTCCCGGCCGCCGGCCAGCCCGCCGAGCCGTATCAAGCGCCCGGCCCCCGCCGGGAGTTCCTCCTCCGGCAGCCACGCCTCCCCGTCGCCCGCGCCGTCGTAGTGCTCGGCGAGGGTCGGCAGCGGCATGTCCGTGCCCAGCCGGAACACCCCGGCCTCCTCCGGCAGCCCGTGCTCCCGCAGGAACCGCCGCGTCGGCCCGTGCGTGAGCGCGGACGGGAAGTCGACGTCCTCGAACCGCATGATCCGGCCGGCCCCGAACTCCCTCTCCAGCAGCCGGGACGGGAACTTCAGGACGAGGCCCGCGCCCGGCTCCGCGACCCGGGCGAACGGCCCCGCGGAACGGCACCCGGCGTCCGCGCCCGCCCGCACGACCGCGTCCGTCCGCGCGTACGCGAAGGCCCCCGCGCCCTCCCCGTACCCGAACCCGTACGGAACCGGCCGGCGCGGCGCGTCGTACACGTCCGGGACCGGCCGGTACGGCGCGTGCCGGTCCAAAGTGACGGTGCCCGCTTCCGCGTGAATCGTGCTCATGGCTCCCCCGCGCATGTGATCGCATGATGCTGCCCCGCCGGGCACCGGCCGCCCGCCGGGCGCCGGTCCCCCACTGCTGGGAAAACCCTACGCGGCACCACTGACAACGCCCCGGAACCCAAGCGCCGCAAGGGTCCCGGGCCCTGCCGGGGCGTCACCACGACGGCGAGCAGACGGAGGTGACGGCGGTGTGCCGCCGTCACCTCTCCGCGCTGTCGCGGGTCCGTCGTCCCTCCCGCGTCATCGCGGGTCCGTCACCACCGCCGCCTGCGGGCGGATCGGGAGGCGGTTGACCGGGCGGCCCGTGGCCGCGCGCACCGCCGACGCGACCGCCGCCGGGGAGGTCACCACCGGTACCGCGCTGGCCGCCTTCGCGCCGAACGGCGCCACCACGTCGCGCTCCTCGACGAGCTTGACGATGCGGATGTCGGGGACGTCGAGCGCGGTCGGCAGGGCGTAGCCCGTCAGGTCGGGGTGGCGGATCACGCCGCGCGCGGTGCGCAGGTTCTCCGTGAGGGCCGCGCCCACGCCCTGGGTGACGCCGGCCTCGATGCGGGCGGCGAGCTGCGCGGGGTTGAGCACCCGGCCCACGTCCTGGGCGAGCGCCAGTTCCACGACCCGTACGGAGCCCAGCTCGATGTCGACGTCGACGACCGCGCGGATCGCGCAGAAGGCGAGGCCCACGAAGGCGTCGCCCTGGCCCTGGGCGTCGAGCGGCTCGGTGGGGTGCGGGCGGCACTGCGCGGTGGCCCACAGCTCCTTGCCGTCCAGCGCCTCGGTGACGGTGGTCGACAGCACCCCGTCGTACGAGGTGATCTTGCCGTCGGTGATCTGGAGCAGCTCGGTGGACATCCCGAACTGGTGGGCCAGGGGCTGCAGCAGCTGCGCGCGGACCATCTTGGCGGCGCGCTCGACCGCCCCGCCGGACACCCAGGTGTGCCGTCCGTGGCCGCTCGGGCCCGCGGGCGGCTGGTCGGTGTCCACGGCCGCGACGTGCACCTCGTCGATGCCGAGCGTCTCCTGGACGATCTGCCGGGCCAGCGTCGCGAAGCCCTGCCCGGTCTCCACGGCCGCGCACAGCACCGTGGCGACGCCGTCCTGCACCTTCACGGTGGCCGTCGAGACCTCGTCCGCGCCCTCGGCGCCGAGCATGTGCACCATGCCGAGGCCGTAGCCGACGCCGCGGCGCACGGCGCCCGGGTCGCCCGCGCCCTCGGGACCGCCGGGCAGCAGCCACTCGTCCTCGGGGGTGTCCTTGGGCAGCGGCGGCAGGGGGAAGTCCCGTACGGCCTGGAGGAGTTCGGCGACCGGGGCCGGGCAGGTGACCGTCTGGCCGGTGGGCAGCACGTCGCCCGTCGCCATGACGTTGCGCAGGCGCAGCTCCGCCGGGTCGACGCCCAGCTTCTTGGCGAGCTTGTCCATCTGCGCCTCGTAGGCGGCGCACACCTGCATGGCGCCCTCGCCGCGCACGTGCCCTGAGGGCGGGTTGTTGGTGCGCACGGCCCAGCCCTCGATGAAGGCGTTCGGGACGACGTACGGGCCGCAGGCGAAGGAGACGGCCGCCGCCAGGGCCTCCGACGACTGGTCCGCGTACGCGCCCGCGTCGAGCAGGATCTGCGCCTCGACCTTCACCAGCCGGCCCTCGGCGTCCGCGTGGTGGCGGTAGCGCAGCAGGGTGGGGTGGCGGTGGGCGTGGCCGAGGAAGGACTCCTCACGCGTAGCCGTGATCTTGACCGGGCAGCCGGTCTTCAGCGCGAGCAGGCCGAGCGGAAGCTGGAAGCCCTGGTCCTCGCGGTCGGCGGTGGCCCCGGGGACACCGGTGACGACGATCTTCACCTGCTCGGGCGGCAGGCCGTAGCAGGCGGCCGCGGTGTCCCGGTCGGTGTGCGGGTCCGTGGAGGCCGTGTACAGCTCGACGCCGCCGTCGGGGCGGGGCACGGCGAGCCCGGCCTCGGCGCCGATCGGGGCGGGGTCCTGGCGGCCGATGCGGTACAGGCCCTCGACGACGACCTCGCCGGCCGCCTCGGGGTCGCCGTGGCGCAGCGGGATGTGCCGGATCAGGTTGCCGTCGGGGTGCAGGGGCTCGGCCTCGAATGCCTGCTCCGGGTCGGTCACCGGGTCGAGCACTTCGTACTCGACGATGACCGCGGCGGCGGCCATCCGCGCGGTGTCCGGGTGGTCGGCGGCGACCGCCGCGATGGGCTCCCCGTGGTGGCGCACGACCTCGGAGGCGAAGACCGGGCGGTCGGCCCGGCCGCGGCCGTACCGGGCGTCCGCGGGCACGTCCTCGTGGGTGACGACGGCGCGGACGCCGGGCATCTCGCGCGCGTGGGTGGTGTCGATGGACAGGATGCGCGCGTGCGGGTGCGGGGCGCGCAGGACGGCCGCCCACAGCAGGCCCTCGGCCCACAGGTCGGCCGCGTACGGGAAGGTGCCCTCCGTCTTGGCGCGGGACTCCGCGGACGGCAGGGACGCGCCGAGGCCGTGCGGGATGGGCTCGGCCGCCGGTGCGGGCGGCGCGGGGGCCGCCGTGGCGGCCGCGGTCTCGTTGCTCACGCCTGGCCTCCGTCCTGGCCGTACGGCTGCTCGTGCCCGCCGTCGTGCGGGTGCGGGTGCGGCGGGTGCTCGTGCTGGTGCGGGGCCTGCGCCTGCACCTGCGGGTCGTGCGCGTACGGGTCCTGCTGGTCGTGCATGTACGGGTCCTGCTGGTCGTGCATGTACGGGTCCTGAGGTGCGTGGCCGTCGTGCCCGTCGTGCCCGTCGTGCCCGTCGTACGCCGCGGGGTTGACCCCGCCGTCGCCCGGGCCCGCCTGGTGCGGGATACGGAGCCCCTCGGCCGCCTGCTCCTGCTCCTGCTCCCGCTCCGCCTCCGGCTCGGCCTCGGCGGACGCGTGCGCCTCGCGCTCGGCGACGACCTCCCGCACGGCTTCGAGGACGCCCCGGTACCCGGAGCAGCGGCACAGGTTGCCGCACAGCGCCTGGCGGGTCTCCAGGTCCGTGGGGGCGGGGTTGCCCTCCAGGAGGTCGTGCACGGTCATCGCCATGCCCGGGACGCAGAAGCCGCACTGCACGGCGCCGCACCGGGCGAGCGCCCGCTGCACGTCCGAGGGCTGCCCGTCGGCGGCCAGGCCCTCCACGGTGCGCACCTCGCTGCCGGCCGTGGTCACCGCCGGCACCAGGCACGACGCGACGAGGCGCCCGTCGACCTGCACGTTGCAGGCACCGCACTCGCCCTGCGAGCAGCCGTCCTTGGCGCCCGCGAGGCCGAGCCGCTCGCGCAGGACGTAGAGCAGGGACTCGCCGATCCAGGCGTCGCTCACCGGCCGGTCGACGCCGTTCACCCGCAGGACGTAGGAGGCCAGGGGGCGCTCCTCCTGCGGCGGCGGGCCCGCGGGGGCCTCTTCGGGGGCGCCGGCCTCGGAGGCGGTGTCCTGGACGGCGTCCTGGGCGGCGTCCTCGGGCTCCCCCGCCGCGGCGGCCGCCTCGGGCGCGGGCTCCCCCGCGTCCTGGTCGCTCGCGGGCTCCTCCGGGGCGGCGTGCCCCTCCGGGGCGGCGTCGGCGGTCCCGTCGGGCTCCTCGTGCTCCTCGGGCGCCTCAGGGGCCGCCTCCTCGGCGGGTCCGTCCGGGGCCGGCTGTCCGTCCGCGGCGGCCCCTGCGTCCGCGGCGGCCCCTGCGTCCTCTGCGGGCGCGTCCTCTGCGGGCGCGTCCTCGACGGACGTGCCCCCGGCCGCCGCCTGCTCGGCCGCGGCCCGGCCGTCGTCCCCGCCGTCCGGCCCGTACTCGGAGACGGTGGGGCCGGCGGGCTCCTGCTCGGCCGGGGCGTACTCCGCGGGCTGCTCGTACCCGGCCGGGGCGTACTCCTCGGGCGCGTGCCCGGCCGGAGCCGCGGGCTGCTGCTGCGACCAGGGCTCGGTCGCCCAGGGCGCGGGCGCGCCGCCCGGCAGGGTGGACGGGGGCGTGCCGCCCCACTGCTCGACCAGGGCGGAGGTGGTGAACTCGCCCGACTCGTCCGGCAGATCGCCGCCCGCGACGGGGATGGACCACTGGCCGGTGACGTCGTGCCCGGACACGGGCGCCTGCGGGGCCTGGGGGTCCTGGAAACCCTGGGCGGGCTCCTCGTAGACGGGCTCCTCGTAGGTCCACTGGCTGTTCTGGCCCGTGGCACCCGAGTAGTACGCGAAATCGCCCTGGGCGGGCTGCTGGGGGGCCTCCTGGGCCTCGCCCGGCTCGGGCCACCCCCCGGCCCGGGACTCGTCGTACTGCTCGTACCCGGCGTGCTGTCCGCCCCTGCCGTCGTCGGCCGGGGCCGGCCAGCCGAGGGCCGCGGGGTCGGTGCCCGCGGTCGCGGCCGGGGAGACGGGGATCTGGGGCGGGACGTAGCCGTGGCCGGGCGCGGCGAGCGGCGAGTGCGCGTCGAGGAGCGCTTCGATGCCGCCCTCGGGCAGCTTGACGAAGGCCGTGGCGCCGTCGTCGTAGTCGCCCTGGGGCAGCGGCTCCCAGGTGTTCCCCGGCTGCGGGGCGCCCTCTCCGTGCTGGTCGTCGGTCACGACAGCGCCCTCCCCAGTGCTCGTCGGGCCAGTGCGGCGACGGTGCGCCGCAGGTGCAGTACGGCGGGCGGCAGCGGCGGCACGGAACCGTCCTCGGCGGGCACCGGGTCGGGGATGCAGGCCGCCGCGACGTACTCGCCGAACGCGTGCAGCGCCTCGGGGACGAGCGCGCGGTTGTTGTCCCAGTCGATCAGCGAGGCGACCCACTGCTCGGCGTCCAGGGGCCGCAGCGGCATCGGCGCTATGGCGCCGACGGCGCACCGCACGCCGCGCCGCGCGGGGTCGAGGACGAGCGCCACGGACGCCGTCGCGCGGCCCGGCCCGGTCCGCCCGGTGGCCTTCAGGAAGACCTGCGGGGCGTGCAGCAGCGGTACGCGCACGTAGCCGATGAGTTCGCCGCCGCGGAGCATGTCCACCCCGGCGAGCAGGTGCGAGACCGGGATCTCGCGGCGGGCGCCGCCCGGGCCCGCGATGACGAGCGTCGCCTCCAGGGCGGCGAGCACCGGGAGCGCGTCCCCGGTGGGGGCGGCGGAGGCGATGTTGCCCCCCAGGGTGCCCGCGTTGCGGATCTGCGGCGGTCCCGCGGCGCGCGCGGCGGCGGCGAGGGCGGGGATGAGGGCGGCGAAGTCGGGGCGGCCCATGCGGGCGTGGGTGAGGCCGGCGCCGAGCAGCGCGTGGCCGTCCTGGTACTGCCAGCCGCGGATCTCGCTGATGCGGCCGAGTCCGACGAGCGCGGAGGGGCGCAGCTGCCCGGAGTTGACCGCGGTCATGAGGTCCGTGCCGCCCGCCACGGGGACGGCGGCCGGCATCGCGGCGAGTGCCGCCACCGCCTCGTCCAGCGAGGCGGGCAGCGTCACGGCCTGCGCCGCCTGCGGTGCGTGCGTGGTCAAAACCGGCTGCCCCTTCCCGCTGCCCACCTGGTCCCACCTGCTGTCGTACGGTACGTGCCGACAGGGCGGACGTGGCAACTCTGGCACATTCAACCAGTGCCCCGACGCGGGGGTCCGCTAGGAGGCATTCCTCCCTCCCACCAGCCGATCGTCCATTTTCTCCCGACATCGGCGGTCACGGCGAATTGACTCCCTTCGCGGACGGTTGAGCGGCTTCGGGGCGTGCGGCCGGGCGGCGCGATCCGGAGACGGCGGGACGATCCGGCACGAGGTCCGCGCCCGGACCGGGGACCGGCGCGGGCCCCGGTCGCGGAACCGCTCCGGGCGACGGCCGCGCCGCCGCCCGCGGACCGGCGCGCGGCCCGACACGCCGCCCGGCCTGCGGAGCGGCGTGCGATCCGGACCATGGGGGACATACGAGGCGATCGGGACCATCGGGGCCGCGCGGCCGGGGGCCGCCCCGCCCGCGCGGCCGGAAACCGCTCCTCCGGCCGGACCTCCGGCGGCTCCCCCGTGGCCCGCCCCTGGCCCGCCGGCGGACGGCGGGGCGGCCCCGCGGCGGTACGGCCCGCGGAACCGCGCCCGACTCACACGTTCGGGGGCGCCCCTTCGATCGGGCGGCCGAGCACTCCGGGGCGACGCTGCCACGGCCGCGGCCCCGTGGGCGGGCGGTAGGCCACCCCCAGGGCGTCGAGCCGCTCGTAGTGCTCGCCCATCCGGCGCTCGAAGTCCGCGAAGTCCCGCTCCCCGGGGGCCGGAAGGGCGCTCCAGGCGACCTCGGCGAGGGCCGCGAGCCGCGGGAAGGTCTGGTAGTCCACGCGCGCGCGGTCCTCCATCACCTCGGTCCACACGTTGGCCTGCGTGCCCAGCACGTGCCGCGCCTGGGCGGGCGTCAGCTCCGGGGGCACGGGCTCGAAGCGGTACACGTCCTCCAGGGTGCGCACGTAGCCGATCGGCACCGGCTCGTCCGGGCCGCCGTCCTGGCGGTGGTCCAGGTACACCTGCTGCTCGGGGCACATGACGACGTCGTGGCCCGCGCGCGCGGCCGCGACGCCGCCCCCGTAGCCGCGCCAGGACGACACGGCGGCCCCCTCGGCGAGTCCGCCCTCCAGGATCTCGTCCCAGCCGATCAGCCGGCGGCCGCGCGCGGCGAGCCAGCCGTCGAAGTGCCGGACGAACCACGACTGCAGCCCGTCCTCGCCGTCGAGCCCCAGCTCCCGGATGCGGGCCTGCGCGGCCGGCGAGCGCCGCCACTGGTCCTTGGGGCACTCGTCGCCGCCGATGTGGAAGAAGTGCGAGAACGGGGCGGCGTCGGCGGGGAACAGGCCGAGCAGCTCCTCGAAGACCTCCTCGTAGAAGCGCAGGACGGTGTCGGTGGGGGCCAGGACGTTGGGCGAGACGCCCCAGGTGTCCCAGACGGAGAGGGCGGCGGTGTCGACGACGTCGGTGTTGCCCAGCTCCGGGTAGGCCGCGATCGCGGCCTGCGAGTGGCCCGGTACGTCGATCTCCGGCACGACGCTGATGTGCCGCTCGGCGGCGTACGCGACGATCTCGCGGAGGTCGTCCTGGGTGTAGAAGCCGCCGTGCGGTTTGTCCTCCCACAGCGGCGACGCGCGGTGGCCGGATTTGGTGCGTGCCCGCCAGGCCCCGACCTCCGTCAGCCGGGGGCGGCCCTTGACCTCCACCCGCCAGCCCTGGTCGTCGGTGAGGTGGAAGTGGAAGACGTTCAGCTTGTGCGCGGCCATCAGGTCGAGCTGCCGCAGGACGCCGTCCTTGGGCGTGAAGTGCCGGGCCACGTCGAGCATCTGCCCGCGCCAGCGGAAGCGGGGCGCGTCCTCGACGGCGACGGCCGGCACGGTCCACCGGCCGCCGCGGGCGAGGGGCGCGCGGCGGAACGCGGCGGGGCCCAGCAGCTGGCGCAGCGTCTGGGCACCCCAGAAGACCCCGGCCGGGCCGCCGCCGAGGATGCTCACGCCGTCCCGACCTGCGGTCAGCCGGTAGCCCTCGGGGCCGAGCCCGGCGGCCTCGCCCGCCGCCTCCCCCGCGGCGTCCCCGGACGCCGTGCGCAGCCGGATCACACCGCCGTCCCGGCCGTGGCCGCCGCCCGGCGCCGGGTCGAGCGGGAACCCCGTGGCCGCGCCGAGCGCGCCGCGCAGCCAGCGCGCCGTCGCCCCGGTGCCCGGACCGGCGTCGACCACCGTCGCCGCGTCCAGGACGAAGTCGCCCCCGCCGGGTACCTCCCGCACGCTGCGGGGGGCGGGAATCAGCCGCGCCGCGGCCGTGTCGGTCTCCATACGCTCCGTACTCCTGTCCGCCGTACCGGTGTGCCTTCTCCGCCGTACCGGTCATGTCCCCGGTGGTCCCGTGCCCCGCCCGCCCTCAGTCCTTCACGGCTCCGCCGAGCCCCGACACCAGCCGTCTCTGCACCAGCACGAAGAAGACCAGCACGGGGACGGTCATCACCGTCGACGCGGCCATCACGCCGCCCCAGTCCGTGTCGTCCGGCTTGTAGAACACCAGCAGCGCCATCGGCAGCGTGGACTGCGAGGTGTCGCTGATGATGAAGGACTTGGCGAACAGGAAGTCGTTCCAGGCCGAGATGAAGGAGAAGACGCTCGTGGCGACGAGCCCCGGGAACACCAGCGGGAAAAGGATCTGCCACAGGAATCGCGCGCGGCTCGCGCCGTCGATGTACGCGGCCTCTTCCAGCGCCTCGGGAACGGCTTTCACGAAACCGCGCAGCATCCAGATCGCGAAGGGCAGCGAGAAGGCGATGTGCGGCAGGATCAGCGACCCCAGCGTGTTCAGCTGGCCGAAGTCCCGCATCAGGAAGAAGAGCGGAATCGCCAGTGCCTCCACGGGCACCATCTGCGCGGCCAGGAACATGATCAGCAAAGTGGTGCGGAAGCGGAAACGGAATCGCGTCACGGCGGTCGCGGCGAGGAATGCGATCAGCGCCGAGACGACGACCACGCTCACCGCGACGACCACGCTGTTGACGAAGTACCGGCCGAATTCCTCCTGCTGGAAGACGCGGCGGAAGGAGTCGAGCGACGGTGAGAGCGTCCACGGGCGCGGCTCGCTCGATTCGATCTCGCCCGCCGGCTTGAAGGCGCTCAGCACCATCCAGTACAGCGGGAAGGCCACGACGACCGCGACGATCAGGGCGGACGCCTCGGCCGCGAGGCGCCACGGCCGGCGCACGAACCGGCGCGCGGGCCGTGCCGCGCGGACCGGAACCGGCGGAACCGACGGTCCCGGGGAAGTCGGCGCACTCGGCGTACTCACAGTTCCTCCCCCTGTCTGCGCAGCAGCCGCAGATACACCAGCGTGACCGCCAGCAGGATCAGCAGCATCACCACGCCGATCGCCGAACCGAGGCTGTACTCCGAGGAGGCGAAGGCCTTCTGGTACGCGTACACGTTCAGCACGAGATTCTGCTGGGCGATGCCGCCGCCGTTGGTCATCACGTAGATCTGCGTGAAGATCTTGAAGTCCCAGATGACGGACTGGAGGGTGACGACCACCAGAATGGGCCGCAGCATCGGCGCCAGCACCGAACGCCAGACGCGCCACTGCGAGGCGCCGTCCAGGGCCGCCGCCTCCAGCACTTCCGAGGGCACGGCGCGAATACCGGCGTACACCGTCACCATGACGAACGGGAAGGAACACCAGACGACTTCGAGGAGTACGAGGGCGAAGGCGCTGAAACGGCCGTACGTCCACGAATGATCGCCCAGTCCCAGCACCCGGTTGACCGGACCGAAATCGGGGTCGAAGAGGAACAGCCAGACCGTGGAGCCGGTGATCGCCGGGGTCGCCCAGGCGCCGAGCGCGGCCAGCACGAGCGCCAGCCGGGGCACCGCCCGCACCCGGGTGAGCAGCACGGCCAGGGCGCAGCCGACGGCGAGGGTGGACACGACACAGGCGGCCGCGAACAGCACGGTCGCCAGCAGCACCCGCCAGAACTCGCCGTCCCCGAAGAGCGCGGCGTAGTTGCCGAGGCCCTGGAACGTGGTCGGCTCGCCGCCGCTGACCTGCGCCTGGGTGTACTCCAGGAACGAGATCAGACCGAGCTGGTAGATGGGGTAGACGAGCAGTCCGGCGAGGACGACGAGGGCGGGGGCGAGGTAGAGCCACGGCGTCCAGCCGCCGCTCCCCCGGCGGGCCCGCCCGGCCGAGGCGCCGGTGCCGCCGGGGCGGGACGGGCGCCCCGGGGACCCTCCCCGGGACCTCTTCGCGGGTCCGGCCCCCGGCCCGGCGGACGCGCCGGTACGGGCGCCCGGCACCGGTACCGGCACGGCCGGGGCGTCCGCCGCGGCGTCCGCTCCCCGGGCGGGGCCGGACGCCGCGGGCTCGGTCGCGCGCCTCATCCCGCGGAGCCGAAGGCGTCGTCCATCTTCCTCGCCGCGTCCCGCGCGGCGGCGCCGACGTCCTTCCGGCCGCTGACGATCTCCTGGAACATCGTCGGCAGCACCTGGGAGGAGTCGATCCGCGCCCACGCCGGGGAGGCGGGCACGAACTCGGTGCCCGCGTCCAGCGTCTCGACGAAGGGCTCCACGAACGGCTCCTTCTGCGCGACCTTCCCGCGCACGTCCGTGAACGTCGGCAGGAAGCCCATCGCGTCGAAGAGGTCCTCCTGCGCCTCCTTCGAGGCCAGCCGCTTCATCAGGTCGACCGCGAGGGTGCGGTGCGACGTGCTCCTGAGGACGCCGAGGTTGTTGCCGCCCGCGAACGCCGGGGCGATCTCGCCGGACTCCACGCCGGGCAGCGGCACGACCGCGTACTCGCCCTTGACCTTCCCCGCCTCGACCGCCTGGTGGCTGAAGTCGCCGCCGATGGCCATGGCGGCCTTGCCGGAGGCGAAGGCGGTGACGGTGTCGTTGCCGCCCATGCCCGCGCACTTGGCGGCCGGGCAGTTGTCGTCGCCGAAGAGCGAGGTGTACGCCTCGATGCCCTTCCTCGCGTCCGCGCCGTCGACGGCGGAGACGTACGAACCGCCCTTCTCCTCGGCGAGTTCGCCGCCGTGGGCCCAGATGAAGGGCATCGCCCCGTAGGTGTACGCGCCGCCGACCGCGAGGCCGTACAGGTCCGGCCTCGCCCGCCGGATCTCCTTCGCGGTGGAGATCAGCTCCTTCTGCGTCCTCGGGACGTCGAGGTCCAGCTCCTCGAAGACGTCGGTGCGGTAGTAGAGCGCCCGTACGCCGACGAAGTAGGGGGCCCCGTACACCTTCCCGCCGACCGTCACGGACCTCTTCGCCGTGGGGTCGGTGTCCTTCGCCTCGCTCCAGCCGGCGAAGTCCTCGGTGACGTCCGCCAGTCCGCCGTCCTCGACGTACCCGGCGGTGTCGGTGTTGCCGTACTCGACGAGGTCCGGAGCGCTCTCCGGGTCGTTGAAGGCGGCCTTGATCCGCTGGGCGCGGGTCTCGACGGGGATGTACTCGACGTCCACCTCGGTGCCGTCGTGGGCCTTCTCGAAGGCGGCGACGACGCTGTCGACGACCTTCTCCTTCGGCTTGTTGTTGACCTCCTGGAAGAGCCACACGCGCAGCGTGCCGCTCTTCTCGTCCCCGGCAGAGCCGTTGTCACTCGTCTGCGGCGCGCAGGCGGTGGCGGTCAGTCCGGCGGCGAGCAGCGCCGCCACGGAAACGGACATACGGGCAGAGAGCTTCATCAGCGTCCTCCGAGCGGGCACGCGTTGCACCATGTGCAATAAGGGTTTCGCTCTGCACAACACGTCGGAGGCTAGAAGTACATGAACATGCCCACAAGAGGTCTCAACCACTCTGTGACCACCGGAAGCACTCCCTGCAACGGGAGGCCCGTGGAAAACCGTGGAAACCGCAGAAGGGCATGACAAAACCGCGGCACCCCGGTGACGGGGTGCCGCGGTCACACCCGGCGCGGGGACCGCGGGCGCGGGCGGCTACTTGCCGTCGCCGCCCTTGTCCTTGTCCCCGCCGGAGCCCATGGACTCGTAGATCTCCTTGCACATGGGGCACACGGGGTACTTCTTCGGGTCGCGGCCCGGCACCCACACCTTGCCGCACAGCGCGACGACGGGCGTCCCGTCGAGTGCGCTCGCCATGATCTTGTCCTTCTGGACATAATGGGCGAAGCGCTCGTGGTCGCCGTCGCCGTGCGAGGTCTGCGGCGTCGGCTCGACGAGGGTCCCCGTACCAGTCCCGCGCTCGGGCTCAAGAGTGCTCATAACAGCCAAGGGTACTGAATCGCCGGCCGCGGGCGCCCGGGCGCGGGCGAGGCGTTCCGGTACGGAGAATCCACCCGCGCGGCTTCACGGGACCGGGCCCGTCCGTACGCCCGGCACGCACCGGCCGGGGCGGCCCCGCCACCGCCTCGCGGCCGGCACCCGCCGGTCCGGGACGGGGGCGTCCGTCAGTTCAGGGACGGGTCGTCCGGGTACGTCGCCACCATCGCCAGCTCGTTGCGCTGGCGGCGCAGCACCTCGCGCCACAGCCGCTCCGGCGCCGGCGAGGAGACGTCGCCCGGCTCGGACTCCACGACGTACCAGGCCCCCTCGACCAGTTCGTCCTCCAGCTGGCCCGGGCCCCAGCCCGCGTACCCCGCGAAGATGCGCAGCGAGCCCAGGACCGAGGCGAGCAGCTCCGGCGGGGCCTCCAGGTCGACCAGGCCGATCGCGCCGTGCACGCGCCGCCAGCCGAGCGGGGCCGATTCCCCCGCGTCGCCGCCGCCCGGGACGACGGCGACGCCGAGGGCCGAGTCGAGGGAGACCGGACCGCCCTGGAACACGACGCCGGGCTCGCCGGTGAGGTCCGCCCAGCCTTCGAGGATGTCGCCCACCCCGACCGGGGTCGGGCGGTTGAGGACGACGCCGAGCGAGCCCTCCTCGTCGTGGTCGAGGAGGAGCACGACCGCGCGGTCGAAGTTCGGGTCCGCCAGGGCGGGCGTGGCCACGAGCAGCCGCCCTGTGAGCGAGGACACCTCGGTCATGCCAGACATGATCCCGCAAGTACCCCCGGTGTGGGGAGCCAATGCCGCGACGCGGGCGGTCGCAGCTCAGGGCGCGTGGGGGCGGCCCCGGCGCACAGGCGCCCCGGTGACCCACCGTGCCCGCGCCGGAACGGTTCGTATTGTGGCGAATCCATGACGTGCCCCGGACCCGCCTTCACTTACTCCAGGGGGGTGTACGGCCATTACGCTTGCCTCTCCGGACCCAGCCCAACTCATCGGAACGCGAGATACATGACCGTCAACGACGATGTCCTGCTTGTCCACGGCGGAACCCCGCTGGAGGGCGAGATCCGTGTCCGCGGTGCGAAGAACCTCGTACCGAAGGCCATGGTCGCCGCCCTGCTCGGCAGCGCTCCGAGCCGGCTGCGCAACGTCCCCGACATCCGTGACGTGCGCGTCGTACGCGGACTGCTGCAGCTGCACGGCGTGACGGTCCGCCCCGGTGACGAACCGGGCGAGCTGGTGCTCGACCCGACGCACGTCGAGAGCGCGAACGTCGCCGACATCGACGCGCACGCGGGTTCCTCGCGCATCCCGATCCTGTTCTGCGGCCCGCTGCTGCACCGCCTCGGGCACGCGTTCATCCCCGGCCTCGGCGGCTGCGACATCGGCGGCCGGCCGATCGACTTCCACTTCGACGTGCTGCGGCAGTTCGGCGCGACGATCGACAAGCGGGCGGACGGCCAGTACCTGGAGGCCCCGCAGCGGCTGCGCGGCACCAAGATCAAGCTGCCCTACCCGTCCGTGGGCGCGACCGAGCAGGTGCTGCTGACCGCCGTCCTGGCGGAGGGCGTCACCGAGCTGTCCAACGCGGCCGTGGAGCCCGAGATCGAGGACCTCATCTGCGTGCTGCAGAAGATGGGCGCGATCATCGCCATGGACACCGACCGGACCATCCGGATCACCGGCGTCGACTCGCTGGGCGGCTACACGCACGCGGCCATACCGGACCGGCTGGAGGCCGCCTCCTGGGCGTCCGCCGCGCTGGCGACCGAGGGCGACATCTACGTGCGCGGCGCCCAGCAGCGCTCGATGATGACGTTCCTCAACACCTACCGGAAGGTGGGCGGCGCCTTCGAGATCGACGACGAGGGCATCCGCTTCTGGCACCCGGGCGGCCAGTTGAAGTCCATCGCGCTGGAGACGGACGTGCACCCCGGCTTCCAGACCGACTGGCAGCAGCCGCTGGTCGTGGCGCTGACGCAGGCCACGGGCCTGTCGATCATCCACGAGACGGTGTACGAGTCCCGGCTCGGCTTCACCTCCGCGCTCAACCAGATGGGCGCGCACATCCAGCTCTACCGCGAGTGCCTGGGCGGCTCCGACTGCCGCTTCGGCCAGCGCAACTTCCTGCACTCGGCGGTCGTTTCGGGCCCCACCAAGCTGCAGGGCGCCGACCTGGTCATCCCCGACCTGCGCGGCGGCTTCTCGTACCTCATCGCGGCGCTGGCCGCGCAGGGCACCTCGCGGGTGCACGGCATCGACCTGATCAACCGCGGCTACGAGAACTTCATGGAGAAGCTCGTGGAGCTGGGCGCCAAGGTCGAGCTGCCGGGCAAGGCCCTCGGCTGACGCCCTCCGCCGCCCGGTGAGGCCCTCGGCCGACGCCTGACGGCCTCCTCCGCCCGACGGGCCCGGTCGCCTCGTGCGCCGGGCCCGTCGGCGTTCCCACGGCCCGCGCAGGGGGTGTCAGGGTGCCTGTTCCGGCCAGGACCCGCACATGCGTTCCCCGCCCGCGCGCGGGGCCTTCCGGGGCCGTGCGGGAACGCCGGAGGGGCGGCCACCCGGTGCCGGGTGGCCGCCCCTCGGCGTCCGCTCGTGCCGTGCGCCGTCCCGTGGCGCACGGGCGCGGCTCACTTGCCCTTGGCGGCTTCCTTGAGCTTGGAGCCCGCGGAGACCTTCACGCTGTAGCCGGCCGGGATCTGGATGGGGTCGCCGGTCTGCGGGTTGCGCGCGGTGCGGGCGGCACGGTGGGTGCGCTCGAAGGTGAGGAAGCCGGGGATGGTGACCTTCTCGTCGCCCTTGGCGACGATCTCGCCGACGGTCTCGGCGAACGCGGCCAGAACGGCGTCGGCGTCCTTGCGGGTCACCTCGGCGCGGTCGGCCAGCGCGGCCACCAGCTCACTGCGGTTCATGTTGTTACTCCCGTGTCTTTCTTGCCATTGGGGCGTGAGATCGAAGCCGATGCTGCCAGGGCCGTCGATGCCTGCCCGGGCCCGGGTCCGTTCTCACGACCCCCGCGTCCCGGAGGTTGCCCCGGGACGAAGCCCTTGGGGATGCATCCTGCCCCCACCTGCGGCGGTAAAGCCAATCCGGCACCCATGAGAGTCACACGAAAAGCGCCACCGACCGGAAACGGTGACGCTCCGTCCGCCTCCGGCAGCGGTCCGCAGGTGCGCGCGACCCGCGCCCGGCCGCCACCCTAGAGGGTGGCGGGAAGCGCGGATTCCGCGACGCGCCGGACCGGCGGCGGGCGTGGTGCCCGTCACAGCCGTGCAGTTCAGGGCCTCAGGACGAGGCCGCGCCCGCCACCGTCGCCCCGGCGGCCTTCGCCGCGTCGCGCACGGCGCCGGCGACGGCGCCCGCGACCTTGTCGTTGAAGACGCTGGGGATGATGTAGTTCGGGTTCAGCTCGTCCTCGCTCACCACGTCGGCCAGGGCGGCCGCGGCGGCGAGCATCATCTCGGTGTTGACGGTGCGCGACTGGGCGTCCAGCAGGCCGCGGAAGACGCCCGGGAAGACCAGCACGTTGTTGATCTGGTTGGGGAAGTCCGAGCGGCCGGTGGCCACCACCGCGGCCGTCTGGCGGGCGACGGCCGGGTCGACCTCGGGGTCGGGGTTGGCCAGCGCGAACACGATCGCGTCCTCGGCCATCGCGGCCACGTCGTCGCCGTCGAGGACGTTGGGGGCGGAGACGCCGATGAACACGTCCGCGCCGCGCACGGCCTCCTTCAGGGTGCCGGTCAGACCCTCGGGGTTGGTGTTGTCCGCGATCCAGCGCAGCGGCGAGTCGCCGTCGGCGTCCACCAGGTCCTCGCGCCCGGCGTGCACCACGCCGTGGATGTCGGCCACCACGGCGTTCTTCACCCCCGCCGCCAGCAGCAGCTTCAGGATCGCGGTGCCGGCCGCGCCCGCGCCGGACATCACCACGCGGATGTCGCCCATGTCCTTGCCCGCCACGCGCAGCGCGTTGGTCAGCGCCGCGAGCACGACGATGGCGGTGCCGTGCTGGTCGTCGTGGAAGACGGGGATGTCCAGGGCCTCGCGCAGCCGGGCCTCGATCTCGAAGCAGCGAGGCGCGGAGATGTCCTCCAGGTTGATGCCCGCGAAGCCCGGCGCGATGGCCTTGACGATCTCCACGATGGCGTCGGTGTCCTGGGTGTCCAGGCAGATCGGCCAGGCGTCGATGCCGGCGAACCGCTTGAACAGGGCCGCCTTGCCCTCCATCACCGGCAGCGCGGCCTTGGGGCCGATGTTGCCGAGGCCCAGCACGGCCGAGCCGTCGGTGACGACCGCCACGGAGTTGCGCTTGATGGTCAGGCGGCGGGCGTCCTCGGGGTTCTCCGCGATCGCCATGCACACCCGGGCCACACCCGGCGTGTAGACCATGGACAGGTCGTCACGGTTGCGGATGGGGTGCTTGGACGCCATTTCGATCTTGCCGCCGAGGTGCATCAGGAACGTACGGTCGGAGACCTTGCCCAGCGTGACGCCCTCGATGCCGCGCAGCTTCTCCACGATCTCGTCCGCGTGCGAGGTCGAGGTGGCGGCGATGGTGACGTCGATGCGGAGCTTCTCGTGGCCGGAGGCCGTGACGTCGAGGCCGGTGACCGAGCCTCCGGAGGACTCCACGGCCGTGGTGAGCTGGGAGACCGCCGTTCCGCTCGCGGGTACCTCCAGCCGGACCGTCATCGAGTAGGAGACGCTGGGCGCCGTTGCCATGGCCGACTTCCTCTGCTTTCACCGTGTGTCGCTGTCACGCCCGGAGCGCGTGTGCGCCACAGGCGTCGTCCGATCGTCGCACCTACCGCGGAGTACGTGTTAGCCGCCCCGGGTTGCGAACGTTTTGTTCGCCGGTATCCGTGGTATTACGGACGCCCGGGCGACACTATCGGAAAGAAGTTTCCGCGATACGAGAAAGAAGGGCAATGGCCGGACAGACGAAAGAGGTCCACGTCACGGTGACGTGGACCTCTTCGAACGTTCAGTGACACCGACCCGCCATGCTCGCCTCGCGGCAAGTGGTCGCTCGTAGCGACGAAGGTTGGGCCCGGGGGCTTGGATCGGGCCGGTGCCACATCCAAGGTAACAAACGATCCCCGTAAGGCAATTCCCGTCCCGGAAGTTCGCCCCGCGGTCACCCGCTCCGCCCCCGGCCGGAACCGCGCGGGCCGCCCCCGGAAGAGGCGGGGTCGCCTCTTCCGGGGGCGGCCCGGTCAGTCCCGCAGCAGGTCGGGCACCCCGTCCGCGTCGGGCTCGTCGCGGTCCGCCGAGACGACCGTCAGCTGCCTGGTGGCCCGGGTCAGCGCCACGTACAGCACGCGCAGGCCGGCCGGCGACTCGTCGGCGATCTCCGCGGGCGAGACCACGACCGTGGCGTCGTACTCCAGGCCCTTGGCCTCCAGGCTGCCGAGCGCCACCACGCGGTCGCCCAGGCCCGCCAGCCAGCGGGCCGCCTCCTCGCGGCGGTTCATGGCGACCACGACGCCCACCGTGCCGTCCACCTGGTCCAGAAGGTGCGCCGCCTCCTCGCGGACCGTGCGGCCCAGCGACTCGCCGACGACGGCGAACCGCGGCCGCACGCCCGTGGAGCGGACGGCCGACGGCGCCTCGGAGCCCGGCATCGCCAGCGCCAGCACCCGGGCGGCCAGCTCGGCGATCTCGGAGGGGTTGCGGTAGTTCACGGTGAGCGTGAAGCGGCGGCGCGGGCGGGTGCCGAGGGCCTCGTCGCGGGCCTCGGCCGCCTCGTCCGGGTCGGACCAGGACGACTGGGCGGGGTCGCCGACGACCGTCCACGTCGCGTGCCGGCCGCGGCGGCCGATCATGCGCCACTGCATGGGCGTCAGGTCCTGCGCCTCGTCGACGATGACGTGCGCGTACTCGGTGCGCTCCTGCGCCAGCCGCTCGGCCCGCTCGCGCTGCGACTCCTCGCGCACGGGCATCAGCTCCTCCAGACCCGTGAGCTGGTCCAGCGGGTCGAGCTCGCGCCTGCGGCGGGGGCGGGCCGGGGTGCCCAGGACCGCCTGCAGCTCGTCGAGCAGCGCCACGTCGTGCACGGACAGCCCGTCGCGCCTCAGCGACTTGGCCACGCGGCGCACCTCGCCGGGGTTGAGGACCCGGCGCGCCCAGCGGCCCAGCCGCTTCTCGTCGGCCATGGCGGCGAGCACCCCGCGCGGGGTCAGCTCGGGCCACCAGGCGTCGAGGAAGGCGGTGAAGGAGTCCTCGCCGGTGACGTCCTCGTCGAAGGAGGAGCGCAGCTCGGCGGCCAGCTCCGGGTCCGTGTGCCGGGTTCCCGCGCCGGACCGCTCCCACAGGGCGTCCAGGAGCAGCTTGCGGGCGCGCGGGCGCAGCAGGTTCACCGGCGCGGTGCCGCCGAGCGCGGTGCGCCGGACGCGGTCCAGCTCCTCGGCCTCCAGCTCAAGACGCCGCCCGAAGGCCACGATGCGCAGCCGGGTGGGCGTACCGGCGGCCGCGGCGGGGGCGTCGTCGTCCTCGCCGAGGGCGAGCTGCCCCTGCGCGGGGGCGGCCGGGGCGGGGGCGGCCGGGGTCTCCAGCGCCCCGCGCGCCGCCTTCCGCAGCACCTTCAGCATCCGGTACGAGCCCTTGATCCGGGCCACGGCCGGGGAGTCGTACAGGGTGGCCTCGGCGCCGTCGACGAGCGAGCCGACCGCGCGGATCGCGACCTGGCCCTCCTCGCCGAGGGAGGGCAGGACGCCCTCGGTGTACGCCACGAGCAGCGGCGTCGGCGAGACGACCAGGATGCCGCCCGCGTACCGGCGGCGGTCCTGGTAGAGCAGGTACGCCGCCCGGTGCAGGGCGACGGCCGTCTTGCCGGTGCCGGGGCCGCCCTCGACGTAGGTCACGGAGGCGGCGGGAGCCCGGATCACCAGGTCCTGCTCGGCCTGGATGGAGGCGACGATGTCGCGCATGGAGTGGCTGCGGGCCCGGCCGAGCGCGGCCATCAGGGCGCCGTCGCCGACCACCGCCAGCTCCTGCCCGTCCAGGCTCGCCCGCAGCTCGGGGCGCATCAGGTCGTCCTCGACGCCGAGCACCCTGCGGCCCTTGGAGCGGATGACGCGGCGGCGCACCACCCGGCCCGGGTCGACGGGCGTGGAGCGGTAGAAGGGCGCGGCGGCGGGCGCCCGCCAGTCGATGACCAGCGGCGCGTAGTCCGCGTCGAGGACGCCGATGCGGCCGATGTGCAGCGTCTCGGCGATGTCGGCGGTGTTGTCGTCGCGGACGGCGCCCTCGGCCGGCTCGACCGCGGTGTACGCGCCGTCCGGGCCCTTCTTGCCGTCCTTGCCGAGCAGCAGGTCGATGCGGCCGAAGAGGAAGTCCTCGAACTCGTTGTTCAACCGGTTGAGGTGGATCCCGGCCCGGAAGACCTGGGCGTCGCGCTCGGCGAGCGCGCCGGGCGTGCCGACCTGGCCGCGCTTGGCCGCGTCGTTCATGAGGAACTCGGCCTCGTGGATCTTCTCCTCGAGGCGCCGGTACACCCGGTCCAGGTGTTCCTGTTCGACGCCGATCTCCCGGTCGCGTACGGAGTCCCCGACCGAGTCGATCGCGGCTTGCTGAGCGGCCACCTGGCCCCCTTCTGACGTGCATGGCAGCCGTCAACCGTACGCGAAGGGGGCCCGGCGGTGCTACGCGTGCGCCGCCGGGCGGCTCACGCGTCCACCTCCACGAGCACGTCGCCGTCGAACGTCACGACCTCGAAGCGGTCGATGTCGTCGCGGTCGAAGGCCGCGCCGCCCTGCACGTACAGCGGGTCCCTGGCCTTCTCGTGGGTGCTGCCCGGGATGCCGTAGCCCCACTTCGGCACGGACCAGGAGCTGACGGTCTCGCGCTCGCCGTTCTTGCCGACGGCGACCAGGGAGCACTTCTCGGGTCCCGTGACGTTCCTCAGCTCCAGCAGGGCGTCGGTGCCCCAGGCTTTCCCGGTCATGCCGACCGTGGCGCTGACCTTGGTGGTCGGGTCGGTGGCCGACACCTTCTCGCCCATGTCCGCCAGGAGGCTCGCGGAGGAGGCCGCCGGGCCCGGCCGCGCGACGTCCTCGGTCTCGCCGCCGGAGGCCGCCACGACCGTCAGCGGCCCGCCGATGATCAGCGCCGCCGCGGCCGCGACCAGGTACATGCCCCGCCGCCGCTTCCTCGCGCGCCGCTCGGCGACCTCGTCGACCAGCCGTTCCGCCAGGCGCGGGCTCGGCTTGGCGGACAGCGACTCCGCGACGGCCGGGCTGCCCTGGGACCCCTGGGAGGTCTGCATGTCGGCGAGCGCCGCCAGCATCGGTTCCATGCCGGCCAGCTCGTCCAGTTGCCGCGCGCACCACTCGCACGTGGCGAGGTGCGCCTCGAAAGCGGTGGCCTCGGCGTCGTCCAGGATGCCGAGGGCGTAGGCGCCGACGGTCTCGTGCATGTCGTTCGGGCCCTGCGATCCCTGCATGGATCCAGGACTACCCGCTCCGAATCCCCCGTAAATGCTCATGCCGTCACCCCCCGCTCCTCCAGTGCGAGCTTCATCGAACGCAGGGCGTAGAACACCCTGGAGCGCACCGTGCCGCTGGGTATGCCCAGCGTCGCGGCGGCCTCGTTGACCGTACGCCCCTTGAAGTACGTCTCGACCAGTACCTCCCGGTGGGCCGGGGTCAGGTCGTCCAGTGCGTCCGACAGTGTCATCAGCCACAGCGCCTTGTCGATCTCGTCCTCCGCGGGGATGACCTCCAGCGGCGACGGGTCGACCTCCTGCGGCCGGGCCTGCCGGCTGCGGTGACCGTCGATGACGATGCGCCGGGCGACCGTCACCAGCCAGGGGCGTACCGAGCCGGTCGCGCGGTTGAGCTGACCGGCGTTCTTCCAGGCCCTGATGAGCGTCTCCTGCACGACGTCCTCGGCGCGCTGGCGGTCTCCGGCGACCAGCCGCAGGACGTAGGCGAGCAACGGACCGGCGTGTTCGCGGTAGAGCGCGCGCATCAGTTCCTCGTCCGGTTCGGTCGACGAAGCCGGCGAGGAGGGTGTCATGCGATGTCGGGCCCTGCGCCTTCGTTCGTCAGCCACGGCGGAATCCTTGCGCACGCCTACCTCCGGTGTCCGGGGGTTCCCCCAGTCGGTCGCTCACCGTCGGATACGCACGCGGCGGGCCCGCTGTTCAAAGCGGCCTCAAAACTTCCGGGGCGGGTGATGTTTTGCGATGCAAGTGATGCTGATGGGTCGTCATGTCCCCTGCGGTGGCCGCGCCGTGGTCCGGTTCACGCGCGGGCGAGGGCGGCGCGGCGGCGGTGGCGGGCGACCCGCTCCCGGTTGCCGCACACCTCGCTGGAGCACCAGCGGCGGCGCCGGCCGCGCGAGGTGTCGAGGTACACGATGGGGCAGTCGTCGCCCTCGCACTGGCGCAGCCGGGCCCGGGCGGCGGGGTCGGTGAGCAGGTCCACGGCGTCCCGGGCGACCGCGGCGAGCAGCTCGGCCCGGCCGGGCGGGGCGTACAGGACGCGGACGAGGGTGCCGTCGGCGGCGCGGACGGCGCGGGGCGCGGGCGGCGCGGGGCGGGCGAGGTCGTTGACCCGGGTCAGCGCGCCGTCGGCGGGGACGGGCCCGCCGCGCACCAGCTCCCCCACGCAGGAGCGCAACTCGCGGAACGGCGGCAGCCAGCCCGCGTCCACCGCGGCCAGCGACGTGCCCGCCGGCACGAGCCCGGCCCCCGCGATCCACGCCCGCAGCCGGTCCGCCGAGTCGAGCCGCTCCCCGGGGTGCGTGGTCGCCACCAGGTCCAGGCAGATCCGCCCGGAGTCGAACCGCAGCTCGTACGCGGGCGTGGCCGCACCGGATGCCATGTGCCTGTCACCGCCTCGGGGGGTACCGGCAGGACGGACCACGCGGGGACCCGGGCCGCAGGAGGTCCGGGCCGCCGGGGGGGACGGCGGAGGTCCGTCCTCCTACAGTGCCTTTCCCGGGGCGCGACCGGAAGTCCTCGTACCGCCGACGGCGGTGGGCCGTCGGCACGAGGGACAGCGCCGTACCGGAGCGAGCGGAGCCGGCCGGTGGCGGCCGTGTCCGGTCAGGCGTCGCCGTACTTGGAGTCGGCCGCCGGGTCGAGGGCGAGCCGGTAGCCGCGCTTGACGACCGTCTGGATCAGCCTGGACTCGCCGAGCGCCGTGCGCAGCCGGGCCATCGCCGTCTCCACCGCGTGCTCGTCGCGGCCCGCGCCGGGCAGCGCCCGCAGCAGGTCGGCCCGGGAGACCACCCACCCCGGGCGGCGGGCCAGCGCGCGCAGCAGCGCCATCCCGGCGGGCGGTACGGGCCGCAGCGCGCCGTCGACCAGCACCGCGTGCCCGCGGATCTCCACCCGGTGGCCGGCGACGGGCAGCGTACGGGCGCGGGAGGGCAGCTCCTGGCACAGCAGCTGGACCAGCGGGCCCAGCCGGAAGCGCTCGGGCTGCACGGTGTCGACGCCGCGGGCCTGCAGCGGCAGCGCGGTGACCGGCCCGACGCAGGCGGGCAGCACGTCGTGGTGGAGGGCGGCGAGCAGCTCGGGCAGCAGTCCGCGGTCCTCGGCCCGGCCGATCAGGGACGCGGCGGCGGGGGCGCTGGTGAAGGTCAGCGCGTCCAGGCCGCGGGAGACGGTGGCGTCGAGCAGCCGGTCCACGGGCCCGAGGTCCTCCGGCGGCATCCACCGGTACACGGGCACGCCGACGACCTCGGCGCCCGCGGCCCGCAGCGACTCCACGAAGCCGGGCAGCGGCTCGCCGTGCAGCTGGACGGCGACGCGCCGCCCGTCGACGCCCTCGCCGAGCAGCCGGTCGAGCACCTCGGCCATGGACTCCGACGACGGGGACCACTCCTCGGTGAGCCCCGCGGCCCGGATGGCGCCCTTGACCTTGGGGCCGCGGGCGAGCAGCTCGACGCCGCGCAGCCGGTCGAGCAGGGCCTCGCCCAGCCCCCACCCCTCGGCGGCCTCGACCCAGCCGCGGAAGCCGATGGCGGTGGTGGCGACCACGACGTCCGGGGCCCGGTCGATCAGCTCCTTGGTGGCGTCCAGCAGTTCGCCGTCGTCGGCGAGGGGCACGATGCGCAGGGCGGGCGCGTGCACGACCGCGGCCCCGCGCCGGCGCAGCAGGGCCCCGAGCTCGTCGGCGCGCCGGGCCGCCGTCACTCCGACGGTGAAGCCCGCGAGGGGCCCGTGGTCCGTTCGCTGCAGTTCGTCGTACATGAGGGTCGTCCCGCGGCTAGAGAGGAGTGCGTCGGCAGTCGGACGAGCCTGTCAACGGCGCGTGACAGGCCCGGTTCGACTCTATGTCGCCCGTGTTACGTCACACCTCCGCGTAGCTGAGCTGCGACTTCGTACCCGGAGCGGGTGCGGCGGCCTTCCCGCCGATCGGGCGGCGAAGGTATACGGCCCAGGTCACCGCGAAACAGGCGGCGTAGAAGGCGAGGAAGGCCACGAAGGCGCCGGTGCCGGAACCGTAGGAGAGGAAGGACTGCCGGAAGGCGAGGTTGATGCCGACGCCGCCGAGCGCGCCGACGGCCCCGATGAGCCCCATGGAGGCCCCGGACAGCCGCCGCCCGTACGCAGCGGCCTCCTCTCCGCGCAACCCCTTCGCCTGCGCCTTCGCCTGGAAGATCCCGGGGATCATCTTGTAGGTGGAGCCGTTGCCGAGCCCGCTGAGGACGAACAGCACGACGAAGACGGCGACGAAGACGGGCAGCGAGTCCTGCATGCCGGCGACGATGAGCAGGGCGGTGGCGGCGGCCATGCCGACGTAGTTGTAGAGGGTGATGCGGGCGCCGC
This sequence comes from Streptomyces minutiscleroticus, assembly GCF_014650875.1. Taxonomy (GTDB): domain Bacteria; phylum Actinomycetota; class Actinomycetes; order Streptomycetales; family Streptomycetaceae; genus Streptomyces; species Streptomyces minutiscleroticus. The sequence continues at coordinate 267,811 of NZ_BMVU01000005.1, forward strand.
CGTACCGGTCGGCGAGCCACCCGCCCACGGGCCGGATCAGGGACCCGAGCAGCGGCCCGATGAAGGTCAGGTACGCGGCCTGCAGCGGGGTCCGCCCGAACTGGTTCTGCAGCACCATCCCGAAGGCGAAGCTGTAGCCGATGAACGACCCGAACGTCCCGACGTAGAGGAAGGACATGATCCAGGTGTGCCCCTCGCGGGCGGCGTCCCGGGCGGCGCCGGTGTCGTTCTTCACGGACGCGAGGTTGTCCATGAAGAGCGCGGCGAGGACGGCGGCGAGGAGGATGAACGGGATGTAGATCCCGAGCAGCACGCGCGGCCCGCCGCTCGCCCCGATGATCGCGAGCGCGATCAGCTGGATGACCGGGACGCCGATGTTGCCGCCGCCGGCGTTGAGCCCGAGGGCCCACCCCTTCCTGCGCAGCGGGAAGAAGGCGTTGATGTTGGTCATGGAGGAGGCGAAGTTGCCGCCGCCGATGCCCGCGAGGACGCCGACGATCAGGAAGGTCGAGAAGGAGGTGCCCGGCTCCATCACCGTGAAGGCGGCGACGGTCGGGACGAGCAGCAGACCGGCGGAGACGATCGTCCAGTTCCGCCCGCCGAAGAGCGCGACGGCGAAGGTGTAGGGCACCCGCACGACGGCGCCGACGAGGGTCACCATCGAGGTGAGCAGGAACTTGTCGGCGGGGGTGAGCCCGTACTCCGGCCCCATGAAGAGGACGAGCACGGACCACAGCGTCCAGACCGAGAACCCGATGTGCTCGGAGAGGACGGAGAAGAGGAGGTTCCGGTTGGCGATCCTCTCGCCCTTCTCCTTCCAGAAGGCCTCGTCCTCCGGGTCCCACTGCTCGATCCAGCGGCCCCCCTTGCGCGATGCGGTGCTGCTGCTCGGGGCTGTCATCTCACGCCTCCACGTGCTCCACGTATCACCGGGTGGTGATCCTGAAGGTAGGGAGGGCGCGTTTCCGCGCTGTGGCTGCGGGTGACCGCGGTGGAACGTTGCTCTCACGGCGGGCGGGGGCGGGGTGAGAGGTCGGGACGGCTCGGCGTCCGCTCAGCCCGACTCCGGTTAGCCTAAATGGAGTCGGGCTAGACGTTTCCCTGTCACCGGCTGACACTCTCCGTGACATTTCTGCCGTACCGGCCGCCCGCCGGTGCGGTCAGCCGCAGTGAGGCGAGCCCTCTCGTATGGCGGTAGGCGTTGGTGACCAGCTCGGACACCAGCAGCTTCACCACATCGGCGACTTCACGAGCACCGTGGCGACTCCACGAGCAGCGAGCTGGACAAGGCCACCGTCCTGGTGATCCCCTTCGGGCAGACGGGCTTTCCCTCCTCGGGGCAGCCCGTCGCCTACGCGCACGGGCCGATTCCTCCGCTCGGCACCGTGGCCCTGGACACCGACCACGGCTGTGAGTTCCTCGACGCCGAAGCACGACCGGATCGCTACCGCCGTGTACCGGACCGGATGGAATCCCGAGCCCCGCCCGACGCGCAGTCCCGGGACCTCGTCCGCCGCATGCCCGAGACCTCTGAGGAGCCGCAGTGCCCGAACTCGCCTGGCAGAAGTCGGCCTACAGCGCCAAAGCCGCACTGCCTTGAGGCAGCCGCCACCCCGACGCCGTCCGCATACGCGACCCGAAGAACGCCGACGGCTCCCGACTCGCCGTCGCTCCCCCGTCTGGGCGAACTTTCTCGCGTACGCCGTCGTTCCGCCGGCCCCGGCGCGCGGCTGAGCCGGGCTCCGCGCGGACGGTGGAAGGGGGCTCGCCGTTGCGGTGCCTACGGTCCCCCTCGCCGCCGCCCGGTGAGGATCAGCGCAGGACGAGCAGGACGGCCAGCGCGACGAGCAGCGAATCGATCCGGTCCAGCAGACCACCGGAGCCGGGCAGCCAGCGGCCGGCGTCCTTGGCCTGCGCACCTCTTTTGACCATGGATTCGAGGAGGTCCCCGACCGGACCGCCCACTGCCACCGCCACCGCCGTCGGCCAGCTCAGTGCGGACAGCAGGGCGAGCACGCCGAGGCCGGCCGCGGCCCCGGCCAGGGTTCCGCTCCACCTCTTGGCCGGTGACAGGGGCGAAAGCCGGGGTCCGCCGATCCTCCGGCCGACGAAGTACGCCACGATGTCGGCGATCGAGACCGCGACGAACAGCGCAAGCGCGCTCGCGCCGAGCGGCACGAGCGCGGCCAGCACCCCGAGCCAGGACAACCCGAGCAGCCCGGCGCCGAGCCGGTGCAGACCGTAATCGGTGTCGCCGGCCAGGAGCGGCACCGCGGCCACCGCGAGCGCTCCGGCTGCGGCCGCCCGGAGCACCTGTCCGGGCGCCAGCCAGGCGGCCAGCACCACGCCTGTCACCGCCGCGGCCAGCACCACCCGGTCCGTCCGTCCCAGCCGCATCAGCCCGCCGAACTCCAGCGAGGCGATCACTCCAGCCGCGCCGGCGACGGCCGCGGCTCCCGGTCGGCCCAGCCAGAACGCACCGGTGACCAGTGGTACCCCGACCGCCCAGGCGCACCACCGGACCATCAACTCGCGGCGCCGGGATGCCGCCACCGCGACGCCGCCCAGCGCCAGTGCCCCGCCGAGGTAGGGCATCAGCGACGTCGCAGTGATCACCGGACGGGTCCGGCAGCCGCAACGGACCGGGGCGTCGCGACAAGCGGGGCCGGTCCTGGCCTCAGCTCGTCCAGGGCGGCCCGGAAGGCGGCCACGACGCGTGCGTTCCCTGCGGTGTCCTTGACCGCGATGCGTACGGTGCGCCCCTCGTACTGCGGCGACAACGGTGACAGGTCGCGCAGGTACACGTCGTGGCGGCGGCACGCGTCCACCAGTTGGGCGGCACTCGGTCCGCCGGACGGCAGGGTCACGGTCAGGAAATTCGCCACGGCCTCCTCGACCGCCACGTACTCGTCCGCCCCGGCCAGGCCGGCGGCCAGCTGCCGGCGCAGCGCGTGGGTGCGGAGCCAGCGGTCACCGTAGTACGCCGGATCGCGCAGGGCTGCCACCGCGGCCAGCTGCGCCGGAAGGCTGACCGGCCAGGGCGGCGTCCATCGGCGCAGCTGCGCCGCGGTGGTCGGCTCGGCCACCAGATACGCGGCCCGCATGCCGGAGAGCGCGTACATCTTGGACAGTGAGGTGCACACCACCACACGCGGGTCCGTCACGGCGAGGCCGGCGAGCGATTCGTCCGGGTCGACGTAGCCCAGGTACGCCTCGTCGATCCACCAGCGGGTGCAGGCCGGCGCGGCGGCGATCAGCGCGCGCAGCCGCACGGCCGGCAGATGGCGTCCGGTCGGGTTGTTCGGGTTGACCACCACCACGAGGTCGTAGCGGCCGGAGCCGACGGCGGCGGCCAGCCGGTCCGGATCGATCCGCCAGCCATCCTCACGGCTCAACCGGAATCGGTCCGTCCTGCATCCGATCACCCTCTCCGTGACATGGGCGTACTCGCCGTAGCCGGGATCCATCAGCAGCACCCTGCTCCGCGGGGTCAACCACCGGCCGAACGCTCTGAAGATCAGGTCGGACGAGCCGGCGCCGACCGCGAGTGTCTCCGCCGGCAGCGTCCGGGCCGCGGCGATCTCCGCCAGCAGGCCCTCGGCACCGGCCGGCGGTGAGGTCCGCGCGGCCCAGCCCGGATCCTCCGTGAGCACGGCCCGTACCCCCGGGGCCGGCGGGAACCAGGCGTCCAGCACGTCGGCCGCGACCACCTCGTGACGCCGGTGCAGATTGCGGAAGTCCGTGCCGACGGCGGTGAATGAGGCACCTCCGTGCTCGCAGCCGTCCGATCTGGGCGCGAACGGCACGTCCAGCCGCCAGTCCACCGTGGAACGCAGCCGTTCCAGCGGGGTGGCGTAACGGTCCGTCGCAAGCTTCGTCAGTTCGGCCACGTCGCCGGTCAGCACCTCGAACGTCACCGCGCCGCTACGGACGGTACGGCCGACCGGACGCAGGCCGGCGGCCAGGTACATGCTGAGCAACTCGGTGCGCCCCATCGCCACCACCCGGCGACCGCCCCGGGCGGCAATCCAGCGCAGCGCCGCGTACATCAGCAGTGGTGCCGCCGCGGAGCCCCGCCAGCGCGGCTCGACGGTGAGGATACGCACCTCGAACATATCGTCCTCGGCCAGCAGCGGCAGCTCCTCACGGGTCAGGTACTTGTCCAGCCCGTACTGCCCGAGCCAGGGCGGCGTCAGGCTGACGAAACCGACCCGGGCCCTGCCCCGCGCCGCGACCAGATAGACGTTGTCGCCGTCCAGTCCGTCGCGGAGCCGCCCGGCCGGATCCGGCGCATGCTGGCCCAGCTCCTGTGCGTACACCCGGTGGCGCAGTTCGTGGATCCACTCGAGGTCCCCCGGAGTGGCGGTGCGTAACTGCAGCGGGTCGTGACCCATGAATACCTCTCTTGGCGTGGAAGCGCTTCATCGCGGGAGAGACGGACCGGCCGCACCGGGAACGAACGATCCGGCCGACCGGTCCTGCGCCCCTCAGGCTGCCGCGTGCGGTTCCCTCCGGATCCTGTGTGCGAGCCGACCGATCAGCACGGCGTTGAGCAGTCCGGACAGGGCGGTACCAGTGGTGAAGACCAACGGGCTCAGCCAGGAGAACGAGGGAACCCAGTCGACGGGTGCCGCCAGTACGGAGGCGACGATGCCGAGCGGCGCCGTGGTGACGAGCGGCCAGATCCCGGCGAACCCCGGGTCCTGCGACAAGTAGGCGGCGTACAGGAAGAACCCCAGCGACGCCACCACCACGGCGAGGTATCCGCGCGCGAGCCAGTTGTCCACCGCGGGCGCCAGCAAGGTCCGAACCCCCCGCGGGCGGGGAGCCGCGGAACGCGCCGTGTCCGCTCCCTCCCGCCAGGAGGGGTGTGGGACGTGCGGGCGGGAAGCGCGCACGTCGGGCGGCGTGGCGGTCACGGACCCCTTGGTGAGGCCGCCGAGCATGGCGGCGTTCACGAGGGCGCACACCAGGAGCCAGGCGACCCAGGAACCGACGGCCAGCGCCTCGACCGCCGTGCCGCCCTCGGTTCCCGGACCGAAGGGGAGGACCACGGCCAGGAAGGAGAGTGGAGCGGTGAGCAGCAGGGGGATCAGGTCGAGACCGCCCTCCGGGAAAAGGAACACGGCCAAGACCGAGGCGGCGAGGACGGCCAGATAACCCCGGGCGGCCCGGTTGCCCGTGGCGAGCTTCAGGAGCCGGTGCAGACGCGGGAGGCGGAACGGGCGGGAGGCGTGCGGCATCGCGGGTTCCTTCGGGTCGGTCCGGGATCGGCGTTCCCTACGATGGCCCTGGAAGCACACCCAGACATGAGTACAAGTACTCAGCTCCGTACGGGAGTTTCAGGACGTACCGGAGTTCCGCCTGTGGCATGCCGTGCGGAGTGGGCTCGACCACCGCACCGGGGCGGACACCATGGGCAAGCGACTGCCGACAGGACGGAGCCGGCCGCCCGCCGGGCACCCTCGAACCGCGCCTCACTCATGCAACGCGCAAGTGATCAGGGCCACATTTACCTGCGGTCGCTTCATTTGATTCACGACTGCGAACCATGGACCCATGAGGGGACAACGGCGGAGCAGGCAACCGCATCACGGATTGTTCCCGCCCCACCACCCACCGCACAGAGGGCGCGCCCGATCTACCATCCTTTATCCGTATTTGACGGTTTTCACTGCCGCAACCAATCGGATCCCCCACCTCCCCTTACTAACCCTTGCGGAAGCTCTTACAAGTACTTTACGTTACCTCGCGATCACTCAAAGGATCTTCACAGGGGGGACTTGTGCGCAGAACTGCGCTGCCTGTTGTCGTCGTGCTCGGCATATCGCTGATGCTTCCGCAACATCAGGCGCTAGCAGCAGAGACCATCGACCAGCCGCTGGCCGAGGGAACGACCCAGGACGTCGGCCCCGGCCAGTATCTTTCCGAGACCCGGTCCTTCGAGGTCACCGAGACCGACGTGCCCGGCATCCTCCTCAACCGCAGGCACTCGGTGAGGGCCGGGGCCGACGGCGTCGCCTCCCCCGAGGACGCCCCGGACACCCGTGCCGACATGGGAGTCTTCGGCCCCAGCTGGGAAGCCGAGTTCGTGGGCGGCCAGCTCAACCGGAAGCTGGAGCAGCGCGACAACACCATCCTGGTGACCGACCTCGGAGTGAACGAGACGCTGCAGTACAAGCTCAGGTCCAGCGTCGACTACCCCAGCGGTGGCGGCGTGAAAAAGTATGCGACCTCGGACGGGTCGCAGCTCACCGAGACCTCCAGATGGAATGAGGCGAAAGGAGCCCTGGAGACCTCCGTCATGGAGGTCATCGGTGTAGACCTCGCCACGACTGCGGAGGGTGACGACGCCTTCACCGACGCGTCCGGCGCGCCGATCCCAGCAGCGGACCTCAAGCCCACCTACAAGTGGGAGCAGGCCGGCACTGGCGTCGACACTTGGCGTGTCACCAGTGTCGGCAGCAACATCTACGCCACCGACGTCGAGTACGACGCCCGGGGACGCGTCGCCGAGATCACGAACCCGGCCTTCGGTGAGAAGCCGGAGACGTCCACCACGGTCACCTACGCCAACGCGACCACGGCCACGTCCTCCTCGGCCGGCGACTACGCCGGCCAGGTCAAGGAGATCACCGTCACCGAGGGCGCCACCACACAGACCCTCGCCCGGTACGCCTACGACTCGTCCGGCCTGCTGCGCATCGTCACCAACCCGGCCGAGTCCGGCGATCCGCAGGCCACGTACGCCTACGACTCCACCGACCGGCTGTCCGACGTCACCTCGACGACCAACGGCAGTTGGCATCTGGACTTCCCGGCCGGGTCCGCCCTGCCGGGCGCCACCCCCACCGGAGAGGCGGTGCCGACCCCGGGCGCCGCGGTCGAGGGCGACGCCCCAAGCCCGGACTCCACCCTCACCGACCCGCCGGCCGCCTCGGAGTTCGTCGACGACGACCTCTCGGGTCCGCAGTCGTACCCGTCGAAGTGCAGCACCGCGACGAGCTGGATGTACTACACGAAGTCCGGCTGCACCACCAAGGTCGCGCACTACGGCTGGCACTCCCCCTCGTGGAAGAAGCTCCCGAACGGCACCAAGGTGCGCGGCATCAACCACGACCACTGCACCAGTGCTCCCGACAGGCCGCTCGGCTACGACTTCCGTCCCGCCTGCGACCAGCACGACTACGGCTACGGCACCATCGGTAACTCGTACAAGGGCTACTACAAGTACCTATCCCGCAACAAGGGACTCAACGTGGACGGCGTCTTCTGGACCTCGCTCTACACCAAGACCTGTAACGGCTACTTCTTCAAGAGCCCCTGCCGCTCCACCGCCAACCTGTACTACGCGGCGGTGACGGTGTTCGGCCGGGCGAAGAACGGCGCGAAAGCGACCTGATCCTCGAGCGCACCCACTGACGAGCGACACGACTCAGGCACGAAGGCCGGACGGCGGGCTTCCCCCGCCGTCCGGCCTCCGGCTTCACGCCCATCCCTCGGGCATCGGCATGCCCGCTTCTCTGACGGAGTCAAAGTGAAGAGACCGATATGGTCCGCGGTCGTCATAGCAATGATCACCGCGTCCCTCGGTGCGGCACCGGCCCATGCGGCCGCGCCGCCAAGCAGCACCGCAGCGGCCGGAGCGATGAACGGTCCGGTCGACCCGCCGCTGTACGACGAGACCGCTGACGGTGGCACCGTCCGCGTCAACGTCGTCACCGAGAGCCGCACGGACCTGGTCGACGCGGCGGAGGCCGGTGACACACTGCAGTCCTTCGACACCCTGCCGGTGATCACCCTCAAGGTCGGCAGAAGCGGCCTGGACGAGCTGGCCGCCCAGCCCGGCGTGGTCAGCGTCACCGAGGACGTACCGGTACCGCCGAGCCTGGACCAGAGCGTCCCGCTCATCGGCGGTACCAAGGCGGCCGCGGCGGGCATGACCGGTACGGGCAGTGCCATCGCCGTCCTAGACACCGGCGTCGCCACCGGCCACCCGTTCCTGCAGGATCGGGTCATCGCCGAGGCATGCTTCTCGCCGGCCGACGACGAGTACTCCGCGACCAGCCTCTGCCCGGACGGCACCGCGGCGGAGGAGGGCCCCGGCACCGCCGACTCCGAGACCGGGGCGTGCGCAACCATCGACGCCTGTTCCCACGGGACGCACGTGGCCGGTATCGCCGCGGGCAACGGCACCGGCATCGCCGGAGCCCCCGCGCGAGGTGTCGCCCCCGGCGCCGATATCGTCGCCATCCAGATCTTCAGCAAGTTCACCTCCGAGGACTTCTGCGGTCCCGGTGCCGCACCCTGCGTGCTCAGCTTCACCAGCGCCCAGATCGCTGCGCTGGAGAAGGTGCTGCAGCTCCGTCGGTCCGGCACTCCCGTCGTCGCGGCCAACCTGAGCCTCGGCAGCGGGCGGTACACCGCCGCCTGCGAGACGGACCCGCGCAAACTGGCCATCGACGACCTGTTCACCTCTGGTGTCGCCACCGTGGTCGCGTCCGGGAACAACGGCTACGGCGACGCGGTGAGCGCCCCCGCCTGCATCTCCTCCGCCATCGCGGTCGGTTCCACCACCGACGACGACCAGCTGTCCTCGTTCGGCAACCGAGGAACGCTGCTGGACGTCCTTGCCCCCGGCACGGGCATCGTCTCCTCCGTTCCCGGCGATGGCTACGCCTCGAAGAACGGCACCTCCATGGCCGCGCCGCACGTGGCCGGTGCCTTCGCGATTCTCCGGGAGGCGTTCCCGACCAAGAGCGTCCAGGAGCTCGAGTCGCTCCTGGAGTCCACCGGGAAGACCATTACCTACACCGGCGCCGGCACCCCGCGTATCGACATCGGCGCGGCACTGGATGGAACGCAGCCGGCCCCGGAGCCCGAGCCGACCGCCAAGCCCAGGCCCTCCGTGATCGTGAACAATACGGACTACGCCGTCCCCGATCCGGGAACGGCCCAGTCACCGATCACGGTGGCCAACATCCCCGGCAACGCGCCGAAGAACCTCCAGGTGCACGTGGAGGCCACGCACGAGTGGCGCGGCGAACTGAAGATCTCCCTGGCCGATCCGAACGGCAAGCTGTACCCGTTGAAGACGACGTCCCCGACGGAGAACGGCGGCACCATCGACACCACCTATACGGTCGATGCCAGCGCCTCTCCTGCCAACGGCACCTGGACGCTCCAGGCGCAGGACACTTCCTCGGGCGCCACCGGCACGCTCAAGGACTGGTCGCTGACGTTCCCCACCCCGTTCACGAAGACCGGTTCCTTCGCCATCCCAGACCCTGGCACCGTCACCTCCGAGATCACCGTGTCCGGCTTCTCCGGCAACGCGCCCTCCGCGCTGCAGGTATACGTGGACGTCACCCACGAGTGGCGCGGCGACGTGAAGATCGACCTGGTGGGCCCCGACGGCACGTCGTACCCCGTCAAGTCGACGTCCGGGACGGAGAACGGCGGTGACATCAAGGCCACCTACTCCGTCGACGCCAGCACCTCCCCTGCGAACGGCACCTGGAAGCTCCAGGTCCGGGACGCGTCCGACGGCGCCACCGGCACCCTCAACGGATGGTCGCTGGCATTCCCCTCGTATGAGAACCAGACCAGGTACAGCGTGCCCGACCCCGGCGGCCTGAGCTCGCCGGTCACCGTCAGCGGGCTCACGGGGGCCGCTCCGAAAAAGCTGCGGGTGTACGTGGACGCCACGCACGAGTGGCGCGGTGACCTGGAGATCCACCTGGTCGATCCGAACGGCAAGCTGTACCCGGTGAAGCCCGACTCCTCGACGGAGAGCGGCGGAACCATCCAGCAGATCTACACCGTCGACGCCGGCGCCTCCCCTGCGAACGGCATCTGGAAGCTTCGCGTCGAGGACATCTCCCAAGGGGCCACGGGCACCCTCAACAGCTGGACCCTGGCGTTCTGAGCCACTCCTGCGCGCCGCGGTCCCCGGCATCCCACCAGGGACCGCGGCACCGGGCGTCGGCCTCCGGCGCGCGCGGCCGGGGACGGAGGCGTCCGCCGCGTCGTCCGCGGTGACCGGGCCCGCCCGGATCAGGTCCGGTACGCGTAGTACGAGGCGTTCGGGTACGACGCGATGATGCTCGCCACCGACCTGTTGTAGGTGTTGGTGGAGTGGTACGTCAGGTACGGCACACCCCGGGTGCGGGACGTGACGACCATGGTGTGGTCCTTCGACCCGTCCTTGTCGAAGTCGACCTGCAGCACGTCGCCGATGTCCATCTGGTAGACGTTGGCGAGGCTGGTCGTCCGCTTCGAGTTCTGGGCGAACCAGGACCACTCGTTGACGCCGACGAACGAGTCCGACTGGATGTCGGCGTTGCCGAACCACTTGGTGTAGTCGTACACGTAGCCGGGGACGTGCTTCCAGCCGCCGGCCTTCAGCGCCTGGCTGACGAAGTTGGTGCAGTCGCCGCCCGCGCCCTGCCCGTTGAAGTTCGGGTAGTCCGGGTTGTAGTTGGACCAGTACTTCTTCGCGTAGTCGGCCATCGCCTGGTAGTTCAAGCCGCTGGCGGTGAAGTTCTTGGCGTTGGCCGGACCGGGATACGCGGTCGACGCCTTGGGGGCCGAGGGCATCGTGTCGTCGGCGGTCTCCACGGTCACGGGCCCGACGTCCGGCTTGACCGGCTGGTTCACCGCGAGGTCGCCCTCGTCGGTCGCCCGGATCCCGGTCAGCTGCCAGTTGCCGTGCCGGTCAGCGGTGAACGTCAGCTCGTGGTGGGCCTGGAAGCCGGTGTTCTTCGGCTCGTCGCCGCGGACCTTCTCGTAGGTGAGGGTCGTGGTCTCGGTGACCGCGACCTTGGCCTTGCGGCCCTTCACACTCGTGGCGTCCAGAGTGACGGTCGTGCTGGCCTTGCTGTACTTCTCGCCCAGCTTCGCGAGCTTGTCCTTGCGCTGCTTCAGCGTGGACAGGGCGGAGTCCTCGCCGCGGGCCGTGCCCGAGGACAGCCGGACCCTCCCGGAGAAGGCGTCGGTCAGCGGCTTCTTTCGGTTGTCCTGTCCGCCGTCGACCAGGACCTCCGTACGGTCGGTCAGGACCGCGTCCGCCAGCCGCTGGAAGGTGGCCTTGGTCCTGGCGTCCACCGTGGGATCGTCGGTGACCGCGGCACCCGCGCTCCAGTTGGGCAGCAGCGCCGCTCCGGCGGCGACCGAGGCCACCGCTGCTCCGCCTATGGTGACGCGGCGTCGTGTGCGCCTTATCTTCCTTGACTTCACTGATGGTTCCCCTCTTGTCCCCGGCGATGGGATGCCGGGGAAGCGCATCCTTGCATGGCGTGTGAGGCCTTTGTGAAGGGGGATGCGCCTGTGGACCGAGAACGTTAGAAGAACGTCATTGCACGACGGTCGACCAGTTCGGGGACTGGGCCGGGTCCAGGGAGCGCAGACGCTCCAGCGTCGCGGGTTTCTGCACGTCCAGCCAGTCCGCGAGCTCCTTGAAGGACACGCACTTGACGTCCTTCTTGGTGCACACGTTCTCGATGACCTGGTCTACGGCCTTCATGTAGATGCCGCCGTTCCAGTCCTCGAAGTGGTTGCCGATGAACAGGGGCGCCCGGCTGCCGTAGTACACGCGGTCGAACCCGGCCATGTAGGTGTCGACGGTCTCCTTCTCCCACTGGAGGTACTGGGCCGGATCGCTCTCGGTCTCGCCGCCGGACTGGTTGTAGAGGAAGTTGAAGTCCATGGAGAGGCCCTGATAGTCACCGTTCTCGTACGGGAGCATCTGCAGCGGGAAGTCCCATATGCCGTTCTTCTTGGTCGGCCATATCTGGAAGTCGCCCGCCGAGCTGGCGTCGTAGCGGTAGCCGTAGTCCTTGATGGCCTTCAGCAGGTTCTCCTGGCCCTCCAGGCAGGGGGCGCGGCCGCCGACGACCTCTTTGGTGACGTCGAAGGGCAGTGGGGGCAGATCCGTGTAACCGGTGTTGGTCTTCCACTTCTGCACGAAGGAGTTGAACTGGTCGATCTCGCTCTTCCACTCCGCGACGCTCCAGTCGCCGCCGCCCTTCGCGTCGCAGAAGTGCCCGTTGAAATGGGTGCCGATCTCGTTCCCCTCCTCCCAGGCCTTGCCGAGCTGTTCCAGCGTGGTGCGTATGTGCTCGTCGGTGGGGTAACTGATCGCTGCCTCCCCCTTCTCGTGCTGGGGCGGGTCGTACAGCGTCTTCTTGTCCTTGGGCAGCAGGTAGATCCCTGTGAGGAAGAACGTCATATGGGCGTCGTACTGCTCGGCCAGCTCTCGGTAGTGCGAGAAGAGTTCGTCGTCGCCCTGCAGCGCGCCGTCCCAGGAGAAGACGACGAACTGGGGCGGCTTCTCACCCGGTTTGAGCGGCTCCGGCTTCAGCTGGTCCTTCTTCGGGCCGGTGTAGGACGTAGAACCGTCCCCCAGGACCTCCGTCTTCCCGTCCCACTGCGGCTCCTTGACCGTCCCCGTCTTCTTCTGCCCCCCTGAGGACGCGGTCGGCGCGGTGGTGTCCGTGCGGTTCAGCACCAGGTAACCAGCCGTGAGCGAGGCGAGCACGAGAAGCGCCGCCAGGGCCAGGAACCCCGGACGGAGGGCAGCGGTGCGGCGCGGTGCCCGGGCCTTGCGGCGGCGCCCCGACGGTTGCTTCATGTGCGGCTCATTCTCCAGACGATTGAGGGCTGCGGCTCCCGTCGGTGGTCAGCCGAGGGGCCTCGTGGCGCCGAACCAGATGCGGTAGGGGACGCTGTCACCGGCAGCACCGGCGATGCCCTCCAACGGCAGCGGTTCGAGGCTCTTGGCGAGGTCGATGCGGTAGACGACGACCGCCGTGGAGACGGACTCGTGCGTACCGACATACCAGGCGGCGTTGTCGTCCTGCGTGGTCCCGACCTTCCCCGCCACCTGCGCGGTGGCGGGCGCGTCGTCGGGGTGGGCTGTGCGGAAGGCGTCGGTGAGCGCGGAGGTGACCTCCTCGGCCACGTCGGCGCGGACCGCCCGGCTCGGGTCGGGCAGGTCCAGGGGGACCCCGGAGCCGTTGTGGGTGATCCGGCGCACCGAGTACGGCTCGGTATGCTTGCCGGCCGCGGCGAACGTGGAGTAGCCGCTGGCCATACGGATGGCGCTGGGTGTGGAACTCCCCGTCGACAGTGCGGGCACCTGGGCCCCGATGCTGGAGGGCAGCAGACCCGAGGCCTCGGCGGTGGCACGCACCTTGTCCAGGCCGGTGTCCATGCCGAGCTGCATGAACGGTGTGTTCACCGACAGCTCCAGCGCGCGGTGGAGCGAGATCTGCCCGTAGGACTCGTCTCCGTCGTTGCTGGCGGCGACCTTGCGGCCGCCCCGGTCCCAGTACGGCCCCTCCGGCGTGGTCACTGGCACGTCGTCGTCACCGTTGTAGAGGGAGTCCCCGGTGACCGGGGCCGTCTCCCCGTCACGGGTCCTGCGGACGCCGTGCTCCAGACCGGCCGCGTACACGAACGGCATGAAGGCCGAGCCGGCCGGGACAGTGCTGGCGTTGGACTCGTTGTAGCCCTGCTTACGGTGGTCGGGGCCGCCGTAGACGGCGAGGATCCGGCCGTCGGCGGCCACCGAGGCCGCCCCGTAGTGCGCGGCCTTCGCGGTCTTCGGGTGGTCCTTCGAAGTCTTCTCGCGCGCCTCGGTGACAGCGTCGGTGAGCTGCTTCTCCCGCTCCTTGTCGAAGGTCGTGTAGATCTGGTAGCCGCCGAGGTCGAAGTCCTTCTCGGAGATCTTCCCGGCCTTCTTGGCGTACTGGGAGGCCAGTTCGACCAGATAGTCGCTCTGCTCACCGGTGTCGTACAGCGGGTTGCTCTCCAGCGGCTCGGGGAACTTCCGGTACGTGGCACGCTCGGCCTTCGAGAGCTTGCCTATCTCGACCATGCGGTCGAGGGTCCAGGACCAGCGCTCCTCGGCCCGGGCACGGTTGGCGCTGCTCAGGGTCGGATCGTACAGTCCGGCGCCCTTGAGCAGGGAGGCCAGGAACGCGGCCTCGCTGGCGTTGAGGTCGTCGACGTCCTTGCCGTAGTAGGCCTGGGCGGCGCGCTGGATGCCGTAGGTGCCGCGGCCGAACCAGCTGGTGTTGAGGTAGCTCTCGAGGATCTCGTCCTTGCTCATCCGGTTGTCGAGCTTCAGGGCGATCATCGCCTCGGTGAGCTTGCGGCGGACCGTCTGGTCCTGGTTGAGGTAGACGTTCTTGACGTACTGCTGGGTGATGGTCGAGCCGCCCTGGGTGTCGCCCTGGCCGAGCGTGCGCAGCAGAGCACGACTGATGCCCTTGAAGGAGATACCGGGATCGCTGTAGAAGCTCTCGTTCTCGGCCGCGAGGACCGCCCAGCGGACGTCCGCCGGAATGTTCTTCAGCGACATCGCCTGCCGCTGCACCCAGCCGGTACGGGCCATGGGCGTCCCGTCGGCCCAGAAATACACGTTGTCCTGCTGGGTGGCGTACGAGTTGAGATTGTCCGGGATGTCGGTGGCCGCGTAGGCGACGGTCAGGAAGAGTCCGCCGAGGCCCACGCCGGCGAGGGAGGCGCCGAGCCACTGCCGCCAGGAGGGCAGCCATCGGCGTAGTCCGGTGCGTCCGGGTCTGGGGTACTGCGGCCGCACACGGCGGGCGTAGGGCGCGAGGCGGGCGGCGAGCGCAGCAAGGGCTCCCAGCAGGGATGCCAGGTGAGGGGCGGCGGCGAGGCGGGAGCGGAGGGAGGGGGCGGGCGCCTTGCGCGGGTTCCGGCTTCTGCGGCGGCCGGGTCGTCCGGTCGTGCCGCCGCTGCGTATTCGGTGCGACGGCTCCGCCCCCGAAGGGACGGTCGTTCCGGATATCTCCGGTTCCCCTCCAGCGTCGGCCCCGTCCGGTGACGGTACCCGCAACTGCATGGTCTCGTCCGCCGTGGGCGAATCGGGCACCTTCAACTGCTTCAGCTGCATGGTGGCGTCCGGCTCCCGAGGCTCCTCCCCACCCCCCGTCGGCGTCACCACATCCCCCTTCGCATTCGACACCTCTCGCGCAGGCAGGCGTACGAGAGCCCGCCCCGCCCACCATCGACACGACTGCGAGTCGACCACTGACCCGGCAGTCCGGCGTCCTCACAAATTACCAGCGCTCTTCAACATTCCTTCACGCACCAGAACCATATATAACCGGGCGCAGTTGAACATAAGAGGCATGTCGGTATACGGGCGGTAACACTCCTCGTCAGGCCGCCAACGGCATTCACCCCGGCGTCGTCCGGCCTCCACTCATGCCGCCGCACGTCCGCATCGCCCCCCAGCGCGTCAGGATGACGACGACCCCATCCGCCCCCAGTGCCCCCTTTACCACATTGCGCTCGGCCACGAATGTAGCGCACGCCGGTGACGGGCGTCGCAGTGCGTCAGTTCCGACTCGTCATGATGAGTGCGTCGATGGCTGGAATCCAACCACCGCCCGGCCTTTTGAGCCACCCTTTGTCGTTCGCCAGTTCGAGGGCAGCCGATCGAAGCGCATCGATACCAGGATGCACCAGCCCCTTCAGCCACACCAGCGACAACGGTGACAGCGGCACCGGATCGACGAGCGGCCGCACCACCGTGTACGGCATGGCCGGAAAATTCACAGTCGCCAAAACGGGGGTACGCGTCTTGGCCATGATCCTCCGGAACTCCTCGACCCCCACGGCGAGCGGAGCCGGCGGCGCGACCTCTATGCCGCGTCCCTCGAAGAGGTGACGGGCCAGATCGGTCCATTCCAGCGTTCGGGGGTTCCCCGCGCCCGCGTACACCGTCTCGCCCGCCAGCGCGGCCAGCGGCACCTCCCCGAAACCGGCCAGCCGGTGGTCCTCGGGCAGGACGACGGCCATCGGCTCGTACCGCACGGGCTGCTGGACGAGCCGGGCGCGCACCGCCGGGTCCAGGCCCGCGAACCGCCCGAACGAGGCGTCGAGCCGTCCGGCGAGCATCTCCGCGGCCGCGCCCGTCAGACCGCTCTCGAAGCGGGCCATCAGCTCGCAGTCGGGGGCGAGTTCGCGGGCCCGCTCCAGGATGCGGCCGGTGACGAGTCCGGGGCTGTTCACGTCCACCAGCAGCGGGCGGTCCGCGTCGGGTCCGCCCCGCGCGAAGGCGGCGAGCAGCGCGTCCTGCGCCTCCAGGACCCGGCGGGCGTACGGCAGCAGCCGCTCGCCGTCGGCGGTGAGCGCCACCTGCCGGGTGGTGCGGACGAAGAGGACGGTGCCGAGCTCCCGCTCCAGCCGCCGGATGTCGCGGCTGAGCGCCTGCTGGGCGACGTACAGACGGGCGGCGGCGCGGGTGAAGTGCAGTTCGTCGGCGACGGCGAGGAAGGCGCGCAGCAGGCGGGGTTCGAGGTGGGCCGGCAGGGCCGCCCGCGGACGGTCGGGATCGGGCACCGCGCGAATCTACAACGCGGCCGCGTGAACGGCCACGGAGAAAGTGTTGGACCCCCGAGAGCGGCCCGGCCGACCGTTGACCCATGCATCGATCACCCCGCCGCTCCTCCGCCGGCACGTCTCCGGACGCCCTTTCCGGCGTGTTCCCGGGCACGACCTCGGGTGCGCCTTCCGGCACGACTTCGGGTGCCTCTTCAGGTGCGCCTTCCGGCACGTTCCGGGGTCCGTCTCCGGGCGCCCCCTCCTGGTCCTCCCCGGACACGGCTCCAGGCGCCCCCTCCGGCACGTCCCCTGACGCCCCCTCCGGCGCGTCCCCTGACGCATCCTCAGGCACGTCCCCTGACGCATCCTCGGGCACGTCCCCGAACGCGTCCTCGCGTACGTCCCGCGGCGAGCGTGTCCGGAACCCGTACCTCC
The DNA here is from genome assembly GCF_014650875.1 of Streptomyces minutiscleroticus. Taxonomy (GTDB): domain Bacteria; phylum Actinomycetota; class Actinomycetes; order Streptomycetales; family Streptomycetaceae; genus Streptomyces; species Streptomyces minutiscleroticus. Next base: position 284,605 of record NZ_BMVU01000005.1, read on the forward strand.
GGCTCTTCTCCGTCCCCGGCGCCCGCGCCTTCACCGCCGGGAACCTGATCGCGCGGCTGCCCATGGGCATGTTCAGCGTGAGCGCCGTGGTCATGATCGCGGGCTCGCGCGGCTCGTACGCCCTCGCCGGCGCCGTCACCGCGGCGGGCCTGGCGGCCACGGCGGTGGTCGGCCCCTGGACGGCGCGCCTGGTGGACCGCTTCGGACAGGCCCGGATCGCCGTGCCCGCCACGCTGTTCGCCGCGCTGGGCTCGCTCGCCCTGCTGCTGTGCGTGCGGTACGGGGCGCCGGACTGGACCCTGTTCGCGGCGTACGCGGCGACCGCCACGACGCCGAACACGGGCGGCATGTCGCGGGCGCGCTGGGCGCACCTGTTCAAGGGCGACTCCGGGGCGCTGCACACCGCGAACTCCTTCGAGCAGGCCGCCGACGAGCTGTGCTTCATGCTCGGACCGGTGCTCGCCGCGTTCCTGTGCACGGCACTCTTCCCCGAGGCGGGCACGCTGACCGGGGTGGTCCTGCTGGTCACGGGCGTGCTCGTGTTCGCCGCGCAGCGCGCCACGGAACCGCCGCCGCGGCCGCGCCCGGCGGGTGGCGGCAGGGCCCCGAGCCTGCTGCGGACGCCCGGCATGCCCGCGCTGCTGACCGGGTTCCTCGCCACGGGCGCGGTGTTCGGGTCGCTGGAGGTCGTCACGATCGCGTTCGCGGACGTCCGGGGGCACAGGTCGGCGGCGGGCGTGATCCTCGCGCTCCAGGCGGCGGGCTCGTGCGCGGCCGGGCTGGTGTACGGCGCGTGGCGGCCCGCGGGCCCGGCCGGGCGCCGCTACCCCGTGGCCCTCGCCGCCATGACCGCCCTGATGACGCTGCCGCTGCTGGCGGCCGCGCTCACCGGCTCGCTGGTGGTCCTCGCCGCGTCGCTGCTGGTGGCCGGGATGGCGACGGCCCCGACGATGGTCACCGGCATGACGCTGGTGCAGGGCCGTACGCCGGGCGGGCGGCTGAACGAGGGCATGACGCTCGCGGTGACCGGGCTGCTCGGCGGGATCGCCGGCGGCTCGGCGCTCGGCGGCTGGCTGGTGGAGCACGTGTCGGCGCGGGCCGGTTACGGCGTGCCGGTGGCGGCGGCGGCCCTGGCCCTGCTGATCGCCCTGGCGGGCCGCGTCCGGGCCTGAGCCGCTCCGCCTCCGGCAGCCGCCTGCGCCCCTCACCGGGCCGCGTCCGGACCTGCGCCGCCGCCCTCGCCCCCTTCCGCCCCGTCCGGCCCGTCGAACCTCCGTCGCAATTCACGCGCATCCCATTGACGCGCTTCCGGCCCCACCTACCTTCCCCCGTCGAAGCGCTTCGACGTGAACCGTCGAACCGGTTCGACGGCCGCTGCGCGGCGCTCCGCGACGAGCGGGCGGACGGGACTCACCGGAGTGCGAGGGCCGGCCGCTGTACCCCTTCGGGTACGGGCTGTCGTACACCTCCTTCCGCTACGGCGAGGTGAAGCGCGTCGACGGCGGGTACGAGGTCGCCGTCACCAACACCGGCACGCGCGCGGGCGACGAGGTCGTGCAGCTCTACACCCACCAGCGCGCCTCCCGCGACGAGCAGCCGCTCAAGCAGCTCAAGGCGTACGAGCGGGTGTCGCTGGAGCCGGGGCGGACGAAGCGGGTCCGGCTCCCGCTGCACACGAAGGACCTCGCACACTGGGACGTGACCCGGTCGAAGTGGGTGGTGGAGAGCGGCACGTACGACGTCCTGGTCGGCGCCTCCTCGGCCGACATCCGCTCGCGGACCGCGCTGGGGTGAAGGGCGAGACGGTCCCGCCCCGCGACCTGGCGCGCACGACCCGCGCGGAGAACTTCGACGACTACGACGGCACCCGCCTCGTCGACGAGTCGAAGCCGCGCGGGACGGCGGTGTCGGCGTCGGCGGACGGCGCGTGGCTGGAGTTCGCGGACGCCCGCCTCGGCCCGGCGGCGAGGCTGACCGCCCGGGTGGCGGGGGCGGCCGGCGCGGTGGAGGTCCGGCTCGGCTCCCCCGCCGGCCGGCTGCTCGGCACGGCGACGGCGGACGGCACGGACTCCCCGTACGCCTACGAGACGGTGACGGCCGCGCTGCGGAACGTGCCGGAGGGGCGCGGGGACGTGTACCTGGTGCTGCGCGGCGAGGGCCTGCGCCTGTCCACGTTCTCGCTGCGCTGAGCGGGTCCGGCCCGCTCAGCCCCGCACCGCACCGCACCGCGCTGGGCGGGCCCGGCCCGGCCGTGCGCCGGGCCCGGGGGCCTTCGTACGGCCGTCGTCTCAGCTCAGCACCGCGCGGGCTTGCGCCACGAGCACTCGGCGTCACCGTCGCCGGAGGCCGTCCCGGCGGCGGTCCGCGCGGCCCCGGGCCGGACGGCGGTCACGGTCCCGCCGTCCCCCGAGGACGCGAGGGTCGCGACGATCGCGTCCTCCAGCGGCTTCACGCTCGCCGCCAGGTAGTTGTTGAGCACGATGCTGAAGACCAGCTCGCGCCCGCCCGCGTCCGTCACGTACCCGGAGAGCGCGGACGCCCCGGTCAGCGAGCCGGTCTTGGCGCGGGCGTTGAGCGCGGCGGGCGTGCCGCACATGCGGCTGCGCAGCGTCCCGCCCGTCATGCGCTCCGGGTCGCAGGCGACGGGCAGCGAGCGGTACCAGTCGGCGTACCAGGGCTCGTCGCGCACGGCGCGCAGCAGCTCGGCGAACTGCCCTGCGGTGAAGTTGTCCATGCGGGACAGCCCGGACCCGTCGACCTGGCGCAGCCCGCCGGTGTCGATGCCCACGCCCTTCAGGTACGCGCCGATCGCGGCGAGCCCGGCGGGCCAGCCGCCCTCCCCCGCCGTCTCGTACCCCATGGCCTTGGTCAGCACCTCGGCGTGCATGTTGTTGGACAGCTTCATGAACGGGACCAGCAGGTCCTTCAGCGGCATGGAGGCGTGCGAGGCCAGGCGCCGCGCGGTGGCGGGGGCCGCCCGCCCCGTCCGCGTGGGCCCGGTGACCCGTACCCCGTGCGCGGCGAGCGCGTCGCGGAACACGGCGGCCGCGTAGCCGGTCGGCTCCCACACGCTGATCCATTCCTTGGCGCCGGAGCCGCCGACGGGGGTCGTGCCGGAGACGGTGACGGTGTTGCCGCCGTGCTCGCGCTCGATGGTGAGGGCGTCCTCCCCGCCCTCGGCCACGGTGGTGGCGCGCACGTCGACCCGGACGTGGTCGTTCGGCGGGGTGACGGTGACCCTGGGCCGCCGGCCGGCCTCCGCCCCCGGCTCCACCCGCACGATCACGCTCCCGGTGTCGTAGTCGGTGTCGGGCGCGACGCTCAGGGCGGAGATCGGGGCGGAGTAGTAGGCGGACTCGTCGTCGGCGGCCCAGGAGCGGCCGAGCCGCCGGTCGTCGAAGCGGGTGTCGTCGGCGACCAGCCGTCCCGTGACGCGCTCGATCCCCGCGCCGGCCACGGCGGCGGCCAGCCGGTCGCAGTCCCGGGCGAGGAGGGTCGGATCACCGGTGCCGCGCAGGTACAGGTCCCCGGCGAGCACGGACCCGTGCCGCCGCCCGTCCGCGAGCACGTCGGTGGTGAAGCGGTACCCGGGCCCGAGCACGTCCATGGCGGCGGCCGAGGTGGCGAGCTTGGTGTTGGAGGCGGGCATCAGGCGCGAGGCGGGCTGCCGGCCGTACAGCACGTCGCCGGTGGCGGCGTCGGCGACGACGACGCTCGCCGCCCCGCCCTCCATCCGGCTGTCGCCCAGGACGGTGTCGATCGCCTCGGGCAGCCCGGTGCGGTCGCCGTCCGCACCGGCCGGGGCGCTCCAGCCGAGGGCGGCCGCCACCAGCGCGAGCACGAGCGGCCACGCCCGGCTGCGCCCCAGGAGGCCGGAGCCCGGCCGGGGACTGTTCGCGGTCGTACGCACAGATCTGCTCATGCCCCGGCAGCATGGCGGACCGGGCCGTACGGCGACAGGGGGCGTGCCGGGCCCAGCGGAACGGCGGACACACCGAAAGACGACGGGCACAGCAAAAGACGACGGGCACAGCAAAACGGCGCCTTCGTGACCGAAGGCGCCGTTCCCATGGGTGTGACCGCGCGGAGCCGCTCGTCGGGCGGGACCGCGGTGGTGGAGATGGCGGGAATCGAACCCGCGTCCAACGGTGCAGAACCAGGGCTTCTCCGTGTGCAGTTCGCTGCGCTTTTCTCGGCCCCGGAGATCACGCGAACAAGTCTCCGACGGGCTCAGTCACTGTTTGGTTTCCCTCTCGACCCCGTGACCGGGCCTAGAGGTTTAGTTCCCTAGCTGATGCCAGGATCCGGGTCGGGAACGGCCCCGGGCTGACACTCCCTTTAGTAGGAGGCTCGCTCTGCTACCTGAGATCAGGCAGCGAGGGCGAAGGCCTGCTGGGAGGAATCGCGCTTGGTATTGGCGATTATTTTTTGCGACATATGGTTTACGAGATCATTGCCGCTTCCTCGACACGCTTCCCCTGCTTCGACATCCGCTGTCGAAACCGATCATCCCCATGTTGATTTTTCAATCGTGAGGCCTCGCGGCCTCCTCGCACCCGCTGTGGGGTGCGATGCCATCGTACGTGACCAACGCACGTCCGTGCCAGCGTATTCCCGGGCGTCCGGGGCGGGCGGTGCCGGGCGGCGGCGGCCGGCGCGGCCGACGTCCGGGGCGGACGCCGGGCCTCAGGCCCGCTGCTTCCGCCGGGCCGCCGACATCGCGCGGTCCGCCTCGCGGCGGTCCTGCTTCTCGCGCAGGGTCTGCCGCTTGTCGTACTCCTTCTTTCCCTTGGCCAGGGCGATCTCGACCTTCGCGCGGCCGTCCTTGAAGTACAGGGCGAGGGGCACGATCGTGTGCCCCGTCTCCTGGGACTTCGACTCCAGCTTGTCGATCTCCTCGCGGTGCAGCAGCAGCTTCCGCTTGCGGCGGGCGCTGTGGTTGGTCCAGGTGCCCTGGCTGTACTCCGGCACGTGCACGTTGTGCAGCCACGCCTCGTTCCCGTCGAGCTGGACGAAGCCGTCGACGAGCGAGGCCCTCCCCTGGCGCAGCGACTTCACCTCGGTCCCGGTGAGGACCATCCCGGCCTCGTAGGTGTCGATGATGTGGTAGTCGTGCCGCGCCTTCTTGTTCTGCGCGATCAGCTTGCGCCCTTTTTCCTTAGCCATAGTGCCGCCCATTTTCGCACTACAGGGGGGTGTCCGGGCCAGCCCATAAACGGGCCGCCGAAAGGGCGCGGACGGGGTGCCGAGGGGCTACGAGGGATCGCCCAGCCCGCTCAGCACGGCCTCCGCCCGCCGCAGGGCCTCCTCGTCGGCCTCCAGGTCGGGGGTGATGCCGCGGCCGTCCACGGTGCGGCCGGAAGGGGTGCGGTAGTGGCCCACGGTGAGCTCGGCGACGGAGCCGCCGGGCAGCCGGCTCGGCATCTGCACCGAGCCCTTGCCGAAGGTCCTGGTGCCCACCACGACCGCACGCCCGCGGTCCTGGAGGGCGCCGGTGAGGAGTTCGGCCGCGCTCATCGTGCCCCCGTCGACGAGCGCGACCAGGGGTCTGGAGGTGTCCCCGCCGGCCTCCGCGTGCAGGGCCCGCTGCGCGCCCCGCACGTCGTACGTGGCCACGAGCCCGCCGTCGAGGAAGGCGGAGGCGGCCGTGACGGCCTCGGAGACCAGCCCGCCGGAGTTGCCCCGCAGGTCGAGGACGACGCCGGCGCCCTCGGGCACCCGCGCCACGGCGTCCCGCACCAGGTCGCCGGAGCCCTTGGTGAACGCGTCGACGTCGATCACGGTGACGTCCCCGCCGGCCCTGCGCACCGTCACGGAGTCCGTGGACAGCCGCGCCCGGCGCAGCGTCTCGTGCCAGGCGCGCGCCCCGCGCTCCAGGCCGAGTTCGACGGCCGTGCCCGCGTCGGCGTCCTCGGCGTCGCCCCGCAGCAGGGCCACGACGTCGGTGACGGGCTTGCCGTCCACGCGCGCGCCGTCGACGCTGCGCAGCCGGTCGCCGGTGCGGATCCCGGCCTCGGCCGCGGGCGACCCGGGCCGCACCCGGGCCACCTCGATCCGGCCGTCCCGCTCGCGCCGGGCCCACAGCCCGACGCCGGTGTACCGGCCGTCGAGGGACTCCTCGAACTCCTCGTACTCGCCCTCGGAGTACACCGCGCCCCAGCGGTCCCCGCTGCGGCTGACGGCGCGCTCGGCGGCCTCCACGGGGGACTTGCCGTCGGCCAGCGCCTGGCGGGCCGCCTCGCTGACGTCCTCCTGGTGGCCCGCGGGGGCGGGGCTCCCCGCCCATGCGGAGGGCGAGGTTTTCCGGCCGTCCTCGTCGAACGAGCCGGTGGCGGCGCCCGCAGCGAGGACGCCCGCGAACACCAACGTCAGGGTCGCCCCGCGGCGGACGCGGCGGGGCGGGTGGAACAGGTCGCGGCCTGACATGCCGGTGAGTCTAGGACAACGAAAGGGCGCCGCACGGGTGGTTGACCCGCGCGGCGCCCCGTTCCGCACGGGAGTCTCGTCACACCTTCAGGTACTTGCGCAACGCGAAGAATGCGGCAAGCGCGGGCATGAGCAGGCTCGTCGCGAGGATGAGCGGCAGCTTGGTGAGCACGGCGTCCCAGCCGATGAAGTTGATCAGGTTCAGCTTCTCGGAGAGCGCCAGTCCGTGGTCGATGATGAAGTACCGGGCGATCACCAGGAAGCCGCAGGCGACGCCGCCGCCGATGAGGCCGGCGACCGCGGCCTCCGCGATGAAGGGCGCCTGGATGTAGAAGCCGGAGGCGCCGACCAGGCGCATGATCCCGGTCTCGCGGCGCCGGCTGAAGGCGGAGACGCGCACGGTGTTGACGATCAGCATCAGCGCGACGACCAGCATCATCGCCATCACCGCGCGGGCGGCCCAGTTCATGCCGTTGAGCAGGCCGAAGAGGTTGTCGAGGATGCCCTTCTGGTCCTGCACCGACTGCACGCCGTCGCGGCCGTCGAAGGCCGTCGCGATGACCTGGTACTTCTCCGGGTCCTTCAGCTTGATCCGGTAGGACTCCTGCATCTGGTCCGGCGTGAGCGAGGAGGCCAGCGGGGAGTCGCCGAACTGCTCCTTGTAGTGCTTGTACGCCTGATCGCTCGACTCGTACGCGACCGTGTCGACGACCGACATCTTCTTCAGGTCGGCCTGGATCTGCTCCTTCTGCTCGCTGGTGACCGCCCCCTTGGCGCAGTTGGGGTCGGACTCCGCGTCGCTCTTGTTGCAGAGGAAGATCGAGACGTTGACCTTGTCGTACCAGTAGCCCTTCATCGTGTTCACCTGGTCGCTCATCAGGAGCGACCCGCCGAACAGGGCGAGGGAGAGGGCGACCGAGACGATCACCGCGAAGGTCATCGTCAGGTTGCGGCGGAGACCGACACCGATCTCCGACAGAACGAACTGGGCGCGCATGGCGTCTTCTTCGGGCCTTTCGTGGACGGTCGGTCAGTGCTGGTAGCCGTAGACGCCGCGCGCCTGGTCGCGGACGAGGCGGCCCTTCTCCAGCTCGATGACGCGCTTGCGCATCTGGTCCACGATGTTCTGGTCGTGGGTCGCCATCACGACGGTGGTGCCCGTCCGGTTGATCCGGTCGAGCAGCTTCATGATGCCGACGGAGGTCTGCGGGTCGAGGTTGCCGGTCGGCTCGTCGGCGATGAGGAGCTTCGGCCGGTTGACGAAGGCGCGCGCGATGGCCACGCGCTGCTGCTCACCACCGGACAACTCGCCGGGGCGCCGGTCCTCCTTGCCGCCGAGGCCGACGAGGTCGAGCACCTGGGGCACGGACTTGCGGATCTCGCCGCGCGACTTGCCGATGACCTCCTGCGCGAAGGCCACGTTCTCGCCGACCGTCTTGTTCGGCAGCAGACGGAAGTCCTGGAAGACGGTCCCCAGCTGGCGGCGCATCTGCGGCACCTTCCAGTTGGAGAGGCGGGCTAGGTCCTTGCCCAGGACGTGCACCTGGCCCTGGCTGCACCGCTCCTCGCGGAGGATCAGCCGCAGGAAGGTGGACTTTCCGGAGCCGGAGGACCCCACCAGGAACACGAACTCGCCGCGCTCCACTTCGAGGGAGACATCTCGAAGGGCGGGGCGGCTCTGCTTGGGGTAGACCTTGGAGACGTTGTCGAATCGGATCACGGATGCACCACGGGTCGCCGGAGGGTAGGTGAGCGTGAGCGTACGCGAAGCCGGTGCGCGGGCGCAGTCGGCGGCCCTGGTTGCGCGACGCTTGCACGGTTTGTCATGGAACGGAAGGGCGTGATCGCGCCAGAGCGGGGCGGTACGGGGCGGGCCGCGCCGAATTCCGCGGAACCTGGCACAGTGGAGGGGGGAACGTTCGCGTTCCCGCAGGCGTTGTGTACGTGGAAACGGCGCAAGGAGGGCGTAGCGCATGACGTACGACCGATTGGTGTGCGCTAACTGCGCGGCGCCCGTCAGCGAGGGCCGCTGCCCCGTCTGCCGCGCCAACCGCGAGCGGCTGCAGCAGGAGGGCCCCTTCGCGGGCCTGAACCCGATGGCGCTGATCGCGGCGCTGGCCGTGCTGGTCGCGGCGGTGGCCCTGCTGGCCCACCAGACCGCGTAGCGCGCGGCGGCCGGCCGCCGCGCGGACGCGCGGGGCGGGCGCGCACCGATCGCAGGGATCGTGTAGAAGGGCCCGGAGCGAGTGCTCCGGGCCCTTCTCGCGCACGTACCGCGCCGGTGACGTCGGGGACGTCAGGCGGCGGCGCCGCGGCCGCTCACGAGGCGCGGCAGCATACGGAAGCCGATGCCGCCTGCGATCATCGTGGCCGCGCCGACCAGCAGGAACGTGGTCTCGGCGGCACCGGTCTCGGCCAGCTCGCCGTCCTTCGCGCCCTGGGCGCTGGTGTCGGAGGCGTCCGAGCCGGTGTCGGTCAGGGCCTCCTTGCCCTCGCTCTGCTCGACGAGGCCGCCGTCGGTGTCGATCCCGCCGCCGGTGCTGCCACCGGTGCCGGAGCCGCCGGTGTTGCCACCGGTGCCGGAGCCGCCGGTGCTGCCACCGGTGCCGCCGCCGTTGCCGGAGCCGCCGTTGCCGGAGCCACCGTCGCCGGAGCCACCGCCGGTGTTGCCACCGTTGCCGGTGCCGCCGCCGTTGCCGGTGCCGCCGCCGTTGCCGTTGCCGCCGTTCTGCGAGCCACCGTCACCGGAACCGCCGCCGTTGCCACCGCCGCCGTTCTCGGAGCCACCGTCACCGGTACCGCCGTTCTCGGAGCCACCGTCGCCCGTGCCGCCGTTCTCGGAGCCACCGTCACCGGTACCGCCGTTCTCGGAGCCACCGTCACCGGTACCGCCGTTCTCGGAGCCACCGTCACCGGTACCGCCGTTCTCGGAGCCACCGTCGCCCGTGCCGCCGTTCTCGGAGCCGTCGCCGCACGACGGGTCGACGACGATGTCACAGGTGGGGTCGTCGCCCTCGCCCGCAACGGTGGCACCGACCGACACGCCGCTGCTGCCGGCCTCCAGCCCGAGGTCGATCTCAAGGGCCGAAGCGGCGCCCGCCGCAGTGAGGGAGGCGCCGGCTGCGATCACGGCGCCCGCGGCTATCCGCGCGACGCGGATCCGCGTCTTCTTGGTCATGTAACTGCTACCCCCAGTAGCTGTTCGTCAATGGAGCAGCGCCCGGGGCAGCGACATCGGGGCAGCAAGCGTGAGAAGGCCCCCGGTTTCACATGCGCCCCGGAGATGCGCATGCCGCACTCAACCCTTCCCAGTTTTCACAGAAGCGTCAAGGCCGTTGCGGGCGCGATGTCCGGTACCGGAATATTTGCCCGTCGTAGGGACATGTGACTGTGATGTAAAAGCCACAACATCCGCACACGAAAAGGCAACTGCCGCCCGAGAGGCGGCAATTGCCCTGTCGACAAAGTGACGTTCTCCTGCGGAATTCCGCGGCGTCCTACTTCTCCTGCTGCTTGCGCCAGCGAATCCCGGCCTCCAGGAAGCCCTCGATCTCGCCGTTGAAGACGGCCTCGGGGTTGCCGACCTCGAACTCCGTCCGCAGGTCCTTGACCATCTGGTACGGGTGCAGGACGTACGACCGCATCTGGTTGCCCCAGGAGTTGCCGCCGTCGCCCTTGAGGGCGTCCATCTTGGCCTGCTCCTCCTGGCGGCGCCGCTCCAGCAGCTTGGCCTGGAGGACGTTCATCGCGGTCGCCTTGTTCTGGATCTGCGACCGCTCGTTCTGGCAGGAGACCACGATGCCCGTGGGCAGGTGGGTGATGCGCACCGCGGAGTCGGTGGTGTTGACGCCCTGGCCGCCGGGACCGGAGGACCGGTACACGTCGATGCGCAGCTCGGACTCGTCGATCTCCACGTGGTCGGACTGCTCGACGACGGGCAGCACCTCGACGCCGGCGAAGGAGGTCTGGCGGCGGCCCTGGTTGTCGAAGGGCGAGATGCGCACGAGGCGGTGCGTGCCCTGCTCCACCGAGAGCGTGCCGTAGGCGTACGGCGCCTGGACGGCGAAGGTGGTCGACTTGATGCCGGCCTCTTCGGCGTACGACGTCTCGTAGATCTCGGTCTTGTAGCCGTGCTGCTCGGCCCAGCGCAGGTACATGCGCTGGAGCTTCTCGGCGAAGTCGGCGGCGTCGACGCCGCCCGCCTCGGCCCGGATGTTGACGAGCGCCTCACGGGCGTCGTACTCGCCGGACAGCAGCGTGCGGACCTCCATCTCGTCCAGCGCCTTCTTGACGGCGGTGAGCTCGGACTCGGCCTCGGCACGGGTGTCCGGGTCGTCCTCCTCCTCGGCCATCTCGAAGAGCACGCCGAGATCGTCGATCCGGCCGCGCAGCGCCTCCGCCTTCCTGACCTCGGCCTGGAGGTGGGAGAGCTTGCTGGTGATCTTCTGCGCCTCGTCGGGGTTGTCCCACAGGGAGGGCGCGGCCGCCTGCTCCTCGAGCACGGCGATGTCTGCCCTCATCTTGTCGAGGTCCAGGACGGCCTCGATCGACTCCATGGTCGAGGAGAGGGACTTGAGCTCTTCGGATACATCGAGGACTGCCACGCCTCCAGCCTAACGGCTGTGGCAACCGAGCCAGGCCCCTCGCCCCCGCGGCGCCCCGTACGTGGCCTCGGAACCCTTGTGCCGCCCGGGCGGCACGGGCCCCGGGCCGCAGGGCGGGGGCCGGGCGGGAAGGGACGGGGCACGGCGGCCGGCGGGACCGGGGCCGCCCGTGCGGGGCCCCGGTCGTCGGCTCCGGTCGGCTCCGGTCCCGACCGTCGTCCCCGGTCGTCCCCGGTCGTCCCGGTCAGGGGGACTCGGGCGCCGAGTTCTTCGTGTCCTGGGGTGTCGCGTCCGCGTCGTCGCCCGTGGTCGCGGCCCACGTGCCCACGCCGGCCGCGGCGACGAGGACGGCCGCCGCCGCGCCGATGCCGATGCGGCGGCGCCGCGCGGCCGACCTGTGCCGGGCCGAGCCGGGCCGCGGCGCGCCGGCCGCGCGCGGCGCCCTGGCGGTGCCGAGCGCTCCCCCGGCCAGCTCGTCGGGGGCGGGGACGCGCATGCTCGTGTGGGTGTCGCGGTTGGAGTCGGGGGCCGAGCCGCGCACCAGCGGCACCGCGCCCCGGCGGACGCGCTCGCGCGGCTCCTCCGGCTCGGGCTCGTCCTCGGGCGCGGCCCCCGGCTCCCCCTGCTCGGCGTACGGCTCGTCCACGTCGAGCGGCGGCAGGCCCGCCAGCGACGGCAGCTGCTCCCGCAGCCGGGCGGCCAGCTCGGAGGCGCGCAGCCGGGACGCCGGCGCCTTGGCCAGGCACTGCACGAGCAGCTGCCACAGCTCCTCGGGGATGCCCGGGAGGGGCACCACGGTCTCGGTCACGTGGCGGCGCAGCACCGCGCCGGGGTGGCCGCCGCCGAAGGGCGTGAAGCCCGCCAGCAGCTCGTACAGCACCGTGGCCAGCGCGTAGATGTCGACGGAGGCGCGCGGCGGCAGGCCCTCGACCATCTCGGGCGCGAGGTAGTCGGGCGTACCGATGATCTTGGTGGCGCGGGTCCGCCGGGGCGAGTCGATCAACTTGGCGACGCCGAAGTCCGTGAGCAGGGCGGGGTGCGCGCCGCCGGGGCCGAGCGGGCCCTCCATGTCGAGCAGGATGTTCTCGGGCTTCACGTCCCGGTGCACGACGCCCTCGGCGTGCGCGGCGGCGAGGCCGTCGGCGACGTCCGCGACGATCGCGACGGCCGCCTCGGGGGCGAGCCGCCGCTCGCGGTCCAGCCGGGTGCGCAGGTCGGTGCCGCGGACGAGGTCCATGACGAGCGCCAGGTCGTTGCCGTCCACGACCAGGTCGCGGACGGTGACCACGTGCGGGTGGTCCAGGCCCAGCAGGGCCGTGCGCTCCTGCACGAAGCGGCCGACGAGCTCCTGGTCGGACGCGAGGTCCTCGCGCAGCAGCTTGATCGCGACGGGGCCGTCCGGCCCCTCGCCCAGCCACACCGTGCCGACGCTGCCGCGTCCCAGGATCTGGTGCGCGGTGTACCGGCTGCCGATCTTCCGTGCCAAGGCTGCTCCTACGGACGCGTGGTGCCGACGCTGCGTCTGCGCGGGGACGGCCTCCCCGCCCCCGCACGCCCGGCCGGGGAAGCGCCGGAGGCGCTGCGGCCGGGAACCTACGGTCGACAAAACTACGCGCCCCGGCGGCCGTCCTCCGCCACCGAGAGGGAATTCGTCCCCGGTTGTCGACAAATCCCCAGAGCGGCCGATCGTGCCGACTCGCACCGTGTCGTACGGCGTCGTGCCGAGCCGTACCGCGTCGAAGCGGGCCGTGGCACGTCGTGCCGGATCGTACGGAGGCGTGCCGGGGCGCCGGAGGTACCGCCGGGTGGCCCGACGGGGCCGGAACCGCCGGACGCGTCCGCACCGCTGCCGCCCGGCACCGCCCGTGCCGCCGCACCGCTGCCGCCGCCCGGTGCCGACGCGGCCGCCGCCGCTCCGGTGCGGCGTCAGGCGCCGGAGCCGCCCGAACCGCCGGAGCCGCCGCCGAGGTCGCCGATCCAGTCGGTGACGGTGGTGAACCAGTCCGTCAGCTGGTCCCAGTAGCCCTTCGTCGTGCCGATCCAGTCCTGCAGCGGGCTGAGCTCCCAGATGAGCCAGCCGGCCACGAACAGGATGACGATCGTGAAGAGGCAGCCCTTCAGGCAGCCGAGACCGGGGATCCGCATCGGGTTGGCGCTGCGCTGACGCGGCGGCCGGGGCTCGCGCGGCGGACGCTGCTGCCGGGGCGCCGGCTCCGCGGGCCGCTGCGGCGCGGGCGCGTACCGCTGCGGCTGGGGCTGGGGCGCGGGAGGCGGCGCGTACCGCTGTTGCTGCTGCGGCTGCGGGGGCTGCTGCGGATATCCGTAGCCCGGGCCGGGGCCCCCGGCGGGCCGCTGGGGCTGCTGCGGGCGCTGGACCTGCCGCTGCGGGCGGCGGCGCAGCGGGTCCTGGTCCGGGTCGACGTACGACTGGACCTGCGTCTGCTCGTTGCGGTCGCGGGCGGCGCGCAGCTGGCTCTGCCAGGGGTGCGGGCCGTCCGGCTGCTGCGGCCCCGGCTGGTTCTGCGGCACCGGCGGCAGGACCGCGGTGGGGTCGGCGGCGCCGTGGTGCGGCAGCACGGACGTGGCGTCCGCGTCGCCGCCGGGCGTGTGGGGCAGGACGCTGGTCGCCGCGTTCGGGTCGTACGCGCCCGCCGTGTGGGGCAGGACGCTGGTCGCGGCGTTGGGGTCGGCGACGCCCGGGGTGTCCGGGACGGGCGCCGGCGCGGGGTCGGGGGCGAGCAGCGCGCCCACGCCCTCGGCGGCGGCGATCTGCGCGGAGGTGGCGTGCACGCCGACGCCCTGGGCGACCGCGCGCAGGGCGCGGGCGAGGTTCTCGGCGCTGGGCCGCTCGTCCGGGTTCTTGCGCAGGCAGCGCTCGATGACCGTCCACAGCGGGTCGGGGACGGTGGAGGGGCGGCGCGGCTCGGCGCTCAGGTGCTGGTGCAGCACTTCGAGCGCGGTCCCTCCGCCGAACGGGGGACGCCCGGTGACCAGCTCGTACAGCATGATCCCGGCGCCGTAGACGTCGACGGCGGAGGTCTGCGGGCGGCCCTCGGCGGACTCGGGGGCGACGTACGCGGGGGTGCCGACGAACTCGTGCGTACGGGTCAGGCCCGGGGAGTCGGCCAGACGGGCGATGCCGAAGTCGGTGAGCATCGGGTGCATCTCGCCGCCGTCCTGCCTGAGCAGGACGTTCGCCGGCTTCAGGTCGCGGTGCACGACGCCGTCGGCGTGGCTGGCGGCGAGCGCGTCGGCCACCTGGGCGGTGAGCAGGGCGGCGCCGACCGGCGAGAAGGGGCCGTTCTCGCGCAGGTAGCGGTGCAGGTCGGGGCCTTCGACCAGATCCATGACGAGGGCGAGCAGATCGCCCTCGACGACGAGGTCGCGCACCCGCACGATGTTCGGGTGGGTCAGGCGGAGCAGGACGGACCGCTCCCGCAGGAACCGCATGACCACGTCGGGGTCGCCGGCCAGCTCCTCCTTGAGGACCTTGATCGCCACGGTCTCGCCGGGCCGGCCCTGGACGGCCGCCTCCGCGCCTGCCGTCTCGCGCTGGCGGGCGCGCCAGACGGTGCCCGTGGCGCCGCGTCCCAGCGGCTCCTCCAGGAGGTACTTGCTCCCTACCGGACGCACGTCATGCGCTCCCTGCTGCTTGCTTGTGCCTGCTTGCCTGGTGTGCCTGGTCCGTCGCACCGTCGACGCCGCCGCACGGCGCCCTTGCGCGGTCCGTGCGCCGTCGTCCACCGCGCGCGCGGTGTTTTCCGACCCACTGTAGTGCCGCAGTGCCCGGCGCAGGGGGCGTCGTCGCTGCGTGCCCCGGGTTCCGGGCCCGAAGGCCGTGACGGGGCGTCGTGGCGGGGGTCGTGGGGTGCCCTGGCGGGGGTCCGCCGCGGACGCGGTGCGGAGGGCGGGCCGGGGACGGGGTCCCCGGAAGTGGCGTGAAAAGGGTTCATGGGGGTGGGCCGAGGGCGGTCGTCGGAGATCGCGTACGACGGTGTGACGCGTGTTCGACGGAAAGACGCTCCCTCCGGGCACTTGGTTGCCGCACCTTGGCGTGAGTGATCTCAACCGCTCACTGGTCAGGCACTTTTACGGGCAGAGCCGACCAATCAAGATCGATTGCCACCGGGCGGCGGGCACATTGTCGGCGGCAGGTGCGAGGATGCCTTCGAGTACTGGCCGACGTGCCCGTGAGCGGTGGGGGAATCTGCGGTGGGGGGACCGCAGCACTGCCTGGTCGCGGGTGCCGCGCAGAAGGGACCGCTGGCGGCGATGCAGATCCGGCTGACCGTCGTAGACCCGCAGGGGGCCCGCCCCGAGCCGCAGGGCACGCGTGCCGAGCCGCAGGGGCGCGCCGCCTCCTGCGACGTGCTGGTCACCGCGCCGGCCGGCACCGCGCTCGCCGCGGTGGCCTCCGCGCTGGCCTCGTCGGTCGGCGGCGAGGGCCCCGGGGTGCTGTACGCGGGCGCCGAGCGGCTCGACGCGCAGCGCTGCACGCTGGGCGAGCCGCCGCTGACGGACGGCGCGGTGCTGTCCCTGGGCGCCCCGGCCGAGCCGGGTCCCGAGCCGGACGCGACGGCGGCGCAGCTGCACGTGGTCGCGGGCCCCGACGCGGGCGGCGTGCACCTGCTGCACGGCGGCCGCATCGGCATCGGCCGCTCCGCCGACGCGGACGTCCCGCTGGACGACCCGGACGTCTCCCGACTGCACTGCGCGGTGACGGTCGCCGAGGACGGCGGCGTCTGCGTGGCCGACCTCGGCTCGACGAACGGCACGACCCTGGACGGCGTGCGCGTGGGCGACCGCCCCGTGCGGTTCGCGCCGGGCGCGCTGCTGCGGATCGGCGAGTCCGCCCTGCGGCTGACGGCGCCCGGCGAGCGCCCCGCGCTCCTGGAGACGGCCCCGGACGGCGAGGGCCACGTACGGGTGCCCGCGGCCGGGCACCGGGGGACGGCGGCAGGCGCCGGGACGACGGCAGGCGCGGCGACGCCGAGTGGGGCGACGGCGGCCGGGGCGTCCGCCTCGGGGGGCCGCGAAGGACAGGCGCACCGGAGCCCCGGTGTGCCCCGCGCGCGTGAAGAGGGCTCCGGGGCCGCGGGCGACACGCACCACGGGTTCGGTGCGGGCGGATGGGGCGCCTCGGGCGGCGCCCCGGGAGCGCAGGGGCACGGCCCGGCGGACCCGCGCGTCGTGCCCGGGCAGGGCCGGGCGCCGGGGATCGAGGCCACGCGCGCGGGCGGTCCCGACGGCCCCGGGTCCGAGGGCGCGGGGTCCGGGGCCGCGAGGGGCGGGGACCTCGGGCGTACGGGCGCGGACGCGGGGGCCCGCGGGCCGGCCGGCGACCGCCGTACCGCGCCCGGTGGCGGCGACGGTCGGGCCGCGCGCGGGGGCGGCCGCGCCGGGGCCGCCGGTGCGGCGGGCCCGGTGGACACGGCAGGTGCGGCGGGCGCCTTCGGCGGCCCGTCGGGCGGGTCGTCCGGCGGCGGTGCCAGAGGCCCGTACGCGGACGGGCCGGACGGGGACGGCCGCCGGCCCCCTGTCGTCGGGGCGCCCGACGACACGGGCGGGTTCGACGCCGCCGGCGGGAGCACGCGGAAGGGGACCCCGCTGCGGGGTACGCCCGTACCGCGCGGCGTGCGCAAACGCGGGTTCACGGCGTGGGCGCGCCGACTGGCCGGGGGCCGCGGCGACGCGCCCGACCCCGGCCGGGACGAGTACGGGACGCACGTGTCGCACGGGGCGTACAAGGCGTACGCCGGGGACGGCGAGCCGCCCGCCGGGCGCCCGGGGACCGGCGCGCCCGGACCGGAGCTGTGGCCGGACCCGGCGACGCTGCTGCTGGCCGCGCTCGGGCCGGGGCCGCGGCTGTGGGAGCGCGGGCCGGGGCACCCCGAGACGCTGGCCGTCCGGCTGGGCACGGCGGACCGGGCGGCGCCCGACGGGTCGGGCCTGCTGCACGGGGTGCCGGTGACCGCAGGGCTGCGGGAGGTCGGGGCGCTCGGCCTGGCCGGACCGCGGGAGCGGCTCGCCGGGCTCGCCCGCGCGGTGCTCGCCCAGCTCGCCGCGCTGCACTCCCCCGACACCCTGGAGATCGTCCTCGTCAGCACGGACCGCTCGCGCCCCGTGGCGGAGCGGACGGCGGAGTGGTCCTGGCTCGGCTGGCTCCCCCACCTGCGCCCGGCCCACGGCCAGGACTGCCGCCTGCTCCTGGCCTACGACCACGAGCAGGCGGCGGCCCGCACGGACGAGCTGCTCCGCCGGCTCGACGACCACCTCGCCGACCGGGCGCACGCCTCGGGCACGGCCCCGGCACGCCCGGCGTCCGCCTCGGACGCGGCCTCCGCGCGTCCGGCGGCCGCCGACCGGCCGGCCCCTCCGTCCACCGCACCGTCCGCCGCTCCGCCGGCGGCCCAGGTCGCGGCGGGCGCGGCCGGGCACCAGGACCGTCACGGCCACCACGACCCGCACGGTCACCAGGACTCGCACGGCCAGGACCCGTACGGCCGCCCCGAGGACCGCGACGGGACTGCGGGAGGCGGCCGGCGGCAGCGTCCCCGGCCCTCCTGGGCCGTCGTCGAGGAGGCGGAGTGGACCGGACCCCGCACGGTGCTCGTCGTGGACGGCGACCCCGGCGCCGGGACCCGCGAGGCGGTGGCCCGGCTCGCCGCCGAGGGGCCGCTGGTGGGCGTACACGTCGTGGTGCTCGCCGACACCCCCGCCGCCTCCCCCGCCTCGCCGGTCGCCGACACGTACGAGGCGGCCTGCGCGGTGTCTCCCGCCTTCCGCGCGTGCGGCGCGGTCGCGCTGCTCAGCGGCGACGTGGCCACGGCGCTGCGGCTGCTGCGCGTGGCGCAGGACGGCCCCGTGGGGCACGGCACCGTGGCCGCGGTGGACGCGGTGTCGGCGGCCTGGGCCGAGCGGTTCGCGCGCGCCCTCGCCCCGCTGCGCACGGACGGCGCCCTCGGCTCCCGGCCGCACGCGCGCGTGTCCGCTCCGCTGCCGCAGGCGGCGCGGCTGCTGGACGAGCTGGGGCTGGCCCGGGCCACCCCGGCGTCGCTGATGGCCCGGTGGGCGGACGCCGCCGACGACGCGGAGGCGCTCGGCGGGCGCGCCGTCGCCGTCCTGGGCGCGGGCCCGCGCGGTCCCGTCACCGTGGACCTCGCCGCCGAGGGCCCGCACCTGCTGATCGAGGGCCCGCCGGGCAGCGGCCGTACGGAGCTGCTGCGCTCCGTCGCCGCCTCGCTCGCCGCGGCCGAGCGGCCCGACCGGCTCGGCCTGGTGCTCGTCGACGGACGGGACGGCACGGGCTCCGGCGGCGCCGCGCCCGCGGAGGGGCTCCGGGTCTGCACCGACCTGCCGCACGTGAGCACGTACCTCGCCGCCAACGACCCCGTGCGCATGCGGGAGTTCGCCCAGTCGGTGACCGCCGAGCTGAAGCGGCGCACGGAGCTGCTGGGACGCTCGGACTTCACCGAGTGGCACCGGCACCGCGAGGTGTCGGACCGGCTGGTGCCGCAGCGCACGGCGCACGGCGCGGGCGGCGGCGCGCACCGGTCCACCGGGTCAGGCACCCTCGGCGGGTCCGGGACGCTCGGCGGATCCGGCGGGGGATTCGCGCACCGGTCGCCGGGCGGCGGTGCCGCCGACCTCGACAGCCCGCCGTCCGGCGCCACGCTGCGGCTGCGCCCCTCGGCGGCGCGGCAGCGCCCGGAGCCGGGCCCGCCGCTCGCGCGGCTCGTGGTGGTCGTGGACGACCTGGACGCGCTGCTGTCGCCCCCGCTGGGGTCGCCGGGGCGGCCGGCCGCCGGTTCCGTCGTGCGCGCGCTGGAGACGGTGGCGCGGGACGGCGAGCGGCTGGGCGTGCACCTGGTGGCCGCCGCGGCGGGCGACCGGCGCGCGGACGGGACCGAGCTGGCCCGGCGGGCCACGCTCCGGGCCGTCCTGGACGCCCCCGCCACGGGACCGGAGGAGCCCGCGCCGGGCCGCGGCCGGCTCACCACGCCCGACGGCCGGACGACGGTCTTCCAGGGCGGCCGCGTCACGGGGCGCATCCCGCGGACGGCCACGCTGCGTCCCACCGTCGTCCCGCTGGAGTGGGAGCGGATGGGCGATCCGCCGGCCCGCCGCCCCGTGCGCGAGCTGGGCAACGGGCCCACGGACCTCGCGCTCCTCGCCAGCGCCCTGGAGCGCGCGGCCCGCTCGGTCTCGGCGGCCGAGGTGCCCTCGCTGCTCTGACCCCGTCTTCCCCGCCTCCCCCGCGGGCCGTGCGGGGGACGGCCGAGGCGTTCGCCGAGCGGCCACCAACTCCCGGTGCCGCCGCGCCCGTTGCCGCCGGAGCGGCCGCGCCGGGCGCTCCGGCGGGCCGGTCCCGGACGCGCGCCGCCGCGTCGCGCGCGCTCCCGATGTGACCCGACGTCACGAGGCGGTCACGATCACGTGGTTGACAGGGCAGGCGCTCTTGCCGCCCCCGCCCGGGCGGGCATAGATAGAGCGCACGGGACAGCGCTCGGACGTTCGAAGAAGAACGGGGCAGCAATGCGCAACAGGCATCACACTTCCGGCACCCACCGGTCGCCCAGAGCCGCGCGGGCCGCGTCCGCCGTCCTGGCGGGCGCCCTGGCGGTCGCGCTCACCGCGTGCGGGGGCGGCGACGACGGCAAGGACAAGGGTGGCGGCGGCAAGGGCGAGGACAAGAAGCCCACCGTCACCCTGCCGAAGCTGGACGGGCAGAAGCTCGAGGTCGCGGCCGTCTGGACGGGCGCCGAGCAGGAGAACTTCACCAAGGTCCTGGACGAGTTCGAGAAGCGCACCGGCGCCACGGTCAGCTTCGTGCCGACGGGCAACAACACCTCCACCTTCCTCGGTACCAAGATCCAGGGCGGCCAGCCGCCGGACGTCGCGTTCCTCCCCCAGGTCGGCGTGGTGCACCAGTTCGCCGAGAAGGGCTGGCTGAAGCCGATCGGCGCGGAGACCGAGGCCCAGCTGAAGAAGAACTTCTCCCAGGGCTGGCAGGACCTCGGGAAGGTCGACGGCAAGCAGGTCGGCGCGTACGTGAAGGCCGCGAACAAGTCGCTGGTCTGGTACAACACCGCCGCCTTCGAGGCCGCCGGGATCACCGAGGAGCCCAGGACCTGGAAGGACTTCGTCGCCACCGCGCAGACGCTGTCCGACGCGGGTTCCCCCGCCGTCTCCGTCGGCGGCGCGGACGGCTGGACGCTCACCGACTGGTTCGAGAACATCTACCTCTCGCAGGCGGGCCCCGAGAAGTACGACCAGCTCGCCAAGCACGAGATCGAGTGGACGGACCCGTCCGTGAAGGACGCCCTGACCACGCTGGGCGAGCTGTGGGGCAAGGACGAGCTCCTCGCGGGCGGCCGCAAGGGCGCGCTGGGCACGGAGTTCCCCAAGTCGGTCACCCAGACGTTCAACGGCGACACCCCGGCCGGCATGGTCTTCGAGGGCGACTTCGTGAGCGCGAACATCAACGCCGACACGGACGCGAAGGTCGGCACGGACGCCAAGGTCTTCCCCTTCCCGGCCGTCGGCGCCGACTCCCCGGTGGTCAGCGCCGGCGACGCGGCGGTGGCGCTGAAGGACAACGAGGGCGCCAAGGCCCTGCTGACGTTCCTCGCCTCCACCGACGGGGCCGAGCTCTGGGCCGCGCAGGGCGGCTTCATCTCCCCCAACAAGGAGATGGACATGGGCGCGTACAAGGACGGCGTGACCCGGGACATCGCCGAGGCGCTGCTCGCGGCGGGCGACGACTTCCGCTTCGACCTGTCCGACCAGGCCCCGGCGGCCTTCGGCGGCACCCAGGGGGTCGGCATGTGGAAGGACCTGCAGGACTTCCTGCGCGACCCCGAGGACGTGGCCGGCGCCCAGCGACAGCTGGAGGCCGACGCCGCGAAGGCCTACAAGAACGGCTGACGGCCCCGAGATGGCCAACTCCGTTGCGAAGTCGGCGGAGGGCGCGGGCGCACTGCCCACACCCTCCGTCCCCCCGCGCAAGAGCGTGACGGGCACCCGGCTGTGGGTGGCGGTGCTGTTCCTGCTGCCCGCGCTGGTGCTGCTCGGCTCGCTCGTGGTCTACCCGATCGGGTACTCGGTCTGGCGCAGCCTGTACGACGCGGACGGCTCCGGTTTCGTCGGGCTCGGCAACTACGCCGACGTCTTCACCGACGACGCCACGCTCACCGCCGTGCGCAACACGGCGATCTGGGTCGCCGTCGCGCCCGCGGTCGTCACCGCGCTGGGTCTGATCTTCGCCGTGCTCACCGAACGGGTGCGCTGGGGCACGGCGTTCAAACTGATCGTCTTCATGCCGATGGCGATCTCGATGCTCGCCGCGGGCATCATCTTCCGGCTGGTGTACGAGGCGGACCCGGACCGGGGCGTGGCGAACGCCGTCGTCACGTCCGTGCACGACGCGTTCTCCGACGCCGCGGTCTACCCGAAGGCCCGGCCGAACGCCCAGGTCAGCGATCTGAAGGCGTCCGGCGGCGGTGCGTTCACGACGAGCGGGACCGTGCGGGCGGGCACGCCGGTGCTGCTGCCGCTGGTCGGCATCGCCCCGAACAAGCTGCCCGGCGACCCCCGGGACGCGAAGGCCGCCTCCACCGGGGGCGACCGGGTCACCGGCACCGTCTGGCTGGACTTCCGGCTGGGCGGCGGCGGTGAGAAGGGCGCGATCGACGCGCGCGAGAAGGCGCTGAAGGGCGTCAAGGTCGAGGCGGTGAAGGACGGGAAGGTCGTCGCCTCCGCGACCAGCTCCGCCGACGGCACCTTCGGTCTCCCCGCCGAGGCCGACGGCGCACGGCTGCGGCTGCCGGGCTCGAACTTCGCGGCCCCGTACAACGGCATCGACTGGCTGGGCCCGGCCCTCGTCACCCCGGCCATCATCGGCAGTTACGTGTGGATGTGGGCGGGCTTCGCGATGGTGCTGATCGCGGCGGGGCTCGCGGGCGTCGACCGCAACCTGCTGGAGGCTGCGCGCGTGGACGGCGCCAACGAGTGGCAGGTGTTCCGGAGGGTCACGGTGCCGCTCCTGGCACCGGTCCTGTCGGTCGTGCTGGTCACGCTGATGATCAACGTGATGAAGGTCTTCGACCTCGTCTACATCATCGCGCCGCAGCCCAGCCAGGACGAGGCGAACGTGCTCGCCCTCCAGCTGTTCCTGTCGTCGTTCGGCGGCGGGGGCAACAACGGTCTCGGCAGCGCGATCGGTGTGATCCTGCTGCTGCTCGTCCTGCCGGTGATGTGGGTCAACATCCGGCGGCTGCGGAAGGAGCGCCAGCGGTGACCGCTCTCGACACTCCCGCGCACGGGCCTTCGACGCCCGCCGGTCCCTCGGCGCGGGACACCTCCGCGCGTCCCCGGCGCTCCCTCGCCTCGCGGGTGGCGAGCGGAGCGGCGGGCGGGGTGCTGCGCGTCTTCCTGGTCCTGGTGGCCGTGTTCTGGCTGGTGCCGACCTTCGGCCTGCTGGTCTCGTCGTTCCGCGACCCGAAGGACATCGCCGAGTCGGGCTGGTGGACGGTGTTCGGCGCGCCGGCCCAGCTGACGGCGGCCAGCTACGAGTCGCTGCTGAAGAACGACGCCGTCACCGGTTCCCTGCTCAACACCGTCTGGATCACGGTCCCGGCGACGCTGCTGGTCGTCCTCGTCGGCGCGATGGCGGGGTACGCCTTCGCGTGGATGGACTTCAAGGGCCGCGACTGGTGGTTCATGGCCGTCGTGGCGCTGCTGGTGGTGCCGGTGCAGGTGGCGCTGATCCCGCTGTCCAGCCTCTTCGGGACGCTCGGCATCTTCGGCGACATCATCGGCGTCGTCCTCTTCCACGTCGGCTTCGGACTGCCGTTCGCGATCTTCCTGTTGCGCAACTTCTTCGCGGAGATCCCGCGGGAGCTGCTGGAGGCGGCGCGGCTGGACGGGGCCGGCGAGGCGCGGCTGTTCCTGACCGTCGTGATGCCGCTCGCGGCTCCGGCGCTCGCGTCCCTGGGGATCTTCCAGTTCCTGTGGGTGTGGAACGACATGCTGGTCGCCCTGGTGTTCTCGGACTCCGACTCCCAGCCCCTGACGGTCGCCCTGCAGCAGCAGGTCCGGCAGTTCGGCGCGAACATCGACGTCCTGGCGCCCGGTGCCTTCATCTCGATGATCGTCCCGCTGGTCGTGTTCTTCGCGTTCCAGCGGCAGTTCGTGTCCGGTGTGATGGCGGGCGCCGTCAAGTAGACGCGGACGAGGGCAGGCCGGGGGCGGTCCGGGTCACCGGGCCGCCCCCGCGCGTCCACCGGGATTCCCCCGGATGCAGCAGCCGGCGTAACCCGATCGCCCCATCGGCCGTTTCAGGGCAGTACGCCCGCGCCGACCCATGGATGTCCCTTGCCCCGGTTCAGTGTCATCGTCCCCGCGCACGCGGTACAGGCGTACCTGCCCGCCTGCCTGGAATCGGTCCTCGCGCAGTCCCACACCGACCTGGAGCTGATCGCGGTCGACGACCGCTCGCCGGACGCCTGCGGCGCGATCATCGAGGAGTACGCGGCCCGCGACGCCCGCGTACGGCCGGTGCGGCTGGCGGAGAACGTGGGGCTCGGCCGGGCCCGCAACGCCGGGATGGAGCGGGCCACCGGCGACTACCTGGTCTTCCTCGACGGCGACGACACCCTCACCCCGCACGCGCTGCGGGCGATCGCCGACCGGCTGAGGGAGACCGGCGACCCGGACGTCCTGGTGTACGACTACGCGCGCACGTTCTGGTCGGGCGAGACCGTGCGCAACCAGCAGGCGGCGCGGCTGGCCCAGGAGGGACCCGCGCCCTTCCGCCTCGCCGACCGGCCGGGCCTGCTGGAGATGCTGATGGTGGTCTGGAACAAGGCCTACCGCAGGGACTTCGTCGAACGGGAGGGGTTCGCCTTCCCGCCCGGCTACTACGAGGACACGCCCTGGACGTACCCGGTGCTGATGGCGGCCGGGACGATCGCGACGCTCGACCGGGTCTGCGTCCACTACCGGCAGCGGCGCCGGGGCAGCATCCTCGGCACCACCAGCCGCCGCCACTTCGACGTCTTCGACCAGTACGACCGCGTCTTCGCCTACCTGGACTCCCGCCCGGACCTCGAGCGCTGGCGGCCGGTGCTGTTCCGGCGCATGGTCGACCACCTGTCGGTGGTCTTCCGCAGGCCCGGCCGGCTGCCGCGCGAGCTGCGCGCGGAGTTCCTGCGCCGGGCCCGCGCGCACTGCCGCCGCCACCGGGTGCCGGGGTTCCGGACGCCGCCGCGCGCCTGGCCGCGCCACCTGCCGGTCCTCCTGGGCTGCCACCGCGCGTACCGCACGCTGTGGCCGCTGCTGCGGCTGCACCGGCGGGCGGTGGCCGCGGCCTCGGCGCTGCTGCGCACCCTGCGCGCCGCGGCCCTGCGGCTGCACTACCGCGGCCAGCTGCTGCTGCCGCTGCGGGAGGACCGCGCGCTGTTCTGCCGGGACGGCTGGCTCGGCCACGGCTGCAACCCGGGCGCGCTGGAGACCGCCTTCCGCGACCTCGCGCCCGCCGTCCGCACGGCGTGGGCCGCGCGGCCCGAGCACCACCACACCGTCCCTCCCGCCACAGACCGGGTGCGCCCCGGCACCGCCGCGTACTTCACGGCGCTGGCCCGCTCCAAGTACCTCGTCGGCAACGCCGCCTTCGACCGCCGGCTGGTCAAGCGCCCCGGCCAGGTGGTGGTCCAGACGCAGGCGGGCACCCCGCTCGGCCACGTGGGCCTGGACCTGCTGGAACGCCCGGCGGCGGGCGGCACGCTGGACTTCGCGCGGCTGCTGCGCGACGCCGACGCCTGGGACTACTGCCTGTCCGCGAACCGGCACTCGACCCTGGTGTGGGAGCGGGTCCTGCCCGCCGGGTACACGACGCTGGAGTACGGCCAGCCGCGCACCGACGTCTTCCACAAGGCGACGGAGGCGGACGTGGCGCGGCTGCGCGACTCCCTCGGCGTCCCGGAGGGATCGGTGGCGATCCTCTACGCGCCCGCGCACCGCGACTACCGCCGCACCCAGTGCGCGCGCCTGGACCTGCCGCGGGTGCTGCGCCGGCTCGGCCCGCGCTTCGTGGTGCTGTCCCTGGCCCCGCCCGCCCGGGACGCGGGTCCCGCGCACGGCGCGGGGCGCCTGATCGACGTGACCGGCCACCCCAGCGTGGAGTCGCTCTGCCTGGCCTCGGACGCGCTGGTCACGGACTACGCGCCGCTGATGTTCGACTACGCGGGGCTCGACCGGCCGGTCGTCGTGCACGCCGACGACCGGGAGGCGTACGAGGCGTCCCGCGGCGTCTACTTCGACGTGCGGGCCTTCCCGCCGGGCGTGGTGGTGCGCGACGAGGACGAGCTGGTCGACGTCTTCGCGAGCGGCCACTGGCGCGGTTCGCGCTCCGCGCAGCTGAGGGCCGCGTTCCGGGAGCGCTTCTGCCCCTACGACGACGGGCGCGCCGCCGAGCGCGCCGTCCGCCGGATCGTGCTCGGCGAGAGCGCCGGGCTCCCCGCCGTGGTCCCCCTCGGCGAACGCCGTCCCGTGCCCTCGGCCGCCGCGGTCCGCCCCGCCCCGCATCCGGCGACCGTGCCGCCGCCCGGCGGCCACGTCCCGGCCATCGACCGTCCGTAGCGGGCGGGCCGCCCTCCCGCGCGGGTCCGCCCGCCGGACGGCGCGGCCCCGCAAGACCCCCC
This sequence comes from Streptomyces minutiscleroticus, assembly GCF_014650875.1. Taxonomy (GTDB): domain Bacteria; phylum Actinomycetota; class Actinomycetes; order Streptomycetales; family Streptomycetaceae; genus Streptomyces; species Streptomyces minutiscleroticus. Next base: position 310,337 of record NZ_BMVU01000005.1, read on the forward strand.
GGACGCAGCACAGAGAGCAGCGCAGCATCATGCCCCGCTTCAGCATCATCGTCTCCCCCCACGGCGCCGGGGGGCGGCTGTCCCAGGCCCTGGACTCCGTCCTCGCCCAGTCCTTCGGCGACATCGAGGTGATCCCGGTGCGCGGGGCGCCGGACTCGCCCGCGGGCCTGGTGGCCGCCGGGTACGCGGCCCGCGACGCCCGGGTGGTGCCCGCGCCGTCCCTGACGGGCGCGGGCACCACGGCCACGGGCGCGTACGTGCTGTTCCTCGGCGAGGACGACCTGCTGGCGCCGGGCGCGCTCGCGGCCGTGGACGCCCGGCTGCGGGAGACCGGCGGGGCCGACGTGCTGCACCTCGGGCACGAGCGGCTGCCCTGGTGGGAGGGGGAGCCGGAGCACGAGGCGTTCGAGGGGCCGCCGCCGTACGGGGCACTGGTGCGCACGGGGGCGTGGGCGGCCGCGTACCGCCGGGAGTTCCTCGTCGGGGAGGGGCTCGTGTGCCCGGAGGACGACCGGGCCGATGTCGGCTGGACCGGCGCGGTGACCCTCGCGGCCGGGCGGACGGACGCGGTGCGGGCGCTGTGCGTGCGCCACCGGGTGCGGCGGCAGGGCGAGGGGCCCGCGCCCGCCGCGCTGCTCGACCAGGTGGAGGCGGTGCTGGACCGGGCCGCCGGGCGGCCGCTCGACGCCGGCCGCGCGGGCGCCCTGTTCGGCGCGCTGTTCGCCGCCGCGGTGGAGGCCGCCGCCGGCCCGTGGCCCTCCTCCGCCGCCCGCCGCGCCTTCGTCCGCCGCGCCGGGCGGCTGTACCGCCGCCACCGCCCGGCGGGCTTCCGGCCCCCGGCCGGCGCGGAGGGCCTGCGGCTGCGGCTGCTCGCCCGGGGCGTCCACCCCGTGTTCGCCGCGCTGCCGGCCGCCGGCCGGGCACGGGAGCGGTGGACCGCCCTCGCCGGCCGCGTGCTGCGCCGGCTGCGCCGGGGCCGCCCCCGGTACCCGTACGCGTGGTACCTGCGCCGCCCCGTCGACGAGAACCTCGCCGTCTTCTCCGCGTACTGGGGCCGCGGCCACGCCTGCAACCCGGCCGCGGTCCACCGCGCGGCCCGCGAGCTCGCCCCGCACGTCCGGTCGGTCTTCCTGGTGCGGGAGAAGGACCTGGAGCACATGCCCGAGGACGTGGAGAGCGTGGTCGTCGGCAGCCGCCGGTACTGGGAGGTGATGGCGCGGGCCAAGTACACGTTCAACAACGTCAACTTCGAGAACGCCGTGCGCAAGCGGCCCGGGACCGTCCACGTGCAGACCCACCACGGCACGCCGCTGAAGCGGATGGGGCTCGACCAGGTGCCCTACCGGGCCGTCGCCGCGGCCACCGGCAGCTTCGGCGGTCTGATGCGGCGCGTGGACCGCTGGGACTACTCGCTCTCCTCCAACCCGCACTCCACGGAGGTCTGGTCGGGCGCCTACCCGGGCTCCTACGAGCACCTGGAGTACGGCTATCCGCGCAACGACCGCTACTACACCGCCCGCCCGGAGGAGGTCGCGCAGATCCGGGCCCGGCTCGGCGTGCCCGAGGGGCGGACCGCGCTGCTGTACGCGCCGACGTTCCGGGACTACCCGCGGGACGTGGCCGGCCAGTTCGACCTGGCGCGGTTCTGCTCGGCGCTCGGCGAGGGCTTCGTGGTGCTGCTGCGCGCGCACTACTTCCTCGACGGCAGCCCCGGGCTGCGCGGGGCGGTGGAGTCCGGGCGGCTGATCGACGTGACGTCGCTGCGGGAGACCGAGGACGTCTGCCTGGCCGCCGACGCGCTGATCACGGACTACTCGTCGATCATGTTCGACTACGCCAACCTGGACCGGCCGATCGTCGTGCACGCCGACGACTGGGACGTCTACCGCGACACCCGGGGCGTCTACTTCGACCTGCTCGCCGAGCCGCCGGGGCCGGTCACCCGCACCCAGGACGAACTGGCCGCGGTGTTCGCCTCCGGCGCCTGGGCGGACGAGCGGTCGGCCGCCCTGCGCGCCCGGTTCCGCGAGCGCTTCTGCGCCTTCGACGACGGGCGGGCCGCCGAGCGCGTGGTGCGGCGGGTGCTGCTCGGCCAGTCCGGGCAGGACCTGCCGCCCGTGGTCCCGCTGCACGAGCGCACGCCCGTACCGGCGGCCGGTCCCGTGCCCGGTGCCCCGGCCGTCCCCGCGCCCGCCGCCGCTCCCGCGGCCGAGAGCACGTCCGCGGCCGGGAGCGTGCCCGCGGCCGGGAGCCGCTGACATGACCGCGCCCGCCCCCCGAACCCCCCGCACGCCCCCGTCGGCAGTCCCCGGAAGCGCCATGCCCCGTTTCAGCGTCGTCGTCCCCGTCCACAACGTGCAGGGCTACCTGCGCACCTGTCTGCGCTCGGTCCTCGACCAGTCGTACGGCGACCTCGAGCTGATCGTGGTCGACGACCGCTCCCCGGACGGCAGCCCGGCGATCGTCGACGAGTTCGCCGCCCTGGACGGCCGGGTGGTGCCGGTCCACCTGCCGGCCAACGGCGGCATCGGCGCGGCCCGCGACCACGGCGCGAGGCTGGCGCGCGGCGAGTACCTGCTCTTCCTCGACAGCGACGACAGCTGGACGCCGGGCGCGCTGCGGGCGATCGCCGAGCGGATCGACGCGACCGGGCGGCCCGACGTCGTGCTGTTCGACTACGCCCGCGCCCACTGGCAGGGCGCGGTCCGGCGCAACCGGGACGCGCCGCTCTTCCGGGAGCCGGGCCCGGAGGTCTTCACGATCGCCGAACGCCCGGAGCTGCTCGACCTGTTCACGGTCGTGTGGAACAAGGCGTACCGGCTCGACTTCTACCGCGGGGGCGGCTTCTCCTTCCCGGACGGCTTCTACGAGGACGCGGTCGTCGTCTACGAGTCGCTGTGGACGGCCCGCACGATCACCCTCCTGGACCGGGTCTGCGTGCACTACCGCCAGCGCCGCCGGGGCAACGCGCTGCGCACCCCGAGCCGCGCGCACTTCGCGGTGTTCGCCCAGTACGAGCGGCTGTTCCGGTTCGTCGACGACCGGCCGGAGCTGGAGCGGTGGCGGGACTTCCTCTACGGGCACATGGCCGACCACTACCTGTTCATCCTGCGGCAGGAGGACCGCGTGCCGCCGTCCGCGCGCGCGGAGTTCCACCGCCGGGCCGCCCGCGACCTGCGCGCCCGGCGCCCGGCGGGCCACCGGCGGCCCGACCGCGTCCCGCGCGTCGCCGCCGCCCTGCTGACCTGGGCCCCGTACCCGCTGTACGCGCTGTACAGCAGGACGTCCGGGCCGCGGGCGCGGCTGCGCCGCCGGTGCCGGGTGTGGCGGCGCAGGCTGCGGCGGGTGCTGCTCGCGCTGCACCGGCGGCTGCTGCTGTGCCGCCCGCTCGACCCGCACCTCGCGGTGTACTCGGCCTTCTCGCACCGCGGCGTCCTCGGCGACCCCGCGGCGGTCTACCGCAAGGCCCGCGCAATCGCCCCGCACGTGAGGGGCGTGTGGGTGGTCGGCAGGGACCACGTGGACGCGGTGCCGCCGGGCGTGGAGCACGTGCTGCCGAACAGCCGCGCCTACCGCCGGGTCACCGCCCGCGCCACGTACTTCGTCAACAATGTCAACTGGGCGAACGACCTGGTCAAGCGGCCGGGAACCGTCCACGTGCAGACCCACCAGGGCACCCCGCTGAAGTCGATGGGCGTGGACCTGCTGCCCTACCCGGGCGCCCGGCGCGGCTTCAGCGTGCCCGCGATGCTGCGCCGCGCCGACCGCTGGGACCACAGCCTCGTCGCGAACCCGCACTCCGAGCTGGTCTGGGACCGCGCCTACCCCTGCGGCTTCACGTCCCTGCGCACCGGCAGCCCGCGCAACGACTGCCTGGCCCTGCCCGACCCCGGGCGGCGCGCCGCCGCGCGCGAGCGGCTGGGCGTCGCCGGCGACCGGACCCTCGTGCTCTACGCGCCGACCTTCCGCGACCACCGCCAGGACGGCCACGCCCCCACCTGCGACCTGGAGCTGATCGCCACCGGCCTGCCCGCCGACCACGTCCTGGCCGTACGACTGCACCCCTCGCTCGCCCGCTCCCCCGAACGCGGGCTCGCGCTGCGGGACCTGGCCCTGGCCGGGCTGGTGCGGGACGTCACCGACGAGCCGTCCGTGGAGGACCTGATGCTGGCCTCCGACGCCCTGGTCACCGACTACTCGTCCCTGATGTTCGACTACGCGCTCCTGGACCGGCCGGTCGTCGTGCACGCCTACGACTGGGACACCTACCGGGCGGGGCGCGGCACGTACTTCGACGTCACGGCGTTCCCGCCGGGCCACGTCACGCGCGAGGACGCGGAGCTGGCGAAGCTGTTCGCGTCGGGCGCCTGGCGGGACGGGGAGTCGGCGCGGCTGCGGGCCGCCTTTCGGGAGAGGTTCTGCGTCTACGACGACGGGCACGCCGCCGAGCGGGTCGTCCGGCGGCTGATGCTCGGCGAGGAGCCGGCGGCCGGGGCGGCCCGGGTCCCGGCGCCGGGCGCCCCGCGCCGGGAACCGGCCCCCGGCGCGCCGGTCCACGACGGGCCGGCCCGCCCGTGACGGCGCGCCCCGCCGCGTGGGTGCTGCTCCTCGCCTCGCTCTTCGGCTGCCTCCAGCTCGCCAACGTCACCGGCCGCGACACCCCCGACAGCCGCAACTACCTGTCGTACGCGCTGAGTCTGGGCGGCGCGGACAAGGCCGAGGCGGTGGACCGCACGGTCGCCTACCTGTGCGCGAGCCGCGGCGACCTGGCCTCCCGCGGCCACAGCGTGGACGTGGGCGGCTTCCGGGGGCCCGACCCGGGGCCGGAGGTGCGCGAGGAGTGCCGCGCGCACTACGGGCGGATCCTGCACGAGCGGCTGCGCGAGGGGCGGACGGCCGGGCACACGGCGCCGTTCATGGGCGAGCGGTTCATGCGGATCTTCGAGGCGCGGCCCGGCTACCCGGTGCTGCTCGTGCCGTTCGTGTCGCTGCTCGGCACGGTGTGGGGGCTGTGGGCGGCGGGGGTGTGCGTCGCGGCGGGCGGCGGCGTCCTGGTGTACCTCGTGCTGCGCACGCTGCGGGTGCCGGTGGTCCCGGCGCTGGTGGGCCAGGTCCTGTACTACGTGCTGCCGACCGGCGTGACCGCGATGCGCCCGATGACCGAGGGCACGATGACGGCGCTGACGCTGACCGCGCTGTGGGGGTGCGCGCTGGTCCTGTGCGGGCGGCGGGAGGACGGGCGGGGCGCCGGACGGCGGGCGGGCGTGTGGCTGGTGGCCGGGTCGCTGGCGCTGCTGTTCGCGGTGAAGCACTCCCAGGCGCTGTTCCTGGGCGGGTGCCTGGCGGTGGCGTTCGGGGCGGTCGCATGGCGGCGGCGCCGGTCGGGCCGTCCCGCGGGCGAGGGGGTCGCGGCCGTGGCGGCGGTGACGGCGGGCGCGGCCGTGTGCACGGTCGTTGCGGCCCGGCTGCTGGGCTACCCGTCGGAGCACGACAGTCTCCAGGACCTGCTGACCGACCACTTCGCCCGGCCCGACCGGGCGGACCCGTGGGGCGAGTTCTGGCGGCTGGAGGCGGGCTTCTGGGCCGAGTGGCTGCGCCGCCAGCTGCTCCAGCCGCTGTTCCCCGCGCTGCTGGCGGCCGGCGCCTGGGGCGCGCTGCGGCAGCGTCCCGCGTTCGGAGCCGCGCTGGTCGCGGCGGCGGCGACCGGGGTGATCAGCCAGGCGGCCCACCCGGACATCGCCGTCGACCGGCTCCTGGTCATGGCCTGGCTGCTGCCGGTGCTCGGCGTCCCGCTGCTGCTGGCCCGGTACGCCGGACCGCGGGTGCGGCTGCCGGGCCAGAGCGGGGGCCCGCTCGAGCGGACGCCACGGGCGGCGCGCCCGGTGGAGTGAGGCGGGCGTCGGCCCACCGCGCCGGACAGGGGGACGGGCCCTCGCGGCTCCGGCCGCCGCACCGTCGTGGACGAGGGTGCGGCGGCCGGAGCCGCGGGACGGCCTCCCCCTCGTGCGGGGAGGCCGCCGGGTACGGGATGCCGCGCGGGGGCGCGCCCGTACCGGGGCGCGGGCCCGCCCGTGCGGCCGCCGCGCCTACTCGACGACGAGCTCGACCGGGATGTTGCCTCGGGTGGCGTTGGAGTACGGGCAGACCTGGTGGGCCTGCTCGACGAGCTTGCGGCCGGTCTCCTGGTCGAGGGAGTCGGGCAGCTCCACGCGCAGGGTGACGGCGAGCGCGAAGCCCTCGCCCTCCTTGCCGATGCCGACCTCGGCGGTCACGGCGGCGTCGCCGAGGTCGACCTTGGCCGCGCGGCCCACGACGCCGAGGGCGCTGGCGAAGCAGGCGGAGTAGCCGGCGGCGAACAGCTGCTCCGGGTTCGTGCCCCGGCCGTTGCCGCCCATCTCCGTCGGGATGCCCAGCTGGAGGTCGAGCTTGCCGTCGGAGCTGACGGCGCGGCCCTCCCGGCCGTGGGTGGCGGTGGCGACCGCGGTGTAGAGCGCGTCCATGGGGAACCGTCCCTCTCTCGTTCGCGTACCGGCGGCCGGGGTCCGGCCGCCTCACGGAAAAAAGTAAAGCACACAATTAAGTTGTGCACAATCAAATGGCCCGCCGGCGTTACCCTGGAGGCATGACCTCGACGCCCATACCCGCCCCCGGCGGACGGGAGCCCGGCCTCGCCGACCTCGCCGACCTGCTCCACCTGGACCAGCAGATCTGCTTCTCCCTGCACGCCGCCTCGCGCGCCTTCGGCGGCGTCTACCGCGTCCTGCTCAAGGACGTGGGGCTCACCTACCCCCAGTACCTGGTCATGCTCGTCCTGTGGGAGCACGGCGAGCTGCCGGTGAAGAAGGTGGGCGAACATCTGCGCCTGGACTCCGGGACGCTGTCGCCGCTGCTCAAGCGGCTGGAAGCGGCCGGGTACGTACGGCGCGAGCGCAGCGCCGCGGACGAGCGGTCGGTGACCGTGCGGCCGACCGAGGAGGGGCTGGCGCTGCGCGAGCGGGCGCGCGAGGTGCCCCTGCGGATCGGCGCCGCGACCGGCTTCGACCTGGACGAGATCCGCGACCTGCGGGCCCGCCTCGACCGGCTGACCCGGGCCCTGGACCGGGCGGCGCGGGACGGGGCGGCACTGGGACCGGTCTAGGCGCCGGGACCGGCACAGGCGCCGACCCCGGGCACCGGGTCAGGCGCCGACCCCGGGCACCGGGTCAGGCGCCGACCCTGGCACCTCCGCGAGGGCGGGCGCGGGCGCGGCGGATCACCCGCCACCTCTGCACCATTCGTAGGCATTGCATGGCTTTCATCCGTACCTGATGTCATATCGGGCGATATGCGGTTCCTCGCGGCCTACGATCCGTCCTTGATGAGATCCCGATCCCGGCTGCCCGCCCTCTGCGCCCTCGCCTGCGCCTGGCTCGCCGGCCGCGCGCTGACGCTGTGGCTGCTCTCCCGCGACGGCCGCGCCCCGCTCGGGGTGGGCGGCGTCGCGCGCGAGGTCCACGCGCTGTACGCCCGCTGGTACGAGACGCTGGCGACCGGCGCCTTCCCGGCCGGCGACCCGCTGTGGCAGTACCCGCCGGGCGCGGGCGCCGTCCTGGCCGCCCCGGGACTGCTGCCCGGCCTGACCTACTTCCGCGCCTTCGTCCTGCTCGCCCTCGCCGCCGACGCCGCGGTCGCCGTCGCCCTGGCCCGCGCGGGCACCCGCACCGGCCGCAGCCTGCGCGGCGCCGCGCTCTGGACGGGCGCGCTGCCGCTGCTGCTGCACATCCCGCTCGCCCGCTACGACGTGCAGGTCACCGCGCTCGCGGTGTTCTCCCTGCTGACGCTGGAGCGGTTCCCGCGCGCGGGCGGGGCGTTCGCCGCACTGGGCGCGCTGGTGAAGGTGTGGCCCGCGCTGGCGCTGCTGGGCGCGCCGCCGGGGCGGGTCACGCGGCGGTCCTGGGGCGCGGCGGCGGTGACGGCGGGCGGACTGCTCGCGGCGGCGACCGTCCTGTTCCGCGATCCGTTCGACTTCCTGCGCCAGCAGGGCGGCCGGGGCGTGCAGATCGAGTCGCTCGGCGGCACGGTCCTCGCCTTCGCGCACCGCGCCGGCCTCCCGGTGCGCGTGGACTACCGCTACGGCGCGATGGAGTTCACGGGCCCGTACGTCCCCGGGGTCGCCACGGCCTCGCTCGCGCTCACCGCGGGCGCGTTCGCCGCCCTGCTGCTGTGGCGGCTGCGCGCCCGGCGCTTCGGCGCGGCCACCCCGTACGACGCCGCGCTGGCCGCCGTCCTGCTGTTCACGGTCACCAGCCGGGTGATCAGCCCGCAGTACCTGGTGTGGCTGCTGGGACTCGCCGCGGTGTGCCTGACCTCCCGGCACACCGGCCAGCGCGCGCCGGCCGCGCTGGTCACGGCGGCGGCCGCGGTCAGTTCGCTGGCGTACCCGCTCCTGTACGAGGACGTCATGGCCTGCACCTGGACCGGCTGCCTGCTGATGCTCGCCCGCAACGGCCTGCTCGTCGCGGCGGCCGCGCTCGCCCTGCGGCGGCTGTGGCGCTCGACCGCGGGGGAGCGCCTTCCGGCGCGGCCGCGGCCCCCGGCGTCCGCACGCGCGTTCCCCGACGCCCGGCGCCATCACCAGGAGACACAGAACGGAGTTAAATAGGCAAATTACGCAAAACGTCTACTATGTCGTCTCGTGGACGTCATGCCTGCTCATCGGTCCCAGGTGTGCGTCGTCGTGATCGGGTACGACGACGCCTCCCACGTGGCGGACGCGGTCCGGTCGGCGCTCGCGCAGGGTCCGGCCGTGCGCGAGGTGATCGCCGTCGACGACTGCTCGGCGGACGGCAGCGCGGACCTGCTCGACGCGCTCGCGGCCCGGGAACCGCGCCTGCGGGTGCTGCGCCGCGCGGTCAACAGCGGCGGCTGCGGCACCCCCCGCAACGACGGGACCGACGCGGCCACCGCCCCGTACGTGATGTTCCTGGACAGCGACGACGTGCTGCCGCCCGGCGCGGTGGACGCGCTGCTCGGCGCCGCCGTCGAGCACGACGCGGAGGTGGCCGCGGGGCTGTGCGTGCGCCGTGAGCTGCCCTCGGGACGCGAGGTCCCCTGGCAGCCCGCGCTGTACGCCCGGCACGCGCTGGTCCCCCGGCCCACGCGCCGTCCCCGCCTGGTCCACGACACGCTCTGCGTCAACAAGCTCTACCGGACCGCCTTCCTGCGCGAGCACGGCATCCGCTTCCCCGAGGGCCGCTTCCCCTACGAGGACTTCGTCTTCACCGCGCGCGTGCTGGCGGCCGGCCCGCGCCTCGCCCTCGTGCCCGACACCGTGTACGTCTGGCACGTGCGCCGCGCCGCCGGGCGCCTGTCCCTCTCGCTGGACCGGGCGGACGTCGAGAACTGGCGGGCGCGCACGGAGGCCGCCCGGCAGGCGTACGGGATCCTGCTGGACGCGGGCGAGAAGCGGCTGGCGCGGGCGGCGCGCGCCAAGTTCCTCGACCACGAGCTGCGCATGTACGCCCGCGAGCTGGAGATGCGCGGCGCGGAGTACCGGCGGCGGTGGTGGGAGCTGACCCGCGCGCACCTCGCCGGCTTCGACGCGGGCGACCTGACGCCGACGGGGGCGCCCGGCCGGATCGTCGCGGGGGTGGTGCTGGCCTCGCCGGAGCCGCGCGACCTGCCGCGCCTGAGGGAGCTGGCGTCCCGGCCCGCCCGGCTGCGGCCGCCGTACGCCCGCACCGCGGACGGCACGCCGGTGTGGTCCGCGGACCTGCCCGAGGTGACGCTGGAGCAGCTGCTGACGCGCCCCGTGGGGCTGCTGCCCCTCGCCGTGGACGCGGAACTGCGGCCCCGCCCGCGCGGCTCGACGCTGCGGCTGCGCCTGCACGAGCTGTACGGGCGGCTGGCGGAGGCGGGGCCGGTGGCCGTGGACGCCGAGTTCGTGGACCGGCGGAACGGAACCACGGGACTGCGGCTGACCGCACCCCTCGTGACCGGGGCCGTCTCCGGACCCGGGCCCGGAGACGGCGCGGACGCAGGTGCCGGGAACGGCACGGGCACCGGCACGAGCGCGGGTCCCGGCACGGGTGGCGCCGGGAACGGCACAGGCGCCGGAGCCGGAATCCGCACGGGCACCGGTGCCGGTGCCCGTACCGGCGCCGACGGCCGGACGTGGTGCGCCCGGCTGCCCGTCGACCTCGCGGCGCTCGGCACCGGCACCTGGGACCTGCGGATCCGGGTGCGCTTCCGCGACGGCACGAGCCGCGTCACCGGCGCGCACGCGGTCGCGGGCCCCGGCCTGCTGCGCCGCGCCGCCGTGCCGAGCCTGCGGTACGGCCTGCTGCTCGTCCGGCCGTACGCGACGCACTCCGGCTCGCTGGCGCTGCACCTCGCCTCCGGGTGGCACGGGGCCGCGGGCGTGCTGGTCCGCCGCCTCCGGCGCCTGCCTCACTGGCCGGTGGCCGGATCCGGCCGGCGGACCGCGCACCGGGGCACGGCCACCGGACCGCGCCCGGGCACGACGGCCGCGGCACCCGCACCACGACCGGCCACGCGGGGGGAGACCACAGCACGACCCGGCTGATCACCGGCGGAGCCGGTTACGTCGGGGCGCACGTCGTCCACGCGACGACCGAGGCGGGCGGGCGGACCGTGGTCCACGACGACCTGTCCACCGACATCGCCGACGCCCACGCGGCCGCGGCCCGCCGGCTGGCGGCCTCCCCGGCGGCACGGACCTCACCCTCAGCATCGGGCGCGGGAGGGCGCGTCGGTCCGCGAGACGATCGACCGCATCAACCGGATCACGGGCCACGGCCTGCCGCCGGAGGTCACCGCCCGCAGCCCCGGCGCTCCGCCCCGGGTCGTCGCCTCGGCCGACCGCATCGCCGGCGAGCTGGACTGGAAGGCCCGGCGCGACGTCGACGACATGAGCGCCTCGGCCGGGGAGGGGTGGCGGAGGAACCGCTGAGCCGGGACCGCCCCGGGGCGGCGGGAACCGGGGTCCGACCCGGGGGACTCGGCCCGAGGACGGCCCCGGGCGGGGTCGTCCCCCGTCGGCTCACAGCGCCCTGAGCGCCCCCGCCGTGGTCCGCGCCAGGCCGCCGAGGTAGCCCTTCGACGGCTTCGTGCGCACCACCAGGAACCGCCAGTACAGCGGGCCGGAGATCAGGTCGAGCGCCAGGTCCTCGTCGTACCCGGCGCGGACCTCGCCGCGTGCGGCGGCCGCCGCGACGATGCCGCTCGCCACGCCCTGCTGCCCCTCGCGCAGCGCCTTCTGCATGGCCTCGGCGATGTCGGGGTTGCGGGCCGCCTCCGCCTGGAGGTCCGGGATGATCTGCGAGGCGACCGGATGGCGCAGGGCGCGCGAGGTCACCTCGTACAGCAGCCGCAGGTCGCCCTCCAGGGAGCCGGTGTCGGGCGCGGGCAGGCCCTGCACCGCGATCGCGGAGACCAGGTCGAGGACCAGGTGGAGCTTGGAGCGCCAGCGCCGGTAGACGGCCGTCTTGCCGACGCCCGCGCGGCGCGCGATGCCCTCGATGGACATCCGCGCGTAGCCGACGGCCGCGAGCTCCTCGAACACCGCCGCCCGGATCGCCTCCGTCACGTCCGCGCGGAGCACTGCCGCCCCGGCGGGCGCCCGGCGGCCCGGCGGACGCCCGCCCTCCCGCGTCCCGCCGGCCTTCGTCCCGTCGGCCCTCGTCGTCATGCGCCCCAGCATAGGGCGTCACGACGAAACGGTTGCGTTCCGACGTCGGAACGCCCTACGCTCCATACCGTCGAAACGGTTCCGTCTCGACGTACGCGTACCGCGGTGCCTCCGCCGGCGCGCCCGGTCCCGGCGCGCCCGCGCCGGACCTCCCACCGGCCGTCGGGTACGGCGGTCCGCGCGCCCCACCCCCTGAGCGAAAGCAGCGGATGTGAGTCAGGTCCTCCACACACCGCCCCGGGCGCAGGCCGCGCCCGACGACGGGCTGACCGCGGCGGAGCTCGCCGCCAAGTACGGCCTCACCGTGAGTGGTGCGCGGCCTTCGCTGGCGCGGTATGTGCGGCAGTT